>NZ_JAATVY010000019.1 GCF_011947195.1 Planosporangium thailandense | reverse complement strand
GGGTCTATGACCCGACGATCGTTTCAGCGGTCACAACGGGACCGCGGCGGCACGCAGGATGTGGTCGGCCACGGTAGCGGCCCCCTCCGCCCCGATCACGATCGAGTAGTGGTTGGTGTCCGGGACCAGGACCGCCGGAATCTCCAAGCCGGCCAGTCGCTGCGGGTCGTACAGGGCCTGCGGCTCGTTCATCAGCCCGCGTTCGGCGTACAGCAGCACCGCCGGCACCCGCAGCGTGTGCACGGCCGTCAGGGTCTCGTCGTCGACGATGACCTCACCGCCGTCGGTACGGACCGCCTCGGCCACGCACGACGACCGGAACGGGCCGTCACCGATCAGGTCGTGCTCCACGTACGCCTCGACCGCGGGCGACCAGGCGCCCGCGAACGCCGGATGCGCCTGCCAGAACTGCCGGTACGCCTCCCGGTCGGGGAAGGTCATGGACAGCCGCGCCATGGCTGGCCCGAGCACGGCCGCGAGGACGGCGTCGAGGTCGGTGCCGGCCGGGGCCGGGAAGGCGACCCCGCCGTCGACGAGGACGACGCCGTCGACCCGCTCGGGGTGGCGGCTGGCCGCGACCGCGGCGACGAAGGCGCCCATCGAGTGGCCGGTGAGCACGGCCCGGTCGGTGTCGAGCCGGTCCAGGAGCGCGATCAGGTCGTCGGCGTGCCGGCCGATGCCGTACGGGCCCGGCGCGTCCCGGCTGCCGGCGCGCCCGCGCAGGTCGGGCGCGACCAGCGTGACGCGCCTGTCGAGCCCCCGGGCCACCTGGGCCCACGACAGTCCGTTGGCCGTGATGCCGTGCGCGGCGACCACGACCGGGGCGTCGGCCGCCTCGGCCGGCCAGACGTGCACGAGCAGGTCACCGATGCGGGTTGAATTCATGCGCGCCTCCGATATCGGCTCAGGCCGGCGATACCGCCGGGCAGAAAGTAGACCACCACGACGAACAGCGCGCCGAGGATGAACTCCGGCTGGGACAGCGGGAGGCGCAGCGGCGCGGGGAGTCCCGCCACCGTGCCCGAGCCGGCCAGCGCGGACAGCCGCTGGTCGAGGTAGGTGTAGAGGACCCCGCCGAGTAGCGCGCCCCACCGGGTGCCGGCGCCGCCGAGCACGGTCATCACCAGCAGCCCGACGGTGAACGCCGACGTCGTGATCTGCGGCGTCGACCCGCCGAGCAGGAGCAGGTGCACGACTCCCCCGGCCGTGGCCAGGAACGCCGACAGCACGTACGCCAGCAGCCGGAACCGGTACGGCGACAGGCCGAGGACTGTCACCCGCCGCTCGTTGTCGCCGATGGCCCGCCACACCCGCCCCGGCTCCGACTCGACCGCCCAGCGCACCAAGACCACCACGACGGCCAGGTACGCCAGCGCCAGCCAGTACAGGTTGACGGTGTTGGCGACCCCGGCGAACAGCGCCGGTACGTTCGCGAGCGACAGCCCCTCCTCGCCGCCGGTGAGGTGGGCGCTCATCACCAGGATCGAGCCGACCTGCGCGAAGGCGAGCGTGACCATCGCGAACGCGATGCCGTTGACGCGCAGCGCCACCGCGCCGAGCACCGCCGGTAACAGCAGCCCTACACCGGCGGCGGCGGCGAGCGCCGGCCCCCAGCCCCAGTGCAGCTTCGTCACGGCGACGTTCGCGGTGTAGCTGCCGGCGGCCACGTACAGCGCATGGCCGAACGACAGCAGTCCGGTGTGTCCGAACAGCAGGTCGTAGGTGACCGCGAAGCCGGCGAACAGCAGGCACAGTGCGAGCAACTGCAGCGAGCCAGGGCTGTTGAGCCCACCGGGCAGGACGCCGGGCACCGGGAGGGTGGTGTACGGCACGACAGCCAGCAGCACGAGGGCGACCACTGGCCACCACCGCCGGACGCGGAACCTGGGCGGTGCCGGGACCTGCGCCCCCGCCACCGTACTCGGAGCGCTCACGCTGTCCTCCCGGTCAGCCCGCCGGGGCGTACGAGCAGGACCACGGCGAGCAGCAGCACTACCGAGGCCTCACCCACCCCCGCGGCGGCGTAGTAGTTGGCGAACTGCTGCACGAGGCCGACCAGCACCGCGGCCAGCGCGCAGCCGGTGACCGATCCCATACCGCCGATCACGACGACTATGAAGGCGAAGATGAGCAGCGAACCGCCGAGCCCCGGCGTGATGCTGCCGAAGTACATGCCGGCGAGCGCCCCGGCGGCTGCTGCCGCCGCCCCGCCGATCGCGAAGACCAGCGTGAACGCCTTGCGTACGTCGATGCCGAGCGCCGTGACCATCGCCCGGTCCTCGACTCCGGCCCGCACGATGAGGCCGTAGCGGGTGCGGCGCAGGAACAGCAGCAGCCCCGCGAAGACCGCGATCGCGGCGCCGATCAGTACGAACCGGTCGTTGGGTACGACCGCGCCGAGCACCCGCGTCGTCGCGGCCGCCCAGCCCGGCTTGGCGAACGGGCGCGGGTCGGCGCCCCACGCCGCCTGCAGCAGCGCCACCCCGGCCGCGGACAGCCCGACAGTCACCAGCACCTGCTGGATCGGGCGGGCGTACAGCGGCCGGATCAGCACCAGTTCGACCGCGACCGCGAAGACGACGCCGACGAGCACGCCGACGGCCACCGCGAGCGGGAACGGCAGGTGCCGGCCGGCCCACCAGGTGGCGTACGCGCCGACACCCAGGAACAGGCCGTGGGCGAAGTTGAGCACGTCGGCCAGCCCGAAGATCAACGACAGCCCGGAGGCGATGAGGAAGTACAGCGCGCCGAGCCCGAGCCCGGTCATCGTCAACAGGACCAGGGTGCTCACGCGCGACCCACCCCCAACAGTGTCTGCAGGCGGTCCGGGTCGTCCGACAGCGCGCCGGTGTGCGCCACCCGGCCCTCGGCGATCAGGACGGCCCGGTCGGTCAGCCGCCGCACGAGCGCCAGGTTCTGCTCGACCAGCAGGATCGGTACGGTCGCGGCGGCGCGCTCCAGCACGTCGGCGACCTCGGTGACGATCTTCGGGGCGAGCCCCTTGGTCGGCTCGTCGACCAGCAGCATCCGGTTGTCGTTGAGCAGCGTCCGTCCGATGGCGACCATCTGCTGCTGGCCGCCGGACAGCGTGCCGGCCGGCTGCTTCGCGCGGGTGCGAAGCTCCGGGAACAGCTCGTACACCAGGTCGTAGCGGGGCTCGCGGTCGCGCTCGGCCAGCCGCAGGTTCTCGGCCACGGTCAGCCCGGCGAAGACACCCCGGTCCTCGGGCGCGTACCCGAGCCCGAGCTGGACTGTCTCGTACGGCCGCCGGCGGGTGAGTTCGGCGCCGTCGAAGACGACGGTACCGGTACGCGGCACGAGCCCGAGGATCGCCCGTAGCGTCGTGGTCTTGCCCGCCCCGTTGCGGCCGAGCAGCGCGGTGACGCCCGAGCCCGGCACGGCGAAGCTCACGCCCTGGAGGATGTGCGAGGACCCGATCCGTACGTGCAGGTCCTCGACCCGGAGCAGGTCGGTCACAACGGTTCTCCCAGATAGGCGTCCCGTACGGTCGGGTCGGCCATGATGCGTTCCGGGGCGTCGATGGCCAGCAGCGCGCCGTGGTGCATGACCGCGACCCGGTCGGCGAGGTCGAGCAGCACGTTCATGTGGTGCTCGACCATGAGGACCGTCCGGTCCAGCGATCTGATGACCTCCGTCAGCGCGGGTACGTCCGCGGCGCCCAGCCCCGCCATCGGCTCGTCGAGCAGGATCACCCGGGGGTCGGTGGCGAGCAGGATGGCCAGTTCGAGCTTGCGCTTGTCGCCGTGCGACAGCGAACCCGCGACCTCGGGCGCCCGGTCGGCGAGCCCGACCCGTTCGAGCGCCTCGTCCGCGGTGGCGAGCGCGCCGGCGTCGGAGTCGGCGCGCCGCCACAGCCGCAGGCACGAGCCACGCCTGGCCGCGGCGGCGAGCCGCACGTTCTCCCGTACGGTGAGCGAGGCGAAGACGCTGGAGGTCTGGAAGGTACGCCCCAGGCCCCGGCGGGCCCGCCGCTGCGGCGCTTCGCGGGTGATGTCGGCGCCGTCGAGGCGGACACTGCCGCCGCTGGCCCGCAGCACGCCCGAGATCAGGTTGAACAGCGTCGTCTTGCCGGCGCCGTTGGGCCCGATCACGGCGACGAACTCACGCTCGGCCACGGAGAAGCTGACGTCGGACACGATCCGCGCGCCGCCGGCGTGCCAGCTCAGGTCGTCGACCGCGAGAACGGTACCCATCACATCTTCGCCGCTCATTTCTTGGCCGCTCATTTCTTGGCGGCGACCGGCGGTGCGACCGTGTCCGGGTCGAGCTTCTTCACGAGCTCCGCCTTGGGCGTGCCGCCGCCGATCAGGCGCGCGGAGAACATCGGCTGGAGCAGCGCGTGGTCTTCGGCGCGGACGGTCAGCTTCCCCTTGACGCCGTCGAAGCTCCACCCTTCGAGGGCCTTCACCATGGCGTCGGGGTCGTCACCCGCAGCAGCGGCGTGCACGATCATCTGCGCGGCGGTGAAGCCGTCCACGGTGAACAGGTCGACGGCGCCACCGGCCTTGGTGACCCGCTGGGTCATGGCCTTCTCCACCTCGGTGCCGCCGGCCCCGGCGAAGTAGTGCGCCAGGAAGCTGATCTTCCCGGCGATCGGCCCGTACGTCGCCCAGGTGGCCGAGATGTCCAGCCCGGTCACGACGGTCGTGATGTCGAAGATCCCCTGCTGGCCGAGCGCGTTCCACATCGCCTGCGCGGTGGTGCCGGCCCACGCGACGAAGAGCAGGTCCGGCTTGGCGTCACGCGCCTTCGTCGCGAACGGCGTGAAGTCGGTGGCGCTGGCCGGCACGGCGATCTGGTCGACGGTCGCGCCGGCACCGCCCAGGACGGCCTTGACGGCGGCGACGTTGGCCTGGCCGAACGCGCTGTCCTGCGCGAAGACGGTGATCTTCTTGCCCTTGACGTCACCCAGGAACGCGGCCGCGGTGCGGATGTCCTGCCAGGTCTGGCGTCCCGAGCGGAACGTGTAGTGGCCCGCGCCGGTGACGGCGTCGCTCGCCGCCGGCCCCGACACGTTGAGCACCTTGTTCTGCTCGGCCAGCGACGCCAGCTGGACGGCCACGCCGGACGCGGTCGAGCCGCCGATAATCTTGTACCCCTTGCCGATGAGGTCCTTCGCGCCGGCCACCGCCTTCGACGGGTCCCCGGCGTCGTCGACCTCGGTGACCTCGACCGGCCGCTTGCCGACCTTGTTCGTGCCCTTCGTGGCGTAGTCGAGCCCCGCCTTGAACCCCTCCAGGTACTCCTTGCCATACGAGGCGAGCGCACCCGACTTGGAGTAGACGAGCCCAACCTTGATCGGCGCACCGGTGGCGCCGTCGCCCCCGCCGGCCGCCTGCTGCGGACTGCCGCACGCGGTCGCGGTGGTGACCAGGACGGCCGTCACGGCCAGTCCGACAGCGAGACGTGCCTGACGCATCGACGCCTCATCCCCTTACGGCTTGAAAAGACCCGGCTTCAAAGGACCTCTGGCCGTGGTGGCCGCTATGGCCTCCGGGCACAGTGTTTCGGCCAGGTTAGAAAGACGCCGTGATCCTCGATACGTACGCGCCCGCCACACTTGCGCCCAGGTACATGTGGGCGCCCGCCAAGTGGCAAGCGGCCTCAATCCGTGTGCAGCCGGTACAGCCGCAGCGCCAACTGCAGGTCGAGCGCCCGCTCCGGCCGCTGCCAGTCCGCGCCGAGCAGGTTGCCCAGCCGGCCCAGCCGCTGGGTGACCGTGTTGACGTGTACGTGCAGGATCTCGGCGGCCCGTGCGGGGCTCGCGCCGACACCGAAGTACGCCTCCAAGGTCTGGCGCAGTGCCGTGCCGTGCCGGGCGTCGTAGTCGAGCACCGGCCCGAGGGTGGTGCGGACGTACCCGTCGATGTCGCGGTCGCCGGAGCCGAGCAGCAGCCCCACGAAGCCCAGGTCGGCAGCTGCCGCGCCGTCGCCGACCCGGCCCAGCGCCACGAGGGCGGCGGCGCACCGCCCCGCCTCCCGGTAGGCGTCGGCCACCTCCGCCGGGCCGCGTACCGGCCCGGCCGCGCCGATCGTCACCGGCACGCCGACCGCGCCCCGTACCTCTCTGGCCAGGTGCCGGGCCAGCTCACCGGGGTCGCCGCCCGGAACGAGCAGGACGCCGACGCCGTCGCGGTAGGCGGCCAGTCCGCCGCGGTGGGCCGCCTGCCCGGCGGCCCAGGCCGTGATGCGCTGCCGCAGTTCGGCGGGGCCGCGCAGGACCGCGACGGCGTGGACCTCGTCGAGGTCGACGCCGAAGCGGCGGGCCCGCTCGCGTACCGTCTCCAGGTCTTCGATGGGCCGGGACACGAGGTCGTCGAGCAGCTCGCCGCGCACGCGGCTCTCTGCCTCGGCCAGGCTGCGCCGCGACAGCAGCAGCAGCGCGGTGACCACCGCCGCGCGCTCCAGGATGCGCAGGTCGCCCTCTGCCAGCTCCCCGGAGGGGCGCAGGACGAGTGAACACAGCGCCTCGCCGCCCGCGCCGCCGACCGTCGCCCACAGGTCTCCACGTTGGACGGTACGGCCGAGCGCGCGGGCCGCCGCGGCCGCGTCGGCCAGCACGTCGAGCGGGCCCACCTCGCCGACGTTGGCGAGGCACCGGCCGTCGCCGTCGAGTACGCACACCGCGCCGGTGAGCAGTTCGGCGATGCTCGCGGCGAGGTCGGACAGGTCGCCGCCGCGCAGCACGAGGCTGGCCATCCGGTCGTGCGCTTCGGCGGCGCGCTCCACCGACGCGCTGTGCTCGCTGATGAACCGGTTCGCGGCGCTCAGCTCTGCGAGGGCGGCTCTGGTCTCGGCCAGCAGCCGGGCGTTGTCGATGGCGACGGCGGCGTGCGCGGCGAGCGAGCCGAGCAGTGTGACCTCCTCGCGGGAGAACGGCCGGGCGGTGCGGTTGGCCGCGAACAGCACGCCGACGATGCGGCTGCCCAGGCGCAGCGGCACGCCGAGGATCGCGACGAGCCCCTCCTCGCCGACCGCGGCGTCGATCTCCGTGGTGTGGTGGAACCGGGCGTCGTTCGGGTAGCTGGAGGTCACGTACGGCGTCGCCGTCTGCGCGACCAGGCCGCCCAGACCGGCACCCATCGGCAGCCGTACCTGCTGGAAGCGCGCCGAGACCGAGCCGTCGGTGACCCGCATGTACGTGTCGCCGCGCTCCTCGTCGCGCAGCGTCATGTACGCGACGTCCGTGCCGAGCAGCTTGCGCGCCCGGCGCACGATCGCCTCCAGTACCGCGTCGAGGTCGTGCAGCATCGCCAGGTCGGAGATCGTGTCCACCAGCGCCGACAGTTCGGCCTCCCGGCGCCGGCGGCGTTCGAGCAGGGCGCGTACGCCGAGCGCGACGCTGCGGGCGCGTTCCAGCTCGTCGAGGATCCGTGGCGGTGCCCCCGCCGTGCGGGCCTCCAGGGCGGGCCGGTCGAACTCGACCGCCGGCGCCTCCCGGGCGAGCAGGTCCAGGTACGCGGTCGCCCACGCCGCCGCCCCCGTCTCGTCCACGCGCATCCCGTCCACGACCATCCCGTCCGCGCTCGTCGTCTCCACGCGCATCCCGTCCGCGCTCGTCGTCTCCACGCGCATCCCGTCCGCGCTCGTCGTCTCCACGCGCAGCTCCCGGAGCTCAGTGGGCGGTCCAGCCGCCATCCATCATGATCGACTCTCCGGTCATGAAGGATGCCTCCGGCGAGCACAGGTAGACAACCAGGTCGGCCACCTCGGCCGGCTCGACCAGCCGCTTGATCGCCGCCGGCGCGAGCATCACCTTCTCGACGACCTCGTCCGGTGCGATGCCGTTGGTCGCGGCCTGCGCCTCGATCTGGCGCTCCACCAGCGGCGTACGCACGTACGCCGGGTTGATGCAGTGGGACGTGACGCCGTGGGCGGCGCCCTCCAACGCGATGACCTTGGAAAAGCCCTCGAGCCCGTGCTTGGCCGTCACGTACGCGGACTTGAACGCCGAGGCCCGCACCCCGTGCACCGACGAGATGTTCACGACGCGGCCCCACCCGTTCGCGTACATGCCGGGCAGGCAGCGGCGGGCCAGCCGGAACGGCGCCTCCAGCATCACCCGCAGCATCGCCGTGAAGACCTCCGGCGGGAACTCCTCGATCGGCGCGACGTGCTGGAAGCCGGCGTTGTTGACCAGAATGTCGACGGTGCCGGCACCGAGGTCCAGCGCGTCGACCGCGTCGAGGTCGCTCAGGTCGGCCACGACCGCCCGGACGTCGGCCTCGCGGGCAACCTCCTTCAGCCCCGTCTCGTCGCGGTCGAGCGCCACCACCGTCGCCCCCGCCCCCGCCAGCCGCACGGCGCAGGCGCGGCCGATGCCGCTCCCCGCCCCGGTCACCAGCGCGGTACGTCCGGTGAGATCCACCTGTACGGCCATCAAGCCCCCTTTTTGACGAGCGCCTCGGGTGCGGGCGCCGATGGTGTTGCGCCGGGGCCCCGCCGCGCCAGCCGGGACAGCGCGGGCAGCCGCCGCGCCCGGGGCAGCCACATCGCCGCCGTGCCCCAGATGCCGCGCCGGAACAACAGCACGACCAGTACGAAGACGGCTCCGGTCACGATGCCGGTGCCGTCGAAGCCCGCCGTGGCGAGCACATCCTCCAACTGCACCACGAGCGCGGCGCCGATCACGCTGCCCCACAGCGTCCCGATGCCGCCGAGCACGACCATGAGCACCGCCTGGCCCGACGTGGTCCAGTGCACGTCGTCCATCGAGGCGAACCCGTGGCCGACCGCGTGCAGGCCGCCGGCGAGCCCGGCGAGCGTCGCCGACAGGACGAACACCAGCAGCTTGTACCGCTCGACCGGGTAGCCGAGCGCGCGGGCGCGGGCCGGGTTGTCACGGATCGCCACCAGGACCCGACCGAACGGCGACCGCACGATCCGCCACGCCGCGAAGACGCCGAGCAGCACGAGCGGCAGCGCGGCGTAGTAGAAGTAGAACGGGTCCGACAGATCGACGCCGAACAGGTCCCGGGGGATGCCCTGCAGCCCGTTCTCGCCGCCGGTCAGCGAGCGCCACTGGTTGGCGATGAAGTACACCATCTGCGCGAAGGCCAGCGTCACCATCGCGAAGTAGATGCCGGTCCGCTTCACCGACAGGTACCCGATCGGCGCGGCCAGCAGGCCCGCGGTCACGGCGCCGGCGATCACCGCGACCGGGAACGGCGCGCCGGTGTGCAGCGCGACGAGGCCGGTGGCGTACGCGGCGGTACCCCAGAACGCGGCGTGCCCGAACGACAGCAGGCCGGTGAAGCCGAGCAGGAGGTCGACCGAGATGGCCAGCAGCGCCCACACCGCGATGTCGAGGGCGATCGGCGGGTACACCAGCCAGGGCAGGGCCAACGCGACGACGAGGCCGAGGAGGATTCCCCACCGCTTCATACCGTGCCCCCTCATACCCTCGCCTCCTCTCGACCGAACAGGCCCGCCGGCCGCCACAGCAGGACCGCGGCCATGAACACGAACACGAGCGTCTGGGACAGCGCCGGCACGTACAGGTTGCACAGCGCGGTCGCGACGCCGATGCCGAAGCCGGCGACCACCGAGCCCACGATGGAGCCGAGGCCGCCGATGACGACGACCGCGAAGACCGTGATGATCAGGTCAGCGCCCATCAGCGGGTTGACGGCCCGCATCGGCGCCGCCAGGACCCCGGCGAGCCCGGCCAGGCCCGCGCCGAAGCCGAAGACCGGCGTCACCCAGGCGCCGACGTTGATGCCCAGCGCCCTGGTCAGCTCGGGCCGCTCGGTCGCCGCCCGCACCACCACGCCCACCCGGGTACGGGTCAGCAGGTACCAGACGGCCGCGCACGCGGCCGCCGAGGCTGCCAGCACGAAGACCTGGTAACCGGGGTAGTTGAACAGCCCGAGGTCGATGGGGTGGTTGAGCTCGGCCGGCGGCGGGTACGGCCGCGACGTCACGCCGTACTCGCGCTTGACCAGATCCTGCAGCACCAGCGCGATCCCGAAGGTGAGCAGGAAGTTGTAGAGCGGGTCGAGCGCGGCCAACCGGTGGATGAACGCCCGCTCCAGGAGGCAGCCGAACACGGCGAGCGCGACGGGCACGGCGGCCAGGGCGAGCCAGAAGTTCACGCCCGCGTTGGTCAGGAGCACGTACGCGCCGAACGCGCCGAGCATGTAGAACGCACCGTGCGCGAAGTTGACCACGCCCAGCATGCCGAAGATGACCGACAGGCCGAGCGCCAGCAGCGCGAGGAACGCGCCGCTGACGAGGCCGTTGAAACACTGCTGTACGAAGTTGGCCACGGTGTGCCTTATCCCAGGTGGCAGCCGGCCGCGGCGCTGTCGGCCACCGGCCGGAACGCCTGGTCGGCCGGGATCGTCTTCAGGATCTTCTCGTAGTCCCAGTCCTCCTTGACCTCGCTGCTCGGCTTCACCTCGGCCAGGTACACGTCGTGGATGACCCGGTGGTCCTCGCCGCGGATCTTCGCGTTGCGGGCGAACACGTCGTCGAAGGAGTGCCCGTCAAGCTGCTTGGTCACCGCGTCCGAGGCGTCCGTGCCGGCCCGCTGCACCGCCTCCAGGTACTGCATCGCCGCCGAGTAGTTGGCCGCGTTGGCGAACGACGGACGGACATGGGTGCGCTGGTAGAACTTGTCGGCCCAGGCGCGGGCGCGCTGGTCCATGTTCCAGTACCAGGCGTCGGTGAAGTCCGTACCGGCGAAGGCGTCCGGGCCGAGCGAGTGGATGTCGGTGATGAACATCAGGCCGACCGACAGCTTGATGCCCTTGTCCCGCAGCTTGAACTCGTTGTACTGCTTGACCAGGTTGATCAGGTCGCCGCCGGCCTGCATGGCACCGAGCACGTCCGGCTTCGGGTTGAGGTTGGGCGCCTTGAGCAGGAACGTCGAGAAGTTGTCGTTCGGGAACGGCGTCGGATCCTTGGCGGCGACCGACCCGCCGGCGGCCGTGATCGCCGTGCCGAACTGCTTCTGCATGTCCTGGCCGAACGCGTAGTCCGGGTAGACGATGTACCAGTTCTTGCCACCCTGCTCCGTGACGGTGGTACCGGTGCCGTGGGCGAGCATGTAGCTGTCGTACGCGTAGTGGTACGTGTACTTGTTACAGGACTTGCCCGTGAGGTCCGTCGTGGCGCCGGTGATGTTGAAGTAGAGCTTCTTCTTCTGCGCGGCCACCGTGGCGACCGCGAGCGCCGCGGACGAGGTGGGTACGTCGAAGATGGCGTCGGCGCCCTGGCGGTCGTACAGTTCCTGCGCCTTGGAGTTGGCCACGTCCGGCTTGTTCTGGTGGTCGGCGGAGACGACCTCGATGTCCTTGGTCACGGCCTTGGCGCCGTACTTGGCCTTGAAGTCCTCGACGGCCATCTTGACCGCCTCGACGGAGTTCTTGCCGGACACGTCGGCGTACACACCCGACTGGTCGTTGAGCACGGCCAGGACGATCTTGTTGCCGGACAGCTTGCCGCCGGCGCTCGTCGGACCACCGCCGCAGGCGGTGAGCGCCAACGACACGGTTAACGGCACGGCCAGGGCCGCGATGTGGGTTCTGCGCATTCCCTGTCTCCCTTTACATCCCGAGGTAGGCGAGAAGTTCGTGTTCCCGGCGCTTGACCTCGGAGTTGTCGAGGCTGTCCACCACGCGCCCTTCGGCGATCAGGTAGTGCCGGTCCGCCACGGTCGTGGCGAAATGAAGGTTCTGTTCGATCAGCAGGACGGTCACGCCGTGCTCCTTGACGGCGCGCAGGATGCTGCCGATCTGCCCCACCAGCAGCGGCGACAGGCCTTCGGTGGGTTCGTCGCACAGCAGCAGGCGGGCGCCGGTACGCAGCACCCGGGCGAGTGCCAGCATCTGCTGCTCGCCGCCGGACAGCCTGGTGCCGGGGAACCTCCGGCGCTCTTTGAGCACCGGGAACGCCTCATACACCCGGGACAGTGGCCAGGCGTTCTCCCCACCGGCCCGCGGCATGGTGAGGTTCTCCTCGACCGTGAGGCTCGCGTAGATGCCGCGGTCGTCGGGGACCCAGCCGATCCCGGCCGCGGCGCGGCGGTGCGCCGGCGTCCCGCCGAGATCGCCTCCCAGGTAACCGACGTACCCGCGCTGGTGGCGGTGCAGCCCCATCACGCACCGCAGGAGCGTGGTCTTGCCGGCGCCGTTGCGGCCGACCAGTGTGACGACCTCGCCGGCGGGCACGTCGAGGGTCACCTCGCGAAGCACCTGGGCCTCGCCGTACCAGGCGGACAGCTCACGAATCTGCAGCACCGGACTCTCCCACGTTGCGCTCAGGGTTTTCGCGCTCAGGGTTTTCGCGCTCGCCGCCGCCCGGCTCGCCCAGGTACGCGGTGATGACCCGCGGATCGGCGCGCACCTCCTCGTACGGGCCCTCGACGAGGATCTGTCCCTGTTGGAGGACGGTCACCCGGTCGGCGAGGCTCGCGACGACGCTCATGTTGTGCTCGACCATGACGACGGTCCGCCCGCGCGCCACCCGGCGCACCAGGCCGACCGTCCGGTCGACGTCCTCGGCACCCATGCCGGCCGTCGGCTCGTCCAGTAGCAGCACCCTCGGGTCGAGCGCGAGGGCGACGGCCAGCTCCAGCGCGCGCTTCCGGCCGTACGCCAGAGCCCCGGCCGGTACCTCGGCGACCTCGTCCAGGCCGACCTCCGTGAGCAGTTCGAGCGCCCGGTCGCTGAAGCGGCGCAGCTGCCGGTCCGAGCGCCAGAACCGCCAGCCCAGCCCGGTACGCGCCTGCAGCGCCAGTTCGACGTGCTCCCGCGCCGACAGCGCCGGGAACAGCGTGGTGATCTGGAACGAGCGGGCGACGCCGAGCCGCGCGATCCGCTCGGGCGCGAGGCCGGTGACGTCCCGACCGTTGATCTCCACCCGGCCGGCCGACGGCGTGATGAACCCGCTGAGGAGGTTGAACAGGGTCGTCTTCCCCGCGCCGTTCGGCCCGACGAGCGCGTGCACGCTGCCGTCGCGGACCTGGAGGTCGACGTCCCGCACCGCGGCGAAGCCCCGGAACTCCTTGCGCAGTCCGCGCGTCGAGATGATGGTTTCCACGCACCCCTCCATGTCTGTGACGCAAGACACTAGGGGCCGGTGAATGTGTGGGCCACGTGGTGAACGCCCACATCCCCGCCCGGTCGGGTGGCTTCCCGACACACGCACCGGGTCGCTACGGCACCACCGGCCGCCGTGACACATGTGGCGGCACGCCGGTCCCGACCGCTCCGGCGATCGGGTGGCGCACCGGCTCGGCAGTCCCGGCCGCGCCGGCACGCCGGAAGCGGGGAACCGGAAGCGGGGAACCGGAAGCGGGGAACCGGGCAGCCGTCCGGAGCATCTGAGCGCTGCGGTCGCTGAAGACTGCGGTTGCTGAACACTGCGGTCTCTGAAGACCGCGGTCGGTGAAGCGGGAGGTACCGATGATCGGGTCAAGGATGCCGGACGGCAGCGGGTGGCGTGGCCGACGGCCGGCGGTCACGGCGGCGGTCTGCGCCGCGCTCGCCGTCGTGGCAGGCGGATGTGCGCACGGCCGGCAGCCGGGTGGTGCCGACGGCGGCCGGTCAGATGCCGCTTCTGCAGGCCCATCTTTTGCGGGCCTGTCGTGCTCCGTCGCCGACCCCACCCCGACGTCGCCCGCTCCGAGCGCCCCGCCCAGCCCCGTACCACTACCCGCGGACTTCGTCCCCGTGTCGGCGAGCCGTTGCGTGGTGGTCGTCAAAGCCGTCGCCGGGGACGGCGAGTGGGAACTGCATGACGAGCAGCGGGCGACCGGCCCGTTCGACGCTCTCGTCCGCGCGCTGCGCGCCCCCTCCGAACGCGGGGACGCCCGGCGCATCTGTTCGGCCGTCGGGATGGTCCCGATCGTCATCACCCTGACCGACGCCGACGGCAGGACGACCACCCCGGCCATCCCGCAGGACAGGTGCGGCCTGCCCCAGCAGAAAGCCCGGCAGGCGATCCAGGCGCTGCCGTGGCGGACCGTCACGGAGACCAGAGTCCGGCAGACCCGCAGCCAGACGGAGCTCGAATCGGGCTGCCCCGGCCAGTACAAGCCGGTGATCGCCATCGAAGCCGCTGTCGGCCGGGGCGCGGCCGGCACCGCGCCGCTGTTTCCCGGCACCCCGCCCACCACGCTCCAGGTCTGCCGGTACACCTTGGACCCGACCTCGGCCGTCGAGGTCACCGGTTCGGGCACCCTCGCCGCGGGCCGGCTCACCACCGCGACCACGCTCACCGGCCCCGCCGTGGCCAGACTCGTCGCCGGTCTGAACGCCGCCCCGCCCGTCACCGGCCGCTGCGACCAGCCCGAGGCGCCCTTCGCCGTCCTTGCGGACTCGGGGGTGGTGGTCGAGACCGGTGGCTGCCACCGCACGCTGAGCGCGGCCGGAGGGCTCCGTCAGGTGGACCCCGCGACCGCGGCGATCCTCACGGGTTGACCGGCCGGGCCGGGACGCGAATCGCACCCTGCCATCCGCTCGGTCACGTCCCGGGCGCTGGGTTGTACCCGTTCAGCAGCCGGTTCACGATCCGATCGAAGATCTCGTCGGGCGCCGGCGGTGCGGTGCCCCCCTCCGTCACGACCTGCGTGAATCGGGGGTACCGCCCGCTGGCGACCACGCTGCCCAGGTACGCCGCCAGGCTCGCCTGGAACTGCTCCGCGCTGTCGCCCGCCTGGCGGACCGCCTCCGTCTGCGCCAACTCCGACTGCACGTACGAAAACACGAGGCCGTTGAGGAGCCCGATCAGCTCCATCGCGGTCGTGCCGTCGAGTACGCCCTCGACAACGGTCAGGACGAACTCGATGTAGCGAAGGGTGTTCGGACCCATGCGCGTGAAGCCGGGGCGCTGCGCCATCGCGCGCGGTAGCCACGGGTGCCGGTGGGCGATCGCGCGGGTCTGGCGGGCGAGCGCCACGAGGACCGGGCGCCAGGCACCCAACGGGCCGTTCGGCAGCCGGTACTCCGCGGCGACCGCGTCGATCATCAGGTCGAGCAGATCGTCCTTGTGGCTGACGTAGTTGTACAGCGCCATGGTGCTCGAGCCGATCTCGGCGGCGACCCGGCGCATGGACACGGCGTCGAGCCCGTCCGCGTCGGCGATCCGCACAGCCGCGGCGGCGATCTCGTCACGGCTGTGCGCTGGCCGGGGCCCCCGGCCAGCGCGCTCGGGTCGCATCCAGATCAACGGCTCGGCCGGCGGCACGTCACATCACCTCCAGAGAATCCTAGTTGCGTACACGGTACGTAGTCCGATCGCGACACGATCACGTACAGCGCACGGCGCTGCTGCTGGACCTCGTGCCACTCGCCGTCCGCCGGCACCACCACACACAACGGTGACCCCGGGACAAGCTGACCTCGGCAGGAGGTGTTGGCCAGGGTGCCCGAACCGGGACTGTCCCGCAGCGGTCAGGTAGGCGAATGAGCAGCCGGCAATGGGACAGACGGGCGAGGACGCGGAGCCCGGGCGTCGGGGGCCACGGTCGGCGTTGTGAGCGAGTCGCGAAGGGCAGCACCGCGACGCTCGTGGCGAAGCGCGCCGGATGAGAAATACTCAGCGACGTGACTGCAGTCAGCCCGAGCCCTCAGCTTCCCGGGGAGTTCACCGACCCACCGCCCTCGCCGCTGGACCTGCTCGCGGCGTGGCAGGAGCGGGCCGAAGACGCGGGTGACCCGCTCTCCTCGACGCTCGTCCTTGCGACCGTTGACCATTCTGGTCAGCCGACGACCCGGTGTCTTGCGCTCGCCGGCTGCGATGAGCGAGGACTGGTGATGTTCATGAACATGGGCACTCGCAAGGGCCGCGACATCGCAGGCAACCCGAAGGTGGCGGCGACGTTGTACTGGCCGTCGCTGTTCCGTCAGGTGAACGTTACGGGAGTCGTGCAGCCGGTGGAGCCGGTCGAATCGGACCGTCTGTGGGAGTCACGCGGAACGGTGGGCCAGGTGGCTTCCCTTGCCTCGAATCAGGGCCAACCGCTGCACGACTACGCCGCTCTGCTGGCGCGCGTTCAGGCCACGGACGCGAGTGAACCCATCCTGCGGCCCGCTGAGCATGTCGGCTTGCTGCTGGTTCCGCAGACGGTGGAGTTCTGGCACGGGCAGCCCAACCGGTTGCATTTCCGCCTCCACTATCAGCGGAGGCGACAGGACTGGGATACCACCCTTCTGCAGCCATGACCGGGGCACCGCACCCCGGCCGTATGGCCCGATCGCAGATAGAGGTTCGACATGATCCTTCCAAAGGTTCGAGACCCTCGCTTCGTGACGATCCGCCGCGGCGGGACGCTCACCGACTCGAATCACCACCTCCTCGCACTTTGGGCGGCATCGTGCGCAGAGCACGTCCTTTACCTTTTCGAGGCGGCCCGACCGGAGGACTCACGACCGCGCAAGGCGATCGAGCACGCCCGTGCCTGGGTGCGCGGCGAGGTCAAGATGATGCAGGCCCGCGCTGCGGGCGGCCATGCAATGGGCGCGGCCCGAGACCTGCGTGGGGCAGCACGGTATGCCGCGTACGCGGCTGGCCAGGCCGGGGTGGTCGCCCATGTCGCCGCGCACGAGCTCGGTGCCGCCGCCTATGCGATCAAGGCCGCACGTGCTGCGGCGCCGCAAGGCGACGGCGAGGCCGCAGGGCGGCTCGAGTGCCAATGGCAGCGCGATCAGCTCCCCGAGGCGATTCGCGAGCTCGTCCTCGACGACCAGCGGTTGCGAAACGACATCTGCTGGTCAGTGTTCGACTGCTGAGTTGGTCGGGGCTCAGCGCCCGCGGTGTCGCCGTGGTGCACGCCGCGCAGCTGATCGCCCTCCGCGCAGGAGCGTGTGCGGGGCCCGGCCCGCTGGCCGGCAGTACCGCCGCTGGACCCCGGTCGCCGTCCGCCTGGTGCCCTTGGCGATGACCCGCGACGCTGCGTGCAGCGGGTCGGGGCAGGGAACCGCGGTCAGGCGCTCGGGGCGACCTCGTGGCCGTGCCGCCACTCGTCACTCCTGTCGAGCTCAGGACAGGCTGAGAACCATCCGCAGGTACGGATAGCCACCCGGCCCGGGCCGCTCGTGGCCGTCGGGCCGCCAACCACGCCGCAGATAGAAGGCGCGGGCCCGCTCGTTGCGCTCCCACACCTCCAGACGGGCGGTGACGACCCCGGCCTGACGCCAGCGGCGGACGCTCTCGTCGTGCAAGCTGCTGCCGATCCGCCGGTCCCAGCGCTCCGGCACGACGTACAGCCCGAACAGCTGTGCCACCGATCCGGGGTCGGCGTCCTCGACCGGCTCGAAGGGTGGTCCGAGGGCCGCGAAGCCGACGACCCCGCCGCCGCTCTCGGCGCACAGCGCCGTACGGTCCGGCCGGGCGACCGCCCGCTCGTACGCGGCCCGCATCCCGGCATGGTCGGCAGGATCGTCGAGCACCTCGTCGGGCACCATACCCCGGTAGTAGGTGTCGCGCGCCCGCCGATGGATCTCCACCAGCGTGGCGGCGTCGTCCACGGTGGCCTGTCGGATGCGTACCCCGGTCATGCGCGTACCCCGGTCATGGTGGTCAGGTTCGCACAGCAGCGCAACCGACGGCGACGCCGCGAGGAAGCGACCGCACCCGCTGTCCGAGCGCGCCACGGCGAGGATCACACGAGCCACCCACCTTATTTCTACGACTATCGATCGAATGCCTGTTATGCCGGGTCGCACGGCGCACCGTCCTGCCCTAGCCTGCCTGGCGCGACACGAGATCACGGGGAGGCACGTGTGCGCTCTGACCATCCGGTGCTGCGCGGCGGCGCAGCCGTCCTGTGCGGCGTGGGCCTGACCCTGCCCGCCGCCCTGCCCGCCGCCGCCGCGCCGCCCACGGGCGCGGCGGACACCGCGGTGACGGCGACGTTCGACCGCGGCAGCTACCACGTCGGCGACAAGGTCACGATGACCGTCGTCGTCACGAACAAGGGCTCCGCCACCGCTGGCGGCGTCCGGCTGCGCAACGGCGGCTTCGTCGGTGGGGTGGACTGGGCCGGTGGCCCGCCGGACCCGGCACCGTTCAACCTTGCTCCCGGCGCGTCGAAGACGCTCGTCGCACACGGCTCGGTGAGCTCCGCTGGCTACGACCGGGGCTACATCAACGACCTCCTCTACTTCGCCGCCGACACCGGCGAGAACAGGGACAGGCTGGGCGACAACTTCGGGCGCCCGTGGGCCGCGGTGCCGGGCGGCCACGGAACGCTGGTGCTCCGGGCGGTGGAGAGCGGTGACAGCCGCGCCGAGGACGGCCCGCCGGTGACCAATGTGCTGGTCACCGTGACCGACGCCGTCAGCCACAAGGTCTACACGACCGGGAAGACCGGCAGCAGCGGCCGGCTGGAGCTGCACCACGTGCCGGCGAGCAGGTACGAGGTCGTCTTCACCGCCCCGGCCGGGTGGAGGTTCACCCCGGACGAGCGGGGGTACGCGGTCAGCAGGTTCGACGAGCCGGTCGGCAACGGCACGACCGAGACCGCCATGGCCGTGCTCAGCCGCGCCGGGGAGTCCGCTGCGCCCCAGCAGCCAGCGCCGAGCCCCACCGCCACCGCCACCGCCACCGCCAGCACCACAGCCAGAACCACCGCCAGCGCCACTCCGGCGCCGGCCGGTGCGGCGCCGGCGTCCGCGGGCGCCGGTAGTGGCCTGCCGGTCACCGGCTCCGCCTCCGCGCTCGTCGCCGGTGCCGGACTGGCAGCGCTCGCCGTCGGCGCCGTCGCCATCCGGACGGTTCGGCGCCGGCGTCCCCGGTTCGTCGCCTCGGACTGACGACCGGTCGGATCGGGGTGCCGCCGGGTCCGGACCGTCGACATCGCGCCCCGACGCGCCGGGTGCCCGTACGTAGCACGGGAGGGTATCGACGGTTATCGTGCGGGCAGCGCCCACGAGGCGCAGCTCCCACACGGAAGGCACCTCATGACACCTCCCCCCGGACCGTCCCGGCGCCAGGTCCTCGCCGCGGCCGCGGCGGCGGCCGCCGCACCACTGGTGGCCACCGCTCCGGCACACGCGGACGACGCGAAGGAGCCCGGAAAGCGCCAGCCCAGGACGTACGACCTGACCGTGCTCGGCACCTCCGACACCCACGGCAACGTCTGCAACTGGGACTACTACAAGGACGCCGAGTACGACGACAGCCAGCACAACGACGTCGGCCTGGCGAAGGTGGCCACCCTGGTCAACCGGATCAGGGCCGAGCGTCGCGGCAAGGCGACCCTCGTCCTCGACGCCGGCGACACCATCCAGGGCACCCCGCTGGCGACGTACTACGCCAAGCAGGAGCCGATCACCTCCACCGGCGAGAAGCACCCGATGGCCCGTGCGATGAACGTCATCGAGTACGACGCGGTGACCCTCGGCAACCACGAGTTCAACTACGGACTGCCGCTGCTCGGCCTGTGGATCAAGCAGCTCGGCTTCCCGGCCCTCGCCGCCAACGCGGTCAACGTCCGCGACGGCAAGCCGGCATACCTGCCGTACGTCATCAAGAAGGTCGAGCTCGGCGACGATGCGCCGACCCTGCGGGTGGGCATCCTCGGCCTGACCAACCCCGGCGTCGCCATCTGGGACAAGGGCAACGTCGAGGGCAGGCTGCGCTTCGAGGACATGGTCGCGACGGCCGCGAAGTGGGTGCCGGTGATGCGGGAACGCGGCGCCGACATCGTCATCGTGTCCGCGCACGGCGGTGACAGCGGAGTGTCCAGCTACGGTCCGGAGCTGCCCAACGAGAACCCGGCGGCGCTCATCGCGAAGCAGGTTCCCGGCATCGACGCGATCCTGTTCGGCCACGCCCACCTGGAGATCCCGGAGCGGTTCGTCACCAACGACACGACCGGCGAACAGGTCGTGATGTCCGAGCCCTCGAAGTGGGGCCAGCGGCTGACCCGGATGGACTTCACGCTCAGCCGGGAGCGCGGCAGGTGGCAGATCACCAGTAAGCACGCCACCCTGCTCAACACCAACACCGTCGTGGAGGACCCGGCGGTGCTGGCGGCGGTCCGGGCGCAGCACGCCAAGACCGTCGCGTACGTCAACCAGGTCGTCGCGCAGTCGAAGGTGGAGCTGTCGGCGGCCGAGTCGCGCTACAAGGACACCCCGATCCTCGACTTCATCAACAAGGTGCAGACCGACACGGTGACCGCCGCCCTGGCCGGCACGCAGTACGCCGGCCTCCCGGTGCTGTCGATCGCCGCGCCGTTCAGCCGCACCGCCGTCTTCCCCGCCGGTGACGTGCGGATCCGGGACGTGGCCGGGCTCTACATCTACGACAACACCCTGGAGGCCGTCGTACTCAGCGGCGCCGAGGTCAAGGCGTACCTGGAGTACTCGGCGAAGTACTTCGTCCAGCTCGCCCCGGGCGCGCCGGTCGACTCCGGCGCCATCAACGATCCGTCGATCCCGGACTACAACTACGACGTGCTGTCCGGTGTGGATTATGACATCGACATCAGCAGGCCGGTGGGCCAGCGGATCGTGAAGCTGGAGCGCAGCGGCGTGCCGGTCGCCGACGGCGACCAGTTCGTCGTCGCGGTGAACAACTACCGTCGCAGCGGCGGCGGCGCGTTCCCCGGCATCGTGAAGACCCAGGTGTACAACCAGCAGAAGGAGATCCGCCAGCTGCTCATCGACTGGGCGCAGGCGAAGGGCGCCATCGACCCGGCCGACTTCTTCGAAGCCAACTGGCGGCTGGTACGCGAGGGCGTGCCGGTCTTCTGAACCATCTCATCGCAGGGGCGTGCCACCGGTGGACGGTGGCACGCCCCGGTCTTTTCAGCCCGTTCCCAGCAGCTGTTCACTACCGTCGGCGGAACGGCCCACCTCGACGCCCCGGTAGCGGGCGTACGGGTGGGCCGACCGGCGTCAGGCCCGGCCGCGCTCGGCGCGGTAGCGGGCTATCAGGGCGTTGGTCGACGAGTCCTGGTCGAGCTTCGGCGCCTCGGCGCTGGTGAGCAGCGGCGCCAACCGGTTGGCCATCACCTTGCCCAGCTCGACGCCCCACTGGTCGAACGGGTCGATCCCCCAGATCATCCCTTCGGTAAAGGTGATGTGCTCGTAGAGCGCGACGAGCTGACCCAGCGTCGACGGCGTCAGCTTCGGCGCGAGGATGGAGGTGGTCGGGCGGTTGCCCGGCATCACCTTGTGCGGCACCACGGCGGCCGGCGTACCCTCCGCCTCGATCTCTTCCCGGGTACGGCCGAAGGCCAGCGCGGCGGTCTGCGCGAAGAAGTTGGACATGAACAGGTCATGCATGGCGTCGAGGTCGTGGTTGGGTTCGCTGAACGCGATGAAGTCGGCCGGCACCAGCTTCGTACCCTGGTGCAGCAGCTGGTAGAACGCGTGCTGGCCGTTGGTGCCGGGCTCGCCCCAGAAGATCTCGCCGGTCTGGCACGTGACCGGGGTGCCGTCGGCGCGCACCGACTTGCCGAGGCTCTCCATCGTCAGCTGCTGCAGGTACGCCGGGAACCGGTGCAGGTACTGCGAGTACGGCAGCACGGCGTGGGTCTGCGCGCCGAGGAAGTTGTTGTACCAGACGTTGAGCAGGCCCATCAGTACCGGCACGTTCCGCTCGATCGGGGCGCGCCGGAAGTGCTCGTCGACGGCGTGGAAGCCGGCGAGCATCTCCCGGAAGCGCTCCGGCCCGATCGCGAGCATGAGCGACAGGCCGACCGCCGAGTCGTACGAGTACCGGCCGCCCACCCAGTCCCAGAACCCGAACATGTTCGCCGGGTCGATGCCGAAGTCGCGGACCCGCTGCTCGCTGGTGCTGACCGCCACGAAGTGCTTGGCCACGGCGGATTCGTCCGCGCCGAGCTTCGCCAGCAGCCACTGCCGTGCCTGCTTGGCGTTGGTGAGCGTCTCGAGCGTGGAGAAGGTCTTGGACGCCACGATGAACAGCGTGGTCTCGGGGTCGAGGTCGTGGGTCTTGTCGTACAGGTCGGTCGGGTCGATGTTGGAGACGAACCGGCAGGTGATGTCGGTGTCGCGGTAGGCCTTCAGCGCCTCGTAGGCCATCACCGGCCCCAGGTCCGAGCCGCCGATGCCGATGTTCACGACCGTCCTGATCGGCTTGCCGGTGTGGCCGCGCCACTCGCCGGAGCGCACCCGCTCGGCGAACGCGGCCATCCGGTCGAGGACGGCGTGGACGTCGGCCACCACGTCCTGACCGTCGACCACGAGCCGGGCGTCGCGGGGCAGGCGCAGCGCGGTGTGCAGGACGGCCCGGTCCTCGCTCGTGTTGATGTGCTCGCCGCCGAACATGGCCGCGATCCGGTCCCGCAGCCCGACCCGGTCCGCCAGGGCGGTCAGCAACGCCAGCGTCTCGTCGGTGACGCGGTTCTTGCTGTAGTCCACGTACAGGTCGGCTACCTGGCCGGTGAGCCGTTCGCCGCGGTGCGGGTCGGCGGCGAACAGGTCCCGCAGGTGCGTGTCGCGGATCTTTTCAGCGTGGGTCTGCAGCGCCTGCCATTCGGCGGTGGTGCTGACATCGATGCTCATCGGGCAGCTCCCGGCTCGAGGATCGTTACGACCTCAAGTTACCCGCGGCGGACCCGGTACATGTCGCCCGGCCAGCGAAGGTCACGCGGACCCGGACGTGATCATGGACACGACCGGCCGTGCGCGGCCGGGGCGTTCGCACCGGCCGCCAGCGAAGCGACTGGCGTACGGACGTCAGGCGAAGCTCCCGCCCCGCCCGCTGCCCTGGCTGAACCGTCGGGCACCCGGCCCGGCCTCGGTCTCGAGCGCGGCGCGCCCGTGTTCATACTCGACCGCAAGGGCCGGCCCGACGGCCAGCCCCTCCGTGTCGTACACCGAGGCCCGGTCGTGGCGCAGGCACACCTGTGGGAACGCGGCGATGGTCGCGGCCAGCTCCTCCGCCGCCGCGCGGGCGGTACCCGGCGGCACCACCCGGGTGGCGAGGCCGATCGACAGCGCCTCGGCGGCGTCGACGGGACGGCCGGTGAGGATGAGGTCGAGCGCCCGGCCGAGGCCGACGACGCGCGGAAGCCGTACGGTGCCGCCGTCGACCAGCGGCACGCCCCAGCGCCGGCAGAACACCCCGAACGTCGCGTCCTCCTCGACCACCCGGAGGTCGCACCAGAGCGCGAGCTCCAGGCCGCCGGCCACCGCGTACCCGCTGACCGCCGCGATCACCGGCTTGGTCAGCCGCATCCGGGTCGGACCCATCGGACCGTCACCGGTCGGCTCGAACCGGTTGGGCTCGCCCGCCGCGATCGCGTGCAGGTCGGCGCCGGCGCAGAACGTACCCCCGGCGCCCCACAGGACCGCCACCCGCGCCTGGTCGTCGGCGTCGAAGGCGCGGAACGCGTCCGCGAGCGCCGACGCGGTCGCCCGATCGACGGCGTTGCGTACGTGGGGGCGGTCCAGGATCACGGTGGTGACCGGTCCGGACCGCTCCACGCGGACGGCGCTCCCTACCCCATCGGTCGGCATGCGCCTATCAGATCACGGCCGGCCGCTCAGGCCGAGTAGCCCCGATGGGCCATCCATCTGGCGAAGTTGGCCGTCGCCATCCAGTACGTGCCGTCGCCGCCGGGGTTGGCCGGGTCGGCGACGTCAACGGTCCGCCCGTCGTCGCGGTAACCGACCACGGTCAGGAAATGGCCGTTGCCGTAGCTGTGCGCCGCGCCGGTCACGTCGACGGCCGTGCCGACGATGTTCGCGACGACGGCGTACCCGTTGCCGACGGCGCGTACGACATCGGTCTGGAACTGCGCCGCCTCGGCCGGGGTCGGTGCGTTGCCCGCGATCAGGTGGGTCTGGTACGTGGTCTCACCCAACAGGGCGTTGAGCCCTCGGGTCGTGTCCGCCGCCGAGTCGGTACCGCTGGTCGTGGTGCCCAGGACGGCCGCGACGGCGTCCTGGGTCGGGAACTTCCCGCGCGCGGTCAGGGCGATGCGGGTCGCCGCCGGCCCGCAGTACCAGCCGTTGATCTGTGCCTGGTACTGGAAGGTCAGCACCTTCGACGACGCGGGCGCGGGCGGCGGGGGTGGCACGGAGGCGGTGGGCAGTGGCGGCGCGACGGACGGCGCGGCCGGGACCTCGAGCGGCGCGGCGGGCGCGGGCGGCGCGGCGGGCGCGGGCGGCGCGGCGGGCGCGCTCCGCGCGGCGCCGGCGACGGGGGCCACCGACCTCGCCGGGGCCGGCGCTGTGGACGTCCGCGCGGCGGCGACGCTCGACCCCAGCGAGGACCCGCTGCGGTGCGGTGCGGCCAGCACCGGACCCGCTCCCCCGCCCGGGCGGCCCGGGGCACCGACGTCCGCCAGGGCGAAGCTCCAGGAGCCCGCTCGCGCGGCACCGCCGTGCCACTGCGTCACCACGACGCCCGACGCGGTGGCGACGGCCAGGACAGCGGCGGACACCACCGGAGTCCGGAAGCGCCAGGACTTCGGTGCGTGACTGAACCTGCTTCGGTTACGACGGTGCTTCACTCGAGTCTCCACATGCGCCGGCGGCGGGCCCGGCTGTTCATTCGGGTGGCGGTTTGTTCGGAGGGGGCGTTCGTTCAGGGGTGTTCGTTCAGGGGTGTTCGATCGGGAACAGCGGTCGTCCAGGGCGGGTGTTGGTTCGGGCAGCCGCCACCGACGGCCCGCGTGAACCGGCGCACGGCCCGCGTGAACCGGCGCACGGCCGGCGTGAACCGGCGCACGGCCGGCGTGAACCGGCGCACGGCCGGCGTGAACCGGCGCACGGCCGGCGGCGCGCGGGGAGCGGTGAAGTGGGAGGTGGATACGCCGGTCGCCGACGGTGGGTCACCGAGGCGCCCGTGGCACGCGGCGGCACGCCACCGAACGGCCGGTCGGCCTACCGCGGCGCCGGCTGAGCCGCCGCGTTACGTGAGCCGGCGCGGGCCGCGGCGCACGCGCCGCCGTGGTGCCCAGCCAGGATGTGGCATCTGGAACCTGTTGCCTCGCACGTGAGTGATCTCCTTCCGTACCGCCTACCGGGTTAGCTGACGGGTTCGGGCGGGAAGCTCGCCCTACCGCGGGCCGGTGGCTCGCGGATTCACCCCGGACACCTGGGTCCCCGGCTCGTACGCGCACGATTAAGCGGGCCTGTCCCGACGTCACCAACGCGGTGACCGGCAACCGGGCCAGGCACGTGGACATTAGTGGGCGATCTCCATGGCCCGTACAGCGCCTCCCCCGCCCCGGCGCCTCCGCAGGCTGGTTCGGCGAGGTGCTCGCATGCGCACGGCGCCCGGACATCTACCCCTAGTTCGCGTGTTCCGCCCTAACCTCCACTGACATGGCCGTAACCCAACATATCGGTCAACGATAGTTGCGCACCGTAACGATCTAGATACTGTTCGAAATTGACTATGTGGCATCAGGCACTTCTGATCGCCAAACACCACACCTCCGTAATTAAGCTCACCGGGTGCAACGCAACGCCCAAAATGATCAGCAAAGCAACACCGAAAATGATCAGCAGAAAGGCCGCGTGTCCCACTATCTGCGCCGTTACCGCCGAGGACGTCACATCACGAATGACGATATTCAACTATTCGTAAACGAGACTGCGACGAACATGTCGCAGGTCAGCGAGTCGAAGATCAACCAGCTCAGCGCCAGAGTCGCCAGCATCGCGGCCACCACCAGGTCGAAGATCAATCCGCTTGTCAAGGATGCGACCTCGGCCGTCACCCGGGCCACAGAATCGACGCTCGACCCATTCTTCGATAAGGCAACGGAGATCGGGCGTACCGCGAAATTGAAGATCGATCCTCTTGCCGCGCGATTGGCCCCCACTTTCCACCGCGCGATGACCTACCGGATCAGCCCGCTCGCGGGCGGCCTCGCGCTGAGCATGGCTCTCGGCGGTGTCGGGCTCGCGGCAGCGGCTCACGATCCGGCGAGCGCGACGCCGGCGAGTGACATCCACATCGCGGCGGACACCGGTCCCGCAGTGGCGGACGCGGCCGACGGCACAGCCACCACCGGGACGTCCACGAACCGCAAAGCAACCGACCGGACGACCCGGGAGCAGCAGGCCAAGGGAAACGCCGCTTCCCGTAGTCACAACCGCACCGCCCCGAAACCGGCCTCCTCGGCGGCGAAGCCGCAGCCGAAGGGCGCTGCCGACGCCAAGCCGGCCGACGCCCCGGCACCGCCGCGGTCCGATCCCGCACCGGTCGGCGGGCTGATCCAGATCGAGATGGCCAACGCCATCACCATCGTCCGCACCGGCCAGGAGATGAACCTGCCGAAACGCGCGTTCGTGGTGGCCATCGCCACCGCCCTGCAGGAAAGCCACCTGCGCAACCTGGGCAACTCCAACGTGCCGGCGTCGCTCGACCACCCCAACGAGGGCGTGGGCAGCGACTACGACTCCGTCGGGCTGTTCCAGCAGCGCCCCAACTGGGGCAGCATCGACCAGCGGATGGATGCGCACCAATCCGCCCAACTGTTCTACCAGGCCCTGCTCGCTGTCCCCGGCTGGGACCAACTCGACGTCACCGTCGCCGCCCAGCAGGTGCAGGGGTCGGCCTTCCCCGACGCGTACGCGAAGTGGCAGGGCCTCGCCGAGCAGATCGTGGACGCCATCGCCCCCTGACCCCATCTGTCGACACCCTCCACACCGAATGTTCGAACCCGGCCGGTGCGCGCCGTGGTCGACGGGAAACACCCGCCGGCCGCGGCGCGTGCCGTTGGTACGCGGCTGAGCCGTCAATCCCGGAGCCGACAACCTCAGCACCCGCCCGCGACCGGCCCGTCGGACCGGCGATCCCACAGCGGTGGTGTCCCCCGCCGACCGGTCGTCGCCGAACCGTCGGCCGAGCAGGAGATGGTCACGATGGCGCCCGGCGGGTGACCGGTGCCCGAGTCTCCTGAATGCCGGCATCGGGCCGGGCGACGCGGTCCAGCAGCTTTCGCGGTCACGACCCCGAAGAGGTCGACGCCGTTGGTCTCGGCGCGATCGAGGTCGGCGCCATCCAGATCGTTGGCCGGCGAGGCCCGGGCGGCGCGCGGTGCGGCGGTGAGCAGGCTCATGGGCAACGGCAACGCTGCCGCGCCGAAGCAACTCCGGGCACGAATCATGCGCTCTCTCCTAGCCGAGTCGTTCGCATCCCGCCGGCCGCTCGGCTGGTGCGACCGGCGCACCGCCGGCGAGGGCCCACCTGCCGGTGCGAGGACGACACCGACGAGCGAAGCGGGATGCGGGACGCCCGCCGGTCATCCGTACGCGTGCGAGATGCCGACGGAAGCGTCCGATCTGGACCTGCGTGAGACCCGGAACCGCCCACGCCAGCGCCAGACTAAGGCGGCCGGGTACCCGTCGCACGCCGAGGCGCACGAAGTGTGCGGGCGCCGAATGTCGTGCGCTCATTGCCCACTGCCCGACCCGTGGCCGACCAACCGTCGCATGAGGACGTTGGACTTACGGTTACCGGCTACACGCTGCCGAGCACCCGGGTCACCGCGATCTCGATGACCACCCGCCGGGGGTTGGGACGCGGCGTACGGTACCGCTCGGCGTAGCGGCGCTCCGCATCCGCGACCGCATCCGGATCCCCGTTGAGAAACGCGCGGCCCTCCAGCGTCGCCCAGCGACGCCCGTCCACCTGGCACACCGCGACCGGCGCGCCGGCGGGCCCGGCCGCGGCGACGTTCCGCGCTTTCCGGGAGCTGACCGAGGTGATCACCCGAGCCGTGCCCGTCTCGGCGTCGAGGGTCACGCCGACGGGCACGACGTGCGGGGATCCGTCCGCCCGCAGGGTCGTGAGCGTGCACAAGTGGCGTTCCCGCCAGAACTGCCGTACCCGCTCGTCGCGCAGGTCGAGGTGGTGGTCCATCTCCGTATCCTCGCCGACCGCGACCGGGATCCGCGCCGTGCACGGCCCGGACTGCCGACCGCCGGCGCACGGCGCGGACTCTCCCACCGACGGGCTACCCCACCGGCAGCCCCGCCACAGCGTCGGCGTTGTCGGCGGTACCGATCTCGATGGTCCCGATGGCAGCGGTCCCGGCGGCAGCGGTCCCGGCGGCAGCGGTCCCGGCGGCGGTGTCGGTGCCACGGGTGTCGGTGGACGCCGCGTCGACCGGACCCGCGGCGGTGCGGCCCGACCCGATGAACCGCCAACCGACCAGCCCGCCGAGCACCGCGACCGACGCGCCGACCAGCAGACTGTGGTGCATCGCGGCATCGAAGGCGGCGCGCGCCGCCACGACCAGGCCGGGGCCGCCCGGACCACCGGGCGCGACGGCAAGGGCCTCCCCCAGCGAGCGGCGCGCCGCATCAGGTACGGCCCGTGGCAGGTGTGAACGGTACGTGGCGGCGAGGACCGAGCCGAGGACGGCGACGCCGAACGCCGCGCCGAGCTCCTGCACGGTGTCGTTGAGCGCCGACGCGACCCCGGCGTGCTCCCTCGGCAGTGAGCCCATGAGGGCGCCGCTCGCGGGAGCCATGGCGGTACCGATGCCCGCTCCCAGCAGGACGCCGCCGCCGAGGACGGGCCACCAGGACTCGTGCCCGGCGAGCAGGCCGATGACCGACAGCCCGGCCGCGACCGTGAACAGGCCCGCCGCGACCGTGCGCCCGTCACCGAGCTTGCGGGTCACCTGCGCCGACACCGGCGCGGTCAGGCCGACGGCCAGCGCCACCGGCACGGTCCGTAGCCCGGCGGCAAGTGCTGAGTAGCCGAGCACCAACTGCATGTACTGGGTGAGCATGAACGTCGAGCCGGCCAGGGCGAACATCAGCAGCGCGCCAACCGTGCTGGCGCCGGCGAAGCGCCGGTCGCGCAGCAGCGCCAGGTTGAGCATCGGGGCCGGCGCCCGCCGCTCCCATGCCGCGAACGCGACCAGGGCGGCCACCGCGACGGCACCCGCGGCCAGCACCCGGCCGCTCGTCCAGCCGTGCTCGGGTGCGCCGATCACGCCCCACACGAGCGCGATCATGCCGACCGTGGCGAGCAGTGCCCCCGGTACATCGGGGCGGGCGGCGTGCGGGTTGCGCGACTCCGGTACGAGTACCATCGCCGCCACCGTGGCGACGGCGACCACCGGCACGTTGACGAGGAAGACCGAGCCCCACCAGAAGTGCGTCACGAGCAGCCCGCCCAGTACCGGGCCGGCCGCGACGCCGAGCGCGGACACCGCTCCCCACAGCCCGATGGCTTTGGGGCGTTCATCGGCGTCGAAGATCTGCACGAGGATCGACAGCGTGCCGGGCATCAGGAAGGCGCCGCCGACACCCATGACGCCCCGCAGCAGGATGAGCTGACCGGACGTGCCGGCGAGCGCCGCCGCCCCCGACCCGGCGCCGAACAGCACCAGGCCCACCAGCAGGCCCCTCTTGCGGCCGTACCGGTCGGACAGCGAACCGGCGGTCAGCAGCAGGCCGGCGAAGACCAGGGAGTAGGCGTCCACGACCCACTGGGTCTGTCCACTGGACAGGCCGAGGTCGTGGACGAGACTGGGGATGGCGACATTGAGGACGGTGTTGTCGAGGGTGACGACGAACAGGCTCAACGACAGGACCGCGTGGATCCACCACCGCCGCGGGTGACGGGTCGGCTGCGGATCGGGGCTGCGCATGTCTGGGTGCGTCCTTTCAGGCTGGGCGGGGGGCGGCGGGCTGGGCGGGACGGCGGGCTGGGCGGGCTGGGCGGGACGAGCGGGGGTCGGTCGGACGCGGCCGTCGTCACGACCGGCCAGCGAAGACGGCGGTCGCCTCTCGGGGTACGGCGGTCGCCTGGCCGCCGAGGGAGTGTCGGCGGCGTACGTGGCCGGCCACGGCCGCGGTCAGCGCGGTCCGTGTGAGCACCATGGCCAACGCCATCAGGACGCACGCTGCCGTCCAGGCATCAGCGCCGGTGATGTGGTGGCGCATGGAGAACTCGCCGACGGCGCGGGCGCCGGAGTGGGTGGCCCATTCGGCGAAGGCGACCCGGCCGCCGATGACGGCGACCCAGACGGCTGCGAAGGCGGCCCCGGCGCGCAGGGTCAGCCGTCCACGCCGGAGCGACATGCGGGTGAACGCGGTCGCCAGGGCGCCGGCCGCGACACCGGCGCCGACACCCGCGAGTTCGAGGGTGACGTCGTCGCCGGCGGTCGGCACGCCGCGCAGGAACGCGACCGCGGCAACGCCGACGATCAGCAGCGGGACGGCGAACGTCGACCGGGTGACGGGACGTGCGCCGATGTTGCGGAGCAGTACCCAGGCGAGGAGCCCGACGTTGAGGATCCACTGCGTGAGAGACATCGTGAAACCTTTCGTGAGGTGACACGATCACTCTCGCCGGGCGGCGGTCCGGCCGCGTCGGCCGTGACGACCGCCCGGGCTGCGAGCTGCGGCCGAGCCGCTCCTCGGCCGGATGACGTAGCCATTCCGGCCGGATGCCGTCGATATCGGACGGAGCCGGTCGGGGCGCCATACCTGTCCGGGAGCCGTGCCTGCACGGCTGGCGAACGGCAGAAAATGTCAGAGGCGCGGTACACGATCTGGCGATGGTGACCTTGTCGCGCCTGCGAGCCGTCATGCGAAACGCCTGGGGGCCGGATACCTGTGATCCCGTGGATCTGATGGATTGGCGACCGGAGAACCCGGCGCGCGGTCAGTGCGGCGTCACCGCCCTGGTCGTCCACGACCTACTCGGCGGGGACCTGATCCTCGGCGAGGTTTACGAGCACGGCACGCGGCGCGGGTGCCACTACTGGAACCGTCTGCCCGACGGTACCGAGGTCGACCTCACCCGGGACCAGTTCCGCCCCGACGAGGTCGTCACCGCGGGTTCCGTCGTGGCCCAACCGTTTGGCTCGCCGCGACGTTGTCGTGGGCAGTACGAACTCCTTCGGCACCGGGTGCTCGCCCAGCTGCACGACGTCGGCGAGAGCGATCCGCACGCGCCGGCACCGGCCGGACCGCCGGTGAAGATCGCGTCGGTACTCCTTGTCGATCCCGCGGAGGCCGTCCTGCTACAGCTACGTGACGGGGATGCCCGGGCCGAGCCCGGCCAGTGGAGTCTGCCCGGCGGACATGTCGAGGACGGCGAGGATCCCGAACAGGCTGCCCGGCGCGAACTGGCCGAGGAGACCCGGTTGATCCCGGACGGGGAGCTACGACTCTTCTGCCAGCTGATCCTCCCAGATCTCGCCGGCGGTGGGTCACGGGTGGAGGTGCGCGTCTACGCCGGACGGTGCGGTTTCACATCCTCGGACAGCACCGTCGTCGCGGAGGGCCGGGCTGCGTCCTTCATACCTTTCAAAGACGTCACCACCGTCGACCTGAGTCCGACGGCCGCCGCTGTGCTGTCCCGCCTTCGCGCCCGCCCTCCGGAGTCCGGCGACGACCGCACGACCTAGCCGACCGCACGATCTAACTGGGTGTGTCCCATTTCCCAGCGTGGTCGCGACCGGCTCCCCGGTTCAGCGAGCGACGGGCAGGTCAGTGGCGCTGTATTCGGTCCATGAGCCGGCGTAGAGCTGTCCGGGCGGCAGCCCGGCGTGCTCGAACGCGAGGAGCAGATGGCAGGCGCCGGCGCCATTGCCGCAGTAGCAGACGAGTGTGTCGGAGCCTTCGCGCTGCGCGGTGTCGACGAGATCGCGCAGGCGGTCCGCGGGAAGCAGGCGGCCGTCGGCGTCGAGGGTGTCACGCCAGAACACGTTCACCGCTCCTGGGATGTGGCCGCCCCTGGTGTCGCCCGGTTCGTCAAGGCCGAGGTAGCGGCTCGCGGGGCGCGCGTCCACGAGGCGAACGTCCGGGGACACGGCGGTGGCGAGGTCGGCGACGCGGTTCGCCGGCCACAGCCGCGCCTCGATCGCGCGCGCGACGGGTGTGACATCACCGGTGTCGAGTGTCCCCGCGTATCCAGCGAGGCCGCCCGCAAGGACGGCTGCCGGCTGCCCGAGGGCGCGGAGCATCCACACCAGCCGGGCCGCAGCGACGCCTCCGAGGTCGTCGTAGGCCACCACCGGGGTGTCTGTCGCGATCCCGAGCCGGCCGAGCATCGCTGCCAGATCCTCGGGAGCTGGCAGCCCCGCGGGGTGACCGCCGATACGTGCAAACAGGTCGGCCTCGAAGTCGCAGAAAACGGCTCCGGGCAGATGCCCCGCACGGTACGCGTCGCGCCCCGGGCGGCCCTCGGCACCCCATCTCACGTCGACGAGGACCGTCCCGGGGCCGAGGTCGCCGATCGTGTCTACGAACGGCGGCCATCCCGCACTCGGGTTCGTCGGGCCATCAGCTCGCGGGGCTTTCGGCTGGTGTCCCTCGTTGGCTTTCATGTCCACCACGATACACAAGGGTGTCCGCAGTCTGAGACGCCAATCTCGGACTGTAGGACGCCACCTGTCGAGACGACGCACTCGCCTTCGGCATGGTTGATCGCGTTGGTCCCGCGATGAATGTGCAAGGAGCGGCTGACGTGCACGTGGCGAGAGGGACCGGGCGGCGGCGTGCACGGCCGGCTGACAGGTGACGCAGGATGGTCGCGATGCAGCGCGCTGAACACATGTCCCAGCAGCGCCCACTGCTCGTCGGTCAGGTCACCGGCATACGACCTGCCGCGGACGGTGCCGCAGGCTCTAGCCACGGCAGTCGCAGCCGAATAGGACACACCGATGAGGAGCCCGCTACGGCACCCGTCAGGCCGTCGGAGCGACGACGGTCACCCGCGTCCCCTTCGACGGGGCCGCGTCGATCCGCAGCGTCCCGCCGATCGCCGCCGCCCGGTCACGCATCGTCTGCAGCCCGAGATGCCCGGGGCGCGCCACGGTGGGGTCGAACCCGATGCCGTCGTCGTCGACGACCACGCTCACCGTCGAGTCCCCGGCGGTGATGGTGACCCGCAGACGCGACGCTCCGGCGTGCTTGAGCGCGTTGTGCAGGGCTTCGAGCGCCAGCCGGTACAGGTGCTCCTCGACCGCGGGCGCGAGCGCAACCCGTTCGGTGGGCGCCACCACCTCGACCGGAAGCTGCTCGCGCGCCGCCATCGCGGCCGCCTGCTTGCCCAGCGCCGCCGCGAAGCCCTCCTCCGCGAGCGCGCCCGGACGCAGCTCGAAGATCAGCGCCCGCATCTCGGCCAGCGCGCCCGCGGTCAGTTCGCGCAGCTTCGCGACTTCGGCGGCCGCGGGCGCGTCGGGGGCGAGCCCCGCCGCGGCGAAGTGCCGCTCGGCGGCGCGGGCGTGCAGCGTCATCGAAAACAGCGCCTGGCTGACCGAGTCGTGTAGCTCGCGCGACAGCCGCTGCCGCTCCATCAGCGTCGCGTTCTGCGCGGCGGTCCCGAACAGGGAGGCGTTCTGCACCGCGACCGCCGCCTGGTCGGCGAGCGCGGTCAGGTACGCCTCGTCGTCTTCGGCCAGCCGGTAGCCGTCGGGCAGGAACACGTACAGCTCGCCGAAGCCACGGCCCTGTGAGGTCAGCGGGACGACGACGAGGTCGTCCCAGCCGCCGTCCCGCCAGTACCCGTGCAGCACGGCGAACCGCTCGTCGGCCAGCGCGCCGCCGCGGAACCCGCGGTGCACCTCCAGCCGGGGCAGTGCGGCGGCGTCGGTGACGGCGGGCCGGACCTGCTGCCACATCGCCACCAGGGCGGCCGGGTACCCGTCGCCGGCCGCTGCGTCGACATAGGCGACCGGCCCGTCGGCATTCGCGTCAGCCCAGGCCAGCACCGCGCAGCCGACCGCGGCGGTCGTACGCTTCACCGCCGCCGCCACCTCGCGCAGCGTCACCTCCAACGGCTGGTCGACCGTCATGCCGGCCGCGATCCGGGTGAAGGCGCTGATGCGGTCTTCGAGCCGGCGGAACGCGAGCACGCGGTCGGTCGCGTCGGTGATGATGTCGACGACGCCGACGACCTTCCCGTCGGCGAACAGCGGCGCGAACACGACGTCCCAGTACGTTTCGAGATCGTCCACAACGATCCGCTGCGCAGCCTGCCGCAGCACCTGACCGGCGAGCGCCACCTCGAACAGCCGCACCAGGTCGTCCTCGTTGCCCGGCATCAGCTCGAACGCGTGTCGGCCCGGCGCGGTGTACTCGGCCGGCACACCCATGTAGTGCGCGTAGAACGCCGTCCACGTCTTGTTGCACCGCTGCAGCCGCATGTCGGTGCCGAATACCGCGACCCCCATCGGAACCCGGTCGAAGAACAGCGCCAGCAACTGGGCGTCGAGGCTCGCGTCGCTGACCGGGACCGGCTCGATGACCGGTTCGGACGGCATCGACGTGCTGTGCACCGACGCCCGCACCGCGGCCATCGGCCCCCACGCCGGCGGCGGGGCCGTTCGGTCATCGGTCGTCACGCCGGCTCCCGCCCCGCCACCAGGCCTTCCTTGACGGCCCACATGGCGGCCTGGGTACGGCTGGCGAGCCCGAGCTTGCCGAGGATGTTGGACACGTGCGTGCGGGCGGTGCGCTCGGCGACCCCGAGGTGCTTGGCGATCTGGCGATTGGTGCCGCCCTCCGCGATCAGCACGAGCACCTCGCGCTCGCGGGGAGTCAGCGAGTCGGCGGCCGACCTCGGCGCCCGCAGCGCGGCGGTCAGCGCCTTCGCCGCCGCCGGGTCGAGGTGGACCTCGCCCGCGACGGCGTCGCGGACGGCATCGGCGACCTCTCCCGCGTCGGCGTCCTTGAGCAGGTAGCCGGCCGCGCCGGCCGCCAGCGCCCCGCGGATCTTCGTCTCCTCCACGAACGAGGTGACGGCGACGACCTCGACGTCCGGCCACCGTTGTTTGATCGCCGCGGTCGTCTCGATGCCGTCCATCCCGGGCATCTGAAGGTCCATCAGCACCACGTCCGGAAGCCGGCCGTGGTTGGCGAGCACGGCGATCTCGTCGAGGGCCTGCCGGCCGTTGCCGGCCTCACCGACGACCGTCATGCCGGGCTCGGTGGCCAGATAGGAGACGAGCCCGGTACGCACCACCCGGTGGTCGTCGACGAGAAAGACCCGGATCTCACTGTCGTCGCTCACGCCTCACCGTCTCCTCTCCGGACCGTCTCTTCTCCAGTCCGGGACTGCCCACCCTAGCGGGTCGGTTTGCTCCGGGTCACGGACGGTATGCCGAGGTCAGCGGCGTGTCGGAGACGGCGTCAGCGGAAATCGGCCGCGTGGTCGCCGACCCACCGGGTGTACGAGGCGGCCGGTCGACCGGTGACCTCCTCGACCGTCGGCAGCACCGGCGCGCCCGCGCCGACGGCGGAAGCCAGGATCGACAGCACGGCGTCGACGATCGCCGGTGGCGTGTGGGTGGCCATCTGTCGCCGTGCCTCGTCGGGCGGCTGCTCCTCGTACCGGAGGTCGCGGCCGATCGACGCGCCGATGAGCCGTACCCGTTCGACGGCCGTCAACGACTCGGGGCCGGTCAGCTCGTACGCCCTGCCGGCGTGCCCGTCGTCGAGCAGCGCCCGCACCGCGACCGCCGCGATGTCGCGCTCGTGGATCGGCGCGGTGGCCGCCCGGCCGTACGGCGCCCGGACCACACCGTCGGCGCGGATCGCGGGCGCCCACGCCAGGTCGTTGGCCATGAAGGCGCCGGGCCGCACGAAGGTCCAGGCCAGGCCGGACTCCTCCACCGCGCGCTCGTACTCGGCGTGCGCCCGCCCGATCACGTCACGCGGGTCGAACGTCACCGCCTGCGACGACAGCAGGACGATCCGGCGCAACCCGGCTTTGCGGGCGGCGGCGAGGAACCCGCCGACCTGCCCGGGAACCGGAAACAGGTAGGCACGGTCGACCCCGTCCAGTACGGCCGGCAGGGTGTCCGGATCGCGCAGGTCGGCGCGGCGCACGTCGACCTCTGCCGGCAGTCCGGCACGCGCCGGGTCACGACTTGTGGCGCGCACCCGCTCGCCCGCTTCCAGCAGTTGGTCGACCACCTGACGGCCGACGTTCCCGGTCGCTCCGGTCACCAGGATCATTGGCGTGCCCCCGTCGCGGTCACCGCGCACCGAGCTCCCCGTCGACACTCTCCGTCGGAGCTCCCGGTCGATCGTAAGCGGCCCGGGTCAGCGCTGCCGCCCGTACACGGCGCCGGACGGTCGATCATTCGGCCACGGCCAATCATTCGTTCACGGTCAATGAATATTCCGCCGAGGGTGTTCCGCCCGTTCACATCGACAACAGAGAATCTATTAAGACTGTTTCGTGATATGGCCCGCACCCGGGCCAGCCCTCGGCACCGGAGGTCTCCGTGACCGCTCACACCACCCCCGCCGCCCACCCGCAGCGGCTGACGCCGGCCCGCCGGCTCCGCTTCATGGCAACGCTCGCCCGGTCGGTCGCCCTGACGATCGTCCTGGTAGGCGCCGCGCTGCTGGGCCCGGCCGTCGCGGCGCCCCCGACCGCCGCGCGAGCCTTCGCCGCCGCGCACAGCTCGTGCACGATCACGGGCTGCGCCGACGCCCGGACCGCCCGCAGCGGCTGGCAGAGCCTCGGCTTCCCCACCTCGCGCGGCTGGTACCACTGGAGCGACGGTGAGTACAACTTCGCCGGCGGGCAGTACAACAACTACGAGGGCCAACTGCCGTCAGGCGCGACCTACTACGAGTACGACGTCTACCCCAGGCCCTACGGAGCACACCGCGACGCGTACCGGATCGTCGTCAACCGGTCGACCGGGACGACCTGGTACTCGCCCGACCACTACGCCGACTTCTACAAGCTGTGACGCCATCTTCATTCGCACCCTGGCTGCGCCTGTCGACCGGCGCACCGCCGGACCGGGCCGTCCACGCTGGCACCGCTCACGCTGGCGCCGTCCACGTACAGGGGCGGGCATGTCGCAGTCGAGCGGGCCTGTTCTCGGAGTGGGCGGCGCGGCTGTCACTGCCGGAGTACTTCGGCCGCAACTGGGACGCCCTCGCCGACAGCCTGGCCGATCTCGTCGCAGAGGCGCCCCTGACGGTCGTGGTCGACGACGCCGTCCACCTGCTGGCCGACGAGCCGCAGGCGCAGTTACGCACGCTACTGGCCGTCCTGCGCGGAGTAGCCACCCGCGAGCCGGACCGGTTGGTCGTGCTCCTGCGCTGTGCGCCGGCCGACGAACCCGCACTCCGGCAGCGCATCACCTCGGCGGCCCCGCCGCCGTAGTCGATCGACAAGCCGACCGACGAGCTGATCGACGAGGCGATCGACGAGCTAGCGGTCGAGCATCCCGTACTGAACGGTCCACCCCAGCCGCAGGATCTCTTCGCCGTAGAACTCCAGTCGGACGATCGTGTCGAAGCGGTCACGGATCTGCCGCTCGCCGGCGCGGTGGACCCCGCAGGCCACCCAGACCGGAATCTGCGAGGCGGGGTTGGCGATGACGACGTGCTTTCCGCACCGGTGGTTCTTCGGTGGCTTCATGGCTCCAACGCGGGGGACAGGGGCGGCCGGGCGGGCCCGGTGGTTCTGGTGTGACTTGACCCTAACCGGCACATTCCGCACACGCAGCGTGTTGATCTCGTGACCAACAGCATTGGTGATGCCGGTCATACCGGTTGCTGCACCCGTATGAGCGAAAGGAACCTTCTGTGCTTACTGCGCCGGATGCGTGATGTGACGCCATCTGCGTGCGACCCCTCCTGCGCCACCCCGGCGACCCGTTTGCGGTGCGCAGGGGTCGACAGGGAGCGCCATCATGGAGGCGGTGAGCCAGCGTCCCTTCGCCGATAAGCCGACCCGCCCACCGACCACGGCGGATCGCGGGCAGGTCGCGCCACCTGAGCGCCCCGCTGCCCCGAGCAGGACACGAGGGCTCCCCGCCCGGCTCATGCGCCGTGCCGCAGCGCGTGTGCTCCCGGCCCGGCGTGGCGCGGCCGCACCCGGTCGGACGACCGATCCGGCGACCGTTCCCGCGGCCGTTCCGGCCCGCAGGATCACGGTGCCGGCGGTCACGGCACTGATGATCGGGCTGTCGGTGATCACGGTGGCGGCGATCCTGACCGTACGGGCGGCGCGCGCCGGTCGGTTCGACGGCATCCCGCTGCTGGGACCGGCCCTCGCCCCCACACTCGAAGTGCTGGCGGCGCTCGCGCTGATCGGCTCCTGGGTTTCCAGACGGGGGGCTTCCAGGCCACGGCGCTGGCTGACCGTCCGACTGCCGGTCGTCATGCTGGCCGCTGCCGTGCTGACCGGAGCCGCCGCCGCCATCCTGCGGCTGACGGGCACGGTCGTGGAGCCGTACCCCCCTTCCTTCGCCCTGTGGGTCTTCCTCGCTCTGGCCGCGCTGATCGGACTCCCGGCCATCGCGACGGCGCCGGGAGCGCTGCGCCGGGCCGCGGCCGCCGCAGCGGTGCCGCTGACGCTCAGCGGCGCGCTGTTACTGATCAACAACGAGTACGGGGTCTGGCCGACCGTCGGCGATCTGCTCGGACACACGCGGCTGATCGACGGTCGGTTCCTCGAGGGCCACATCCGTGGCGGCAGGGCACCCTTCCGGGGAGCGCTGGGCGATTCCCGACCGCTTCCGCCCCGCGGTTTCCTCGCCCGGAACAAGGGGATGCTCGTCGCGCTGGACCCGCCGGCCACGAGGTCGCACTTCGCCCACCGGCCCGGCAGCGTCTACCTGCCGCCGGCGTACTTCACGTCGGCGCGTACCAAGCTGCCGGTGATCGTCATGTTGTCCGGGGCGCCCGGTAGCCCGATGCAGTGGCCGACCTCCGGACGGGCCATGGCGACGGCTGACGCGTACGCCGCCACCCACCACGGCCGGGCACCGATCCTGCTCTTCGTCGACCAGAACGGCTCGGCCACCGGCGACACCGAGTGTGTGGACGGCCCGCGGGGCAAGGCCGAAACCTACCTGACCACCGACGTCCCGGCGTTCGTGACCAGGACCCTGCGCGTGCCGCAGTTCCCCGGCCGGTGGGGGATCGCCGGGTTCTCGGCCGGCGGCACCTGCGCGCTCGACCTGGCGCTCGGACACCCGGACGTCTTCCGGCATTTCGTCGATCTCGCCGGCGACCAATGGCCTAATCTGGGCAACCGGGAACACACCCGGTTGGCGCTGTTCGGCGGGTCGAAGGCGGCGATGGAGGACCACGACCCGGTACGGCTGCTACGTAGCCGCCACTACGCGGGAATGACGGGCTGGTTCGCCGCCGGCATCAACGACCCCGACAAGCTGGCGGTGGCGCGTAAGCTCGCGGCGGCGGCGGCGAAAGGAGGCCTGAAGGTGCATCAGTTCACCGGGATCGGCGGTCACAACTGGCAGTTCGCCAGCGACGCGTTCGCCAGGGTCCTGCCGGGGTTGAGCGCCGACGCCGGGCTGCGCTGAGCCGCCACGGGCCGCGCGTGTGACGTTCACCGATGCGACGTACACCGATGCGACGTACACCGGCACGCCGCCTCCTCCCCCATCTCGCGCGGACGGCCCGCAGGCTGAGCCCCGCGGTGGCGCTCTGCCTCGTCGCCACGGTCGCCGGGGCGCTGCTGCACGGGACCGGCCGGGCGCGACCCGCAGGCGTCTGCTCCCGCGGCTGGGACCGGATCGCCTCCGTACCCGACGCGAGCGCCCCCGACGGTGAGCGGCGGGTGTGGATCCACCATCCGGCGGGCACCGATCGCGCCGACCTGCCGGTGCTGTACCTGCTGCACGGGTACCCGGGTGACCCGGAGGCCACGCTCAACGACCAGGTCGGCGCACTCGACGCGGCCATGTGCCGCACAGGCGTGCCGTTCGTCGTCGCCGCCCCCGACGGACGGGCCGGTACCTGGGACACCGAGTGGGGCGACGACGCGAGCGGCCGCTTCGCGCTCGAGTCCTTCCTCACCGGGCCGGTCATCCAGCAGACCGAGGGCAATCACCGGCGCAGCGCCCGACTGCGCGCGATCGCCGGTTTCTCCATGGGCGGGTACGGGGCGGCCGTCCTGGCACTGCGCCACCCGGACCTGTACAGCCAGGTCGCCTCGTTTGGCGGTTACTTCCACGCCGACGACCCCGACGGGGTCTTCGGCGCCGACAGCCCCGCGCACGCCCCCGATCGGCTCGTCTCCGACGTCACCTCCCGCCAACTGCGGTTCTTCCTGGTCGAAGGAGCCGATGAGGACACTCCGCTGACGGTGGGATCCATCCACGGCGAAGCCGACCGGTTCGCCGCGATCCTCACGCGACACTCGGTCAACGTGACGGTGGTCCACCCGCCCGGTGGGCACGGCCCCGATGGCTGGTACCCGGCCGTCTCCGATTGTGTGGCGTTCCTCAACGCGGGCTGGAGACGCGGGCAGTAGTCTCGCCGGGTGACGAGGCGACGGACACCCATCACCGGACCGGTCACGGCGAAAGGGCCCAGCCTGGCGGTATTTCGCAGCCTGGCGGTGCTGCTCAGCCTGGCGGTGCTGCTCAGCCTGGCGGTGCCGCTCAGCGGCTGCGCCGGTGGACAGACGAAAGGTGCGCAGGTGAAATGGGTCAGCGCCGGCCACCTGCCGTCGGCTTCCGCCGGTGGGTCGCCCACGGCGGGTAGCGCGTCGGCGACGCCTGGCTCGCCGACGCCGTCGGCGAGCCGCGACGCGGCCGCCTCCTGTGGGCAGTGGGGCTGCGACCAGCAGCGCCGCTTCGATGCCGCCACCGCCCTGGTCAAGAGCAAGCCGGGGTACCTGGGAATCATCGTCCGGGACCGGCAGACCGGCGCCGTATGGCGGGCGGGCACCACCGACCACGTCATGTGGACCAGCTCCACGATCAAGCTGGCGATCGCGACCAGCGTGCTGGAGCGCGCCCGCGCCGGCGAGGTGACCGTCGATTCCACGGCCCGTCAGCAGATCGCGGCCATGTTCAGCACGTCGGACAACGACGCGGCCGACGCGCTGTGGAAGCGCTACGGCAAAGACACGATGGTGCCCCGCTTCCAACAGGTGTACGGCATGACGGGCCTGACCTTCGTGCCCGGCTTCCCCCGGTACTGGGGGTTCATGAAATGTTCGGCCGAGGATCTGCAGCGGCTGATGTCGTACGTGCTGGAGAAGCTCAACGCGACCGACCGGGACTACATCATGAACGCGATGCGCCACGTCGGCACGATCCAGCAGTGGGGTGTGTGGGCGGCCGGGCCGGCGCAGCAGCCGGGCACCAAGGACGGCTGGTCGATCGAGTCGGACCCGGGCGGAAAACACTGGTGTACCAGTACGGTGGGCTTCGCCGGGCCGAACGCCCGGTACGTGGTGGCGGTGATGTACCACCTGCCACCGGGCAGCGGCACGATCGACGCCGGGGTGCAGGCGGTCAGCGACACGGTGGCGACGGTGTTCGGCGCGCCGACGCCGGCGCCGGTCACGGTGCCGGACCCGAGTACCGGCCTGTGACAGCTCAGCCGGTATCCGCGCCGGCCATGAACTCACGTGCCCCTCGAAGTCGCGCGCGCAGCGGCGCCACCGCCCGGTCCGTGCTCACGCACCCTGTCGATGGAGCCGCTTCGCTCACAGGTCAGGCCGGATGCGCTCCGGGCGCGGCAGAGATCGGGTCCCGGTAGGCGGCGACCGCCTGGCGGGTCTCCTCGGCGACCAGGTCGGCATTGATCGCGGCCGCCGCGGTAGCGCCCGCCGCCGCGGCGGTACCGACCTGGGCCGCCAGATCGGTGACGTTGCCCGCGACCCAAACCCCGGGCACGTCGGTTCGGCCGGTCGGGTCGGCGGGGATGTGCTCGCCCACCCCGGCCGGATGTTCCGCCGGCCGCAGCCCGAGCGCCGACAGGAAGTCGGCGCGCGCCGCCATCCGTGACGACACCGCCAACACCTCGCAGCCGACCACCGTGCCGTCGCTCAGTCGTACTCCCGTGAGCCGGTCCTCCACGATTTCCAGCGACGCCACCTCACCGTCCACCACGCTGATGCCACGGGCAGCCAACTGCTCCGCCTCCTCGTCGGTCGGCGGCGGCGCGGTGTGGGAGAAAAACGTGACGTCGGCGCTCCACTGCCGAAACAGCAATGCCTGATGCACCGCCAACGGTCCGCTTGCCAGCACACCGATGGCCCGGTCACGAACCTCCCAGCCATGACAGTACGGGCAGTGCACCACGTCCCGGCCCCAGCGATCGCGCAGCCCCGGTACGTCCGGCAGCTCGTCGACCAGCCCGGTGGCCACCAGCAGCCGCCGCGCACGGACCGTCCGGCCGTCGACCAGCGTCACCGCGAACCGGTCGTCATCGCGGGCCACGGCGCCCACCTCACCGGGCACAATGCGACCGCCGTAGCCACGGACCTCCGCCCGGCCGCGCTCCAGCAAGTCGGTCGGCCGCATCCCGTCGCGGGCCAGGAGCCCGTGCACGCCCGCAGCGGGGGCGTTGCGCGGCGCGCCCGCGTCGATCACCACCACCGACCGCCGCGCCCGCGCCAACATCAACGCCCCGCTCAACCCCGCAGCGCCGCCACCGACCACCACCACGTCATAGCTGTCCCTGCGATAGCCGTCCCTGCCGTGCCCGTCCCTGCCGTACCCGTCCCTGCCATAGCCGTCCCGCAGCCGCTCGGTCATCGTGACCACCTCCACGACGACCATGCAGGCCCGGCAGCCGCTGCTGCAAACTACGTTGCTGATCTGGCAAACTGGTGACATGGACAGCGACCTCGACCGGGTGCTCGGTGTGGTCGGACCCCGGCTACGCGCGCTGCGCCGGCAACGCGACACCACGCTGGCCGACCTGTCGGCAGCGACCGGCATCTCGGTGAGCACCCTGTCCCGGCTGGAGTCCGGCGCCCGCCGGCCGACCCTCGAGCTACTGCTCCCCTTGGCCAGAGCTCACGGCGTCACGCTCGACGAACTCGTCGGCGCCCCACCCACCGGAGATCCACGCATCCACCTGCGCCCGGTCACCCGTCACGGCATGACGATGGTGCCCCTGACCCGGCGCTCCGGCGGCATTCAGGCGTACAAGCTCGTGATCCCGGCCAGCAGTCACCGGAGAGAGCCCGCCCCGCAGACCCACGAGGGCTACGAATGGCTCTACGTCCTCAACGGACGGCTGCGGCTCGTCCTCGGTGAACACGATCTGGTGCTCTCACCAGGCGAAGCGGCCGAGTTCAACACCCGGGTACCGCACTGGTTCGGCGCCGCCGACGCCGCCCCGGTCGAGTTTCTCAGCCTGTTCGGCGCGCAGGGCGAACGCGCGCACCTCCGCGCCCGCCCGAAGACGGAACAGCCGGTCGAACGACCAGGCGGGTAGTCGCGCCGGCCGTGTGTCGTTGATAGGACTCTTTGTCGTTGATACGCCCCTTCGGACCGCGGTCACGCTCAGGTTGCGCGGAAGCCGGCGAACGTCGCGACGACGATCTCACGCAGTTCGCCGAGGCGAACCAGTCGGGCCACGGCGGCGTAGCTCGCCGCGCCGGCCAGGGCCGCCGCGGCGAGGATGACCGACGAGCCGGCCCATCCGGTTCCGACGTGTGGTGCGGTGACGTGCGCGACCGTGGCGGCAACGCCCACCGCCACGATGACCGCGACCGTCATCCGCGTGTAGCTGCGGGCCACGCGACGACCGTCGAGTCGCCCCATGCGGCGGCGTAGCAGCAGCCCTGCGGCGACCAGGCCGCAGGCGTAGGCCAGCGCGTACGCGGCAGGCAGGCCGACGACGAGGTCATGACCGGCGAGCAACCTGCGGGCGGCGAGGCAACCACCGATCCCGACGACGCTGACGAAGGTGGTGACCAACGCTGGTGTCCTGGTGTCCTGAAGGGCGTAGAACCCACGGAGCAGGATCATGTAGCCGGTGAACGGCAGCAGCAGGAGTCCGAAGGCTGCCACCGTCGCACCGAGCAGGCTGACGGCCATGGGATCGCTGTGTCCGTGGGCGAACAACAGAACGGCGAGGTACGGACCAAGCGCCACCATCGCTGCCGCGACGGGGACGAGGACCGCGCCGGTCAGCCGTAAGCTGCGGGACAGACCGTCGATGAGCTGCGGGTAGTCGCGGTGGGCCGCATGACGGCTCAGCCGGGGCAGAATCGCGGTCATCAACGACAACGCCACGACCGCGTACGGCAACTGGAACAACGTGTACGCGTATTGGAAGACACTGACCGCACCCGCGCCGGCGGTGGAGGCGATCCTGTTGGCGACCGTGGACAGTAGCTGCGCCGCAGCCACCGACAGCAGCACCCAGCCACCGAGGCGGCCGATACGTCGCACGCCGATGCCACGCGGGTCCAATCGCAGCCGTAGCGGGAACCCACTGCGCGCCAGAGCCCGTACGACGAGCGCCATCTGCGCGATCACTCCGCTGGTGGTCCCGACGGCGAGCAACAGCACCTCGGCCGGGGTCAGTGCGGGAACACTTGTGGCACCGCCGACGGCCAGGTAGGTCGACCCGACCGCGATGACGACCACGTTGTTGACCAGCGGCGCCCACGTCGGCGCGGCGAACCGACCGCGGATATTGAGCACAGCACCGGCTGCGGCGCTCAGACCGTAGAACAGGATCTGCGGTAGGAAGTACCGGCTGAACACGACGGCCAGCTGACGCTGATCCGGGGTGAATCCGGGCGCGCACAGATCCACGAGGTACGGCGCCAGCAGCACCGAGAGTACGGTCACGAAGCCGAGGCCATAGGCCAGCAACGACAGCAGCCGTTGGGCGTAGCCGACACCGCCGTCGTGATCGGTCAGTGCGGCTCGGGTCAACAACGGCACGACGACGCCCGCCATGGCCCCACCGGCGACCAGGTCATACACCGTGTTCGGCAGCGTGTTCGCCACGTTGTAGCTGTCCAGCAACCGGCTGCCGAAGCCGAGCGCGGCGGCAAGCACCAGTACGCGTACGAAGCCGGTCACCCGTGAGGCCGCGGTCGCCGTCGCCATGCCCCAGCCAGCACGTCCGACCGATGGTCCGTCCGCCACCCCGACATTCCTAGCGCACGCGCGCCACCTCACACCCTTCTCGCCGAAGAGCCCCACCTCTGACGACTGGCATCACCAGCGAACGACATAGAACGTGCGTGCTACTCCGCGGCTTTCTGTGGGTGGTTCTGATGTCGGTTCTTGTTGGATCTGATCCGTTCCTGATCCTGCTCAGTGATTCTGATCCAGCTGGCCGGTAGCGTCTCTTGACGGTTATAGCTACATGAGTAGAGTTATCGCTCGTGCAGCGTAACCGGCGCCCATCGCCACAGACTGTCAACGTCCTGCGGGCGCTGGCCGCCGACCCGGCCCGGTGGCGTTACGGCTACGACCTGGCCACCGAGGTGCACCTCAAATCGGGTTCGCTCTACCCGATCCTGGTCCGGCTGGCCGACCGTGGCCTGCTGGAGACCTCGTGGGAGCCGGGCGTCGGCAGCCGGCCGCCCCGGCATCTGTACCGCCTGACCGGCGCCGGGCGCGAGTTCGTGGCCGCCCTGACCGCCGCGCGCCGCGACCGCAGCGCCGCCCACCCCCACCGCCGCTTGAGTGAGGCGTAATGCCGTTCTTCATCGTGTTCCTGGTGACGCCGATCGCGGTGGCGGTCGCGTTGTACCGCCGCAACCCGCGCCGGTTCCTGGACGGCCCGACCGAGGACGCGCCGCTGCGACTGCTGCGCTGGGCGGTCAGCCTGCTATCTCCCCAGCGGGCCGAGTGGGGTCACGCCATGCTCGGCGAACTCGGCCACCTGGACGGACGGCGGCGGCGGATGCGCTTCGCGCTCGGCTGTGCCGGCGCCGCGCTGATCCTGCCGCCCTGGGGCCGCGCCGCCGTCGGCCTCTGGGCCGCGATCGGGATCACCGCGGCCAGCTTCACCATCTACGCCGGCCTGACCGTCCACTATCAGCTCGGCGTCGGTGGCTGGATCTCACTCGCGGTCGTCCTGATCATCTGCGGCGGTTACCTGCTCGGTGCCAGCGCGTTGCTGCGCCGGCCCGGTATCGCGCTGCCCGGCCTGCTCGGCGGTGTATTCGCCACCATGGTTGGGCTGAGCATGGCCGGGTTCACCGCACTCGACCAGGTCACCTTCATCCCGAGTCCCTGGCAGCAGTGGGTACGGGTGATCGCGGTACCCGCCGCGATCGGCGCCGCCGGCACCCTGTGGCGCCGTGACCCGGCCGCGGGGCGCCGCGTCGCCCGCCTGGCCGCCCTCAGCGCCGGGCTGCTGCAACTGCTGTACGGCACCGTCGCGGTCGCCATCCTCGGCAGCGGCGGGCCACCCGATGCGGCCGGCGGCGGCACGGTGGGCGGCACGGTCAATGAGCGCCTCGGCAACAACTTCCTCGACCTCCTGGTCGGGACCCTGATCATCGCAATGGTCGGCTGGGCCGCCGCCGCCCTCGCCGGCTACCTGCTGCGCCGCACGCCCACACCGGCCGCCCCACTGGCCACCGACCCGGTCCAGGAGGTGTGAACCCCATGACCACACCGGACCCGACAAACCAGCCGACACCGGCACCCCGCCGACGCCGAGCCGTACGCCTCACCCTGCTGATCCTCATCATCGCAGTCCTGACCGCGCTCGCCGCCAGCCTCCAACTGCGCGGCCGCTAAGCCACTACCGTCGGGGTCAGTTTCGATAGGAGAGCCCGCTCTCGACGTTCTCATCGCATCTGATCCAGCCGAGGTCAGCGGCCAGCGTGGGCGTTGCCGTCGGCTGGTCGACCACCTGCGCATCGACCACCTTTGCACCGACTACCTGTTCATCGACGCCGCGCACAGCGCCCGGTTCGCGCGCTGGTACCTCGACAATCTCTTTCCGCGCGTGCCCGCCGGCACCCCGGTGAGCGTGCACGACGTCTTCCACCGCCGCCGGCCGCTGCCGTTCACCGAAGGCGCCGTGATCCTGCGCTGGCTGGCCGCGCGCGGCGTCGGGTACTTCACGGCGGCACCCGCACGGGCTCCCGAAGTGTTCCGGCAGCTCGGCGAGATCAAGCGGGAGCTCGGGATGGGCGAGCCGGTGCGTACCGCCCGCGACAACCCGATGATCTTCTTCGAGATGCCGGGGATAGGGTGTGGGACCCGTCCTCAGGCTGTCGCGTCAGAAACCCTGGCGCCGGTGGTCGCGAGGATGACCGAGGTGACGAGTTCCGGGTCGTCATGCATCGGCACGTGCCCGCAGCCCCAGAGGTCGACGTGCCGCGCCTCGGGCAGCAGCCGGCGGGCCAGCGCGGACTGCCGGTACGGCAGGATGCGGTCCCTGGTGCCCCAGGCGACGGTGACCGGCGCTGTCGGCGCTCCCTGGAACCGGTACCGCAGGCCGGCCCGGGCGACCGCTTCGAACGCGCGGCCGTTGCGCAGCGCGAGGGAGTCCGCGAGCGCGGCTTCGGCGCTGATGCCCCGGGGCCGCGCGAGCAGCATGCCGAACGACACGGCCCGCAGCGCCTCGACTGCCAGCATCCGGCGGATCACCGGCTCCGGCAGATGTGCCGCGTACCGGTGGGCGCGCAGGACGTTGACCGCCCAGCGGAGCTGGCGCGGCGTACAGAAGCCGGCCGGCGACAACGCGGTGGCCGACGCGACGTGCCCGCCGGCGGCGAGTTCGAGGGCGATCGCACCGCCGAGGCTGTTGCCGGCCACGTGCGGGCGGTCGAGCCCGAGGTCGGCGAAGAAGGTGCGGAGGTCGCCGACGATGCGGGGCATGTCGTGGGGGCGGCCGGGCGCCGGCATCGGCGACCGGCCGAACCCGGGCAGGTCGACGGCGATCACGTCGTGCGCCTCCGCCAGCCGGTCGAAGACCGGAAGCCAGGCCCGCCAGTGGTGGCCGATACCGTGCAGCAGGACCAGCGGATCCCCGGCTCCGCGCCGCTCGTACGCGAGGTCGATGCTCACGCTCCGCTCCCCTCCTCGGCGGCTGTCGGCGTCGGGGTGTTCGCGCCGAACGCCCGGCCGAGTTTGCGTACCTGCTCCTCCATCCGCGGCACGGAGTAGCGTGCGGCGCGACCGATGATGGCGTCGGCGAGCGGACCGGTCGCGAGGGTGCGCAGCGCCTGCACCGCCGCCACCGCGCGCGGCACGTAGATGCGACGGCGCCGGTGTTCGATGCCGTCGACGAACGCGTTCGCACACGCCTCCACCGAGGTGAAGGAGTTGAGCGGCCATGGCAGTTTGCGCAGTGATTCGCGGAACTCGGGCAGGTCGTCCGCGGCGTCGCGAACCAGATCGGTGTCGATCCAGGACGGATGGGCGGTGCCGACCCCGACGCCGCGGTGCGCGAGCTCGAGCCGGATGGCGTTGCCGAACTGCTCGACACCGGCTTTGGACGCGCAGTAGGCCGCCATGCCGGGCAGCATCGTGAAGGCCGCCGCCGACGACACCAGCAGGAAGTACCCGCGGCGGGCGATGACGTGCTCGACCGTGGCGCCGACGGTGCGCATCACGCCGATGAGGTTCACGTCGATCGTCCGGATCAGCGGCTCGATGCCGCCGACCGCGATGGTGCCCCGGTTGGCTACGCCCGCGTTGGCGACCACGACGTCGATCCCACCGAACGCCTCGACGGTGCCGCGCACCGCCCGGTCGAGGCTCGCCTGGTCGGTGACGTCGCACTCGAACCACACGTGCCGCGGTCCGCCCGCGCTGTTGGGGGAAACATCGCCGGGAGAGGCGCCGTTGGGGGAGGCGCCTTCGAGGAAGGCACTGTCGAGGGAGGCGCTGTCGGAGGAGGCACCACCGGGAGAGGCGGCGTTGAGGTCGGCGGCCACGGCCGCGAGGCGTTCGGGCTCGAGCCCGACAAGCGCCACTCGGGCACCCCGGGCGGCGGCGAGGCGGGCGGTGTGCTCACCGATGCCCCGCGCCGCGCCGGTGATCAGTACGGCCTTGCCGGCCAACGACTGGTTCACCGGTCCTCCCCCACGCTCTTCGGTTGCACGCTCTTCGGTTGCACGGTCTGAGTCCGCCTAGTCGGCACTACCCGGTACGCACCGGGATCGAACCGGCGCGTACGCATCCAGTACGGCCAGGTGTAACCAGGCCACAGCGTCGAATTGCGCCCGGTCCGGTCGAGGTACCAGCTGTTGCAGCCACCGGCGGTCCACACGGTGCCCTTCATCCGCCGGTCGACGTCCGCCACGAACGCCTCCTGGGCGTACGGGGTCGGCTCGAGCGCGTCGGTGCGGGTGCGGTCCATGTACCGCAGCATGCTCAGCAGGTACGTGATCTGACACTCGATCATGAACACGACCGAGGTGTGCCCGAGGGCGGTGTTCGGCCCCAGCAGCATGAACAGGTTGGGGAAGCCCACCACCGAGGTGCCCTGGTAGGCCCGCATGCTGCCCTGCCACACCTCGTCGAGCGTGCGCCCGTCCCGCCCGCTGGTGTACGTGGCCATGGGCGGATCGGTGGCGTGGAAACCCGTACCGAAGATGATGGTGTCGACCTCGTGCAGGACGCCGTCGGCGGTGACGATCCCGTTCGGCCGCACCTCGCTGATCCGATCGGTGACCACCTCGACGTTGTCGCGCGTGAGCGCCGGGTAGTAGTCGTTGGACAGCAGGACCCGCTTGCAGCCGAGCGTGTAGCGCGGGGTGAGCTTCGCACGCAGGCCCGCGTCGGCGACCTGCCGGTGCAGGTGGGCGCGGGCGACCCGCTGCGCCACCCGCATGACGGCCGGGTGGAGGAAGCCGGTCCCCATGACCGTCTCGCGCGCCCAGTAGATCCCCGCGCGTACCGTCCACTGCGCCGGCGGGAACACCCGGAACACGCGCTTCTCCAGTTCGGTGATCGCACGGTCGCCCCTGGGCAGCACCCACGGCGGAGTGCGCTGGAACAGGTCCAGGTGCGCCACTTTCGGCGCTATCTCCGGTACGAACTGGATGGCGGAGGCCCCGGTGCCGATCACCGCGACCCGGCGCCCGGTCAGGTCGTGGCCGTGGTTCCACCGTGCGGAGTGGAACATCTCGCCGGTGAAGGTGGAGAGCCCCGGCAGGTCGGGCAGGGACGGCTCGGCGAGCGGGCCGCCGGCCGCCACCAGGAAGTCCGCGCTGTACGGGCCCTGCGAGGTGTCGATCAGCCAGCGCCCGGACGCGTCGTCCCACGCCACGCGCAGCACCTCGTGGCGCAGGCGGAGGTTGGCGGCGACGCCGTACCGGACCACGCAGCCACGCAGGTACTGCCAGATCTCCGGCTGGCCCGAGAAGCTGCGCGACCAGTCGGGGTTGGGCGCGAACGAGAAGGAGTACATGTGCGACGGCACGTCGCAGGCGCAGCCGGGGTACGTGTTGTCGCGCCAGGTACCGCCGACGTCGTCACCACGGTCGAACACGACGACGTCGTCATAGCCGTGCTGCTTGAGGCGGACCGCCGCGCCGATGCCACCGAAGCCCGCGCCGACGACAGCCACCCGATGGTGTGCCCGCTCATTGAAGGTCACGGTTGCGCTCCCACCGAGTGATCGCGAACGCGCTCGTGGTACGGGTCAGTACCACCGCCGTCCGGAAAGTTACCACCGAGTAGATGCGCGCGGAAGCCCCCGGCACGCAGCGCCGGACCCCATGCGCCGGTCCGGCGTGGCGGACGGCGACCCGCTCGACAGGGACCCGTACCCTTGTCCGGTGCGCAACCGACCCCGAACCCGCCGCGTCGCCACCGTCCTGACCGGCGCGCTGCTCGGCCTCACCGTCGTCGCCGGCTGCGGCTCCGACGGCGGCGACACGAACTGCGCCCTGGACGGCTGCACCGTCACCCTCAAAGAGGGCGTGAACGCGAGCACCAAGGTGCTCGGGGTCGAGGCCAAGCTCGTCGCCACCGATGGGGACAAGGTCACGGTCGAGGTCGCCGGCCAGCGGCTTTCGCTCACCGTCGGCCAGCCCGCCGTCGATGCCGGCGCTGTGGCGGTCTCGTTGGACAGCGTGACCGACAGCCAGGTCGTCATCCGGGTCAAGCGCAGCTAGCCCGCCGCGCACCTGCGCGGTCAGCCGAGCCCGGGCAACGTGTCGGGCACGTCGTAGACCGGCCAGCCGTCCGCGCCCCGCCGCATGGTCGGATGGAGCCGGTGCTCCTCCCTGCGGCCGGCGTCGAGGAGGTGCACCACCGTCGCACCGCGAACGGTCAGCGCGTCCGCGACCAGCATCCGGTGGCAGTTGCGCCAGTATGTCTCGGCGCACATGATGGCCAGCCGCTCTTCGGGGGCCCGCGCGACGAGCGCGTCGACGGCGTCCCGAAACCCGGCGGTGTCCATGTGGTCGGCGTAGCCGGCGAACGAGGCGCTGTGCAGCGCCGGGTGCCGGGAGTCCGGCCGCCGCGACCGGCGCCCGCCCAACGCCTCGCCCTGCCACTCGTACCCGATGCCGTGCTCGCGCAACGCACGGGCGAGCGCGTCACGGCCGAACTGCGGATGCTTGCGCGAGCCCGGGTATCGCCGGATGTCGACCACGACGGCGACCTCGGCGGAGCGCAGTACGGCGAGGAACGCGTCGATCGGCCGCGCGCCGTGGCCGACGGTGAAAATCACACCTGTCAGCGTACGGAGCCGACGGTAGGAATCGCCGGTCGGCAGCGACACGGCGCGCCCGGCCCGACGATGCCGACAGAAACGATGTCGACAGAGACGACATCGATACATTCGATGGGCGGATCGGGTTAGCAGCGGGGCCGCATGGGAAGTACCGGCCGACGTGTGCACAGACACTCCCGATCACGGCTTCGACCGTCCATGTAGGCCGGTCACCCGCCGCAAGCTGCTGAAGGCCGCTACCGCTGCCGTTGGAATCGCCACGATGGCCGGCTGCGCCGACCATCCTGCGGCCACGTGGGTGAACCCGGCGACCAACCCGTCAGGATCGCCATCTGCCACGACCATCGCCGGTGGCGAGATCGCCAAGGAACTGACGCACGGCCCGCGCGACAAGCCCGCGGTCGCCCTGACCTTCCACGGCGATGGCGACGAGGCCCAGGTACGCGCCCTGCTCGACGAGCTCGAACAAGGCGGCGCCAAGGTCACCGTCCTTGCTGTCGGGCGGTGGCTGGAGGCGCAGCCCGCCATGGCCAAGCGGATTCTCGACGGTGGTCACGAGCTGGGCAACCATACCCAGAACCACCTCGACATCGCGACCATGAGCCCGTCGGACGCGCTGGCCGAGATCAGCGCCTGCGCCGCGGTGCTGCAGCGGCTGACCGGCTCGATCGGCAAGTGGTTCCGTCCGTCGCAGACCCGGCACGCCACCGACATGATCCTGGCCCAGGCCGCGCAGGCCGGCTACCCGGTCTGTCTGTCGTACGACGTCGACTCACTGGACTTCGCCGATCCGGACCCGTCGACGGTGTTGCGGGCCGTGACCGACACCATCGGCAACGGCTCGATCGTCAGCATGCACTTCGGCCACGCCGCGACGATCGCCGCGATGCCGGAACTGCTGAACCGGCTACGCGACAAGGGGCTACGCGCTGTCACGATGTCAGACCTGGTGTCCTGATGGAGCCGGCGCGGATGGAGCCGGCGCGGGTGGAGCCGGCGCGGATGGAGCCGGCGCAGCCACGGCGGGTGAAATGGCGCCGGACGGGCCGCGTCCACGCCGCCGCCGTCACCATGACCGCGCTTGCCAAGTCCGTGCTCGCCCTGTCCGTGCTCGCCACGGCCGCCTGTTCGCCGGCGGGTGGTGGCGCTCACCGGCCGGAGGTGCGTGCGCAGCACAGGACCGCTGTGGCCGGCCGCCCATCCGTCCGCCCGACCCCCGCCGCGGCGAACCTGCTGCCCGGCATGCCGCCACCACTGCGTGCGGACGACCTGTACGCCGCCGATCGTCCCGGCGCACTGTCGGCGAAGGTGCGGAACCACCTGTACCGGGTGTACGTGCCCAACAACAAGGCCGACACCCTGTCGGTGATCGATCCGACGACGTACAAGGTGATCAAAACCGTGCCGGTACCGCACAGCCCCGAGCACGTGGTGCCGTCCTGGGACCTGAGCACCCTGCTGATAAACAGTGACACCGTCCCCGGGTACGCGCTGACCCCGATCGACCCGGTCACCGGTGAGGTCGGCACGCCGATCCCGGTCGACGACCCCTACAACCTGTACTTCACCCCGGACGGCAAGTACGCGGTCGTCATGGCCGAACTGATGCGGCAGGTCGTCTTCGTCGACCCGAAGACGTTCCAGAAGCGCGACACGCTGAACGTCGACTGCGAGGGCGTCAACCATGCCGACTTCTCCGCCGATGGACGGTACTTCATCGCAAGCTGCGAGTTCTCCGGCGACCTGCTGAAGATAGACACGGTCACCCACCGGCTCATCGGCAAGCTCCACCTGCCCCAGCCCGACTCCATGCCGCAGGATGTCAAGATCTCCCCCGACGGCCGGACGTGGTACGTCGCGGACATGCACGCGGGCGGGGTGTGGGTGCTCAACGGCGACGCGTTCACGACCCCGACCCTCCTGCCGACCGGCGCGGGCGCCCACGGCCTGTACGTCAGCCGCGACTCCAAGCGCCTGTACATCAGCAACCGGGGCGAAGGCTCGGTGTCACTGCTGGACTTCGCCACCGGTGCACTCGTGGGAAAGTGGCAGATCCCCGGCGGCGGCAGCCCGGACATGGGTGGCCTGTCCCCCGACGGCAAGGTGCTGTGGCTGTCCGGCCGCTACCACGGCGAGGTCTACGCGATCGACACCACCGACGGGCACCTCATCGCCCGGATCCCCACCGGCGCCGGGCCGCACGGCCTGTGCGTCTGGCCGCAGCCCGGACGGTACTCGCTCGGGCACACCGGCATCCTGCGCTGACCCCGACCGCGATCAATTCCCGTACTGTGGCGGGGATCGATCGCACGGGAGGGACCGGCCATGGGCAGATACGCGGCGCTGCTGCGCGGGGTGAACGTCGGGGGCAACGGCAAGCTCGCCATGGGCGACCTTCGGCGGGTGCTGGAATCCCTCGGGTACACCGACGTCTCCACCTACCTGCAGAGCGGCAACGCGCTCCTCACCAGTGAGGACGACGACCAGGATCGGATCGCCGGGCGGATCCGCGAGGCGCTGCGGCGCGAGCTGGATCTCGATCGGGGCGTGATCGTCCGTACCGGGGCCGAGCTCGCCGCCGTCATCGGCGGCAACCCGTTCCCCGCGGCGGTGACACAGCCGAAGCTGCTGCACGTGGCCTTCCTGTCGGAGCAACCCGAACCGGAGCGGGCCGCCGCGATCGAACCCGACATCTGCCCGCCGGACGAGTTCGGCATCGGTGATCGCGCCGTCTACCTGCGGTACGCGGTCAGCCCCGGGCGCAGCCGGCTGGCCGAGCTGGTGATGCGGGAGCTCCTGCGCGGACGTCCCGAGGTGGTCGCGACGGCGCGCAACTGGAACACCGTGGAGGCGCTGCGCGCGATGGCCGATGGGGTGTGACGGGCGACCGGCCGTGACGGACGCGCGCCGCCCTGCCCGGGCGCCTGCCGATCGCTACCGGCGCCTGCCGATCGCTACCGGCGCAGGTCGGTCACTCCCGGCGCAGGTCGATCACATGAGCGAGCAGGTCGTCACCGTCGTCGGCCGGACGCCCCGCTGATCCACGGCGCGCGCGGGGCGCGCGACGCGCCGGCTTGTCGCGGGACGCCTTGTCGCGGGACGCCTTGCCCCAGGACGTGTCGCCGCGGGACGTGTTGCCGCGATCCGGCCGGCTCATGATGATCGCCCGCGCCGGGCAGGCCTTCACCGCCCGGTCCACGACCTCGGCGTACTCGCCGGGCGCCGACGGGCGGTAGTCGAGGCGGCTGTCGCCGCGCAGCCGGAAGACCTCTGGGGCCTCCTGCTCGCAGAAGCCGAACCGGGCGCACTTGCCGGGGTTGACCTGCACCCGGACCGGTGGCCCGGCGACCCGCGACCCGGTCCGGCCACGTTCGTCGTCGGTTCCGTCGTAGGCACCGTCGTAGGCGCCACCGCTCGCCGCCCTGTCGGTGCGCCTACGGACGGCCAGGACGAGCCAGCCGACCACCGTGCTGAGCCACAGCCCGATGACCGGAATCTTCACCGCCAGCGGCCCGACGTCGGAGCCCGACAACAGGACGTGGGCGGCGAGCAGCGTGAACGACACGTACGCCAGGGAGTGCAGCTTGCGCCAGCGCCGGTCGCCGAGCCTGCGCTGCAGCGGCACCGAGATGAGCAGCGCGGTCATGATCTCGACCGCGACGACCCCGACGCCGATGCCGACCGGGTCGTGCCCGTTGACGAACGGGACGAACTCGTCGATCAGGTGGACCGTGCCGACCGGGTTGGCCAGCTGGGCGAAGGCGTGCCCCCAGCCCAGCGTCATCGCGATGAGCGCCAGCGTCATGTGGGTGGCGTAGACGTTGGCGTACTTGAACCGCGTCATCGTCCAGCCACGGCCGAGGAGCATGCCCCACATGACCGTCGCCCACAGCAGCAGGTAGGACAGGAATCCCACGCTCGCCGCGACCAGATGAACGCTTTGTGCGGCGCTACGCACCCCCATCGCCTCCTGCCGACGCGCTTCCCGCTTGCGCACCGAAAGCTAGCGCACGGCTCGGTGTGGGGAAACTCGCGTACGGCTGTCCGTTCAGCGCGGCGGCGAGGGTACGGGCGACCGCCGCGTTGACCGATGGCGACACCCCCTGGCCCACGTAGTCGTTGGGGTTGTCCGGATCGGCGGCGGTCGCCGCGGCGGCCACCTGCGGGGTGAAGCCGACGAAGGTCTCCGTGGCGTTGTTTTCGGAGCTGCCGGTCTTGCCGGCGACCGGCCGGCCGCCGAGGATCGCGTTGACGTTGGTGGCCGTGCCGCCGTCGCACCTGCCGTACGCCGACTGCTGCCCGACCGGGCACCGGGCGGCGTCGGTCGCCGCGGTCGCCACCTCCGCGTTCACCGCCCGGTGGCAGCTCGGGTCCGCGGCGGGAACGTTGTTGCCGGACGCGTCGGTGATCTTCAGGACGGGCAGCGGGGCGCAGTACATGCCGCCCGCGGCGACGGTCGCGTACGCGTCGGCGAGGTCCAGCGGGGTGGTCTGCGCCACGCCGAGCGTGAACGATCCCCAGGACGCGGCGTTCGCGGCCAGCGCCGCGTCGCTCGACGCGCGGAACGTGATACCCAGGCGCTGCGCCATGGCGACCGCCGCCTGCGGGCCGATCTGCTCCTCAAGCCACACGAAGTACGTGTTGACCGAGCGCCCGAACCCGTTCCACATGGTTCGGGGGCCGTCCATCCACGACGGGCTCTCGTTGATCGGACACCACTTGCCGCCGCAGCTGCCGGGGCCGCTGGCCGGCCAGCGCGTCACCAGGGGAGACGGCGAGTCGAAGGTGGTGTTCAGCGGCCGGCCCTGCGACAGCGCCGCCAGCATCGTGAACATTTTGAACGTCGAGCCGGCCTGGTAGCCGTTCACCCCGCCGCCGCCGGCGATAAGCTGGTTGACGGTGTTCGGGTAGGTGCCTCCGCCGGGGTTGGCGGCGAGGCTGTAGTGCCGGTTGACGGCCATCGCCAGGACCCGGCCGGTGCCGGGCTGGACCACGGCCATCGGGAGCGCACGGCGGCTGTCGTACCCGTAGACCGACAGCGACTGTCGCAGCGCCACCGCCTGGATGTTCGGATCGAGCGAGGTGACGATGGTGTACCCGCCCTGCTTGAGCGCCTGTTCGCGGTCGGTGACCGTCGCGCCGAACTGCGGCTGGGTGTCCCACCAGCGGCGCAGGTAGTCACAGAAGAAGCCCCAGTCGTTGTGGTCGCTCGGCACCGAGGTGCAGTCGTCGGGCTGCTGTTGCGGGTGCAGCGTCAGCGGCGTGGCCTTGGCCGCCGCGGCCTGCGCGGCGGTGATGACCTTCATCTTGGCCATCGAGTCGAGCACGTACGAACGGCGCGACAGCGCCGCGTTCTTGTCACCGCTGACCGGGTTGTACGCGTCCGGCGACTGGACCAGGCCGGCCAGCAGCGCCGCCTCGGGGAGGGTCAGCTCGCTCGCCGGCTTGCTGAAGTACGTCTGGGCGGCCGCGTCGACGCCGTACGCCCCGTCGCCGAAGTAGGCGATGTTCAGGTACCGGTCGAGGATCTCCTTCTTGGACAGCCTCTTTTCCAGGGTCGCCGCGTACCGGATCTCCTGGATCTTGCGGCCTGGCGTGTCGACGGTGGCCTGCGCCCGCTGCTCCGGCGTCAGCGAGGGGTCGTTCTTGAGCACATTCCGCACGTACTGCATGGTCAACGTCGAGGCGCCCTGCGCGGTCTGGCCGCTCGCGGTGTCCTTGACGAACGCCCGCAGCAGGCTGCGGACGTCGACGCCGCCGTGCTGGTAGAAGCGGGTGTCCTCGGCCGCGACGATGGCCTGCTGCATGACGGGCGCGATGTCGGACAGGCCGACGTCGCGGCGGTTCTGGTCGTAGAAGGTGGTGATCAGGGTCTTGCCGTCGGAGGCGTAGACGTAGGAGGTCTGCTCGTCCGGGGGTGTCTGCAGGTCGCTGGGCAGATCGACGTACCAGCTCGCGGCGCTGTTGACGATCATCCCGGCGAAGGCCGCGGTGGGGAACGCCGCCGCCGCCAGCACTGCCCCACTCAGCACGCCACACAGAAGCAACGTCAAGATCGGCCTAGTACGCACCCATTCACTTTCGCCGGTCGAGGCTCCTCGCCCAATGGCTCGGACCACAGCGACGCACGATTCCCAGCGCCTTCCCAGCACATCTCCAGCTTCGATTGACATCAGTCCGGATAAAAAGGATTAATTGCATCATTTACATCGGTACCGGCGTCGCAGGGTGCGGACAGGGTAAGGGCGAGCACATGGAGACGTGGGATGCGATCAGGTCACGGCACAACGTACGGGACTTCACCGACCAGCCGATACCGCCCGAGGACCTCGACCAGGTGCTGGAGGCCGGCCGGCGGGCACCGTCGGCACAGAACTGGCAACCCTGGGACTTCGTCGTCGTCACCGACCGGGACCGGCTCACCGAACTCGCCACGGTCTGGCAGGGCGCCGGGCACGTGGCGCGCTCGGCGGCCACGATCGCCCTCGTCGCCCCAGTTCCGGCGAACGAACGACAGCGCGACCACGTCCAGTACGACCTGGGCCAGGCGACGATGAGCATGATGATCGCGGCCGCCGACCTGGGTATCGGCACCGGCCACTCCGCCGTCGGCGACCAGGCGCGCGCCCGTGAGCTCCTCGGGTTCCCCGACGACCGGTTCTGCGCCTACCTCATCGCCGCCGGCTACCCGGCCGACCAGCCGCTGCGGCCGGTCGAGCGGCTGAACCGCCGGCCGTTCGACGAGGTGGTGCACCGCGGCCACTGGTAGCACGGAAAGCGCCGGTGGCACGAAAGCGTTGGTGGCACGGAAGCGTTGGTGGCACGGAAGCGTTGGTGGCACGGAAAACGCTGGTGGCCGGCGGGAAGCCGCCGGCCACCGTCTGCGCCGTCACCGCCGTCAGTAGGCGCCAGTCGTCAGCCGTCAGGCGGCCGGACCGGTCGCCAGCCGGACCGTCGCGGAGTGCGGGGCGCCGAACGCGTCCACCCAGCCCAGGTTCACCCGGTCACCGGGATGGTGGCCGTCCAGCAGGTTCGTCAGCGTCGACGCCGCGTCGACGCGCTGACCGTCCAGGGAGACGATCACATCGCCGCGGGTCAGCCCCGCCTGGTCGGCCGGTGAGCCGGACACCACCGCGGCCACCGGCGCGCCGGAGCCGTTCTGGACGCCGCTCTGACTCGACAGCACCTGCACGCCCAGGATCGCGGTCGCGCCGATGTGGACGTTGGCCGAGGCCTTGCCCGACTGGATCTGCTTGGCGATGGTCATCGCCTGGTTGATCGGGATGGCGAAACCGGTGCCGCCGCCGGCCTGGAACCGGAACCCGGTCGAAGCGGCGGTGTCCACGCCGATCACCTTGCCCGAAGCGTCGACGAGCGGCCCACCGGAGTCACCGGGCCGGATGTCGGCGGCTACCTGGATGAGGCCGGTCAGGCGTTCGGCGTTGGCGCCGTTCTCGTCGGTGGCCGTGATCGACTGGTCGATCGCGGTGACGGTGCCGCTGACGACGCTCGGCGCACCGCCCACCCCGCCGGCGTTGCCGATCGCCACGACGCCGCTGCCGGGCGCCACCTTCGACGAGTCCCCGAGCGGCGCGGTACGCAGGCCGCTCGCGCCCGACAGCCGGAGGACGGCGATGTCCTCGGCGCGGTCGTACCCGACGACCGTCGCCGGGTAGGTCTGGCCGTTGCCGATATCGGTCACGCTGATGGCGGTCGCCCCGGCGATGACGTGGTTGTTGGTGAGCACCTCGCCGGTCGAGCTGAGCACGATGCCGGTACCGGCCGCCTGCGCGCCCTGCAGGCCGAGGGTCGTGTTGACGTCGACGATTCCCGGCGTGACGAGGTCAGCCACGGTCTCCGGATCGACCGGCGTACCGGGCTGGGGCGCGGCCAGACCGGCGGGCCTTCCCCCGGTGGTCGCCGTACCCACAATCGGTACGGCGGCGCGCCAGAAGGTCCTGGCCACGCCGACGCCGGCGACCAACGCGACGGCCAGGACCGCGATCACCGCCAGCAGCGCCGGATGGTGGCGCTTGGCCGGTGCGGGCTGCCACGACGGGTCCGGCTGGCCCCAGGGTGGAGCCGACTGCCAGGACGGCGGCGCCTGCTCCCACGCCCGCCCCTGCGGTCCCTGTCCCGGAGGCCACTGCCCCTGGGACGACTGCCCCTGGGACGACTGCCCCTGGGGCCATGTCGGGGGCGCCTGACCCCAGGTCGGCTCCTGCTCCCAGCTCGGTGGCTGCTGCCGGGTCGGTGGCTGCTGCCAGGTCGGTGGCTGCTGCCAGGAGTCGCCCGCCGGCGACGACGGTTCACGAGGATCGGTCACGACGCCTCCCGTACCCGATCGACTGTTCTCTGTCCCATCAGTAGAGCGCACCTAGCTGGGGAGTTACTGGGCGCACGCTTAGGCGTACCTGAAGCCGGCCGGTCAGCCAGCCAAGACGGCGACGGATGGGCCGGCGACAGAGGCGATCGTCACAGTCCGGCGCCGGGTGTCACACGTGGGCGATGAGCAGCGCCGGCTGCTCGATGCAGTCCGCCACGTGACGAAGGAAGCCGCCGGCCGTGCCGCCGTCGCAGACGCGGTGGTCGAAGGTGAGGCTGATCTCGGCGACCTTGCGTACCGCCAACTGACCATCCACCACCCACGGCTTGTCGACGATGCGGCCGATGCCCAGCAGCGCCGCCTCCGGGTGGTTGATGATCGGCGTGGACCCGTCGACCCCGAACACCCCGTAGTTGTTGAGGGTGAAGGTGCCGCCCGTCATACGTGCCGGCGGCAGCGCGCCGGCCCGCGCCTGGGTGACCGTCTCGGACAGCGCGGCCGCCAGATCAAGTGTGGACAGGCGCTGGGCGTCGTGGATGACGGGTACGATCAGGCCACGGTCGGTCTGCGCCGCCACGCCGAGGTTGATCCGGCCGGACTGGATGATCTCGCCGCGTTCGGTGTCCACCCGCGCGTTGAGCGCCGGGTACCGCTGAAGCGCGTTGACGCAGATCCGGGCGAGCAGCGCGAGGACGCTCACCGGCTGGTCCGGCCCAGCCGCGTTGATCGCGGCTCTGGTGTCGAGCAGCGCGGTCGCGTCGACATCCACCCAGATGGTTACCTCGGGTATCTCGCGACGGCTGCGCGACAGCTTCTCGGCGATCGCCCGGCGTACCCCGGTCAGCGGGATGACGACCTCGTCGCGCGGGCCGCGCGGGGCTGCGGTGACCTGCGGCGCGGTGGACGGCCCGGGCAGCGCGGCCGACGGACCCGAGGATGCGACCGCCAGCGCGCCCTCGACGTCGGCGCGCCGGATCACACCGCCCGGCCCGGTGCCGCGCAGGGCCGCGACGTCGATGCCGTGGTCGCGGGCCAGCCGCCGCACCAGCGGCGAGATGACCCGGACCGCGATCGGCGACCGGGACCGATCGGACGCCGGAGAGGGCGCTGGAGTGGACGCCGGAGAGGGTGCCGGAGAGAGCACCGGAGTGGACGCCGGGGCGGCCGGCTGCCCCACCCGCCGCCGGCGGCGCCGGCCCGACGCGGCGTGGCCGGTCCCGTACCCGACGAGCACGTTGCCGGAGCCCTCACCAGAACCGGGGGCGCCGCCGGAGCCGGCGGCGCTGCCCACGCCGGCCCGCTCCTCCTCGCGGTACACCGCGTGGAGGAGCGGCTCGGCGCGCTCGGTCGACCGGTCTGCAAGGGGCGCAGACCGGTCGACGGGTTCACCGTGGTCGGCTGATTCCGCCCGTCCGACCAGCGGCTCGATCGTGACCAGCGGCCCGCCCACCGGCCGTTGCTCGCCCGGCTCGCCGTGCAGGGCCGCCACCCGGCCGGAGTACGGGCACGGCACGTCGACGACCGCCTTGGCGGTCTCCACCTCGACCACGATCTGGTCGACCTCGACGGTGTCGCCGACGGCCACCCGCCACTCGACGATCTCCGCCTCGGTGAGCCCCTCCCCCAGGTCCGGCAGCCGGAAGACCTGTCCGGTCGCGCCTGCGCCAAGTCCGGCCGGCGCGGCTACGCCCTGCGGCCCTTCCGACCGGTCTGGCCCGCAGGCTTCGCGGTGCGGCCCAGACAGGTCGCTGGCGTTCATGCCGCCACCCAGGTCGGGTCGGGCTGGTCGTCCCACTGCAGCCGGGCCACGGCGTCGAGGATGCGGTCCACGCCGGGCAGGTGGATGTGCTCCAGCTTCGGGGCCGGGTACGGGATGTCGAGCCCGGCCACGCGCAGCACCGGCGCGTGCAGCGAGTGGAAGCAGCGCTCCTGCACCCGCGCGGCGATCTCGGCACCGACTCCGGCGAAGCCCTGCGCCTCCTGAATGACCACGCACCGGCCGGTACGGCGTACGGAGGCGGTCACGGTCTCGTCGTCGAAGGGCACTATGGTCCGCAGGTCGATCACCTCCAGATCCCACCCCTCGTCGCGCGCCGCCTCGGCGGCTTCGAGGGCGACCGGCACCGCCGCGCCGTACGTGACCAGGGTGGCGTCGCGCCCCGGCCGCCGTACCACGGCCCGGCCGAAACCGGGCATGGTCGCCGGCAGCGTCACCTCCTCACTGGCGAAGTACAGCTTCTTGGGCTCCATGAACACGACCGGGTCGGGGTCGGCGATCGCCTCGCGCAGCAGCGAGTACGCGTCAGCCACGGTCGCCGGCATGACCACCTTCAGGCCGGGGGTGTGCGCGTAGTACGCCTCGCTGGAGTCGCAGTGGTGCTCGACGCCGCCGATGCCCCCCGCGTACGGCACGCGGATCACGATCGGGACGCTCAGCTGCCCGCGGGTCCGGTTGCGCAGCTTGGCGACGTGCGAGGTGATCTGCTCGAACGCCGGGTAGGCGAACGCGTCGAACTGCATCTCGACCACCGGGCGCAGGCCCGACATGGCCAGCCCGACCGCGAAGCCGACGATGCCGGCCTCGGCCAGTGGCGTGTCGAAGCAGCGCTTGTCCCCGAAGTCGGCCAGCAGCCCGTCGGTGATCCGGAACACGCCGCCGAGCTGGCCGACGTCCTCGCCGAACACGATCACGCGCTCGTCGGCGGCCAGCGAGTCGCGCAGCGCCGCGTTGAGCGCCTTGGCCATCGTCACTTTCCCCGCTGTCGCTGTCACGCCTCGCCCTCCTCGGCGGCCGCCAGCTCGGCGCGTACCTGCGCACGCTGTTCGAGCAGCTGCGGCGTGGGCTGCGCGTACACGTGGTCGAACAGGCTGAGCGGGTCGACGACCGGGTCGGCGTTCATGCGGGTACGCAGGTCGGCCGCGTACGCCTCGGCTTCGGCGGCTACGGCGTCGACCGCGGCGTCGTCGAGCGCCCCGGCACCACGCAGGTACGTCTCCAGCCGCGCGATCGGGTCCCGCCCGAGCCACGTCTCGACCTCGTCCATGGACCGGTACCGGCTGGCGTCGTCGGCGTTGGTGTGCGGCTCCAGCCGGTAGGTGTGCGCCTCGACCAGGAACGGCCCATGGCCGGAACGCGCGTGCTCGACGGCGTTGGCGAGCACGGCGAGGACGGCGACCGGGTCGTTGCCGTCGACCTGCTCGCTGGCGATGCCGTAACCGACTCCCTTGTACGCGAGCGTCGGCGCGGCGGTCTGGCGGGACAGCGGCACGCTGATGGCGTACCGGTTGTTCTGGACGAAGAACACCACGGGCGCGCGGAACACGGCCGCGAAGTTGACGCCCTCGTGGAAGTCACCTTCGCTGGTGGCGCCGTCGCCGATGAAGACCAGCGCCACCGTGTCGCGGCCCTGGTGGGCCTCTCCGTACGCCAACCCGGCCGCGTGGACGGTCTGGGTGGCCAGCGGGGTGCACTGGGGAGCCGTCCGCCAGGCCGCCGGGTCGTACCCGCAGTGCCAGTCGCCGCGCAGCAGCGTGAGGACCTCCACGGGGTCGATGCCCCGCGACACGAGGGCCACCGACTCGCGGTAGGTGGGGAACACCCAGTCGGTCGGCCGCACCGCCATGACGCCGCTGACCTGGCAGGCCTCCTGCCCCCGGGAGGACGGGTACACCGCCAGCCGCCCCTGCTTGGTCAGCGCGGTGGCCTGGACGTCGAAGCGGCGACCGATGACCATCCGCCGGTACAGCTCGCGGAGCGTCTCCGTCGGCGGCTCCGGGTAGTCGCGCACGGCGCACTCGGGGCTGACCCGGCGGCCGGCTTCATCGAGGAGCCGGACCGGCTCCGGGCTGGGCAGTAACGGGGCGGCTGGCTCCGGCCGCGCGGCTGCGCGGTTGGTGCGGGGAGACGCCCTGCGGATCGCCTGGGGTGTGGTCGTCACGGCGAGGACCTCCTGGACCTGCGGTGAGATTATGGTCACGTCTCGCGGATGATTGCCTCAACAACCGCGGCAAACGCGGGACGTTTGACCTCCAGGAGCGCCCTCAATGAGCCAAGAGCCCGATCCGGTGGCCGGCTTCGCCTCGCTCGCGGGACGAACGGCACGACCCCTCGACGACATCGACCGCCGTATCCTCGACGCCCTCGTCCGCGACGGCCGGGCATCGATTCGGACGCTGGCCGAGCGCGTCCACATCTCCCGCACCAACGCGTACGCCAGGGTGGAGCGGCTCGTGCGGGACGGCGTGATCACCGGCTTCCGGGCACAGGTGGCGCCCGAGCCGGCGGGACTGGGCACGTCCGCGTACGTGAGCATCACGATCGAGCAGAACACCTGGCGGGAGGTGTCGGCCCGGCTCGCCCGGATCCGGTACGTGGAGCACGCCGCCCTTCTCGGCGGTGACCACGACGTCCTCGCACTGGTCCGCGCGCCGGACAACGCGGCACTTCGCGATCTGGTCCTCAACCAGGTCCAGGCGATCCCCGGGGTACTGTCGACCCGGACCTGGTTGGTCTTCGAGGAGTTCGACGGCGTCGACACGCCGTGGGCGACGTCGTGACGCCGTCGCGGTGGCCCGCCACCGGGAAAAGCTCCCCCTACGCCGACGGGGCCGCGGGGATGATCCGGCTCGTCAGGTCGAACACCTGACCGCAGTAGTCGTCCCGGTCGTCGATCACCGGATTGGTCGCCAGGTCGCCGTCCGGCACGAGCGAAGCGAGTTCCTGGGGCAGGCTTCCCGCGAAGCGCCGCAACGGCCGCCCGTCGGCGTGCGTCAACGGGATCTCGATGCCGTACACCGTGCCGTTGTCGGTCACCCGGATGTAGATCCGACACCGCTCGCCCCGGAGCATGAAGCCGGCGAATGTGTACACGTCCTCGAACCAGGGGAAGCCGCCGCCGTGCACCAGCAGACTGAACAGTCCGAACAGCCCGTGGTCGTAGGAGGGGGCCGTGGCTTCCGTCGTGAACCCGGCCGCCGATGCCTCGACGACGACGTTTCGGTGACTGTCGCGAACGTTCGACTGCCACTCCCGCGACCGGTTCATGTCGGCTGCGACCGCAGTTCTGACGTAGTCGATGGCCGCTTCGACATCGAGTGGCTCACTGTCGCTCGCCAGTGCGAACTCGACGGCCAGCCCGGACGCCATCCACGGATCGTCGGACAGCGCCACGCGGGCGCGTTCATCATTCGGGCGCACTATTCCGCGCAGTCGTGGCCCGCGGGATGAAATCGGACCGGGAGGCGCCACCACGAGAGGGATCATGCTTCTGAGCAAGTAACTGAAGGTCGCGTCCTCCAGGTCCGTGGCCATTTAGATTAGTCAGCGTCTATGGACACCTCAACCCGATCCGGCGTGCCGAAAGGCGCACGGATGCACCCGGCGCCGAATACACAGAACCCCACGCCGGTCTCCCGGCGTGGGGTTCTGGTGCCGATGTGCAGGTCGCCTCGCGGCGAGTGGCGCAACGCGGCTCCAGCCGAACGGTATTCCGCGAAGGCATATGGGATGAGGCCCGGGGACACTGGTCACACCGACGGGAAGTACAACCATCCGATGCGTACCGGTACTCCCATCCCGCATGTGCCCTGAGTCACAGGCAACTGGTCTCAGGTATCGCCGTGGCCACACGCCACCCCGTCGCGGTTGGTGTCCAGGCGCTGACGGTCACGCCCGGACACGGTCACCGCTCCCAGGCCATGCTCGACCAGCCAGGCACACCGGTCGGTGACCCCCGGCGGGAAGTTCCACGGCACGCATTGTCCGGGAACGCCGTAGTTGTGGTCGCACCCGTCGACCTCGGCGGCCTCCGAGTACACCACGCCGGCCGACGGCGCCGCCGCTTCTGTGGGCACATCCGACTGGTCGGCGAAGGGGTGCACGTACGGGGCGGGCACCGGCGGCTGCGGCCCGGACTGCCCCTCGGACTGCGGCCTCGACTGTGGCCGGGACGCCGGCCGAAACTTCGGCTGGTGCCTCGGTGCAGACCCGCCGGCCGGCAGCGCCGCGGCACCGGCGCGGCCGACCACCCCTGGCGATGCCCCGGACGACACCCCTGAGACCGATGCCCCCGACACCGACGCCCCCGACACCGAGACCCCGGAAACCGAGGCCCCGGAAACCATGGCCAGCACGGCGGCGCCGACCGCGGACACGGCCGCCAGGCGGGGCGCTACTCCGTATCCGCTCATCCGACGTGCACCCACTGCGCCACCGACGGCACGCCGGCCGCGTTCACCACGAACAGCATGTACCAGCCCGGCGGAGCGATGTTGGGGTTGCTGGTGACGTTGAGCGTGACCCGGTTCCCCCGGACCGACATCGGCAGGTCGACGTACCGCTGGTTCGAGTCGGTGGCGTGGGTGACCGCCGCCGGCCGGATCAGCGCCGCCTTCACGATCGGCGAGTCGACCCGGATCCGCTGTGCCGATCCGTACTCCCAGTGGGTGTCGGCCACGCTGCGGATCTGCGGCCGCGGGCCATGGAACAGGTACGGCGGGGAGTAGATCGACACGCGCATGTCGAAGCTGTTGTTGGCGGGGTTGTCCCCGACGGCCATGACCCGCCCGTCGGGCAGCAGGAACGCCGACGAGTGGTACCCACGCGGCACCGGGTCGGTGGCCATCCCGGCCGTGAAGGTGTTGGTCGCCGGGTCGAACATGGACGCCTCGAACACCGGGTCGGCCCGGGTGTGCAGGTCGCCCCCGGTCTCGAAGACCTTGCCGTCGGGCAGCGTGACCAGCGACAGGTAGGTCTTGCCCTGGTTGGGCGTCTCCGGCCGGCCACCGGTCAGGGTGCCGGTGGGCAGCAGCGGACCGGCGGTGTAGGTGGGCCTGGCCTGCTTGAGGTCGACGATGTCGGTGAGCCGGATGGCGTCGGTGTTGGCGTTGATGTTGCTCCCACCGGCGATGAGTACCCGCTGGTCCTGGGCCGGCGGCAGCAGCACGCTCATCGACTCCTGCCGCTGGTCCGCGCCGCGCAGCCCGGGAACCGCGGTCACGGCGCCGGACTGGTGGTTGTACATCACCGGTCCGGTGCCGGGGTCGAAGATGTGGCTTCCGGTGTAGAATAGCCGGCCGTCCTGCATCAGGACCATTGCCGGGTACAGGCCCCAGAAACGCCGGTCCTGACGGATCTGGGTCGGGCCGAGCCACCGCTGTTGGGCGTTGGAGAAGTAGTCGGCAACGACGGTGTTGTGGCTGTCCACGTCCAGGCCACCGAGCGTGATGACGTCACCGTTGCCCAGCGTGGTCACGCCCGGGTACCAGTGCCCGGCGTTGAGGGTGTTGGTCTTTTCGTACCTGTTGGTCTTCGGATCGAAGATGTACGCGTCCCTGGTCCCCGCGTAGGTGCGGTTGCCGGACGGGTAGGCCTTGGTGCCGCTGACGACCAGGACGCGCCCGTCGGGCAGTTGGGCGTGCCCGCCGCAGAACATGTCCCCCGGGGTCGGCACGCTGATGAACGTGCCTGTCTTGGGCTGGTAGAGCGCGGTCTTGAAGGTGCCCGCGGCGAACTGGTTCGGGTCGTTGCCGGAGCCGGCGATCAGCAGCACGTTGCCGTTGTTGAGCACCACCGAGTGCACCGCGCGTACCGGCGAGTTGAACGGCATGACCTGCCAGGCGCCCTTGGTGCAGGCGGGGCCGGCGGTGCAGGGGGCGGCCTGCGTCTTCGGCTCGGCGACGTCCACCGTGGAGTAGTCGTCGGTGACCAGGGTTCCGGCGCCGTAGATCGCCGCTCCCCACCGGATCCGGTCGGTGCCGGGCGGCACCGGTGGGGTGCGCACGGTCTTCTGCGTGAAGGTCGAGGCCGGTGTGAGCGACGCCAGGTCGCCCCAGAACTGCCACCCCTTCGCCACGTCGTGGCGGAAGACCGTCAGCGCCACGTCCGGCGTCGTGCTCGTGTACCACAGCGACACGTCGTACTGGTGGCCGGGCGATACCTTCGGCGCGCAGGACGGGTCCTGCAGCATCAGCGCCCGGCCCCGGCTGTCGCCCCCGGCGGTTTTGTCCCCCCCGGCGGAATTGTCTCCCCCGGCGGTGACGACCGCCCGCATCGCGTTCGCGCCGCTGTGCGCCTTGCTGGTGAGCGAGAAGAACTTGCCGGCAGCGCCCGGTTCGGACGGCTCCCAGCAGACCGGGAACCCGCGCGCGTCGAGGTTCTCCAGACCGGGATTGGCGATCTGGTTCGTATCGGCGTACGCGGCCTTGCCATTGATGGCGAGCACGACGGCGGCACTGACCGCCGTCAGCACGGCTGGTCTGCCGCTGCGCGTGCGCAGCCATGAGAGCGGGTTCATGAAGTCTCCACTACCGGGCTGAAAGAACACGGGTTGAAAGAACACGGGTTGAAAGAACACGGGTTGAAAGAACACGGGCTGACAGACGGGACGGACACGCAGCCGGAGCGGGCCGAGCGAACGGCTGGCGGCAAGGGACACGCCCGTACCATTGCCCCCGGCGCGCCGTCAGGACAGCGTGCCCACGGGGACAGCGATCACCGCTGTTCGGCTCTTTCCGGATACGCCGCCGCGCCGGCTCGGCCGGCGGTGTCGGCTTGCGCCGTATAGCCGAATTCAGGCGTGTTAAACCTGTGCGAGACAGCGGATGGGCACGCAGCCGCGCTCCACGATGGACCGTCTACAGAGAGATGCCCACCCGACGACGAGAGCCCGCTCGCCGACAGCGAGCGGGCTCACATCGCGTAGAGCGTCCTAGGATACTGTGGTCAGGGCTGTGCGGGTGCGGGAGGTGACGAGCCGCCCACGGCGGCCATCACTCGGCGGCCATCACTCCGCGGCCATCATCCGGCGCAGCTCCCGCTTGAGCACCTTGTGACTGGGGCCGAGCGGGAGCTCGTCGACGAAACGGATCCGGCGCGGGTACTTGTGCCGGCCGAGCCGCTCCCGACTCCAGGCGATCAGCTCCTCGTCACTCGGTCGCTGGTCGGTGCCGTCGAGCACCACGACCGCACAGATCTCCTCGCCGTGTACCACGTCGGGCACGCCGATGACGGCGACCTGCGCGACCGCCGGATGGCGGGCGATGACCTCCTCCACCTCGCGCGGGTAGACGTTGAAGCCGCCGCGGATGACGAGGTCCTTCTTGCGATCGACGATCGAGATGAACCCGTCGGCGTCCCTGGTGCCCAGGTCGCCGGTGCGGAACCAGCCGTCGACGACCGCCTGCTCGGTCGCCTCCGGCCGGCCGAGGTAGCCGGCGAAGACGTTGTGGCCCCGGATCACGACCTCGCCCAGCTCACCGTCGGGCACCAGCTCGATCCGGTCGTCGAGCTCCGGCCGGGCCACCTCCACCTCGACGCCCCAGACCGGGTGGCCCACGGTGCCGGGCCTCGTGCCGAAGTGCGGCTGGTTGACCGTGGCGGTCGGGGAGGTCTCCGACAACCCGTACCCCTCGTAGATCGTCGTCGAGAACGCCTCGTTGAACCGCTCGAGCACGGCCACCGGCAGTGACGCCCCGCCGGAGATGCACAGCCGCAGTCGCGGCAGCCACTCGTGCCGGGCGGCCGCCTCCACCAGCGCGACGTACATCGTCGGCACGCCGTGGAACACGTCGACGCCCTCGCGCAGCATCAGCTCGATCGCGGCGTCACCGGAGAAGCGCGGCAGCAGCACCAGCGTCGCCCCGAGCCGGAACGTCGTGTTCATGCTCACCGTCTGCCCGAACGTGTGGAACAGCGGCAGGCACCCGAGCGCCACGTCGTCGGCGCTCGTGTCGTGGCTGTCGAAAGCGTTGACGGTCGCGTTCATGACGAGGTTGAGGTGGGTGAGCAGCGCGCCCTTCGGCTCCCCCGTGGTGCCGCTGGTGTAGAAGACGACCGCGGTGTCATCGGCGGAACGCAGCTCGTACGACCACAGCGGCGTCAGCGCGGCGCTCACGTCCTCCAGCCGCGTCGGGCTCACCGGCGCGCCCGGTGACAGCGGACCGACGCTCACCAGCGGGATGCCCGCGGACTCGGCGGCCTCCGCGCCCATGACGAGCTGGCTGGTGTGGCAGATGAGCAGCTTCGCGCCGCTGTCGCGCAGCACGTACGCCGCCTCGTCGGCGGTCAGCAGCAGGTGTACCGGCACCACCACGGCACCCGCGGCGAGCGCGCCGTAGTACGCGCGCGGGAACTCCACGACGTTGGGCGACAGCAGCGCGATCCGGTCACCGGGTCGGATGCCCAGCTCGCGCAGGCCGGCCGCGTACGTGCGGGCCTGCTCCCACAGCCGCGCGTACGTGACCCGCACGTCGCCGTCGATGACCGCGACCTTGTCCGGCCGGCGGCGGGCCGACTCGGCGAGGATGGTGGCGAGCGACAGCGCCGTCATGCCAGGTGGCCCCCGATCTTCGTGTACCCGCGCAGCAGGTCCCGCGAAATGATCAAGCGCTGCATCTCGTCGGTGCCCTCGAAGATCCGGTACAGGCGGACCTGGCGGTACCACCGCTCGATCGGCAGCTCGCGGGTGTAGCCCATGCCGCCGTGGATCTGCAGCACCCGATCGACGACCCGGTTGACCATGCCGGCACCGTACAGCTTCGCCATCGACGACGCGTGCCGCGGGTCGGTTCCCTGGTCGACCGTCCACGCCGCCTTCAGGACCAGCCAGCGCGCGGCCTCGAGCTCGACCTCGGAGTCCGCGATCATCCACTGGATCGCCTGGTTGGTGCCGATCGGCTTGCCGAACGTCTCCCGGGTCCGCGCGTGCTCGAGCGCCATCTGCAGCGCGCGCTCGGCGATGCCGATGGCGTGCGACGGGATGGTGTACCGACCCTTGCCGATCCACTGCATGCCGAGCTGGAAGCCCTGACCGATCTCGCCGAGGATGTTGCGGGCGGGTACGCGCACGTTGTCGAAGATCAGCGAAGCGGGGCCGCCCTCCCCCATCGTCCGGATGAACTCCGAGCGCCAGCCCATGGCCCGGTCGACCAGGAACGCCGTCGTCCCGCCGCCGCGGACACCCTTCTCCCTGTCGGTCACCGCGACCACGATGGCGAAGTCGGCGTCGTTGCCGTTGGTGATGAACGTCTTCTCGCCGTTGAGGACCCAGTCGTCGCCGTCCCGCCGGGCGGACAGCTTGATGTTGGCGGCGTCCGAGCCGGCGCCGGGCTCGGTGATGGCGAAGCAGGAGATGCGCTCACCCTCGATCGTGGGGATCAGGTACTCGCGCTTCTGCTCCTCATTGGCGTAGTAGAGGATGTTGTCGGCCTCGCCGCCGAACCGGAACGGCACGAAGGTGTGCCCGAGCTCGGTCCAGATCAGCGACTGCATGACCGCCGACAGGTTCATGCCGCCGTACTCTTCGGGCGTCGACAGCCCCCAGAAACCGAATTTCTTCGCCTTGAGCTGCAGCTCGCGCAGCTCACTGCGGTCCAGCCCCGGCTGGTGGTCGCGTTCGCGCCGCAGCACCTCCTGCTCCAGCGGCATGACCTCGTTGCGGATGAAGGCGCGTGCGGTGTCGCGGATCGCCTTCTCCTCGTCGCCGAGGGAGAAGTCCATGCTGTCCTCCGGATCTCGTGGTTTCAGAACGCGTTGACGCCGGTGAGCGCGCGCCCGATCAGCAGCTGCTGAATCTGGCTGGTGCCTTCGTAGAGCGTGGTGACCCGGGCGTCGCGCAGGTACTTGCCGACCGGGTACTCGTCGATGTAGCCGTATCCGCCGAACACCTGCAGGGCGTTGTTGGCGGTGCGGACGGCCGCCTCGCTGGCGAACAGCTTCGCCATGGACGACTCGGTGGCGAACGGCTCGCCGCGGTCGATGAGGTCGGCGACCCGCCACACGAGCAGCCGGGCGGCGGCCGTGTCGACCGCGATGCCCGCGATGAGCTGCTGGACGAGCTGGTACGAGGCGATCGGCTTGCCGAACTGCGCGCGCTGGCCGGCGTAGCCGACGGCGGCGTCCAAGCAGCCCTGGGCGATCCCGACGCAGCCGGCCGCCACCGACATCCGCCCCTTCGCGAGCGCCGCCATCGCGATGCTGAAGCCCTTGCCCTCCACGCCCAGCCGGGCGGAGTCCGGTACCCGGACCTTGTCGAAGACCAGCTCGGCGGTGGCCTGGCCACGCAGGCCAAGCTTGCCGTGGATCTCACGGCGGGTCAGGCCGGGGCTGTCGGTCGGCACGAGGAACGCGGTGATGCCACGATGCCTGTCGATACCATGGTGGCCCGGGCCGCCGGTACGCGCGAAGACCAGCGCGACGTCGGCCGTCGTTCCGTTGGTGATGAAGATTTTGGAACCGGAGACGACCCAGTCGTCGCCGTCGCGTACCGCGGCCGTGCGCAGCGCGGCGGCGTCGGAGCCGGTGTCCGGCTCGGTGAGCGCGAAGCAGCCGAGCGCCTCGCCGGCGCACAGCCGGGGCAGCCAGGCGCGCTTCTGCTCCTCGCTGCCGTAGGCGGCGATCGTCTTGCCCACGAGGCCGAGCGACACCGACACGATGCCGCGCACCGACGAGTCGCCGCGCCCCAACTCCTCCAGGACCAGACAGTACGCCAGGTGGTCGCCACCGGAGCCGCCGTACGCCTCGGGGATCGTCAGCCCGAGGAAGCCGAGGTCGCCGAGTTTGGCGACGATGCCAGGGTCGACCGACTCCCGGCGGTCCCACTCGGCGGCATGCGGCATCACCTCTCGGTTGACGAAGTCTGCGGCCAGTTGCCGCACGGCCACCTGCTCCGGTGAGAGCGCCAGGTCCATCTTTTCTCCGTCGTGCCGTTCCCGGTCGTACTGTTCGGCGGGCCTGCTGTCCGGCGGTCGTGCCGTCCTGCGGTCACGCGGTCGCCGGGTCCCTTTAAACTAGCGGTGCAAGTTTTTTCTCGTCCAGCCGCCGGTATGGCAGAGTTCGCCGGTACAGCATCCGCTCCCGGAGGTCGCCGATGGCTCGACCACGCCAGGCGCTGCTGAGCCGGCAGCGCATCGTCGCCACCGCCACCGCGGTCATCGACGCCGAGGGGCTCGCCGCGCTTTCCATCCGGCGGCTCGCCACCGAGCTGGGCGTACAGGGCCCGTCGCTGTACAACCACTTCGCCACGAAAGAGGAGATCCTCGACGCGGTCGCCGACGCCGTCATCGAGCAGGTCGACATCTCCGTCTTCGGCCGTTTCGACTGGCGGGTGGCGCTACGCCGCTGGGCGCGGTCGTACCGCGACGCCCTGACGGCGCATCCGAACATCGTCCCGCACCTCGCCCAGGGCCCCGGCCGGCGGCCGACCGCCCTCGCGATGGCCGACGCCGTGTACGGCGGACTCGTCGACGCCGGGTGGCCGCCGGCGCGCGCCACCCACATCGGCGCGTTGATGCGCTACTTCGTCGCCGGTTCGGCGCTGGGCTCGTTCGCGCGCGGCTTCGTGGACGATCCACAGCTCTACGCCGACCGGTACCCGCACCTGACCCGGGCCCACCTGCTCGCCGACCACCAGAAGAGCGTCGACGAGGGCGCGTTCGCGCTCGGGCTGGACGCGCTCATCGACGGATTGGCGAGGTTGTACGAGGACGTTGTCGGTGAGCTACCCGACTAACAGTCAAGATCCGCGCAATGTTGCGCATATTGCTGCTTCCCGAAACGCTGAGGCAGCAGTTTCGCACACACTGCTGCCTCAGACGTCCACGCCGTACGTGGTGAGGCCACGGCGCCGAAGGTCCTCCGCGACGGTCAACGCCACCGTGTGCTCGGCCGGCCTCGATCGCAGAAAGCCGCCCGCAGCCGCCAGGAACTCCTCGAGATCGCTCGTGGTGAACCAGGCCATGCCCGATGATCGCGTGGGCCGGCCCCGCGTCGCACCCGGATTTCCCGACCAGGGTCTCGCGGCCGGATCCCGCGGCCGATCCCGCGGGCCGATCCCGCGGGCCGATCCCGCGGCCGGCCTCACCTGGCCCGGGAGCCGGGCGCCGTCACGACCTGGATGGGCTGGCTGGCTTCGAGCTCGGGCGAGGTTCGCGGCCGCGGGATCCGTACGGCAGCCGCCAGCCGCGCCCGCTCGGCCGCGGCGAACGCCTCGTCGTCCAGGCTGCGCTTGCCGGCGGCGGCCGTGTCGGCCATGTGCCGGGCGGCCCGCTCGACCTGCGACGCCTGCTGGTAGTCGGCCAGCAGCCGCCGGCGGATCGTGCGCAGCAGCCGGGCCTCCAGCTCACACGGGTGCAGGTCAAGGTCCCAACCGTTGCGGTGGGCCACGATGTCCGACAGCTGTCGGGCGGACAGCTCTCCGCGCCGGTACGCCTCCGTGGCCGCGTCCAGGAAGCGTCGGCGGTTCACCACGGCGTCGCCGACCGTACCGGGGGACTCGAGCGTGACGTACGCGGCCGCCTCGGTCGCGCGGCGCGCGGCCGCGTCCGCGGCTTCGTACGCCTGCCAGGCCTTCTCCCGGTTGCGCTGCGCTTCGGCCCACTCCTCCTGCCGGCGCGCCGCGGTCGTCGCCGCCCGCTCGGCGGCCACCGCGACCTCGTCGGCGTACCGGTGCAGATCCGCCTGCCGGGCAGCGTGCCGGGTGCGGCGCAGGCGGTTCGCGGCCGTCCGCGCCGCGGTCTCGCACAGCCGCCGGCGCCCTTCCGGAGCGAGCAGGAGCGCGACGACGAGCACCGCGAACGCGACGAGAGCGAGCTGGACCAGGGCTGCATGCTGGATGATGAGCAGGGAACGGTGTGCGACCGGCATGAATCCCTCAATACCCGCCGTCGCTGATCACCAAAACACCGGACAGAACCAACCCGTGTACTGATGCAACCCGTTTACTCCTGTTCGCACACATTCACGCTCCGCTCCGATCCGACCATTGCTGTCGTCCGATCGGGCGCGGCCCGATCGCCAGGCGGATCACAGTTCTCGATCGAACACGTTCGACGAAGGAACACGTTCGACGCTGGAACCCGTGTCATCTGCCCTGGCGGCGCCGTGCATGCAGGTGAGGTAGGCGAATGGGCCGCATCCACGTGAGAACGAGCTGGGCCGGGAGCGCGGCGCTGACCGTCGCGGTACTTGCCGCCGCCCTGGCGGGCAGCGGGGTGGCCGCGGCCGCGCCGGCCGACGGCACCGTCCGCCATGCGAACGCCGCCGACGCGGTCAGGAACAGCTACATCGTGGTGCTCAAAGCGGGCGACGCCACGCCCGGCACGGTCGTCGCCGCGGCCGGCCGGCTCGCCCACGCCTACGGCGGATCCGTGCGGCACACGTACACGAGCAGCGTCAAGGGCTTCTCGGTCAGGATGAGCGAGCAGGCCGCCAAGCGGCTGGCAGCCGACCCGGCCGTCTCCTACGTGGAACAGGACCGCAAGGTCAGGATTACCGGCACGCAGACCAACCCGCCGTCGTGGGGCCTGGACCGCATCGACCAGCCCAGCCTGCCGCTCAACCAGTCCTACACGTACCCCAACACCGCCGCGGCGGTGCACGCCTACATCCTCGACACCGGTATCCGGATCACCCACCGGGAGTTCGGCGGCCGGGCCAGCTACGGCCACGACTTCATCGACAACGACGCGGTCGCCTCCGACGACGACTGCAGCGACGGCACGGCGGGCACCGGCCACGGTACCCACGTCGCCGGCATCGTCGGTGGCTCCACGTCCGGGGTGGCGAAGGCGGTCCAGCTCGTCGCCGTACGGGTGCTCGACTGCCATGGCGTCGGCGACTACTCACAGATCATCGCCGGCGTGGACTGGGTGACCAGCAACGCCGTGAAACCCGCGGTGGCCAACATGAGCCTGGGCGGCCCCGCCGACGACACGCTCGACGCGGCCGTGAAAGCCTCGATCACCTCCGGGATCACGTACACGGTCGCCGCCGGCAACAGCGGCGTCGACGCCGCCTACTCCTCGCCGGCCGACGTACCCGAAGCCATCACCGTCGGCGCCACCGACGAGTCCGACACCCGCGCCTGGTTCTCCAACTACGGCACGTGCGTGGACCTCTTCGCTCCCGGCGTGGACATCACTTCCGCCTCCAACGCGGACAACACGTCCTACGTCAGCAAGGACGGCACGTCGATGGCGAGCCCGTACGTGGCTGGCGCGGCCGCGATGTACCTGGCCGCCAACCCCAGCGCCACCCCGACCCAGGTGCAGGCCGCCCTGCTCAACGCCGCGACCCCCGGCAAGGTGCGCGACGCCGGCCCCGGATCGCCCGACAGGCTGCTCAACGTCGCCATCGCCGGCCGGCCGGCCGCCGGCACCGTCCCCCAGCCGACGGGCGCGGATTCGTCACGGGTCAAGGCCGACTTCAACGGCGACGGCCGGGACGACCTGGCGCTGTTCTACGACTACGGCAACGGCCGCGTCGCGCTGTGGACGCTGACCGCCCAGGCGGGCGGCGGGTTCGGCGCGCCGGTCCTGCGCTGGCAGGGCCCCAACTGGGGACCTGGCACGAAGTTCGTGACCGCCGGTGACTTCAACGGCGACGGCAAGGCCGACCTGGCGCTGTTCTACGACTACGGCAACGGCCACGTCACCCTGTGGACCCTCACCGCGGACCGCAACGGCGACGGCGGCTTCTCCGGGCCGCTGCCCCGCTGGGACCGGCCGGTGTGGGGCACCCGCACGAAGTTCGTGACAACCGGGGACTTCAACGGCGACGGCCGGGACGACCTGGCGCTGTTCTACGACTACGGCAACGGCCGCGTCGCGCTGTGGACCCTCACCGCGGCCGGCAGCGGCACCGGGAACCTCGGAGGTCTGGCCAACCGCTGGACCGCCCCCTACTGGGGCACCGGCACGAAATTCCTGGCCACCGGCGACTTCAACGGCGACCGCAGGTCCGACATCGCGCTGTTCTACGACTACGGCACCAGCCACGTCGCCGTGTTCACCCTCACCGCCACCGGCACCGGGACCCTCGCGGGCCTCGCCAACCGCTGGACCGCCCCCTACTGGGGCACCGGCACGAAGTTCCTGGCCACCGGCGACTTCAACGGCGACGGCAAGACCGACATCAGCCTGTTCTACGACTACGGCACCAGCCACGTCGCCCTGTTCACCCTCACCGCCACCGGCACCGGCACCCTCGGTGCCCTCACCAACCGCTGGAACGCCCCCTACTGGGGCACCGGCACGAAGTTCCTGGCCACCGGCGACTTCAACGGCGACGGCAAGACCGACATCAGCCTGTTCTACGACTACGGCACCAGCCACGTCGCCGTGTTCACCCTCACCGCCACCGGCTCCGGCACCCTCGGGGGTCTCACCACCCGCTGGAACGCCCCCCATTGGGGCTCCGGAACACGGGCGATGCGGTAACCGCTCCACGGCAGGCGGTCCACCCGGACCGGTACGTTAGGCTGCCGTCGTGTCCGTGCCACCGGTCTGGGATGTCGCCGTCGTGGGCGCCGGGCCGGCCGGTCTCGCCGCGGCGTACGCGGCCGCGAGCGCCGGAGCGCGCACGCTCGTCCTCGAGCGAGGTGAGCATCCCCGGTACAAGACGTGCGGCGGCGGGCTCGTCGGCGCATCCCTGCGGGTCGTCGGCGCCCTGGACGCCCCCGAGCCGGCCCGTCTCGCCGCCCGTGACCCCGTCCGCGCCGCCACCTTCACCCACCGGGGCCGGCGCGGCTTCACCCGCCGCGACGAGGCGCCGCTGCTGGGCATGGTGCGCCGGGAGGAGTTCGACGACGCCCTGCGGATGGCCGCCGTCGCCGCCGGGGCGGTCGTACGCCAGGGCATCCGGGTCCGCGGCGTCGATCAAGACGGCGAGTGCGCGTACGCACTGCTCGCGGACGGTACCCGGGTGGCCGCCCGGGTCCTGGTCGGCGCCGACGGCTCGGCGGGGGTGACCGGCCATCACGTCGGCGTCCGGTTCGGTCAGGTCGACCTCGGGTTGGAGCTGGAGTTGCCGGTGCCCGAGCCGGTACGGGCGCGGTGGCGCGGTCGGGTCCTGATCGACTGGGGCCCGCTGCCCGGCTCGTACGGCTGGGTCTTCCCCAAGGACGACCGGCTCACGGTCGGCGTCATCGCGGCGCGCGGCCACGGCGAACGGACCAAGGAGTACCTTCGCTCCTTCGTCGGCCGGCTCGGTCTGGCCGGCATCCAGCCGGCCCACGACTCCGGACACCTGACCCGGTGCCGCACCGACGACTCCCCGCTGCGCCGTGGCCGGGTCCTGGTCGCCGGGGACGCGGCCGGCCTGCTCGAACCGTGGACCCGCGAGGGCATCAGCTACGCGCTGCGCTCGGGTACGGCGGCGGGGACGGCCGCCGCCGCGGCGTGCGGTGGCGATGACCCGGAGCCGGCGCTGCGCGGGTACGAGTCCGAGATCGAGCGGACCCTGATCCCCGAGATGCGGGCCGGTCGCCGGCTGCTCGCGGCGTTCACGAAGCGCCCCGCCGCGTTCCATCTCGCGCTCGCGACCCCGCCCGGCTGGCGGATGTTCAGCCGCTTCTGCCGGGGAGACCTCACGTTCGCGCCGATGGTCGACCGGCTGCCGGTACGCGTGGCGGTCGCCGCGCTGCGGTAGACATCGCGCCGCGGTCAGCTCTTCGAGGGGGGCACCGCGCCGTGCATGGTGCTTTCGACCAGGTCGTACCCGAGGTCGAAGTGGATGCCGGTGGGGTTGCTGAGGTCCGCGCCGTCGTACCACGACCGGTCGGCCTCCGGATGGGGGCCGACGGCGCCGACCCGGCCGGAACCGTACGCGGCGACGACGGCGGCCGGCGCGCCGGTGTCGTATGTCGCGAGGACCACGGCCGGCGCGCCGGGTCGCAACCGGAACAGTGGGCCGTCCTGGAAGTACATGGTCCGCGGCCGGCCTCTCCAGCGGATCTGGATGAGCGTGTCGTCCGTGGTCCGCACCTGTGCTCCGGGGCTGCCCACGTACTCGTCGGTGTCACCGGGCAGCAGGTCGAACCCCGGGCTGGCCCCGGCGAGGTACGCGCCGAGGCAGAACCCGAGGTAGTGCCCGCCCTGGTGGACGAAGCTGCGGATGGGGTCGGCGTAGCGGCGCATCTTGCGCCAGGCCGAGTTCACGCTGCCGCCGCCCGGCTGGGCGTACAGCGTCGCCTTGGCCAGGGCCGCGGGCGTGATGTCCACGGCCTCGTCGGGGCCGCAGAACTGGGTTCGGAACGCGGTGGGCGAGTTGCGCAGCAGCGTCGCGACCGACTCCGAGCAGCCGTTGCACGACGCGGGTCCCCGGTAGACCAGGGCCAGGGGACCCGGCTTCTTCGACTCCACCGTGGACATACCGGCCCACCCCAGCCCGGCGAGAACGACCGCGCCGCCCGCGCCGATCAGGAGACGTCGCCGGTTGATGAGCGGTGACCGCGATCGGTCTGTCAAGGCCTGCTCCTCGTCCGCTCGTGGGTCGGGTAGTCCGGGACGCTGTGGCGCCGGGTGGCGCGCTGCCGTCTGCGCCTCCCCCGCTGTACGGGCAGCCGCACGGTCACCTCCGCGGGCCCTTCCGCCGCCCCGCCCGGCCCGGTGACCATCGGGCCACCGTCCAGTGTGCCGCCGAGGCCCAACCGGTTGCCCAGGGACATCGCCGCGGCCGCCGCCACGGGCCGGACCGGCGGCCGGCGCGACGCCGGGGTGGCCCAGCGGCGGGCCCGGTTGGCCAGCGCCGAGACAAGCCCTTCCAGCGGCCCCCGGCCGGCGGTCGCCCGCCAGGCGAGCCCGGCCAGCAGCACCACGATGACCTGCAGGAGGTAGCTGGTGCCGGGCGTGTACGGGTCGTACTCGGAGTTGATGAACAGGATGTGCGCCACGTAGAAGCTCAGGGTCATGCTTCCGGCAGCGGCCAGCGGGGCGAGCACGACAGTGATCACCCCTCGCGGGATCCGGGCGGCGACCCGGCCGGCGAGCAGCATGAAGCCGAGCAGCGCGAGACCCGCGCCGGTGGTGCCGACGAGGTCGAACGGGGTGCTCGTGTGCGGGGCGTTGACCGCGAGCCACCACCAGGTGGAGGCCGGGGTGGTGCCGTCGCCGCCGAGGGTCAGCATTTCGGTGGTCTCCGGCACGGTCAGCACGCTGCGCGGCTGCGCGGCCCAGATGTGCGCCAGGCCGCCGTACCGGTGCAGCAGCATCGACGACGCGACCGCCGTTCCGACGGCGAGCACCAGCCCGGTGCCGAGGAGCGCGACCGCCGTGCGCAGCCGGGTCAGGGTGAGCCGCCCGACGACGAGGCCGGCGCACAGGTACACCATCCAGGGCAGCGCGGGGTACTCCCCCGTGATCGTCAACTCGCTGAGCAGGCTGAGGGGATGGGCGAGAGAGCCGAACCCCGGGTTGTCGAGATTCGGTACGGGCAGCCGGGGCAGCACGCGGTGGGTGAGCACGGGCGCGCCGACGGCGACGAGCGTCCCGATCGTGGCGACCAGCCACGTCGGCAGGAACACCAGCGGGATCATCAGCAGGAACATCACCGCGTAGTAGGGCAGGATCACCGCCGCGATCGAGGCGTCGGTGTGGCCCAGCGCCATCCCGATCGCGCAGATTGCCAGCGCGCGGACGACGAGCGTCGCGACCGTGGCGGGCGCGGCCCGGAACGGGACCCGGCGGCGCCCGGTCATGAACGCGATGCCGACCCCGGACAGCACGGCGAAGGTCGCCGCGGCCCGCCCACCGAAGATCGCGAACGACCAGCTCGGTTTGCCGCTGGCGGTGGAGTCGTACAGCGAGTGCACCGCCATCATGCCCAGCAGCGCAACCCCCCGGGTCGCGTCGACGCCGACGAGCCGGGCCCGCTTGACCGGGGCCGCGGCGATCTTCGCCGGCACCACGGTGTCCTTGACCGGCGGCACGGTGTCGTTGGCCCGCTTTGCCGCCTCCTGGGCCGGCCGCACGGTGTCCTGGGCCGGCGCTGACCGTGCGTCGGGAGCCATGTCCGGAGTCGGCACCGCCGGGTCCGGCGCGGGGTACACGGACGGGTCCGGCGCCGGGTACAGCGCCGGCGCGGGCGGGCCGCCGGGCGCGGGATCGGGGTGCGTGCGCTGTTGCGGTATCTCTGGTAGTCGCCGCATCTCCGGTAGCCGCTGCTCCGGTAGCCGCTGGGCCGGAATCTGTGTCATTACCGCATCACCGAATCCACGAGGTCCAGGCCGAGATCGGCGCCGAGGCGGACGGCGTCGAGACCGGCGTCGTCGTACCAGTCGTCCGTGGCTTCCGGGTGCGGTCCGACCACACCGACCCGGCCGGCCCCGAACTGTGCCACCAGCGCGGCGATCGTGCCGTTGGGATAGCTGGCCAGGACGTCCACGTCCGCGCCCGGGCGGACCCAGAAGTACGGTCCGTCCTGGAAGAACAGCGCCCGCGGCCGGCCCTGCCAGGTGACCTCGACGACGGTGCTGTCGGTGGTGGCGACGGTCGCGCCCGACGAGGCGATGTACTGGTCGGTGTCGCCGGGCAGCAGGCCGAAGCCGGGCGTCGCGCCGGCCAGGTAACCGCCGAGACAGAATCCGAGGTAGCGTCCGCCCGAGCGGACGAACCGCCGGATCGCCTCGCGGTCGCGGCGCAGATGGCCGTAGCCGTCGGCGAGACTCTCCCCGCCCGGCTGCGCGTACAGTGTGGCGCCGGCCAGCGCCCGCGCCGACAGCGGTACGTCCTCGGCCGGGCCGACGTAGCGGACGTCGAACCCCCACCGGCTCGACTTCAGCAGTGCCGCCACCGCTTCCGGGCAGCCGGGCGACGACGCCGGTCCCCGGTAGACCAGCGCCACCGGGGACGCCTGCGGATCAGCGGTGGGCGTTCGCGACGCCAGTCCACAGGCGGCGAGCAGCCGGCGCGTGGCCCGCACACCGCCCGGCTCGCGCGACCTCACGGCTGCCGCCGCGACGGCGGATTGTCGAGCGTCAGGGCGGTGCAGCGTACTCCGCCACCGCCCTTGGCGAGCTGGGTCGTCTCCAGCTCGATCACCCGCAGGCCCCGGGTCCGCAGCTCGCCGGCCAGCCGGGCCACGCCCTTCGTCATGGTCACGGTGGTGCCGTCACTGACCAGGTTGAGCGCGAACCGCGCGGCCTCGTCGACCGACACCTCGATGAGGTCGAGCCCGAGGCCCTGGAGTCGCCGCCGGCTGGGCGCGTCGAGGGCGTCCGGGCAGTAGGCGATGGTGCGGGTGTCGATGACCCCGACGGCCAGATCGAGGTCGTACCAGCGCGGTCCGACCGTCTGCAGTGGTACGACCTCGTAGTCCAGCTCCCGGGCCAGCACCGCGTGCATCCGCGGGTCGGTACGCTGCCCGAACCCGGCCAGCAGCAGGTCGCCGCAGGCGAGCGCGTCCCCCTGCCCGCTGAACGGGTAGGGCGCCTCGACGACGTCGTACCCGCGCCCGACCAGCCAGTCCTGGAAGTACGGCACCTCCGCCTTCCGCTCCGGCGGCGGGCTGCCCAGCACCGCCCGGTTGCCGCGGACGACGGCGGCGTTGGCGGTGAACACCATGTCGGGGCACTCGGATGCCGACGGCAGGAGCTCCACGCGCCGGCCGGCCGCCAGGTGCGCCGCGACGATCGCCTCGTGCTCGGCGACCGCCGCCGCCGGGTCGGGCTGCACCGTGGTGTCCATGTACGGGTTGATCTCGTAGTCGACCCGGAAGTTCTTGGCGTCGCATACCAGCAGTTCACTGTTCACGGTGGGTTTCCCCCTCGGCGCGGGAACCGTCGTGCGCGACGGAACCGGACGGAATCGGACAAGATCGGTCGGGTGTCGTCGCCGGCATCAGGCGGCGACCTCCGCGAGGGCGGCCTTCTCAGGGGCGACCTTCTCGGGGGCGGCCTGCTCGGCGGTGCTGTCGTGGGCGCCACGGGTGGTCACGCCCTGCGCGGGGATGCCGCGCCACCGGCTGCCCGGGGTGAGGCGTTCGCCCTTCATCAGCAGGGATAGCGAGCCGAGTGAGACGTCGTTGCCGACGACCGCGTCGTAGAGCACGATCGCCCGGGTCCCGACGGTCGCGCCGGCGCCGACGGTGACCACGGACATCTTCATCACCCGGTCTTCGAACAGGTGCGTCTGTAGCGACACCTCCATCCCGACGGTGGCGTCGTCGCCGATCTCGACGAGGTCGAACTCGGTGATGTACGTGGTGCCGATCCAGGTGCGCCGACCGATCCGCACGCCGAACCAGCGCAGCACGGGCGGCAGGAACGGGGTACCGATGAGCAGGCCGACCCCGGCCGGGACGGCTGCGGCCTCGAAGATCCCGGTGACGAACTCGGTGCGGCGCACGAACGGGCTCCACAGCGGCTCCACCCGCGGCCGGTAGGCCCCGATGATGTTGCGCTTGATCGCCGCGCAGCAGGCGATCACGGCGAGGCTGGAGCCCATCGCCACGAACGGCGAGACCGTGGCCGGGATCGGCAGGTCGCGGCCGTTGGCCAGGCCGGACAGCGCCAGCAGGTACAGGTAGAAGCTCGCGCCCAGGATCGAGGCGGGCAGGGTGGCCCGGAAGAACTCGACGGCCAGCCGGTGGACCACCACCTTGCGCGGCGGGCGGAAGGTCTGGTCTTCGGAGAAGTCGCCGCTGTCCTGGCGCAGCGGCAGGTGCATCGCCGGCGAGCCCAGCCACGAGGTGCCGTCGGGCACCCCACCGGCGGGCGGCACGGTGCCGACACCGACCAGTGACTCGTCGCCCAGGCTGGTGCCCGCCGGCACGAAGGCGGCGTTGCCGACGAAGGCCCGGCTGCCGACCTGGGTGGGCAGGAACGCGACGCGGCCGTTGGCGAAGGTGGCGGCGCCGACGCTGGCCATGTCGGCCACGAAGCTCTCCGCGCCCAGGGTGAGCAGGTCCGGGTCCAGGTGCGCGGCGGTGGAGACCTCGGCGCCCCTGCCCACCCGGGCGCCGAGCGCCCGCAGCCACGGCACCGTGTACAGGGTGGCGTACAGGGAGTTGGTGAACATCAGGCTGAACTCGAGCAGCTTGTCGGCGACCCACTTGCGTACGCCGAGCATGGAGCGGACCGGGTGGATGCCGGCCGGCACGTGCGGCAGCACGATCCGCTTGCCGATCGCCACGACCGCGCACACGGTCAGCACGTACACCGGCCCGGCGGGCAGGGTGGCGATGAAGCCGGCGATGACGCCCCAGGTCAGCAGCGCCCACCACACGAGCGCCACGCTGGGCAGGATCATCGCGATCGCCGCGAACTCCAGGCCGAGCAGGCCGACCAGGGCGGCGGCCACGTGGTGCAGGCGCCATCCGCGTACCGGCCGCCCCGCGCCGAGCATCTCCTCGACCGTCGGCGCGAGCGCGTCGGTGGGGTTCGGCGGCGAACCGGACCACCGCTCCCCGATCGGAACGGTCTCGCCCTGGCCGAGCACCGACTGCTCGCCGAGCGCGGCGTTCGCCTCTACCACCGCACCGGGCTCCAGGACGGCGTTCGCCCCGACGAAAGCGCCGTACCCGACGACGATCGGCGCGACGTTCACCCAGCCGTCCTCGACGCGCCACGGGCGCAGCGAGACCCCGTACCCGATCGACGCGTCCGCGCCGATTTTGACCATGTTGGGCAGGCTGATGGCGCTGGTCGCGATCGTGGTGCGCCGGCCGACCTTGGCGCCGAGCAGCCGCAGGTACAGCGCCATCAGCGGGGAGCCGCTGAGCACCGGCAGCGGACCGACCGCCAGCAGCATGTTCACCGCCCACAACCGGACGTAGGTCAGTCCCCACAGCGGATACCGGCCGGGTTTGATGCCGGCCGAGAGCGGGCGGATGAGCAGCACCGGCAGCAGCCAGCGGACCCCGAGGTAGCTGACCAGGATGGCGTACATGAGCTGGACGAGCACGGAGACCGACACGTCACCGTTGTTCCAGGTGTACACATAGGAGACCGGAAGGGTGACGGCCAGCAGCAGCAGGTAGATCACCACCGCCTGCCCGAAGCCGGCGCCCGCGATCCGCCAGCGGCTGTGGCGCAGCGGCGCCGGGCGGGGCGGTGCGACCGGGCCGGGCTGCCGGACCGCTCCGCCGAGGTGGGCGGCCATGCCGCGGACAGTGGGATGGTCGTACAGGTCGCGCACCGCCGGACTGGCCCCGATGTCACGCATCCGCAGCAGCGAGACCACGGTCGCCGCCAGCAGCGAGTGGCCGCCGAGGTCGGTGAAGAAGTTGGCCTCGACCGACAGCTCTTCGGGCTCCATGTTGAACGCCTCGGCCCACGCCGCGCGCACCTGCTCTTCGAGCTCACCCTCCGCGGCGACGACCGGTCCGCCGCCGGTGGCGGGCCGCCGGCGCACCGGGATGGGCAGCAGCCGCCGGTCGACCTTCCCGCTCGGCATCATCGGCAGCGCGTCGATGCCGTCGAGGAACGACGGCACCATGTAGCCGGGCAGCCGGCTCTGCATGGCCTCGTACAGCCGCCGGACCAGCGCCTCGTCGCCGCCCGCGTCGAAGCCCGGGCACACGATGTAGGCGGCCAGCTCCTTCGGCGCGTCCGGCGCGTCCGAGATCGGCACGAGCGCCGCGACCGCTTCGGCGACCTCGGGGTCCTCCATCAGGACGCTTTCGATCTCGCCGAGGTCCACCCGGTGCCCCCGGATCTTCACCTCGGCGTCCGCCCGCCCCAGATACTCGATCTCCCCGTCGGGGGTGATCCGGCCCAGGTCGCCGGTGCGGTACAGCCGCCCGCCCGCCGGCGCCAACGGATGCGGGAAGAACTTGTCCGCGGTCAGCTCGGGGCGGCCGACGTAGCCGCGCGCCACCCCCGGCCCGCCGATGCAGATCTCGCCGACCTCGCCGTCGGGAACCGGTTGGCGCTGCTCGTCGAGGATCACCACCGAGTACGTCGGCAGCGGCCGGCCGATCGTCACCGGCCGCCCCGGCCGCAGCTCACACCAGGTGGCCGTCACGGTCGCCTCGGTCGGCCCGTACGTGTTGAGGATGCGCCGACCCGGCCGGCTCCACCGCTCCACCAGCTGCCCCGGACACGCCTCCCCACCCACGTACAGGTTGCGGATGTGCGGCAGGTCCCGCGGGATCGTCGCCAGCAGCGTGGGCACGCAGTAGAACAGCGTGATGGCGCGCTCGTCCAGGAAGTCCGCCAGCTCGGCGCCGAGCCGCCGGGAGTCGGTCGGACCGGCCACCAGCGTCGCGCCCACCGACCACGTCGGCCAGATCTCCTCGATGGAGAAGTCGAAGGCGATCGTCATTCCCTGGTAGACCCGGTCGCCCGGCCGCACGTCGTACACGCCGGGCACCACGTCCAGGAAGTTGCGGATGCTCGACTGGTTGACCGCCACGCCCTTCGGCCGGCCGCTGGACCCCGAGGTGTAGATGATGTACGCGACCGGGTCCTCCTCACCCCCGTCGCGGCCCTCGTCAGCGCCGAGGTCCGGCCGGTCCGCCGGCTCGGCCGCGAGCACGGCGGCGCTCTCGTCGACCACCAGCACCCGCCGGTCCAGCCCCTCCGCCCCGCAGACGAGCTCCGACGACGTGAGCAGAAGATCCACATTGGAATCCTCGGCGATGTAGGCCACCCGGTCCGGCGGAGACTCCGGATCGATCGGCACGAACGCCGCGCCCGCCTTCCCCACCCCCAGCAGCGCCACGTACGTGTCGATCGAGCGCTGCAGCAGGATCGCGACGCGTGAGCCGGTCCGGATACCCAGGCCCCGCAGGTGCTGGGCCAGCCGGTTGGCGCGCTCGTCGAGCTGCCGATAGGTCAGCCACGCATCGCCACACTCCAACGCGACAGCCGCGGGATCGCGATCACAGGCGGCCTCGAAGACGTGGTGGAGGCGGCCGCGGTCGGGCCGGGCTTGGTCGGCCCGGCCTTCGTCGGCCCGGTCGTCCCGCCCTCTGCTCCTGACATAGAGGGCAGACGAACGACCGATCACACGGCTCGTCCCGCGACCGTCACCGCCGGGGTGACCGGACACCGGTAATACGGCCGCCGCGGTGGTAAGTGCCTCACTCAAACCGGTTCCTCCGAACGCGTACCAATTCCCCGAACCCCATGTCTGATCAGTTCGCTCCACCCGCTGATCACCCGCTGATCACCCAGGCTCTCCGCACACGACGGCGCAGCGGCGCCCGTGCGTTGCGCAATTTCCGATCCCCCGTCGGTTGGTGCACGACATTCGACTCGGCGCCATCGCCTACCAGCGGCTCACCCAGACGCAATACGTACGGCAACCCGCTGCCGTTCAAAGCCGGCCGATCCCGTCCGACCAATGTGAAGGAACACACGTCCATCAATCACGGCTGCTCGTGCCCGGCCGACGTCGCCCGGGTCCGCCAGCCGCCGCTACCGAAGAGCGACGCCGAACCCGCCGGTACGGCATCGCCCGGGCACCCGAAGCAAACGGCACCTGTCAATTGCACCGTACCGGTGAACGACCCCACGACCGCGCGGCGCCGAACGTCTTGTCAGCCAGCCGACAGTCAATGTGTGCGCCGGACCGCGGCGCGACGTGACCTGAATCGAGGGCGTGCCCACGTTCCTCCTTGAACCGTTGCAGGAAACAGCCCCTGCACAACGAGGCGCGTCATTGTCATTGCGAGGTGCGCGAGTCGAGGCAGCTATAACCGTATCGGTCACCGCTAAACATGAGGCCTTCGCGGGTGGCCGATCGGCATCCCGCGACAACGCCCTCAATACGCAAATCCACCCTGCGGTCCTTTGTGGACTAAGTTTCCGTACCGATCTCGGCAGACCTTGCAAAAGCGCCATTCCGGGCGCGACAGAAGCACTGAAATACCACGAAAGGACTCCGCAGCGACGACCGCTTGGCGATCCCACTACAGCACCGTCTCGACATGTTCAACCCGCGTTCGCATGAATTCCACGTCGCGGTTCAGCCGGTCATTTTCATACCTGTGACGACCCGCTTCCGGTGCCGCCACGGCAATCCGTGTTGACTGTTGCGCACTTTTCGTGACCGCAGTAATGCCATCCGTTAGCGACACCTGACGGCGCCGCGAAGTGACGCTCCGGGACGGCACGACGGAGTGGCGTCGTTCGATGCCCACAAGAAACGATACCCTTCGATGGCTTTCCAATGAACACCATCCCGGTGAACACCATCCCGGTACGCCGTCGGGTGGCGCCCCTGGAGCACCGTCCGGTCGCGCCCGGGTGCGCCGACCGATGGCTCACCCGGCGGTCCCGCCGGGTCGCACGCCTCGCTCGCCGGCCCGTCCGAGCCGCACGGCCGCCGCCCGAGCCTTAAATGAACCTCCGCTGTGCCCTAAGTGCGGGTTAAGGGATCTCGCCAACGGCCGCCTCCATCGATAATGATGGGCACCATCACCAGGGGCCGGCACCGCCTCCGGCCCGGCCGCCCGCGGAGGTATCGATGAGTTCCCCGGTCGACCCCGGCCGCGTCCGGCTCCAGCCCGACGCGCTGACCGCGGACGAGGTCCGGGCGGCGACGTTCCGGCAGTCGCCGTTGGGCTGGCGGGGCTACTCCGAAGATGACGTCCAGGAGTTCCTCGAGCGCGTGGCCACCGCACTCGAGGCCGTCGAGCGCGACAACTCCGCCCTGCGCACCGAGGTCGAACGGCTGCGCAGCTTCTATCGGGATCACGGCACGGACGTGGATCGCGTCGCCGGCCGGACGCCCGCGCGCCATCACCCCAGCCCACTCGTCCGCGAGGTCGACCGCTACAGCGACACGCTCGTCGACGTCGCGGCCGGATGCGCCGACAGCACCGCCGCCGACGACGCCGAGACCTGCGAACGCGATCTTTACCACGCGAGGGTCCGCGCCCGCGTGTACGTCGAGGATCTGATCTCCTCGTTCCTGTCCGACCCGCACACCAGGTCACGGGCCGACGACGAGCTGCGACTGGTGGCGCGCTGGATGCGCGGTTTCGGCGAGGCGCTGCTGGCTCAGGTGGATGCGATGGTGCTGGTCGCCGACAACCACCTGCGGTCACCGGCCGCCTGGCGGTGAGGCGACCGGCGCCGGCTGCGCCACCACCGACGGACCCGACCGGCGTCTTCACCCTGTTGCCGAATTCGGTGACAGCCCTTGGCAGCCGGGTACCGGTGAGCAACAGTGATGGCGGTCGCTCATGGTCGCGACGCCGGTGACCCCGACGCCGGTGACCCCGACGCCGGTGACCCTGACTCCTGTAAGCCTGACCCGGACCGTGCCGCCGGACCGAGAAGACCCGGATACCACCGCCGCCACGACGACGTGAGGAGCGCGAGTTGGAACTGCCGAGCTGGGTGCCTGACGGAGTGGACGTGACCGTTCCCAACGTCGCCCGGGCCTACGACTACTTCCTGGGCGGATACCACAACTTCGCGGTCGACCGGGAGTTCGTGGCGCGGGTGGAGGCGGTGATGCCCGGCTTCGGCCAGGCCGCTCATGCCAACCGGGCGTTCCTCGGCCGCTGCGTGCGGTGGCTGGTCGACGCCGGCGTCCGGCAGTTCCTCGACATCGGCTCGGGCATCCCGACGCTCGGCAACGTCCACGAGGTGGCCCAGGCGGCGGCGCCCGAGTGCCGCGTCGTGTACGTGGATCTCGACCCGGTGGCCGTCGCGCACGGGCAGGCGATCCTGTCCGGCAACCCACGCGCGCTGTCCGTTGAGGCCGACCTGCGGCGACCTGCCGAGATCCTGTACCACCCGCAGGTACTCGACCTGCTCGACTTCGCGCAGCCCGTGGCCGTGCTGCTGATGGCGGTGCTGCACTTCGTCGTCGATGACGACGACCCCGCCGGCATCGTCGCCCAGATCCGCGACTGCCTGGCCCCCGGCAGCTACATCGCGGTCTCGCACGTGACCGACGCCAACCACAAACAGGAGATCGAGGAGATCCGCCGGCTCTACGACCACACGCCGACCCCGGGGCAGGCGCGTACGCCCAAGCAGGTCGAGGCGCTGCTGTCGGGTCTGGAGATCGTGGAGCCCGGGGTCGTCGCGGTCGCCGACTGGCACCCGGATCCGGATGCCGCCGGCGCTCCCCGGTCGGAGCTGATCCTGGGCGCGGTGGGACGCAAGGTGTAAGTGGGCCGCAGGCCGTAGCTGGGCGCGCCCGGCGATCGACGCTCCCGGCGGAGTCAGCTCTCCCGTACCACCTCGTCCGGTGACTTGTCCGGGCGCAGGCCACGCCAGCTCGGCTGGCGCAGCCGGCCGTCGCGGGTCCACTCACCGAACTCCACCTCGCCCACCAGCTTGGGCGTGACCCAGTGCGCGTCCTTCGCGTCCCGCGTCGGCAGCGGCCGGGCGAAGGGCGGGGTCCTGCGGTCGAGGGGGCGCAGCCTTCGCTGCAGCTCGTCGAGGGTCTCGCGGCTGAAGCCGGTGCCGACCTGGCCGACGTAGTCGAGCCCGTCCGGGCCCGGGATGCCGAGCAGCAGGGCGCCGACCGTACCGGCGCGCCGACCCTTGCCGGGCGCCCAGCCGCCGACGATGACCTCCTGGGTCCGGGTGTGCTTGACCTTGATCCACGCACCGGAGCGCCGGCCCGGCTCGTAGGTGGACTCGATCCGCTTGGCCACGATCCCTTCGAGCGCCTGCTCCTTCGATGCGGCGAGGGCCCGCGCGCCGCCGCCACGCGTGTACGACGGCGTGTCCCAGCGTGGACCGTGCAGCTCCAGGGACTCCAGCAGTTCGCGGCGCTGCGCGTACGGCAGCCCGATGGTCGGGTGGCCGTCGAGCTGGAGCAGGTCGAAGATCTGGTACGTCACCGGGGTGCGCTCGCGCAGCCGCTCGATCTGCGCCCGGTCCCGCACGTGCATCCGGGGCTGCAGGGCCATGAAGGAGATCCGGCCCGCCGGGTCGCAGGCGACGATCTCACCGTCGAGGACGGCCGGGACGCCGCCGAGCGCGGTGCCGAGCGCACACAGCTCCGGGTAGGCGACGGTGGCGTCACGGTCGTTACGCGACACGACGCGTACCCGGCCGTCGCCGGCCATGTACACGACCGCCCGCAGGCCGTCCCACTTCATCTCGTAGCCGTACTCGTCGTCCTCGGCGGGCGGCGGCAGCTGCCCCAGGGTCGCGAGCATCGGCCTGATCAACTCCGGCACCGGTTTCTGATTGTCGGCCGGTTTCTGATTGTCGGCCGGCGGCCGGTCCATCCGGTGGATCAACCAGTTCTTGCCGTGCGTGTGGATCAGCGCGTACCGGCCGTCCGCCCGCCCGCCGTGGAGCACGAACTTCACCTCGCGGTCGGTCCACTTCTCGCATTCGTAGGTGCCGCGGTCCCAGATCTCGACCCGGCCGCCGCCGTACTCGCCCTTCGGGATCTCGCCGGCGAACGACGCGTACTCGAGCGGGTGGTCCTCGGTGTGGACCGCGAGGTGGTTGGTCGCCGGGTCCGCCGGCAGACCCTTCGGCAGCGCCCACGACACGAGCACCCCGTCGCGCTCCAGCCGGAAGTCCCAGTGCAGCCGACGGGCATGATGCTCCTGTATCACGAAGGTGTCGTCGGCTCCGTGCGGCAGCGGCGCGGGCGCAGGCACCGGCTCGGGCGTACGCGACGGAGACCGCTTGCTGCGGTACCTCGCCAGCTTGTCGACCATGACTGCTGTCTACCCCTCGGGGCCGCCCTCAACGCGCGGCGCCACCGGGCCCGCGGAACCGGACCCGCGTCAGCGGGCCGGCGTCACCGGGCCCACGTCAGCGGGCGCCCAGCGTCACCGCCTGCAACGCGAGCCAGAACTGCACCCGGTCCTGTGTCGACGCGAGGCTGCGCCCGGTGAGCCGCTCGATCTGCTCGAGGCGGTACCGGACGGTGTTGCGGTGCACGAACAGCCGGGAGGCGACCCGCGCCACCGACCCGTCCTCCTCCAGGTACGCGCGCAGCGTGGCCACGAGATCACCGCCGCCCTGCTCGTCGAAGTCGAGCAGCGGCGCGAGCACCGCCCGACCCAGCTCGGTCAGGGGCAGGGCCTCGCTGGCGAGCAGCAGGCCGGGCAGTGACAGCGGCTCGCGCCCGTTGATCCCCGGCCCCCGGCTCAGCGCCTCCCGCGCCTCGTAGAAGCTCCACCGCAGGCCGGCAGCGCCGGGGTACGCCCCGCCGATGCCGACCCGCGCGCTCTCGCCGAGCCGGCCGACGTAGCCGAGGGTCTGGCGGGCGACCTCGTCCACCGGCCGGCCCTCTCCGACCACCACCACGAGGTGCTCGCCCAGGTACGCGGTGACGATCGGCTCCGCGCCGGCGGCCGACAGCGGGTACACCCCGCCGGGCAGGCTGCGCAGCCGGTCCCCGCCCGGGTCGACGCCGCGGCCGGCGGCGGCGAGCAGCACGGTGTGCGGCCGCGCGGCGTCCACGCCGAACGCGGACAGGCGCTTCGCGGCTTCGCTCTCCGAGAGGCTCGCCCGCACGATGTCCTCGATCACCTGGCCGACGAGCTCCCGGCGACCGGCCAGGACGGCCTGGCGGCGGGCGAGCTCCAGGCCGACGAGGCTGGCCGCGTACGGCAGCACCTCGTGCTCGGCCGGTGTCCGCAGGTGCGCCACCACGATGTCGGCCACCTCGACGTCGGCCACCTCGATGGGCGCGTCCTGACCGGCCGGCCACTCGCCACCGGGGGGCGTGGCGGCCAGGACGGCCCCGTACGCGTCGGTCACCGCCACCGGAGCGCCGACGAGCTGGGCCAGGGTGTGGACGAGGCCGTCCAGGCCGCCGCCGGACAGCAACGCCCGGGCGAGGGCGTGGTGCATGCGCAGCAGGTCGCGTTGCCGGCCGTAGCTCTCGGCGGCGATCCGGTCGGCGACGAACCGGTCCACGGCGAGGAACGGCGTCTCGTACGGCACCTCCAGCACCGGCAGGTCGTACGCACGGGCCGTCGTGATGACCATACGGGGCACCCGCTCGTGGGTCAGCCCGGTGCCGAAGCCGATGCCGGACACCCCTCGGCGCGCGACGAGCTCCACGAACTCCCGCTGCGCCGCGGCCGTGCGCTGGCGCAGGCCGGTGGTGAGCACCAGTTCGCCGCCCTGCAGCCACGGGCGCGGGTCGGCCAGCTCGGTCACCGAGCACCAGCTCACGGGGCGTTGCAGGGCCTCGGGCGAACCGGTCAGCGCGATCAGGTGGAGCCGCGGAGCGGCCAGGATCTCGGCGAGCGGGAGCACCATGCGTCCAGACTGTACAACTGAACAATGACCATGGAAATGGTTGTGCATCCATCCATTGAGTGGCACCCGGTCAGCAGCCTAACGTCCGGGGCGCATCCGCGTCCCCTCAGGTCAGTCGCGGCGCCGGCACCGAGAGTAGAAAGGCGGCGAGATTGGACACGCCCGCGATCCGTCTGACCGGACTGCGCAAGTCCTTCGGCAACGTCGATGCGGTCGCCGGCGTCGACCTGGAGATAGCCGACGGTGAGTTCTTCTCCATGCTCGGCCCGTCCGGCTCGGGCAAGACCACCGTGCTCCGCCTCATCGCGGGCTTCGAACTGCCCACCTCGGGCGTCGTGGAGCTGGCCGGCGCGGACGTGACCCGCAAGGCGCCGTTCGAGCGCGACGTCAACACCGTCTTCCAGGACTATGCGCTGTTTCCACACATGAGCGTGATCGACAACGTCGAGTACGGGTTGAAGATCCGCAAGGTGGGCCGCCGGGAGCGGCGCGAGCGCGCCGAGGCGGCGCTCGCGACCGTCCGGCTCGAGGGGTACGCCCAGCGCAAGCCGGGCCAGCTGTCGGGCGGGCAGCGCCAGCGGGTGGCCCTGGCCCGGGCGCTGGTCAACCGGCCCAAGGTGCTGCTGCTCGACGAGCCGCTCGGGGCGCTGGACCTCAAGCTGCGCGAGGAGATGCAGCTCGAGCTCAAGCACATCCAACGCCAGGTCGGCATCACGTTCGTGTTCGTGACGCACGACCAGCAGGAGGCGCTGACGATGAGCGACCGGATCGCGGTGTTCAACGCCGGACGCATCGAGCAGGTGGGTACCCCGGCCGAGGTGTACGACCAGCCGGGCAGCGCCTTCGTCGCCGGCTTCGTGGGCACCGCCAACGTACTGCGCGACGACGCGGCGCGGACCGTCCTCGGTGAGGACGGCTGCTTCGCCATCCGCCCGGAGAAGATCGCGCTCGAAAGTTCGCCGGGCGACGGCTCGCCGGGTGACGGCTCGCCGGGTGACGGCTCGCCGGGTGACGGCGAGCAGGGCGACGGCTTGCCGGACGACGGTGACGTGACCGCGACCGGCCGCGTCGTCGAAGCCGTGTACGCCGGACCGACCACCCGGTTCGTGGTACAGCTCGACGCCGGCGCCCAACTCGTCGCCCTGCGGCAGAACCTGCGCAGCTCGTCGGCGGACGTGCAGTCCTACCGCGACGCCCCGGTCACCCTGCGCTGGCGGCGCGAGCACGCGATCCGCCTCCCCGCCTGAACAGCTCCGCACCGAACACATCCCGAGGAGAATCCATGCGTCGAGCGCGCATCATCACCAGCCTCGCCGCGGCGGGACTGCTTGCCCTGTCCGCCTGTTCCAGCGGCTCGGACTCCGGCAAAGCCACGGGCCCGGCCGGGGTCAAGCCGCCGAAGATCGAGGCGCTGAAGACCGTCGGCACCGGTGAAGGCCAGGTCAACATCGTGGCCTGGGCCGGATACGTGGAAAACGGCAGCAACGACCCCAAGGTGAACTGGGTCAGCGACTTCGAGAAGCAGACCGGCTGCAAGGTCAACTCCAAGGTCGCGGGCACGTCCGACGAGATGGTCACCCTCATGAAGTCCGGCGACTACGACGTGGTCTCCGCCTCCGGTGACGCGTCGCTGCGGATGATCTACGGTGGCGTCGTCGCACCGGTCAACACCGACCTGGTGCCCAACTACGCCGATGTCAACGACTTCCTCAAGCTCAAGACGTGGAACTCCGTCGACGGCGTCGCCTACGGCGTCCCGCACGGCTGGGGCGCCAACGTCCTCGCGTACCGCACCGACAAGGTCAACCCGGCGCCGACCTCGTGGAGCGTCGTCTTCGACGACGCGTCGGCCAACGCCAAGCACGTCACCGCGTACGACTCGCCCATCTACATCGCCGACGCGGCCGTGTACCTGATGGCGCACAAGCCGGAGCTCGGCATCAAGAACCCGTACGCGCTCGACGACAAGCAGCTCAAGGCCGCAGTCGACCTGCTCAAGGGCCAGAACAAGAACATCGGCGAGTACTGGTCGGACTACACGAAGGCGGTGCAGGCCCTCAAGTCGGGCAACACGGTCGTCGGTACCGCGTGGCAGGTCATCGTGAACCTCGCGCAGGCCGACAAGGCGCCGGTCGACGCGGTGCTGCCCTCCGAGGGATCGACCGGCTGGTCGGACACCTGGATGGTCGCCGCCAAGACCAAGCACCCCAACTGCGCGTACAAGTGGCTCAACTGGATCGTGTCCCCGGAGGTGAACGCCCAGGTCGCCGAGTGGTTCGGTGAGGCGCCGGCCAACGCCAAGGCCTGCGAGCACACCTCGGACAAGGGCTTCTGCGACACCTACCACGCCAACGACGCCGCGTACGCGAGCAAGATCTGGTACTGGACGACCCCGACCGCGCAGTGCCTGGACGGTCGCAAGAACGTGACCTGCAAGGACTACGCCGCCTGGACCCAGGCGTGGACCGAAATCAAGGGCTGATGAGCTCCGTATCTCCCCTGGCGGGTCGGACCGGGACTCCCGGTCCGACCCGCCCTGCTGAACCGTCCGGACGTTCCGGCCCCGGGTCGGCGGCCCCCGCCGCCGGCCCGGCCCGCCGGCTGGCCGCCTGGCTGCACCGCCACCCGTCCGCCCGGCTGTCGGCGCTGCTGTCCGCGCCGCTGTTGTGGCTGGGCGTGGCCTACCTCGGGTCCCTGGCGGTGCTGTTCGTCTCGGCGTTCTGGACGGTCAACTCGTTCACCGGCGACGTCGTACGGCAGCCGACCCTCGACAACTTCCAGACGATCGTCACGGACGCGGTGTACCGGACCGTGACGCTGCGCAGCCTCGGCGTCGCCATCGCGGTGACGCTGATCGACGCCGCGATCGCGCTTCCGATGGCGTTCTTCATGGCCAAGGTCGCCGCGCCACGGTGGCGGCACTGGCTGATCGTGGCCATCCTCACCCCGCTGTGGGCCAGCTACCTGGTGAAGGCGTACGCGTGGCGGGTGCTGCTGGCCGGGGGCGGCCCGGTGGACTGGCTTCTGGGCGGCAACGGTCGGGGTCCCGGGTACGGGCTGACCGCAACGGTGATCGTGCTGGCGTACCTCTGGCTGCCGTACATGATCCTGCCGATCTACGCCGGCCTGGACCGGCTGCCCGACTCCCTGCTGGAAGCCTCCGCAGACCTGGGCGCCCGCGCCGGACGCACGTTCCGTTCGGTCGTGCTGCCGACGGTCGTCCCGGCCACGGTCGCCGGCTCGATCTTCACGTTCTCCCTGTCACTGGGCGACTACATCGCCGTGCAGATCGTCGGCGGCAAGACCCAACTGATCGGCAACCTGGTGTACGCCAACATCGGCGCGGCCAACAACTTGCCGTTCTCGGCGGCGCTCGCCACCGTCCCGGTGCTCATCATGGTGATCTACCTGGTCGCGGTACGGCGCAGCGGCGCCCTCGAACAGTTGTGACGGAGCACCTATGACCCTCTCTCGCACCGCTCGGTGGCTGCTGCGCGGCGCCATGGCGCTGGGCCTGGCGTTCATCTACATCCCGCTGGCCATCGTGCTGGTCAACTCGTTCAACGCCGACCGTACGTTCGCGTGGCCCCCGCCGCGCTGGACGACCGAGTGGTGGACGCGGGCGTGGGCCAACGACGGTGCCCGGACGGCGCTGCTGACCTCGGTCAAGGCCGGGCTCGGCGCGACCGCGGTGGCGCTCGTCCTCGGCACGATGATCTCGTTCGCGGTCGCGCGGTACCGCTTCTTCGGCCGGGAGGCGCTCTCCCTGCTCGTCGTGCTGCCCATCGCACTGCCGGGCATCGTCACCGGCATCGCGCTGGACACCGCGTTCCGCACCGTCATCGTGCCGCTCGGCGTCAGCAAGGGTCTGCTGTCCGTCGTGATCGGACACGCGACGTTCTGCGTCGTGGTCGTCTACAACAACGTCCTGGCGCGGCTGCGGCGTACCGGCACGACCCTGGAGGAGGCCTCGGCCGATCTGGGCGCGTCGACATTCCAGACGTTCCGGTACGTGACGTTCCCGTTGATCCGGTCGGCGCTGTTCGCCGGTGGCCTGCTGGCCTTCGCGCTGTCGTTCGACGAGATCATCGTGACCACCTTCACCGCGGGCGCCGGCGTCCGGACGTTGCCACTGTGGATCTTCGACAACCTCTTCCGCCCGAACCAGGCACCGGTCATCAACGTGGTCGCCGCGGTACTGATCGTGCTGTCGGTGGTGCCGATCTACCTGGCGCAGCGCATCTCGAGCGACACGGCGAGCGGCGGGCGCCTCTAGCCCTCGCCTCAGCCTTCGCCTCAGCCTTCGCCTTCGCCTTCGCCTTCGCCTTCGCCTTCGCCTCTGCCATGATCCTGAAGGATTTTCCGTGTCCCAGCACGGAAAATCCTTCAGGATCATCCGTTGACGTGGAGCGTGCCGTCGTGGATCCGGCTGGCCACCAGTACGGCGAGGACCACCAGGTCGGCCACGCCGAGACCGATCCCGAGCAGCGCAGCCGCGTACCCGAGCCGCCCGGATCCACCGGCCCGCCTGGCCCGGCGCGCGGCGACGGCGCCCAGCGCGATCGCGAACGGGCCGAGCACGGCGTTGAACAGGAAGAGCCCCACCGCACCGCAGAGCAGGGCAGCGGCCGCACGGTCGTCGAGCCGCGTGATCGTCCGGTGTTTCACGATGTCCACGAGGTGCTCCTTTCCGGTCAGGGCAGGCGTCAATGGTCAGCGCAGGTCAGTCGTCACGCGCGCGCCGGCCGTCACGCGCGCCGCTGAGCGTGCGCACCCGCCACATGACGGCGAGGATCACGGCGGCCACCAGGAGGGCGGTCGCGATCACCTCGATCGGATGACCGCTGAGCGTGGCCGTGCCGACGACCAGGACCGCCAGCAGCAACGCACCCGCGAGGGCGAACACGGCTCCCCCTTTCGGCGTACAACTGTTTACTCGTCCAAGCCTGGACCACCCGTCCTCCAGCGAACAGGTGTTTACTGAGTGACATGACCCATAGCCTCGGTGGCAGAGCCGCGCAGAAGCTCCATACCAGACAGTCGCTGTTGGACGCGGTACTCCGGCTGACCGCCGACCACAGCCTGGGCAGCCTGAGCCTGCGGGAGGTCAGCCGGCAGGCGGGTATCGTGCCGGCCGGCTTCTACCGGCACTTCCCCGACCTGGAGAGCCTGGGCGTGGCGTTGGTGGAGCAGTCACTCGGCGGACTGCGTACCGCGCTGCGGGCCGTACGCGCCGGGTTGACATCGAGCGAGGAGATCGCCCGCCGCTCCGTGGACGCACTGCTCCGCGAGGTACGCGCGCACCGCGAGCAGTTCCGGTTCATCGCGCGCGAGCGGTACGGCGGCCTGGGCCGGGTCCGGCGCGCCATCGGGGACCAGTTGCGGCTCATCAGCGAGGAGTTGGCGGTCGACCTCCTCACCGGCGAACGCGCCGCCGCCCCGGTGCTCAGCCGGTGGAGCGACGAGGACGTGAAGATGCTCACCGACCTGATCGTCAACCACATGATCTCGACGGCGGCCGCGATCGTGGACGTCCCACCCGGCCGGTCCGCCGCCGAGCGCCGGGTCGTCGCGACCGCCACTCGGCAGCTTCAGCTGGTCATTATCGGCGCGCGCCACTGGCTCGACCCGGCCTGACAGCCGGCCCGATCAGCGGGGCGGGATCACCCGTACCCCCGGCCACCGCCGACCCGGCCGGTGGCGGGCGAACCGGGCGAGCGACACCTCGAGGCTGGCGCGGCGCGGGTTACGCCGCCACACCCCGGCCAGCAGGTCGGCCAGGCCGAGCGGGGCGCAGACGTCGAGGTGGCCGGCGCCGTCGAGCCGCACGGCGACCGCGGTGGCGGTCTCCGGCCAGGTCGCAACCGCCTCCGCGATCGAGGAGAAGGGCAGGACCGGAGCACCGCCGAACCTGTGGTGGTACCAGGTGTGCACGGCGGCCTGGTTACGCGCCTGCCACGGCGCGTCGGGCCAGGCGTCACCCAACATCCGGGTCGCGCGCTCGTCCCGCTCCCGGCTCAGGTCGTCGGGGTCGAAGAACACCACGTCGACGTCGTTCACATCGCCGGGGTCGAAGCCGGGCCCGTACAACCGGCCCCAGACCACGTCACGTACGGCGCCCGCGCCGACCCACGCGTCGGGCAGGTCGACCGCCCGTACCGTCTCCAGCACGCGCATCAGCCAGCCACACGACCGGACGATACGACGCAGCCGGTCGTCATCGGTCTCCCCGGTCACCATTCCCGGCAGCCTATGCTGGCGGAGGTCGCGGGATCGAACGGAGCCGCATGTCCTACCCAGACTCTCGCTGCCTGGCCGACGGCGGCGAGGTCAGCGCCGTCCTCCAACCGGCGACCCGGCAACCCGACCGGACCGTCGGCGCCGCCGCGGTCCACTACCTTGCCACCTCGGCGTCCACCCGCGGAGAGTTCGGTCTCTACTGATCCTGTTCGCCCCGGGTGCGCCGCGCGAGAGCTACTTCGAATCGCTGGCCGAGATCGTCGCGTCCGGACGTCAACTCAGCGACGAGGAGTGGACGGAGCCGTACGCACGGCACGACCGGTACATGGTGTGAACCCAAGGGCCACAACACCACGACCGAGGTCCAGGCGGCCCTGCAGGCCGGAGCCGTGCGTCAGGCCGGCCCGGCCAGCCCCGTGACGAGACCGCCGGCATGCAGATGCGACCGCGCCGCTTCGATCGCCAGCGGGGTGGTGGCACACACCCGCCCGGCCTCGGTGAGGCGGTCCAGGACGCCGAGGGCGTCGAGGGTTTTCGTGTGGTCGGCGCGCAGGCCGGAGACGTAGACGACGATCCCCCGCTGCTCCAGCCGCTGGATGGCGTCGCCGAGCACGAGCGCTCCGGACGCGTCCATCGTCGAGACCCGTGACATCCGGAGGATCACCACCCGGACGTCGGCGATCTCAGACAGTTCCAGCAGGAAGCGGTGGGCGGCGGCGAAGAACAGCGGACCGTCCAGACGATAGGCCACGATGTGCTCGGCGAGCAGCGCGTGCTCCTCGTCCCGGTGGTCGCCGTCATCCAGCGGGACCTCCTCGACCCGTACCGACATCGCGATCTTCCGCAGGGACAGCGCCCCGGCGACGACGAAGCCGACGAGTACCGCCTCGACGAGGTCCAGCGCCAGGGTGCCGATCGCGGTGAGCGCCATGACCAGGGCGTCCGACCGGGTGGAGCGGACCAGGGCGGCGAGCGATCCGACCTCCACCATGCGGACCGCCGTAGCGATCAGTACCCCGGCCAGCGCCGCCAGCGGTATGTGAGCGACCAGCGGGGCGGCCACCAGCATGATCGCGGCTAGGACCAGGGCGTGGGTGAAGGCGGCCAGCCGGGAGCCGGCCCCGGAGCGCACGTTCACCGCCGTACGGGCGATCGCGGCGGTGGCGGGTACGCCGCCGAAGAGCGGAGTCACGACGTTGGCCAGCCCCTGGCCGAACAGTTCCCGGTCGGGATCGTGGCGCTGCCCCACGCTCATGCCGTCGGCGACGGTCGCCGAGAGCAGGCTCTCCAGCGCCGCCAACGCCGCCACCGCGACCGCCGCGGTGAACAGCGACGGCACCGCGGCAAGGTTGAGGAAGCTCAGTGTCGGGGCGGGCAGCGTCGATGGCAGGGCGCCGATGCGGGCCAGCGGCACGTGCACCAGTTCGGCCACCGCGGTAGCGGCCGCCACGGCAACCAGCGAGAACGGTACGGTCGGCCGCCACCTGGCGCCGAGCAGTACGGCGAGGGCGACGCCCACGGCCACGGCCAGCGCCGCGGGCCGGGGATGGCGTACGAACGCCAGAGCCGCCCGCCACGCGACCGCGGTCACCGAGTCGCCGTGCGCGGTCACCCCGAGCGCGGCCGGCACCTGCTGAAGAAAGATCACCGCGGCGATTCCGACGGTGAAGCCCTCCACGACCGGGGCCGGGACGTAGCGGACGTACCGGCCGGCCTTCGCGACCGCGAGCGCGATCAGCAGCAGGCCGGCCAGGAGACCGACCGTGAGCACGCCGCCGGCGCCGTACCGGGCCACGATCGGCACGAGAACGACGGTCATCGCGCCGGTGGGCCCGGAGACCTGCAGGTTCGATCCGCCGAAGATCGCCGCGATCGCCCCCGCGACGATCGCGGTGGTGAGGCCGGCGGCCGCCCCGAGCCCGGAGGAGACGCCGAACCCGAGCGCGAGCGGCAGGGCGACGATCGCCACCGTCAGGCCGGCGAGGAGGTCCCGGCGGGGCTGGCGCCCCATCGCCTTCCATGCCTCGGTCGGCGGAAGCAGCCGGACCAGGCGCCGGAGTCCCGCGCTCACGCGTTGTCCGCGCTGGCAGGGCGCGCATCGGCCGTACCCGGCTGGCTCGGGGCGGTACCCGGCTGGCTCGGGGCGGTACCCGGCTGGCTCGGGGCGGTACCCGGCTGGCTCGGCCGGTCCTCGCGCAGCGCGTCGAGGAGTTCGGCCTGTCCGGTGATCATCTCGGTGAGGATGCGCCGGGCCGCCCGCATCAGGTCCGCCACGTCGGGGCCGGCGAGGGCGTAGACGACGGTCGAGCCCTCCCGCGTGGAGGTCACGATGCCCGCCCGGCGCAGCACGGCAAGCTGCTGGGACAGGCTCGACGCCTCGATGCCGATCTCGTCGAGCAGCGCCCGCACGGTCGTCGGCCCTTCACCGAGCAGCTCGAGGACCCGGATGCGCACCGGGTGGCCCAGCATACGGAAGAACTCGGCCTTGGCCTGGTAGAGCGGAACCACGCCGGGCATCCGTCACCGCCTTTCACTATACCTGACCAATTGCACACTTCTTCAATTCACCAAGTACACAGGGCGCGCCGTTGGTGATCACCGTCACTGTCCCGGTGGGGGCTCCGAACAAGAGGACCCCGCCGACGGCGAGCGCGACCGCCACCGCCGCATTGAGCGCGTTGAGCAGGTACTCGCCGTGGTCGAGGACAGCCGCCGGCCACGACCGGTCACGTCGCCGGTCGGCCTGCGCAGGCGCCACGCCTCCGATCGTGGGCCGACCGCCCGGCCGACGTCCAATCCGCAGGTTTGCTCAACCCTGCCCTCCGCCGGCCGATCTGGGTCAGCGGAGGTCGTAGCCAGAGCTACCAGACGACAGGGAGAGCGACCGTGAACGTTCCCGCGAGGTTCGGCCGATCCGCATCGGGTGGGCGCCACCCCTTGGTGGGCTCCGCCGACGCGCTCGTCACCGTGCTCACGGCGGCGCCTTGCGTGCTGCTGGTGACCGACGAGGCCGGCGAGATCGTGTTCCGCAACGACGCCGCGGTCAACATGGCCCGCCAGGCCGCCGAGACGCAGGGCCCGCAGGTACTGGACCTGCTCCGCGCGACGCTCGTGCGGATCATCCGGGAGAACACCCGCTTCCCCGTCGTCGGGACGTTCGAGGTCGGCGACGGCGCGGACCGGGCGGTCGCCGAGCTGACCGTGGGCGCGATTCCCGGCGGGTACGCGGCGACGTGGCGCAACATCACCCGCGAGGCCGCCCAGACCGTCGTGACCCAGCAGCTGGCCGACGAGTTGGCGGCGCAGGCCTCCTCGCTGGCGGAGCTCGGCGACCGGCTGACCAGCGTCGCGGCCGAAGCCTCCGGCCAGGCCGACGTAGTGTCGCAGGGCGCCGCCGAGATGACCGCGAGCATCGGGGAGATCTCGACCCGGGTGACCGCCGCGTCGACGAGCACCACGAGCGCGGTGAGCTCGGCTGAGTCGACCACCCGCAGCATGAACAAGCTCCAGGAGTCCAGCGAGAGCATCGGCGCCATCACCAAGCTGATCACCGGGATCGCGGAGCAGACCAAGCTGCTGGCCCTCAACGCCACCATCGAGGCGGCCCGCGCCGGCGAGGCCGGCAAGGGCTTCGCGGTGGTCGCCGGTGAGGTCAAGGACCTGGCGGCCCGTACGGCGGAGGCGACCGACCAGATCACCACCATGATCGAGGCGATCCAGTCGGAGAGCGCCCAGGCCGCCGCCGCGATCTCCGGCATCGTCGAGCTGATCAGCTCGATCGCCGAGCAGCAGACGCTGATCGCCAGCGCGGTCGAGGAGCAGACGGCCACCACGGCGGAGATGTCGACCGGTATCCGGTCCATGGCCGGCTCGGTGCAGTCCTCGTCGGAGGCGGCCGAGACGGTACGGGTCACGGCGGGCGAGATCAACGACCGCGCGGTCCAGCTGCAGAAGCTGGTCGCGGAGGACCAGTAGCCGGGGACCAGTAGCCGAGGACCAGTAGCCGGGGACCAGTAGCCGAGGACAGGTAACGGTCCCGGCGGGCGGGTACCGACCTGCTGCCGGGCAGCATCGTCGCCGCGGCGCCGTCACTGACATGATCGTGAAATCGACGGCGGGAGATTGCACGATCCGCGAGATGGGTACAACACGGCCGATATTTGGCCGAAAGGGGTACCCGTATGTCGCTTATGCGGACAAAGCCGATCGACGACGTGCTCATTCAGAGCGAGAGCGACGACGGGGCGGGTGGTGACGCGGCCGGCAGCCGCCGACTGCGCCGCCGGCTGGGCCCGTTCGACCTGATGGGCTTCGGCATCGGGATCGTCATCGGCACCGGCATCTTCACCCTCACCGGGATCGAGGCGCGCGACCACGCCGGACCCGCGGTCACGATCTCGTTCGCGCTCGCCGGCGTCGCGAGCCTGCTGGCCGCGCTCTGCTACGCCGAGCTCGCGTCCAGCGTGCCGACCGCCGGCAGCGCGTACACATACGCGTACGCGACGATGGGTGAGCTGCCGGCCTGGATCATCGGCTGGGACCTGGTCCTCGAGTTCGCGCTGGGCGCGGCCGTCGTCGCCCGTGGCTGGTCGGGCTACCTCGGCAAGCTGCTCGGCCTGCCGACCGCCTGGTTCGGCGAGAGCAGCACGGTAAACCTGGGCGCGATCGCCATCACCCTCGTGCTGGGCGCCATCGCCACGATCGGCATCCGGCAGTCCGCCCGGGTGACCAACGCGCTCGTCGTGGTCAAGATCGCCATCTGCGTGTTCGTGGTGATCGCCGGCCTGTTCTTCGTGAAGTGGGCCCACCTGACGCCGTTCGTGCCGCCGGCCCGCCACGCCGGTGGCGGCACATCCGGGCTGGCCCGGCCGCTGTCGCAGGCGGTGTTCGGCATCGCCCCGTCGGCGTTCGGCTTCGCCGGCGTGCTCACCGCGGCGGCGGTGGTCTTCTTCGCGTACACCGGGTTCGAGGCCGTCGCCAACCTCGGCGAGGAGACCCGGCGCCCGGCACGCGACCTCCCCCTCGGCCTGTTCGGCACGCTCGGCATCTCCGCGCTGCTGTACGTCGCGGTGTCGCTCGTCCTGGTCGGCATGGTCGACTACCGGAAGATCGACCCGGGCGCGCCGATCGCGTCCGCGTTCTCCGCCGTCGGTGCCGGCTGGGCGGCCGTCCTCGTCTCCATCGCCGCCGTCGCCGGCCTGACCAGCGTCATCCTGGTGGACATCGTGGCGATCGGCCGGATCGGTTTCGCGATGGCCCGCGACGGTCTGCTGCCGCCCGGCATCGGCGCCGTCCACCCGAAGTGGGGCACTCCCTACCGGCTGACCGTGGCGATGACGGCGTTCGTCGCGCTGCTCGCCGGCTTCGTACCCCTGTCGGCGCTCGCCGACCTGGTCAGCATCGGCACGCTGTTCGCGTTTGTGATCGTCTCGCTGGCCGTTCCGCTGCTGCGGCGTACCCGCCGCGATCTCGAACGGCCGTTCCGGGTGCCGCTGTCGCCGGTGGTACCGGTACTGTCCGCGCTGGCCTGCCTGTACCTGATGACCAACCTGTCGTTGGCGACGTGGCTGCGGTTCGCGATCTGGCTCGTCGCGGGAATGGTGGTGTACCTCGGCTACGGCCGGCGGCACAACCGACTGGCCCGGCAGGAGCGCCACGCGGCCGTGCCGGCGCCCCGGCCGGCCAGCGCCCCGACGGGCGCTCCCGTCTCACACTGACGCAGCCAGCGATCTTGGACAGTTGTGGGGGTCATAGCCCTCACAACTGTCCAAGATCGCTGAAACCGCCATCCCGGTAGACCTCTACCCCGCCGACGTACGCCCGCTCCACCCGGTTCATCACGTCGAGCGGGTCCCCCGACCAGATGCACAGATCGGCGTCCTTACCCGGCTCGATCGAGCCCAACCGGTCGGCGACCCCGGCGATGCGGGCCGGGTTGATGGTCACCGCGCGCAGCGCCGTCACCGGGTCGAGCCCCTCCTTGACCGCAAGGGTCGCCTGGTGGATGAGGAAATTGATCGGTACGACCGGGTGATCGGTGGTGATCGCGATGGTGACGCCGGCGGCGGCGAGCCGGCCGGGGTTGGCCAGTGACCGGTTGCGCAGCTCGACCTTGGACCGGGTGGTGAACAGCGGTCCGATGATCACCGGGATGCCCTTGGCCGCGATGATGTCGGCCAGCAGGTGCGCCTCGGTGCCGTGGTCTATCACCAACTCGTAGCCGAACTCCTCGGCGATGCGCATCGCCGTGGCGATGTCGTCGGCCCGGTGGCAGTGCTGCCGCCACGGGATCTCCCGGCGCAGCACCTTCGCGAGCGCCTCCAGCTTGAGGTCCCGATCGGGCTGCTTACCGGGCTCCGGGTTCTCCCACTTGGCGAGGTAGTTGCCCGCCTGGGTGAACGCGTCCCGGATGACGGCCGCGGTGCCCAGGCGCGTCGACGGCAACTGCTTGCGGTCGCCGTACACCCGCTTGGGGTTCTCCCCCAGCGCCGACTTCAGGCCGCTCGGCTGGCGCAACAGCATCTCGTCGACCGTCCGGCCCCAGCACTTGAGCGCGACCGTCTGGCCGCCGATCGGGTTGCCCGAGCCCGGATTGACGTTGACGGCGAGCACGCCGCCGCCGATGGCGTCCCGGAAGCCGAGGTCGGCCGGATTGATCGCGTCCAGGGCGCGCACGTGCGCGGTGTTGGGGTCGGTCATCTCGTTGGTGTCCTGACCGGCCCACCCCTCGGCCTCCTCCCAGACACCCACGTGGGCATGCGCGTCGATGAAGCCGGGCAGCACCCAGGCACCCTCGGCGGACACGGTCGTCGCGCCCTCGGGAACGGGCAGGTCGGCACCGCCGACGGCGGCTATCCGGCCGTCTTCGATCACGATAACGCCACCGTCGATCGGGTCACCCTCGATCGGCACCACCCGGCCGCCGACGATGGCTACCGGTCCTGTCCCCGCCAACCCTGGCGAACCCACACAATCACCTCCAGCTAGCACCTCAGCTAGCCCTCGTTCCCCCACCCCGGCGCGCGAAACGGCACATCACCCATCCGACGACGACATCAGCGCCCAACGACGACGTCACCGACCAATCCAGCGCAGCGATACGCGCTCACCCGGCCGGGCCTGACCCAGCAGATCGAGGTCCGGCGGCTCGACGACCCCGATGACGGGGTAGCCGCCGGTCACCGGATGGTCGGCGAGGAACAGCACCGGCCGGCCGTCCGGCGGCACCTGCACCGCCCCGCGGACGATCCCCTCCGAGGGCAGTTCGTCGCGCCGGGCCAGGACCAGCGGGGGCCCTTCGAGCCGGACCCCGACCCGGTTGCTGCGGGCGCTCACCGCGTACGGGGCGGAGGCGAACAGGCGGCGCGCCTCGGCGGTGATCCAGTCGTCGCGCGGGCCGGCCAGGACGCGCAGCACCAGGTCGCCAGGGGCCACGGGTACGGGCGCCAGGTCCACAGTGGGCATTCCGGCGACAGCGTCGCCCACGGGCAGCCGGGCGCCGGCCGTCACCGGCGCCGGCCCCAGCCCCGACAGCAGGTCGGTCGAGCGGGAACCGAAGACCGGCGCCGCGTCGATCCCGCCGCGAACGGCCAGGTACGTGCGCAGCGCCCGCTGCGGCGCCCCGAGTACCAGGCGCTCGCCGGCCCGTACGGTGAACGGACCGTTGAGAAAGCCCTGCCGGTCGCCCACCCGAACGGGTGCGGGCGCGCCGGTCAGCGCGACGATCGCGGCTTCGTCGAACCGGGCGACCAGCCCACCGAGCGTGATCTCCAGGCATGCGGCCGACTCGGGGTTACCGACGAGCCGGTTGGCCAGCCGCAGGGCGCCGAGGTCGGCGGCGCCCGACGGGCTCACGCCGAGCGCGGCCCAGCCCGGGCGGCCCAGATCCTGCACCGTCGTGAGCGGGCCCGGACGGATGACCTCGATCATGACGGATCCACCGCGCCGACCGGATCCACCGCACCGACCGAATCCATCGCGACGAAGCGGACCCGGGTGCCGGCGACCAGCAGCGCCGGCGGGTCACGGTCGACGTCCCACAGCGCCGCGCCGGTACGGCCGATGAGCTGCCAACCGCCGGGCGACGGCCGGGGATAGACCCCGGTGTACTCGCCGGCCAGCCCGACCGCGCCCGCCGGCACCACCGTTCGCGGGCTCGCGCGACGCGGCACCCGCAGCGCCCGGTCGCCCCCGGTGAGGTAGGCGAAGCCGGGCGCGAAGCCGCAGAACGCGACCACGTACTCCACGCCGGTGTGCCGGCGCACCACCTCAGCGGGCGACAGGCCCGTGCGGGCGGCGACCTCGGCGAGGTCCGGCCCGTCGTACGCCACCGGCAGCTCCACGATCCCGGCCGGGCCGTCGTCCCCGTCGGCCGGCGGCGTACGCCGTACCAGCTCGGCCAGCCCCGCGAAGGAGGTGCGGGACCGGTCGAACGTGACGAGCAGCGTGCGCGCCGCGGGCACGAGGTCTGTCACCCCGGCCGGAGCGGTGCGGGCCAGCGCCCGGTACAGCCCCATGACCTCGTCCAGCTCGTCGAGCTCCACGAGCAGCGCGCCGCGACCGTACCGGAGGATGCGCACCGGCTCCTCAGCCCTCCCCGATTCCCACGTTCCCGGTGAAGCTCCCGCTCCCGGTGAAGCGCCGGACAGTGACGCCCGCCTTGAGCAGTGACTCGCGTACCCGGCGGGCGATGGCGACCGCCCCGTCGGTGTCGCCGTGCACGCAGATCGACCGGGCCGCGACCGGCACGGGCGTACCGTCGACCGCCGCCACGGTGCCTGCGGTGACCAGCTGGACGCACCGTTCGGCGATGAGGTCGGCGTCGTGGAGCACCGCGCCGGTGGTCCGTCGCGGTACGAGGTGACCGGCGGGCGTGTACGCCCGGTCGGCGAAGGCCTCGCCGACCGTGGTGAGGCCGGCCTCGGCGGCGAGCCGCAGGAACGCCGAGCCGGGCAGGCCGAGCACCGGCATGGCGGGGTCGTACCGGCGGACCGCCTCGACCACCGCCACGGCCTGCGCCTCGTCGGTGACGATCGTGTTGTACAGCGCCCCGTGCGGTTTGAGGTAGGCCACCCGGCCGCCCTCGACCCGGGCGATGCCGTCCAGCGCGCCCAGCTGGTAAAGCACCTCGTCGGCGAGCTCGGCCGGGTCGACCGCGATCGGCCGCCGGCCGAACCCCGCCAGGTCGCGGTAGCTGACCTGGGCGCCGATCGCGACGCCCCGCTCGACGGCGCGGGCGCAGACCCGACGCATGATCGAGGGATCGCCGGCGTGGAACCCGCACGCGACGTTGGCGCTCGTGACGATGTCGAGCAGGGCTTCGTCGTCACCGAGGGTCCACGGACCGAAACCCTCACCCAGGTCACTGTTGAGGTCGACGACCGGCGCGCTCGCCGGTAGGCCGGCGTGGGCAGAGCTGGCGGTCATCGCGCTCATCCTCCCGGCGGTACTGCCGCTAGGTTGATCCTGCCAGACCGGCGACGCCGCGTAAGCGTCGATGCCGCGTAATTGTCGATGCCGCGCTACCGGCTTCGGGCCGGCACGCCGAGACCGGTTTCTCGGGCCGGCACGCCGAGACCGCTCCAGTGGCCGACGAGTTCGGCGTAGAGCGGGCTGCGGCGCAGCAGCTCTTCGTGGGTGCCGAGAAGGGGATCGGCGCCGTCCATCACGAGGACCCGGTCGGCCCGGACGGCCGAACTGATCCGGTGGGCGATCACCACGAGCGTGCCGACGCGCTCGGCGAACGCCTGCTCCGCCCGCGCCTCCGCCATCGGGTCGAGGTAGCAGGTCGCCTCGTCGAGGATGACGATCCGGGCCGCCGACAGGAACACCCGGGCCAGCGAGATGAGCTGCCGTTCCCCGGAGGACAGCGTCTCGCCGCCGGGCGGGATCTCGGCGTCGTAGCCGCCCAGGCGGGCGCACGTCTCCTCGAGACCGACGGCGGCCACCGCGCGATCGAGGTCGGCCCTGGTGGCGTGCGGCTGCAGGTACGTCAGGTTCTCCCGTACCGTCCCGGCGAACACGTACGCCTCCTGGGGGATCAGCGCCACGGTGCGCCGCAGATGCTCCTCGTCGACCGTCTCCAGGCTCACCCCGCCGATCGTCAGCTCACCCCGCTGCGGTCTGGCCAGCCGGGTGAGCAGGTTCGCGAGGGTGGACTTGCCGACCCCGCTCGGGCCCACCACCGCGAGATGGAGACCTTCGGGGATGTCGAGCGTGAGGTCACGGACCACCGGTTCGGCATGTGCGGAATAGGCGAACGTGACGCCCCGAAGGCGCACGTCGCAGGTCGGTGGCCGCAGCACCGCCGCGCCGGGAGCAGACGGGGGCGGCTCGGCGCACACCTCCGACAGCCGGCCGAGCACCACCCCGAGGTTGGTGAGGATGCTCCCGCCGGCGCCGATGAGCATCCGGATCGCCGGCTCGAGCCGGCTGAACAGATAGACGGCGCCGCCCGCGATCTGCCCGACGGTGAGCCGACCGCCCGCGAGCAGCCACGGTGACAGCCCCAGGAGGGCGAGCAGGGGGAACTGCGCGCCCAACATCATCACGGGCAGCCGGAGCACCCACGCCCTCGCGTACGCCCGCTGGGCTTGGGCCTCGTCGTCGATCGCCCTGCCCACCTCGCGGGCGGCGCGCGTCTCGGCGCCGCAGACGACGACGTCGCGCAGCCCCTCGACGACCGGTGAGGCGGTGGCGCCGATCCTCTCGCCGAGCAGCACCACGGCGCGGTACCGCGCGACGAGGACCCGCACCAGGCCGGCGAACGCGAGCAGCGCCAGCACCACCAGCCCGGTGGTGACCAGGGCGATCAGCGGCGACAACACGAACAGCCCGCCGAGGGCCGCGACGGTCGTGACGAGGAACTGGCGCGCGGTGCGCAGCAGGCTCGACATCAGGATCCGGACCGTCTCGACCTGCACGGTGGCCTGGGAAACACTCGATCCGCCGGCCCTGTCCTCGCCCCGCAGGGCCCGCCGCAACGAGGCGGTGACCACGGCGGTGACCAGCGAGTCGCGCAGCGGCTCGACGGCCGAGGCCAGCCACGGGAAGGCCCGTCGGGTACCGAGGGCCCCGACGGCGTACAGCGCGCCCAGGGCGGCCAGCGAGCCGAACCCGACGAGGGGCCGTCGCGCGAGGAAGCCGTGGTCGATCGCGTTGGCGACGAGCAGCCCGGAGACGAAGGCGGGCACCCCCTCGACGGCCGACCAGGCGGCGAGCCACCAGAGCGCCCGGCGGTGCGGCCGCAGATGGCTCCGGAGCAGCCGCGCGCCGGCGGAGAGGTTCATCTCCGCACCCCGACCTGGAGGGCCGCGGGCATTCCGGAGACGTCGCGGACCGCGATTTCGCCGGCTCCCGTGTCGTCCGCCGCTCCGAACACTGCCCGGTAGCCGGGATCCGACCACAGCGCCGAGTGGGGAGCGAGCGCCCGTACTCGACCCCCGTCGAGCCAGGCCACGAGGTCGGCGCGGGCGGCGGTCATGGCCCGGTGGGCCACCACCACCGAGGTACGTCCGGCGAGGACCCGCGCGAGCGCCCGCGCCACCTTCGCCTCGGTAGCGGTGTCGAGGCTGCTGGTGGCGTCGTCCAGCACGATGACCCGAGCCCTGGCCAGGATCGCCCGGGCCAGCCCGAGGCGCTGCATCTCGCCACCGGACATGGGTGCCTGGGCCAGCGGGGTGTCGTAGCCCTTCGGCAGCAGCCGGATGAACCGATCGGCCTGCGCCACGGCAGCCGCCGCCTCGACCTCGGCCCGCGATGCGGCCGGCCTGCCGTAGGCGATCATGTCGTGGATGGTGGCGCCGAGCAGGGCGGGCCGCTCGAAGGCGTACGTCACGGTCCGGCGCAGTGCGGCAGGCTCGATCTCGGCGACGGGAACCCCGTCGAGCAGCACCTGGCCCTCGTCGGGGTCGGCCAGCCGGCCGATCAGGGACACCAGCACGCTCTTGCCGGTGCCCGACCGCCCGACGATCGCGACACTCCGTCCCGCCGGCACCGCCAGGTACAGATGGTCGAGCACCGGGCGGTCGTCCATCCGCACGCTGATGTTGCGCAGCTCCAGCCGGCCGTACCCGGGTGGCACCGCCACCGGTGACGCGGGTGCCGGCGCGGCGGGCACCGCCTCGAGCACCTCACCCACCCGGCCCGCTCCTACCTGGCACGACAGGAGGGAGACGAGCGTGTCCAGCAACCCCATCGAACCGAGCGCGAGGCCGGCGTAGGACGCCGCCGCCACCAGCTGACCGGCGGTGATCTGGCCGGCGACCAGCGCGTAGCCGCCCACCGACAGCACGAGCAGTTGGACGACGGGTACGAGCAGCGCCAGCTGCCAACTGGCGCGCCCCTGCACCACCCACCCCTGCCGTCCGACCTCGTGCAGCTCCGGCACCGGCTGGAGAATCCGGCCGATCTCACGCTCGGCCGTACCGCCGGCCCGGATCGTGCGTACGCCCCGGTGGGCGTCGAGCAGGCGGGTGGTGATCGCGGCGAGCAGTTCCTGGTAGCGGACGAAGGGCTGGGCCGCCGTGGCGACGAACAGACGGAGCAGCGCCACGCTCGGCGGTACGCCGAGCAGCAGGGTGACCGCGAGACGCAGGTCGATCAGCGCCAGACTCACCACCGCGCCGAGGGTGACCGACAGGGTCGCCGTCGCCGACAGGAGCATGGGAAGGACCATCGCCGGCGTACCCGCGTTGACGGTGATGCGGGACAGCAGATCCCCGGCGGGAAAGCGCCGGAGGCCGGGTACACCAAGCGCGAGCGCGCGGCCCAGCAGCCGGTGCCGGAACCCGGCGGTCAGCATCGTGCCGTAGTAGGAGCCGATCAGGTCGTCGAGGGCGCTCGCCGCCGTCGCGATCGCGAGCAGCGCCGCCAACTGCGCCAGCGCGCCGGTCACGTTGGTTCCCGTGGTGGCCGCGTCGATCGCGGCGGCCACCACGCGGGGCATCAGGACGGTCGTGACCGCCCCGACGCCGGTGACCACGGTGAACAGCAGCACCAGGAACGGGTGTTGCCGGACGGCCTGCCGCAGGACACGACTGCCCGCGGCCCGCAGCGTCCCGGCGGGCAGCTGTGGCGCCACCGCGCGGGCCAGCCAGCTCGTGAGCCGCGCGGGGGATCGGGGGCGGTTTGCCGGGACGGTCTGCGACGCCGAGGCGCGCAGACGCCGGCTTCGACAATGTCGCCTTCGACAATGTCGACCGTGCCGCCGCCGCACCACTGCCTCTCGTCCCCTCTGCCTCTCGTCCCCTTCGGCCTCTCGTCCCCTTCGGCCTCTCGTCCCCTTCGGCCTCTCGTCCCCTTCGGCCTCTCGTCCCGCCCCCTTGGGCGAAGGTCGTCGGCGCAGAGCCGGGCACGGAGGCAGCGGGTGACCGCCTCCGTGCCCCATTCCCCGTCGCCCGCCGCAGTCTCCAGCGGTCAGGGTCGCGGGGATCGCCTACGACCTGCTAGGCGCAGGTGATACCGATGCAGACCGTGTTGAGGAGGTTGACGGTCAGCAGACCGATGCAGATCGCGGCGCAGGTCTCGTTGCCGCCGCCGTCGAAACGGATGCCGTCGATCTCGATCGGGTCGGTCTCCGGGAGCGCCTGCAGTGAGGCCACCAGGTCGAAGCTGTCAAGCTGCATGATGAGTTCCTTTCAGGGAGTGTTGTGAGTTCGTCCGGACCCTGCTATGCGCAGGTGATGCCGACACAGACGGAGTTGGCGATGTTGACGGTCAGCAGACCGATGCACACGGCCACGCAGGTCTCGTTACCGCCACCGCCGCCGCCGTAGAACTGGACGCCGTCGATCTCGATCGGGTCGGTCTCCGGCAGCGCCTGCAGCGAAGCCACCAGGTCGAAGTTCTCAAGCTGCATGTTTGTCACCTCCTTCCCTGGAACGTCCCGGGCTCGTCGGCGGCCCCGCTACGCGCAGGTGATGCCGATGCAGAGGGTGTTGGCGATGTTGATCGTGAGCAGACCGATGCAGACGGCCGCGCAGGTCTCCGAACCCCCACCACCGCCGCCGTTGAACTGGACGCCGTCGATCTCGATCGGGTCGGTCTCCGGCAGCGCCTGCAGTGAGGCCACCAGGTCGAAGCTGTCAAGCTGCATGATTTTCACCTCCTTCCATGGGATGGGTTTCCGGTTGTTCAGCGGGTCGTCCAGGCCCGGTTATCGGCACGTACCGCACATGCAGACGGGGTCGAGCGACTGGACGCTCAGCGCGGGGCACACCTGTGGTCGGGTCCCCGCGCGGCACTGGATGCCGTCTGTGTCGACCCGTTCGGTCATCGGCAGCGCCCTGCGGCGGGCCGCCTCGTCAAACCGGTCGAACGGCATGGTTTTCACCTGCCTCCATGCGAACGAAGTGGTCGGCCGGGATCCTCCGGCTCAGGCAGAAGCTCACGATCCGTCGGGCCAGCGCGCTCGGCCGGGCCGAGGCCACTGCCGCGTGATCGCCCGGAACCTCGAGGTACTCGAAGTCGACGCCTTCGGACCTGCCGAGCTCGGACAGCCGGCGCACGAGCGTCCGCGACTGCTCGACCGGTACCGCGACGTCCCCGGTGCCGTGGACCAGCAGCAGCGGTGCGGACAGCGACGCGCAGATCCGCAGCACGTCCCTGGGCCCCGCGCCATCGTCGACGGCGTTGCGCCCGCCGAGCTTGTCGACCCGGCTGCGCACCACGCCGTGTGCGCTTTCGTACAGGCGTGGTCCGGACAGAAAGGGCGCGAGGGCGACGCATCCCGACCATCGCTCCGGCTCCCGGCACGCCGCCAGCAATGCCAGGAAGCCGCCGTAGCTCTCGCCCAGCACAACGGGCTTCGGCAGGTGAAGCGACGCCCGCTGCGTTTCGAGGCGCCGCACCAGGTGCAGGACGTCCTCGAGGTCCGGCCCGCCCCAGTTCGTGACGACCGCCCGCAGATGCTCCTCGCCGTAGCCGATGCTGCCGCGGCAGTTCGGCGCCACGACGGCGACGCCGGCCGCGGCGAGGCGTTGGAAGAGCGGTTCGAACTCGAAGCGCCATGCGGCGAGCGGGCCGCCGTGCAGCGCCACCACCAGATGCGGACATCGCCACCACGCCGCGCCGCCGTACACGATCGCCTCGATCGGACCTGCCGGTCCCGGCAGCGAGATGAGCTCGGCGGCGGCCCAGGCGGTCTCGTTCTCCGCTTCCCCGACCCGGCTCAGCGACCATCGGGGCCGCGTTCCCAACCGCACCGTCGCGAGCGTGGGGGGTTGGTCGGGAGCCGAGAAGCGGAACCGGACGAGGTCGCCGACCCACGAGGCCGGAGGTGAGACGGTGCCGGCCGGGCCGGTGACGGGCCGCAGACGTCGGTCGGCCGGGGTGTAGGTGAACAGCCGGGACACCGCGCCCCGCGACTCGTGGACCAGCAGCCGCTCACCGCTGCTGTCGAGCGCCAGCGCGCGCCGCGGGTGGCCCGGGTGGTGCAGGACCTCGGGGAAGTTGACTTCGCCCTGTCCGAGTCGGCTCCAGCCGAGTCGCTCCTCGCCGGTCGCGTTCGTGGTGACGACGAGCGCCTTCGACCGAGGGCTGTAGAGGACGATCCGGTCGGTGCTGCGGTCCGACACTGACCAGATGCGCCGCCACTCCCCGCGGACCAGGTCGACAGCGATGCCGCTGCTGTGGCCGTCGAGGTCCTGGTTCACCGCGAGCACACCGGCGTCCGCGTCGAGCCACACGCCCCCCGACAGGGAGCCCGGCACGCGCACCACCGGCTCCATCACCGGTAGCCCCGTCCCCGGCCGGGACGTCGAAAGCCGCCAGATCGTGGAATGATCCGGATCGTCGCGCGCGACGAAGAAGGCGAGCCGCGTCGAGCCGGGGCACGGTAGGAGCCCACCACCGAGCAACGTGGACACTTCGCCGAGCGGCTGTTCGCTGAAGCCACTACCACTGGGCTGCAGGACGGCGAGCCGATGTCGGAAGGTGAGCTCGACCCCGTCGCTGCGGGACAGCAGAATCCGGCCGTCGTCAAGGGGGAGAGCGTGGCTCGCCCCACCGACGACGACGCCGGTGACCGGCCGGCAGACCGCCTCCTCCGAGTGCAGGCTCCAACTCTCGAGGGTCGCCGGACTCTCCAGGGACACCGCCTCGTCGCTGCGCTTGAGGCACGCGGCGTAGCGACCGTTCCCCGAGAAGGCGAAGTCGAAGCGGTCGGTCACGGCCGGCAGGGCCTCCAACCGGAGTGTGGTCACGACCGGTGGCCCCGCTCGAGCACGGAGTCGACCATCCACAGTCGAGGCGACCGGTACTTCAGCCGCAGGAGGAAGGCCAGAACCCCACTCATACCGTCCGCCCAGGAGGGGTTGACGGCTCCTTCCTGGTCGGGAAAGACCGTACGGCCGTCGCGGTAGGCCCGGCTGGCGTGGACGATCCGCGCCAGTTGGTGTGCGAGGCCCTCGTACCGCGGCCCATCGGCCAGGTCGGCCATGTCGAGGAGGAACTCTCCGTTGCCCGAGAGTCCGTGACACTGCCCGAGCACTCCCCGCCAGGAGTGGTCCATCACCGCGCGCGCGGCCATGTGGGCCAACTTCTCGAAACGGTCGTCCCCGGTGGCGCGGTACAGGCGGATGAGATACATGCCGATACCCGTGGATCCGTGGCACCAGTACGGCGCCGTGGTCGGATCACCGGGGCCGGAGCCCCACATGGCCGCGCCGTCCGTCACGGATGCGTTGGTGAGGAGCGTCTCGCCTGCCTGGCGGGCGAGCGCGAGGCAGTCGGCCCGCCCGGTGGCGGCCGCCGCGGCGACGAGGAAGGTGCCCACACCGGCTGTGCCGTGCGCGTACCCGTAGTAGCGGCCGCCGGCCAGTCGGGAGATGTGCGCGGCCGGAGTCCCCCAGATGAGGCCGCCTGGTTCGGTGCGGGCCTCGGCGATGAGGCGGTCGGCCGCCTCGTGGACGCGGGTGCGGAACTCCTCGTCGCCGGTCCTCAGCCACAGGTGCAGGAACGCGAGCCCGATCCCGGCGGTGCCGTGGGTGACGTCCAGGTCCCGTGAGGAGACCGACACCGAGCCGGCCAGTTCCAAGCCCTGCTCGACCAACCGGCCGTCATCGAGAGCCCGTCCGGCTTCGTACAGCGACCAGGCCACGCCGGCGTCGCCGAAGTGGAGGCCCGGCGGCCGGGTGTCGTCGGCGCGCAGCCGCTGGGCGAGCCACCCACCCGCGGTGGCGAGCACTGCTGGCAGCCGGTCGTCGCCGGTGAGTTCGAAGTACCTGGTGAGCACGCCGAGAATGCCCGCGGCGCCGAGTTGGACCGAGCACGGGTCGGCGGCGGCGTTGGCGCAGGAGCCGGGCCACAGCCGGTCCCCGCCGGGACCGTTCATCGAGCCGGCGCTGTTGATCGAGCCGGCACCGTTCATCGAGCCGGCACTGTTCATCGAGCCGGCACTGTTCATCGAGGCGAGCAGGTAACCGACGGCACCGTCGACCGCGTCGCGCCACTGCTCGTCCCCCAGCCGGGCGTCGGCACCGCGCTCGGGCTCGGCCCCGGAACCGGTTTCGATCGACGGGTGCGGCAGCGCTGGTCGCTCCGGGCGCTCCCGCGCCGCCTCCAGCGCGGCTCGGGCGCGCGCGGTCGTCCAGCGGCGCTCGGGCTCGTCGTCCATCAGGCCCAGAATCAACGTCTTGAGGTCATCGTGATCGGACGCGTCCTGACGGACCTCCAACCACTCCGCGAGCCGCTCACGAATCGGCCGGCGCGCCGGCTCGTCCGGCAACAGGGACGGGGAATTGCCGGTGACCACGAAACAGATGGTGGCCCCGAGGCTGTAGTAATCGGCCTGAATATTCGGAGCCGCGCCATTCATCTGCTCGGGTGCGGCGTACCCTGGCGTGCCGGCAGGCCGGTGCTCCCCTTCCCGCGCCTCCGCCAGCACCGCGAACTCGAGGTCGATCAGCTCCAGGCGGCCATCGGGACGCACCATGATGTTGTTGGGGTTGAAGTCCCGAAGAATGACGCCGGCCTGGTGTACGAGGTCCATGAGCTCCACCAGGCGTGCGGCGATGTCCAGCGCCTCCGGAATGCGGCGGCGCCACCCAACTTCCCGGATCCGGATCGGGACCCATTGGCAGAGCGGTTTCCCCGGGACCAGCTCCTCGGCGAGGAAAAGGTGCTGGTTCTGCTCGAAGAGCTTGAGCGGCCGGGGCGCGACGCTCAGCGGCGAGACTTTCGCCAGCGCGGTCGCTTCCGCGCGCAGGAGGTCACGTACGTCTTTCCCGGTCTTGTCCGCCTCGACGTGCGCGCGCGCTTCCTTGATGACGATCTCGCTGCCGCTTTCGGTATCCACACCGCGGTAGACGCCGCCTTTGTTGGTGTGGCGGATCGCCTCCCGCACCAGAAATCGGCCGGCGAGCAGCACACCGCGATCGTCCTTCTTAGTGCCCGACCCACCGCCTTCGGCAGGGTTACCCACAGGCGCGGGGAACGGGCACTGCACCCAGGCCGGTGGCTGGTATACCGGGGCCCGCCGGTCCTCCACCGGGTTGCCGTCCGGGTCGAAAATTACCCAGGAGTACAGGCCGTCATTGGAGAGCCGGCGCGCTTCGACGAACGCGCCGTATCGGTAATGGACGATACTGTCGTAGCGATACGGCCGGTCGGAGAGGATACGGGGACCGGCCAGCCCCGCCGTCGCCCGGTGCAGCTCGTCCGCCAGGCGCACGGCCTCCTGGTCATCGGCCGGGTAGACGGTGATGAACTTGCCGGACTTCCCCCGCGGAGTGTTGCGCGCATTCATCTGCACGACATACTCGACCCTGCCCATGAACTTGAAGGCGGCGCGGCTTCGCAGCAGTACCGGAAGCGATCGCGTCAGTACCGACTCGGCCGACGCGGGAGTCGCCGACAGGTGAAGCTTCCAGCCTTGCGGGGGCAGTACGCGATCCTTCGGCGTCACAGCGCACCAGAGGCCGTTGGTCCCCACTTCCCAGCGGTCAGCGTCGGCCATATCACGCAAGGCGCGATCAAGTGCCGCGGCTAGTGCTGAACTATCCGCGCTGGCCTCCACTGGCCGAGTGAGGAAGCTTTGATCGAACGCTGCCATTAAGTGGTCTCCAGGAGTTGGGCGCGCGGCGTGGATGACGCTGTACTCACGCTGTCGGTGCTCACGCTGTCGGCCGAGTGGCGAATATCGGCAGTCTTAAGTGACTGGTGAACTTCGCAGTTTGGTCGCACTCGTAATGCTGCTGGGCGCGCCCGGCCGGGGTAAGTCACGTCTGTCATGACAGACCGTTAAGTACTCATGTTTAGGGCCTGAAAGGTACTCATGTTCTGGCCCGGGAAACCGGCACCGCACGGCGCTGCCACAATTTGCCAGGCGCAGTGACTCGACTCAGCGACGGGTGCCGTGCCGCCGAAGCCAGGAATGGAGCCACGGCGCGGTGGACAGTGCCGCCACCGCCAGGATGCTGATCACGGCGTGCGAAACGCGGGCGACAGCGGAGCCGATCGACAATTCGTAATCCGCGTATCCATTGGCCACGGCGTCCGTGACGAGGATGCAAACGGCAAGATAAAGACCGGCCGCGCGCCGAAGCCAGAGCAGTATCGCCGCGAGCGGGTCGGCCAGCGTCAGCGACGTGAAATAGATCGCGAGCCAGGTCGGCGCCCACGAATAGGGGTGGAAGCCCTGCCCGACGAATTGAACGACATGGACGCCCGCGCCATAGCCGAGCACCATGGTCTCGGCGCCTACGGCGAGGCGCACGGATCGCGGCGCGTCTGCCCAGCGCTGCCCGAACACCGCATCATCGTGCCAGCACGCCGCCGCCTGACGGGTTCGCGCGCCGGGGCGCAGACGGCCGCCGGGTCGACCATCTGCGCAGGGCCATCGCCGTTCAGTCAGCGCCGTTCAGTCAGCGCCGTTCAGTCAGCGCCGCTGCCGCGGCCCGGCCGATCAGATCCATCCGGACCCCTGAGCGATCCGGATCGCCTCGATCCTGGTCCGCGCTCCGGTTTTCGCGATGACCCGGGACAGGTAGTTGCGCACGGTGCCGGCGCTCAGGTAGAGCTGTGCGGCAATCTCCTTGGCCGGCGCGCCGTCCGCGGCCAGGCGAAGGACCTCGCGTTCCCGGTCGGTCAACGGGTTGTGTCGCGCGGTCAGCGCTGCCACGGCGACCTTGGCGTCGAGCACCGGTTCGCCACGAATTAACTGGCGGACGCTGTCGACCAGTTGCCAGGGTGTCGCATCGGTCGTGAGGACGCCCACCCGTGGCGCCAACCTGGCCAGAGCCGTGCTCAGGGCGCCGCCGCGCCGGTCCAGCAGGACCAGCACGACCGACCGCGGCGCGGCCACGCCGAGCTTCTCGCACAGATCTGGCACGGTGAGCGATCCGGGCAGCGCATGGTCGAGCACCACGGCGTCGGGTCGCTCCCTGGCGGCGACAACCGGCACTTCATCGGTGTGTGCCAGTTCGGCGACCACCTCCAGGCCGTCGCTGGAAGCCAACACCGAGGCGAGCGCTTCGCGCCACACCCGTCCCTCGCGGCCGAGCAGGATGCGGATCAACCCTCCCCCTGTCTGGATCGAAATGTCAGGCCCCGAACTCCCCCGTCCGGACAGTTACGAAACAACGGTTGGACGAAGTGTGTTAGTCCAAAAGTACAGGCGTTCAACCGTTCCAATATGTGTCATCGGTCGGGGAGTCGCCAATGCAACACGGCGCGTAAATGATCGATCCGGACCCGACGCCGGATCGCACGATCCATTTAGATGCATTGTCATGCAATATGCGAACCTCTAGCCAGGGAAGCGGTAGACCACTACCGTGCAGTAGGCAAGGACATTTGCGCAGCCAAGACGGAAACAGCCAAGAAGCTTTTACAATTTCTGTACCGCGGCTCGCACACCGCCCACGCGCCTGCTGCCTGTGGAGATACGGCGTCGACGGAGGCACGCCGGCGAACGGCGCGACGAATGGTCGGCAATAGACCTTGTTGCCGAGAAGGCACAAACACGCATCGGCGCACTTATGCCGCCGATGTCAGCTGCTCCCGTCAGCCGCTCCCGTCAGCCGCTCCCGTCAGCCGCTCCCGTCGACCTTTTCCGCCAGCCGGCGTCGCGGCGGCCGATCGCCGTTGCCGCGCCGCGATGCCAGGTGGTCGCGGTCGCCCCGGACGGTCTCAGGGTGCCTGACCCTGAGACCGTCCGGGGGCCCCGCGCACCCGGCTCCGGGTACCGGCAGGGCTTCTCCCGGATGGCAGCAGGCAATCGCGCCCCTACCGTCGTCGGTGACGTGATCAAGAAACCCCCCATGAGATTCCGCAAAGGACACCGGCTGTGAAGAAAAGACCGTTGACGGTACGGATGGCGCGCTGGAGCGCGACCCACCCGTGGCGCGCGATGGCGCTGTGGGCGCTGTTCGTCGCGTTGTGTTTCGGGCTGGGCAACCTCGCCGGCTTCCACAAGAGCTCCACGAACGACGACGCGATCGGCGAGGCCGGACACGCGAGCCTGATCGTCGACCAGGGACACTTCAACCACCCGGCAACCGAGAATGTCCTCATCACCGCCCGTACCGGCAGCCTCGACCCGGCGGCCGTGAAGGCCGCCGCCGACGACGTCTCCGCGCGCATGCGTACCCGCCCTGATGTGACGAGGGTGGACGGTCCGGTACCGGCCCGCGACGGCCAGGCCCTGCTCGTGACGGTCACGATGGCCGGCAACCCCGACACCGCGGCCGACCGCGTCCAGCCGCTACGCGACGTCACGTCCCAGGTCCAGGCGGCCCACCCGGGCGTACGGGTCGAGGAGACCGGCAACGCGTCCATCACCAGGGCGCTCAACGAAACCCTCGGCAAGGACTTCCGCAAGGCCGAGCTGCTGAGCCTGCCCGCCACGTTGATCATCCTGCTCGTGGCGTTCGGCGCGCTGATCGCCGCCGGCGTGCCGGTCATCCTCGCGCTGTCGTCGGTCGTGGGCGCACTCGGCCTGTCCGACCTGGCGTCGCACCTCATTCCGGGAAATGACAACACGAGCAGCGTCATCCTGCTCATCGGTATGGCCGTCGGTGTCGACTACTCACTGTTCTATCTGCGCCGCGAGCGCGAGGAACGGGCCCGGGGCCGTTCCCACCTCGACGCCGTCGAGCTCGCCGCGGAGACGTCCGGCCACGCCGTCGTCGTCTCCGGCATTGCCGTCATCATCGCGATGGCCGGTCTGTTCCTCGCCCACGACGCGGTCTTCTCCTCCCTCGCGGTCGGTTCGATCCTCGTCGTCGGAGTCGCCGTCATCGGTTCGCTGACCGTGCTGCCGGCCGTCCTCGCCAAGCTCGGCCGCTGGATCGACAAGCTGCGGGTACCGGTGCTCTGGCGGCTCACCGCCCGCCAGGGCAACGGAAAGGGTGGCGAGCCCCGGCTGTGGCCGGCGATCCTGCGACCGGCGCTGCGGGCGCCCCTGGCCACGCTGGTCATCTCGGTACTGGCCCTGCTCGCCCTGGCCGCACCGGCGCTCGGCATGCGGCTGAAGTTCCCCGGCAGCGAGGACCTGCCCCGCACCACCGCGCCGATGCAGGCGTACGACCGGCTCACCGCCGCCTTCCCCAGCACCGGCACCACGCACCTGATCGCGGTCAAGGCACCGGCCGACCGCAGCGCGCAGGTTCGCGCCGCGCTCACCGACCTGGCCCGGCGGGCGTCGGCCGACAAGCTCTTCGCCGTCGACGACCGTCCTGACAGCGGTGGTCTGGACATCCGCGTCAGCGCCGACGGCCGCATCACCACGATGGAGCTGCCCACCCCGTACGCGGGGCGCAGCGCCGAGGCGGCCCGGTCCCTGGACGTGCTGCGGCGCGATCTCGTGCCCGCGACGATCGGGAAGGTGCCGGGCGCCGAGTACGCGGTCGGCGGCTTCGTCGCCGCCAGCGTGGACTACGCCGCGCACATCCGGCAGAAGCTGCCCATCGTCATCGGGTTCGTGCTGCTGCTGACATTCCTGGTGATGGCGTACACGTTCCGCTCGGTCGTCGTGGCGCTGACCGCGATCGGCCTGAACCTGCTGTCGGCCGGCGCGGCGTACGGGCTGCTGACGCTGGTGTTCCAGGGCAGCTGGGCCGAGGGCATCCTGGGCTTCCGGTCGATGGACGCGGTCGTGAGCTGGCTCCCGCTGTTCCTGTTCGTGGTGCTGTTCGGACTGTCGATGGACTACCACGTCTTCGTCGTCAGCCGAATCCGGGAGGCGGCGCAGCGCGGCATGCCGACCCGGTTCGCGGTCGCGCACGGCATCACCACCTCCGCCGGCACGGTCACCAGCGCCGCGCTGGTGATGGTCGCGGTGTTCAGCATCTTCGCGACGCTGAGCACGATCGACATGAAGCAGCTCGGGGTCGGCCTGGCGGCGGCGATCCTGCTCGACGCGACGGTCATCCGCGCCGTGGTGCTGCCGTCGCTGATGAGCCTGCTCGGCACGGCCAACTGGTGGGCGCCTCGCTTCCTGCGCCGCGCCGACGACGACGGCGACGGCAACGGCGATGGCAACGGCGATGGCGATGGCAACGGCACGGCGCCGGACCCGACCGCCGCCGCCAGCGCCAATGCCGGTGGTGCCACCGACGCGGGCAAGCTCACGCCTGTCGGCTGACCGGCCCCTCCCCACGCCGGTACGGGTGGCGGTGTCGACGCGACACCGTCACCCGTACCGCTCGGTCACCGGCGCGGGTCCGGGACAGGATGACCGCGAGCGACATCCGGGGAGACGACCATGCTGGAACCTGGCGTACCCGCAGTACCGCCGGCGCTCCCCGTTGCCGCCCTCCGGCGGTCGGGTTCCCGCCTCAGGTGGTCGGCTTCCCGGCGGTCGACAGCAACCGGCCGACTCGGGAAAGCGTCTCGCGCAGGTTGGCCTCGCCGGTCAGCGAATGCGCCTCCGCCACCGACAGCCACCGGAGCTCCGCCGTAGGGTTCTCCGGCCGCACCCGCTCCGGCGTACCGGTGGCGAGCACGAACCGGACGTCGACGTGCTCGTGCGCCGGCTCCTGAGCCGATGGCGCGACCGGCACGACGACGACGTGGACGACCCGGGCGTCGGGCCACGGAACGAGATCGTCGAGCCCGGTCTCCTCGCGCCCCTCCCGCAGCGCGATCGCGACCGGGTCCAGCTCGCCGGGATCGGCGTGCCCGCCGACCTGCAGCCACGCCTGCTGGCGGGCGTGCCAGCGCAGCAGCACCCGGGCCGTCGGGGGGTGGACGATCAGGGCCGAGGCGGTGACGTGCAGGGCGGTCGACCGCGACCAGGGGTCGCCGGTCCCCGCCAGGTCGCGGACCCGGGCGAGGTCGACCGCCTCGACCTCGCCGTCCGGCTGGTACCGGTCGAGCGCCTCGACGAGCGGGTCAGCGGTACGCACGGATCACTCCAATCCCATCGACGGCAGCTCACGTCAGTGGCAGCTCACATCGGCGGCAGCGATCCTACCGATGGACGCGGCGCACCCGCGTGGGCTTAACCGTCACCATCCGGGGTACCCGGCAGTAGCCGGACCGACCGGATCGACCAGCAGGCGTGAACCGATGCCACGAGGAACCGAATCGGCGCCACCGCACACCCAGATCGAAGAGAACGCGCAACACGGCCGGCTCACGGTACGGCTGGAACAGCCGGTGAGCGCCGCCGACAGGACCGGCCTGCTGTCGTTCGAAGGGCCGACCGGGGACCTCGTGGGGCTGGCGTACGTGCCGGCGCCGGCGGACGGCCGCCCGTACCGGCTGGCCCTGCTCCTGCACGGCGCCGGGGGCTCGCCGCGGCACGGCCTGGACCTGCTGCTCCCGGCCGCCGACGAGCAGCGACTGCTGCTGGTGGCGCCCCAGTCGACCCTCTCCACCTGGGACGTCATCGTCGACGGGTTCGGAAAGGACGTGCGCCGCATCGACCGGCTGCTGGAGGAGGTCGTCAACTCGTACCCGGTGGAGTACGCCGTCGTCGGCGGCTTCTCGGACGGAGCGTCGTACGCGCTGTCGATCGGGCTGTCCAACGGCGATCTCTTCGGCGCCATCCTCGCCTTCTCCCCGGGCTTCGCCGCCCCGCTGGTGGTCCACGGACGGCCCCGGGTGTTCGTCTCGCACGGCGTCGGCGACACCGTGCTGCCCATCACCGCATGCAGCCACCGGCTCGTGCCACGGCTGGAGGCCATGGGGTACGAGGTCGCGTACGACGAGTTCGACGGCGGCCACGAGGTACCCGAGCACGTGGTCGACCACGCGGTGGACTGGCTGCGGGACGGGACGGGCGCGCCCGCCGTGCCGCCCGTACCGTAGCCGCCGCGCTGTCAGGAGGCCGGCTCGCGGTCGGACCCGAATCGACTTGAGGTTGACGCAGCGTCAACTTCTATCGTGGTGTCACCGACGAGATGCGGGGGGCGAACGGCGATGGAATGGTCAATTCAGGACATCGCGCGCCTGGCCGGCACGACGAGCCGGACGCTGCGGCACTACGACCAGCTCGGCCTGCTCGTGCCCAGCCGGGTGGGCGGCAACGGCTACCGGTACTACGACGAGGAGTGCCTGGTCCGGCTGCAACGGATCCTGCTGCTGCGACAGCTCGGCCTCGGCCTGCCGGCCATCGCCGAGGTGCTCGACGGGCAGCGGGACACCGTCGCGGCGCTTCGCACCCACCTCGCGCTCCTCGAGCAGGAGCGCGATCGCATCGCGCGGCAGATCGCATCGGTACGGACGACGCTACGCAAGACGGAGGAAGGTGAGCCGCTGATGGCGGAAGAGGTACTCGACGGGTTCGACCACACCCGGTACGAGCAGGAGGTGACCGAGCGGTGGGGTCGCGAGGCGTACGAGCGGGGCGACCGATGGTGGCGCTCGCTCAGTGACGCCGAGAAGAAGGCGTTCCAGCAGCAGCACCTCGACATCGCGCGCGACTACGGGCGGGCGCACCAGGCCGGCGCGCATGTCGACAGCGACGAGGTACAGGACATCGTCCGGCGCCACGTCGACTGGCTGTCGGTGACGATGAACCCGACGAAGGAGTACGTGATCGGGCTGGGCGAGATGTACGTGGCCGACCCGCGCTACACGGCCAACTACGACCGGCACGGCGAGGGGGTCGCGGCGTTCGTGCGTGACGCGATGAAGGTGTACGCCGAGCGCAACCTGTAGCCACCGCGGGTCCTGCAACAACCGCGGATGCGGTGGTCGCGGTGACGGGGCTGCAGACCCGTTGCCGCAGACCCATTGGGCTGACCCATCGCCGCAGACCCACCGCCGCAGACCCACCGCCGCAGATCCATCGCCGCGGCCGGCACCACCCGGCCGGAAACCTCAACCGACCGCCGGGCGCGCCGATGGGGGATACATGGCTTCAGAAGACCCCACCGTGTACCGCATGGACCCGGCCGAGATGCTGTCGCCCTCATCGGTACTCGTGGACCCCACCGGTGCCGAGGTCGTCGTGGAGATCACCCGGTACGGCGCGGACCGGCCGGTCGCGACTCCGTCCGCCGACGAGCACCTGGCCGCCGCGTAGATCCGCCCCGGTCGCTTCCGTCGCAGCGTTCGCCCCGCTCCCTCAGGGCTCCACGCACCGGTGAGGGACCATGGACGCGTGATCGATGCGGTGACCGACAGCGGACCGGACACCATCAGCGCGCTGGCCGCGCTGGTAGCCGACGGTGACGTCGTGGTGCTCAGTGGCGCGGGGCTGTCGACCGAGTCCGGCATCCCCGACTACCGGGGGCCGAGCGGGGCGACGCGGCGCAGCGCGCCGATGACCTACCAGACCTTCACCGGTGACCCCGGGGCGCGGCGGCGGTACTGGGCCCGCAGCCACCTCGGCTGGCGGACCGTGGCCCGGGCCCGCGCGAACGCCGGCCACCACGCCGTCGCCCAGCTTCAGCGCCTGGGGCTGCTGCGCGGCATCGTCACACAGAACGTGGACGGCCTGCACCAGGCCGCCGGCGCACGGGACGTCATCGAGCTTCACGGCAGTCTCGGGCGGGTGGTGTGCCTGCACTGCGGTGACCTGCTCTCCCGCGACGAGCTGGACCTCCGGCTGCGCCAGGCCAATCCCCGGTTCGACGCCCGGATCGTGGGCGTCAACGCCGACGGCGACGTCGACCTGCGCGACGGTGACGTCGAACGGTTCCGGATGGTCGACTGCCAGGTCTGTCCCGGCGGCACGCTCAAGCCCGACGTCGTCTTCTTCGGCGAGACCGTACCGGCTGACCGGGTCCAGGCGAGTTTCTCCCTCGTCGAGCGCGCCCGCCTGCTACTCGTACTCGGCTCGTCGTTGACCGTGATGTCGGGCCGCCGGTTCGTGCTGCGCGCCGCCAAGCTGGGGATTCCGGTGGCGATCGTCAACCAGGGCGCGACGCGCGGCGACCGCTACGCCGCGCTGACGGTCGACGGCCCGCTGGGCTCCGTACTCACCGAACTCGTCCGGCGCGTCGACCCACCGGCGACCGCGTCGGCCGTCGCGGGCCCGGCGGGGGCCGCTCGCTGACGTACCGCCCGCGCATGTCCAACCGATCGGATCGCCTCCAACCGATCGGATCGCCTCCAACCGATCGGACCCGCTACAACCGATCGGACCCGCGCCGCGCCCGCGCCGCGTCCTACTGCGACAATCACGCCATGCCGACGGTATTCACCAAGATCATCAACGGCGAGCTGCCGGGCCGGTTCGTGTGGACCGACGACCGCGCGGTCGCGTTCCTGACCATCGCGCCGATCACTCCCGGGCACACCCTGGTCGTACCGCGCGAGGAGATCGACGACTGGACCACGATGGAGCCCGACCTCCAGGCCCACCTGATGGTCGTCGCCGGCAAGATCGGGGCAGCGGTCCGGCGCGCCTTCGACGCGCCCCGCGCCGGCCTGATCATCGCCGGCTTCGAGGTGCCGCACACGCACCTGCACGTCCTTCCCACCTGGGGACTGGAGGACTTCGACTTCAAGCGGGCCAACAGCAACGTCCCGGCGGAGGAGTTGGACGGGGCCCGCGACCGGATCCTCGCCGCGCTGTCCTGATCGTTCCGCATCCTGATCGTTCCGCATCCTGATCGTTCCGCGTCGCGACCGGTGCGCTTGTTGATCATTCCGCGCCGCGCGGTCCTGTTCGTACCGTAGGCTGCGGTGCCGTGACAGCACAGCGGGATGATCGTCTTATGGCCGCCACGTGGGGGCTGTTCCTGGCGTGGGCCGTCCACGACGCCGAGGAACTGCTGACGATGGGCGGTTGGGTCGACCGGGCCCGGCCGCGCCTGAACGCGCGGTTTCCGCGGGTGCCCGACCGGGTCTGGGACCGGCTGCGCGTAAACCCGGCACAGGCGCGTTTCGCCGTCGGCGCAATGGGGGCCATCGTGGCCGCGGCAGCGGCGCGCGGCGCGCGTACCGGCGGGCGCAGCCGCTTCTACCAGGCCACCCTGGCCGGGTTCGGCCTGCACTCCGTCACCCACATCGCGCAGGCGGCCACGCTGCGTGGCTACACCCCTGGCGCGGCGACCGCCCCGCTCGTGGTCGCCCCGTTCTCGGTCTGGGCGTGGCGCCAACTCGGCCGGGCCGGCGTACGCGGACCCGCCCGTACGGCCGCCGTCAGTGCGGCGGCGCTGCTACCCGTCGCCACCGTGGCCTGCCACGCCCTGGCCCGCACCCTCGCGCCGAAGCGCTAACGGCCGACGGCCCCCGCGCCGTGATCGGGCACGCTCATCCGGCGCACCATCGCGACGACGGCCTCCTCTCCGGGGACCGCCGCGTCACCGCGCCCACCCGGCGGCGTCACGGCGCCGGTGAGGATCCGACAGACCTGCGGCGCGGCCGCCCACCACCCGGCCAACGCGATCACCGCGTACATCAACTCCGCCGCGCTGATCGACGCGGTCAGGTAGCCGTCCCGCTGGGCGCGCGCCACCGCAGCGACCTTCTCCTCGTAGTAGCCGGCCCGGCCCAGCTCGTCGACGACCGCTTCACCACCTCGTTCGAGGCCCTCCCAGTACAGCAGCCGGAGCAGCGCCGGATGCTCGCGGTGGTGCCGCAACACGCGACCGGCGTACTCGCCGAGGTCGCGTGCCTGCTCGTCACTGAGCGGGACGGCCGCGGCGAGGCGCGCCAACTCCTGGCGCAGTACCTGGGTGAAGAGCGCTTCCTTGTCGCCGAAGTAGCCGTACAGCCGTTCCTTGCTGATGCCGGCCCGTTTCGCGATCCGATCGACCCGGCAGCCGGCGCCACCGAACTCCGCGAACTCCTGCACCGCGGCGTCCAGCAACCGTTGCCGGGTGAGCTCCGTCTGCCATGCCATGAGCTTGATCATACTTACTGGTCGGTCTCCAACTAAACAGTTGACGTTTCTCCCAGGCGACTGTCAAGATCCAACTATCCAGTTGGAGTTCGGGCGGGATCGGCCCCTCGTGCCGCCCCACCCCGACCACCCGCGACCTTGGAGGCGTCATGAGCCAGCCGCAGCGTCCACCGTTCACCCGATCCACGGACCGCCGGATCGCGATCATCGGCTCCGGCCGGATGGGCCGCGGCCTCGTGCGCCAGCTCGCGCCGTACCACCAAGGGCTGCTGTGGGGCTCGCGCGACCCGCAGCGGCTGACCGCAGCCGCCGCGGAGCTCGGGGTGGCCGGGTCGGTCGAGCCCGCCGACCACGATCAAGCGTTGCGGGCCGATGTCGTGATCCTGGCGCTCTGGCACCGGGACGCGGTCACCTTCGCCGACCGGTACGCGGACGCGCTCGCCGGCCGGATCGTCGTCGACATCGCCAACCCGTTCACCGACGACTTCGAGGACTTCACTCTCCCCGAGACGACCTCGGCGGCCGAGGAGCTCGCGCGCCGGCTGCCGGGCGCGTCCGTGGTCGGCGCGTTCAAGAACACGTTCTGGGTGGTACTCGACGACCCCGACTTCCCCGAGGGCCCGTCCGACGTCCTGGTCACCGGCGACGACCCGGCGGCCCGGCGTGCCGTCATCGAGCTGCTCACCCCGCTGCCCTTCCGCGTCCTGGACGCCGGTCGGCTCGCCAACAACCGCACGATCGAGCGGATGACGTTGCTCGGCCGGGAGCTGGCCGTACGCCACGGCCACTACCCGCGGATCAGTTGGCGACTGCTGGGCGCGGCCGACGAGCAGTCCCGGTGAGCACACCCCGCTCAGGCGCCCGCGCCGGTAGCTGACAGCCACGCCCCAAGGAGACCCGCCATGCGCGCACTGACCCTGACCGAACCACTGACCGGTACCCCGCCGCAGCTCACCGAGGCGCCCGATCCGGTACCCGGGTACGGTGAGGCGCTCGTACGCATCCACGCGGCAGCGCTCAACCACCGCGATCTCCTGTGGATGGATCGGGAGCGCGGCCCCCGGTTCTTCGTCCCCAGCGGTCCGTTCGTCATGGGGGCCGACGGCGCCGGCACGGTGGCCGCGGTCGGCGACGGGGTCACCGGCTGGCGGGCCGGCGACCGGGTGCTGATCGACCCGCTGCTGACCTGCGGCAGCTGCGAACACTGCCGCACCGGGAAGGTCATCTTCTGCCCCGCGCTCTCGGTACTCGGCGGGCCGGCCGACGGTACCCTCGCCGAGCTGATCGCCGTCCCCGCGCGCAACCTGCACCGGGTACCGGCGCACCTGAACCTGGAGCAGGCGGCCGCGCTGCCGATGGCGCTCGGTACGGCCTACCACAGCCTGTTCGTGGCGGCCGGCCTTCAGCCCGGCGAGACGGTGCTCGTACACGGTGTGGGCGGCGGGGTGGCCCAGATCGGCGCGCAGCTCGCGGTCGCCGCCGGCGCCACCGTGATCGCCACCTCGTCCGACGACGCCAAGCTGGCCCGCGCCCGCGCGCTCGGTGTCGCGCACACCGTGAACTACCGGCGCGACGACGTGGAACAGACGGTCCGGGACATCGTCGGGCCGCACGGCGTGGACGTGGTGCTCGACGGTGTCGGCGGCCCCGCGCTGCTCACCTCACTGAAGCTGGCGGCCCCGCGCGGGTACGGGCGGGTGGTCCGGTTCGGATCGGTGGCGGACACGCCCGTCGACCTTCCCGCCGGCCTGCACGGTGGGGCGAATCTGCTGGTTGGACACATGGCCGCACCCGGCGAGATGGCGGCTGCTGTCAGGTTCGTCGCGGCGCACCGCGTCACACCCGTCGTCGCCGAGCCGATGACGCTCCACCGCGTCGACCACGCCCTCACCGCGCTCAGGGAGGGCCGGCACAATGGAAAATTGATCGTGAACGTCGAGGGAGCAGCCGCATGACCGGCACAGGCGGGGCCGACGGAGGCGCGCCTCCGACAGGTCCGGACGCCCGGATTTCAGAGGCTCGGACGGCAGAGGCGCGCACGTCAGAGGCTCGGACGTCAGAGGCGCGGACGTCAGAGGCGCGGACGGCAGTGGTCAGCGCCGACACCGTCCCGCAACGCGAGTGGGGCGACGGCTGCGCGGCCTGGCCACTGGCCGACACCCCGGCGCTGCTCGTGGTCGAGGAACGCATGCCGCCGGGAACCGCCGAGGTCCCACACCGGCACGTACGCGCGACACAGACCTTCTACGTGCTCGCCGGCACGCTCACCATGCAGATCGCCGGCGTGGCGTACACGGTTTCCGCGCGGCAGTGCATCACCGTACCCGCCGGCGTGGCACATCAGGCCCGCAACGACACCGACGGGCCCGTCGAGTTCCTGGTCATCGCCTCCCCGCCGACCACCGGCGACCGCGTCGACCTGCCCTGACCGATTCCGAGCCGTCTCCGATCCAAGCCGTCTCCGATCCGAACCGTCTCCGATCCAAGCCGTCTCCGATCCGAACCGTGTCCGACTCCGGACGTCCGACCCGAAAGGCCCCGCGTGTTCCTCCTGATCGTGAACTACATCGCGCCGATCGAAGAGGTCGAGCGGCTCATGCCCGACCACTTCGCCTACCTCGCCGACCATTTCGCCGACGGCACGTTCCTCGTCTCCGGCCGGCAGAAGCCGCGGACGGGAGGCTTTATCGTCGCCGCCGGCGATGACCGTGCCGCGGTCGAGCGCCTCATCGCCACTGACCCGTTCGTCACCGGTGGCGTGGCGACCTACACCGTGCTCGAAATCGAGCCGACCAGGGCTGCGCCCGCCTGGCGGCCGGTGCTGCGCGCCGCCGGCGTCGAGCTGCCCGGCTGACTCGCGCCAACCCCGGGTCCCGCCATTCTCGGCTTCTCGCTTTACGCGAATGCTCGCTGTACCCGACTGCTCGCTGTACCCGACTGCTCGCTGTGCCCGACGGGCGCCGGTGACTGGAGAGCCGGCGCCCGTCGGCGTTCATGAGCGGCGGCGCCGGCGGCCGACAGCGACGCGCCTTGCGATGGCCACGCGCCGCCGTTCGGCAGCCTCCGCGATCATTTCGCGCTGCCGCTGGTGTACGACGATCTGCAGGCTGTCCGGGTGCGTCATCATGGCCTTGGCTCCTTCCGCTCCGGACTCCCCCGCCCGAAGCTGGATCAAGCTTCGCCGAGTAAGGGGCTGGCCACATCGGGATCGGTTACCTACATGCGCACCGGGCCGATACCTATTTCCCGCGCGGCGGCCCTGGTACCAGGCCCTAGGTAGCCCTGGTACCGGCCCTAGGTATCCCTAAGGCCATGTATCGCTCGGTTCACCGGTGCGCGTGCGCGGGCCCGGCGCCGAAGACCAAGCGCAGGAGGAGATCACGCTGCCAGGCTCGCAGCTCGGTGTCGTCCGGCTCGACGAGCCGCTGCGCCAGTGTGCCGTCGTGGACGGCGATGATAGTTCGGGCGAGGAGGTCGAGCGTGGTGGCGACGCCGGCCGGATGCGACCATGCCGGATGCGACCATGCCGGATGCGTCGGCAAGCCATGATCCTGAAGGGTCCGCGGTGCCAGAGGCCCACAAACTCTTCAGGATCACGGCGTGTGGCCTGCCGGGCACGCCCGTGATGAGGCCCGACCGGCGAGCGCTGCCGCTCGAGGCGGTGGTGGCCGGGACCGTGCTCGGCGAGGCGATGTTCGCCGCGCTGCGCCGCCCGGCCCAGGAAGACGCCTCGGCGCGCTGGCTCGTCGACGGCGAACCGGAAGCCCACCCAGAGTCAGGGCGCTAGGCGTTGTCCGTCCGGACCCCGGTGACGGGCCGTCGCAGGGAGTACACGACGGAGTGCAGCCGCTGCGGCTGGCCTACCAGCTGGGCGGCGCGATCGTAGGCCTGCCAGCCGTGAGCGCCGGCCCGGTTGAGATGGCGCAGATCATCGAAGCGCTCATCGGTGCCCCACCGCTGCACACCGCCCGGGTGGTAGAAGATGGCGTCCCAGTCCATGAACTTGTCCGTGCCGAAGGTGCCGGTCGCTCGGTACTCGAGCCGCGCGTACTCCCACTGCGTCACCGCATCATCATGCCGCAGCCGCGCACCCGTCCGGTACGGTCGGCGTCGATGGATCGCGGCGACACCGGCGGATCCCAGCGCCGTACCGCGCACCCTACCGTGCGCCCTACCGGCCCCCGGGCGCCTCCGATTGCGGTGCCTCCGGTTGCGGAGCCTCCGATTGCGGCGCCTCCGATTGCGGCGCCACGGCGTTACCGGGAGCCAGCAGCGACTTCCGCCGGCCATAGGCGAAGTAGACGACCATCCCGATGACGAACCACACCGCGAAGCGCAGCCAGGTGACCGGCTTCAGGAACGTGATCAGCCAGATCGAGAAGAGCACGCCGATGATCGGTACCGCCGGCATCCCCGGCGTGCGGAAGGTGCGCGGCAGGTCCGGGCGGCGGTAGCGCAGCACGATCACGGCGGTACAGACGACGACGAAGGCGAGCAGGATGCCGATGTTGGTCAGCTCGGCCGCCGCGCCGATCGGCAGGAACCCGGCGATCACCGCGGAGACGGCCCCGGTGATCCAGGTGATGCGGGTCGGCACCCTGCGGACGGGGTGGGTCTTGGCGAACCAGCGCGGCAACAGGCCGTCGCGGCTCATCGAGTACCACACCCGGGTCACACCGAGCATGAACGTGAACATGACCGTCAGGATGCCGACGATCGCGCCCACCGCGATGACCGACGCCAGCCCGGACAGCCCGACGGCGGCGAACGCCGAGGAGAACCCGCTCTTGGGGTTGATGTCGGAGTACGACTGCATCCCGGTCAGCACCAGACACGCCAGTACGTAGAGGACCATCGAGATGGCCAGCGAGTAGATGATCGCCTTCGGCATGTGACGCTGCGCGTCCTTGGACTCCTCCGCCGCGGTGGACATCGCGTCGTAGCCGAAGACGGCGAAGAAGACGGTGGCCGCGCCGGTGAACGCCCCGCCGATCCCGAAGGGGAAGAACGGCGTGTAGTTGCCGGTCCGGATGTAGAAGAAGCCGACCACGATCACGATCAGGACCACCGCGACCTTGAGCGCGACGATCATCGTCTCCACCCGCGCCGCGGTCCGGATACCGAGGTTGAGCAGGAAGGCGATCAGCAGGCACAGCAGGGCCGCGAACAGGTCGACCTGGTAGCTGCCGGACCGTACACCGGATGGCTCGGTACCCGGCGCGCCCAGCATCCAGGCCGGTAGGTGGATGCCCAGCTGCGCCAGCAGGAAGCCGAAGTAGCCGGAGATCCCGATCGCCACGACCGAGACGATGGCCGTGTACTCCAGAAGCAGGTCCCAGCCGATGAACCAGCCGACGATCTCGCCCAGAACCGCGTAGCCGTACGTGTACGCCGAGCCCGCCTTGGGGATCAGCCCGGCGAACTCCGCGTACGAGAACGCCGCGGCGGCGCTCGCCACCCCGGCGACCAGGAAGGAGATGAGCACCGCCGGCCCGGCCGTTCCGTTGGCGACCGCTCCCGCCAGCGCGAAGATCCCGGCGCCGATGATGCCGCCGACACCGATCGCGGTGAGTTGCCACAGCCCCAGCGACCGGGACAGGCCGCCCTCGGCCCCATCACCCGCAGCCGCGCCGCCCAGCGGTGCCCCGTCGATCTGGTCGACGGGCTTGCGCCGGAAGACGCCCAGTCCGCCACCGTCCTGTTGCAGCCCAGCGCTCATCGTCGCGGCCCTTCAATCGTCGCGGCCTTTCAACCGTCGCGGCCTTTCAACCGTCGCGGCCCTCCACCGCCGTCAGCCAGCGGTAGTCCTGGATCACCCCCGTTATCTCCCGGTACCGGTCCAGTGAAACCGATCGCTCACGATCATGGGGACTGCGGCCGCCGGAACTGCCCCGACCTGCGCAACCCGACCTGCCCAAAAAGCCGCCGGCCGGAAGCGACGAGGTCGCTTCCGGCCGGCGGGATCTGACCGGGAGGTCGTCAGGAACGCTTGCGCGCCGCCTTGATGAAGTCGCCGTTGAGCCGGCCGATCGTGGTCAGCGGGATGCCCTTCGGGCACGACGCGGTGCACTCACCGATGTTCGTGCAGCCGCCGAAGCCCGCGTCGTCGTGGGCGGCGACCATGTCCAGTACCCGGGTCTCCCGCTCCGGCTGCCCCTGCGGCAGGAGGCCGAGGTGGGTGATCTTCGCGGCGGTGAACAGCATGCCGGAGCCGTTGGGGCAGGCCGCGACGCAGGCGCCGCAGGCGATGCACTCCGCGGCCTCGAACGCCGCGTCGGCGTCGGGCTTGGGTACCGGCGTGGAGTGGGCGTCCGGCGCGCTGCCGGTCGGCGCGGAGATGTACCCGCCGGCCTGGATGATCTTGTCGAACGCGCTGCGGTTGACCACCAGGTCCTTGATGACCGGGAAGGCGCGGGCCCGCCAGGGCTCGATGTCGATCGTGTCGCCGTCCTTGAAGTGCCGCATGTGCAGCTGGCAGGTGGTGGTCAGCTTCTGCGGGCCGTGGGGCCGGCCGTTGATGACCATGCTGCACATGCCGCAGATGCCTTCGCGGCAGTCGTGGTCGAACGCGACCGGCTCCTCGCCCTCCAGGATCAGCCGCTCGTTGAGCACGTCGAGCATCTCCAGGAACGACATGTCCGGCGACACGTCGCTGACCTGGTAGGTCACCATCCGGCCCTTGTCCTGCGGGCTCCGCTGGCGCCAGATGCGCAGGGTCAGGTTCACTTGTAGCTCCGCTGGGTGGGGTGGACGTATTCGAAGTTGAGGTCTTCCTTGTGCAGCACCGGCGGCTGGCCGGCCCCGGTGAACTCCCAGGCGGCGACGTAGCTGAAGTTCTCGTCGTCGCGCTGGGCCTCGCCGTCGGGGGTCTGGCTCTCGGCGCGGAAGTGGCCGCCGCACGACTCGGTACGGTGCAGCGCGTCGATGCACATCAGCTCGGCGAGCTCCAGGAAGTCGGCGACCCGGCCGGCCCGCTCGAGCGCCTGGTTGAGGCCCTCGCCGGCGCCCGACACCTTGACCCGGCGCCAGTACTCCTCACGCAGGCCGCGGATGAGCTCGATCGCCTTGCGCAGCCCGGCGTCGGTACGCTCCATGCCGCAGTACTCCCACATGATGTGGCCGAGTTCGCGGTGGAACGAGTCGACGGTACGGTCGCCGTTGATCGACAGCAGCCGCTGCAGCCGGTCCTCCACCTGCGTGCGGGCCTCGACCGCCGCCGGGTGCTGCCCGTCGACCTTCGGGAACGGGCCGGCCGCCAGGTACTCGTTGATCGTGTTCGGCAGGACGAAGTAACCGTCGGCCAGGCCCTGCATCAGCGCGGACGCGCCGAGCCGGTTGGCGCCGTGGTCGGAGAAGTTCGCCTCGCCGATCACGAACAGGCCGGGGATGGTCGACTGCAGGTCGTAGTCGACCCACAGGCCACCCATCGTGTAGTGCACGGCCGGGTAGATGCGCATCGGAACCTCGTACGGGTCCTCACCGGTGATGCGCTGGTACATGTCGAAGAGGTTGCCGTACTTGGCCTCGACGGCCGGGCGGCCGAGCCGCTTGATGGCGTCGGCGAAGTCCAGGTACACGCCGAGCCCACCGGGGCCGACGCCGCGCCCCTCGTCGCAGACGTTCTTCGCGGCGCGGGAGGCGATGTCACGCGGGACCAGGTTGCCGAAGGACGGGTAGATGCGCTCCAGGTAGTAGTCGCGCTCGTCCTCGGGGATGTCACCGGGCGCGCGCTTGTCGCCGGCCTTCTTCGGTACCCACACCCGGCCGTCGTTGCGCAGCGACTCGCTCATCAGCGTGAGCTTCGACTGGTGGTCGCCGGACTGCGGGATGCAGGTCGGGTGGATCTGCGTGTAGCAGGGGTTGGCGAACAGCGCGCCCTTGCGGTGCGCCCGCCAGCTCGCCGTGACGTTGCAGCCCTTGGCGTTGGTGGACAGGAAGAAGACGTTGCCGTACCCGCCGGAGGCGAGGACCACGGCGTCGGCGAACTCGGTCGTGATTTCGCCGGTGACCAGGTCGCGGACGACGATGCCGCGGGCCCGGCCGTCGACGATGATGAGCTCCAGCATCTCGTGCCGGGCGTTCATCTCGACGTTGCCGGCCGCGATCTGCCGCTCCAGGGCCTGGTACGCGCCGAGCAGCAACTGCTGGCCTGTCTGGCCACGGGCGTAGAAGGTGCGCGACACCTGGGTGCCGCCGAAGGACCGGGTGTCGAGCAGGCCACCGTACTCGCGGGCGAACGGCACACCCTGGGCCACCGCCTGGTCGATGATGTTGACCGACACCTCGGCGAGCCGGTACACGTTCGATTCCCGCGAGCGGAAGTCGCCGCCCTTGACGGTGTCGTAGAACAGCCGGTACACCGAGTCGCCGTCGTTGCGGTAGTTCTTCGCGGCGTTGATGCCGCCCTGGGCGGCGATCGAATGCGCCCGGCGGGGGCTGTCCTGGTAGCAGTACGACTTGACGTGGTAGCCCAGCTCGGCCAGGGTCGCACCGGCCGACGCGCCGGCGAGGCCGGTGCCGACCACGATGACCGTCATCTTGCGCTTGTTGGCCGGGTTGACCAGCTTGCCGGAGAACCGGCGCCGCTCCCAGCGGGTCTCGATCGGCCCGTCCGGGGCCTTCGTCTCGGCGATCGGCTCGCCAACGATGTAGTTGCCGATCTGGTCGTTGCCCATCGGGTCGTTGCCCATCTGGTCATTGCCCATCTGGTCATTGCCCATCTGGTCATTGCCCATCTGGTTATCGCCAGTCTGGTTGTCGAGCATGGTCAGCGCACCAATCCGGTGAGAACGGCGAACGGCACGGACAGGTAGCCGGCGCACAGCACGATGGCGAAGCCGAGGGCGAACGCGCGCGACCGGCGTTGCCACTGCTGGGACTGCTGGCCGAGGGTGCGCAGCGCGCTGAAGATGCCGTGGCGCAGGTGGAAACCGATCGCGAGGATCGCGAGGACGTACCAGATCGTCACGTACCAGCGGTGCGGCGCGAAGTCGGCGACGACGTTCGCGTACGGGTGCTGCTTGTCCCCGACCGGGTTCAGGTTCCCGGTGGTCAGGTCGAGGATGTGGTAGATCACGAAGAGCAGGATGATCACGCCGCCCCAGCGCATCGTGCGGCCGGCGTAGCTGCCCTGCACCGGCTGCCGGTGGGCGTAGCGCACCGGCCGGGCGGCCCGCGCCCGCCGCGCCAGCACGGCGGCGGACCAGATGTGCCCGATCACCGCCACGGTGAGCACCGTGCGCTGGATCCACAGGTACCACGTGTTCGGCAGCAGCGGCGTGCCGATCGCGCGCAGCCAGTGCGCGTAGTGGTTGAACGCCGTGGGCCCGACGAAGATCTTCAAGTTACCCAGCATGTGCGCGATGAGGAACAGCACCAGCAGGATGCCGGTCACCGCCATGAATACCTTCAGGCCGACGGTGGTACGGAGCATCGGTGCTTTCACTCGCGGCGCTGTCGCGGTCGCCATTTGTCCGACGGTACGAATCGGACTTTGATTCGTCCAATGCATCGCAGCATCACTCTCCATAGCCGTAAGCTATGAAGGTGCAGCTACAGCAGCTTCGGTACTTCGTGGCAGCGGCGGAACTACGACATTTCACCCAAGCGGCCGACATGGTCGGCATCAGTCAGCCCTCGTTGAGTAAGCAGATTCACACCCTCGAGAGCGACCTCGGCGCGCCGCTGTTCGAGCGTACGCGCGGGAATGTGACCTTGACCGCGGCCGGCGAAGCCCTCCTACCGCTGGCCATCCGGATCCTCGCCGACGTCGACACCGCCCGCCGCGAAATCCAGGACCTCATCGGCCTGCGCCGGGGCCGGGTGCGGCTCGGCGCCCCGCCGAGCCTGTGCGTGTCGCTCGTGCCGCGCCTGCTGCGGCAGTTCCACGACGCCCACCCCGGCGTCGACCTGCACATCGAGGAGGGCGGCTCGCAGGACCTGGTCCGCAACCTCTGCCAGGGCGAGCTTGACCTCGCACTGATCGTCGTACCCGAAGACGGCACCGACCCCGGCCTCGAGACCCAACCGGTCCTGCGGGAGAGCCTCGTCGTCGCCTCGGTCGACCCCCTGCCGACCGTCGACGGCAAGCTGCGCATCACGGACCTGCGCGACCAGCCGCTCGTCATGTTCCGCGCCGGATACGACCTGCGGGACGCGACGATGGAGGCGTGCCGGCAGGCCGGCTTCACACCGTCGTTCACCGTCGAAGGCGGCGAGATGGACGCCGTACTCAGCCTCGTGGAGGCCGGCCTCGGTGTCGCCCTGGTGCCCGGCATCGTGATGGCCGGTCGCCCGTCGCTGCGCGTCACCCACCTCGCCCCGCCGGGCTTGGCCCGTACGATCGCGCTCGCCCGCCGCCGGGAGGCCCTGCTGTCCCACGCCGCCCAGGCCCTACGCGACACCCTGCTGGCCGACATCGAGGAGATCAAACGGCAGGGGCCGCTCCCCCCGGGAGTCGAGCTTCTCTGCTGACTGCTTCCCGGCGCCTCGGGTTCGCGGTGCCTCGGGTTCGCGGTGCCTCGGGTTCGCGGTGTCTCGGGATGGCAGGCTGACGGTCATGGGACTGTTCACGTTGGCCGAGGCGCGCGCCGAGCTGGCCCGGCTGCGGCCCGTACTCGACGAGCTCGTCGCCGTGCGCGCCGACGCGGTGGAGTTGGCCGCCGCCGTCGCCCCGGGCGGCCCGCCGACCCGGCTCGGCGGCCTGCCCGAGTGGAAAGCCGCCGAGGCCAGGCTCGACGAGCTGATGACCGCGGTACAGCAGACCGGAGCCGAGCTCAAAGGCCTCGCGCCGCTACTGGTCGACTTCCCGGCCGACCTGGACGGCGTACCGGTACTGCTGTGCTGGCTGGAGGGCGAGCCGGAGCTGGCCTGGTATCACCGGCTCGATCTGGGCTTCGCCGGCCGGCGTCGGCTGCCCTGAGGATGCGTTGATACGGACGCAGGCTGACGGATGCGGGCTTACGGGCGCGGACTTACGGGCGCGGACTTACGGACGCGGGCGCAACCGCTGGGCCAGCACCTGTCCGGGCCACGGCGTGTCCCCCACCGTGACGGTGAACGGCTCGGCGCGGGTGAAACCCTGTCGCTCGTAGTACCGCACCAGCGACCCGTCCCCGCCCGCGAAGCAGTCCACGCGCAGCAGCGCGACTCCCTGTTCACGAGCGATGGTCCGGGCGTGGTCGAGCAGCGCCGCACCGACGCCCTGACCCGCCGCGGAGCGGTCGGTGACCAGCAGTTGCACGTACAGCTCGGGCTCGTCCACCGCCGGCACGTAGGGCAGGGCCGCGCCGACCGACAGTGCGCCTAGCGGCAGTGCCCCTGCCGGCAGTGCTCCTAGCGGCAGTGCCCCTACCGGCTGTCGGTCGGCCTCGGCGATCCACAGCTCGCCGGCGTGCGCGGACGCGGTCACCTGCGCGACCCGGCGCGGATTGGTGGAATGCGGCTCGGTGCCCCACTGATCGATGCGCCCGTTGGCCACCAGCCACTCGGTCGCGCGGTCGAGCAGCGCGAGTACGGATGGAACGTCGCCGGGACCGCCGGGCCGGATGGTGATCGACAGCATCGGGTGATGCTGCCATAACGTCATGAACACGGGCGCGGCCCTACTCCCGTCGGTGGTAGCGGTTGCGTCGGGGGCGTTGGGTCGGGTCGATGTATGTGGGTGGGATGAACTCCGGGAGTCC
>NZ_JAATVY010000018.1 GCF_011947195.1 Planosporangium thailandense | reverse complement strand
ACACCATGTTCGGTTACCGGGTGCCCGCACCCGACGAGGCGATGCTCATCTCCGGCGGCAAGTCCAGCCGGGCCAACACCCCGTTCCGGGTGGTCACCGGGCACGGCGCGTTCGTCATGCCCATCTTCCGGAAGGTTCGGTTCCTCACCCTGGCGTTGTGCGAGGCCGAGGTCGAGGAGGTCTGCGTGACCAAACAGGGCATCGCGCTGAACGTACGGGCGGTCATCGCCTTCAAGGTGGGCAACGACGACGAGAGCATCGTCAACGCAGCCCGGCGCTTCCTGTCCGACCAGGATCAGATGTCGGTGCTGACCGGCCGCATCTTCGCCGGCCACCTGCGCTCCATCGTCGGCTCGATGACCGTCGAGGAGATCGTCACCGAGCGGCAGAAGCTGGCGCTGGAGGTGCTCGACGGCTCCAAGGAGGAGATGGCGAAGATCGGACTGAGCGTCGACTCCCTGCAGATCCAGTCCATCGACGACATGAAGCTCGGGTACATCGCCGCGATGGCCGCGCCGCACAACGCCGCCATCCAGCGCGAGGCGCAGATCGCGCAGGCGCGGGCCAACCAGGCGGCGGCCGAGGCCGAGCAGGAGTCCAAGCGCCGGCAGGCCGAGTACGCCCGGCAGACCGCGATCGTGCAGGCGCAGTACAAAGCCGAGATCGACCGGGCCCAGGCGGAGGCGGCCCAGGCCGGCCCGCTGGCGCAGGCCCAGGCGCAGCGGGAGGTCATCGCCGCGCAGACGGAGCTGGCCCAGCGCGAGGCCGCCCTGCGGCAGCAGCAGTTGGTCGCCGAGGTCATCAAGCCGGCCGAGGCCGAAGCGGAGCGGGTACGCCTGCTGGCGGAGGCCGACGCGGCCAAGATGAAGATCCAGGCGGAGGCGGCGGCGTCGCACAACCGGGTCGCGCTCGACCGGATGATGATCGATCAGCTTCCCCAGATCGTGAAAGAGGCGGCGCGCGGCCTGTCCGGCGCGAACGTCAACATCCTCAACGGCGCCGACGGGCTCGGCGAGATCGCCGCCGGGCTGGTGGGCCAGGGGATGTCGATCCTCGACTCGGTGCGCAAGGGCATCAGCGCCACCTCACCCGCCCTGGACGCGCCGGGGGAGCGGGCCGACAGCTGACCCGGTCACCCGAGGACGGCCCCGGTGGGAGGGGGGCCGGGGCCGTCCGGGCGCCGCGCGCCCGGCGCGTTACAAGCGGCGGCGCGTTACAAGCGGCGCGATACAAACGGCGCGACACAAACCAGGTCCACCGCTTTTTAGCGGATTTTTGACGCTTCGTGATCGTTCACCTGTGCCCCTTCATCCCTACGGTGGATGACGCTCGGGGCGGCCGCCGCTGACGCGCCCCAGGGAGAGTCGAGGGGGCACGGTGAGCGAGACGCGGCCATCGGGGCCTGCGGGCTCCGTACAGGTTCTGCCCGAGCCGACCCATCTGCCGGTGAACGGCGCCGACGTGCCGGAGAGCGTGGGCTACCAGCTCAAGCGACGGCTGCTCGGTCGGCCGCTCGTGACCGCGAGCCTGCACGAGGAGCGGCTGTCGAAGCCGCTGGCGCTGGGGGTGCTGGCGCCCGACTGCATCTCGTCGTCGGCGTACGGCACCGAGGAGATGCTGATCGAACTGCTGCCGGCCTTCGGGCTGCTGGCGTTCTCGCTGGTGTTGCCGATCACCGGGATCATCCTGGTGATCGGCGTGCTGATGACCGTGGTGTACCGCGAGGTGGTGCAGGTCTACACCAAGGCCGGCGGCTCGTACGTGGTGGCCCGCGACAACTTCGGCCCACGGGTGGCGCAGGTCGCGGCGGTGGCGCTGCTGATCGACTACGTGGTGACCGTCGCGGTGCAGGCCGCCGCCGGCACGGTGGCGGTGGCCTCGGCGTTCCCGGTGATCGGGCCGTACAGCCTGGAGATCACCGTCGGGGTGGTGGTGCTGATCGCCTTCGGCAACCTCCGCGGCATCCGCGAGGCGGGCCGGGTGTTCGCGCTCCCCACGTACCTGTTCAGCGGCTCCATCGCGGCGGTCATCGTCGTCGGCCTGGTGCGGGAGGTGTTCGGCACGCTGCCGCGCTACGACCCCACCCACCTCCCGGGCGCTGTCGACGTGCACCACGTGTCGGGCCTGGCCCTGGGCATGGTCGTGCTGACCCTGCTGCGGTCGTTCGCCAACGGCGGCTCGTCGCTGACCGGCCTGGAGGCGATCTCCAACGGCGTCAGCGCGTTCCGCTCCCCGGAGGGCGTCAACGCCCGCAAGGTGCTGGTCATGATGGCCGGCACGCTGGGATTCCTGGTCGCCGGCGTGTCCTGGCTGGCCCACGTCACGCACGCCACCCCGTACGCCAGCGGCTACCCGTCGGTGATCTCGCAGGAAGCGCGGATCGTGTTCGGCCACGGCGCGGTGGGCAACGCGCTGTACCTGGTGGTGCAGGCGTCGTCGGCGCTGATCCTGTACACCGGGGCGAACACCAGCTTCAACGGTTTCCCGTTCCTGGCCAGCTTCGTGGCCGAGGACTCGTTCCTGCCCCGCCAGCTCACCAGGCGGGGACACCGGCTGGTGTTCTCCAACGGCATCATCGTGCTGACCGCGGTGTCGGTCGCGCTGCTGCTGGTCACCGGTGCCAAGGTCAACTCGCTGGTGCCGTTCTACGCCATCGGCGTGTTCACCGGCTTCACGATGGCCGGCTTCGGCATGGCGACGTACTACCGGACCCACCGCGGACGCGGCTGGCGGCCCAAGGCGGTCATCGGTGTCTCCGGCGGCACGCTGTCGGCGCTGATCGTGTTGATCTTCGCGGTCGTGAAGTTCGCCGAAGGCGCCTGGCTCGTCGTGGTCATCTTCCCGATCCTGGTGTTCGTGCTCATCCGGCTCAACGGCCGGTACCGGAGGGAGTCCGACGCCCTCGCCACCCTCGCCCCGATCATCGACACCGAGCCCAACCCGGCCTGCCACGTCGTCCTCGTCCTGGTCGACGACCTCGACCTGGCCACGCTGCGCACGCTGCGGTACGCCCGCAGCCTGCGCCCGGACCGTATCCGCGCGGTGCACTTCGTCATCGACAACGTGCACGCCGAGCGGCTGGCCGACCGGTGGCGCACGACCCAGCGCGGCGATATCGCTCTCGAACTGCTCGACTGTCCGGACCGGCGGATCCGGCGCGCGGCGCTCGAGCTCACCGCCCGTACCGCGGCGGCCGGCAACACCGAGGTGACCGTGGTACTGCCGCGGCGTACCTACCCCGGGGTCGTCGGCCGGCTGCTGCACGACCGCACCGCCGACCGCATCGCCGCCGTCATCAGCCGGGTGCCGCACGCGGCCGCGACGATCGTCCCGTTCGACGTCGACGCCGCGATCACCCGCCTCAAACGGCTCCCGTTCGGCTTCGCCCACGCCGGGCCCCAGGCAGCCCCCGGCGTGCCGGAGCCGAACGGGAGCGCGACCGCCCCGGACCACCCACCGACGGCGACCGGGCGGCGGTCGCTCGCGGCGCCGGGCCATCCGGACGGGGTCGTGCCCGTCGCCGCGCTGCGCCGACGGATCCCCGCCACCGTCGAAGGCACGATCCGGTCGGTCCGGGTGCAGCCGATGACCAACAGCCACGTCCTGGAGTGCGAGGTCGTCGACGACACCGGTGGGCTGTTGCTGCGCTTCTACGGCCGCGGCACGATCCCCGGCATCCAACCCGGGCGGCGCATCCGGGTGCACGGCACGCCCGGCTCCCAGGACGGCACGCTCGCCATCTGCAACCCCCGCTACGAGCTGCTCGACCCTGAGCGCCATCCATGATGTCGAAGCCGGGCCCCGCGGTACCGTTCTCGCGCAGCTACGACGGCGTGGCCGTGGAGGGTGCCCGGGCCGGCGACGACCGTCCCCGGGGTGTCGTGACTCCGGGAAGGGAGAGGCGCGGGATGGCACGCGGTCAGCTACGCGTCTACCTCGGTGCGGCCCCCGGTGTGGGCAAGACGTACCGGATGCTGGAGGAGGGCCACCGCCGGCGGGAGCGCGGCACCGACGTGGTCGTCGGTTTCGTCGAGTGCCACGGCCGACCACAGACCGAGGCCCTCGTCACCGGCCTGGAGGTGGTGCCGCGCAAGACGTCGACCTACCGCGGCGCGGAGTTCACCGAGATGGACCTCGACGCCGTGCTCGCCCGTCGCCCGCGGGTCGCCCTGGTCGACGAGCTCGCCCACACCAACGTCCCCGGCAGCGGCAACGCCAAGCGCTGGCAGGACATCCAGCGGCTCCTCGACGCCGGTATCGATGTGGTCACCACCGTCAACGTCCAGCATCTGGAGTCGCTGAGCGACGTCGTCGTACGGGTCACCGGAGTGGACCAGCGCGAGACGATCCCCGATGAGGTCGTCCGCCGTGCCGACCAGATCGAGCTGGTCGACATGACCCCGGAGGCGCTCCGGCGGCGGTTGGCGCACGGCAACGTCTACGCGCCGGACCGGATCGACGCGGCGCTGGGCAACTACTTCCGTGTCGGCAACCTCACCGCACTGCGCGAACTGGCCCTGTCGTGGCTGGCGGACACGGTCGACGACCAGCTCGACCGCTACCGGGCCGAGCATCACATCGACACCACCTGGGAGATCCGCGAACGGGTGGTCGTCGCGCTCACCGGCGGTCCCGAAGGCGACACCCTCATCCGCCGGGCCGCCCGGATCGCCGACCGCAGCAAGGGCGCCGACCTGCTCGCCGTACACATCGCCCGCAGCGACGGCCTCGCCGGCGCCGACCCCGCGCACCTGGCCCGCCAACGCGTGCTGGTCGAAAGCCTCGGCGGCACCTACCACCAGGTCGTCGGCCGCGACATCCCGGCCGCGCTGCTGGACTTCGCCCGCGGCGTCAACGCCACCCAGCTCGTCGTCGGGGCCAGCCGGCGCGGCCGGCTCGCACAGCTCTTCTCGCCCGGCGTGGCGGTGATCACCACGGCGGGCTCCGGGCCCATCGACGTGCATCTGGTCACCCACGACGAGGTCAAGCGCGGTCAGCTCCGGATCGCCCTCACGACGGGGCTGCCCCGGCGACGGCAGCTGGCCGGGTTCGCCCTCGCGGCGGTCGGGCTGCCGCTGCTGACCGCCGTGCTCGCGCACCTGCGCGACGACCTCACGCTGTCCAACGACTTCCTGATCTACCTCGCCGCCATCGTCGTGATCACGCTGGTCGGCGGCCTGTACGCCGCGGTGGTCGCCGCCGTCGGCGGCTTCGCGCTGCTCACCTGGTACTTCACCGAGCCCGTCCACCACTGGCGCATCAACGACCGCAGCACCACCGTCTCCCTCGTGGTCTTCCTGCTGACCGTCGTCGCGGTCAGCGCCGTCGTGGCCATCGCCGCCCGGCGCACCAGCGAAGCCGCCAGTGCCCGCGCCGAGGCGGAGACGCTGTCGACCGTGGCGGGCAGCGTGCTGCGCGGCAGCCGCCCGCTGGCCGCGCTGCTCGACCAGCTCCGGGAGACGTTCCACCTGACCGGAGTGACGCTGCTGGAGCGCCGCCCCGACGCCCGGCCCGGCCCGGACGCGCGGCGCGACCCGGCCGTCTGGCGGGTGGCGGCCGCGGTCGGGGACGATCCGTGCCTGACCCCGGCCGCGGGGGACGCCGACGTGTCGGTCGACGAGCGGCTCTCCCTGGTGCTGTGCGGACATCCGCTGCCCGCCGGCGACCGGCGGGTCGTCGAGGCGTTCGCCGCCCAGGCGGCCATCGCGCTGCGCCAGGAGCGGCTCGCCGAACAGGCTGCCGCGGTCGGCCCCCTCGCCGAGATCGACCGGCTGCGCACCGCGCTGCTGTCGGCGGTGAGCCACGATCTGCGCACCCCGCTGGCGTCGGCGAAGGCCGCGGTCAGCAGCCTGCGCAGTCCCGACGTCGAGTTCAGCGATGCCGACCGCGACGAGCTGCTCGCCACCGCCGAGGAGTCCCACGACCGGCTCGGCCGGCTGGTGGACAACCTGCTCGACATGAGCCGCCTGCAGGTCGGCGCCCTGGCCATGTTTCCGCAGGTGATCAGCTTGGCCGAGGTCGTACCCGCCGCTGTCGACGAGCTGGGCGACGCCGGCCGGCACATCGCCATCCACCTGCCCGACGACCTGCCGGAGGTGTCGGTCGACCCGGCGCTGCTGCAACGGGCGCTGGTCAACGTGCTGTCCAACGCGATCCGCTACAGCCCGCCCGACCGGCCGCCGATGCTCACTGCGAGCGCGCACGCCGGCCGGGTGGAGGTACGCGTGATCGACCACGGACCGGGCGTGCCCGCCGCCGAATGGGACCGCATCTTCGCGCCGTTCCAGCGCCTCGGTGACCGGGACAACTCCACCGGCGTCGGTCTGGGGCTCGCGCTCTCCCGCGGCCTGGTCAACGCCATGGGCGGCACCCTCGACCCGGACACCACTCCCGGTGGTGGCCTCACGATGATTCTCACCCTGCCCGCCGTCCCTCCGCCGACCGGCGACGTCGCCGGCGTCGGCGACGTCGCTGACGACGTCGCCGACGCGGTTCTCGAGCCGGCGCGGCAGGGGCTCAGCAGCGACAACGGAGCCGACTCATGATCCGGGTGCTCATCGTCGACGACGAGCCGCAGATCCTGCGCGCCCTGCGCATCAACCTGCAGGCCCGCCAGTACGAGGTCGTCACCGCCGCCGACGGCGCGGAGGCGCTGCACGCGGCCGCCACCCACCGCCCCGATCTGGTCGTCCTCGACCTCGGCCTGCCCGACCTCGACGGCGTCGACGTCATCCGCAAGCTGCGGACCTGGACCCCGGTCCCGATCGTCATCCTCTCCGGACGTCTCGACAGCCGGCAGAAGGTCGACGCCCTCGACGCCGGCGCCGACGACTACGTGACCAAACCGTTCAGCGTCGACGAGCTGCTCGCCCGCATCCGCGCCGTCACCCGCCGCCTCGCCGGACCGGAGTCCCCACCGGGCGCCCGCATCGGCAACCACACCGTCGATCTGGCCAACCGCCGGGTACAGGCCGACGACGGCAGCGCCGTGCACCTGACCGCCACCGAGTGGCAGTTGCTGACCATCCTGGTCAGCAACCCCGGAAAGTTGGTCAGCCAGCGCCAGCTGCTCCAGGAGGTCTGGGGGCCGACCTACCGGACCGAGACGCAGTACCTGCGGCAGTACCTGGTCCATCTGCGCCGCAAGCTCGAACCCGACCCCGGCCGGCCCCGGCACCTGCTCACCGAACCCGGCATGGGGTACCGGTTCCAGCCCTGACCGGCGACCGTCGACGTGCCGGGCAGGGCCCGTGAGCCTTCGGTGGGCCGTCGTACGGCCGCGCACCTGACTCCGATACCGTTCGCCGATATCGGCCGAGATTGTGGTGTGTACGGGTCGGGAAGGGCGGGCGCGTGACGGGTAAGCCGGCTGCGCCCGCCGACGGGCAGTTGCTGCGACGGCTGGGGCTGTTCGACGCGGTCGTCATCGGTCTGGGGTCGATGATCGGGGCCGGGATCTTCGCCGCGCTCGCCCCGGCGACCGCGGCGGCCGGTGGCGGGCTGCTGCCCGGACTCGGCGTGGCGGCGGTGGTGGCGTACTGCAACGCCACCTCGTCGGCGCGGCTGGCGGCCCGCTATCCGGCGTCCGGCGGCACCTATGTGTACGGTCGCGAGCGCCTCGGGCCCTTCTGGGGCTACCTGGCCGGGTGGGGCTTCGTGGTCGGCAAGACCGCATCGTGTGCGGCGATGGCGCTGACCGTCGGCCTGTACGCGTGGCCGGGCGAGGCCCACGCGGTGGCGGTCGCCGCCGTGGTGGCGCTGACGGCGGTGAACTACGTCGGCGTGCGGAAGTCGGCCTGGCTGACGCGGGCCATCGTCGCCGTCGTCCTCGCCGTACTCGCCGTGGTGGTCGTCACCTGCCTGACCTCGCCGCACGCCGGGGCCGCCCGGTTGACCATCGGCGGCGGTGTCACCGTCGCCGGCGTGCTGCAGGCCGCCGGCCTGCTGTTCTTCGCCTTCGCCGGGTACGCGCGCATCGCCACCCTCGGCGAGGAGGTCCGCGACCCGGCACGTACCATCCCGCGTGCGATCCCCCTCGCCCTCGGTATCACCCTGGCCGTGTACGCCGTGGTCGCGGTCGCCGCGCTGAGCGTGCTGGGCGGCGGGCTCGCCACGGCCGCCGCCCCGCTGGCCGACGCCGTGCGCGCCGCCGGCGCGCCGCACCTGACCCCGGCGGTACGCCTCGGTGCCGGCGTCGCCGCGCTCGGCTCGCTTCTGGCGCTGATCCTCGGCGTGTCGCGCACCACCCTGGCGATGGCACGCGACCGGCACCTGCCCCACGGGCTGGCCACGGTGCATCCCCGGTACCGGGTCCCGCACCGAGCCGAGCTCGCCGTCGGCGCTGTCGTCGCCCTGGTCACGGCCACCGCCGACGTGCGAGCCGCGATCGGGTTCTCGTCGTTCGCGGTGCTGGTCTACTACGCCGTCGCCAACGCCAGCGCCGCGACGCTGGCCCGGGACGAGGGGCGGCCGCCGCGGCTGGTGCCGGTGCTGGGCCTGGCCGGCTGCCTCGCGCTCGCGCTCGCGCTGCCGCCGCGTTCGGTCATCTCCGGGGTGGCGGTGCTCGCGGTCGGGGCCGCCGCGTACGGCGTCCGCCGCGCCCTCGCCCGGCGGGGAAGGAGCGCCACCGGCGCGCGCTGAGGATTCATTCATCCCGGACGGCGACGGTTGGCCTACACGGATAGCAACACTGCTATCTACGATGCGTAAGGCGTGCTGTCTTCGGAGACTCCCGGGAGGCGGTCATGTCGCGAAACGGTCGCCGGGATCACCGGGCGCGACGGTGATTGTTTCCCTCGCGTTGCGGTGGACGCTGACCTGCGTTTTCGCGCTGCCCGGCGCCCTCTGCCTGGCGCGGTGCGTACTGCCGGCCGGTGCCGGCGGGGTCGTGCCCGCCGACCGGCTGACCGGCCTGGCTCATCCGCTGATGAGCCTGGCGATGGTCGCGATGCTGTGGTCGTGGGGGCCGGACCGCTGGCGTGCGGTGGCCGTCGCGGTGTTCGGGTTCGGCGCGTGCTGGTTCGGCATCCGGGCTGTGGTGGCGGACGCGCGGTGGGTGCCGGTCGGAGATCGCCTCGAACTGGCGCAGCACGCGCTGGGGATGGGCGCGATGGTGTGGATGGCCCTGTTCGTGCACGCGGGGATGATGTCGCCGGCCGGGTCCGGCGGCCGTCTCCTGGCGGGGACGGGCCCGGCGGCCGGCGGCGCGGCGTCAGCGTCGGGCCCGCTGTCGGCCGGTGACACGGCAACGGTCGACGTCTGGCTCGGCACGTACTTCCTCTTCGCGACGCTGTGGTGGATGGACCGGGCGGCGCGACTGCTGTGGACGGTTACGCCGACCGGCGCGGAGGGTGCGGTGGCGGCCGGGTGCGGCGGGGTCGTACCGACACGGCGGCTGCTCGCCTCCGGGCCCGCGGCCGCCGCACACGCGTTGATGAGCGCGGGTACGGGCGTGATGTTGGTGGTGATGTCGTAGCCCCCGGTGGCGGAAAAAGCGGCTTCTATACGGCGTGCTACTTCGTCTATACGATGGGTGGCGAGCGCTGTCCGTGCGTGTCTCGTTCAAGACGGGAGCGTCATGTCCGGATGGGCCCGGATCCCATGAGCGTCACAGGCATCAGGAGACAGTTTCCGGCGCTCGTCGCCGCCCCGCGCGTGGTGTATCTCGACAGCGCGTCCACCACACAGAAGCCGGCCGCCGTCGCCGATGCCGTCGGCCGGTACCTTTCCGGAGAGACCGCCAACGCCGGCCGGGGCACGTACCCGTGGGCCAACCGGGCGACCCGCGAGCTGGAGCGGGTCCGGGAGAACGTCGCGCGGTTCGTCGGCGCCGGCGGCCCGGAGGAGGTCGTCTTCACCGCCGGGGCCACCGCGAGCCTGAACGCCGTCGCGCTGTCCTGGGGGCTGGCCAACCTGCGCGACGGCGACGAGATCCTCTACAACCCGCGCGACCACGCGTCCAACGTCTACCCGTGGCTGAACCTGCGACAGGCCTTGCGGCGGCTCGGTACGACCATCGACCTCGTCGGCTACCGCGTGACCGCCACCGGCGAAGCCGACACCGCCGACATCCTGTCCAAGGTCACCTCCCGGACCAGGCTCATCACGACCAGCCACATCCACAACGTCTTCGGCTCGCTGACGACGCTGCAGGAGCTACGCGGGCGCGTCGGCGGTGCCGTCCTGCTGTGCTTCGACTGCAGTCAGAGCGTCGGGCACGTGCCCGTCGACGTCACCGCGCTGGGTGCGGACTTCGCCGCGTTCTCCGCGCACAAGGTGTTCGGCGCGCCGGGCACCGGCGTCCTCTACTGCCATCGCCGGGTGCACGGACAGCTGCGGCCGTTCCTGCCCGGCGGCGGCTCCGGCGTCACCGTCGACGACGGCTGCCTGCGGGCCGCGGACATGCCGTACCTGCTGGAAGGCGGCACCCCGAACGTCGCGGGCATCCTGGCGCTGGGCGCGGCCGTCGACTTCATCGACGGCGTCGGCATCGACGCGATCGCGGCTCACGACCGGGACCTGACCCTGCGACTGGTGGACCGGCTGCGTCGGGTACCCGGACTGGAGCTCCTACCCGGTGTCGCCGCGGGCGCCTGCCGGGTGGGCTACGGGATCGTCTCGTTCCGCAGCGACGCGGTATCCGCGAGCGACCTGGGCTTCGCGCTGAGCTCGCGCGATTTCTACGTGCGTACCGGGTCCCACTGCCTGTCGGACCACGGCGCGGACGACGGCTCGGTGCGGGTGAGCCTGCACGTCTACAACACGGCCGACGAGATCGACCGTTTCGCGGATTTCCTGGAGCTGATCGTGAAGGAGGCCGGATGGGCGTGACGGCAGCAGATTCCTACGACCGAACCGCCGCCGCGCGCGTTCTCGCCGGACTGGCCCACGCGGGACTGTTCGCTTCCGACCTCACCGGCTCCGACGCCGCCCCTGTCGGCGACCGCACACGCATCGCGTACACGGCGACGCCGATGACGGCCGAGCCGGGAAGTCACCTGACCTACTCACAGCGCCGCTACCTGGAGCGGTTCATGCGACCGTGTCCGCCACGGATGCTCACCAGCGCCACCCACCGCGTCGTCTGGACCGACAGTGCGGGCGTGCCCAACACGGGCCACTTCGGCCCCGGAGCGCTCGGCCCCGTCGTACCGATCGCGGTCCGCGAGACCACGCTCGCGCTGTGGCGCGACCTCGCCGCCAACGCGGTACTCGCCGACGCGGTCGCCCGCCTCGATCCCGGCGACCGTGCCGTGCTCGCGGCTACCACCACCGACCAGGAACCGCTGGAGATCTTCCGGATCGGCGTCGAAGCGGCCGGCCGGGCGCTCGCCCAGCACGCCCTGCTCGCGCACCAGACCCCGTACGCCACACCGGCGGCCTTCGCGCGCGGGATGCGCGACTGCGGCATCTTCAGCCTGGTCGCCACCCGGTGGTTCTGGGAACTGCAGGCCTCCACCTACCGGCGCGGCATGATCCACGTGGCCTTCGCCACGCTGCCGAACGGCACCGTCAGGTACGCCGCCGAGTCCCTGGACACGCTGCGGGCGATGAAGGACGCCACGATCGCCGAGGCGCGCGCGGTGATGCGCAAGGCGACCGGGGCAGAAGGGCTGACCGTCGAGCAGGCCGTGGCGAGGTACCACGACGAGCTTGACCTGATCTCCAAGCAGTACGCGCTGATGGACGAGGATACGCAGCCGCGCTGCCTGGCCCAGATGACCAACGTCGTCGGCGGCGAGCGGTTCAGCGTCCTTCCGGTGGTCGTGCGTAAGTACGTCGAGACCTTCGTCCGGGTGCTCGAGGTCGTCGAGCTGACCGAGCGGACGGCGGACCCGGTCGAGGACGCGACTCCCACCGACGCTCTCACCGACGCGGACGACGGGCGCTTCCACGTCCCGGACATGAACTGCAGGCACTGCCAGACCACCATCCGGGGGCTGCTGGAGTCCATGGGCGTCGACGTGGTCGAGGTGAACCTGACGACCAAGCGGGTGGTCGCCGAGTTCCGTAGCGCGCGTAACCGGCAGCGGGCCTTCGAGGCCATCCGGGACTCCGGTTACACCGTCGTCTCCGGCCCGACGGTCTGACCCGCCGACATGGCAGGCCTGGCACCCCGGATCCATCCGCTGGTCGCGTCGTTTCTGCGTCGCCGGGATCTGCTGGACGAGGTCGTGGCGCGGTTCGGCTCACCGGTACACGTCGTCTTCCCCGAGGTTTTCGCCGAGAACGTCGCCGCCTTTCGCGCCCTGCTGGACGGGTACGGGTTCCGGTACCGGATCTGCTATGCGCACAAGGTCAACCAGTCCCGGGCGCTCGTGCGTGCCGCCCTGCGCGCCGGCCTCGGCGTCGACGTCGCCTCCCCGGGAGAGCTCGCCAATGCGCTCGCCAGCGGGTTCACCACCGATCACATCGAGGTCACCGGGCCGAAGGGCGATGCCTTCCTGCGCGATCTGGTCACCCACGAGCTCACCGTCAACGTCGACAACCTATGGGAGCTCGACCGGGTCGCCTGCCTGGCCGCGCGGCAGTCCGGCGGGCACCGCGCCGCGGTGCTGCTGCGGATGTGCGGGTTCGGCTCGTCGGACCGCGCGACGCCGGCCAGTCGCTTCGGCATCCCGCTGGCGCAGGCCACCCGGGCGCTCGAGCTGGTCCGGCAGCGGCACGACGTTCTCGACTTCCGGGGCCTGTCGTTCCATCTGGACACCAACGACGTGCGCGACAAGGTCGCCGCGGTGGACGCGTGCCTCGCTCTGGTCGAGCGGGCGTACGCGCTGGGGCTCACCCCGCGGGTGCTCGACGTCGGCGGTGGCTTCCGGCAGGTGTTCCTCGCCGACGCGGGCGCCTTCGACGACTACCTGCACGCCCTCAGGCGCGGGCTGGCCGGTGACGGGGAGCCGCTGACCTGGGCCGGTCACACGTTCGGCTACTCCTACGACGGCGGCGCCGTGCGTGGTATCCCGGTGTTCCACAAGTACGGCAACAGCACACCGGGGCCGGAGTTCCTGCGGGAACTGCTGGACAGCCCGCTGGATGGCCACGACGGCAGGACGGTCGCCCAGGTGCTGGCCGACAACCTGCTGGAGCTGTGGGTGGAGCCGGGCAAGGCCCTGGTCGACCAGGCCGGCCTGACCCTGGCCGGCGTCGAGTTCGTCAAGGAGGCCGCCGACGGAAGCGTGCTGGTGAACCTCGACATCGCACGCGACACGATCACCCCGGCCGACCAGGAGGTGATGGTCGACCCCGCGATCGTCTACCGCGGCGCGCGGCAGGACTACCGGCACGAGCCGTGCGGCGTCTACTTCGCCGGCAACCTGTGTCTGGAGCGCGACATGGTCTCCAACCACAAGATCTGGCTGGAGCGGCTGCCGCTGCCCGGCGACCTCGTGGTCTTCGTCAACACCGCCGGTTACCAGATGGATCTGTCGGCGTCGCAGGCGCTGATGCGGCCGCGTCCACCGAAGCTGGCGGCGGTCCGCGGCGGCGCGGACTTCACGGTGCACCCGGATGCCGCCTACGGCGTGGTGGGAGGTGGTTGATGGTCTACGACGACATCACCGAGTTGATCGGCGATACCCCGCTGCTCAAGCTCGACGCCCGGGTGCATCGGCTCGAGCATGTCGAGCTGTACGCCAAGCTGGAGATGTTCAACCCGTTCGGCTCGGTCAAGGACCGGGTCGCCTGGGCCATGGTCAAGGATGACCTGGACGGCATCGTCGACAAGCGTCAGACCTTCATCGAGGCGTCCAGCGGCAACACCGCCAAGGCCCTGCAGGTCCTGGCCGCCACCCGTGGACTGAGGCTGGCCGCCTACACCAACCGGGTCCGGGTGACCGAGGTCAGGGAAGTGCTGCACCTGCTGGGCGCCGAGGTGCACGAACTGCCCGGGCTGTCGGAGTGCCCCGACCCGACCGCCCCCAACGACGTGTTCTCCACCATCGGCGCCGTCATGGCGACCGACCCCGGCGCCTACTACCGCCCGTCGCAGTACACCAACCTGAAGAACGTCGAGGCCCACTTCCGCGGCACCGGCAAGGAGATCTACGACGACATCGGACCGGTCGACTACCTCGTCGGCGGGCTCGGCACGACCGGCTCCACCCGGGGTGCTGCCACCTACCTCAAGGAGCACAACCCGAAGCTCGCCACGATCGGGGTCGTATCCAGCCGCGCGGACTTCATCCCGGGTATCCGGTCAGAAGCCGAGATGTGGGAGGTCGGACTGTTCCAGCCCGACGTTTACACCGAGATCGTCCCGGTCGACTCAGGCGTCGCCATCGACGCCACCCTCGAGCTCGTCACCCGGTACGGTGTGCTCGCCGGTCCGACCAGCGGCGCCACCTACGCCGCGGCGCTGGACGTGCTCCGGCGCCGCGCGGGAGCCGCCGGTGACCGGCCGGTCAAGGCCGTGATCCTCGTCTGCGACCGGCTGGAGCCCTACCTCTCGTACTTCCGCAAGCGCCGCCCCGAGCTGTTCGGCAGGGCCAAGGGCAGGAGCCTGCGCGACCTGGCCCCGGCCGAGGTGGCCGGCACGCCGGAGATCACGCCGGACGACCTCGAAGCCCTTGACGGGCAGCAGGTACTGAAGATCGATACTCGGGGGAGCATGGCCTACCGCATCGGTCATGTGCCGGGCTCGGTCAACATCCGTGATGACTACCTCGTCGACATGCTCAGCCAGGGCCTGCCGTTCCCCACCTCCACAAAACTGATCTTCATCTGCCCGGTGGGAGAGCTGTCGAAGCGCCTGGCGGCGTTCACCCGCCAGGCGGGTTACGATGCCGCCAGCCTGGCCGGCGGCATCGTTGCCTGGCGCGACGCGGGAAAGCCGCTGGAATCAAGTCCGCGGGGATAGCGTCGAAACCACGGCCGACCGGGCGGGTGGCGCGCCCGCACGCGACGGGCGCCGGTTCGCGCGTGACCACCACGCGCCGCGGTGGCGGCCGGCCAGGGAAGCTAACTGGTGGCGCCGAGCCGCCCGTCGCCACGGTTGTCCGCGCGTAGCGCCGCGACGAGGTCCTGCCGGGCGCGCGCGACCCGGGAGCGGATCGTGCCAACCGGGCAGTCACAGATGACGGCGGCCTCGTCGTAGCTGAGGCCCAGGACCTGGGTCGCGACGAACGCTTCCCGGCGCTCCGGCGCCAGCCCGTCGAGGACCTGGCGGAGCAGGACTTCGTCGTCGAACCGGGCACTGTCGCGCAGCCGGGCGGCGTCGGCCGCGGCCTGCCAGTTGTCCAGTACGGCGGCGCGCGGCCGGCGTAGGGAGGTGCGGATGTGGTCGGCGCCGACCCTGCGGGCGATGGCCAGGAGCCAGGTCCGGGCCGACGACCGGGCCTGGAAGCCCGGCAGGGCGCGCAGCGCGCGCAGGTAGGTCTCCTGGGTGAGGTCATCGGCCTCGTTGAGGTTGACCAGGTGAGCCAGGAACCGGTGCACCTGGTGCTGCGTGGCCTCGACGAACGCGGTCACGGCGGCGCGGTCGCCGCTTTTGGCGGCCAGCGCCCACCGGGTGATCTGGGCGTCGTTGACGCCGGGACCGAGCATGGCGCATACGCTAGCCGGTCCGTCGGATTGCTTTCGACCCGACCTGACGGGGAACTTGTCGGCCCGACCGGACGACAAGAAAGGGTGTGGGAACGTTGAAGTGCGAGGCGTGCCGGGAGGCGTTGTCGGCGCGGCTCGATGGCGAGGAGGACCCGGCCGAACGCGTCGGGGTCGACGCGCACCTGGCCCGGTGCCCGGCGTGCCGGCAGTGGTTCGAGGACGCGGCGGCGGTGACGCGGCTGGTCCGCATCGGGCTGTGCACGACCAGCCCGGGAGTCAGCGACGCGGTGCTGGCGGCCGCGCCGGGACCCGGCCGGGCCCGGGTGGCGCGGCTGCTGCGGGTCCTGCTGGGTGTGCTGGGGGTCGTCCAGTTCGTGCTCGGCATCATCGAGATCAGCGTCTTCGCCGCCGCCGGTCACGGTCACGCGGGCCACGGGCTGGCGACAGGCGGGGCGACGTCGAGCCACATCTGGCATGAATCCGCGGCGTGGAACATCGCCGTGGGCGCGGGGTTCGTCTGGATCGCGGCCCGCCGTTGCCGCCCCACCGGAATCGTGCCGACCCTGACCGCGTTCGTGGTGGTCCTGACCGCGCTGAGCGCCGACGACATGCTGGCCGGCCAGGTCGACACCACCCGACTGCTCAGCCACGGCTTCCTCGTGGCCGGGTACCTCATCGCCCTGGCGCTGTCGCATCCCACTTTCGATCTCGGCCGGCCACCGGCCGACCGGCTGCCCGGGCGACCGGGATGGCGGGCCCGGTTCGACGACGAGACGGCACCGGCGGCACCTCTGCGTTCCGTGCCCGGCCTCGTGCCCGACCGGCGCTCCGCCCGTCACCGCCCGGCCGCGTGATGCCGACGGCGCTGACCGCGGCGGCGGACGACCGTCGTGCTGTCGGGCTGACCGGCAGGGTCCGGTTCGATGCGGCGTAGCCTGGCCGGTGGCCCGGCTGTCCGGGGAGGTGCCGCGGCCCCCAGGCAACGTGCCCGGGGCGTCGGCACCGTTGTGACCGCGAGAAACGTTGTGACCGCGAGAAACGTAAGGCAGATCGTGAGTATTCGAGGCGGGTGGCCCCGCAAGGCAGCGCTGTTGATCGTTGCGTTGGTGGCGGCGGTCCTGGCCGTGCCCCAGGCGGCATGGGCGCACAGCCAGTTGCTGTCGACGACACCGACGGCTGGTGCAACTGTCACCGCGCCGATCAGCGAGGTCACCTTGACCTTCAACGAGCCGGTCCACCAGAAGTTCAGCGTCGTCGTGGTCAACGGCCCCGGCGGCGCCTCCTACAGCGCCGGGCACGTGCAGGTGATCGACAGCGTGGTGCACCAGCCGGTGCATCCGCTCCGGTCCGGGTCCTACACCGTCGCGTGGCGGGTGGTCTCCGCCGACGGCCACCCGGTGGAGGGCCGGTTCGGGTTCACCGTGGCGCTCCCCGCGTCTCTGGAGCCGTCGGCGGGTCCGGCGGCGGGTTCGCCGGCGGCGAGCCCGTCACACCCGGCCATCGCGGCGGGTACCCGGACCGGGGCCCGGTGGCCGTGGCTGCTCGGCGGCGGCGTGTTGGCGATCGGCGCGGTCGTGGTGGCCGGTGTCGCGAAGGCGAAGCGACCGTGAGCGCGCCATCCACTCCGACGTCCGCCCCGGTCTCGGCGCAGCCGGGGCGTCGTCGTGCCCTGGCCGCGCTCGTCGCGGCGGCGGCCGGCCTGATCGTGCTCGTCGTCGCGCTGCGGGCCGGCGGCGCCGTCGCGTCACCGCTCAGCGGTCTGCCGGACGCCGGCGCGGGTACGCGGTGGGGCCTGCCGGTGGCGCGGCTGCTCGTCGACGCGCTGGGCACCCTGACCGTGGGTCTGGCGATGACCGCCGCGTTCCTGCTGCCCGGCGACGGCAGGCTGTTGTCGGCCGCCGGATACCGGCTGCTGCGCCGCGCCGCGCTCGGCGCGGGGTGCTGGGCGGTGGCGACGGTGGCACTGCTCGTGCTGACCCTGTCGGACCTGCTCGGGACGCCGCTGCCGCAGGCCGCCTCCATGGCGGGCCTGGCCAGCTTCGTCACGAGCGTGTCGAACGGGCGGGCCTACGCCCTGGAGGCGGTTCTCGCCCTGGTCGTCGCGGCCGCCGGCGCCCGCACGCTACGGCGTAACACCGCCGCCTGGATCACGGTCGCCGCGACGGTCGCGGTGATGCTGCCGGCCTTCACCGGCCACGCCGCCGGCGCCGGTAACCACCAGATCGCGGTGACGGCCCTCGCCATGCACGTGGTGGCCGCGGCGCTGTGGGCCGGCGGGCTCGCCGCGCTGCTGGCCCTGCGCCGTACCGACGTGCTCGCGGGTGCGGCGGCCCGCTACAGCCGCCTCGCGCTGGGCTGTTTCGTCGTGGTCGCGTACAGCGGCGTGGCCAACGCGTACGTGCGCCTCGGCACCCTCGATCAGCTGTGGCGGTCGGCGTACGGCTGGTTGATCGTGGGCAAGACGCTGGCGCTGCTGGTGCTCGGCGGGTTCGGCGCGCTGCACCGGGCCCGGACGTTGCCGGCGCTGGCCGCTCGCCGGCCGGGGGCGTTCCGGCGGTTCGCCGGGGCCGAGGCGGCCGTCTTCGCCGCCACGTTCGGCCTGGCGGTGGCGCTGTCACGCAGCCCGACGCCGGTGCCGACCAACCCGCCCAACCCCGACCCGACCACCGACCTGCTCGGCTTTGCGATGCCGCCGGCCCCCACCGTCGCGCGGATGGTCACCGAGGTGGTGCCGGACCTGTTCTTCCTCACCGTCGTCGTGGTCGCCGCCGGCGCGTACCTGGCCGGAGTGTGGCGGCTGCGCCGCCGGGGCGACGCCTGGCCGGTCGAGCGGACCGTGTGCTGGCTCGCCGGTCTGGCGGTGCTGGGCGCGGTGACGCTGCTCGGCTTCGGCAAGTACGCCTACGTCCTGTTCAGCGTGCACATGGCCCAGCACATGACGCTCGCGATGGTCGTACCCGTGCTGCTGGTGCTCGGCGCGCCCGCCACTCTGGCGCTGCGGGCGCTGCGGCCGTCACCGGACCCGACGGTGCGCGGGCCGCGGGAGTGGCTGCTGCTGGCCCTGCACAGCCGCGTCACCCGGCTGCTCACCCACCCGGTGGTCGCGCTGGCGCTGGTGGTGGCGAGCCTCTACGGGCTGTACTTCAGCAACCTGTTCGAGGTGCTGATGCGCACCCACCTCGGGCACCTGGCGATGCTCACCCACTTCGTGGTGTCGGGGTACCTGTTCTTCTGGGTCGTCGTCGGCGTCGACCCGGGCCGTCGGCAGTTGCCGCACCCGGTGCTGATCCTGGTGCACTTCGCCTCGATGACCTTCCACGCCTTCTTCGGCATGGCGCTGATGCTGCAGACCAGCCTGTTCGCGGCGGGCTGGTTCGGCGCCCTGCACCCGGCCTGGCGGGCGTCGCTGACCGCTGACCAGCGACTGGCCGCCGGCATCGCCTGGTCCTTCGGCGAGATCCCGGCCGGCGCCGTGATGGTGATCCTGGTCGTGCAGTGGATCCGCGCCGACGAGCGTGAACAGCGCCGCCTCGACCGGGCCGCCGCGCGCGCCGAGGCGGAAGGTACCGAAGACGATCTCGCCCGCTACAACGCCTTCCTGAAAGCGGCGAACGCACCCGACGCCCAGCCCCGGTAGCGCACCGCTCGGCGTCGGGTGACAGCGAGGCGGTGGTCGGCCCCGGTCATCGTGCGGTCGAAGACGGCCGTTCCGGGTCAGCCGCCGCCGAAAACCTTTCCGCCGGTGCGCGTGAACGGCGGAGCTGGTTTGGCCGCCGCTCGGGAGGTGAGTGCGAATCGGGTCCGCGTACCCCGATTGCCAGGAGGATCAGCATGGCGGTGACACGGCAGGTCTTGGACACCATGACCGTCGGTATCAGGCCCGAGGTGGGCAGTGAGACGCTGGCGGCCGCGATCGACGCGATGCTCGAATGCGAGGAAGCCGTCAACACCTGCGCGGCGGCGATGGTCACCGAGGACGACGTCCGCGAGCTGCGCGAGGCGATCATCCGGGATATGAACTGCGCGGACGTGGTAGCGGTGACCCGCCGGGTGCTCACCCGCGCCAACGACACCGCGCTGCTCGTCGCGCAGTTGCAGGCGTGCGTGGCCGCCTGCGAACACAGTGCCGAGCTGTGCGGCCGGCACGCCGGCCACCACGAGCACTGCCGGTTGTGCTCGCAGGCCACCCGTCGGTGCGCTGACGCGTGCGGGCAGGTTCTGCGAGACCTGCCGCGCTGACCGTCCGGCGGACCCTCCGACCGGACGCCGTGTCTGCCGGGCGCCTCGTGGTGGCGTCCGGGAAGGCGTTCGGCCCACCCCTCGGGACAGGCGAGGCAGCGCCGGTGACTGCCGTTCGGGGGACCTTCGGCCCTGCCCGGCAGCGCGCCCCCTCGGGTGGGATGGAGCTGGCCGCCCGGAGGGGGATACGCGATGCCCGTGCTGCTCACCTCGCTCGATCCGCTCGTCGCGGCGCTGCGTGCGGACGGGTACCGCGTGGTCGGGCCGACGGTCCGCGACGGCGCGATCGTGCTGGCCGAGTTGGACCGTGCCGACATGTTGCCGTACGGCTGGGGCGTGCGTCTCGGGCCGGGCGGGTACCGGCTGCGCGAACGCGACGACCGGGCGGCCTTCGCCAACTCGGCGGGGCCGCAGTCGTGGAAGCAGTTCCTCCACCCGCCACGCCAGCAGCTCTGGTCGGCGGAGCGTGACAGCGACGGAGGTTTCACCGTCGCCGAGCCGGCCGACGAGCCGCCCCGGTACGCGTTTCTCGGGGTCCGCCCGTGTGACCTGCGCGCCATCTCCGTGCTCGATCACGTGCTCGGTGCCGGCGCCGACAACCGGTACGCGCGGCGACGCGAGGGGATCTTCATCGTCGTGGCCAACTGCACCGAGCCGGGGGAGACCTGCTTCTGTGTGTCGGCCGGGGGCGGGCCGGGCGTCGGTCCCGGCCATGACGGCGCGGGTTACGACCTCGCCCTGACCGAACTGGCCGACGACGACGGCGTCCGGTACGTGGTCGACGCCGGCAGCGAGGACGGCTGGCGCCTGCTCGACCGCCTGCCGTACGAGGCGGCGGAGCCGCCCACCACGGCCCGCGCCCGGGACGCGGTCGCGCGTGCCGCCGACCGGATGGGGCGGACGCTGCCGGCGGCGGACCTGCGTGCGCTGTTGGCCGGCACGCTCGAGGCGGCCCGGTGGGACGACGTGGCCGCCCGCTGCCTGTCCTGCGGCAACTGCACCATGGTGTGCCCCACCTGCTTCTGTACCAGTGTCGAGGACACCACCGATCTGACCGGCGACCATGCCGAGCGGTGGCTGCGCTGGGAATCCTGCTTCGACCTGGACTTCTCGTATCTGCACGGTGGTCCGGTGCGTTCGTCGCGGCGCAGCCGGTACCGGCAGTGGCTGACCCACAAGCTGGGCACCTGGCACGACCAGTTCGGCGAGTCCGGCTGTGTCGGCTGTGGCCGGTGCATCGTGTGGTGCCCGGTCGGCATCGACATCACCGAGGAGACGCACGCGCTCGCGGCCGAGTACGAAGCGTCGACCGACGACCGCGGCGGAGGTGCGCAGCGATGACGGCAACCTCCTACGACCTCCTGGCGGCGAGCGCGTTCCTGACCGGGCTCTCGGAGGGACACCTGCGGCAGTTGTCGTACACGGCGAGCCGATGCGTGTTCCGGGCCGGCAGCCGGGTGTTCGCCGAAGGCGGCCACGCCGACCGGTTCTGGCTCATCAACGCCGGCCGGATCGATCTCGACACGCACGTGCCCGGCCGGGGCGACGTGGTCGTGGAGACCCTCGGGCCCGGCGCGGTGCTCGGCTGGTCGTGGCTGTTCCCGCCGTACCGCTGGCACTTCGGCGCGTTCGCGCCCCAGACCACGTTCGCGGTGAGCCTGGACGCTTCCGGCGTACGTCGCCTGTGCGAGCGGGATCCGGCGCTCGGCTACCAGTTGACCAGCCGGTTCGTGCAGGTGGTCGTGGAACGGCTCCAGGCGACGCGGATGCGGCTGCTGGACCTGTACAAGGTGCCGTCGTGACCATGATGCCGCTGCCGTACCGGGTGACCGGGCGGCGGCAGGAGACCTCCGACACGGCGACCCTGATCCTGGAGCCGGTCAGGCAGCCGATGGCGGCGGCGCGGCCGGGACAGTTCAGCATGGTGTACGCGTTCGGGGTCGGCGAGGTGCCGATCTCGGTCAGCGGGCCGCCCGACGCCGACCTGGTCGTGCACACGTTGCGGGCCGTCGGGGCGGTGACCCGTGCGCTGCACGACGCCCGGGTCGGACAGGTGCTGGGCCTGCGCGGCCCGTACGGCACCGATTGGGGACTGCCCGTACCGGTGGGGTCCGACCTCGTCATCGTCGGCGGCGGCATCGGTCTGGCGCCGCTGCGACCGGCGGTCTACCACGCGCTCGACCAGCGGGCGCGTTACCGCCGGGTCGCGGTGCTGATCGGCGCCCGCACCCCGGACGACCTGCTCTTCACGAAGGAGTACGACGACTGGCGGGCCGGGGGCGTCGAGGTGGGTGTGACCGTCGACCGCGCCGACACCACCTGGGCCGGACGCGTCGGCGTGGTCCCGGACCTGATCACCGGTCTGGAGTTCGCGCCGGAGTCCACCGTCGCGTTGGTGTGCGGCCCCGAGGTCATGATGCGCTTCACCGCGCGGGCGCTGCTCCGGCGAGGCGTGCCACCGGCGGCGGTCCGGGTGTCGCTGGAACGGAACATGCACTGCGGTACGGCGCTGTGCGGCCACTGCCAGCTCGGTCCGCTCCTGCTCTGCCGGGACGGCCCCGTGGTCGGCTACGACCGGGCGCAGCCGCTGACCGGAGTGAAGGAGCTGTGATGAGCGCTCCTCCCACGCTCGCGGTCTGGAAGTTCGCCTCGTGCGACGGCTGCCAGCTGACGCTGCTCGACTGCGAGGACGAGTTGCTGCAGATCGCCGGCGCGGTGCGCATCGCGCATTTCCTGGAGGCGTCGCGCGCCGTCGTCGAGGGCCCGTACGACGTCTCGCTCGTCGAGGGCTCCATCACCACGGCGGCCGACGCCGACCGGATCAGGCGGGTCCGCGACCGGTCGAGGATCCTGGTGACGATCGGCGCCTGCGCCACCGCCGGCGGGGTCCAGGCGCTGCGCAACTTCGCCGACGTCGAGGAGTTCCGGTCGGTCGTGTACGCCAAGCCGGAGTACGTGGCCACGCTGGCGGACTCCACGCCGATCGCCGCCCACGTCCCCGTCGACTACGAGCTGCGCGGCTGCCCGATCGACCGCACCCAGCTGGTGAACACCCTCGCCGCCCTGCTCGCCGGCCGCAGGCCGGACCTGCCGATGCACAGCGTCTGCTTCGAGTGCAAGCGCCGGGGCACCCCGTGCGTGATGGTGGCGAAGGGCATCCCGTGCCTCGGGCCGGTGACCGCGGCCGGCTGCGGCGCGCTGTGCCCGGCGTACGGCCGTGGCTGCTACGGCTGCTTCGGCCCCGCCGCGACCGTGAACGCCGACGCCCTGACCGCGCAGTTCCGCGTGCTGGGCATGGACCAGGCGGAGATAGAGCGGATCTTCGCGACGTTCAACGTGGCCGCGTTCAAGGCCGCGACCACGCCGGGGGCGCCCGAGGAGCACGCGGCGCCGGCGTTCCTCGGGATGCCGCAGGTCAGGAGAGCCGAATGACGCACCGTGGGGACCGCTCGCTGCGCGTGGGCGCGCTCGCCCGGGTCGAGGGCGAGGGCGCGATGCGGGTACGCGTCGATCAGGGGCGGGTCGCCGACGTCGCGTTGGAGATCTACGAGCCGCCGCGCTTCTTCGAGGCGCTGCTGCGCGGCCGCCGCTACACCGAGCCGCCCGACATCACCGCCCGGATCTGTGGGATCTGCCCGGTGGCCTACCAGATGTCGGCGTGCCAGGCGATCGAGGACGCCTGCGGCGTCACGGTGGACGGCCGGGTAGCCGACCTGCGGCGGCTGCTGTACTGCGGCGAGTGGATCGAAAGCCACACCCTGCACATCTACCTGCTGCACGCGCCCGACTTCCTCGGCTACCCCGGCGTGGTGGAGATGGCCCGCGACCACCGTGCGGTGGTGGAGCGCGGCCTGGCGCTGAAGAAGACCGGCAACGCGATCATGTCGCTGCTCGGCGGGCGCGCCATCCACCCGGTCAACGTCCGCGTCGGCGGCTTCTACCGGGTACCGACCCGGGCCGAACTCCGCGACCTGGTCGAGCCGCTGCGCCGGGCCCGTGACGCCGCTCTCGCGACGGTCGAGTGGGTGGCCGGCTTCGAGTACCCGGACTTCCATCACGACCACGAACTGCTCGCGCTCGTCGAGCCCGGCCGGTACGCGATCGAACGCGGCACCCCGACCACCGATCGGGGTCTTGCGTTCGCCGTCGCGGCGTTCGACGAGTACGTCATCGAGGAGCAGGTACCGCACTCCACCGCGCTGCACGCCCGGCTGAACGGGCGCGGCGGCTACCTGACCGGGCCGACCGCCCGGTACGCGCTGAACCGGCGGTGGCTGTCGCCGCTCGCCCGCCAGGCCGCCGACGCCGCGGGCCTCGGCGCCGACTGCCGCAACCCGTTCCGCAGCATCGTCGTGCGGGCGGTCGAGGTCGTGTACGCCGTCGACGAGGCGCTCCGTCTCATCGACTCCTACGAGCCGCCTGCCGCGCCGGCGGTGGACGTGCCGCCGCGCGCCGGGGTCGGCTGCGGCGCCACCGAGGCGCCGCGGGGGACGCTGTTCCACCGGTACGTCCTCGACGCCGACGGCACGGTCACGAGCGCGCGCATCGTCCCGCCCACGTCCCAGAACCAGGCCAGCATCGAAGCCGATCTGCGCCGCTTCGTCGGCGACCGGCTGCACCTCGACGACCATGCCCTCACCCACCAGTGCGAACAGGCGATCCGTAACTACGACCCGTGCATCTCCTGCGCCACCCACTTCCTCGACCTGACCGTGCAGCGCACATGATCGTCATTGGCGTGGGCAACTCGTACCGGCGCGACGACGGCGTCGGTCCGTACGTGGTCGAGCGGTTGCGGGAACGGGGCGTACCCGACGAGGTTCTCGCCGTGAGCGACGGCGAGACCACCGAGCTGATCGACCTGTGGGACGGCGAGGATCTCGCCGTCGTGGTCGACGCCGTCCGCGCCGCGCCGACACACCCCGGCCGGATCCATCATCTCGCCGTGGCCGACCCACCGGCCGAGCGCTGCCGAGCCGCCCACGGCCTCGACCTGGGCGAGGCGGTCGAGCTGGCCCGGGTGCTGGGCCGGCTGCCCCGGCGGCTCGCCTTGTACACAGTGGAGGCGACAGACATCGACTACGGCGTCGGGTTGACGCCCGCCGTCATCGAGGCGGCCGGGCGCCTCACCGACGAGATTGCACATCTGGTGCAGGCGAGCGCGTCAGCAGATACGGGGTAGCTGCTCGCCGACGAGCATGTCGACGATGCGCCGGGAGCCGACGAGCGTACGGGCCGTGACCCGGCCGACCGGCCCGGCGACGACGTCGCCGATGACCCGGGCCCGGGCACCCTCGGGTCGCGAACGCATCGCGGCGAGGACCCGGTCGGCGGCTCCCGCGGCGACCAGCGCGACCAGGCAGCCCTCGTTGGCCACGTGCAGGACGTCGAGGCCGAGCAGCTCGCAGGCGGCCGCCACGGCTGGCGGCACCGGTACCGCGGCCTCCTCGATGTCGATACCGACGCCACTGGCGGCGGCGAGTTCGTTGAGCGCGCTGGCGAGGCCGCCGCGCGTCGGGTCGCGCAGGGCGTGCACGTCCGGGCCGCCCGCGGCGATCATCGCCGCCACCAGGCCGTGCAGCGGCTGGCTGTCGGAGGTGATGTCGGCCTCGAAGCCCAGCCCCTCCCGGACCGACAGGATCGCCGAGCCGTGGCTGCCGATCGGTCCGGACAGCAGGACCACGTCGCCCGGCGCGCCGCGCACGGCCGAGACGTCGGCCCCCGGTAGCCGCCGGCCCAGGCCGGTGGTGGTGAGGTAGATGCCGTCGGCGGCGCCGCGGCCGACCACCTTGGTGTCGCCGGTGACCACCGGCACCCCGACCGTGCGCGCGGCCGCCGCGACCGATGCGGTCACGGCGTGGAGTTCGGCCACGTCCAGGCCCTCTTCCAGCAGGTACGCCAGGCACAGCGCGACCGGCTCGGCGCCGCGCATGGCGAGGTCGTTGACGGTTCCGTAGACGGCGAGCGAACCGATGTCGCCGCCGGGGAAGAAACGGGGCGTGACGACGAACCCGTCGGTGGACAGCACCGCCTCACCGCCGGCGAACGGGACGACCGCCGCGTCCTCGATCGGGGCGGCCAGGTGCGGGGCGATGACGTCGCGCAGCAGTTCGGCCATGAGCTGGCCGCCCGATCCGTGCCCCAGCAGCAGCCGATCGGTCGATCGTGCGGGCGCGGGACAGGCGGCCAGCAGCGGATTCGTCATCGCGCAGTCTCCTCGACGGTCGGTGATCGACGGCCGGCCGCGTAGAAGGCCGCGCAGGTGCCCTCGCTGGAGACCATGGGCGCGCCGAGTGGGTGACGCGGGGTGCATTCCACGCCGTACGCGAGGCAGTCGGTGGGCAGCCGGGTGCCGCGCAGGATCTCGCCGGCGATGCACTCCGGATGCTCGCGGGTGGTCACCGCGCCGACGCCGAAGCGGCGTTCGGCGTCGAACCGGGCGTACGCCGCGGCGAGGGCGAGCCCGCTGGCCGGGATGGGGCCGATGCCGCGCCAGGTACGCGATGCGACCGTGAAGACCTCCCGCATCGCGGCCTGCGCGGCCGTGTTGCCGGTGCGGCGCACGGCCCGGGCGTACTGGTTTTCGACCTCGGCCCGGCCGTCCTCGAGTTGGCGCACCGCCATGAGAATGCCTTCGAGCAGGTCGAGGGGCTCGAAGCCGGTGACCACGATCGGCACCCGGTAGCGGGCGGCGATCGGCTCGTACTCGGTCCAGCCCATGATCGCGCACACGTGCCCCGCGGCCAGGAAGGCCTGCACCTCGTTGTCCGGGGCGTCCAGGATCGCGGTGATCGCCGGGGGCACGAGCACGTGGCTGACCAGCACGCTGAAGTTGTCCAGGCCGGCGCGGGCGGCATGCAGCACGGCCATCGCGTTGGCCGGCGCGGTCGTCTCGAAGCCGACGGCGAAGAACACCACCTGTCGGTCGGGACAGGCGGCGGCCAGCCGCACCGCGTCCAGGGGAGAGTAGACCGCGCGAACGTCACCGCCGCGCGCCTTGACGCCGAGCAGGTCACCCTGCGAGCCCGGGACCCGCAGCATGTCGCCGTAGCTGGCGAAGACGACCCCCGGGCGGGCGGCGATGGCGAGGGCCTTGTCGACGGTCTCCAGCGGGGTGACACAGACCGGACAGCCGGGACCGTGGATCATATGGATCCCGGCCGGTAGCAGCTCGTCGATGCCCTGCCGCACGATGGTGTGGGTCTGTCCGCCGCAGACCTCCATGATCGTCCAGGGGTGTCCCGCGGCCGCGGCCAGGTCGGCCAGCAGGCGGCGGGCCAGCACGGGATCGCGGTACTCGTCGAGGTACTTCACTTTGGCCCCAGCTCTCCGGTGAGGGCGTCCGGGATGGCTCTGATCACGGCGAGGGTGCGTTCGGCCTCAGCGGGGTCGACGACGCTGATGGCGAATCCGACGTGGACGATGACGTAGTCACCGACGTCGGCCTCCGGTGCGTAGGCCAGGCACACCTGCCGGCGCACCCCGTCGAAGTCCACGGTGCCGCTGCGCAGGTCGCCCCCGCCGCAGACATCGATGATCCGTCCGGGTATGCCGAGGCACATGGTCACTCCTCCGCCAGTGTGGCGGCGGCGATCGCCGCCTGTCCGTAGCTGATCCCGCCGTCACCCACCGGTACCTGCTCGCCGGTGTACACGTCGAAACGCATCCGGCCGAGCCGATCGCGCAGGTCGGTGGTGAGACGGCGGTTGACGAACACGCCGCCGCCGAGGCAGACCGCCCGTACGCCGGTACGTTCGGCGGCGTCGGCGACCAGCGCGCAGGTGACCTCGGCGAGAGTCGTGTGGAACGCGGCGGCCATCCACCCGGCGGGCCGGTCGCGTTCGACGATCGCGCGTAGCGTCGGGGCGGGGTCGTACACGGCCAGGCCGTCACGCCGGACGACCCGCCACGGCAGCGCGGGGACTTCGGAGTCCGCCCCGGCGGCGGCCTCCAACCGCACCGCCGCCTCGCCCTCGTACGTGGTCTCGTCGCACAGCCCGAGCAGGGCGGCGACCGCGTCGAACAGCCGGCCACAGCTGGACGCGAGGGGCGAGTTGACGCCTCGGTCGATCATGCGCCGCACGATCGCCGCTTCCCGCGCGCCGAGCCGGGCCGGCAGATCGCCGGCGCGCGCCGGATCAGGTCGAGGTACGCCGAGATCTTCGGCGGCGTACAGGTACGCCAGGGCCATGCGGGCTGGCCGGCGCACCGCGGCCGCGCCTCCGGGCAGCGGGGCCCTGGCGAAGCGGGCCAGCCGCCGGTACCCGGTGTAGCTGGCGTGCAGGATCTCGCCGCCCCACAGGGTGCCGTCGTCGCCCAGGCCGAGCCCGTCGTAGGCGACGCCGAGGAACGGCGCGGAAAGTCCGTGCTCGGCGGCGACCGCGGCGACGTGCGCGTGGTGATGTTGCACCGCTATGCGGTGCGGAGCTGCGAACCGGTCCATGCCGTAGCGCGTCGAGAGGTATCCGGGGTGCAGGTCGTGCGCGACGACGCGCGGGATGACCGCGCGCCACCGGCACAGCCGGTCCACGGTGTCGGTGAACGCGTCGTGGGTGGCCTCGTCCGCCAGGTCGCCGGTGTGCGGGCCGATCACCGCCTGGCGGGCGACCGCGACCGTCGTCGTGTGCTTGAGCTGGGCGCCGACGGCGAGGATCGGCTCGGGCGCGGCCACCGGCAGGGGCAGCGGGGCCGGCGCGTAGCCGCGGGCCCGCCGGATCAGCACGGCCCGGCCGGCGACCACCCGCGCCACCGAGTCGTCGTAGCGGGACCGGATCGGCCGGTCGTGGCCGAGGACGCCATCCACGAGCGGCCCGAGGGTGGTCAGGGCGACCTCGTCGTCGACGGCGATCGGCTCGCCGGACCGGTTGCCGCTGGTGACGACGAGCGGCCGGCGCAGAGCGTGCAGCAGCAGGTGGTGCAGCGGGCTGTACGGCAGGAACAGCCCGACCTCCGGCAGGCCGGCGCACACGCCGTCCGCGAACCCGCCCGACCCGTTTCTCGGCAGCAGCACGATGGGGCGGGCGGTGGAGGTGAGGGCAGCCTCCCCGGCCGGGGAGACGTGGGCGACCGTGGCCGCCGCGGTGAGGTCGGCGACCATCACGGCCAGGGGTTTGGTCGGGCGGTGTTTGACGGCGCGCACCCGGGCCACGGCCGCGTCGTCGGCGGCGTCACAGACCAGCTGGTAGCCGCCGATGCCTTTGACCGCGACCAGGCCGCCGTGCGCGATGGCGGCGACCGCGCACGCCAGGGCGTCCCCGCCCGCCGTGGTCGACGGACCGCGCCACCACAACTGTGGGCCACAGCGGGGGCAGGCCACCGGCTCGGCGTGGAAGCGCCGGTCGGCCGGGTCGCGATACTCGGCCGCGCAGTCTCCGCACAGCCCGAACCGCGCCATCGTGGTGCGCTCGCGGTCGTAGGGCAGGTCGTCGACGATCGTGGCGCGTGGGCCGCAGTCGGTGCAGTTGATGAACGGGTACCGGTAGCGGCGGTCGGCAGGGTCGAACAGTTCGGCCAGGCAGGCCGGGCAGGTGGCGAGATCCGCGGGCATCTCCCGGCTGCCCGCGGCCCCGGAGCCATCGGTCGCCGACCCGCGGATGTGGAAACCGCCGTCGGGTACGTCCTCGGCCGGCACGTCGACGGCGGAAAGCCCGGCGACGTGCGCGGCCGGCGGGGCATCGATCGCCAACCGGTGCAGGAAGGACGTGATCCGCTCCGCCGGTCCGGCCGCACGGATCAACACCCGGCCGTCGACGTTGCGGACGTCGCCGCGCAGGCCGTGGAGGTTGGCCAGCCGGTACACGTACGGCCGGAAACCCACGCCCTGCACCGTGCCGTGCACGTCGACCCGAACGCCGCGAAGGTTCACGCCGGCTCCCGCAGCGCCCGCAGGTCCGGGTCGGGTTCGGCGCCGACGGTGGCCAGGCGGAGCTTGGCGTCGACGGCCACCACCTCGTTGGGGAACGCCAGGACCGGGTTGAGGTCGAGCTCGGCGATCTCGGGTACGTCCTCGGCGAGCCGGCCGACCCGCGCCAGCAGGTCCTCCAGCGCGGCCGTGGCGACCGCCGGCGCGCCCCGGTACCCGGTCAGCAGCGGCGAGCCGCGCAACCCCTGCCACATCCGGCGGGCGTCGAGGTCGGTGACGGGCAGCAGCCGGAAGGCGCGGTCGCCGAGCAGCTCGGTGTGGATGCCACCGAGGCCGAGCATGACGAGCGAGCCGAACAGCGGGTCGTGGACGACGCCGACGGCGAGCTCGACGCCACCGTGGCGCATCGGCTGCACCGCGACCGGTGCCCGCGGGTCGCCGAGCGTCGCCCTGATCGCCAGGTACGCGTCCCGGACGGCGCCGGAGTCGGCGAGATCGAGCCGTACCAGGTGGCGGTCGGTCTTGTGGGTGATCGTCGGGTCGGCGGCCTTGACGACGACCGGGTACCCGAGGCGGGTGGCGGCGGCCACGGCGTCGTCGCGTCCGCGGGCGACGACGGTGTCGACGGTCCGGATGCCGTAGCCGGCGAGCAGATCGGTGACCAGGCCGGGCGGCTGCCAACCGCCGCCGGCCGCGATCGCGCGGTCGACCAGGACGCGCGCCCGCGCGGGGTCGACGTCGTACAGGTCAGGCCGACGTCCGAGCGGCTCCCGGCGCCAGGCGGCGTAGCGGGCGGCGTGGCCGAGGGCGCGGACCGCCCGCTCGGGCAGGGGGTACACCGGGGTGGCCCGCTGCCCGAGGTGGCTGGGGGTGTCGGGCACGCCGAGCAGCACGACCGTCACCGGCACGTCGGGCGCGGCGTCGGCCGCCGTGCCGAGAGCGGCGAGCATGCCGGGTACGTCGTTGGCGCGGGTGGCAGCGAAGATCGCCAGGATGGCGTCCACGTCACCGCTGGCGGCCAGGCGCGCCACGGTGTCGGCCAGCGCCGCCGGGGTGGCGGCGGCGCCGAGGTCGACCGGGTTGCCGACGGTGGTCTCGGGCACGACGAGTCCGGCCGCGTCGGCGGCGTCGGCGGCCAGGACGTTCACGCCGCCGGCGTTGCCGACGATGCCGAGGCGGTTGCCGGCCGGCGGCGGCTGGCTCACCAGAAGGCGGGCGGCGTCGAGCAGTTCGCCGAGGGTGTCGGTGCGGATGACGCCGGCCTGGGCGAACAGGGTGTCGACGGCGACATCCGGGGCGGTTGCGGCGGCGGTGTGCGAGGTGCCGGCCCGCCGGCCACCGACGCTCCGCCCGCCCTTGACGGCGAGGACCGGCTTGCGGCGGGCGAGTGCGCGGGCGATCCGGGCGAACTTGCGCGGGTTGCCGAACGACTCCAGGTACAACGCGACCGCCCGGGTGGTCGGGTCGTCGTACCAGTAGGCGAGCAGGTCGTTGCCGGAGACGTCAGCCTTGTTGCCGAGGGAGACGAACTGGGAGACGCCGATGCCGGCACGGGTGGCGTGGTCGAGCACCGCGATGCCGACCGCACCCGACTGGGACGCGATCGCCAGGCCCCCGGCGGGCGGGACGGCCGTGGCGAACGTGGCGGCCAGCCGTACTGTCGGGTCGGTGTTCAGTACTCCCAGGCAGTTCGGACCGACCAGCCGGATGCCGTGGGAGCGTGCGGCGCGTACCAGTGCGGCCTGCGCGGCGGCACCGTCCGGGCCGGCCTCGGCGAAGCCGGAGCTGAGTACCACCGCCGCGCCCACGCGCGCCTGGCCCGCGTCAGCGAGCACCGCTGCCACCGCGGGTGCGGGCACCGCGATGATCGCGAGGTCGACGGGCGCGCCAACGGCAGCGAGGCTCGGGTACGCCGTGAGCCCCGCCACCTGGTCGGCGTTCGGGTTCACCGGATACACCGGCCCGGTGAACCCGTGCTCGATCAGGTTGCACAGGACTTCGTGGCCGACCCCGCCGGGCGTGCGGCTGGCGCCGACCACCGCGACGGATGCCGGGGCGAGCAGCGGGTGCAGGGCCTTGCGCTCGGCGCTGCGCTCGCGCAGGTCGATCAACGCCTGTGCCCGGTCGTCGGCGGCGGTGGGGATGAGCACCCGCATCACGCCGGCGTGCTCCTGCACGAGCATGCCCGGGGTCAGGTCGCGCGCGACCCGCAGCATGGTGCCGTTGGCGACCAGGATGTCGCCGGCCAGTTCCCGGATGCCGTCTCCGCGGGCCTGGCGTACCAGATGCTCCAGCAGCAGGGTGCCGATGCCCCGGCCGTGGTGAGCGTCGGCGATGAGCACGGCGAAGTCGGCGAAGGGCTCGCCCTCGCCGCGTTCGTAGGAGGCGACGCCGATCAACCGGTTCGCGTCGAGCGCGACCACGACCCGATGGTCGGGCGCGGCCGGGCGGGTCAGCCGCCGCACCTCAGCGTCGATCTGTCCCCGTCCGCTGGTGAAGAACCGCAGGTACAGGCTGTGGTCACCCGCGTTGTCGTACAGCGCGCGCAGCGCCGTGGCGTCCTGCGGTTCGACGGGGCGGATCCGGACGACCCGCCCGTCGGCGGCCAGCGCGTCATGGGCCTGCGTCAGCGGCGTGGTGGTGACGACAGCGGACCGGCCGGTACTCATCGGTGGTCACCCTCCGCGTCGCGCCCGGCGACGACGGGCGGAGACCCCGGCCGGGACCTCTCGGGTCCGGCACCGGCTGAGTGTGTGGTCATCGCGAGGCTCCTCACGCCGACGCTCGGGCACCTTCAGCGTCCACGCGGAGCGGTGCGAGCGCTGCCGCCGGACGGCCCTTGCGAACCGGCCTTTGGTCCCGGACGCTGCGCGACCCGCGCAAACTGACCGGCGAAGTCGAGCACAAGTCGGCGGTGGAGACGGTGCCGCTACTGGCTCAGCGCGTCGACGGCGTCACCGGCGTCGTTGACCGGTTGACCTTCCGGTACGACGACGTGGCGGAGACGCCGATCCCGCTGCTGTGACGGCGGTTCGTTGCTGGCTGGTAAAGCGGGCCGCGCGTCGGTGGAGTCGGCGGCCCGCCCGGTCGGTCCGCGGTGCCGGCGATCGCAGCAGGTCCTGCGACGTGAGCAGCATCCGCTTCACCCCTTCGACCAGCGCCAGGTACGCCGCCACCAGCCCGGCCAGGACCAGCTGGAACACCGGCGGCAACGCGGTGAAGCCGAGCGGGCCGGCCAGCGGCGTGTACGGCAGCAGCGCGGCCGCCGCGACGGCGGCGACAACGGCGCCGGCGAGCGCCCGGGACGGTCGGCTCCGCCACGGCGGGGTGCGATGGGTACGGATGACGAAGACCACGAGGGTCTGGGTCGCCAGCGACTCCACGAACCACCCCGAGCGGAACTCCACCGGGCCGGCGTGCAGGACGCTGAGCAGGATCGCGAAGGTCAGGAAGTCGAACAGGGAGCTGACCGGCCCGAACGTCAGCATGAACCGGCGGATCTCGCGCAGGTCCCAGTGTGCCGGTCGGGCGAGCTGCTCCGGGTCGACCCGGTCGGCCGGGATCGCGACCTGGCTGAGGTCGTAGATCAGGTTGTTGAGCAGGATCTGGGACGGCAGCATGGGCAGGAAAGGCAGGAACGCCGAGGCGCCGGCTGCGCTGAACATGTTGCCGAAGTTGCTCGAGGTGCCCATCAGCACGTACTTGATGGTGTTGGCGAAGATGCGCCGTCCCTCGGTGACGCCCCCGGCCAGTACCCCGAGGTCCTTTTCCAGCAGGAGCACGTCGGCGGCGTCCTTCGCCACGTCGGTGGCGGAGTCGACGGAGATGCCGACGTCGGCGGCGTGCAGGGCGACCGCGTCGTTGACCCCGTCGCCGAGGAACGCGACGTCCGCGCCGGCGACCCGCTGCGCCCGGACGATGCGCGCCTTGTCGTCCGGACCGACCCGGGCGAACACGGTGGTACCGGCCAGGGCTTCGCGTAGCGCACGGTCGTCGAGCGCGGCGACGTCGGCGCCGGTGCGTACGCCCGTCACCGGCAGGCCCAGCTCTTCGCACACCCGGACGGCCACCGCCGGGTGGTCGCCGGTGATCACCTTGACCGTGACACCGAGCCGGGCGAGCTGCTCCAGCGCCGGCCGGGCGTCCGGTTTGGGCGCGTCACGGAAGACCAGGATCCCGGCGAGCGTGAGGTCGCGCTCATCGTCCGGGGTCAGCGCGATCTGGCCGGGGACCGGGCGGCTGGCCACCGCGATCACCCGGGCACCGCCGGCCAGTTCGGTGTCCAGACCGGCCCGGGCGTCGCCGGGCACCTCGACGCAGCGCGCCAGCAACTCCTCCGGCGCGCCCTTGGCCACCAGCATCCTCCCGTCGGGGCCGTCGACGAGCACGCTGGTACGCCGCCGCTCGTGGTCGAAGGGCAGCAGCGCGACCCGCCGGTACGTTGCCACCGGCCGGGTCGTGGCCGCCGGCGCCTCCCACAGCGCCCGGTCGAGCGGGTTGCCACCGACCGGGGTACCGTCCTGCACCGAGGCCTCGTTCGCCAGTAAGCCCAGCAGGAGCGGATCCGCCTGCCCGGCGACGGGGTGGCTGCGCTGGTAGCTGATGCGCCCGTCGGTGAGAGTGCCGGTCTTGTCGGTGAACAGCACCTCCACGTTGCCCAGATCTTCGACGCACACCAACCTTTTGACCAGTACCTTCGCCGCGGCCAGCCGGCGGCTGCCGGCGGCCAGACTGGTGGTGACGATCGCGGGCAGGAGCTGCGGGGTGATGCCGACGGCGATGGCGAGGCTGAACAGCACCGCGTCGAGGATCGGCCGGTGCAGCACGAGGTTGATGACGAAGATGAAGACGGTCAGCGCGGCGGCGACCCGCGCCAGCAGCATGGAGAAGTGGCGCAGGCCGGCCTGGAACTCGGTCTCCGGGTGGCGTTCGCTCAACCCCAGCGCGATGCGACCGAACGTCGTGGCCGCGCCGGTGGCCACCACGACGCCGGTACCGGATCCGGCTCGCACGATCGTTCCCATCAGCGCGCAGGAGGCGAGGTCACCCAACGGCGCGTCCGGTGTGACCGGGTCCACCTGCTTGGCTACCGACACGGACTCGCCGGTCAGCACCGACTCGTCGCACTCCAGCCGCTGTACCTCCAGCAGCCGCAGATCGGCCGGGACCACCATGCCGAGCGCGACCTGTACCACGTCGCCGGGTACCAGGTCGACGACGTCAACGGAGCGCTGCCGGCCACCGCGCACGACCACCACGTCGTGCCGGATGCGGTCATGCAGCGCCGCGCCGGCGCGCTCGGCGCGGTACTCGTTGGCGAAGCCGAGGATGACGCTGACGGCGAGGATCGCGCCGATCACGATGGCGTCGGTGCGTTCGCCGACGAAGAACGAGACCGCCGCGGCGATCAGCAGCAGTGCCAGCAGCGCCGAGCGCAGCTGCCGGCCGAGGACGCCCAGGGCGGAGACCCGATGGGTACGCACCGCGTTGGGTCCGACCTGTTCCCGCCGTCGGGCGACCTCCGCCTCGTCCAGCCCACCGGCGCCACTGCCGAGATCGGCCAGCACGTCGCCGGCAGGCCGGCTGCCGGCGAGGGCGGTAGGAGTCGGTCCTGCCGGCGCGGTGACGACCGGTGCGGCCCCCGTCATGAGCGTGTACGCGCGATGAGGACCGGGCAGTCGGCGTGGCGCAGCAGGTGCGGCCCCACCGAGCCGAGGAGCGGCCCGTCGAATCCACCCCGGCCGCGGGAGCCGACGGCGACGTCGTAGTCGACGTCGACGTCCGGGTACTTCTCCCGCCAGCCGGCCAGTTCGTCGGTCAGCTCCCGGTGCAGGCGCGCCGCGGCCCACCGTAACGCCGCCGCACCGGCCGGCGACCCATCGACACCGACAACAATCCTGGTTTCGCCCATCGCGCACCCTCCGCTGTGGTGTATCGGTTGTCCCAAGGCTGTACTGCGACGGTCGTCCCGGCAGCGGCCGTTCGGCTCCGTTGCTCGTGTCGTTGGTCCCGGCCGGTCACCGCCCGGCAGAGTCGGACGTCCCGATTCGCGGGCTCTTCCGGTCCCGCCCACGCACGACGGCCCGTTCGGCGACCCGCCGGGCGAGTCCGGCGGCGGGCAGGGCGGCGATTGCGCGTGCGGCCGGCCAGCTCGATGACGAGTCGCCAGGAGATCGTTGGGCGGTCATGTCTTGTCGACGGACGAGACCACCGGTGCCGGGGCGGATTGGTTGAGCAGCGCGGCGACCTCCTCGGCGATGGCGCGCTCCTCGTCGGTCGGCACGACGCAGACCGACACCGGTGCCCCGTCGGCCGAGATGACCCGTTCGGCCGGACCGGTGGCGTTGCGGGCCGGGTCGACCGTGATGCCCAGGCGCAGCAGCCCGGCCAGTGTTCGGGCCCGTACCTCGGGGCTGTTCTCCCCGATGCCGGCGGTGAACGCGATGGCGTCCAGGCGCCCGAGCACCGCGTAGTAGGCGCCCACGTACCTGCGGATGCGGTGGCAGTACACGTCGAGCGCGAGCCGCGCGTCCCCGTCGCCGTCGGCCGCGCGGCGCAGCACCGTGCGCATGTCGTTGTCGCCGCACAGGCCGCGCAGCCCGCCGTGGTGGTGGTACAGGTCGTCGAGATCGTCGACGCTCATTCCGGCCTGCCGGGCGAGCAGGAACGCCACCGCCGGGTCGATGTCGCCGGTGCGGCTACCCATGGCCAGCCCCTCCAGCGGGGTGAGCCCCATCGAGGTCTCCACGCTGCGTCCACTCTGGATCGCCGTCGCGCTGGCTCCGTTGCCGAGGTGCAGCACGATCAGGTTCAGCTCCTCGATCGGCCGGGCCAGCAGGGCGGCGGTCCGGCGGGACACGTACGCGCAGGACGTGCCGTGGAAGCCGTACCGGCGGATCCCGTACCGCCGGCTCACCGCCCGGTCCAGCGCGTAGGTCGAGGCGGCAGCCGGCAGGGTGGCGTGGAACGCCGTGTCGAACACCGCCACGTGCGGCACGTCGGGCCGCAGCCGCCGCGTCAGGTCGATGCCCTGCAGGTTGGCCGGGTTGTGCAGCGGGGCGAGCGGGATCAGCGACCGGATCTCGGCGGCGACGTCGTCGTCGATGACGGTCGGTTTCTGAAAGCCGGCGCCACCGTGCACCACGCGGTGGCCGATGGCGTCCAAGGGCAGCGTGGACAGGCCGACCTGGTCGGCGACCTGTGCGATGGCCGCTTCGTGGTCGGGGGTCGGCGAGCCCGGCTCGCCGATCCGCTCCACCGTGCCCGCCGCCACCCGGGCCGCGCCGTCGAACAGCGCGTACTTCAGCGACGACGAGCCGCTGTTGAGGACGAGGATCATGGCGCCGGCCAGCGCCAGTCGCGGATCTCGGGCAGGTCCTCGCCGGTGCGGCAGATGTACTCGCGGTGCTCGGCGCGCTTGTCGACCATCCGCTGGCGCAGCGTGGCCCTCCGCCGGGCGAGCCCCGGCACCCGGTCGATGACGTCCATGACCAGGTGGAAACGGTCCATGTCGTTGCGCACGAGCATGTCGAACGGCGTCGTGGTGGTGCCCTCCTCCTTGTACCCGCGCACGTGCAGGTGGTCGTGGCCGGCGCGGCGGTACGTCAGGCGGTGGATCAGCCACGGGTAGCCGTGGTAGGCGAACACGATCGGCCGGTCGGTGGTGAAGATCGCGTCGAACTCGGCGTCGGGCAGGCCGTGCGGGTGCTCCGTATCCGGCTGCAGGCGCATGAGGTCGACCACGTTCACCACCCTGACTTTGAGCTCCGGGAGGTGCTGGTGGAGCAGGTCGGCGGCGGCCAGGACCTCCATAGTCGGCACGTCGCCGGCGGCGGCGAGGACGACGTCGGGGTCGCCGGTGTCAGTACTGGCCCACTCCCAGATGCCCAGGCCGCGGGCGCAGTGCAGGGCGGCCGCCTCGACGTCGAGCCAGGTCGGCTGCGGCTGCTTGCCGGCGACGACGACGTTGATGTAGTTGCGGCTGCGCAGGCAGTGGTCGGCCACCGACAGCAGGGTGTTGGCGTCCGGCGGCAGGTACACCCGGATGACGTCGGCGGACTTGTTGACGACGTGGTCGATGAAGCCGGGATCCTGGTGCGAGAAGCCGTTGTGGTCCTGCCGCCACACGTGGGAGGTCAGCAGGTAGTTCAGCGACGGGATCGGCATCCGCCAGCGCAGCTCGCGGCTGACCTTCAGCCACTTCGCGTGCTGGTTGACCATCGAGTCGACGATGTGGGTGAACGCCTCGTAGCAGCTGAACAGGCCGTGCCGGCCGGTCAGCAGGTACCCCTCCAGCCAGCCCTGGCAGGTGTGCTCGGACAGAATCTCCATGACCCGGCCGGACGGTCCGAGGTGGACGTCGACGTCGTCGATGCGGCCGCGCCACACCTTGTCGGTCACGTCGAGTACGGCTCCGAGCCGGTTGGATTCGGTCTCGTCCGGGCCTACCAGGCGGAAGTTGCGGTACGGAGCGTTGGCGGTGACCACGTCGCGCAGCCAGGCGCCCAGCACCCGGGTCGGTTCGGCCACTGTCTCGCCGGCGGCGGAAACCTTGACGCCGTACCCGGTGAAGTCCGGCAGTTCCAGGTCGCGGGTGAGCCGGCCGCCGTTGGCGTGCGGGTTGGCGCCCATCCGCAGGTCCCCGGCGGGCAGCCAGTCCACGATCTCGGGCCGGGGCGCTCCGCTGTCGTCGAAGAGCTCCTCCGGGCGGTAGGAGCGCATCCACGCCTCGAGCTGGGCCAGGTGCGCGGCGTCGCCCCGCGCCGCCGGCAGCGGCACCTGGTGCGCACGCCAGGTGCCCTCCACCGGCAGCCCGTCCACCTCGGCCGGCCCGGTCCAGCCCTTCGGCGTCCGGAACACGATCACCGGCCAGCGGGGCCGGCTGGTGTCACCCGCGATCCGGGCGCGGCGCTGGATCTCGGCGATCGCGTCGAACACCTCGTCGAAAGTGGCGGCCAGCCGCTGGTGCACGACCGCCGGGTCGTCGCCCTCGACCAGGTACGGCTCGTAGCCGTACCCGCGCAGCAGCGCCTCCAACTCCTCGTCGCCGATCCTGGAAAGTACCGTCGGGTTGGCGATCTTGTACCCGTTCAGGTGCAGGATCGGCAGGACCGCCCCGTCGCCGGCCGGGTCCAGAAACTTGTTGGAGTGCCAGGCGGTGGCCAGCGGGCCGGTCTCGGCCTCGCCGTCGCCGATGACGCACGCGGCGACCAGGTGCGGGTTGTCGAAGACGGCGCCGTACGCGTGGGCCAGCGAGTACCCCAGCTCGCCGCCTTCGTGGATCGAGCCGGGCGTCTCCGGCGCGACATGGCTGGGCACCCCACCGGGGAACGAGAACTGCGTGAACAGCCGGCGCATCCCCGCCTCGTCCTGGCCGATCGACGGATAGACCTCGCTGTAGGAGCCCTCCAGCCAGGTGTTGGCGACCAGCCCCGGGCCGCCGTGCCCCGGGCCCGTTATGTAGACCATTTCCTGCTGGCGCGCGGCGATGATCCGGTTGAGGTGGGCGTACAGGAAGTTCAGGCCGGGGGTGGTGCCCCAGTGGCCCAACAGTCGGGGCTTGACGTGTTCGGAGCGCAGCGGCTCCCGCAGCAGCGGGTTGTCCATGAGATAGATCTGGCCGACCGCCAGGTAGTTCGCGGCCCGCCAATAGGCGTCGATGCGGTCCAGTTCGCTCGTTGATAGGGGGGTCGCGCTGCTGACTTGCATGCTGCTGCTCTCCTTCGCGACATCGGCCATCGGCCGGCACGGTCGACAGCGGTGTCCGCGGGTACCGGCCGGCGGCGAGGGCCCGCTGCGCTCGTCCACGATGCGGGGGATGAACTCGGATCTGCCTGTCTCCGCTCAGCGTTCCGGCATCGCCGCGCCATGGATGCGGGCCAATGGCCCGATTGCCCGGGACCGACGACCCAAGTTCACGCTCGCGAATCGAGAGCCCGATGCGGTGCGGCGTGGCGGTCACGTGCGCGGCGGCTGGACGCGGCGAGGAGTACGGCGGCGAGGATGGCGGCAGCGGTGCCGGACAGGATGAGCGGCAGCCGCCCGTCGCCACGCCAGGCGAGCCCGGCCCAGATCCCGGCAACGAGTACGCCGAAGCCGCTGAGTGCCTGGTAGACGCCCTGCGCGCGGGCCTGGAAGTCGGCACCGACCAGGCCGGAGATCCACGCTTTGCCGACGCCGTCGGTACAGGCGGTGAACAGCCCGTACGCCGCTAGCAGCGCCCAGGCGGCCGGGTGACTGTGGACCAACCCGAGGCCGACGTAGCCGACGGCGAAGAAGATCAGGCCCAGGCCGAACACGCGGGGCGGGCGCCAGCGGTCCGCCAGCAGCCCGGCGGGGTAGCTGGCCGCGGCGTAGACGAGGTTGTAGGTGACGTAGGCGAGGATCAGCGCGGTCACCGAGAAGCCGATGGCGCGCAGGCGCAGCAGCAGGAGCGCGTCGGGGAAGTTGACCAGGGCGAACGCCGCCAGGACAGCCATGATCCGCCAGAACCGGGCCGGCAGCCGGTTCGCGCCGCGCAGCGTCGGCCGTGCCTTCGCGCCCGCCGGGGGACGGGTCCGTTCGCGGACCGCGGCGACCAGCAGCACGCTCAAGACGGCGGGTACGACCGCGATGGCCAGCAGCGGCCGGATCCGGTGGTGCAGCAGTTCGTACCCGGCCAGCCCGATCAGCGGGCCGACGACCGCGCCGAGGGTGTCGGCCGTGCGGTGCAGGCCGAAGGCCCGGCCCCGCGCGGCCGGGGGGATCCCGTCGACGAGCAGGGCGTCGCGTGGTGCGCCGCGCATGCCCTTGCCGAGCCGGTCGACCACCCGGCCGGCCAGCACCACCGGCCACACCACGGCGAGCGCGATGAGGACCTTGCCGACCGCGGCGAGTCCGTACCCGGCGGCGATGAGCGGACGGCGCCGGTACCGGTCGCCGAGGCCGCCGGCCGCCAGTTTGGTCAGCGCCGCGGCGCCCTCGGCCAGCCCCTCCACCAGCCCGACCACGGCTGCCGGCGCGCCGAGCACGGCGGTCAGGAAGATCGGCATGATCGGGTAGAGCAGCTCGCTGGCCGCGTCCTGCAGGAACGACACCCCCGACAGCACCAGCAGGTTGCGGCTCAGCCACCCACGGCTTCCCGCCGTGGTGGGTGCCGGCGGCTCCCGTCGTGTTCGCGTCACGTCAACCCGTCCTCCCGTCGCGCAGTCTGCCATCGGCGGTCGGGTCTGCCAGCCACGGGCGGGGTGGCGACGCGATGGCCGGTGGTGACCACGATCCGCCCGGCCGGTTGCGGGGGAGCTGGAGACCTTCGGCCCGGACGGTCAGGACCGTGAGCCCCTCGGTCCGGCGGCCCGCGCGGCGCACAGTGAAGACGACCGTAGGGAGGAGCGCGCGATGATGTACGGATACGGCATGGGTGGCTGGGGATACCTATTCATGATCGTCAGCTCGTTGCTGTTCTGGGGGCTGCTTATCACGGGCATCGTCGTCCTCGTCCGCCACGTCGGCGGAAGCCGGTCGACCGGGGTTACCGCCGCTCGCCCGGAGCAGATCCTCGCCGAGCGCTACGCCCGCGGTGAGATCGACGACGAGGAGTACAGGCGACGCCTGGACACCCTCCGGCGCGGCGGGTCTGCGCTGGCGCAGTCATGAGTCGGCGCTTGGCCCGGGCTGTGGGGCTGAGCAGATTGCGGCGGTGGCTGGAGCCCGCGCTACTGGTCGTCACCGTCGGTGCGCTGGTAGCCGGCGGGGTCGCGTGGCTGACCGGCAGCGGCAACGTTGCCGACCTCTGCTGGGCGGCCGGCACACTGGTGGCGGTGCCGCCGGCGCTGGGCTGGGTCATCGCGTCGCTGCGACGCCGGCGCGCCGGCGTCGATCTCATCGCGGTGCTGTCGCTGGTGGGCACGCTGGCGGTGGGCGAGTACCTGGCCGGAGCCCTGATCGCGATCATGCTCGCCACCGGGCGGGCTCTCGACGCGGCCGCAGAGCGGCGCGCCTCCCATGATCTGCGTGCCCTGCTCGAGCACGCCCCGCGCTCGGCACGCCGGCGGGTCGGCGACCAGGTGATCGTGGTGCCGCTGGCGGCGGTGGCCGCCGGGGACCTGCTGGTGGTTGCGCCCGGCGAGGTGGTGCCGGTGGACGGCCTGATCGAGGGGGCGGCCGCGGCGCTGGACGAGTCGGTGCTGACCGGGGAGCCGTTGCTGGTCGAGCGGCCGGTCGGGACCCCGGTGCGAAGCGGTGTGGTCAACGCCGGGGCCGCGTTCGAGGTGCGGGCCACCGCCACCGCAGCCGACAGCACCTACGCCGGCATCGTGCGGTTGGCGCAGCAGGCGGGCGCCGAGAACGCCCCGGTGGTGCGGCTGGCCGACCGGTACGCCGTCTGGTTCCTGCCGCTGTCGCTGCTGATCGCCGGGCTGGCCTGGGTGGTCAGCGGATCTGCGGTGCGCGCGGTGGCCGTCCTGGTCGTCGCCACACCGTGCCCGCTGCTGCTGGCCGCCCCGGTCGCCATCGTCTCCGGACTGTCCCGGGCGTCCCGCCGCGGCGTGGTGATCCGCAGTGGTGGGGCGCTGGAGAATCTGGGTCGGGCCCGGACCCTGGTGATGGACAAGACCGGCACCCTGACCGGTGGCCGCCCGGCCGTCGCCGAGGTCGCCGCCGGCGTCGGTTGGGACGCCGCCCAGATACTGCGCCTGGCCGCGTCGGCTGACCAGGTCTCCCCGCACGTGCTGGCCGAGGCGATCGTCGCGGAGGCCCGCGCCCGGGACCTGAAGCTGATGTTGCCGCGCGACGTCGTTGAACAGCCCGGCCGGGGCGTGACCGCGACCGTGGACTGCCGGCGGGTCGAGGTGGGCCAGCGGACGCTGCCGCGCGACGCGGCGTGGGCCCGCGCGGCGGCGAGCCGGGCGACTCTCGACGGGGCAGCGGTCGCCTGGGTGAGCGTCGACGGCGACGTGGCCGGCGCGGTGCTGTTGCGCGACCCGCTGCGCCCGGACGCCCCGCGGACCCTGCGCCGGCTGCGCGCCGCCGGCCTGCGCCGGCTGGTCATGCTCACCGGCGACCGCCCGGAGCCGGCGCAGGAGATCGCGACGGTCCTCGGCCTCGACCAGGTGTGCGCCGAGCAGAGCCCGGCCGACAAGGTCGCCGCGGTACGCGCCGAGGGCGAGCGCGCGGTCACGGTCATGGTCGGCGACGGGGTCAACGACGCGCCCGCGCTGGCCGCCGCCACCGTGGGGGTGGCGATGGGCGCGCGCGGCGCGACCGCGTCGTCGGAGGCCGCCGACATCGTGCTGACCACCGACCGGCTCGACCGGCTGGCCGACGCGATGGAGATCGCCAGGCGGGCCCGCGGAATCGCCGTGCAGAGCGCCGTGCTGGGCATGTCGATGTCACTGGCGGCGATGGCCGTCGCCGCGGCGGGCTTCCTGCCGCCCGTGGCGGGCGCACTGCTGCAGGAGGCCATCGACGTCGCCGTCATCGTCAACGCGCTGCGGGCACTGCGTGGCGGCCACACCAGCGTGGTGCTGCCGGCCGAGACCGAGTCGTTGGTACACCGGTTCGCCGCCGAACACGACGAACTGCGCGACGCGCTGCCGCTGTTGCGGGACGCGGCGGACCTGCTGGCCGCCGGCGCGACCCCGCAGGCGCTGGCAGCGCTGCGCCGCGCCCACCGGCTCCTGGTCGACCGGCTGCTGCCCCACGAGCGCGCCGAGGAGACCCAGCTGTACCCGGCGCTGGCCGCACCGCTGGGCAGCGCCGAGGCCACCGCGACCATGAGCCGGATGCACGCCGAGATCGAACGCCTCAGCCGCCGCCTGGGCGTCCACCTCGCGCAGGCAGACGCCGCCGGGGGCTTGCGCGCCGACCAGGTCGAAGACCTCCTCGCCTGTCTGTACGGGCTGTACAGCGTGCTGCGCCTGCACTTCGTGCAAGAGGAGGAGAACTACTTCGCGCTCGCCTCGGAGCCAGTAGGCAACGGGCGGTGAGCGGAGCCGGCGCGGCCGGCGGGATCATCGAGGCTGCGGGGTTGGCATGGGGCGGACACGTCGGCAGCGAACGCCCGGGCGTGTTACCGGCCAGGTTCGGCGCGCCGCCAGGCGCGCGAGTGCAACAGGCGCAACCCGTTGAGGCCGACGATGACGGTGGAGCCTTCGTGCCCGGCCACGCCGAGCGGCAACGGCAGGTGGCCGAGCAGGTCCCAGGCCACAAGCACCGTGATGAAGGCGGCCGCGATGGCGAGGTTGGCGATCACGAGGCGACGTGCTCGTCGCGACAGGGCGATGACCGCCGGCAGGGCACTCAGGTCGTCGCGTACCAGAACGGCGTCGGCGGTCTGCAGGGCCAGGTCGGAACCGTGCCGGCCCATCGCAACGCCGAGGTGGGCGGCGGCCAGGGCGGGAGCGTCGTTGACGCCATCGCCGACGAGCAGTACCGGCTGGCCGTCACCCTGCAGTTCACGCACGTGGGCGACCTTGTCCGCGGGCAGCAGACCGGCCCGTACGTCGGTGATGCCGACGTCAGCGCCTAGCTGGGCCGCGGCACCGTGGTTGTCGCCGGTGAGCAGCACCGGCGACGCGCCGGTCAGCCGCGTCAGGTCAGCCACGGCGGTAGCGGCGGCCGGACGCATCCGGTCGGCCAGCGCCAGCACCCCGGCTGGGGTGCCGTCGACTGCGATGACGACGGCAGTGCGCCCGGCGGCCTGCGCCGTGTCGACGGCGGCCCTGGTTTCGGACAGCGTCGGGGTACCGGCGGGCATTTCGTCGAGTAAGGCGGGGCTGCCGACCTGGATCCGGTGCCCGTCGACGGTGGCGGACACACCGCGTCCGGGCGCCGATACGAAGTCATGCACCATCGGAATGTCCAGGTCGCGCTGGCGTGCGGCGGCCAGTACCGCCGCGGCCAGGGGGTGCTCACTGGGATGCTCGGCACCGGCAACCAGCCGCAGCAGCTCATCGTCGGTCGCGATGCGGTGGCCGACGCGGCGGATCTCGGCCACCCGCGGGGTGCCCTCGGTGAGCGTGCCGGTCTTGTCGAACGCGACCAGCGTGGTGTCGGCCAGCTGCTCCATCACCACGGCGGACTTGACCAGCACGCCGTGGCGGCCGGCGAGGGCGATCGCCGACAGCAGTGGCGGCATGGTGGCCAGCACCACCGCACACGGGCTGGCCACGATCATGAAGGTCATGGCGCGCAGCAGCGTCGGCCGCAGCGCCGCGCCGAGCGCCAGCGGAATCACGAACAGCGCCAGGGTGGCCGCCACGACGCCGATCGAGTAGCGCTGCTCGACCTTCTCGATGAACAGCTGCGTGCGGGCCTTCGTCGCGGAGGCCTCCTCGACCAGGGCGACGATGCGGGCGATGACCGACTCGCCGGCTGGACGGTGCACCCGGGCGGTCAAGGCGCCGGTGCCGTTGAGGGTGCCGGCGAACACCTCGTCGCCGGGGTGCTTGGCCACCGGCAGCGGTTCGCCGGTGATGGTGGCCTGGTCGACCTCGCTGGCGCCGTCGACGACAACCGCGTCGGCGCTCACGCGTTCGCCGGGCCGTACCCAGATCACGTCCCCGACCTGCAGGTCGGCGGCGTTGACGGTCTCCTCCTGCCCGTCGGTGAGGATGCGGGTGGCCTGCTCGGGTGCCAGGTCGAGGAGGGCGCGTACCGAGTCGGCGGTGCGCGCGGTGGCGAACGCCTCGAGCGCGCCGGAGGTGGCGAAGATGACGATCAGCAGCGCCCCGTCGAAGACCTGTCCGATGGCGGCTGCGCCGATCGCGGCGACGATCATCAACAGGTCCACGTCGAGGGCGCGGTCGCGCAGCGCCCGGAGCCCGGCCAGGGCCGGCTCCCACCCGCCGGCGGCGTAGCAGGCGAGGTACAGCGCCCACCACACCGGCCGGGGTGCACCCACCAGTTGCGCGACGCCGCCGAGGGCGAACAGCACGGTGGCCAGGGCCGCCCAGCGCACCTCAGCGAGCGCCCACAGCCGCGCGTTCCACCGCCGCGGAGCCGGCGCCCGCGTGTCGGCGGCCGGCGCGGAGGTGGGGGTGGGGTTCGTCGTCACGGCCACGAGATGTCACAGTACCTGCGCAGCCATGCAGGTAAGCAATCAGCCAGGCAGACAGGCAAGTGAGGTACTCGATACGCTGGCCACGTGCACACCTCGATACCGGATTTCCGGATGCCTAACGAGGAGCAGGTTCACTTGGCCGCCGAAGGCTTCCGGCTGCTCGCTGACCCGACCCGGATCAAGATCCTCTGGGCGCTGTTGCAGGGTGAGTCGTCGGTGGCGTGCCTGGGTGAGCTGGTCGGCGCCGCCCCCACCGCGGTCAGCCAGCACCTGGCCAAGCTGCGCCTGGCCGGCCTGGTCCGAGGCCGGCGCGAGGGTACGTTCGTGTACTACTCGGCCGCCGACGTGCACGTGCGGGCGCTCCTGGCCGAGGCGCTGTTCCACGCCGACCATGCCGACCGCGGTCTTCCGGACCACGCCAACGGCGATCTTGCGACCCACCTCCCGGCGTCCTCGGCACGCGTCAGGTAACCAAGCCTCCCGTAACCGACGGTCGTCGCCGGTGTCGTGCTCGTCGTCGCAGCCGGCCCGGCGCGTCGACGCGCGTTCCAGGCGCCGACTGCGGGCGGTCCCCCGAAAATTCGCGGAAAAATCTTCGCCGTGAACCGTGGAGAACGGTGGATGATGATCCACTAGCCGCCCACGGTCTTCAAAAGGGAGCCCGCTCGCTCAGCGTGATATTGCCCTGAATGGCTCTGAGCTGTGAATCTCTCGGGTTTTCCCTGGTCCGGTCTGGTCGGACGGCATCTTGGCCGGGTGGGGCTGTTCCCCACTGGTCGCCACTGTAAGTCACTGAAGTGGTCCTGAGAAGGAGTCTTCGCCGGGCATGCTCCGGTTATAAGCAGAGCGTTATCGCCTGCGATTGCGCACCGCACCGCGCTTTCCGACGGTCCAGGTCAGCCGGGATTTCCCGGCGAGCTACCAACCCATAGGAGAAGACCGTGGGTTGCTCGAGCGACCGCCCCGCCGACCACCAGTCGCACACCTGCGCTGACGAGCCCGCCGCCGTGCTTGAGCGGTACCGCGGACATGGTCCGGCGGAGGTGGCCGCCACCGGCGACCGTCATCCGTCGATCCTGGTGGAGTTCGCCCGGCTGTGCGGTCACGCGGAGCCCGAGTACGCGGTGGCCGAGGAGATGGACTACTACGCAGGCTCAACCACTGCGACGGTCGCGGATGTCAACGCCCGCATCGACACCGAGGTCCTCGACGCCAGCTACGTGGACGTCGAGACCGGGGACGACGTACTAATCCGCAAGCTCTGCATGATTACCCGCGAGGCCGAGGAGCAGGGTGCCCGCATTCGTGCCGTCGAGGAGATCCACGCTGCGATGGACATTCCCGAGCTGAAGGGATGGCCTATCAAGGCGTGCCGGGAGTGCTCCGAGGGAAAGCGGTCCGGCGGGGATCCCCACAGGCGCGGCTGGAAGTTGGCCGGCGGTTTCTGCTCAGGTACCGGCTGCGGCGGCCGACAGGCCGAGCGCCGCGACCACCCCGACGACCACCGCGCCACGTACCGCGCCCCTACGCGAAACCGACCACCGACTACTGCCCGGAACCGGCTACCTGTTGTCACGGCCCGGGAATCGGCTTCCGGGAGCGAAGCTGAGATTTTCTTGCAAATCCGCGGCCCAGGTACGTCGGATTAGCCGAGAGGCTGACGCAAAGCATTCGCTTTTGTCTATGTTATCGGCTTATGGGCGTGTCACGGAAGCGGCTGCCCTTCTGCAACCCAGTGAGCAGCGGAACTACAGCCGTGCGTGGCGCTGCCGCACCCAACCGTCAGCTACCGTCCGACGGAGAGGTGCACCTGTCCTGAGGACGGATGCGGGTGCGGATGCGGACGTTGCTGACCGGGACCAGCTCTCCGGTCGAGGTCCGGTCGCGGCGGCGGCTCATGCTGCCGTCGGTGTACAGCGACGAGGAGACTCCGGGCTGGCTGGCGCCCTCCCGGACCAGCATGCCGACCGTGTGGCGCAGGTTGTCGGCCATGGGACGCAGGTCCGCGCCGCGCCCGGCGGCCGCGGCCTGGTCAAGCTGGCCTATGGAGTTGAGCCGACCGACCGGACAAAACAAGAGCGGGGCTCCGGACGACCGGAGCCCCGCTCTCTGCGTTTCTTGCTGCTTCAGCCTCGGATCCGGAGCAGTTCCCCACCGCCGGCGAAGATCGACTTGTTGGACACGTACACGGTGCCGTCGTCGTCAACAGCGACACCGCCCGGCGCGATCAGCTGGCCGGCGGCCAGTTCGGTCCGCTGCCCGTTCCGGTCGATCCGGTACAGAGCGCCGGTCGGGTCCGTGCCGGGGAACAGGCCGTTCTTCATGATCTCGAGTACGTAGAGCCGGCCCTTCTTGTCCGCCGCGACACCGACGATGTTGGTGAACCCATCGGCTACCACCTCCGGATCGTGGCCCGGCCGCACCCTGTACACCTTGGCGCCGCCGACCGGGAACGGGAAGCCCGTCAGCTGGCCGACGTAGTAGCTGCCGTCCGCGCCGCGCGCCACGCTGGTCGGCACCGCCTGCATCGGCATCTGGCCGCCGAACGGGCTGGGCACGAACTGGGCGTGCAGGACCGCGAGCGTCGAGACGTTGCCCCAGCGGTCGACGTTGAGCACGTCGTTGCCGCCGGCGTCGGTGACCACCGTCCCGCGCGAGGTGCTCACCAGCGAGTACGGGTTGGTGTCGACCGAGCTGCCGGGGTCGGCGCTGTCGGGGTTGTTGGCCTTCTCGTACGCGCCGAGATCGGCCAGTTGCTTGGGCGCCCGGTTGGGGCTCAACGCCACCAGCGACGCGAACAGCTTGCCGGAGGGGCCCAGGCCGGCCCGCGCGTCGGGGTGACCGCCGAGCCCGATGACGCCGATCAGCCCGTCCGGGCCGGCGGCGACACCGGTCAGGCCGACCGCGGCGGAGCCGTCGGCGCCGGCGAGCGAGGGCAGCCCGGTGATGATGCGCCGCTGCTTCCCCTTCTCCACCGCGGTCACCGAGCCGGTGTTGCCCAGACAGGACTTCTCTCCAGGCTGCTCCGGGTTGGCTATGCAGAACTCGCTGTTCCCGCCCGTGCCCGCCTCGGCCACGAGGATGCGGTCGTCGGCGATGGTGACCCCGCGTGGGTTGTTCAGGCCGCGCGCGATCACGTCCACCCGCGGGCGGTTGTCGGACGGGTGGGCGGCTGCCGTCGCGGGTACGGCCAAGGCGCCGGTCAGCGCCATCGCGGTACCGAGGGCCAGACGCTTCACTGATGTCTCCTTCTCCTGTGGGCCACGCGGGAACCGACCTGTCGGTATCGCTTGTGGTGCCGGCCGCTGACAGTGCGCCGCGCTCGTGGATTGCAGTCAGTTCTGCGGTCGTGACGGTGTGAGAGTGGTGAGGGGTCCCTGCCGCGCCGGAGACGGGCTCAGGCGCGTTCGATCAGACTTCTTGAGTATTTACAGGCGGCACATCGGCCGGTCGGTTGATGATCGTGACTTCATGCGCCCCGGTGGCGAGCAGATAGCCGGCCGGAACTGGGTCGCTCGGGGGTTGCGTGCGGAAGATTAGCCTTTGTCTGACCTACCCCGGCCGTGGCATCGACTTGGGACGACGCCACCCAATGGATCCCGCGGTAGGCCCGACCCGCCGACGTGCGATTGCGCTGGCCGCTGGCCGCTGGCCTCATCCGAATCGATAAGGCGGACGGAAGGGAATGTCGCACGGGCGGCTGCCGCCACCGTGCGGCGCAGAAGTTGCGACACGGCTTCCGCCGATTCGGGGAAAACCCTGCTGATTTGCTCGACATTGGCCGATGTCCGAACGCGGCGTGTGCCGCGTCGACGAATGGGAGTAGTAGTGCATCAAACGATCACGTCCCACCGGCGGACCTTGGCGCCACGCTTGGCCCGGCTCACGGCGGGCGTTCTGATGGCGATCGCCGCGGTGACCGGCCTGACTGCCGTGACCGCTGGTGTCGCGGCCGCCGCAACCGTGCCGTCCGGCTACCCGACCGACGTTCGGGTGTCCCAGGACCGGGTCGCCGGGACAGCCACGGTCACCTGGACGTCGGCCGGGGTGACCTGGGGAACCGGCACCACACACCAGTACAAGCTGGGGATGGGCAGCCCGACCCCCACATCGCCGGGGCCGAACACCTGTCAGGGCACCATCACCGCCAGCGCCTCCGGTGGCGGCAGCTGCACGTTCACCCCGCACGGCTACGGCGTCTACTACGTGTTGATCACCCCGGTCACCGAGGTCGGTGCCAGCCGCTACTTCGCCTCGGCGCCGGTGCCGGTCGGCGGACCGACAGGTAAGCCGATCGACGTGACGGTCACCCAGACTCCGGGTGACGACGACGTCGTGGTGACGTGGACGTCAACCGGGGTCACCTGGGGCCTGGCTCCGCAGTCCAGCCGCCAGTTCGACGTGCAGGTGCAGCTGCCCGACGGCGACTACACGTCCGGCATGCGCGACGACTCCTGCGGCTACCACCCGATTCCGGCCGCCGCCGGCACCGCACTCAACCGGTGCACGTTCCCCGTCGGCTCCGGCACGGAGACGGTGCTGGTCACCGCGAAGACGGCGTACGGTTCCAGCGACGCGACCGCGTCGAAGACGGTCACGTTCGTCCCGCCGCACGGCGCCCCCAACGACCTGACGCTCACGACGAAGCCGGGCACCGGCCAGGTGACGGCGACGTGGACGTCGGCCGGGGTGACCAGCTGGGGTTCGGCCGGCGAGCACTGGTACTGGATTCAGGCGACCGGACCGGACGGCAAGGACGTCGAGCTCGGTGACTGCGCCGCGCAGCCCGCGGCCGCAGGGAATGGGACCAACATGTGCACGTTCACCGTCACCACCGCCGGCACCTACACCGTCTCGGTCACCCCGACAGCGGGGGGTATGGGCGCCACCGCCACGAAGACCGTCGACGTGACGCTCACCGGAACGGCCGCGCCCGCCGCGCCGACGAAGGTCACCGCCACGCCCGGCGCGAACACGGCCGCCGTGTCGTGGACCGCGCCGACCGGCGGCGGCGCCGTCACCGGCTACACGGTGACCGCGACCGCCGACAACTACCCGACCCGGTCGTGCCGCGGCACGGTCACCGGCACCGTCTGCACCATCAGCGACCTCGCGGCCGGCGTGACCTACACCGTCCACGTGGTCGCCCACGGCCCCGGCGGCGACTCCCCGGAGGCGACCGCCGCGCTCAGCAGCCCGCCGACCGGAACCCCGCGGGTGCCGACCGCACTGCCCGCCAAGACGGTACCGTCCGGCAGCGTCACCGCCGCCGCCGGTGAGCACGTGACGTTCGCCGGCTCCGGCTTCAAGCCGGGCAGCACCGTGGCGCTCGCGGTCTACTCCACCCCGGTCGACCTCGGGACCGCGACGGTCGCCGCCGACGGTACCTTCACCAAGACCGTCACCCTGCCGACCGGCCTGCCGGCGGGCAGCCACCACCTGCTCGCCGCCGGCCTGGGCCCGGACGGCACGGTGCGGTACGTGACCAAGGCCGTCACAGTCCCCGCCGCTGGCCTACCGATCACCGGCGGGACCACGACCCCGATCGTGGTCACCGCGGTCGCGCTGCTGCTGCTCGGCGCGGCCCTGGTAGCGGCGACCGACGGCCGGATCACGCACCGGCTCCGGCGCCGGCCGGTGACGGCGGCCTGACCACTGTCCCACCGGTACGCGATGGGGGGGGCCGCTTGCGAGCAGGCGGCCCCTCTTTCGCGTCAGATGACGTGTCCGGACCGCACGTCGCCGGTCCAGATCACGCTGCGTTCCAATCTTTGACCCGGCTGCGGTGCGTGCCACACCCGGTTGTCGCCGGCATAGATGCCGACGTGGTAGGCGTGGAGAACGGTGGATGATGATCCACTAGCCACCGGGCATGCGCCGGTTGGTCTTGATACGATCGGTGGCATTGGCTTCTTCCCCGCAAGAGTTTTCGCAGGTCAGAGGCCCTGGGAGGCGTTCGGGCAGCTGGTGCTCCCCACGGTCTTCAAAACCGATGTGGCCCGGGATCCGGGTCAGGCGGGTTCGATTCCCGTCCGCCTCCGCTATCGGCAGGAACGTACTACGCGGTAGTCCACGAAGTTGCGAGCGGGATGCCTTGATCGTCGGTTCGGGCGCCTGGGAGCACCGTTGACCGCGTTGACGCCAACACTGCATTTCACGGTGCTACGTCGCGTGCTCCCGGGCATGACCTCCAAGTGATCGGTTGGGGTTCGTGCAAGGGTGAGTATCGGGCAGTTCTCGCAGCGCCTCATCCCGCCAAGAGCGACAGTTCTACCGCTGGGCTACGTAGACGCCCCGGCCAGGTGCGCCGATCACGACGCCCCGATCACGTAGCAGTGCCACCGCGCGAGAGGCCGTGGATACGCTCACCGAGTACAGGTCGGCCAGCTCGCGGTAGCTCGGGATGAACTCGCCCACCTTGTACTCGCCGCGCGCGATTCGCGCGGCCAGGTCATCGGCAACTTGGCGGTAGTTGAGCGGTACAGGTGGCACTCAACGATTCGATCATGTCGGCAGGTAAACGTCTCGCACGTAGTTGCCATGAGTCACCTAGTTCACTAGGTTGAGTGGCAGGCATCGGCGGCCCCCGATCAGCGGTGTGACGCCGGCCAGGGGCCTTGATCGGGAAGGAGTCCGATCCATTGACCAGCATGAAGGCGCGACACTTCGCCCCTGTCACTCCACTGGAAACCGAACCGCTGGGTGCGTACACCGACCCCGCGCAGCGCGATGAGGCGCTCCGGGACGCGCTGCGTGGGGTGGAGCTGGGCACCTACGACCAGCGCATGATCGACTGGGCGGTGAAGCGGTTCGACAACTCCGCGTTGCGTGTGTTCGTGAGCTGGCTTGAGCGCGTCCGCACGGCCGGGGTGGTCAGTGTGCTGCATATCGACCGGGCACGCCAGGGCAACCTTGGGCGGTTCGAGCGGTGAGCGATCGGAGGAGCCTCGGCAGCGTAGACACCGTCGGGATCGTGGGCGCTGCGCGCCGAGAGCGCGCCGCGGTCAGTCCTCGGCGACGGGGTCGTCCGCGCGGTACCGGTGCCCACCGGCGGAACGGTCGCCAGCGTCCGGGTTCAGAAGTACGGTGACCCTGCACTCGGGGTCGCCCACGGCGATCCGCTCGTCGAGCAGGACGACCGCCTGGCCCCGGTTGCGCGCGGCGATCCCGCCGAAGACGCTGGAGGTCATCCGGCACAGCGCGGGGGAGTGGCGGACGGTGTCGCCGAAGGGGCAGCGCCGGTTACCGAGCACGATGCGATCCGCGGAGATGCTGATCGGGTAGAAGTCGCCGTCGATGGCGGCCTTGAGCCGTACGTAGCAGTCGGCGATCTGTTCCGGCGTGAGCCGGCCGGTGATCTGCCGGGCGCGACGGAACTCGTCCTCCATCTGCCCGCCGATGGTGGCTCCGACCCGGGCGACGGCTTCCTCGCTGGCCAGCGGTCCGTGGGTGTCGGTGACCGCTCGGGACAGCTCGACCACGAGAGCGCGCAGGAACGACTCGCGTGGGAACCCGCGGGGGCCGGCCTCCTCCAGCGTCGGCAACGGGTTGATCAGCCGTCGGGGCGGGTCGAACGAGGATTCGCTGCGGCGCGTCACCGCCAGGGTGGCCTGGACCCGGTTGCCCCTGGAGCGTTTCGCCTCCACCGCCAGGTCTTTGGCCAACTGGGAGACCAGCCACAGCCCGCGGCCACGCGGGCTGGTGACGGCAGGCGGGGACAGATCCGGGGTGAACGAGGGACCCAGATCCTGCACGGTGAGCACGGGTAGGGCTTCGGTCCACACCAGGCTCACCCAGATCGGCCCGCCGGCGTGCTCGACCGCGTTCGCGAGCAGTTCGGCGATGACCACTTCGGCGTCGGACACCTCGGCGGCGTCCGCGGCGTGCCGGCGCAGGAACGAACTCAACTCCGTCCGTAGCGCGCTCGCCGCGCCAGCGGTGGGAGGGTCGACAAGCCAGTCCATACCTCACGCTCCAGCGGCGGACGGATCTGCGGGGCCCTCCACCAGCGGCGACGGTACCACCGTGGCCACGCCGCCCGGTAACGGCAGCTCGCCGGAGACCCGGAAGCTGCCGCCCGATTCTCTGGGCCCACCACCGCGCCGCCGTCCGGACGAACGCTTAGTTGAAATGCATCGAAATGCCGGGAACTCCGGGCCGGCTTAGGCTCGGCTTCACACTCCACCTCCGTTCCGAAAGCGGTGTGCGTGCAGATGGATCAGGTAGGTGCGCCCGAGCGCGGCGACGGTCGACTTCCGGTACCCCGCCGACGGCCGGCCGGCGCCATCGCCTTCCACCACCGCCGCCGCCGGCCCCGCTGGCACCGGATCGCGCTCACCGCGAGTCTGGCGCTGCTGCTGCTCCTGGGCCTGAGCGTGGGCGGCGGGTTTATCTACTACCGGAAGTTGGACTCGGGCCTGCGACGTACCGGCGTCTTGCGGGAGGTTCACGACCTGCGCCCGGCCATCGCGCCCGGCGGTGCGCAGAACTTCCTGCTGCTGGGCACCGATTCACGCGACCCGGGCGACTCCGGCGGCTCCGACAACTCGGGTAACTCCGGCGACTCCGGTGGTGGTCCGGCGCAGGCGCAGCCGCAGGCGCCGGTGGAGACCCGTGCCGATGTGATCGTCTTGATGCATGTCGACGCCGCGCACCGGAAGGCGTACCTCATCTCGGTACCCCGGGATCTGTACGTGAGTGTCCCGCAGAGCGCGACCACCGCGGGGTCCGGCGACACCCCGGCGAAGATCAACACGGCGTTCGCCCGGGGAGGGCTACCGCTGGTCGTCCAGACGGTCGAGCGCTACACCGGGGTGCGCGTCGACCATCTGGTCATGGTCGACTTCGAGGGGTTCAAGAAGGTGACCGACGTCGTCGGCGGCGTGGACGTCACCAACGGGCAGGAGTTCACCTCGATCGGCGAGCCGTACCACCGGACTTTCAAGAAGGGCACCATCCACCTGAACGGCGCCGAAGCGCTCGACTACGTCCGTCAGCGGCAGCAGTTCACCGACGGCGACGCCGTGCGGACATGCCATCAGCAGCAGTTCGTGAAGGCGTTGCTGGACAAGGCGACCGGTACCGGCCTGCTGGGCGACCCGCGTGCGCTGGACGCTTTCCTGAGGTCCGTGACCACGATGCTGACGGTCGACAGCGGCTTCTCGCTCGCCGACGCGGCCCTGCAGTTCCGCAACATCCGCACCGCCGATCTGACGTTCCTCACCAGCCCCAACCTGGGGCCGACCACGGTCGGCGACGAGAGTGTCAGGATGCCCGACGACGCGAAGGCGAAGGCGCTGTACGACGCGGTCGCCAACGACACGGTCGCCGACTGGGTCGCGCACAACGCCGCCGGCCCGTCGAACATCGAACCCGGCACCTGCGCCGAACAGTGAGCGAAAGGGTGGCGGGTTACGCGGATGAGTGCGTGAGGACCTCCATGACGTGACCGTCGGGGTCGTCGAAGTACACCGTCCGCCCGCCGCGGTCGTAGTTGATCTCGCCTGGCCGCCGGGGCTCGTGCGGCTCGGCGTAGAAGGCGATGCCAGCGTCGCGGATACGGGCGAAGATCTCGTCGAACTCCGGCTCGCTCACCAGGAACGCGTAGTGGTGTCGGGGGACCGGCGCGCCGGAACCGCCCAGAAGCTGGGTGTCCGCGTAGTCCAGGGCGAGCCGCCCGACACGTACCGGCACGAACGGGCCCCACTGCGGCGACGCCTCGAGGCCGAGGATCGTGGCCAGGAACTGAGCCGATTTCTGCTTGTCGGTAGCCGGCACGATGGTGTGATCAAGGGAAATGGCCACCGGGATCATCCCTTTCACAGCGGTTGCGAACGGTGGCGCGCGCACGCCCCGATCGGATGCCGCCCGCGGGCGGCCCATCACTCAGCCTGTACGCGCGCGGTGCGGGCCGCAACCGGGGAGTCACGGCACGTGGCGGGTAGGCCAGTATCCTAGGATGCCGTACGCGCGGTGCGCCCGGCCACGGTCACCGCGCCGCAGGGGACCCGAGCCGCCGGCCGGCCGACTTCTCTTCCTGCAGAGATGCAATTAACGTGCGTGTATGAACTTGCGAGCGACCCTCTTCGCCACGGCACTCGTCGCGGCGCTCACGACCGCCGCGTCGCCGGCCTGGGCCATCACGTACGGCTCGCCCGACGGGAACACCCACCCGGAGGTCGGGGCCCTCATCGTCGACCAGGCGTACTCCGACGGGTCGTGGGCGTACTGCAGTGGCACGCTCATCGCGCCGACCGTCTTCGTGACCGCCGCGCACTGCGGCGATCCCGGCCAGACGACGGCGCGGGTCTCCTTCGCCAGCCGGTACCGGGCGGGCGACACCCTGTACGTGGGTCGCTACGTGCCGGACCCCGCGTACAACAAGGCCCAGTCCGACCCGCACGACATCGCGGTCGTCGTCTTCGACAAGCCGGTCCGCGGTATCACGCCGGCCCGGCTGCCCAGCGCGGGCCTGCTCGACCGACTCGGGGCCGACGGCAGCCTGCGGACGGCCACGTTCACCTCGGCCGGGTACGGTTCGCTCGCCCCGGTCAACGGCCCGGGCGGGAAGACCTACACCTACACGGATACCCGCAACCAGGCATCCGGGTCGTTCAACGCCCTCACCGGCACCTGGCTGCGACTGTCGCAGAATCCGGCGACGGGTGACGGCGGAACCTGCTACGGCGACTCCGGCGGCCCGGACTTCCTTGGCGGCCGGGACTCCGACCTGCTCGTCGCCACCACGATCACCGGGGACACGGCTTGCCGGGCCACCAACGTGGACTACCGGCTCGACACCGCCTCTGCCCGGCAGTTCCTCGGCCGGTTCGTGGCTCTGCCCTAGCCCGGCAGCGCCCGATCCGGTCCGCGCTGATCGATGACGCCGCGCGTCCACTCTGGGCGCTTCTTCGTGTCGGATGCCTGCGGACGGTCGGGTGTAACGTGCTCGCGCTGTCCGGCTCAGGTCGGTGTGCGGACTCTCCGGATTCGAGGGGACCGGTGCGTTGAACGACGATGACCTCGCGGATGCGCTGGCGGCGGCGGCCGCCGGCGATGAGGCGGGGTTCGCCAGGCTGTGGCGCGCGCTGCAGCCGGCGCTGCTGCGCTACCTCCGGGTCGTGGTCGGCGAGGCGGCCGAAGACGTCGCCTCGGAGACGTGGCTGCAGGTCGCCCGTGACCTACCCACCTTCAACGGCCAACTGCCGGCGTTCCGGGTGTGGCTGTTCCGCATCGGCCGCAATCGCAGCATCGACGAGCATCGCCGGGCCGGACGCCGCCGGGAGGATCCGCGCGATCCGTCCGCACAGGACGACGCCCGATCCAGGGTGCGGGACGTGGCGCTGGAGGCGATCGAGAATTCGGACACGGGGTGGGCCCTCCGCCTCATCGCCGCGTTGCCGCACGATCAGGCGGAGGCGGTGATGCTGCGGGTCGTGGCCGGGCTGGACGTGGCCCAGACGGCCCAGGTGCTGGGCAAGCGGCCGGGCGCCGTGCGGGTCGCGACCATGCGTGGGCTGCGCCGGCTGGCGTCCCTGCCGGAGGTGCGGGAGCGGGCGAGCACGTCCCTGAGCCATCGGGGAGCCCGCACGACCGCGGACGCGACCCGGCCGGAGGGGGTGTAACGCCGTGCGGTGGTGGGACGCTCTTTGGGACACTATGCATAAACGTCGACAAGGCCGGATCGGCCTGGCCGAAGCGGACCGGCTGGTGGCCGGCGCGCCCCAGCCGCCCGAGCAGTGCGGGTTGAGTGTGCTGCTCACCGCGGCCGCCGCCGCCCCGTTCCCCGAGGAGTTGGCCGACGAGCGGGCGGCGGTGGCCGGCTTCGCGCGGGCGCGCCGGGAGGCCGGGCCGGCCACCTTTCCCGCCGTCGCCGTCGCACCGGTGAAAACGCGGCGGATACCGCTGCCCAGGACCGCCGTGGTGAAGGTGGCCGTGGGGCTGGCCGTCGCGACGACCGGCGGCACGGCCTTCGCCGCCGCCGCCACCACCGGCAGCCTGCCGACCGGTATCCAGGAGCAGGCGCACCACCTGCTCGCGCCGCTGGGCGTGCCGGCGCCGAGCACCGCCACCAGACCACCCTCGACCCGCCCGCACACGGGCGCCAGCGCCGGCGCGGACAGCGGGCCGGCGGGTACCAGCCCCGCTCCGGGCGGCGTCGTCCGCAGCGGCGACCCGCGTAGCCCGCAGGCCGCGGAGCTGTGCACGGCCTGGGAAGCCGCCCAGCAGCGCCAGCACGGCAAGCCCTTCACGCCTCCGCAGCGGCGGGCGCTGGCGGCGGTGGCCGGCGGCGAGCAGAACATCCCGGCGTTCTGCGCCGACGTCTCCGGTGACCAGCCGGGTCAGGGCTCGTCGCCCGGCACGCCGACGCCGCGCCCGGACGCCCCCACGGCCGGCCGCACCCACCCTGGCGGCGGGGAAGGGAACAAGAACGGGGGAGGCAACAAGAAGGGCAACGGCCACCCGTCGGGAAAGCCCGCCAAGAGCCACGACCCTCACCCGAAGGGGTGAGCTCGCCGCACCGGTCCACGAACTTGTAACACCGCGCTCCGATCGCGCGCTCTTACAGACACCCTCCGTGACTTTTCGGAGGGTGTGGCAACGAATGATCAGAGCTGGCCACCGCCGTTTCGACCCCGGGTTCGTCCAGCTACCGCCAGTTCCTCACCCCCAGCGGTTCCCATGCCCGGCAACTACCCGCACGGCGTGGCCGAGGACGGCAGGGGCAGACCGTCGCCATCATCGACGCGTACGCTTCGCCGACCATCGCCGAGGACGCCAACCAGTACTCGTCGCTGCACGGGCTGCCCACCATGAACGGCGGCCAGTTCCGGCAGGTGGTGGCGCCGGGCACGTACAAGCGGCCGGTGTCCGGGCTCGGCGCGGTGCGTAGCGACTACGTCAACGGCGTCGACGACACGTGCGGGTACGCGTACACGCTGCGGTCGCTGTCCGACGACGCGCCGCTGACCATCCACACCCGGGTCGGCTACGACGACGTCACCGGCGTGGGCACGCCCAACGGCGACGCCTTCCTCGCGGCGCTGTCCTCCTAGGCGTGACCGCCGGTCGTCGCCGGCGGGTACGCCCTCGCCGGCACCGAGGCCAGTATTGACAACCACTACCCGTACACCCACAGTGGATCAACGAACTTCGACGATGTGACCTCGGGTAGCAACGGCACCTGCACCACGGCCCAGTGGTGCGTCGCCCGCACCGGCTGGGACGGCGCCACCGGCGTCGGCGCGCCCGACGGCATCGGCGGGTTCTGACAGCTGACAGTCCGATGGGGACGGTGTTCGCATCGCCCCATCGGACGGCCCAACTTCATTCGTTTCTTCGGTGCCGCCGATCGGAGGAGCGTGGACGTCACCGGATCGCGATCCCGACCGCACCTCACCCTCCGGCAGCGCGCGCGGCTGCGCGGGGGCGCGCTGCTCGCGGCCGTGGCCGTCGTCGTGACGGCAGCCGTGGTCATGGTGTGGCACCAGCCGCAGGTCCGGTCGGTTCTCGCTCCGCCGCGCGCCGACACTGTCCGGCACGGCGATCCCGGCCCGATTCAGCCGGTGCCCGGGGAGCCGCCGCTGGCCGACCCCGCGGCGAGCCCGTCGGCATCCGCCGGCAGCCCGTCTCCGAGCGTCGCGCCGACGCCGACCACGCCGCACAGCCAGCCGGCCGCCCCCGCGCCGGCCGCGCCGCCGGCCCCCCGCTTCACCGGCGTGTCTGGCGACAGCTGCCCGCAGACCGACACCAGTGGCTACTACAACCGCGGCTGGTCGCGCGACTGGTACGCACGCTCGCGCGGCGGCTGGCGCGGCGACGGCTGCGGCGGGCGAATGATCGCCGTGCCGATGTCCGGCGACCCGAACGTGGACGACCCCGACAACGTCATCGTGTGGTGGTTCCGGCTACCGGCCGCGCGGGCCTGTGCCGTGTCGGTGCATGTACCCGACACCGGGCGGGCGCTCGACGCAGCCGGTGCTCCGGCCACCTACTTCGTCTACCCCAGCCTCGACGCGTCCGGCTCCGCGCTCGGTCGGTTCGACGTCGACCAGGTGCACAACCAGGGGCGCTGGATGGCGGCCGGCTCGTTCGCCGCGCCTACCGGCCAGCTGTCGATCAGGATGGTCACCCGCGGCGTCGACTGGGGTGCGCACTCCGGCGCCCACCTGGGCGTCTCCGCTGTCCGGGTCACCTGCTGACCGCCGGTCGAGCTGGTCAGCCGAGCGCCTGCTGACCGCCGGTCGATCCGGTCAGCCGAGCGCCTGCTCGAGGTCGGCCTTCAGGTCGTCGACGTCTTCGAGGCCGATCGACAACCTGACGAGGTCGGCGCCCGGGCGCGCGGCGGCGGGTACGGGGCGGTGGGTCAGCGACGCCGGGTGCTGGATCAGCGAGTCGACCCCGCCGAGCGAGACGGCGTGGGTGAACAGGCGGACCCGGCTGGTGAGCCGTACGGCCTGCTCGTACCCGCCGGCGAGCTGGATGGTCAGCATCGCGCCGGGGCCGCGCAGCTGACGGCCGAGCAGGCCGGCCGGGTCGGCGTCGGGCATCGTCGGGTAGCAGACCCGCCGCACGGCGGGGTGCGTGCTCAGCCAGATCGCCGTCTTCTCCGCCGAGGCCTGCTGGGCGCGGACCCGTACGGGCAGCGTGGTCAGGCCCCGGTGCAGCAGGTACGCGCCCAGCGGGTGCAGCAGCGCGCCGGTCACCGCGCGGACCCGGCGCAGGGCCGCCGCCCAGGTGGCGTCGGTGGCGACGACGCCGCCGACGACGTCGCCGTGGCCGCCCAGGTACTTCGTGGCGCTGTGCAGCACGAGCGCTGCGCCGTGGGCCGCCGGGTTCTGCAGGACCGGCGTGGCGAACGTGTTGTCCACCAGCACCGGGACGCCGTCGGCGGCGTCGACCACCGCGCGGATGTCGACCAGTTCCAGGGTCGGGTTCGCCGGGGTCTCCAGCACCACCAGGCAGGTGTCGGCCCGTAGGGCCGCCGCGACCTCCGCGGGCGTGCAGTAGCTGACGTCGACGCCGAGCAGGCCCGAGCCGAGCAGGTGGTCGGTGCCGCCGTACAGGGGCCGGACCGCGACCACGTGGCCGCCGCCGCGTTCGGCCTTCGCCGCCAGGACGGTCGCCGTCATCGCGGCCATGCCGGAGGAGAAGGCCACCGCCTCCGCGGTGCCCTCCAGGCGGGCGAGCGCCGCTTCGAACCGGGCCACCGTCGGGTTCCACAGGCGGGCGTAGACGAGCCCGCCGTCGTCGACGGGGTGGCCGCCGGTGGCCATCGACTCGTACGACGCCCCGCCGGCGTCGATGCCGGGCAGCGGGTTGGTGGAGGACAGGTCGAGCGGCGGGGCGTGGACCCCGAGCGCCGCCAGATCGTCGCGGCCGGCGTGGACGGCCAACGAGTCGAACGAAAGAATCTGTCCACTCATGGGAGGATGGTGCAAGAAGCCGAGGAACGTGACAATAGATGGCGCAGAATCTTCGGAATGCTCGCAGAACGGTGAAGATTATGGAGCAGGGGTACGAGCCCCGCGGGTCCCGGCCGCAGAATCCGCGCCCGCCGCTGCACCGTCCCGCGCCGCAGCGGCCCCAGTCACGGCGGGGCTCGCCGACGGACGCCGCGCCGGCCCTGGACGCCACCGACCTGTCGATCCTGGCCGAGCTGGCCGCCGACGGCCGGATCACCAACGCCGCCCTCGCAAGCCGGGTCGGCATCGCCGAGTCGACGTGCATCCACCGGGTCCGCGCGCTCCGCGATGCCGGCGTCATCGCCGGCATCCACGCGCGCCTCGACCTGGCCGCCCTCGGCTACCCGCTGCAGGCCGTGATCAAGGTGCGGCTCGGCAGCCACAACCGCGAGCACGTCCGCAGCTTCCACGCCACCCTGACCGAGATCCCGGGCGTTCTCACCGCGTTCCACGTCGCAGGTGAGGACGATTACCTCCTGCACGCCGCGGTCGAGTCCCCCGAAGCGCTGCGCGACCTCATCCTGGAGCACATCAACGTCCACCCCGCGGTCCGGCACACCGAGACCCACCTCGTGTTCGAGCTGCTGGCCGGCAAGGGTGTCCTCCCCGCCGTCACGGGCGGCGCTGACCGGGGACGGGCCGGCCGGCAGCGGTAGGGTCTGGGACGTGTCAAGGCCATCGCGGGCGAACCGTCCACCGCAAGCGACGACCGACCCTCGCCGGCGCGTCCCGCGTACCGATGCCGTCCTCGCCGACCCGCGCCTGGCCGCAGCCGTCGTGACCCTGGGCCGCGCCCAGGTCAAGGCCTCGGTCAACGCCGCGCAGGAGCGGGCGCGGCGCGGCGAGATCGCGCCCGAGGAGGTCCCCGACGCGGCTGCGGCCGCCCTGCCGCGCCGGGCCGCCAGCCTGCGCCCCGTCATCAACGCCACCGGCGTCGTCCTGCACACCAACCTGGGGCGCGCCCCGCTGTCGGCCGCGGCCGTCGAGGCGGTCGTCGCCGCCGCGGGCCACACTGACGTCGAGCTCGACCTGGCGACCGGCCGGCGGGCCCGCCGCGGCCAGGGCGCCCTCGACGCGCTGCGGGCCGCCGTCCCGTACGCCGCCGGGGTGCACGTGGTCAACAACGGCGCGGCCGCCCTCGTCCTCGCCGCCACCGCCCTGGCCGCCGGCCGGGAGATCATCGTCAGCCGGGGCGAGCTGGTCGAGATCGGGGACGGATTCCGCCTGCCCGATCTGCTGGAGTCGACCGGGGCGCGGCTGCGGGAGGTCGGCACGACAAACCGGACCGCGCTCGCCGACTACGCGGCCGCGGTCGGTCCCGACGCCGGCTTCATCCTCAAGGTGCACCCGTCCAACTTCGTCGTCTCCGGGTTCACCTCGTCGGTGCCCGTCGCCGACCTCGCGACCCTCGGCGTCCCCGTCGTCGCCGACATCGGGTCCGGGCTGCTCGCTCCCGACCCGCTGCTGCCCGACGAGCCGGACGCGACCTCGAGCCTGAAGGCCGGCGCCGCCCTCGTCACCGCCAGCGGCGACAAGCTGCTCGGCGGCCCGCAGGCCGGCCTGCTGCTCGGCGACGCCGACCTGGTGGAGCGGCTGCGCCGCCACCCGCTGGCCCGGGCGCTGCGCGTCGACAAGCTCACCCTGGCGGCGTTCGAAGCGACGCTGCGCGGGCCCGAGCCCCCGACCTGGGTCGCCCTCCGCGCCGATGTGCAAGCCCTGAAGGTACGCGCGGAGCGCCTGCGCGGCGCGCTGGGTGACGCCGATACGGAGGTCGTCGCGTCCGCCGCGGTCGTCGGCGGCGGGGGAGCGCCCGGCCTGGAGTTGCCGTCGTGGGCGGTGGCGCTGCCGGCGCGGCTCGCAGCGCCGCTGCGCACCGGCGAGCCACCGGTGCTCGGCCGGGTCGAGCACGGCCGGTTGCTGCTCGACCTGCGCTGCGTGCCGCCCGAGCAGGACGACGCCCTGGTCGACGCGGTGAAGCGGGCCTCGGCATGCATGTCATAGCCACCGCCGGCCACGTCGACCACGGCAAGTCCACCCTGGTCCGCGCGCTGACCGGGATGGAGCCCGACCGGTGGGCCGAGGAGCGCCGGCGGGGCATGACGATCGACCTCGGCTTCGCCTGGACCACCCTCGCCGACGGCGAGGTGGTCGCGTTCGTCGACGTGCCCGGCCACGAACGGTTCGTGCCCAACATGCTCGCCGGAGTGGGGCCGGTCCCCGCAGCGATGGTGGTGGTCGCCGCCGACGAGGGGTGGATGCCGCAGTCGGCCGAGCACCTCGCCGCGCTCGACGCCCTCGGCGTGCGGCACGGCCTGCTCGTCGTCAGCCGCAGCGACCTGCTCGACCCGTCGATCGCGGCGGCCGAGGCGCGAGAGCAGCTGGCGGCGACCTCGCTGGGCGCCGTCGAGACGGTGGCGGTCAGCGCCGTCACCGGCGCCGGCCTCGACGACCTGCGCGCCGCGCTGGGCCGGCTCGTCGCCCGCCTGCCCGCGCCCGATCTCGACGCGCCCGTACGGCTGTGGGTCGACCGCGCCTTCACGATCAAGGGTGCCGGCACGGTGGTCACCGGCACGCTCGGCGCCGGGCGGCTGCGCGCCGGCGACGAGCTGGAGCTGGCCGGCGGCCGGCGGGTACGGGTCCGGGGCCTGCAGTCGCTGGGCGCGCCCACCCCGGAAGCGGCGGCGGTGGCGCGGGTCGCGGTGAACCTGCGCGGCGTGGAGCGTGACGAGGTGGGCCGCGGCGACGCCCTCGTCACGCCGGGACGATTCCGCCGCACCGACGTCATCGACGTCCGGCTCGCCGGCGATCCGGTCGCCGAGTTGCCCGCGACGCTGACGCTGCACGTCGGGTCGGCGGCGGTCGCCGTACGGGTGCGCCCGCTGGGCGCGGACACCGGCCGGCTGCGGCTGGCCACCGCGCTGCCGCTGCGGATCGGCGACCGGGCGCTGCTGCGCGACCCGGGCCGCCACCACGTCGCGGGTGGCGTCACCGTCCTCGACGTCGCGCCGCCGCCGCTTCGCCGGCGCGGCGCGGCCGCCGCCCGGGCGCGGGAACTGTCCGAACTGGACGGCGTGCCGTCGCAAGCCGACGAGCTGCGCCGCCGGGCCCTGGTACGCCGGGGTGACCTGGAGCGGATGGGGGTGACCGTGTCGAGCCGGCCGGTCGCCGGCGACTGGCTCGCCGACCCCGACCACTGGTCGGCGCTGCGCAAGCGACTCGTCGCGGAGGTCACCCGGTACGTGCGGGAGCATCCGCTGGAGCCGGGCGCGCCGGTCGAGGTGCTGCGCCACGCCCTCGGCCTGCCGGACCGGGCGCTGGTCGACGCGCTGGTCGCCGCGCCGCTGCAGGCCCGCGAGGGCCGGGTCGCCGTGGCGGGACAGGGCGGCGGTCTGCCGGAGCCGGTGGCCCGCGCCGTGGAGCGGGTACGCGACGACCTCGCCGGTGAGCGGTTCCGCGCGCCGGAGGCGGCCCGCCTGGCCGAGCTGGGCCTGGGGCCGCGCGAGCTGGCCGCGGCGGTACGCGCCGGGGCGCTGCTGCGCGTCGCCGACGGTGTCGTCCTGCTGCCCGGCGCGGTCGAGGAGGCCCGGGCGGTCCTCGCCGGCATCCCGCAGCCGTTCACGCTCAGCGATGCCCGGCAGGCGCTCGGCACCACCCGCCGGGTGGCCGTGCCGCTGCTGGAGCTGCTGGACCGGCAGGGCGCCACCCGGCGCCTGCCCGACGACCGTCGCGTCGTAGCGTCGTAGCGTCGTAGCGTCGTAGCGTCGTAGCGCCGGTATCGTGGACCCCGTGTCGACCGCGTTGGATCGGGTACGCGCGATCTGCATGGCGTTCCCGCAGGTCACCGAGCGGCCCAGCCACGGGGCGCCGACCTGGTTCGTGCGCGAGCGGGCCGCGTTCGTCACGTTGTGGGCCGACGGCCATCACCGCAGCACGTTCCCCCACCTGTGGTGCGCCGCCCCACCCGGGTGCGCAGGAGGAGTTGACGGCCGCCGAGCCGGAGCGGTTCTTCCGGCCGCCGTACGTCGGGGGTCGGGGCTGGTTGGGGGTACGCCTGGACGGCGAGGTCGACTGGGCCGAGATCGCCGAGCTGTGCGCGGACGCCTATCGGGTCGTCGCGCCCGGATTCCTCGTCGCACGGCTCGGCGTGCGGTAGGCGAGCATCCCTGGCAGACCAGGACCTCCATGAATGCTCCGACCGGCGCTACGCCCCTTCCTCAGCGAACGGGTGCTCCTTGTTCCAGAGCGTTCTGGCCCACTCCTGCGCCGCGTGCCGCTTGCTGTTCTTCTTGGCCTCCCAGCCGACGAACGGCGGAGCGAATCCGGCGCGAGCGCGGTACCACTCGATGAGCCGCTGCTCCAGCACGAGCGCGTCATCATGTGTGGACGTCGGCATCCACCACACCGTTCCGCCGAAAATCTTGATCATGTGGACGACCGTGACCTCCCACTCCTCGTCCGGCTTGTACCCGTCGAGCCAGCGGCGGTAGTCGCGCAACCGCGCCGCCAGATCGGCCGCCGACCCGATGTAGCCGACAAAGTCGTCGGGCGGCACCACCCACAGGTAGGCACCGGGCAGGCGAGGCGGTGTGCCGGTGACGAAGGAACGGGGCTCGTCGAAGTGGGCGGTGACGGCTGGGGCGAGCTCGGCCTTGGACAGGCCGTCCAGAGTGATCTTCACGGTCATGACCGGCAGACTAGAAGCACCCTCCGACAAATCCACGACAAGCGCGAATGCCAACCGGCCGGTAGGACCGGTGTGTCCGTCTACGCCTGAACAGCAGCCTGGTTGCGGCTGTCCTGTCTGGCTTCGACCGCCTTTCCCGATCCTCTTCAGAGCGTCTTCGCCGCCGGCTGTCTCCGACGCCTGTAACGCCTAGTTATTGCTGGCCAGAAGGTTGTTGACGGGCGCGTCCGGCGATCTGGCGTCGCCGTCAGCGAGATGACACAAGAGCCGCGAGACCGGCTTCCCCTTCAGGGGTGACATGGATGCTGCGCGGGACTTTGCCTCGGACAATCCAGCCGAGGTCAAAGAGTCGAGTGGTGATCGCGGTTCCGAGTGGGCCCGCGAGGTGGTGGGCCTGTTCGGTCCAGTCGATGCAGTAGCGGAGAGGCCGCCCGGTCGAGAGCCTCTCGGGCGGGATTCCCCATGCTTTCAGCGCCCCGGTTCCTTCGCGCGTGAGTCGGTACTGGTTGCCTTTCCCTGGTGAGGAGAGCCGGTCGCCGGTGATGTCTGGGTGGTGCAACCCGTCGCCTCCGGTGACCCAGCCCGCGCCGATGAGCCGCTGGAACAGGTCGACCCCGGCTTGCCCGGCGAGGTGGCGGTAGCAGGTTCGGGCGGTTCGGACCGCGTGGGCGCGAGTGTGGGCGCGCAGGGAGGTGATCGGGGTGCGCGGTGCGAGTCGGGCGAGGGCTTCCAGGACTCCTTCGACCTCGCTGGTCGCGAGGCGGTAGTAGCGGTTGCGCCCTTGCGGCTCGACTGCGACCAGTTCGTGGTTCAGTAGCACCGTCAAGTGGTTGCTGATGGTGGAAGCGGACACGCCGGCCTCCTCGGCGAGCCGCCCCGCTGGGAGCGCGCGCCCATCGGCCAGCGCCATGAGCACGCGGGCGCGTCGAGGGTCCGCGAAAGCGGACGCTATCGAGGCGATATCCGGCTCACCCGAAACGGTCCGGTCCTGGCTCATACCCCGATGCTACAAGCGAAACACTTCGACACCCGCTGAAACGTTCCGGGCCGACGATCGGAAACATGGCACCGAATCGCTCACGATGGCCCCTGACCCTCGCGTTGTACGGCGGCTACTTCCTCGTCCTGCTGGACGTGACCGTCGTCAACGTCGCACTCCCGCAGATCGGCTCCGAACTCCATGTGGGAAGCACGGGGCTGGCGTGGGCCGTGGACGCGTACTCCGTGCCGCTGGCCGCACTCTTGCTGGCCTCGGGCGCGATCGGAGACCTGATCGGGCACCGCCGGGTCGTCCTGCTCGGCTTCATCGGCTTCGGTGCCGCGTCCGTGCTGTGCGCCCTGGCCCCGACCATCACCGTCCTGGTCGCGGCACGCGCGATCCAAGGCGTCGGCGCGGCCCTGATGCTGCCCGGCACACTCGCCCTCCTGGTCGACAACGCGCCAGACCAAACCTCCCGCAACCGGCTCGTCGGAGCATGGGCCGCGATCGGCGGGGCCGCCCTCCCGGCAGGACCGGTCATCGGCGGGCTCCTGGTCCAGGCCGCCGGATGGCGGGCCGTGTTCTGGCTGACCGTTCCGGTCATCGCCCTCGCACTCCTGCCCGTCATCCGCCTCTCCCGCTCCACCCCGCAGCAGCGGCCGGAAAAGAACGTGGACTGGACCGGCGCTGCCCTGCTCGTGACCGCACTGATCTGCGTGGTCACCGCGATCATCCAGGCCCCCACCTTGCCCTTGTGGGCGGGGCTGCTCGCGGTGGTGGCCGTCTGCGCCCTGCTTGCCTTCCTCGTCGTCGAGCGGCGGGCGGCGCACCCTCTTCTCCCTGTTCCGCGCGATTCGCGCCGACCACTTGGCCTGGCATGCCTGGTGGCGGGGTTGATGAACCTGTGCGCGCTCGGCGGGCTCTTCCTGCTGACCCAGATTTTCCAAGACCTACACGGGCTCAACCCACTCACGGCGGGACTCCTCACCCTCCCGGCGATGCTGCCGCTGCCGCTCCTGGGAGCACCCGCAGGCAGGCTCAGCACCCGCATCGGCGTCTGGCGAACCAGCGCGCTCGGTCTGATTGTCGCTGGGTCCGGGATGGCCGGGATCGCCGCCACCCTCACCAACTCCGGCACTGGCTACATCCAACTGGGGTTCTTCCTCGCGTTGTGGGGCACCGGCCTCGGCATCCTCACCCCGGCGATCGTCTCCGCAGCGCTCAGGGCCACACCCCGCGCACCAGGCCTGGCCTCCGGTGCGAGCAACACCAGCAGACAGACCGGCGGCGCACTCGGGATTGCGCTCTTCGCCGCTATCGCCGGGCCGGCAAACGGGCTCAGCTTCACCTCGCATTCGATTGGGCTGTTCATCGGCGCAACGGTCCTCTTCGCCCTCACCGGCCTGGTCTGCTTCGGCGTTGCGCGAAACCGGCGGCCCTCATGACTCACCGCAATAGCCCTTTGACCCCGGAGGGCCGCAAGCGACTGATCGAACGCTGCCGCACCCGTCCCATCGCGCACGTGGCAGCCGAGATGGGCATCTCCCGCGCCACCGCCTCGAAGTGGGTGAACCGCTACAAGCAGTTCGGTGACCTCGGGCTGCTCGATCGTTCGTCCAGCCCGGCGCATCAACCGACGGCCATGCCCGCCCGACTCGTCAAACGGATCGAGTCCATGCGGCGCGAGCACAAATGGTCCGCATCCCGCATCGCCTTCGAACTCGCACAAGACGGCACCCCAGTCAGCCGCAGCACCATCACCCGGCTGCTGGCGCAAATCGGGCTGAACCGGAGAAAATTCATCGACCCGAGCGGCGAGACCAACCGCGAGCCGCAGCGCATCACCGCGAAGCGGCCGGGCCACATGATCCATATCGACGTGAAGAAGGTCGGCCGCATCCCCGACGGCGGCGGCTGGCGCGTGCACGGCAAGGGAAGCGAGCAAGCCAAGGCGGTCGACCGGAGCAAGAAGTGCGGCACGAAGACCGGGTATGTGTTCCTGCACTCCGCAATCGATGGGTACTCCCGGCTGGCCTACACCGGAGCACTTCCCGACGAGAAGGCCGTCACAGCGGTGGGATTCCTTGATTGCGCCCGCGCCTGGTTCGCCGTTCACGGCATCAAGACGATCGAGCGCATCGTCACCGACAACGGCTCCTGCTACCGCGCACACGCGTTCCGCGACGTCCTGGCGGGAAGCCGGCACCAGCGCATCACCCCGTACACGCCCCGCCACAACGGCAAGATCGAGCGCTACAACCGCATCCTTGCCGAGGAATTCCTCTACGCGCGGACCTGGCACTCAGAGGCCCAACGCGCCGGTGCTCTCGAACTCTGGAACCGGCACTACAACTACCACCGGCCCCACGGAGCGCACCACGGACAACCGCCCGCGTCGGTAATGCCGCTACGCGTCAATAACGTCCTGGCCTCATACACCTAGTAGTCGCAGCTGAGCGCGCTGTGCTGGCCGATTGAACTCTGCCTCCGACGGGTACCGCTACATCGACCCTTGGGTATCGCTGTCGGAAGGAGAGTATCCATGGGCATCGGTGGAAGCATTCTGTTGATTGTTATAGGCGCGATCTTCACGTTCGCCCTGAATGTCCACATCGGCTTCGTCAACCTGCACCTGGTCGGCTGGATCCTGATGGTGGCCGGCCTGCTCGGTCTGATCATCACCACGTACATCTGGAGCGGCCGGCGCCGACAGGTCATCACCGAGGGCCCGACCGGCTACCGGCGGGTGGAGGAGCGGTCCGACGTGGACCCGTACGAGCCCCTGTAGGCCCGTAACCCGACGGTCGTCACCCGACGGTCGTCACGTCGAGGACGGCCTTGCCGCCGACCCGGCGGGCGAGCAGGGTTTCGGCTGCGTCCGCGACCCGGTCCCACGGGCCGCGCCAGCCGATCTCGACCTTCAGCAGGCCGTCGGCGACCAGGTCGAGCAGCGTGGCGAGGTCGTCGGCGATAGCGGGGCCCAGGGTGAACGAGGTCAGGGTCCTCGCCGGGCCGACCGTCGAGTACGGCGGGAAGACCGCCGGCTCGCCGGAGGTCCAGCCGACGCTCTGGAGGTTGCCGCCGGGCGCCAGCGCGGCGAACGCGTCGACCAGCTGCCGGCCACCGACGTTGTCGACCACGACGTCGACCGGGTCCTCGAGCTCCTCGACGCCGACGACGACGTCGTCGGCCCCCAGCTCGATCAGGCCCATCCCACGCTCCGGGGAGCCGACCGAGGCGATGACGTACGCGCCGCCGAGCGAGGCGAGCTGGACGGCGAACCGGCCGACCCCGCCGGCCGCGCTGGTGACGAGGACCCGGCGGCCCAGGATCGGACCGGCTGCGCGCAGCGCGCGCAGCGCGGTCACGCCCGCCACCGGGAGGGCCGCGGCGTCCGCCAGGTCGACCCCGTCGGGTACGGCGGCGAGCTCGGACACGTCGGCCGCGCGGCGCTCGGCCCACCCGCCGTCCGGTCCACGGGTGACCACGCGGGTCCCCACGGCTGGGCCGGTGCCGTCGGCCGCGCCCTGGGTGACCACGCCGGCGGCGTCCCAGCCGAGCACGGTCCCGGGTGGCGCGTCGCCGCTGCGGGCCAGGTTCAGCTCGCCCCAGTTCAGCGAGGTGCACGCGACGTCGATGACGACCTGCCCGGGGCCGGGCTCCGGCTCCGGTACCTCGCCGAGCCGCAGTGCGGAGGGAACGTCCGGGTCGACGATCAGCGCGCGCATCGGCATCCGGGCCCGATACCCATGATCCTGGAGGATTTTCCGTGTCCCGGCACGGAAAATCCTCCAGGATCACGGGGCGGCGGGAGGTGGCGGGAAGCCGCCGGTCGCGACCGGTCCCCACGCGTCGACGGTGACCCGGATCAGGCTCTTGCCCTGCTTGGCCATTGCTTCGCGGTACTCGTCCCAGTCCGGGTGCTCACCCGCGATCGACCGGTAGTAGTCCACGAGCGGCTCGAGCGCGTCGGGCAGGTCGAGCACCTCGGCCGTGCCGTCCACCTGGACCCACGGGCCGTCGAAGTCGTCCGACATGACGCACATGGACACCTGCGGGTTCCGGCGGACGTTGGCGACCTTGGCCCGCTGCGGGTACGTGGAGATGACGATCCGGCCATCGGCGTCGACGCCGCAGGTCACCGGCGAGGACTGGAGCCGGCCGTCGGCGCGGCGCGTGATGAGCACTCCCCGGTGCCGGGAGGCCAGGAACTCCCGCAGGCCGGCGCGGTCGACGGTCGTGTTGGAGGCGTACTTACGGGCCATCGGCCAAGCCTACGAGTCGATTCTCCTCAGGTTCACCCGGCCGTGGCCGATAGGGCACCGTCCTGGCGTCGATGAGTTGGAGGTCGATCCGCATGCGCGGAGGTAGGTTCGCCATCCTGGGGGCGTTGGTGGCGACGGCCCTGACCACCGTCGGTGCGGCGCCTGCCGCGCTGGCGGCGCCCGTGAACGCCCAGGCGTTGACGGTGACCACGGCGACGACCGGGTTCAGCCCCGCCAGCCCGTACGTCGGACAGCCGGTGGCGCTGACCGGCATCGTGACCCCCCACGAGACGGGGCGCGCCGTGACCGCCCAGCGGCTGTCGGGCACGACCTGGACGACGATCGCGCGCGCGACCACCACCACGGACGGGGCGTACCGGATCGCCCTGCCGACCCCCACCGCCGCCGGCGTGACCACCTGGCGGGTCACCGTCGCCGCCACACCAACCCGCCAGGCCTACACCTCCGCCACCCGTACCCTGACCGTCCAGCCGTCCGGGCCATCCGTGGTGATCACCAACGGTTCCCAGGTCCGCGCCGTCGAGGTGACCGGGGCGCACCGGTCGAAGGTGCTGCTCGACGGGGCGATCGACGTGCAGACCGCGCCGACCGGGCGGATGACCTACACGACGATCAACTGGGTGACGGGTGGGTCCGACCTCTACGTCTCCGGCGCCGGCCTGGCCCGCCGCAAGCTCGCCTCGTCGACCTGTCTGCTCAGCAACGTGATCGACCGATCGGGGCGCTACGTCGCGTGGGTGTACGCGGCGACCACGAGCAACGGGCTCTGCCGGGCGACCGGGAAGATCGGCCTCTTCGAGGCGGTCACCGGTGCCACCCGCACGATCACCGGGCCGGTCGGCATGGCGGGGAGGTCGGACAGCTTCGTCTCCTTCACCCGGGAGGGAAACCATCTGATCGCGTACCCGAACCCGGGTGGCGCGTGGGACATGTATGCGTACGCCCTGGCAACCGGGCGCTGGACCCGCCTGTCCGTACCCGGTGACGGCCCGATCGCCGTCGACGTGCCGGCTCCGGCCGGGCGCATCGCCGTGTGGACCTTCTACGTCCACAAGCCCTGCGCCTCCGGGGTGTGGTTCGTCGCGGTCGACGGCACCACTCCGGCCACCTGCGCGTCGTCGAAGGTGGCCGGCCGGTACGCGGCGAGCCCCGACGGCCGGCTCACCGCCTGGGCGGCCCAGGTCAAGGGCGTCGAGCACATCATGCTCGGTGACGCCCACCTCACCCTGGTGCGCGACCTCGGACCGACGGGTAGCACCGCCTGGTTCCCCAGCACCCCGTCGTTCGTCGGCAACGGCTTCGTCACCTGGTTCATGCTGAAGAACTCCCAGCCGACCTATGTGGTCCGCCCCGTCAGCGGTGGCTCGCCGTGGTCGCCGCCGGCCGGGTGGGACGTCATCGGCTGGGTGAACCACCAGTGACCCGCCGTCCGGGCTAGGAGACCGCCGGCTGCCGGCCGCACTCGACCTCCGCCAGCATCAGCTTCAGGCTCTGCGAACGCTTCTCGGCGGGCAGCCGGCCCAGGGCCGCGCGGGCGTACGCCGTGCCGCCCGTGACGTCGCCGGCCTTGGCCAGCATGAGGCCGCGGTGCAGTTCGATGTGGGTCGCGAAGCGGAGCAGTTCGGGCGGCCGGGTACGGTCGGCGGCGTCCTGCTCCGCCGCGGCGGCCGGGTCACCCAGCCGGCTGAGCAGCATGGACGCGAACGTGTGGAAGCGCCACTCGGGGATGGCGAAGTCGGACGTCTGCTCGGACGAGCCCGCGACGTCGAACATCCGCCGGGCGTCGTCGAGCAGGCGCAGGGCGCCGGTTCGGTCACCGTGGACGGCCGCCGCCTGGGCCCGGGCGACGAGGGCGGTCAGCCGGCCCGGTGACGGCGTGTCGTCGATCGCGAGCGCCTGGTCGGCCAGCTCGACCGCGGTGGCGAGCCGCGCGCCCTCGTACGCCAGCGCCAGCGCCGCCCGGCCGCGTACCCAGACGCGGACCTGGTTGTCTTCCGACCGGTCGGCGGCCGTCGTGGCCAGTCGGTACCACGAGACCGCCTCGTCGCTGTCCCCCGTGGTCTTGCCGAAGGTCGTCAGCAGCCGGGCCGCCACCCCCCAGAGCGGCGCGGAGTCCAGGTGCTGCTGGAGGACGACGAGGTCGGCGGCCAGTCGCCGCTGCAGTTGGTCGGCGCCGACGGTCATGTAGAGCTGGCCGTACTCGTCGACGCGCGCGAGCCAGGAGTCGACCGGGCCGCCGCCGTGCAGCGCTGCGGTGAACCCGGCTCGGATGAGGTCGGCCACGGCCGTCGACGCGACCACCGTCGCGGCCATGCCGGTCAGAAGTCCCCTGCGATCCACCGCATCCCCAAGCGCGCGTTCGTACGCCAACACGACGTCCGGCGTGACGCTCCGGCGGCCGGCCTCGACGTTGGACAGATGTCCCTTGCTGAAGTTGGTCCGGGCGGCCATGGCCCGCAGGCTCACTCCTGCCGCGTTCCGGGCTATCCGCAACTGTGCGCCGGTTCTGGTCATAGTCATCGGTCCGCGTCGGTGTTGAAGACGATTGAAGACCCTGGAGAGATTCACGCTGCGCGTTGCGACCGTCACGCTACATCTGTGGGCGCGGCCGCACGGTGTTTCTGTCGAATTCGCCGGTCGCGCCGACGGTGAGGGGGTGCGGTCATGGAGGACAGTGACATCGCGCGTATCAAGGCCACGCACCGGCCCCGCCTGTGGTGGCTGGGGCGGGCGGCGGGGCTCGGCTGCCGCTGTGGCAGCCGGAGCTACCCGTGCGGCGCGCTGACCATGGCCCTGGAGGAGGAGCGGCGAGCGGTGCAGCCCATCCTCGAACGGCAGGTCACCGAGCTGATCCGCCGCCAGCACGGCGGCCGGGACCCGCGCGGCGCGGGCGGGCTGGCGTCGGCCGTCGACCCGTAACCGTTCAAATACTCTAGGTGATTAGTGGATCACGCATAATCACCAAATTCCTTCGGTCGTCCTACCGCGTGCCGATGACCCGTGTGATGTAGGCGAGCGCGCCCCGCGCCCGCCGACGAGGGACGGGTCACGGGCAGGGATGAGCTTCGAGGTGGGCACCGACGTCCTACCGGGCGTCGAGGTGGTCGGAGAGCTCGGCCGCGGCGCGGAGACGATCGTCTACCGCGTCCGCCGGCTGGGCGTCGACTATGCCCTGAAACTGCTCACCTCGTCCACCGTCGACGTCGACCGGGCGCTCGCCGCCCTGCGCCGGGAAGCGGCGCTGCTGGCCTGCGTCGACCACCCCCTGCTGCCGCGCATCTTCGACGTCGGCCGGGTCGACGCCGGTCCGTACCTGCTCCTCGAGCTGATCGAGGGCGGGCCGCTGACGCAGGCGCTGCGCGACGGAGGCCTCGACGAGGCGCGCACGCTCCGGCTGGCCACCGATCTCGCCGGCCCGCTCGCCGCGGTCCACCGGGCCGGACTCGTGCACCGCGACGTCAAGCCCGACAACATCCTGCTCGGCGCCGACGGTACCGCCAGGCTGATCGACTTCGGGTTGGCCGCGCGCGGCGGGATGCCCGACGACGCGGTGGCCGGCACCCTCGTCTACACCGCCCCGGAACAGACCGGCATGCTGAAGCGACCCGTCGACGGCAGGTCAGACCTGTACGCGCTCGGGGCGGTCCTCTACGAATGCCTCACCGGCGTACCGCCCTACCAGGCCGACGACGCGGGCGATCTGATCCGGCTGCACGCGACGGCCCCGGTGCCCGATGTCCGCACCGTCCGGCCCGACGTCTCGCCGACCTTCGCCGCGATCATCGCCAAGCTGCTCGCCAAGGACCCCGACGACCGGTACGCCGGCGGCGAGCACCTCCTCGCCGACCTGGAGCGCCTGCGCGCCGAGCCCGACGCGGTGTTCCCGCCCGGTGCCACCGGCTCCGGCGGACCGGCCGACGGCGAGGACCGGCTGGTCGGGCAGGCCCGCGAACTGCAGCAGCTGACCACCCGCTGGCACCGGGCGCGGGCCGGCCGCGGGGGAGTGGCCCTGGTCGAGGGCCAGCCGGGCGCCGGCAAGACGCGGCTCGTGCGCGAGCTGAGCCGTACCGTGCGCTCCCACGGCCAGGTCGTCCTCCAGGGCAGGTGTGTACCCGACGATCCGGTGCCCCTGGCGCCGCTGCGCGCCGCGATCGAGCAGTACCTGCGCACCGTCGACCAGCTTCCGCCGGCCGAACGCGCCGCCGAGCACCGCCGCATCCGCCGCGCGGTCGGCCCGGCCGGTGGGCTGCTCCGCGCGCTGTCGCCGATGCTCGCCGCGCTCGTGTCGGCGCCCGAGCTCGGCGACGACGACCGCGCGGAGCAGTTCACGAACGCCGCGGCCGCCTTCCTGGTGGATCTCGCCGAGACCGCCGGCGGAGCGGTCCTCCATCTCGACGACGTCCAGTGGCTCGACGCGCCGAGCCGCCGCGTGCTCCAGCAGCTCGCGGTCCGGCTGTCCGAGGTGCCCTTGCTGGTCGTCGCCACGGCGCGTGACGACGTCGACAGCGAGCCGGCGGTCGGGTCTTTCCGGACGGAGATGGGCGAGGCCGTCGACCTCCACCTGCGTCTCGGGCCGCTGGACGACCAGGCCGTCGCCGAGCTGGTGATGCTCCAGCTCGGCTCCATGCGGCTCTCGGCAGAGGTGACCCGCCAGCTCCTGGCCCGGGTGGGCGACAACCCCCTCGCCGTCGTGGAGTACATGCGCGCCGTCATCGACGCCGGGCTGATGAGCCCGTCCTGGGACGGGTGGCAGCTCGACCTGCCGGCGCTGGACCGCCTCGAGCTGCCCGGCGACGCCCTCGACCTGGTCCTCAAGCGCATCGACGGGCTCGGCGCCGAGAGCCGGCGGCTGCTGGCCGCGGGCGCGGCGCTCGGCACCCGGTTCAGCGCGGACCTCGTCGCGCGGGTGTGCGACGTGCACGCCGACCGGGCCCTCGACGCGCTGGCCGAGGCGGAGGGCCGTCGGCTGCTCACGGCCGCCGACGGCGGGTACGTCTTCCTGCACAACCGCATCCGCGAGGCGCTGCTGGCCGAGCTGAGCTCCGGCGAAACGCGCCGGCTGCACCAGCGCATCGCCGAGGCGCTCGACGGCGGCGGGGCCGACGATCCCGAGCACGTCTACGCGACGGCGCGCCACTACGCGCGGGGCGAGGCCGACCGTACGCCCGAACGGGTCTTCGCGACGAGCCTGGCGGCGGGGCGGCTCGCCCTCGCCGACCACGCGCCCGCCGAGGCCCTCGCCTTCCTCGAGGCCGCCGCGGCCGCCGCCGCGAAGGCGGGCATCACGCCGGACGCCGACTTCCACCGCGCACTCGGTGTCGCCTGCAGCCGCAGCGGCCGGTTCGTCGAGGCGCTCGAGCACCTGGACCGGGCGCTGCGACAGGAGCCGACCCGGCTGCGCCGCGCCGACATCCGGCTGGAGACGGCCCGGGTGCACACCGCGGCGTGGGACCCCGAACGGGCCTGGGACACCGTGTGCCAGGCGCTCGCGGAGCTGGGCACTCCCGTTCCGCGCCGCCGGTTCGCCATGGTGCTGACCGCGCTGGCGTGGTTCGTGGCCGGGCTGGCGGTCGGCGTGACCAGGATCGGGTTCGGCGGGGCGACCGGCGAGCGGCGGGAACGCTACCGGGTGCAGGCGATGCTGTACGACCTCGGCGCGTACGCGTCGACGGTGAGCCGGCGGGTGAGCCGCCGGGTCCTGGTGTCGTTGCGGGCGCACTACGTGGTCAACCGGCTCGGCCGGGGTGCCGAGTACACCCGGCACGTGGCCGGCTTCGGGCTCGTCGCGGCGGTCGCCGGCCGGCCCCGGCTGGCGCGTCGCATCTTCGACCGGGCCGCGGCCACCGCCGCCGCCATCGGCGACCCCACCCTCGTCGCCGATGTCGAGTGGAAGCGGGGCGTCGGCGCCGCCATGGGTGGGGCGGACAACGGTGAGCTCTGGCAGCGCGCGCTCACCGACCATGAGCGCTGGCTGGAACTGGGCGACTACCTCACCGGGGTGTCGGCCGTCTGCCTGCGCCTGGTCCTGCAGGGACGGGCGAGGGACGCCGAGCGCTGGTACGACCGGGGCGCGGTCCGGTTGGCGTCGGGTGTGAAGACCGAGGGCGCGACGCTCGGTACCGTCGCCGCTGTCGTACCGGCGCTGCTGGGCCGTCCGGAAGAGGCGGAGGCCGCGGCGGAGACGCTGCGCGGTCTCGTGCGGGCCAATCCCGGCAACCGGTCGTTGGCGGTCCAGCTGCTGTCCGTCGAGCTGTTCAACGCCGTCGAGCGGGGTGACCTCGGCGCGTCCTTCGAGGACGTGGCGCGCCGCTTCGCCGACCTGCGGTTGAAGCCCCGGCAGCTGCTCACCGAGCAGCGCACCATCTACGTGGACCTGGCCATGGGCCGGCTCGCGCAGTGCCGCGAGGGCATCGCCGACCCGGCCGAGCGGGCCCGCCAGCTCGCCGCGGCCGAACGTGCGGTGAAGGAGCTGGCGCGGGCCGCCGGTGACCGGATCCTGCGCGCGTACGTGCGGGTCGCGCGCGCCGAGCTCGACGTGCTGCGCGGCCGACCCGAGCGGGCGCTGCGCGACCTGCTCCGCGCCCAGCTGCGGGAGCTGCGGCTGGACGCGCCGCTCGTCGCGTACGAGACCGCCCGGGTCCGGGCCCGCGCCTACCGGATGCTGGGCGAGCAGGCCCTGGCCGAGGACCAGGCGCACGTCGCCCTGATGATCGCGACCGCGCAGCGCTGGCTCGTGCGCGCCCGTTGGGTACGCGCGGAGTTCGGTGTCACGGACGTCGCGCCCGTGGCCGGCGGCGGGATGACGGTGACGACCGGCGGCAGCGCCGGGGCGCTCAACCGGCGGCGCCTGGCAGCGCTGCAGCAGGTGAGCCTCGCCGCCGCGACGGTGCTCGACCCGCGCCGCCTGGCCCGGGTCGCGCTGGACCAGACCGTCCGGATCCTGGGCGCCGAGCGCGCGTACCTGTTCCTGGTCGACGCGGAGCGTGACCAGCTGGTGCCGCACCTGGGCCGCGACGGCGAGGGCAACGACATCGCGAAGCTGACCGGGTACAGCGCGAGCCTGGTGGAGCGGGTCCGGGACACCTGCGAGCCGCTCGTGGTCACCGGCAGCGAGGAGGGCGTGGCCCTCGGTTCGCGGAGCGTGCTCGTCCACGGGCTACGCAGCATCATGATCGCTCCGGTGCAGTTCGACGGCCGGCTGCTCGGGGTGGTCTACCTCGACAGTCGGGTCGCCAAGGGCATCTTCACCGCCGAGGACGTCGACATCCTGACCGCGATCACCCATCACGTCGCGGTGTCGCTGGAGACGGCGCGCGCCGCCCAGCTGGAGGTGGCCGCCCAGACCGCGCGCAGGCAGCGCGACGTCGCCGAGACGCTGCGCGCGGTGATGAGCGACCTGACCGCCACGCTCGACCCGGACGAGGTCATGCACCGGCTGCTGGACGCGGCGACCGGCATCCTGCCCGGTAACACCGCGGCGCTGCTGGGCCGCGAGGGCGACCGCCACGTGCTGCGGGCCGGGTACGGCTCGGACGCCCTGTCGGCCGCGGTGGGCCGGTCGTTCGACCCGGCGGACGACGCCGTCGGCCTGGCGGGGCTCGAACAGCTCGACGGCCCGCACGTGGGTGCGGACGGCGCCGGCTGGGACGGTCCGCTGGGCGCGCTGCTCGGCAAGCCCCGGTCGTGGCTCGCGGTCCCGGTCGTCGAGCGGGGCGAGGCGCTGGGCGTGCTGCTGGTCGCGTCGAAGCGGGTCGAGCCGCCGCAGGACGCCCAGGTGCAGGTGGTGGCGGCGCTCGTGGGGCAGGGCATGACCGCGTACGAGAACGCGCGCCTGTTCAGTCAGGTACGGCGGATGGCGACCATCGACGGGCTGACCGGCCTGTACAACCGCAACCACTTCTTCGCCGAGGCGGGCCGGCTGTTGCAGGTGGCGCAGCGCCATCAGCGCCCCGCCGCGGTCATCATGCTCGACGTCGACCACTTCAAGCGGATCAACGACACGTACGGGCACCCGGTCGGTGACGAGGTGATCCGTACGGTCGCCGCCCGGCTGCGGGAGAGCGTCCGTGACAGCGACCTGGTGGGCCGGTACGGGGGCGAGGAGTTCGTGCTCGTCACGCCGGAGACGGGCGCGGCGGCCGCAGGCCTTGCCGAACGGCTGCGGGAGGCCGTCGGCGGGCGGCCGGTGGAGACCGACGCCGGGCCGCTGACGGTGACGATCAGCGTCGGGATGGCCCATGTGGACCGGGGCGAGGACGATCTCAGCGAACTGCTCGGGCGCGCCGACACCGCGCTGTACGCGGCGAAGCAGAAGGGCCGCAACCGGGTCGAGGTCCTGGCGCCGCCGTCCGCGGCGATGTCCTCGCCGGCCTGATGTCCTCGCCGGTCTGATGTCCTTGCCGGTCTGATGTCCTTGCCGGGGTGAAACGGCAGCGGCGCCGGTGCCCGTCCGCGACGGACGGGCACCGGCGCCGTCGTATCAGAAGGTGAGCTGCTGACCCGGAAGGATGAAGTTCGGGTTGCCGCCCACGACCTTGCGGTTGAGCTGGTAGAGCGCCTGCCAGCCGCCGGTGACGCCCTGCTTCTGGGCGATCGACGACAGGCTGTCGCCGGGCTTGACGACGTAGGTGTGCCCGGTGGACTGCGCCGGCGCCTGGGGCTGGGCCGGCTGAGCCGGTTGGGCCGGCTGCTGCGGCTGGGTGTTCTGCTGCGGCTGCGTGTTCTGCTCCGAAGCCGCCTTCACGCTGTACTGCTGGGTCGAACGGCCGCGCGAGCCGCAGACGGGCCAGGCGCCCATGCCCTGCCCCTGACGCACCCGCTCGGCGACGGCGATCTGCTGCTCGCGGCTGGCGAGGTCAGCGCGGGCGGCGTACTGCTTGCCGCCGTACGCGGCCCAGGTGCTCTGCGTGAACTGCAGGCCGCCGTAGAAGCCGTTGCCGGTGTTGATGTGCCAGTTGCCGCTCGACTCGCACTGGGCGACGGCGTCCCAGTTGACGCCGGTGTCGGCGCTGGCGATCGAAGCCGGGCCCAGCAGGGACGCCGCGCCGGCGGCGCCGGCTGCGACGGTCCCGAGCGCCAGACGCCGGGTGAACAGCCGCGTGGTCGACGGCTTGGAGTGGCGCGCGAGGTACCGGTTGTTTGCCATGTAAAAACCTCCACGCCTACGAGGTGAGCTGTCGGGTTCGGGCCGAGGAGCCCGGCCGCGCTGGTGGCGGCTTCACCCCGAGGTACGCAACGAGCGTGCGGCGTACCGGGAAACGGTGGGTCCCCCGCTCCTGCCTGGTTCTCGGTTCCCATCGGTCGGCGGCAGGACTCGGCGTTACCGACCGTGAGGCCCGCGGTCGCGGACGTTGCCGACCGTAAGCACGGTTGACGCGCGCCGACAAACGACTGCGGAGAAAACGTGACTCTCTTCACCATTCGCGTGGCAGATAGTGAAAAACTTATACGCGTTGTAGTTAGATGATGGCTCTATTGTAGTGGGACGCGGGGCTGACCGCGGGCTGGAGCCCGCCCATCCACCGTGGATCCGGTCGCGCACGGTCGACAGCGGACGCGATGTCGTCCAGCCGGGAGTGGCGGCGCGAGATTCGCCGTGTAACGGCCGATGCCTAACGGACGCTTACATCGTTAGGTCTAAGTACGTGGATGAATGAAGGGGGCGCCGTGAGCGACCGGTCATTGCTTGTGACATTCGTTGCGCTGGTCGCAGCCGGTGCCGGTCCGGCCTGCGGGTGGCTGATGGCCGCGAAGCTCGGGTCCGTCGCGCGGGCCGGGCAGGTGCGTGGTGGAGCGATCCCGGCAGATGCCACCCCGCCGGTTCAGCCACCGGCGCCCGACCGGCGCCGGTCCGCAGCAGTGATCTTCAACGGAAGCGCGGTGCCCCGCTCGGCCCGGCTGGCGGCGGGTGTGGACCCGTGGATCGAGCGCAACCGCCAGGTTCGCCGGCGCGACGCCGTGGCCGGAGGAGGGCGCGGCTACCTCTTGTAGGCCACCGTCGCTTTTGTGGGCCACCGTCGGCTGACCGGTGCCACGGCTGTCGCCGGGTGAGGTCAGCGTCCTTTGACGCACCAATTGGGGGGTGTGACCGGTTCGCGCCGGCCTTCGCCGGTCGGCGCGAGCCGGGGTGCCCCCGCTGACCGCCTCAGGTGGACGGCTGTGGCGCGGCGGCGGGGCTGCGGTGACCGGCGCGGTCGACCGCCCGTACGCCGAGGGCCACGTTGTCCTTCGACAGCCCGATCGTGGTCGAGGTGACATCCCCGACATCGATGACGTGGGTCCAGTCCGCGTCGGTCGTCTCGCGCCACACCACCTCGTAGCCGGCCAGGTCGGGCTCGGTGCCGCGGCGCCACCGCAGGGTGGTGTCGTCCGTCAGCGTCGACGTGACGATCTTCACGTCCTGCGGCGTGCCGGGCGCCTGGGCCAGCGACCACAGCGCCGCCGTGTTGACCCGCGCCACCCGCGTGATGTACGCGAAGTCGCAGAACTGCGGGAGATCGCCGAACTGGACCCCGTTCTCCACGCGGGTGTCCTGGTGTTGGTGGGCGAAGTTCTCCCGGGGCTCGGTGAAGCGCCCCGCCGGGTACCCCTGTTGGAGGAACGGGATGTGGTCGCTGCCGCGCAGATAGCGGTCGCGCCGCCAGATCACCCGTACGGTCATCCCGGTGTCGTCGTTACTTGCCACCTCGCGTACGAACCGGGCGAGCTGGCGGGACGGGCCGTCGTTCTCGCCTCCCACCGACTGGCGCAGGGCCGCCTCGGCGGGCGTCTCGGAGGTCGGCACGCCCTCGACGAACAGCCGTACCGTCTGCGGATCCGGCGGTGTGCCGTCGTGGGCGGTGCTGGCGCCGACGATGTCGTTGCTGAACATGCCCTGTACGTCGACGCCGGCGGCCTTGAGTTGCTTGGCCAGGAAGGTCGACCCGTACAGCCCCTGCTCCTCGCCGGCCACCGCGGCGAACACGATGGTCGCCTCGGTGCGGCGGGTGGCCATGACGCGGGCCATCTCCAGGACCGCCGCGACGCCGGAAGCGTCGTCGTCGGCGCCCGGCGCGTCGCTGGTGGCGTCCATGACGTCGGTGACGCGGGAGTCGTAGTGGCCGGTCACGACGTAGACCCGGTTGGGCGCGGTGTCGCCGCGCAGGGTGGCGACCACGTTGGTGATGCGCGTCGGCGTCGGGATCCGCGGCGCGGGCTCCTGGACGAACGACTGGAGCTCCACCGTCATCCGGCCACCGGATGCGGCGGCGTACTGCCGAAGCTGCGCGTAGATCCAGTCCCGGGCGGCGCCGATACCCCGCGCCGGATCATCCTGGCTGGACAGCGTGTGTCGGGTGCCGAACCCGACGAGCCGGTTGACCGTGGCAGCGATGCGGCCCTGGTCGAGCTCGCGCAGGAGGTCGCGCAGTTGCGCGTCCGGCGGCTGGGGGGTCACCGGCCGGCCGGGGCCCGCGGTGCCGGTGGGCGCGAGTCGGCCGGCGGCCACGGCGGGATGGCTGATGAGCGGCGCCGCCACGGCGGCCGCGGTCCCTGCCGAGGCGGTCAGGAAGGCCCGTCGGGTGGGGGTGTGTGGCCGGCGGGCTTCTGATTGATGAGTGTCCATGTCTGCATGGTTGTCCGTCGCCGCGTCCGTGTCCATGATCAGCGCCTGGGCCGTGGCGACGGCGGATCAGCCGCTGCCCACCTGTGCAATTGATCGACTCCGTGAGCGAGAGACGCGACCGGGGTGGTCGCGTAGAGTCAATCTGTCTTACGGGTGGCGCCCGCAGGGAAGTTGACTGCCCCGGCATGGCCGGGCCATTGACCGCGCCCGGGGCGACCGGGCCGTCCACCTCGCCCGGTGCCACCGGCGCTCCGGTCCATACGGGACGCGGCCGCCCGAAGGCGAGCACAAGGAGCCACCACCGCACGCGGGCCGTAATCGAGATGAGACGGCGCTCCCTTCCGGGCGCCTCCCGCTTCGACCTGTCACAACCTTGGCTGAAGCCGCCGAGGTGCCCATAGTTGCCCAGGAGGTTCGGTATGGACCTTGTCGACGTCTACAGACACAGCCTCACCGAGTTCATCGACCGGGTGCACCGGGTGCACCCCGAGCAGTGGCCGGAGGCGACGCCGTGCCAGGGGTGGGACGTGCGGGCGCTGGTCAACCACCTGGTCAGCCAGGACCGGTGGACCGTCGAGCTGCTGGGCGGCGCCACGATCGGCCAGGTGGGCGGACGTTTCGACGGCGACCTTCTCGGCACCGACCCGATCGGGGCCGTCACCGAGGCGGCCAAGCGGGCCGAGGAGGCCGTCGCCGAGCCCGGAGTCCTCGACCGCACCGTGCACCTTTCGTTCGGCGAGACGCCGGCTGAGGAGTACGTGCTCGAACTGCTCGCCGACCACCTCATCCACTCCTGGGACCTCGCCGCCGCGATCGGAGTCGACCGCCGGCTCGATCCGGAGCTCGTGCGGATCTGCGCCGAGTGGTTCACCGAGCGCGCCGAGGTGTACCGGCACGCCGGCCTGATCGGGCCGGTCGTCGAACTGCCGGCGCCGACGGGGGAGCAGGACCAGCTGCTCGCCGCGTTCGGTCGTGATCCGGCCTGGTCGTCCACGCCCATCTAACAGGCAGGGCCGCCCGGGTCCGGGCGGCCCTGCCATATCTCCGGCGGGGGGATTACCGGAAGTGTTCGGCCCGCTCCTGGCACCGCATGCACAGCGGCGCCTGCGGGATGGCCAGCAGCCGCTCGACCGGGATCGGCGCGGCGCAGCGCACGCAGGCGCCGTACGTGCCGCGGTCCATGCGGTCGAGCGCCGCTTCGATGTCGTCGAGCGCCTGCCGGGCGGCCGCCTCGACCGCGGCCGACACCTCGACCCGGGCGATGTCGGCGCCCAGGTCGAGCGAGTCGACCCGGCTGTCGCCGACGGACTGCTGCGCGGCGAGCTGGTCGAGCTGGTCGAGCCGGAAGCGTCGCTGCTCCTCGAGCATGGCCCGCAGCTCGGGCAGGTGGTTGACGACGTCGGCGTGCTGGCTGGGCCGGACGGTGGTGATGCTGGACATGACCGCCTCCATGACGGACGGGTGGTGCGGGGACAGCCCGGCTGGTGCGCCGGGCATCAGGTCAGTGGTCGCGCGTACGCGCGGCGCGGTGGTGTGCGGCGGTCCCGGGAGGCGCACGCCCGCGACGCGGAGGCCGCGCCGGCACGGTGACGGCGCGGCTGCGGCGAGGCCCGGCGACGGCCAGCAGCGCCAGCGCGCCGACCGCGAAGGACGCGGCCAGGGACGCGTCCGCCGGCCGCATCGGCACCCGCGCCGACTGCGACGCGGCCGGCACGCGCTGCGGCGCCAGGGCGACGGTGGTGGCCGCCGGCGGCACGCGGCGGATCGCGCGCAGGGCCGCGGAGCTCACCGCCGCGTGCTTTCCCGTGGGACGTGACGGCAGGGCCGTCGTCGACCACAGGGCCACCGCGGCCATCGCGGCGGCGAGGATGCCCGCCGCCGCGAGCCGCTTGCCGACCATGGCGATCATGATGCGGCCGAAGGCTGGGAGCTACCCGTAGTCGCCGCTGTGAACTTGCTGAGTGTCGGATGCCGCGCGGCGTCAGCCCTGCCGGGTGACCAGGTTCCAGTACTCGTTCGGCAACTGGTCGGTGACGTCGAAGAACTCGGCCCGCACCGTCTCCCGCAACGTGTTGAACACCGCCCTCGCGTACTCGCGGGCGGCCGGCGACGGCAGCGGCGCACCGGGTTCGGCGGGTATGCCGGCGCGCTCCGCGACCCGGTTGAGGAACTCGTCCACCGACATGCGGGCCGTCGTCTCGTCCGCCCGGGACGCCCCGCGTGTGAGCGACGGGTGCAGCGAGACCGGCAGCTGGGTCAGCAAGTCGTCGACCTCGCCTTCCCCGATGCGCTCGCCGAGCGTCTCCAGTACCGCGTCGGTGATCCGGCGGGCGAGGCCGGTGTCGACGCGGGCCCGCCGGGCGACGCCGGCCAGGAACGCGTCGACGGAGGCGGCCCCGCCGGCGCCCGTCCCCTTGGGCAGCAGCGGAACGTAGTCGTTGGACAGCCGGGCCACCAGATGGGCGTACCCGTCGTCGCTCAACGCCCGCCCGAGCGCCAGGAAGACCGTACGGACATGGAGCTCGGCCGCCGCCTCGTCGGTGTGCTCGCGCTCGGCGACCCGGCGCAGAAACTCGGTCACGTCGAACGACTGCGCGGCGCCCTGCGAGAAGAGCCATCCGCCGAGCTCCGGCGGCAGCTGCGGCACCAGATGGCGGCATTCGTCGCGGCCCAGGTGCTCACCCAGCGTCGCGAGCGTCGCCTGCGCCGCGCGTTCCGCGGTCTCCCGGTCGACGCCGGCCGCCTGCTCGACGAGGCTGATGAACCGGTCGTAGTCCACTGTGTACCACCCACCAGGTCAGGGCGCCTCCGCGTGGACCAACGGCGTGTCGACCAGGTGCTCGGCGAGAAACCACGCCTGCAGCTCCCCGGTGCGGATGACGCCGGAGACGAGCAGGTCGTTCGTCCCGTCGTCACCGAGCTCCGCGACGCGTGCGGCGGCGTCGTGCGACTCCTTGAGAATGATCTCGTGAGCCTCCAGGAGCCGGGACAGCATCGCAGGCACCTCCTCCGCCCCGTCCGGTGCGCGCGGCACCGCGGTGATTTCCGCGGCCTTGCGCGGATCGCCGACCGCGATCCCGCCGAGGGTCTGCACCCGTTCGGCCAGCGTGTCCACCAGTTCGCGCTGTTCGCCGGCGTGCTTGTCCAGCAGAAGATGCAGCTGGTAGAAGGTCACGCCACGCACCAGCCAATGGTGTTTCTTGTACAGCGCGTAGAGGATCTCGGTGTCCGCCAGGATCCGGTTCAGCCGCCCACAGGAGTACGTGCGCGTCTCGCTCGACAGCGCGACCGGGAACTCCCGCACGGTACCGAACGCCTGAACCTCCCGGCCGGGCTGGTGCAGCCAGGGCTGGCTCCGGATCTCGGTGGCTGTCATAGCGGCAGCACTGCCCCGATCCCCGCGTTCGTAACCTGGGCCGGGACGGGTGGGAAAGGGGGTGGGACACCCGTCGGCGGGGTGGGAACGGGTGATACCTCCCCACGCCGGTTGTCCCTCGCGACGCATGAAGCCCGGGCCGGCGGGTAGGCACGTAGCGTGCGAATACGGCAGTCCGGGCAGGTATGGCCACCCGGCTGCCTGGAGCGCACCGCCCCGTCGGTCCGGCAGGAGAACGCCGTCATCGACCGGCACGGCATCGGCGAGTACCGGAGGTGGCTGCTTCAGGACCGACGCCGACGAACCGCCGGTGCGCAAGGACAAGGAGAAAGGACGAGTCGAGATGGCCGGTACCACGGGATATCACTCGTTCGACACGACCGTTGACAAGACCAACCGCCTTCTCAAAGAGATCGAGCAGGAGTACGGGTGGCCCAAGGAACGCCGAAACCAGTCGTACGCGGCGCTGCGCGGTGTCCTGCACGCCCTGCGCGACCGCCTGACCGTCGAGGAGTCGGCGCAGCTGTCGGCACAGCTACCGATGCTGGTACGCGGCCTGTACTTCGAGGGCTGGTGCCCGGGCGAGGTGCCGATGAAGCTCAGCAGGGACGAGTTCCTGGATCGGGTACGGCGCGAGTTCCCGTACGAGGTGCGCGGCGGCACGCAGGACCTGGTCTCGGCGGTGCTGCGGGCGCTCAAGCTGTACGGCACCGAAGGTGAGTGGGAGGACGTCAAGGCCAGCATGCCGAAGGAGCTCGCCACGGTCGTACCGTGAACCCCTGACACCCGGCCGGCCGCGGCCCGCGCCGGGCTGGCGGCGGCGGACGCCGGGCCGGCCGGCGGATCTCGTACGCTGTCGCCGTGATCGCGACATGCTGACCGACGGCCGCGCCGAGATCGCCACGGACGTCGAAGGCCTGCGCCTGGCCGTGGGCTCCGACGGGGTGGCCGTGCTGCTGATCGACCGGCCCGCCAAACGCAACGCGCTGACCCTGGACATGTGGCGCGCGCTGCCCGGGCTGTTCGCCGAGCTGGCCGCCGACCCACGGGTACGCGTGCTGCTGCTGGCCGGGGCCGGCGGCACGTTCTCGGCCGGGGCCGACATCGGCGAGCTGCGCCACGTGTACGGAGATCCGCAAGCCGCCGACGCCTACCACGCGACCAACGTGGCGGCGGAGGAGGCGCTCGCCGCGTTTCCCCGGCCGACGATCGCGGTCATCGCCGGAGCCTGCGTGGGCGGCGGCTGCCAGCTGGCGGCCGCCTGCGACCTGCGCCTGGCCGAGTCGGGCGCCCGGCTGGGCATCACGCCGGCGAAGCTGGGCGTGGTGTACCCGGCGGTGCCGACCGCGCGGCTGGTACGGCTGGTCGGCCCGGCCCGAGCCAAGTATCTGCTGTTCACCGCCGACCTGGTCGACGCCGCGCAGGCCGCCGGCTTCGGCCTGGTCGACGAGGTGGTCCCGGCCGGGGAGCTGGAGCACCGGGCGCTCACGATGGCGCGGACCATCGCCGGGCGCTCGCCGCAGACCCTCGGCGCCGCCAAGGACGTCATCGACGCGGTCGCCGTCGGGGACGACCCGCAGCGGGCCGTCGAGCCGTGGGAGCGCGCTTCCCGGCACGCGCCGGACGTACGGGAGGGCCTCGCCGCGTTCCTGGAGCGCCGCGCGCCCGTGTTCTGACCGCGACCGGTGCGGTCGCGGTGATTCAGGCGACCGGTGCCGTCGCGATCTCGAACGTGCCCTTGCCGCGGCATTTCGCAGCGTACATCGCCGCGTCGGAGCGCTGGAGCAGCGCGCTGGCGTCGTCGCCCGCCCGGATCACCGCCACGCCCACGCTCGCGCCCACCCGGACCTCGGTCCCGGCGACCCGGCACGGGACGTCCAGCGCCCGTACGACGCGGTCGGCCATGGCGGAGAATCCGCCGGCCGGCACCTGCTCGAGCAGGATCGCGAACTCGTCGCCGCCGAGCCGGGCCACGACATCGGTCTCCGGTACGCAACCGTGCAGCCGGGCCGCGACCTCCGTCAGGACGGCGTCGCCGGCCGCATGCCCGAAGCGGTCGTTGACCGGTTTGAAGTCGTCGAGGTCCACGAGCAGAACCGCGGCGTCGCTGCCGTCCCGGCGGGCGCGCCGCACCGCCTCGTCGAGCCGGTCGAGGAACATGGCCCGGTTCGCCAGCCCGGTCAGGCTGTCGGAGAAGGCCAGCTCATGCAGCCGTGCCGCCAGAGCGTCGCGCTCGTGCAACAGCTGCGCATTGTCGGCGAACGCGGCGAGCTGGCGGGCCACCACCAGGCCGGTGCAGGTGATCGCGCCGACCAGCACGACCCATGCCCGCACGTCGAGCCCGTCGATGGCGAGGGTGGCGGTCAGGAGGACGTAGGTGGAGGCGATCGCCACGTACGGCGCGAGACTGTACGGTCGCTTGCGGGTTCTGCGCCGCATGCCGGGCCCGGAAACGTACCGCTTGTACTGCGCCCACGCCACCAGCAGCAGCAGCACGTGGACGATGAACGTCGACGTTAGGATCCACGACGCCCGGTCGGCCCGGGCCATCGCGGGCCCGAGCACCCGGGAGGCGCCCTCCGTGGCAGCCGCGATCGGGCTCACCACCCCGACATGCCAGTTGAACGGCGACGCGCCGCTCATGAACAGCCGGCCGAGCGCGAACGCGATCAGCATGGTGGTGAGCGGGCCCAGCGCCCGAACACCGAGCTCCCGGGCGAGGGTGCCCCGGCTGAGCTGGATGCCGGAGACGGTCCAGTAAAGGCCGTAGGCGCCGGCCGCGACGATCAGCGTTGCGAGGTCCAGCCAGTAGCAGACCCGTTCGCGGGCCGACCGGTGCGGGATCGGGTACGTGAGCACCACCGCGCTCAGCACGACGCAGCCGATGCCGAGCGTGGCGGTTCGGACGATCCCGGTGCCGGTCTGCGCGGCGATCGAACGGGGGTTGATCACGGAGCTGTACAGCTGGGCCCATTCGCCGGAGGCCCACACGACTCCGCAGATACCGAACGTCGTCCAGAACCGCCGCTGCGGGTCGGTAGGTTCCATCAGCCGGCTCGCCCGGTAGGCGTACCAGGCCATCGTCGAGGCGCACAGCGCGACGGCGAGCCAGCAGCTGAGCACCCGGAAGGTGAGGCCGCCGAGGTCGAGCAGGTACATGCCGACCAGGACCGCCGCCGTCCCGGTGACGCACGGCAGGAAGGGGTCACGTACCCCGATCCTGTTCATACGCCCCCCGGGGCTCCATGCGCAGGGCGCGCCGACGCAGACATTGACAATCTAGGCGTGTCATCGGCCGACGTCACGGAGTACTGAGAGGTTCCGCCTCGCTGGTCAGGCCCGGCCGCCCCGGCCGGCGGACCGGGTGGGCGGGGTCAGGTCGGCCACCGGAACGCCGAGGACGTCGTGCAGCGCAGCGCGGCCGGACTCGGTGACGCGCACGGCCCGCCGCTGGCCGCCGGCGCGGGTGACCCAGCCACGGTCGAAGAAGTGCCGGCACAGGGCCGCCCCGGCGGCGCCGGCCAGGTGCGGTCGGCGCTCGGTCCAGTCCAGGCAGTGGCGTACCAGCGGGCGCCGCGGCGAGCGCAGCGCCGCCACGTCGATGCCCAGGTCGGCAAACCAGCGCAGGCCGTGGTCGCTCAAGCCCCACCCGGCCTCCAGCAGCCCCTGGTCGGTCATCGCGTCGACCAGGAGCACGCCCAGCCGACCGGCGAGGTGGTCGTAGCAGGTGCGCGCCCAGGCGAGCGCCGCCGTGGCGTTCGCCGTACGCAGTGAGTTCGGCCGGACCGGCACGCGGGGGGAGTACGCGGCGAGGTCTTCGATCAGCTCGGCCACGCCCGGGTCGGCCAGCCGCACGTAGCGGTGCCGACCCTGGCGCTCCTCCGCGAGCAGCCCGCCGCCGACCAGGTGGGTCAGGTGCGCGCTCGCGGTCGACGGGGCGACGCCGGCCAGCCGCGCCAGCTCGCCGGCGGTCCACGCCCGGCCGTCGAGGAGGGCCAGGCAGAACGTCGCGCGGGTGCCGTCGGCCAGCAGGCCGGCCAGCTGCGCCATCGACCGCGCGTCGGCGCTCGTCTCGTTGCTCACGGGTGCCACGGTACGGTCCCGACCGTGCGGTCACGGACGAAACGTGCCGGTCACGCGGATTCGCGTACGACCAGTTCGGTGGGGAGCACGGTGGCGGGGTCGACGCCGCCACCGTCGACGATCCGCAGCAGGAGGCGGGCCATCGTACGGCCGAGGTCGATGATCGGTTGGCGGACGGTGGTCAGCGGCGGTTCGGTGTAGCGGGCTATCTCGTTGTCGTCGAAGCCGATCACGGCTACGTCGTCGGGCACCCGCCGGCCGGCCTGGCGCAGCGCGCGCAGGGCGCCGGCGGCCATGAGGTCGGAGGCGGCGAACACCGCGTCCAGCTCCGGGTCGTCGGCGAGCAGTTGCCGCATGGCGGCGATGCCCGATTCCCGGGTGAAGTCGCCCGTGGCGATGATCGAGCGCCGGTCGGAGTCGTTCAGCTCGGCGCGGTACCCGTTGAGGCGGTCGATCCCGGCGACCATGTCCTGCGGGCCGGCGATGGTGGCGATCCGGCGGCGGCCGGTGTCGAGCAGATGCCGTACCGCGAGCCGGGCGCCGTCTTCGTTGTCCACGTCGACGTACGGCACGGTCGGCCGGCCCAGCGGTCGGCCGTTGACGACGACCGGGATGTTCCGGCGCGCGAGCGTGCCGGGCAGCGGATCGGCGCCGTGCAGCGAGGCCACCATGACGCCGTCGACGTGCCCACCGAGCGTGTACTGCTCGACGCGCTCGTGGCTGGCGCCTGAGTTGACCATCATGAGCACCAGTTGCTTGCCGGCGGCGTCGAGCACCTGGCTGGCGCCCTGCACGATGCTGGGGAAGAACGGGTCGTCGGAGAAGACCCGGCCGGCGGACTCGGTCAGGACGAGGGCGAACGAGTCGGTGCGCTGGGTGACCAGGCTGCGGGCGGCCTGGTTGGGGACGTACCCGAGATCGGTGATCGCGCGCAGCACCGCTTCCCGGATGTGCGGCGCGACGGTCGGCGAGCCGTTGACGACCCGGGAGGCCGTCGCACGTGACACCCCGGCCCGCGCGGCGACGCTCTCCAAGGTTGGCCGCTCGCGGCCGGGCGCACCAGGGCCCATGCTGTCCTCCCGCTCGTCCGGGCGCGGTCCGCCCGACACCTTCTGACCCCATCGTGCCGTGCGGCGCGCGATCCGGCCGGGCGGCGGACGGGCCCGCTCAGTGTACTGATCTAGAAAGCGCTCTCCGCGCCGGTCGCGCGATCCGGGACCGGCGCGTCGCCGTGCCCGCGCCGGGGTGGCGGCGCCCGGCCCACCTGCGGGAACGCTCTCTCGGGGGCGACCTAGCCGCTCACCCGGTCCGGGTATCGGGCTCGATTCCGCTGCGTTTTCCCCGGTGATATTGACATCCGTAGGTTTCAGATGCACGCTCTACGCCACATGAGAGAGCGCTCTCTCATTCCGTGATTCCCGCCGGTCCGGCGGGGTGCGCCCGTCCCGCCGTCGGCGAGCGCGTCGTCCCCGTGGCGAGCGCGCCCACCGCAGGCGCGAACAGAACCGAGGAGTCTTCATGCGCGTCGCGATGACCCGGCGACCGGCCCTGCTGTTCGGGGTCGGCGCCATGCTGGTGGGCTCACTGCTCGCCGGCTGTGGCAGCAGCTCGGACGGACCGGCCGGCGACAACGGCCCGGTCACCCTGACCGTCAACCTGTTCGGCGACTTCGGCTACCAGGACCTGTACGCCAGGTACAAGGAGAGCCACCCGAACATCACGGTCAAGCAGAACGTGACCGACTACGGCGCCCACCACAAGAACCTGCAGGCCCACCTGCTCAGCGGCGCCGGCACCGCCGACATCGAAGCCATCGAGATCGGGCAGATCGCCGGGTTCCGGCCGCAGGCCGCGAAGTTCGTGGACTTCCTCGGCCAGGGCGTCCGCAAGGACCAGTGGGTCGATTCCAAGTGGCAGCCGGCGACCAGTCAGGACGGCAAGGCGCTCTTCGGCCTCGGCACCGACGTGGGCGGGCTCGCCCTGTGCTACCGCTCCGACCTGCTCAAGGCCGCCGGCCTGCCCAGCGATCGGGACGCGGTGTCCGCGCTGTTCACCGACTGGAACTCGTACGTGGAGGTCGGCAAGCAGTTCCAGGCCAAGAGCCCGGACAAGAACGTGAAATGGTTCGACGCCGGCAGCAACCTCTACAACGCGATCATCGGCCAGTCCACCCGGAACGCCTACGACGCCTCCGGCAAGGTCATCGTCGAGACCAACCCGGCGGTCAAGCAGGCGTGGGACACCACGGTCGCCGCGATCCAGGCCGGCGAGTCGGCCGGGCTCGCCGCGTTCAGCCCGCAGTGGAACACCGGTTTCGCCAAGGGGCAGTTCGCCACCGTCACCTGCCCGTCCTGGATGATGGCCTACATCAAGGACAACGCTCCGGACACCGCGGGCAAGTGGGACATCGCCCGGATCCCCGGCACCGGTGGCGGCAACTGGGGCGGCTCCTACCTCACGGTGCCCAGGGCCAGCCGCCACCAGAAGGAAGCCATCGAGCTCGCGAAGTGGCTGACCGCCCCCGAGCAGGAGAAGTGGCTGTTCACCAACAAGGGCAACTTCCCGTCCGACCAGGCGCTGTGGAGCCAGCCGGAGGTCGCCGGATACGACAACCCCTTCTTCAACAACGCGCCCGCCGGAAAGATCTTCTCGGAGTCGGTGAAGAGCCTGAAGCCGCAGATCCTCGGCCCGCACCAGGGCGACATCGGCAACGCCATCGGCAACGCCCTCACCACCGTCGAGCAGGGCACCGCCACCCCTGACGCGGCCTGGAAGAAGGCCGTCGCCGACGTCCGGAACATCGTCTCCTGACCGGCGACCCGACCCAGGACGGACCCGCCATGGCCGTGATGACCAGACCCCGCCCCGCCGCCGCGCACGCCGCCCTACCGGTCCGGCGGTACCGGCTCGACACCAAGGGCGCGCCGTACGCGTTCGTGGCGCCGTTCTTCGTCGTGTTCGGGGTGTTCGGGCTGTTCCCGCTCGTGTACACCGGCTACGTCTCGCTCACCGGCTGGCGGGCCGACACACCCGGCAGCGAAAGCGCGTTCGTGGGCTGGCGCAACTACGTCGCCCTCTGGCACGACCCCTTCTTCTGGAACGCCGTCAAGAACACGATCGGCATCGGGCTCATCTCGACCGTGCCGCAGCTTCTGCTGGCGCTCGGAGTCGCGCACCTGCTCAACTACAAGCTCCGCGGCCGCACGCTCATCCGGATGGGCGTGCTGCTGCCCAACGTCACGTCGGTCGCCGCCGTCACCATCATCTTCGTCCAGCTGTTCGGGCGCGACTACGGCATGGTCAACTGGCTGCTCGGCCTCGTCGGGGTCGACCACGTCGACTGGCAGGCCGGCACCTGGACGTCCTGGATCGCCATCTCGGTGATCGTCACCTGGCGCTGGACCGGCTACAACGCGCTCATCTACCTGGCCGGCATGCAGGCGATCCCGTTCGAGCTGTACGAGTCGGCCGCGCTCGACGGCGCGAGCCGGTGGAGACAGTTCCGGACGATCACCGTACCCATGCTGCGCCCGACGATCCTGTTCACCGTCATCGTGTCGACGATCGGCTCGCTGCAACTGTTCGGCGAGCCACTGCTGTTCAACACCAGTCAGACGCCGACAACCGGAGGCTCCCAACACCAGTTCCAGACGCTCGCCCTCTACACCTACGACCAGTTCTGGCAGAAGTTCAAGTACGGGTACGGCGCCGCGATCTCGTGGGCGATGTTCGGCATCATCGCCCTGTTCGTCGCGGTCAACCTGGTCGCCGCCCGCCGGATGCGAGGGGTTGACGCATCATGACGGTGTTGATGACGCCCCGGCGCCGTGGCCGCAACAGCCAGCTGTCCGCCGGCTGGGGAACCTACGCCGTGCTCGGCGTGGTCCTGCTGTTGTCGATGTTTCCGCTGTACTGGACGCTCGTCGCCGCGTCCCACGACACCGGCGACATCAGCCGGACGCCGCCCGTGCTGGTCCCCGGCAGCCGGCTGCTGGACAATCTGCGGGCGGTGTTCACCCGCACCGACATGCGGCTCGCCCTGACCAACTCGCTCGTCGTGTCCACCCTGGTGACGATCTCGGTCGTGTTCACCTCGACGCTCGCCGGGTTCGCCTTCGCGAAGCTGCGTTTCCGCGGCAAGGGTGCCCTGCTCGGCGTCGTCGTGGCCACGATGATGGTGCCGCCGCAGCTGGGCATCATCCCGCTGTACATCATGATGGCCAACTGGCTGCACTGGGCCGGGCACCTCCAGGCGCTCGTCGCGCCGGCGGCGGTCAGCGCCTTCGGCGTGTTCTTCATGCGCCAGTACCTGGCCACCGCCCTGCCGACCGAACTGCTGGAGGCCGGCCGGCTCGACGGCTGCTCCACCTGGCGGCTGTACTGGCACGTCGTGCTGCCGGTCGCCCGGCCGGCAGCCGCCGTACTGGGCATGCTGACCTTCATGGCCACCTGGAACGACTTCTTCTGGCCGCTGGTGGCGATGACCCAGCAGAATCCCACGGTTCAGGTGGCGTTGTCGGCGCTCCAGGGTGGGTACGTTCGGGATTATTCGCTGGTGCTCTGCGGGGCTCTCGTCTCGACGCTGCCGATCCTGGTGGTCTTCGCGCTGATGGGCCGGCAGATCCTTGGAGGAATCATGCAGGGGGCGGTGAAAGGGTGACTTCCTCGTTGAAGACGGAGGCGGCCACCGAGGGCAGGCTGCGGTTCCCACCGGAGTTCATGTGGGGAGCGGCGACCGCGGCGTACCAGATCGAGGGCGCCGCGACCGAGGGCGGGCGTACCCCGTCCATCTGGGACACCTTCTCGGCCACCCCCGGCAAGGTGCTGCACGGCGACACCGGCGCGGTGGCCGCCGACCACTACCACCGCGTCGTCGAGGACGTGGCGATCATGCGGGAGCTGGGGCTCTCCGCGTACCGGTTCTCGGTGAGCTGGCCGCGGGTACGGCCGGCCGGCAGCGGTCCGGTCAACCCCACCGGCATGGCGTTCTACGAACGGCTCGTCGACGACCTGCTCGCCTCGCAGATCCGGCCGGTGCTCACGCTGTACCACTGGGACCTGCCGCAGGAACTCGAGGACGCCGGTGGCTGGACCAACCGGGACACCGCGTACCGGTTCGCCGAGTACGCGAGCCTGGTCGCCGACCGGCTCGGTGACCGGGTCGGCGTGTGGGCCACGCTCAACGAGCCGTGGTGCTCGGCGATGCTGGGGCACGGCTCGGGCGAGCACGCCCCCGGCCGTACCGATCCGGTCGCGGCCCTGACCGCGACGCACCACCTGCTGCTGGCGCACGGTCTCGGCGTACAGGCCCTGCGCGCCTCGCGCCTCGCCGCCGACGCCCAGGTCGGGTTCGTGATCAATCCGACCACGGTACGGCCGGCCAGCGCCGCGGCCGACGACGTCGACGCCGCCCGGCGCATCGACGGCCTGATGAACCGGATCTGGCTCGACCCGGTGCTGCGCGGGCAGTACCCGGCGGACGTGCAGGCCGACACCTCCCACCTGACCGGCTGGGACTTCGTGCGCGACGGTGACCTCGACACCATCGCCAGGCCGATCGACCTGCTGGGCGTCAACTACTACCAGCCGATGCTCGTCGGCGCCGGCGAGCCGCCCGGGCCGGTGCCGGTCGGTTCGCCGGACGCGGTCCCCGCGCCGTCGGCCTGGCCGGGCAGCGAGCACGTCCGGTTCCTCCAGCCGCCGGGCCCGCTCACCGACATGGGCTGGTCGGTCGACCCCACCGGGCTGCGCGAGCTGCTCAGCCGGATCCACCGCGACTACGGCGACGTGCCGCTGGTCATCACCGAGAACGGCGCGGCCTACCCGGACGAGCCGAACCCGGCCGGGCAGGTGCACGACCCGGAGCGGGTGGAGTACCTGCGCGGGCACCTGGCCGCGGCGCACGAGGCGCTGCGCGAAGGCGTGGACCTGCGGGGGTACTTCGTCTGGTCGCTGCTGGACAACTTCGAGTGGGCGTGGGGCTACTCGAAGCGGTTCGGTATCGTGCACGTCGACTACGCCACGCAGCGGCGCACCCTCAAGGACAGCGCGCGCTGGTACCGCGACGTGATCGCGGGTGGTGGGGTACCCGTGGGCTGAGCGCTTCGCGGATCTTGGGGATTTTGACACCGTATTCGATGTCAAACTCCCCAAGATTTCGTGAGCGGACCGGGCACTAGCCTGTCGGCATGACGAAGGTCGCCGGGATCGACTCCTCCACCCAGTCGACGAAGATCGTGGTCTGCGACGCCGAGACGGGCACGGTGCTCGCCGAGGCCAGCGCCGCGCATCCGGACGGCACCGAGGTCCACCCGTCCGCCTGGTGGTCCGCGCTCGAAGCGGCGTCCGCCGGCGGCCTGCTCGACGGCGTCACGGCGATCGGCGTCGGCGCCCAGCAGCACGGGCTCGTCGCCGTGGACGAGACCGGCGAGGTCGTCCGGCCGGCCCTGCTGTGGAACGACACCCGGTCGGCCGTGGCCGCCGAGGATCTCGTCCGCGACCTCGGCGGGCCGGCCGCCTGGGCGGACGCCGTCGGCTCGGTGCCGGTCGCGAGCTTCACCGTCACCAAGCTGCGCTGGCTCGCCGAGCACGAACCGCACCACGCGCAGCGGGTCAGCGACGTCATGCTGCCCCACGACTGGCTGACCTGGCAGTTGCTCGGTCGTGAAGGGTCACCCGTGACCGACCGGGGCGACGCCTCCGGCACCGGCTACTGGTCGCCGGCCACCGGCGAGTACCGCTCGGACATCGTGGAACGTGCGTTCGGCCGGGGGCCCCGGCTGCCCCGGGTGCTCCCGCCCTGGGAGGCGGCCGGCGAGACCCGCTCCGGGGTGCTCGTGTCGGCCGGTACCGGCGACAACATGGCCGCGGCGCTCGGCCTCGACGCCCGGGCCGGGGATGTGGTGGTATCGCTGGGTACGAGCGGCACGGTGTTCGCCGTGCACTCGCATCCCGTCGCCGACCCGTCCGGCACCGTCGCCGGGTTCGCCGACGCCACCGGCCGGTACCTGCCGCTCGTGTGCACGCTCAACGCCGCCCGCGTGCTCGGCGCCGCGGCGCGGCTGCTCGGCACCGACCTGGCCGGCCTCGACCGGCTCGCCCTCGACGCGCCGCCCGGCGCCGAGGGCCTGGTGCTGCTGCCGTACCTGGAGGGGGAGCGCACCCCCAACCTGCCCGACGCCACCGGTACCCTCGCCGGGCTGCGCCGCACCAACATGACGCCGGAGAACCTCGCGCGCGCCGCCGTCGAGGGCATGCTCTGTGGGCTGGCCGACGGGCTGGCCGCGCTCCAGGACCTCGGGGTGCGGGCGCGGCGCATCCTGCTCATCGGCGGCGCCGCGCGCTCGCGGGCGGTACGTGCGATCGCCCCGACCGTGCTGGGCGCGCCGGTCGTCGTACCCGAGCCCGGCGAGTACGTCGCGCTGGGCGCGGCCAGGCAGGCGGCCTGGGCCCTCGCCGGGGCCGCCGAGCCCCCGCACTGGGACGCCTCCCGGGAGGGTACCGAGGTCGGGGAGAGCGGTGATGCGGAGGCGGGGGAGCGGATCCGTGGGGCGTACGCCGCCGCGAGGGTCGCGATGTACGGCCGCTGATCGAAGCTCCATGCCCGGAGACGGCGGCGGAAGGCGCCTCTCCCGAGCTGAAGCCGGCACCGGAGGCATCTGGTCTTCAATCGCCTCGGTGCTTGGTGCGGCAGTCCAATCTCGAAATCGCTTAGCTGAGGGGGAGTCGGGCGAGAACCGTCCACTCGTACATATACCGGTCGCGGTGCATCTCGATCAGGTCGATATGGCTGATTCGGACACGCGCAGGCTCAAGTTTGGCGGCTTGGAGCGCCTCGACGTACGGCGCTGCCGGGCCGTCGGCGGTGAGGTAGGCGACGCTGACGTGCGGCCGGAACCGGTCCGCGTTCTCGGGGACCTGGTCCTCACCGAAAACCCTGCCGATCGCACCGCGGACGGCGGCGCGCAGGTGACGGACCGGCGCGGCCGGCTCGGCGGGCATGACGATGGCCTCGTCGGTGACGATGACCTCGCCGAATTCGACCTCGAACTCCGGAACGTCTGCGAGGATGTCGCGTGCTTCGTCGACGATCGCCGTAACAGTCGCATCGCTGACCTGGTCTGTGAAGCCGATGCCCTGCATGGTCAGGTGTAGCCACTGGTCGGGGATCAGCGTTAGCGCTGGCATGGCGGCCAGGCCGACCCGGTAGTTGTCGGCGAGCCGGTACAGGTCGGGTTGTTCTTCGAAGGTGACGTGGAAGGCGTAGAAGCGGCGACCGATGCGCCAGCCGGGCCGCCACCACCAGTGGTCACGTACCCGGCTGGCGTGTTGTCCGGGTGCCAGGTCGACGAGTGACATTGTCGGTTCCTCCAAGTCAGACCTCGGACGGTGCTGCGGGCTCCGTTGCGGTCGACTCGACCTCGTAGTCGTCGATGACCATGATCCGGTCGGCCGGCCACACTGATTCTGAGACTTCGAGGATGCTGCCGTCCTCGGCGCGAGCCGCGTGGATGACATGCATAACCGGTGCGCCTGTCGGGAGTTCGAGGGCGGCGGCCTCTTCGGCCGTCGGTAGGCGTGCGACCCAGTGATCGCGTGCGGTGGTGTATCGCTTGCCGCTCAGCTCCTCGATGCACAGGAACAGGCCCTTGGGCACGACGGTCGGCTCTTCGAGGAACGTGCCACCAGCGATCTCCAGCGGGATGTAGCTTGCGCCGATCTCCTCGGGCCGGCCGGTTTCCTTGCTGTAAAGGTGACGGCGTCGGACGACCACCTCGGTGCCGGATTCAAGATCCATGACTGCGGCGATCTCCGCCGGAAGGGACGCCCTTCCGGCGAACACGATCTCGTGTCGAAGGTGCGAGGTGAGGAGCTGATGGTCTTTGCGGGCGCGGCCGTAACGATCGCGTGACCTGCGCTGCAACCGCCGGCTTTCGCGGACGAACGTACCGACCCCGTGCCGCGACTCGATCAGGCCCTCGGCTCGCAGTACCGCCATGGCGCTCCGCAACGTAATTGGGCTGACCCGGAAGCGCTCGGCGAGGGCAGTCTCGGCAGGGAGACGGTTGTCGGGCTTGAACTTGCCGTCGCCGATGTCACGGCGGAGTTGCGCCGCGATCTGCAGGTACTTGGGTGCCTTGGCACCGAGGTCGTCACTCATGGCCTGTCCCATCCTGGGCGCTGTCCTATGAAGGACTACTCGTGTTGAACACCGTACCGGTATTCGATGGCGTCATCTGAAACTCAAGTCCTATAGAGGACTTGAGGACCTAGATGGCATCGACATACGGTCCTGTACAGGTCGCAAGGAGCTACCGCTGGAGACCGGGGAGCGGGTGTCGTCGGCGCATCGCGGGTGACGGTCCACGGCGGTAGGGGTACCGATCGCTGGTGCAGCTATGGCATCAGTGCCATTCGAGCTCGTGTCGTAATCGCAACATCGTTGCAGAGCGTCGCCGCAGTGGAGATAGAGCGTCGCCACTGTGGTGACCGAGTCGATCGCGGGGATCAAGGGCTGAGGCGAAACATGGGTTATGGCTTGATCGCAGGGATCATCGCCGCGTTAGCGGTTGGCTTTCTTGCCGGGCTCGTCACGTACCGCCAGTCACGTTGCTGGTGCGTCATATGCGGCGCGACACTCCGGTGCCCCGCCGGATGCGGCCAGGGCAGGAGCCTCCCATGACGACACTGCACGTACCGCTACGTCCGAGCTGGGCTTGTGCCGTTTGTTACCAGTCCTGGCCGTGCCTCAGCCGGCGGCGTCAATTGATTGCCGAGTACGACCGCGCCCCGGCCTCCCTGTCACTGCTCATGTCGTCCTACGTCGTCGAGGCAGCCGACGACCTGCACGACGCGCCGGCCGGGACGCTGCATAACCGATTTCTCGGCTGGCTGTCCCGTCCATCGGAAAGGTGCGAGCGATGACGATGCCGTGCGCCGTTGACCGCCGTGACACCTCGTCGCTCACACCGGCGCAGTTGAGTGCGGCAGCGAGATGAGTTAGTGGGTACAAATCGGTCGGTGTGGAGTCGCAGGGACCATTGCCCGCTTGGCCTGCACCGACACCGGCGCGGCTGGCGCCTTCTCGCGGTCGCGGTTCGGGTCTATGGTCGGCGGATGAGCTGGATTCGGACGCCGCCCGACGATGGTGCCACCGGAGAAGTGGCGGCTGTTTACGACCGCGACCGGGAAACTCTCGGCTACGTCGCCAACTACACGCGGGTCTTCGCCAACCGACCGGCGGTGCTGGAGGCGTGGCGCGCCCTCAATGGCGCAATCAAGGCGTCGATGGATCCGCGCCGTTACGAGTTGGCCACCGTCGCAGCGGCACTCCGGCTGCGGTCGAGCTACTGCTCACTCGCCCACGGCAAGGTGCTCGCCGAGCAGTTCGACGGTCCGGCAGCCGTCTCGACCATCGTCACCGCACCCGCTGCGGCCACATTGGCACCGGTTGATCGGGCGGTCATGGCGCTGGCGGACAAGGTGGCCGCCGGAGCGGCCCACATGACCGAGAACGACCTTGCCGAACTCCGCGACCTCGGTGTGGACGACGGGGACATCCTCGACGTCATCCTCGCCGCAGCGGCCCGCTGCTTCTTCAGCAGCGTGCTCGACGCGGTGGGCGCCGAGCCCGACGCCGCCTTCCACTCCCTGGACCCAACGATCCGCGATGCGCTCACGGTCGGTCGCCCCATAGCCCAAACCTGAACGGCGACCCGCCACTCCCAGAATGCCGCCGATCCGCACGTTCATCGGCATGTATACCCACCACCGCACCGTGCTGCCGTGCTCAGACGCAGCTGTGCGCGGCCCGGCAAGTGGCGGGGGCGCTGGAGCCTTACACGTCGCGGGGACAGCAGGTCTCCGCGACGTGTAGGGCGGCCGTTGCGGGGCTCCCGGCCCTGGCGTCACACGGATCCGGACGCGGTCGACGTTTCGGGCGCCGGCTGGTCCCGTACCACGGACCTGTCCGACATCTCCGCGCGAGGAGAGTCGAACTCACCGGTTACCTGGGGCTGGTCGACCCAGAGGGCGCGCAACTGACCCTGCATGAACGCCGTCAGCCGAGCCCGGTACTCGCGGTCGAACCGCTCCAGAGCCTCGATCTGCTGCTGCAGGGCCTCGCGCCTGAAGGCCAGGCTGCCCACGACGTCGTCGTAGCGCCGCTGGGCCTGCTGCTTCAGCTCCAGCGCGTACTCCTCCGCCTTGGCCGCTATCGTCGCCGCCTGCGCCCGTGCCTTCGCCACGATGGTGTCGGAGTCCCGCTGCGACTCCTCCACGCGCGCCCGGGCCTCCCGCGCCGTTTGCTCGGCGGCCTCGCGCGCCGCGCCGAGCACCTTGTCCGCCTCATGCCGCAATTTGTCAGCGTGCACCTCGGCGTCGTGGACGATCTGCTCGGCGGCCGCCAGCGCATCCGCGCGGATGTTGTCCGCGCGCCGCTGCGCGTTCTGGACATACTCGTCAGCCGTGCGCTGCGCCATGGCCAGCACTTGAACGGCCTGGTTCGGGTGGCCGGGCTCCAGCGCGACCCGTGGAGGCTCCAGGACGGTGATGTCCGGAGTCACCCTTCCGTTGAACATCGCTGTGACACCATCCTTGATCCGGTTGTCTGTCACGGATCGCCTCCGTAAGTTCGGGCACGTACGCGCGGCTTCCCGCCGACGGGACGTCGTTCCCGAGCGAGCAGACGTTGGGCGTTTCCGTTGTCAGCCCTGCGCCACGGAGGGGATACGGCCCAGGATTGGCCGCACGTTACCAAGCTGAGCACGGCAAACGCGGGATTGAGTGCGGTGTGTCGGTGGCAAGGCGATCACCGATCGTCCCGTGTGGTCGTCCCCGCCCGTGACCATCACGCGGGGTGCCCCGTTGTCGCGTGGCCCTCCATTCGCCCACACGGGAGAACCGGGCGCTAACCGGGCGCGAGGCGTGCCCGATCGGGCATGCGGTTCATGTCGTGTTGCCCGCATTGTGGCGATTCGAGCCCTCACCGCGGACTGTCCGAACGGGCAAAAGCAGGCGAGGATGATCTCCCTGTGAGCCCACTCACATCGTCGTACAGATGTTAGACATTTGGTCACCGATCAACGCCGGATGACGGCGCGGCGCCGGAGGGAGGTGCGGGGTGAACACGGAGGAGCGACAGCACCGGATCCTGAGCCAGGCCCGCCGGGACGGCGCCGTCGACGTGGCCAAGCTCGCCGCCGACCTGGCGGTGGCGCCGGAGACCATCCGGCGTGATCTGCGCGTGCTGGAAAAGCACGGGCTGGTCCGGCGCACCCACGGCGGCGCGTACCCGGTGGAGACCGCCAGGTTCGAGACGACCCTCGCCATGCGGACCACGCGTCAGGTACCCGAGAAGCGGCGGATCGCCGCGGCAGCCGCCGAACTGCTCGGGGACGCCGAGACGGTCTTCATCGACGAGGGGTTCACGCCGCAGTTGATCGCCGAGGCGCTGCCGACCGACCGGCAGTTGACGGTGGTCACGGCGTCGCTGAGCACGGCAGCGACGCTGTCGACCTCGACCTCCAACACCGTGCTCCTCCTCGGCGGGCGGGTACGCGGCCGCACCCTCGCCACCGTTGATCACTGGGCCACCAGGATGTTGGCCGGCTTCGTCATCGACCTGGCGTACGTCGGCGCCAACGGAATCTCCCGGGAACACGGACTGACCACCCCCGACCCGGCGGTGGCGGACGTGAAGTCGCAGGTCGTCCGGGTCGCCCGCCGCCGGGTGTTCGCCGGCGTCCACACCAAGTTCGGGGTGAGCACCTTCTGCCGGTTCGCGGAGGTCACCGACTTCGACACGATCGTGACCGACTCCGCGCTGCCCGCTCTGGAGGCGCACCGCTATTCGCTTCTCGGACCCAACGTGATCCGGGTATGACCGCGCCCGGCTGACCGGGCGACACCACCAGTCCGCTCATCGTTCACACCCACCACCGTTCCAACACCCCCACGTGGAGGTCTGCTGTGCGAAAAATGGGGAGAAGAAGGCGCTCCGCGCCCGCCTTAGCGTTCCTGGCCGGCGCGGCCACGGTCGCCCTCGCGCTCAGTGGCTGCTCGGGCGCCGGCGATACCGGTTCGGGCAGCGGTAGCGACAAGACCATCACAGCGCTGATGGTCGGCAACCCGCAGATGGAAGACATCGCCAAGCTCACGGCCGACAACTTCACCAAGCAGACCGGCATCACGGTGAAGTTCACGATCCTGCCCGAGAACGAACTGCGCGACAAGGTGACCCAGGACGTCGCCACCCAGGGCGGGCAGTACGACGTGGCGACGATCGGCGCGTACGAGGTGCCGATCTGGGCCAAGAACGGCTGGCTGCACGAGCTGTCCAGCTACGCCGACTCCGACAGCGGTTACGACAAGGGCGACCTGCTCGATCCGATGGTGAAGTCACTGTCGGGCGAGGACGGCAAGATGTACGCCGCTCCGTTCTACGGCGAGTCGTCGTTCCTCATGTACAACAAGGACATCTTCGCCGCGAAGGGCCTGACGATGCCGGAGCGGCCCACCTGGCAGCAGGTGGCGGACCTGGCCGCCAAGGCCGAGGACAAGACGGCCGGCGTCGCGGGCATCTGCCTGCGCGGCCTGCCCGGCTGGGGCGAGATGTTCGCCCCGCTCACCACGGTGGTCAACACCTTCGGTGGCACCTGGTTCGACAAGGACTGGACCCCGAAGGTCAACGCGCCGGAGTTCACCGACGCGGTGAAGTTCTACGTCGACCTGATCCGCCAGCACGGGGAGTCCGGCGCATCGCAGGCCGGGTTCACCGAGTGCCTCAACACCTTCGGCCAGGGCAAGGCCGCGATGTGGTACGACGCCACCTCGGCCGCCGGTACCCTCGAGGACCCCAACGCGAGCAAGGTCGCCGGCAAGGTCGGCTACGTGTACGCCCCGGTCGTGAAGACCAAGTCCTCGGGCTGGCTGTGGGCGTGGGCCTGGGCGATGCCCAAGACCACCAAGAAGGCCGACGCCGCCTGGAAGTTCATCTCCTGGGCGACGAGCAAGGACTACGAGAAGCTGGTCGGCGAGAAGCTGGGCTGGTCGCGGGTGCCGGCCGGCAAGCGGAAGTCCACGTACGACATCCCGCAGTACACGGACTCGGCCAAGGCGTTCTCCGACGTCACGCTCAAGGCCATCGAGGAGGCTGATCCGGTCAACCCCGGCGTGCAGCCGCGGCCGACGGTCGGCGTGCAGTTCGTCGACATCCCGGAGTTCGCCGACCTCGGTACGAAGGTGTCCCAGGACGTCGCCGCGTGCATCGCGAACGGAACACCGGTCGACCAGGCCCTCGCCAACGGCCAGAAGCTGGCCGAGGACGTCGCGAAGAAGTACCGGAAATAAGGGCAGTGGGCGCGCCGCCGCACGGTGGCGCGCCCCACCACCGGATGGGAGGGCCGGGTACGTGACTCAGGCGATTGCCACCGGCGCCGCGCCGGCCGGTGCCCGCGCGGTGACGCAACCGAAGCGCGCCGACGCGCGGGACCGCTGGGCACGCCGGCTGCCGCTGCTGCCGGCACTGATTTTCGCGATCATCGTGACGCAGGTGCCGTTCCTCGTCACGCTCTATCTGTCCACGCTCGGCTGGAACGCGCTGCGTCCCGGCGAGCGCCACTTCGTGGGTCTCGCCAACTATGCCAGCGTCCTCACCGACGCGCGGCTGCGCGCCGCGCTGGTCAACACGATCGTGCTGACGGCCGGCGCGGTACTCGTGTCACTGCTCCTCGGCCTCGGCCTGGCTGTCCTGCTCGACCGCAGGTTCCCCGGCCGGAGCGTCGTGCGGACGCTGCTCATCACGCCGTTCCTGGTGATGCCGATGGCCGCGGCGCTGCTGTGGAAGCACGCCATCTACAACCCGGCGTACGGTCTGATCAATGGCCTGCTGGGTGGGCATACCGACTGGGTGTCCAGCTACCCGATGGTGGCCGTGGTGGCGACCCTCGTCTGGCAGTGGACCCCGTTCATGATGCTGATCCTGCTGGCCGGGCTGCAGAGCCAGAGCGAGGAGGTCCTCGAGGCGGCCCGGGTGGACGGCGCGTCGGCGCGGCAGGTCTTCACCCACATGACGCTGCCGCACCTGCGGCAGTACCTGGAGCTGGGCGCCCTGCTCGGCTCGATCTACCTGGTGCAGACGTTCGACGCGGTCTTCACCATCACCCAGGGTGGCCCGGGTACGGCGACGACCAACCTGCCGTACGAGATCTACCTGACCACGTTCCGCAAGTTCGAGTACGGCGAGGCGGCCGCGGCCGGGGTCGTGGTGGTCATCGGCACGATCGTCGTGGCCACGTTCGCGCTGCGGGTCATCTCCAGCCTGTTCCGGATGGAGGAGGGGCGATGAGAAAGGCGGCCTGGACGGTCACCGCGTGGGCGGTCGGCATCGTCTTCGTCTTCCCGGTGCTGTGGATGGTGCTGACCGGGTTCAAGCGGGAGCAGGACGCGGCGAGCAACCCGCCGGCCTGGCTGTTCCACCCGACGCTGGACCAGTACCGGCAGATCTTCGGCCGCAACGTCACGCCGTACCTGCTGAACTCACTGATGGCCAGCGGGTTCTCCACGCTGCTGGTGCTGGTGCTGGCCACGCCGGCGGCGTACGCGCTGTCGATGCGGCCGGTCGGCAAGTGGCGCGACGCCCTGTTCTTCTTCATCTCCACGAAGATGCTGCCGGCCGTCGCCGCGCTGCTGCCGATCTATCTCGTGGTCAAGCAGTTGGGGATGCTCGACAACATCTGGACGATGGTCATCCTCTACACCGCGATGAACCTGCCGCTCGCGGTGTGGATGATGCGCTCGTTCCTGTTGGAGGTGCCGCGCTCGGTCGTCGAGGCGGCCGCGGTCGACGGCGCCGGGCTCGGACTGACGATCCGCAAGGTGATCGGGCCGATCGTGTCGCCCGGAATCGCCGCCACGGCGTTGATCTGCTTCATCTTCGCCTGGAACGAGTTCTTCTTCGCCGTCAACCTGACCGCCACCCGATCCGGTACGGCGCCGATCTTCCTGGTCGGGTTCATCTCCTCGGAGGGGCTGTTCCTCGCCCGGCTGTGCGCCGCCGCGACGCTGGTGTCCCTCCCCGTGCTGCTGGCCGGCTGGCTGGCGCAGAACAAGCTGGTACGCGGACTGTCAATGGGAGCCGTCAAATGAAAGCAGCCGTCATCGTCGAGCCCGGTCTAATCGAGATCCAGACCGTTCCGGATCCGACGCCCGGCCCACGGGACGTGGTCGTCCGCGTCGCCGGCTGCGGGATCTGCGGCACCGACCTGCACATCATGGACGGCGAGTTCGCGCCCGCGTACCCGATCGTGCCCGGCCACGAGTTCGCGGGTGAGGTCGTCGAGGTGGGCGCCGACGTCACCGAGGTGCGCGTCGGCGACGCGGTCGCCGTCGACCCGTCGCTGCACTGCGGAGAGTGTTACTACTGCCGCCGGGCCCGCGGCAACCTGTGCGAGAACTGGGGCGGCATCGGCATCAGCGTGCCGGGCGGCGCCGCCGAGTACGCGCTCGCGCCGGTGAAGAACTGCTACCGGCTGCCGGCCGGGGTCGCCGTCGCCGACGCGGCGCTCATCGAGCCGCTGTCGTGCGCGGTACGCGGCTTCGACGTGCTGCCGCGCCGGATGGCCGACCACTACCTCATCTACGGCTCCGGCACGATGGGCCTGATGATGATGGAGCTGGCGAAGCGGGCGGGGGCGGCCAGCGTGTCGATGGTCGACCTCAACCCGGAGCGGCTGGCGACGGCGAAGCTGCTGGGCTGCACCGCCGCGGTGACGAGCGCCGACGAACTGGAGGCGCCGCGCGGCTGGGACGTCGTCATCGACTGCACTGGCGTCGAGGCGGCCATCTCCGACGGGCTGCGGCGTGTCGGCCGGGGCGGCACGTTCCTGCAGTTTGGCGTGGCCGACTACGGAGCGCGGGTGACCGTCGAGCCGTACAAGATCTATAACCAGGAGATCACGATTACGGGCTCGATGGCGGTGCTGCACAGCTACGAGCGGGCCGGCGAGCTGTTCGTCGGCGGCGTGTTGCGGCCCGAGGTCTTCATCAGCCACCGGTTCCCGCTCGAGGCGTACGCCGACGCCCTCGCGCAGTTCCGGGCCGGCGTCGGCCGCAAGGTCCAGGTGGGGCCACCGACCCCGTGACAGCCGTGCTTACTGAGTGTGTCCCTATTGCCGTGGCCAGCCGGGTGGTCACCGTGCGAGGCATGTCACACGAACGGGCTCGTCAGCGCAGAGTCGCGGTCGGGCGTGAGCGCCCGCCCGCCAAGAACCGCGCGGAATGCGGCATGAGAGTACGTCAATGCGTCTCATGCCCCCTTGGATCGTCGTGGCCGAGCCGTTCGGCCAGGAAGGCCAGGATCTCGTCTCGGGCGCGCAGTGTGGGGTGTCCCTGCTGGTCGACGAGATGGGCTGTGACGACGCTGTGGGGGCAGCCGACGACATCACGGAAGAACGGGGGTGGCTCGGGGTTGGCCGTCTCGCCCGGGACGACGCGTCCGTCGAACGCGTCGCCGAGGAGCGCCCGGTAGGCGGCGAACCGTTGGCCGGTGCACCACCGGTCGTTGTCGAAACGGTAGGCGAGCACCGTCAGCCCATCACGCTCGATGCGCTCGCGCACCATCGCGGCGTCCTCGTCGCTGATCTCCAGCCCGGCGGGGTCGTCCAGTGGCAGCGAGGGATGGTTGACCACAGGCGCGATGACGGCCGGTTCGAGTGTCATGGTGAGCGCGAAGTTGCCGGTGAAGCACAGCCCGATCGCTCCCACGCCGGGCCCGCCGCACTCGGCCAGCGCCGTCCTGGCCAACCCGCGAAGCCAGGCCGTGATCGGGCTTGTGCCGCCACCGGCGAACGCGCGGAACTCGGCGCTGACGCAGGCGCGGCGGACGACCTTCTCCCCGTCGGCGGTGCTGGGGAAGGCGCCGTCGATACCGAACAGCGACGGAAGGTAGACCGTGAATCCCGCGTCTCGAATCCAGCGCGCCAGGCGGGCGACGTCCGGGCTGATGCCGGGCATCTCCGGCATCAGCACGACAGCCGGCCCGGACCCGCCGACGTAGACGGTCTTGGTGACGCCCTCGATGTCGATAAGCCGTGTCGAGAAGTCCGCGAGAGCGTCGTCCGCTTGCGGTTCAGTGATCGCCATAGCCGTATCGTCGGGCGGGAGTGTCTGGTTCGGCCAGGGGCGAGATCGCCACATGTCCGGGTAATCTCGCCACCATGGTGACCCCGCTTCGTGTCGGTGTGCTCGCGTATCCAGGATGCTTCGCGTCGGAGGTCTTCGGGGTTCCCGACCTCCTCACGATGGCCTCGCACATCGCCGCGGCCAACGCGACCAGGGATCCGCTGTACGACGTGTCGATCCTGTCGCCGCGGCGGCGCGTGGTCGCCTCCGGCGGTGTGGCGATCACAGTCGTGCCGGTGCGGCAGGTCGATGTCCTCGTCGTACCCGGGTTCGAGCTGTGCCCCGGACTCGACCTGCACGCGACGCTCACGTCGCTCGGTCCGGAGATCGAAACCATCAGGTCCAGCTCGCAATCGGGAGTCGCGCTGGTGTCGATCTGTGTCGGCGCGTTCCTGCTGGCCGACGCCGGCCTGCTTGACGGGCGAGAGTCGACGACCGCGTGGCTGTTTGCCGACCGGCTGGCAGACCGTTGCCCCGGCACCGACGTCAGACCGGAGAAACTCGTCGTCACCGACAGCGGGGTGACCACGACAGGCGCGTTCAGCGCGATGTACGACTTTGCCCTCGGCCTCATCCGCGAGCACAACGGCAACCGCGTCGCCCGCGCCACCGCGCGTGTCGCGCTCGTCGACGACGCGCGGTCGAGCCAGGCTCCGTACGTCGACGCGGAGCTGTTGCCGGCCACCGGCAGCCAGTTCTCGCAAGGCGTCAAACGCTGGCTGGACCAGAACGTGCGCGAGCGCTACGACCTCGGGCTGCTCTCCGCGACGTTCCACGTCAGCACACGAACCCTCCTGCGGCGGTTTCGCGGCGAGACCGGCCAGACCCCGCTCGGATACCTGCAGGCGCAACGGGTGCGCACGGCGAAACACCTGCTCGAGGCCACCGAGCGGACAGTCGCCAGCATCGCCGCCGATGTCGGCTATCGCGACCCCGGGACGTTCAGCGCCGTCTTCACCCGCCTGACCGGGCACCGGCCGCGGGACTACCGCGCGACGTTCGGGGGAAGCGCAGAACCCATCTCCTGACGAACCGAAGCACAACGTCCACCCATCGGCAGATCCGGTCGTCTCCAGCGCGCTGTCAGCGGCTACTTATCTACTGGTGTTACGACCGCAGCCCGGCCAGGCTAGGTCGAGGTGACCGGCGGGATAGCTCTCTCATCGGCTGCCCGCCGTAGGTTGGTGTGGCTCTCTTTTGGCATGCGCCCCGCCGGTCACCGTGGCGCGGAGAGGCTCCAGAGGGGTTTGCCCAGCTCAAAGTAGCGATGCCCTCCTCGCCGACATCAGCTCAGTCTGATCGAGGAGGGCACCGTGCGGCGTGTGATCATCGGGATGGATCCACACAAACGCTCGGCCACCATCGAGGTCATCGACGACCGCGAGAAGGTACTGGCCCAGGGCCGGTTCGGCACCGACACCGTCGGCTACCAGGCGATGCTCAAGGTCGGCCGAACGTATCCGGATCGCACCTGGGCGGTGGAAGGCTGCAACGGCATCGGCCGCCACATCGCCCAGCGCCTGGTCGCCGACGGCGAAACCGTACTCGACGTGCCGGCGAAACTGTCCGCTCGGGCCCGGGTGTTCGCCACCGGCCAGGGCCGCAAAACCGACCCCGTCGACGCCCACTCAGTGGCCGTGGTCGCCTTACGCACCAACGGTTTGCGGCAGGTCGCCGTCGATGACACCACCGTGGCGCTGCGACTATTGGTCGACCGCCGCGACGGCCTCGGCCGGGCCCGCACCGAGACCATCAGCCGGCTGCACCACCTGCTGCTGGAGTTGGTGCCGGGCGGGGCAAAGAAGTACCTGTCCGCACCCCAAGCCCGCGCACTACTCAACACGGTCCGCCCCCGCGACATCGTCGGCCGCACCCGCCGCCAACTGGCCTCCGAGCTCATCACCGAACTCGCCGTCATCGACAAGAAGATCAAAGCGGCCAACGCGCAGCTGACCGAACTCGTCACCACCACCGGCAGCAGCCTGCAAGAACTCAACGGCATCGGCCCGTCCGGTGCCGCCCGGCTACTCGGCGACATCGGTGACATCACCCGCTTCGCCAGCCGCGGCCACTTCGCCTCCTGGAACGGCACCGCACCGCTGGACGCCTCCTCCGGCGACCAGGAACGCCACCGGCTCTCGCGCGCCGGCAACCGGCGCATCAACCGCGTCCTGCACATCATGGCCATCGTCCAACTGCGCAACGACACCGAAGGCCGCGCCTACTACCGGCGCAAACTCGCCGCCGGCAAAACCCCCATGGAAGCCATACGCGCCCTCAAACGCCGACTGTCCGACCTGGTCTACAAGCAGATGATCAGAGATGCCAACGCGGCGAGGACGGGCCCGGGAGGACAAGCGGGAGCGGCTCTTCAATCCAGCGCGGCTGACCCAATTCCCAAGGTCAGCTCTTCGGAACAGTCACTTCCCGGACCCGCCGACACCCACCCTAGAACACTCCTCCTCGCCGCCTCTTGACACAGAGGGGAGCCATGAGCGGATGCTGAGCTTCCACGCCCCGATGCGCCGTGGATCGAGCCTCCATCCGGGGGCACCGCCGTCGGCGTGTCGCTGGGACAAGGTTCCGGATGCGGTGACGACGCATCTGTATCCGGGTTGTGTCCGGCGGTGGCAATCTTCCGTCATACCTTCGCAGCCGATATATTGGCTCGCGTGGAGACCCCGCTGCGAGAACCCACGTTCTTGATCCTCACGGCCCTGGCCGGCGAGCCTTTGCACGGGTACGGCTTGATCGCCGAGGTGGACCGGCTGTCCGGCGGCCACATCTCGCTGCGACCCGGCACGCTGTACGGGGCGCTCGACCGGCTGGTCGACGCCGGCCTGGTGCGCGTTGACCACGAGGAGATCGTCGAAGGCCGGCGGCGCCGCTACTACCAGCTCACCGAGCCCGGCGGCGAGGTGCTGGCCACCGAAACCGAACGCATGCGCCGCAACGTCGATGCCGCAACCGCCCGGTTGCGCGCCATCCAGGCCGCGCCCCGCCTCAGTGGAGGGGTCGCATGAGCCCGGCGGAACGCCGGCGTGACCGCCCGGAAGGGCAAAACCAGGGAGGCTCGACCATGACCGATCTGGAACGCCGCTATGCGCGCTGGACGGCGCTGTTCTATCCGGCCGACTATCGGCGTGAGCGTGGTTCGGAGTTGGTGGACACCTACCTGTCCCTGGCCACGCCCGACCGCAAGAGACCTTCGGCCGCCGACGTCGCGGACCTCGCGGCCGGTGGGCTGCGCCAGCACCTGCGGATCGCGCAAGGCCTCGGTCCCGGTTTCCGGCTCGCCGGCCTGCTCGCGCTGGCCACGCTAGCCGCGTTCGCGACCGGGTGGGCGATCTTCGAGGCGGTGGCGTCCACGGCACCGTGGTTTCCGCAGCGCGGGCCTTTCCTGTCGCTCGGCGTCCCAGCGTGGGCAGCCTGGTTGCTGGCCGTCGTCGTGCACGTTGTCGCGCCCGGCCGGTGGTTCCGGTGGGCGGTCGGCCTCGCCGTGCTGGTGACTGCGGGAAGCGTCGTGCTGGCTGCGATGGTGACCGGAATGCACCGGCCGCCGCTGTTCGTGCTGCTGCCCCAGCTCGTGCTCGGTATCGTCGCGCTCGGCGCGATAGGATGGCAACCCTGGTGGGTTCGGCTGATACCGCTCGCCGCCGCGGCAGCGAGCGTGCCGGTCGCCGCCAGCACCGCGCCGCGCTTCGTCTTCTCCGGCGGCTACTACTACGATGCCGCCGCAACGGCATTGCCGGCGGCTGCGGTGACACTGCTGATCGGCGGGGCGCTGCTCGCGCTCGGCCTGGCCGCCCGGCACGACTACCGCGGCGTCTGGGCGCTGCTGATCCTGCTCACGCCGATCGGAATGCTGGCATTGAACTCGCTCGGTGCGATGCTCGACGACAGCGGCCCCGGCAGGCCCGTCACCCCGGCGTGGTCATCCATGGTGGCCGCGTCCGTGCTGGTATTGGTGGTCGGCCTGCTTTCGATGCCGCTGGCAATCGCGGCGCGGGGCCGACTGTCGTCAGGCGGCCGGGACGGGCCCGGGAGGACACCGGGGACCGGTTCTGCAATCCAGCGCGGCTGACCCAATCCCCACGGTCGGTTCTCTGGAACAGTCACTTCCCGGGCCTGCCGACACCCACCTAGAACACCCCTTCTCGCCGTCTCTTGACGTAGAGGGGAGCCAGATGAGTGCACTTCGGTCCTAACGGGGACACACCAAGTTAGGACTGGTCGAAGAAGTCGCCGCTGGTCGACGGCGCCCGGTCGCCGGACAGGATGCCGGTGCCCAGCGGCGAGAGCAGGAAGACCCCACGGGCGAGGCGGTGGATGCCGCCGCGCCGGCCGAAGATCAGGCCGGCTGCGAAGTCGACGATACGGCGCGCGTCCGGATCCTCGAGCCCGGACAGGTCGATGACCACCGGGATGTCCTGGCGGTAGTACTCCCCGATGGTCCGGGCGTCGCGGAAGCCGCGTGCGTGGATCGTGGCGATCTGGAAACTGTCGGCCTCCGCGTCCCCGGCGCTGTCGCGCTCGGGTGCGCTCCGGGGCGTCCGCGCGTCCCGGGGGTCACGTGCGGTCCGCCGGTCCAGCGCGGGGCGACGCCGGTACCGCTGGCCGGCGGGCCGGCCCGGGTCGTCGGAGTAGTGACTGTCGGCGGAGTAGCGGCCGTCGGCGTAGTCGTCTTCGACGTCGGCGTCCAGGTCGTCGTCGTCCTCGGCAAGGCCGAGCCAGGCGCCGGTCCTACGAAGCGATCCCATGCAACGTCCTCTCGCTCGTGCCGTGCCCGTCCCACTGACGTCGGCGAGTGGCCCGTCCGGTGAGCGCCGGGTGCGCCTGCAGCGAGGTTTTTCGACGACAGCCGATGGGCGGCTCTCTGACGGTACGCCGAAACGGCCCTCTACGTGCGGCAACGCGCCGGTGTCGCAGGCGGTGTTCAGCCGGCCACGGCCGCGAGGTTTCGCCCGGATTGCCAGGGGCAACCAGTCAGATTGCCAGGGGCAAGCAGACAGGTGGTACCCCCGGCGGTAAGAGATCGAGTGTGGTGAGGTGAGCGACGTGGGCGACCCCCAGGACCGGAACTCCGCGCAGCGCGGCGCCGAGGAGGCGCTCGACCAGCGAGGACTGTACGGCCCCGGCTACCTGGACGAGATCACCGAGCCGGAGGACGAGGCACGGCAGGCAAGGGAGGCGGCCGAACGTGACGACGTGGCCGACCACCCGATCGACCCGCAGACCTACCGCGACGGCGGACCGACCGAGACACCGGGCATGGTGACGACGACCGGCGGTAAGGCCGGCCCGGCGAGCGTGCACCGCGCCGCACGGCAGGGGCCCGGCGTGGCCCCGACGACCACGGGCGACGCGACGAGCGGGGGTATGGGCACCCCGGTGGGCGGCGGCACCAGCGACGCCACGACCGCCGGCAGCGTCGGCGGCTCGCTCGTCGGCGGCTCGGACACCGACCCGGACCGCGCGTACAACCCCGAGGAGGGCGCCGGCGCCGACCGGACCGGCGGCGGTGAGTACGGCGGCTGAGGCGAGGACTCCCGGTCGGACGCGCGGCCGGCAATCAATTGCCGTGCATGAATGTCACCGGAGCGCGGTGGACACGCTATCTTTGGTGGTTCGGGCATAAAAAAAGAACGGCGCAAATGCCGTTCTGTCGCCAAAGAATAGTGGACGGGGAGTCAGTTTGTCAAGCGCTGGCGGCGTTCGGGCCGACCATCCGGAGCTGGGCCGGGAGCAGGAATACGTATCGAAGCTGTACCGGCGGCTCGACGAGCTGCGGGCGCAGTCGTCGGAGCGGCTGGACACCGCGCTGCGGGCGACCGGCGGCACTCCGCAGGCGCGCTCGGAGCGCGAGACCGCGATCACCATGTACACCGACCAGCTCGCCCACCTGAGCGCGGTCGAGAACGGCCTGTGCTTCGGCCGGCTGGACTTCGACTCCGACGAGCGCCGGTACATCGGCCGGATCGGCATCTTCGACGACGACGGCGACTACGAGCCGCTCCTGATCGACTGGCGGGCGCCGGCAGCCCGCCCGTTCTACCTGGCGACGGCGGCCTCGCCCGAAGGCGTCACGCGGCGCCGGCACATCCGCAGCCGGAACCGGACCGTGGTCGGCCTGGACGACGAGGTGCTCGACCTCAACGCCGCCCGGCCCGGCGCCCATGAAGAGGTCACCGGCGAGGCGGCGCTGCTCGCCGCGCTCGACGCCCGCCGTACCGGGCGGATGAAGGACATCGTCGAGACCATCCAGGCCGAACAGGACCGCGTGATCCGGTCCGAGCCGGGCGGCGTGCTCGTGGTGCAGGGCGGCCCGGGCACCGGCAAGACCGCCGTCGCGCTGCACCGCGTCGCGTACCTGCTCTACACGTACCGCCAGCAGCTCTCCACGCGGGTGGTGCTGGTGGTGGGACCGAACGAGACGTTCCTGCGCTACATCTCCCAGGTGCTGCCGTCGCTGGCCGAGACGGGCGTGCTGCTGTGCACCCTCGGCGACCTGTACCCGGGCATCACCGCCCGCCGGCTCGAGCCGCCGGAGGTCGCCGAGATCAAGGGCCGGGAGGTCATGACCGAGGTGCTCGCGGCCGCGATCCGCGACCAGCAGCGGGTGCCCGACAAGTGCTTCGACCTCGCCATCGACGGGGACGTGCTCCGGCTGGACCGAGCCGTCTGCGAGGACGCGCGAGCGGTGGCGCGGCGCTCCGGAAAGCTGCACAACCTGGCCCGCCCCATCTTCGACACCGAGATCATTCACGCGCTGTCGCTGCAGCTCGCCGACCGCATCGGCAGCGACCCGTACGCCGACGACCCGCTCGGCGGCGACGACGCGCCCGGCGACCCGCAGATCCTGGCCGAGGCCGACCTGGCCGAGATCCGGCGCGAACTGCGGGAGGAGCCGGAGATCCAGGCCGCGCTGGACTGGATGTGGCCGATCCTCACCCCGCGGCAACTGCTCCGCGGCCTGTACGCCTCCGACGACCGGCTCGCCACGGCGGCGCCGCAGCTGACCGAGGCCGAGCGGGCGCTGCTGCGGCGCGAGCCCGGCGGTGGCTGGTCCCCGGCGGACGTGCCGCTGCTCGACGAGGCGGCCGAGCTGCTCGGCGAGGACAACCGGCCGGTCGACGCCCTCGCGGAGAAGCGGCGGCGGGCCCGGATCGCGTACGCCGAGGGCGCATTGGAGATCATGTCCGGCTCGGCCTCGCTCGACTTCGAAGACGAGGCCGAGTCGGAGATCCTGGCCGCCACCGACCTGATCGAAGCCGAGCGGCTGGCCGACCGGCACGCCGAGGAGGCCCGGCTGACCCCGGCCGAGCGCGCCGCCGCCGACCGCAAATGGGCCTTCGGGCACATCGTCGTCGACGAGGCGCAGGAGCTGTCGCCGATGGCGTGGCGGCTGCTGATGCGCCGCTGCCCGAGCCGCTCGATGACCGTGGTCGGTGACGTGGCACAGACCGGTGAGCTGGCCGGCACCACATCCTGGCAGCGTGCGCTCGAGCCGTACGTGGACCACCGCTGGCGGCTGGCGGAGCTGAGCGTCAACTACCGCACCCCGGCCGAGATCATGGCGGTCGGCGCCGAGGTGCTCGCCGGCATCGACCCGTCGCTGCGGCCGCCGCGCTCGGTACGGCACAGCGGGGTCGAGCCGTGGCGCCTGCGGGTGGAGCCGACCCGGCTCGACGAGTGCCTGGTCGACGTCGTCTCGCGGGAGGTCGCCGAGGTGGCCGACGGCAGGATCGGGGTGATCGTGCCCGCCGGACGCGAGTACGAGCTCGGCCGGTCGGTCACGAAGGCGCTGCCCGAGGCGGCCGTGGGCGACCAGCCCGACCTGGAGCGCCGGGTCGTCGTGCTGACCGTACGGCAGGCCAAGGGCCTGGAGTTCGACTCCGTCATCGTCGTCGAGCCGGGGCTGATCGCGGCCGAGTCCCGGCGCGGACGCAGCGACCTGTACGTGGCGCTGACCCGGGCGACGCAGCGCCTCGGCGTGCTGCACACCCGCCCGCTGCCCGCCGCGCTGGAGGGGCTGCGGCCGCTGGCCGCCGGCGAGCCGAGTCGGGCCGGCTGAGGGACGGGGCCTGGTGGCCGGCCTACTTCGTCAGCCCGGCCACCAGGTTGATCGTCAACGCGATGATGACCGTGCCGAACAGGTACGACAGCAGCGCGTGCCGCAGGATCGTGGCGCGGATGGCGGAGGCGTTGACCTCGGTGTCGGAGACCTGGAAGGTCATGCCGACGGTGAAGGCCAGGTAGGCGAAGTCGGAGTACCGGGGCTTGGCCCGGTCGTGGAAGTCGATCCCGCCGTCGCCACCCTCGTAGTACATCCGCGCGTACCGCAGCGTGAACACGGTGTGGATCACCGACCAGGAAAGCACGACGCTCGCGATGCCGAAGCCGATCTGAACGCCGCGCTGCAGACCGCCGCCCGACCCGCTCTGCACGATCACGAAGCCGATCGCGGCGAGGCTGACCACGGCCGCCGAGAGCAGGACGGCGTCCGAGGCGGCCCGGGTCGGGTCCTCCCGCTCGGCGTGCCGGGCGGTCTGCTGGCCGTCCAGGCGCCAGATGCTCAGCCAGACCCAGAGCACGAACGTCACCGCCGCGACGTCCCACCCGGTCAACGGGGCCAGCGCCACCGGCAGGACCAGCGGTGACAGCGCGGCCACGACGACGCCGACCGCGCCCGCGACGGCCACCCGCCGCCGGGCGGACACACCGTGCCCGGTGCGCCCGCCGCTGTCGCGGCTCTCTCCGGCTTCGCGCAACATCGTGACGGTCTCCAACGGTGATCGACGTACGGCCACGACCCATGTGCCCGGTAACCCGGGCGCATCAAACACTGTCGGTTGGCGGCCCGCGGGTGGTTTCCGGTCGACCGGTTCGGTGAGTTGTTCCCGACGGGGGCGCGCCGACGCGTCCGCCGGGGCCGGAACCTGGAGTGTCCGACATGGCCGACGTGCTCTTCGTGCTGTTGACGGTCGCCGTCTTCGCCGTAGCGGCGCTGGTGCTGCGCGCGGTGGAGCGGCTGTGAAGACAGGTGGAGCGGCGGTGAAGACAGGAGGCGAGATGAACGCCGAGAACCTGGCGGGTCTGATTGTCGCCGTGGCGCTGCTGGGGTACCTGGTCGTGGCGCTGCTGTTTCCGGAGCGGTTCTAGGTGGGCTCGACGGGCGCGGGTGCGCTGTTGATCGTCTCCCTGGTGGTCGCGCTGGCGGCGGCGTACCGCCCGGTCGGCGACTGGCTGTACCGGGTGTTCACCGGGCGGCGGCACTGGCGGGTGGAGCGCGTCATCTACCGGCTGGTCGGGGTCGACCCCGACGGCGAGCAGAACTGGGGCGGGTACGCGCGGAGCGTGCTGGCCTTCTCGGCGGTGTCGGTCCTGTTCCTGTACGCGTTCCTGCGGCTGCAGAACCGCCTGTGGTTGTCGCTCGGCCGGCCCCCGGTAAAGCCTGACCAGGCCTGGAACACGGCGGCCAGCTTCGTGACCAACACCAACTGGCAGTCGTACTCCGGTGAGTCCACGATGGGTCACCTGGTGCAGATGGCCGGCCTGACGGTGCAGAACTTCTCGTCGGCGGCGGTCGGCATCGCGGTGGCGGTGGCGCTGGTGCGCGGCTTCGCCCGGGGCCGCACGGGGCGGCTGGGCAACTTCTGGGTCGACCTGGTCCGCGTCTGCCTGCGGGTCCTGCTTCCGGTCGCGGTGGTCGGCGCGCTGGTGTTCGTCGCTGCGGGCGCGGTGGACAACCTGTCGGCCGGCCACGACGCGCACACCCCCGCCGGCGCGGCGCAGCGCCTCCCCGGTGGGCCGGTGGCCAGCCAGGAGATCATCAAGGAGTTCGGTACGAACGGCGGCGGCTTCTACAACGCCAACAGCGCCCACCCGTTCGAGAACCCGACCTCCTGGACCAACTGGCTGCAGATCTTCCTGCTGCTGGTCATCGGGTTCTCGCTGCCCCGGGCGTTCGGCCGCATGGTCGGCGACAAGCGGCAGGGGCTCGCGATCGCGCTCGTCATGGCCGTCCTGGCGCTCGGCAGTGTCATCGCGATCAACGGTTTCCAGCTCGCCCACCGGGGCACCGTGCCGCAGGCGGTGGGCGCGGCGACCGAGGGGGTCGAGGCCCGGTTCGGCGTACCGCAGTCGGCGACGTTCGCGGCCGCCACCACGCTGACCTCGACCGGCGCGGTGGATTCCGTGCACGACTCGTACACCGCGCTCGGCGGCGGGGTGGCGATGGCCAACATGATGCTGGGTGAGGTCGCGCCGGGTGGGACGGGCTCGGGGCTGTACGGCATCCTCGTGCTCGCCGTGATCACGGTGTTCGTGGCCGGCCTGATGGTGGGGCGGACCCCGGAGTACCTCGGTAAGAAGATCAGCGCGCGTGAGATCAAGTTCGCGTCGCTGTACTTCCTGACCACGCCGGGGCTGGTCCTCGTTGGTGCGGCGGCGGCGATGGCGCTGAAGGCGGCGCGGGTGTCGATGCTCAACACCGGCCCGCACGGACTGTCCGAGGTGCTCTACGCGTACACCTCGGCGGCCAACAACAACGGCTCGGCGTTCGCCGGTCTGAACGCCGACACCGCCTGGTACAACACGACCCTCGGCGTGACGATGCTCCTCGGCCGTTTCGTACCGATGATCTTCGTCCTGGGCCTCGCCGGGGCGCTCGCGGCGCAGCGGCCCGTACCGGTGTCGGCCGGCACGCTGCGGACCCACCAGCCCCTGTTCGCCGGCATGGTCGTCGGCGTCGTCCTGATCGCCGTCGCGCTGACCTACCTGCCTGCCCTCGCGCTCGGCCCCCTCGCCGAAGGCCTGTGACCGATGGAGTGCGGTTGACCATGTCCATTGCCGCTCAGCAGTCGCCACGGGTGGCCCAGCCGCCACCGCCGCACGGCCCCACCCGGGTGCGCGGCGGCCTGCTCGACCCGAAACAGCTCATCAGGTCGTTCCCGGACGCGCTGCGCAAGCTCAACCCGGCCGCGCTGTGGCGCAACCCGGTCATGTTCATCGTCGAGATCGGATCGGCGTTCACCACCGTTCTCGCGATCGTGCACCCGACAGTGTTCGCGTGGCTGACCACGTGCTGGCTGTGGCTGACGGTGGTGTTCGCCAACCTCGCCGAGGCGGTCGCCGAGGGCCGTGGCAAGGCGCAGGCGGAGACGCTGCGCCGGGCGAAGAAGGAGACCGTGGCCCGACGGCTGCGGGACTGGACGCCCGGTGCCGAGCGCCCCGACGAGGAGGCCGTACCGGCGCAGTTGCTGCGCCTCGGCGACATCGTCGTGATCGAGGCGGGCCAGACCATCCCGGGCGACGGGGACGTGGTGGAGGGCATCGCCAGCGTCGACGAGTCGGCGATCACGGGTGAGTCGGCGCCGGTGATCCGGGAGTCCGGTGGGGACCGGTCGGCGGTGACCGGCGGCACGAAGGTGCTGAGTGACCGGATCGTCGTGCGGATCACGCAGCGGCCGGGGGAGAGCTTCATCGACCGGATGATCGCCCTCGTCGAGGGCGCCAACCGGCAGAAGACGCCCAACGAGATCGCGTTGAACATCCTGCTCGCGGCGTTGACGATCATCTTTCTGCTCGCGGTCGCGACGCTCCAGCCGCTGGCGGTCTACTCGAAGGCACAGACCCCGGCCGCGCCCGACAACGCGGCGCTGACCAGCCACGGGGTGACCGGCGTCGTGCTGGTGTCGCTGCTGGTGTGCCTGATACCGACCACGATCGGGGCGCTGCTGTCCGCGATCGGCATCGCGGGCATGGACCGGCTCGTGCAGCGCAACGTGTTGGCGATGTCCGGTCGCGCCGTGGAGGCCGCCGGCGACGTCAACACGCTGCTGCTGGACAAGACCGGCACCATCACCCTGGGCAACCGGCAGGCGCGTGAGTTCACGCCGGTGGACGGGGTGGACGAGAAGGCGCTGGCCGACGCCGCGCAGTTGGCCAGCCTGGCCGACGAGACGCCGGAGGGGCGCTCCATCGTCGTGCACGCCAAGCAGCGGTACGGGCTGCGCGAACGGCAGGTCAACTGCGCGACGTGGGTGCCGTTCACCGCGCAGACCAGGATGTCGGGCGTCGACCTGACCGAGGGCGCCGGGGTGGTGCGCCGCATCCGCAAGGGCGCCTCCAGCGCGGTCCTGAAGTGGGTCCGCGACCACGGCGGGCACACCAGCGACCACGTCGCGATGGTCGTCGACGGGGTCAGCGCCAGCGGCGGCACGCCGCTGGTGGTGGCCGAGGCGCGCAGCGGCGAGCCGGCCCGCGCCCTGGGAGTCATCGATCTCAAGGACGTGGTGAAGGCGGGGATGCGGGAGCGGTTCGACGCGATGCGGCGGATGGGGATCCGCACGGTGATGATCACCGGTGACAATCCGCTGACCGCGCGGGCGATCGCGGCCGAAGCGGGGGTGGACGACTTCCTGGCCGAGGCCAAGCCCGAGGACAAGATGGACCTGATCCGCCGGGAGCAGGAGGGCGGCAAGCTGGTCGCGATGACCGGTGACGGCACCAACGACGCCCCGGCCCTGGCGCAGGCCGACGTCGGGGTGGCGATGAACACCGGCACGTCGGCGGCCAAGGAGGCCGGCAACATGGTCGACCTGGACTCCGATCCGACCAAGCTGATCGAGATCGTGCAGATCGGCAAGCAGTTGCTGATCACCCGGGGGGCGCTGACGACGTTTTCGATCGCCAACGACATCGCCAAGTACTTCGCGATCATCCCGGCCATGTTCGCCGCGGTGTATCCCGGCCTGGACCGGCTCAACGTCATGCGGCTGGCCAGCCCCAGCTCGGCGATCCTGTCCGCGGTGATCTTCAACGCGCTGGTCATCGTCGCGTTGATCCCCCTCGCCCTGCGCGGGGTGCGGTACCGGCCCAGCAGCGCCGCGGCGCTGCTGCGGCGCAACCTGCTCGTCTACGGCGTGGGCGGGATCGTCACGCCGTTCGTCGGCATCAAGCTCATCGACCTGGCCGTCCACTTCCTGCCCGGGGTCTGACCATGCGCCTACCGCACTGGCTGTCGCGGCACGTGGCCGCGCTGCGGGTACTGCTCGTGCTCACCGTGCTCACCGGTATCGCCTACCCGCTCGTCATCGTCGCCGTCGCCCGGCTGCCCGGCCTGTCGTACCACGCCGACGGGTCGCTGGTACGCGCGCGCGACGGCAGGGTCGCCGGCAGCCGGCTGATCGGGCAGTCGTTCGCCGCTGCCGGTGGTGCACCCCTCGCGCAGTACTTCCAGTCGCGGCCGTCGGCGGCCGGCACCGGCAACGGCTACGACCCGACCGCGAGCGGCGGCTCCAACCTCGGTCCCAACGACGTCGTCGACCACGGCCCGGGCAGACCGAGCCTGCTCACGCAGGTCTGCGCGCGCAGCCGCGCCGTCGGTGAACTGGAGGGCGTCGACGGCCGCCGGCCGTACTGCACGCCGGACGGGGTCGGCGCCGTGCTGGCCGTGTTCCGCGGGGAGCACCGTGTGGTCAGCCTCAACCAGCCCTGCCCCACGGAACCGTTCATCGCGACCTACGCCCACGTGCCCGTCGAGTGCGCCCGGACCGGCGAGGACTACGCCCGGGGCGTCGTCACGCCGGTGCGCGGCGACGCGCCCGCCCACCCGGCCGTACCCCCCGACGCGGTCACCGCCAGCGGCAGCGGCCTCGACCCGGACATCAGTCCGGCGTACGCGAGGCTGCAGGTCGCCCGGATCGCCAGGATCCGTGGCACTACCGTGGACAACGTGGTGAGACTGGTGGACCGGAACACCACCGGACGGGTGCTCGGCTTCCTGGGGGAGCCGGCCGTCAACGTCGTCGGCCTCAACCTCGATCTCGACCGGGCGTACCCGTACCGCGGATAGGGGGCGTCATGGCGCGCGGACAGCTTCGCGTCTACCTCGGGGCGGCGCCCGGCGTCGGCAAGACGTACCGGATGCTCGAGGAGGGCCAGCGCCGGCGCAGCCGGGGCACCGACGTCGTCATCGGGCTGGTCGAGTCCCACGGCCGGCGGGTCATCGAAGGGCTCCTCGCGGACGGCCTGGAGATCGTGCCCCGCAAGACGGTGACCTACCGGGGCGCGGAGTTCACCGAGATGGACCTCGACGCCGTCCTCGCGCGCCGCCCGCAGGTCGCCCTGATCGACGAGCTCGCCCACACCAACGTGCCGGGCAGCGGCAACGCCAAGCGCTGGCAGGACGTCGAGCAGCTCCTCGAAGCCGGCATCACCGTGGTGACCACGCTCAACATCCAGCATCTGGAGTCGCTCAACGACGTCGTCGAGCAGATCACCGGCGTGGTGCAGCGGGAGACCATCCCCGACGAGGTCGTCCGCCGCGCCGAGCAGATCGAGCTGGTCGACATGACCCCGGAGGCGCTGCGCCGCCGTATGGTGCACGGCAACGTGTACAAGGCCGACCGCGTCGGAGCCGCGCTGAGCAACTACTTCCGGGTCGGCAACCTCACCGCGCTGCGCGAGCTCGCGCTGCTGTGGGTGGTGGACAAGGTCGACGACCAGCTCGACCGCTACCGGGCCGGCCACCACATCGACACCACCTGGGAGACGCGGGAGCGGGTGGTCGTCGCCCTCACCGGCGGCCCGGAAGGCGACACCGTCATCCGGCGCGCCGGCCGGATCGCCGCGCGAACCAAGGGCGCCGACCTGATGGCCGTACACGTCGCCCGCAGCGACGGCCTCGCCGGCGCCGACCCGGCGCACCTGGCCCGGCAGCGGGTGCTCGTCGAGGAGCTGGGCGGCACCTACCACCAGGTCGTCGGCTCGGACATCCCGACCGCGCTGCTGGACTTCGCCCGCGGCGTCAACGCCACCCAGCTCGTGCTCGGCGCCAGCCGGCGCGGCCGGCTCGCGCAGATGCTCTCGCCGGGCGTCGGCACCACCACCACGGCCGAATCCGGGCACATCGACGTGCACCTGGTCACCCACGAGGAGGCCAAGCGGGGTCGTCGCCCGGTCCGCATCACCGCCGGGCTGACCATGAGGCGCCGTCTCGCGGGCTTCGCGCTGGCCGTCGTCGGTCCGCTGCTGCTGGCCATGGTGCTGCTCCGGCTGCCGGTCCGGTACTCGCTCGCGACCGACGTCCTGTCGTTCCTGCTCGCCGTCCTCGCGGTCGCGCTCGTGGGTGGCCTCTACCCGGCGCTGCTCGCCACGGCCGCGGGGCTCCTCCTGCTCGACTGGTACTTCACGGCACCCGTCCGTTCGCTCGCGATCGACGACCGCGAGCACATGTACGCGCTGCTGGCGTTCGTGGTGGTCGCCGGCGCGGTCAGCACCGTCGTCCAGCTGGCCGCGCGCCGTACCGGTGAGGCGATCCACGCCCGCACCGAGGCCGAAACACTGTCCACGGTCGCCGGCAGCGTCCTGCGCGGTGAGCAACCGCTGCAGGCGCTGCTCAACCAGGTACGGGAGACCTTCTCCCTGGACAACGTCACGCTGCTGGAGCTGCGGCCGGACGCCCCGCTGACGCCGGAGCGGCACCACGATCCGGCCGCGTGGCGGGTCGTGGCCTCCGCCGGCGGGCCGCCGTGCACCGCACCCGGCGAAGGCGACGCCGAGGTGCCGATCGGCGCGGACCTGTCGCTCGCGCTGTGCGGCCGGGGGCTCGACGCGGCGGACCGTAGGGTCGTGGAGGCGTTCGCCGCGCAGGCCGCGCTCGCGCTGCGGCAGCAGCGGCTGGCCGAACAGGCCGCCGCCGTCGGGCCGCTCGAAGAGGTGGACCGGGTGCGCACCTCGCTGGTCAGCGCCGTCAGTCATGAGCTGCGTTCCCCGCTGGAGTCGGCCCGGGCGGCGGTACGGAGGCTGCGTGGCCGCGACGCCGAGCGCGACGCGCCGGACCGCGCCGTTCTGCTCGCCACCGCCGAGGAGTCCCTGGAACGGCTCGCCCGCCTGGTCGACAACCTGCTGGACATGAGCCGGCTGCAGGCCGGGGCGCTCGGCATGCACCCGCAGCTCGTCAGCGTCGCCGAGGTGCTGCCCCGCGCCGTCGACGACCTCGGCGAGGCCGGACACCGGCTGCGCATCGAGATCCCGGACGAGGTGCCGGACGTGTACGCCGACCCGGCCCTGCTCGAGCGGGTCCTGGTGAACCTCGTCGCCAACGCGCAGCGGTTCAGCCCGGCCGACCGGCCGCCGGTCCTCACCGTCGGTGAACACGGCGGGCAGGTCGAGGTACGGGTGACCGACCACGGGTCGGGTGTCCAGGTGGCCGACCGGGAACAGTTCTCCCCGCCGATCCAGCCGCCGGGGGAGTACGACGACGGGTCCGGCGTCGGTCTCGGGCTCGCGCTGTCGCGGGGCCTCGCGGAGGCCATGGGCGGCGACCTCAACCCCGACGTAACGCCGGGCGGCGGGATGACGATGACGTTGACCCTGCCCACGGCCGACCTCCTCGACGGTGCCGAGCCGCCGTCGGACGTGGAGATCCAGCCGGCCGACCCCGCCATCCTCGACCGGCTCGACAGCTGGTCCCGGCACGAGGCGGCGGACCGGTCGTGAGTCCGGCACCCGGTTACCCGACCCGGAGCCGGGTATCGAGCCCGCTGTAACCGGCACGACGAGCGGATCCCGCAATGGAACAGATGGTTGTCGAGGCGAAGCCGGCCGAACACCGGGCAGGCCTGCGGGGCTGGCTGCTCGACGACCTCAACGAGGGCAAGTCACCGGTCGAGGGACCGCACGCCGCCGAGGAGCCGGCGCACCGGCGCCCGTGGTGGCAGGTGATGTGCCTGACCGGCCTGGACTACTTCTCCACGCTCGGCTACCAGCCCGGCATCGCGGCGCTGGCCGCCGGCGCGCTGGCCCCGATCGCGACGCTCGTGCTCGTGGCGCTGACCCTGTTCGGTGCGCTGCCGGTGTACCGGTGGGTGGCCCGCGAGAGCCCGCACGGCCAGGGCTCCATCGTGATGCTGGAGCGGGTGCTGCCGAAATGGACCGGCAAGCTGTTCGTCCTGGCGCTGCTGGGCTTCGCGGCCACCGACTTCATCATCACGATCACCCTTTCGGCCGCGGACGCGACCGCGCACATCCTGGAGAACCCGTTCACGCCGCAGGCGCTGCGCGGCCACCAGATGGTCGTGACGCTGGTGCTGCTCGCGCTGCTCGGGGCGGTGTTCCTGCGGGGCTTCCGGGAGGCCATCACGATCGCGGTCGTGCTGGTCGGGGTCTATCTGAGCCTCAACCTCATCGTGGTCGCCGCCGCGCTGCAGGCCGTCGCCGCCCACCCGCACGTGGTGGTGGCCTGGCGGGGCCTGCTGTTCAGCGAGTACCCGACCCCGCTCGCCATGGCGGCGGTGGCGCTGCTGGTGTTTCCGAAGCTCGCGCTGGGCCTGTCCGGCTTCGAGACCGGCGTCGCGGTGATGCCGCTGATCCGCATCCGCCGCCCCGGCGACCTCGACGGCCGGATCAGAGGCGCGCACAAGCTGCTGACCACTGCGGCGGTCATCATGAGCGGGTACCTGATCGCCAGCAGCATCGTGACCACGCTGCTGATCCCACCGCGCGAGTTCGAGCCGGGCGGCCGGGCCTACGGTCGGGCCCTGGCGTACCTGGCCCACGAGCACCTGGGCAACATCTTCGGGACCGCGTACGACATCAGCACGGTGCTCATCCTGTGGTTCGCGGGCGCGTCGGCGATGGCCGGCCTGCTCAACCTCATCCCCCAGTACCTGCCCCGCTACGGCATGGCGCCGGCGTGGACCCGGGCGGTCCGGCCGCTCGTGCTGGTGCTCACGATCATCGCGTTCGCGGTGACGGCGTTCTTCGACGCCGACGTCAACCGGCAGGGCGGCGCCTACGCCACCGGTGTCCTCGTAGTGATCACGTCTGCGGCGTTCGCGGTCACCCTGTCCGTCCGCCGGCGCCGTTGGCGCAGGCTGACCATCGGGTTCGCGGTCGTGACGGTCATTCTCGTGTACACCGCGATCGCCAACATCATCCAGCGCCCCGACGGCGTGAAGATCGCGTCGCTGTTCATCGCCGGGATCATCTTCTTCTCCGTGCTGTCGCGGCTCGTGCGCGCCATGGAGCTACGGGCGACGGGTGTCGAGATGGACGACGTCGCCCGCCAGTTCATCGAGGACGCCGCGGCGTACGGCGACATCCACGTCGTCGCCAACGAACCCGACACGCGTGACGAGCGCGAGTACCGGGAGAAGGAGGCCGAGCAGCGCCGCGACAACCACATTCCCGACGACGCTCCGGTGCTGTTCGTCGAGGTCAAGGTGACCGACCCGTCGGACTTCGAGACGCCGCTGCGGGTGTACGGGGAGGAGCGGTACGGTTTCCGGATCCTGCGGCTCGAGGGACCATCGATCTCCAATGCCATCGCCGCGCTGCTGCTGTGCATACGCAACCTGACCGGGCGCAAGCCGCACGTCTACTTCAGCTGGACCGAGGGGAACCCGGTCGTCGACCTGCTGCGCTACCTGGTGTTCGGAGCTGGCGAGATCGCGCCGCTGACCCGCGAGGTGCTGCGCGAGGCCGAACACGACGTCCGGCGCCGGCCCATGGTCCACGTCGGTTGAACCGCGCGGTCACCGCCGCACTCGACGTTTGGGGCCGCCGGATTCGGTGATTGGCGAAAAGGAACTGGCCAGGCACGCTCTGCTGTCGGCAGGGGGATGCACGTGTACGAGGCCGCAGCCGACGAACTCATCGAGGCGAGACCCTTCACCCGCCGCGAAGCCGGGCTGCAGTCACCGTTCCCGCCGATCGCGGACTACGGGTTCCTGTCGGACTGCGAGACCCAGGCGCTCGTCGCGCCGAGCGGCAACGTCGAGTGGCTGTGTCTGCCCCGGATGGACTCGCCGAGCGTGTTCGCCGCGATCCTGGACCGGGACGCCGGCGGGTTCCGGCTGGGTCCGGCGGACGTGCTCGTGCCGGCCGACCGGCGGTACCTTCCGGGCACGATGGTGCTCGAGACGAGCTGGGGCACCGCCACCGGCTGGATCGTCGTGCGGGACGTGCTGCTCATCGGACCGTGGCATCACGAGCACGAGCTGTCCAAGAGTCATCGCCGGGCGCCCACCGACTACGACGCCGACCACGTGCTGCTGCGGACGGTGCGGTGCGTGTCCGGCGAGGTGCAGGTGACCATGGACTGCGAGCCGGTGTTCGACTACGGCGCGCGGCAGGTGCGCTGGTCGTACACCGATCGCGTCTACCACGAGGGCGTGGCCCGCGCCGAGGGGTCCGACCTGGAGCTGGTGCTCACCACGGACATGCGCATCGGCTTCGAGGGCGGCCGCGCCACCGCGCGGACGCTGCTCAAGGAGGGCGAAACCCGGTTCTGTGCGCTGACCTGGACCGAACACCCGCCGCCCCGCACCTACGAGGAGGCGCAGACGCGCCTGACCTGGACCGCGCACCACTGGCAGCACTGGCTGGCCCGCGGGCGCTTCCCCGACCACCGCTTCCGCAGCTACCTGGAGCGCAGTGCGCTCACCCTCAAGGGCCTCACGTTCGCCCCCACCGGAGCGCTCGCCGCCGCGGCGACCACCTCGCTTCCGGAGGAGCCCGGCGGCGAGCGCAACTGGGACTACCGGTACAGCTGGATCCGCGACGCCACGTTCGCCCTGTGGGGCCTGTACACGCTGGGCTTCGACTGGGAGGCCAACGACTTCTTCTACTTCATCGCCGACGTCGCCGAGCGCGACCAGGACCTCCAGGTCATGTACGGCGTCGGCGGCGAGCGGGAACTGACCGAGCGGGTGCTGGACTGGCTGCACGGGTACGAGGGCGCCCGTCCGGTGCGGGTCGGCAACGGCGCGTACGAGCACCGCCAGAACGACGTGTGGGGCGCGGTGCTCGACGCGGTTTACCTGCACACCAAGTCGCGCGACCGGCTCGACGAGCGGATCTGGCGGATCCTCAAACGGCAGGTGGAGAACGCGATCGTGCACTGGAAGGAGCCCGACCGGGGTATCTGGGAGGTGCGCGGCGAGCCCAAGCACTTCACCTCGTCGAAGGTGATGTGCTGGGTGGCGGTCGACCGGGGGGCCAGGCTGGCGCGCATCCGTGAGGACCACCCGCTCGCCGACCGCTGGCGGAAGATCGCCAATGAGATCCACGCCGACGTGTGCGCCCACGCCGTCGACGGTCGAGGCGTGTTCACCGCACACTACGACACCGATGCCCTGGACGCCTCGGTCCTGCTCATCCCGCTGATGGGGTTCCTGCCGCCGACCGACCCCCGGGTGCGGGCCACCGTCTTCGCCATCGCCGACGAGCTGACCGTCGACGAGATGGTGCTGCGCTACCAGCCGGGGAAGACCGACGAGGGGCTCGACGACGTGGGGGCGGAGGGTACGTTCGCGATCTGCTCGTTCTGGCTGGTGTCGGCGTTCACCATGATCGGTGAGCATCTGCGGGCGCGTAAGCTCTGCCAGAAGCTGCTGTCGTTCGCGGGCCCACTCGGCCTGTACGCCGAGGAGATCGACCCGCGCAGCGGCCGGCACCTCGGGAACTTCCCGCAGGCGTTCACCCACCTGGCTCTGATCAACGCGGTGTTCCATGTGATCGACGTCGAGCAGCGTGAGGGCGCCCCGCTGTTCCCGTGAGGATGATCCGCGGCGCGCTTTCTGCCGTACGTGTGGTTGACGTGACCGGCAACCTGGGTATCAGAGGCGGGAATTGGGTAGCCCTGTGCCAGGTGCGACGTTTCCCTGGAGATAGCCATGTCGCTGGCTGGCGGAACTTTGCGGCGGATCGGTCTCGACCACAACCCGTTGCGCCGACCCATCGACCGGGTCGAAGCCTGGATCGTGGTCGCGATCGTGCTGTCCTTCCTGTTGATCGTGCCGGCCACGGTCTGGCTGGCCGGGCGGACGGCGTACACCACCGGGCTGCACAACGAACAGGTCGAACGGCTGCACCGGTACCGGGTCCACGCCGTGCTGCTGGCCGACGCGGGCTCCGACACCGTCACCGACGCGCCGGTCCGCGGCGCGGCGCCGACCAGGACCGGGACCACCACCGGCGTACGGACCCCCGCGCGTTGGACGAGTCCGGACGGCAGCGAGCACCGGGGCGTCGTACTGGCTGACGAGCGGGCACGGGCCGGCCAGTGGGTCGCGGTGTGGGCCGACACCCACGGCGACCTCACCGATCCGCCGCAGCAGCGGGTGCAGACCTGGGTCAACAGCATCGCCGCCGGGGCCCTGGCCGGGGTCGGCGCGCTCTGCCTGGCCGGGGTGATCCGGCTGGTCGTACGCAGGACGCTCGACGCCCGCCGGATGGCGCAGTGGGAAGAGGCATGGTGGCGGTTCGAGCCACGCTGGACGGGGCGATCGTAGCCCGGCCCAAGATCCGCGCCGCAAGATCCGCGCCGCAAGATCCGCGCAAAGTGTGACTTCTTGCTGCTATGACGAGCCACGAGGCCGCAATATGTGACACCTTGTGGGCATCGTGGAGTGGGTCTATGTGGCGACCCGATCGCGGCCGCCGCGCTTGGCGCGGTAGAGGTTGGCGTCAGCGGCGTTGAACAGGTCGTGTGCGGTCACACCGGTGCGCAGGGCGGCGGCCCCGATGCTGACGCTGACGCGCAGTCCCGCGGCGAGGTGACGCAGGTCGGCGTCCCGGACGGCGGCGCGGATGCGCTCGGCGGTGCGGCGGGCGCCGTTGACGTCGGTGTGCAGGAAGACGACGAACTCGTCGCCGGCGTAGCGAACCGGGATGTCGTCGCCGCGGCAGTTGGCCCGCAGGATCGTGGCGATCTCGCGCAGGACCTGGTCGCCGACGCTGTGCGAGTACGTGTCGTTGATGGCCTTGAACTGGTCGACGTCGACGATCAACAGGACCGTCGGCACGGCGCGCTCGCCGGTGTCGAGCTCGGTCATGACCTGGTCGAAGCGGCGGCGGTTGGCGAGGCCGGTGAGCGGGTCGTGCAGCGACGCGACCTCCGCGCGCTGGCGGGCCTGTTCCTGTTCTTCGCGTTGACGGGCCTGGCGGAGCATGGCGACGCGCTGCAACCGTCGCCGCCAGAGCTGCCGGGCCTGATCGTGGATCATGGCTCGGAGGTCGCGGGTGGCGTCCTCGCCGACCTCCTGGGCGTTGAGTTCGGCCAGCTCGAACCCGACCGTGAGCCCCCAGCCGGCACTGCTGTCCGGGCCCAGCTGCTTGGCGGCGACCATCTCCCGGCGCGCGGCCGGGAGATCGCCAGTGGCCCGCAGGGCGATCCCGAGCGCCAGATGCGCCTGCCGGGCGTGGTACCAGTCGCCCGCCGCGCGCAGCGGTACCACGATGCTCGCGGCGAGGTCGAGCGTCCAGTCGACCTCGCCGAGCTTGGCCAGCGTCATCGCGTACGGGGCGCTGACCGACAGTGTCTCGGCGGTGATATCGCGGCCGGTGGGAACGTCGCACCAGCGCGCGAAGAGCTCGGCGGCGGTGCGCAGCCTTGCCCGCGCCGCCGCGTGGTCGCCGAGCTGATCCAGCCGTAGCCCCCACTCCAGCAGCATTTCCGCGTGGATCAGGTCATAGATGGCGAACGACTCCGGCCGGTCGGTCGCGGTCCACAGCTCCAAGATCTGATGGTAGGCGGCATGGGATGTCTCGTAGAGTTCGGCGTTGATGGCCGACCCCATCAGCGAGCCCAGCGAAGCCACGTACCGCTCGTTGCGCACGCTGGTCTCCTCCAGCAGCAGACCGGCCCGGGCCAGGCACTGCATCGCCTCGCTGATCTGGTCGGCGAACAGGTGCGCCCGGGCCAGGTCGGCCAGCGCCTTCGCCACGCCGATGACGGAGCCGGCGGACTCGTTGTGCCGCAACAGCCGCTCGCCGGCCGCCACCGCCTCCTGCAACCGGCCGAGATTGACATAGGCGAACATCCGGGCCTGCAGCAGGAAACCGACGGTCTTATCGTCGCCGAAGGCGCGGGCCAGCGGCTCGTAGACCTCCAGCACCGCCAGCGCCTCCTGGGCGCGGCTGGTCTGCGTCAGCGCGTGTACCTGTTCCGCCAGGGCATCCAGCGGCCCGTACGGCGACACCGGGACGGGCAGCCGGACGTCGGTCTCCGCGCCGTTGTCCACCGCCACCCCCTGCCAGCCCTGGTACGGGCGCACACTGCGCCAAACCCTTGATCGGCCGGCGGCGGCGGTACCTTAGGCCCGTCGGCTCAGGAGACCGGGACGCCGTCGAGCGGGCGCGCGCCGATGAAAGGGGTGGACCGGCGTACCCGGAAGCCCAGCGACGCGTACAGGCGGATCGCCGTGGTGTTGTCCGCGGCGGCGTGCAGGAAGGGCGTCTCGCCCCGGGCCCGGATCCCGGCCGCGATCGCGTGGATCAGCCGGGTCGCCAGGCCCTGGCCGCGGTAGGCCGGATCGGTGCAGACCGCGCTGATCTCGGTCCAGCCCGCCGGCCGCAACCGCTCGCCGGCCATGGCCGCCAGCGCTCCGTCGCGCCGGATACCGAGGTACGTGCCCATCTCGACGGTGCGGGGCAGGAACGGGCCGGGCTTCGTGCGCGCGACGAGATCCAGCATCTCCGGCACGTCCCCGGGACCGAGTTGTACGGCTTCCTCGTCGGGGGCGGCCGCTACCCCTTCGTCCACCATCTGGACCCCGTCGACGCTGAACATGGTCTGCCAGCCCGGAGGTGGCGCGGCGACCGCGCCGGTGGTCAGCGGCACCGTGTCGGGGCCGAGGAGCGCGGCGAGGTCCGCCCAGTCGGCGGCGTCCGGCACGTCCGGCACCGCCGCGAACGGTGACACATCGGACCGGTAGCGCAGGGCTCTGCCCTGTCGCTCGGCGAGGTGGGCGTGCGCGCCGGCCAGGGACCACCAGACGGGATTGTCCAGGGGGTGCGAGGTGCTCATGCTATCGGCTCCGTGATCCAACCGCGGTAATCGGTCGCACCACTGTACGTAAGGGTCAGGCGGTACTCCCGCCCCCCTCGACGAGCTGGGCCAGCCGGGCCAGCGCCATCCGCGTACCCAGCTCGTTGTCCGCGGCGGGCACGCCGTCGGGAATCCCCTCATGGACGACAGCGACGTCGGTCCCGCCGTCCGCGTCGGTGAGGGTGGTCGTCATCGTCATCGTGCCGCGGAGGGCGGGGTCCGCCGTCTCGAACTCCAGCACCTCGACCACCTGCTCGTTCGGCACGAGCCTGGCGAAGTGGCCGTGGTACGTGTCGGTGTGCGGCGAGGACTTGCCGCCGCCGGTCGGCGCGTCGTAGGTGAGCGACACGCGGAAAGCGCCACCTTCGCGCCCGTCGAATTCATGTACGTGGCTGGTCATGCCGTCCGGCACCCGCCAGTTCGCGATCGCTGCCGCGTCCAGAAGCGCCCGGTACACAGCGGGACGTGCGGCGTTCACGTGCTGAGAGACTCGCATCGAATACATCAGCGGAACCTAAATCCTGTCGGGAGCGATGTCGAACCAGTGTGCGGTCAGCGGAGTACGCGGTAGCTGATGTGGGTGACGAGCGACGCGCCCCGCCTGGCGAGGATCTGCGGCCGTAGCGGCGATCACCGCGGCGGACGCGCCGACGCTCGGCAGGCACGGTCCTGACCGGATCAGACTATGGTGTGCGGATGGAGACGCTGCCGCTCACCCCTCCGTACGGTCCGGAACTGGTCGGCACCGCTGGCGAGCGCGACGTGCTCGAGCGCTTCCTCGACTTCTACCGCAGAGTGACGGTCAGCAAGGTCTACGGCCTGCCGGACGAGGACACCAAGCGCCGGCTCGTCCCCTCGCTGACCACCCTGGCCGGCCTGCTCCGGCACCTGACCATCGTCGAACGAAACTGGTTCCAGCATGTCCTGGCGGGACGGCCGGCCACCGCGGACGGCGGGGACGGCGGCTGGTCCGTCGACGACGTGACCGTCGATGAGCTGGTCGTCGAGTACGAACAGGAGTGCGAACGCTCGCGTGCGGTCGCCGCGGGGCTGACCCTGGAGGACGTGGGCTCACACCCGGAGCTGGGCGTGGTCTCGCTGCGCTGGGTCTACGTACACATGATCGACGAGACCGCCCGCCATGCCGGTCACGCGGACATTCTCCGCGAGCTGACCGACGGGGTGACCGGCGCGGTGTGACGCACTCCGGACGGCCCGGTCAACCCGGCTCCTCCTCGAACAGGCACACGGCGGCGGTGGCGTCGTCGTGGCGCTTGTAGCGGGGCCGCACGCGGCCGTCGTGGTCGGCGGCCTCGGCCTCGCGGACCCGGCGGATCAGCTCGTGGGGCCCCTGGTCGGTGAGGACGTCGAGCAGGGCCGCCCAGTCCATCAGCGCGAACTGTTCGACGGCGGCGGACGCGCCGTCGGTGAGCAGCGCCGCTCGTCGTACCCGATCCGGGCCGTGCAAGGGCGCGGTGCCGGTGACCGCGTGGTGCGCGGCGGCCGGATCGGCGGCGGCGATCCAGTACCCGCCGGGGCGGTTGGTCAACTGCTGCCGCTTCGTGATGAACGGGCGTAGGCGCGCGGAGTACCCCGCGCTGTCGAACGAGCCGCCGCCGGCCAGCGCCTCGGCGCGTAGCGTCGCGACCGCCCGGTCGAGCCGGTCGTCGGTGAGGACCTGGACGTCGCCCCGGTCGAGGACGAGCGGGCTGTCGCACAGGAGGAGGTACTCGACGTGGTTGCCCCGGTCGGCGAGCAGGCAGACCGTGCTGGCCGGGGTGCCGGGATGCGCAAGGTCACACGTCCCGCCGTGGTCGGCGGCGACCGTGCGGATAGCGTCGGCGAGCAGGTGGGCCAGCGGTGCATCGGGCGAGCGGTCGTGGCCGCGTACGAGGTGGGCGGCCAGTTGCCGGACGTACCATGCGGGCCCGTGCGAACAGCCGCTGTCGACGTCCTCCGGTGCGGTCACCCCGTCGAGCACACCGACGAGACCGGAGACGGCGAAAGCGGTGTCCTCGTTGACCGGACGGCCGGGGGCGGGTTCGGAGCTCAGTCGAATGTGCATCGTCACCATTGTGCCGCGATGGCGGTACCGTACGCTGCCGCGGCGACCGGTCCAGGTCCGTGCCGTCGGTGGGTTTGGCCGCCTGCGATGCGGCTAGTGATGCGGTGTCCTCCGGGATGGAGGTTCCGCGTCCGAGCCGATGGGAGAGCCGATGTCGACGGGAGAGCCGATGTCGACGAATCCTTCGGGCTGGCGATCGCCGCGGGTTCCCCCGTGGCGGCCGTCGGGCGCTCCTGAAGGCCGACAGGGCTTCCCGGAGGGCGGGCCGGCACGTGCCGAGTCGCCGGCTGGCGGGCCGGCCGGGGTGGTGTACCGGTCGCGCAACGCCCGCAAGTGGAGCCGCAAGCGTCCACTGTGGGTCAGGGCGACCCTCACGTTCGGCGTCATCCTCCTGGTGCTGAGCGCCGTCACGGTGGTGGGCGGCACGTACCTGCTGGGCCGTGCCTCGCGCGGGCTGCACCTGGTGAGTCTGCTGGGGGACGCGGCGGCCAGGGACGAACACCGGCACGCCTCGATCGCCGGGCCCATCAACGTGCTGCTGCTCGGGCTCGACGAGCGGCCGGGCGGCAACACCGACGGCGTTCGCGCCGATTCGATCATCATCGTCCACATCCCGGCCGGCCACGCCAAGGCGTACCTGGTGTCGGTGCCGCGCGACGCGCTGGTCGACATCCCGGCCGACCCGAAGACCGGCTATCCCGGCGGGCGGAACAAGGTGAACGCGGCGTTCCAGTACGGCTCCCAGAACGGCGGCGGACGCGCGGGCGGCTTCGAACTGCTGGCCAGGACCGTCAAGCGGTTCACCGGTATCTCCTTCAACGGGGGAGCGATCGCCAACTTCGCCGGCTTCGAATCGCTCGTGAAGGCCCTGGGCGGGGTCGACATGTGCGTCGACGAGACGGTGACCTCCGTGCACATCGGCAGGGACGCCGAGGGCGCGTTCCGGACCCCGTACGACATCACCGACAGCGGCCCGGTACCCGTGGCCGGCGTCACGCCCCAGGTCTACCCGGTGGGCTGCCAGCATATGGCCCCCTGGCAGGCGCTGGACTACGTACGCCAGCGCGAGCTAATCCCCGACGGCGACTACGGCCGGCAACGCCACCAGCAGCAGTTCCTGCAGGCGGTCCTGAAGCAGGCGACCCGGTCGGGGCTCATCTACAACCCGGTCAAGCTCAACGCCGTACTGCGCGCCACCGGCCCGGCGCTGACGTTCGACCCGGGCGGGGTGTCGGTGGCGGAGTGGCTGTTCACGCTCAAGGGCCTGCGGTCGGACCGGACCGTGCTGGTTCGCACCAACGGCGGTGCGTTCCATACGCGGGAGGTGGACGGCCAGTCCACAGAGGTCCTGAGCGACGAGAGCCTGGACCTGTTCGACCAGGTACGGCGCGACAAGGTGGGTGCGTTCCTGGCCGCCCATCCCGACTGGGTCGCCACCGGCGCCCGGGGTGACGGACGGCGGTCGCAGGCTACGTCGTGACGGCCGGCTCGCCTGATGCGCTGTCCGGCAGGCCCGCCCGCTACCCGGCTGTGGCGTCGAGCGGGTCGGTCAGCAGCGGCTCGAACGCGACCTCGGCCGCGCCGAGCAGCGCCGCGTCGTCTCCGAGCATGGGTGTACGCAGCCGTACGTGCTCCCGGCAGACGGGCAGGGCGTTCCGGTTGAGCCTGCTGCGCACCTGCGCGGCGGCGGCGAGGTACACCTCGCGGAGGCCACCGCCGAAGATGACCATCTCCGGGTTGAAGATGTTGACCAGGTTGGCGACGCCGAACCCGAGCCAGTCGCCGACCTGGCGGATCGCGTTCTGCGCGACGGCGTCGCCCCGGGCCGCCGCGTCCACGACGGCCGTGACCAGTTCCCGGCCGTACCCGTCGCGCCCGGCGGCCCGCAGCAGGGCCGCCTCACCGACCTCGGTCTCCCAGCAGCCGCGCGCCCCGCACCCGCACTGCTTGCCGGCCGGGTTGACGACCATGTGGCCGACCTCGCCGCCGTAGCCGCCGTGCCCGGTCACCGGCCGGCCGCCGGCGATGATGCCGCCGCCGAGGCCGGCGTCGCCGTGCAGATAGACGACGTTGTCACAGCCGACCGCGGTGCCGCGGGTGTACTCGGCGAGGGCCCGCAGGTCGGCGGCGTTGCGGATGGTGACCGGGCGGTCCGGACCGAGCACCTTGGCGAGGATCTCGCCCAGCGGCTCGTCCACCCAGCCGATGTGCGGAGCGAGCCGTACGAGCCCGTCCTCGCGACGCACCATTGCTGAGACGGCCGCGCCGCTGCCGATGTAGCGGGCGCTCGCCGGCACCGACCCCTGCATGGCACGGACGGCGTCGGCGAGCGGCGCGACGACCTCGGCGGGCGGCAGCTCACCGCGGGGACGTGGGAGGTCCCGGCGGTCCAGGATCTCCCCGCCGAGCCCGACGCGCGCCGCGGTGACCCGGTCGGCCTCGATGGTGAACGCGAACACGTACGCGTTCGGCTCGGGCCGGACGACCAGTGACGGTCGCCCGGCCCGGCCGTGGTCGCGGGGCAGTTCCTCGCGCACCAGCCCGGCGGCCACCAGGTCCGCGGTGAGCGCCCCGATGGTGCTGCGGTTGAGGCCGAGGTTGGCGGTGAGCTCGGCCCGCGAGGTGGGACCGTGGAGGTGGACATAGCGCAGGAGCGCGCCCAGGTTGAGCCGCCGGATCTCGTCCTGGCTCGGTCCGGTGCGCATGATGCTCTCTGTTCCCCGCGCCACTTATCGCAGGCCGGCCGCGGCGGCCCGGCGACGGGAAAGCGCGTCCACACCGGCGGCGAGCAACAATACGGCACCGGTGAAGGCGTACTTGATCCCGGCGCTGACCCCCATCAGGCCCATGCCGTTCTCGATGACCGCCATCAGCGCGCCGCCGAGCACCGCGTCGATGACGCGTCCCTTGCCGCCGAAGAGGCTGGTGCCGCCGATGACGGCCGCGCCGACCGCGTACAGCAGCACGTTGCTGCCGCCGGTGTTCGGGTCGACCGAGTTGGCCCGGGACACGGCGATGATGCCGCCGACGGCGGCCATCGTCGAACCGATGACGAACACCGAGATCCGGATCCGGTCGACGTTGATGCCCGCGCGGCGGGCCGCTTCCCGGTTGCCGCCGACGGCGTAGATGTGCCGGCCGTACGCGGTGCGGCTCAGCACGAACGTCCAGAGCACCGCGATGACGGCGAGGATGAGCACGACGAGCGGGACCCCGCGCAGCGAGACCACGGCGGGGTTGCGACTGCGCTCCAGGTTCAGCACGTACACCGCCACGCCGCCGATCACGGCGAGCGCGCCGACCCGGAGGATGATCACCGACAGCGGCTCCGCGACGAGACCGCGCTTGATGCGGCCCGCGCGCCGGGTGAGTCGCACGGCGGCGAAGGCGACGACCGTGAGGATCAGCAGCACCCAGCTCACGGCCGGCGGGAGCTGGCCGTCGCTGTCGATGGCCTTGATGGTCGGGTCGGTGACCGAGATGTTGGTGCCGTTGTTGACCAGCAGCAGCAGGACGCCCTGGAAGGCGAGGAACCCGGCGAGGGTGACGACGAACGACGGGATGCCGACCTTGGCGACGAGCAGCCCGATGATCGTTCCGATCACCACGCCGGTGACGAGGGCGGCCAGGACGGCGACGTACCAGGGCAGGTGGTGCTCGGTGAGCAGCACCGCGAGGACGGCTCCGCAGACGCCGCTGGCGAAGCCGGCCGACAGGTCGATCTCGCCGAGCAGCAGGACGAAGACCAGGCCCATCGCGATGGCGACGACCGCGGCGCCCTGGGTGAACAGGTTGGCGAAGTTGGTCGCGCTGAAGAAGACCGGCCGGGCGATGCCGAAGCCGACACAGAGCACGACGAGCCCGAGGAGTGCCGGCAGCGCGCCCATGTCGCCGCCGCGTACCCGGGCGCCGTAGTTGCGCGCGTACGCGGCCAGCCCGGCCGGGGGCCGCTGCCCGGCGTCGACCGGCGGCTGTTCGGACGTGACGACGATGTTGCTCATGCCGCCACCTCGCTGCGCTCGGCGGCGGCATGAGGCTCACACGCGCTGAGTCTGATGATTCGCTCGCTTCGCTCGCTCATGACTGCACTCCGTTCACGGTCTCGGCGCCGGTCGGCGCCAGCCCCAGGTCACCGCTGCGGCCGGCGGTGATCAGCTCCACGACCTGGGCGTGGGTGACGTCGGTCGCCTTCACCTGGGCGGCCATCCGGCCCAGGTAGAGCGCGGCGATGCGGTCGGAGACGGCGAAGACGTCGTTCATGTTGTGTGAGATCAGGACGACCGCGTGGCCGGTGTCGGCCAGGCGGCGGACCAGTTCGAGCACCTGGGCCGTCTGCGCGACGCCGAGCGCCGCGGTGGGCTCGTCGAGGATGACGACCCGGCTGTTCCACAGCACGGCCTTGGCGATGGCGACGGTCTGGCGCTGCCCACCGGAGAGGCTGGCCACCAGTTGGCGCACCGACTTGACGGTGCGGACCGAGAGCGAGGCGAGGGTGTTGGTGGCCAACTGCTCCATCGTGATCTCGTCGAGCACGAGGCCGTTGCGGCGCTCCCGGCCGAGGAACATGTTCTGGACGATGTCGAGGTTGTCGCAGAGGGCGAGGTCCTGGTAGACGATCTCCACCCCGAGCTGCGCGGCGTCGCGCGGGGAGTGGACGGTGACCGGCTGGCCTTCGACGTAGTACTCGCCGGAGTCGATCGGGTGGATCCCGCCGATGCATTTCACCAATGTGGACTTGCCGGCGCCGTTGTCGCCGACGAGCGCGGTGACCTCGCCCGGGTAGATGGCGAAGTCGACGTCGCGCAGAACCTGCACGGGACCGAAGCTTTTGTTGATCCCGCGCACTTCCAACAGGGGGGTGGCCGCCACGCCGGTTCCCTTCCGTGAGGCGGCGCAGTGGCGGTGCCGGAGGGAGGCACCGCCACTGCGCCGAGCCGAATCGATGCGTACTGACAGGGTCGGGCTCGGCTGCGGCTACTTGATGCCGGCCGCGGTGCACTTGGCGGCGAAGTCGCCGGTGCACAGGTCGGCGGCGCTGACGTAGCCGTCGTCGACGACGTCCTTGACGTTGTCCTTGGTGATGGCGACCGGGGTCAGCAGCACCGACGGCACGTCCTTCTTGGTGGTCGGGTCGGTGACCTTGCCGTCAACGGCCTTCTTCTGGCCCTTGGCGAGCGAGATGGCCAGGTCGGCGGCGGCCTGGGCCTCCTTCTTGACGGCCTTGTAGACGGTCATGCACTGGTCGCCGGCGAGGATGTTCTGCAGGCCCTGGACGGTGGCGTCCTGACCGGTCACCGGCACCTGCCCGTTGAGCTTCTGCTTCTTGAGCACCGTGATGGCGGCGTTGCCGAGGCCGTCGTTGGCGGCCAGTACGCCCTTGATGTCGGGCTTCTGGGTCAGCATCTGCTCGAAGATGGTGGCGGCCTGGGCGTTGTCCCAGTCGGGCACGGCCACGTCGGGGCCCTTGACGTACTCGCCCGAGTCGTACTTGGGCTTGAGGACCGAGTCGTAGCCGTTCTTGAACAGCGTGGCGTTGTTGTCGGTCGGCGAGCCGTTGAGCTCCGCGACGACGGGCTTCTGCGCGCCCTTGTCGGCCAGGCACTTCACCAGGCCCTGACCCTGCAGTTCGCCGACCTTGGTGTTGTCGAAGCTGACGTAGTACTGCGCGCCGCCGCCGAGGGTCAGCCGGTCGTAGTCGATCGTCGCCACGCCCTGGGACTTGGCCTTGTCGAGGACGGCCTTGCCGGTGCCGCTGTCCAGGTTGACGATCATCAGGACGGTCGCGCCGTTGGTGATCATCTGGTCGGCGATGGTCTGGAACGCGGTCTTGTCACCCTGCGCGTTCTGGATGTCGGCCTTGACACCGGCCGCGTCGAACGCCTGCTGGAGGAACTTGCGGTCCGCAGTCTCCCAACGGGCCGACGTCTTGCTGTCAGGCAGGATGACACCGATCTTCGGCGTCTTGGTCTCGGAACTGCCGTTGCCGCTCGACGACTTGTTGCTGTTGCCGCAGGCGGCCATGCCGCCGGCCGCGACGACCGCGACGGCGAGGGCAAGAATGCCTCTGCGCATGGGCACGGATCCTTTCGGGTGGGCTGCCGCGGAAGCGGCGGTTCGGGGGGTGCGGTGTGCTGCTTGGTGTCCGGATCCGGGTCGACGCAGCGTGGCGCCGTGCGACCCGTCGGCCGGGACCGGGGGAGACCGGGCCACCGAAGCAGGTCCTGGCCTCGGCAAACCCGGTCGTTGCGGTTTGTTGTGCCCGGCAACGTATTCCGATCCATCGCTCTTGCGCAATGGTCTGGCGGGACGAGTTTGTTGCCGCCGATAACAATTTGGCGACCCCGCCTTCATTCGGTGGACATATAACGACCGGTTGATCCGGTAAGTCCGACTTGTACGGTCGGGATCGCCGTGATCGTCGGCCTTGACGGCGGGATCGGGCCGTACCTACGGTCACCGCACACCGTCAGCCACCCCGGGGAGTGACGAAATGACCACCGGTCCGAGCAAGGTAGACAAGTTCTCGTTCGGCCTGTGGACCGTGGGTTGGCAGGGGCGCGACCCGTTCGGCGACGCCACCCGCCCGCCGCTCGACCCGGTGGAGACCGTGCACCGGCTCGCCGAGCTCGGCGCGTACGGCGTGACCTTCCACGACGACGACCTCGTCCCGTACGGCAGCGACGACGCCGCGCGCGACAAGCAGATCTTCCGCTTCCAGGCTGCGCTGGCTGAGACGGGCCTGGTCGTGCCGATGGCCACCACCAACCTGTTCACCCACCCGGTGTTCAAGGACGGCGCGTTCACCAGCAACGACCGCGACATCCGCCGGTACGCCCTCCGCAAGGTGATGCGCAACCTCGACCTCGCCGCGGCGCTGGGCGCGCAGACGTACGTGTTCTGGGGCGGGCGGGAGGGCGCGGAGTCCGACGCGGCCAAGGACATCCGGGCCGCGCTCGACCGCTACCGCGAGGCCATCGACCTGCTGGCCCAGTACGTCGTCGACCGCGGGTACGGGATCCGCTTCGCCATCGAGCCCAAGCCCAACGAGCCGCGAGGTGACATCCTGCTGCCGACCGTCGGCCACGCGCTCGCGTTCATCTCCGAGTTGGAGCACCGTGAGCTCGTCGGCGTCAACCCGGAGGTCGGCCACGAGCAGATGGCCGGGCTCAACGTCGCCGCCGGCATCGCGCAGGCGCTGTGGCAGGGCAAGCTGTTCCACATCGACCTCAACGGCCAGCGCGGCATCAAGTTCGACCAGGATCTCGTGTTCGGTCACGGCGATCTGCTCAACGCCTTCTTCCTGGTGGACCTGATCGAGCACGGGTCCGACGGCGGCCCGGCCTACGACGGACCCCGGCACTTCGACTACAAGCCCGCGCGTACCGAGAACGCCGCCGGCGTATGGGCCTCGGCGGCGGCGAACATGCGCACGTACCTGCTGCTCAAGGAGCGCGCGGCGGCGTTCCGCGCCGATCCCGAGGTGCAGGCCGCCCGCGCGGCGAGCCGGGTCGCGGCGCTGTCGGCACCGACCCTCGCCGCCGGGGAGACGTACGCCGACCTGCTCGCCGATCGCAGCGCGTACGAGGACTTCGACGCCGATGCGGCGGGCGAGCGCGGGCTCGGGGCGGTCCACCTCACCCAGCTCGCGGTGGAGCACCTGCTCGGTGCCCGCTGAGGCGATGCTCGGAACGCGCCTGAGCCGGAGTTTTGCCGTTATGGCAAAGGGTGACCGGATCGCCCGGCGGAGGAGGGCTTCGGGGTAACTTTGGGAACTGCGAGGAGCACCCGCACTGTCGTCCCCAGGGAGGCGTCGACATGCCAGGGACCACCGCTACCGATCTTCCGTCGTTCCCCTTCCCGGAGCTCAACGACAACCCCTTCGATCCGCTGGCCTACCAGGAGCGGCTGCCGGAACAGGGACCGATCACCCGCGTCGCGCTGCCGACGGGCGGGTGGGCCTGGCTGCTCACACAGCTCGCCGACGTGCGTGAGGTGCTGCGCAGCCCGGCGTTCAGCGCCGACATCATGAAGCCGGGCTTTCCGCTGCTGCGGCCGCTGCCGGCGCAGCGCGACGCGCGCGACCGGGCGGGCGTCTTCATCCGGATGGACCCGCCCGAGCACGGCCGCTACCGCCGCATGCTCACCCCCGAATTCATGATCAAGAGCGTGCGTCGCCTCGAACCACTGATCCAGCGCACGGTCGAAGGCTTCCTCGACGACATGATCGCCGCCGGACCGCCGGCCGATCTGGTCGCGTCGTTCGCGCTCCCGGTCCCGTCCCTGGTCATCTGCCACCTGCTCGGCGTGCCCTACGACGACCACGACTTCTTCCAGAGCCGCAGCAGGGTGCTGCTGAGCAACACCACCTCGGTGGCCGACGCGCAGGCCGCCGCCGACGAGCTGCAGGACTACCTCAGCCGGCTCGTCACCGCCAAGGAGCGCGACGGCGGCGACGACCTGCTGGGCCGGCTCGTCGCCCACCGCCTGCGCGACGGCCAGCTCACCCACGACGAGGCCATCGGCATGGCCCTGCTCCTGCTGGTTGCCGGGCACGAGACGACCGCGAACATGATCGGCCTGAGCACGCTCGTCCTGCTCCGGCACCGCGAGCAGTTCGAGGCGCTGGGCGTCGATCCCGGTCGCGCCCCGGCACTGGTGGAGGAGCTGCTGCGGTACCTCACGATCGTGCGCAGCGGGCTGCCGCGGATCGCGGTCGAGGACGCCGTGGTCGGCGGCCAGCAGATCAGGGCCGGGGAAGGGGTCATCGCGCTCCTGCCGGCAGCCAACCGCGACGAGGCGGTCTTCGTCGACGCCGACCGGTTCGACGTCGACCGCGGCGGTCAGCACCACGTCGCGTTCGGATTCGGCGTACACCAGTGCATCGGCCAGCCCCTGGCCCGCACCGAGCTGCGCATCGCCCTGGCCGCGCTGGCGCAGCGGCTGCCCACGCTGCGGCTGGCCGTACCACCCGACGAGGTCGCGGTGCGCCCCTCGTTCATCCACGGCCTGCAGAAGCTGCCGGTGACCTGGTGACAGCGCTGGAGAGGGGGGCCTCATGCGGGTGCGCGCCGACCGGGACCGCTGCTGCGGCTCGGGAAACTGTGTCATGACCGTCCCGGACGTGTTCGACCAGGACGACGCGGAAGGGTTGGTGCTCGTGCGGCTTGCTGAAGTACCGGCTGCGCTGCGGGAAGGGGTGCGGCAGGCGGCGGAGCTGTGCCCGGCCGCGGCCATCGAGGTCGAGGAGGACCAGGCATAGGTACTACGTGTCGCGCGCTGGGGTGGCGTCGTCGTCGAGGGCCCACTCGCTGAAGTGGTCGACCATGTGCCTGCCGTGAACCACTTGTTCACACGGCCAGACCCGGCCGCAGTGCCGGCAGCAGCCGGTACCGTCGGCCCGGTGCAGCGCGAGGACTTGCCGGTGGTGGGCGACCTGGCTGGTCGCGTACTGCGCGAACGCGACGACCTGTGACCGGTACACGCCCACCGGCGTCACCACCGGCCGGACTGCCGGCGCCGGCGTACGAAGATCGCCCAGCCGCCCCGGCCGGCCGGTACACCGCAGGCGTACGCCAGCCCCGCGAGCGCCAGCCGCGACAGCGGGCACGGGTAGAGCTGGTTGGCCCGTCCGCACTGCTGGCAGAAGCCGTCGGCGGCCGGCTGGTGCGCCTGCCAGAGAGCGCGGGCCAGCCGCCATACCAACGGGCGTGGACAACCGGCCGGGGGATCGACCGGTGGCTTGCTCGAGTCGAAAAGTGGCGGTGAAACCATGGTCTGGCTCCGGCAGATAACGGGGTAAACGGGCGGTCGGAAATCTGGCACTCGATACTCGAGCGGGCGGACACCGGTGGACCGTGCGGAGATGGCCCAAGACTGTCGTATCGGCCTGTCTCGCCGCATTACCGGCTTTGTCTCATCCCGAACATCTCGCCCCTATGCCGTCTCGTCTTGGTCTCGTCAGGCGATACGGTCAGCTCTCCTTATCTCCGAGGAGGGCTGGCGACTTGACCGCCAAGCTGCCAAGACTCAAAGCGCTGTTGGTGGATCGGCATTGGCAGACGTATCGGACGTTCTGCCAGGAGTACGACCGTGTGGCACGGTGTATCGATTCGTCTCTCGTTGGCATGTGGCCGAGTCGGGCGCAGTTCCATCGGTGGCTGTCGGGCGAGCTCAAAGGGCTTCCGTACCCGGACGCCTGTCGGATCCTTGAAGCGATGTTCCCCGGTTGGCGAGCCGAAGAGCTTTTCGCCGTGGGGCCGATCGACCTACCTGCGAGGCACGAGCCAACCGGGCAGGCTTTCGCCGCCAGAAGCCCGGACGCGCCAACCATCCACCCGGACCTGGCCGAGGAGGACAATCGTGCGGTCGCGCGGCGAATCCGCAGTGCTGATGAGATCTTCTTTGCCGCGCACACCGGCTACGCCGCGATGGTTTCGCAGTACCAGTCAGCAGTGCGATGCGCGATCGCCAACGGGGCGCGACTGCGGGTCGTCGTGTCGGACCCGGACGGTCCACTGATGGCTGAGCCGGAGCTGACGACGCGTTTGTGCCCGAGCATTCGTCAGGCCGGTGAGATCGAAGACGTCCTCTTCACCTGCGGGCGGCACCGAGCTACCGCTGTTGATGCGGGCTACCCCGAGGAGAATGTCCAGGCACGGGTCTACATGGGTCCGCCGAGCATGAACATACTTCTCGTCGACGGATGGCTGCGCCTGATCCCGTATCTGCCACTGGTCGACGCTGCCGACTCCCCGGTGTACGAGTTCGCGCTCGACTCAGGCGGACGCACGCCGCTGATCGCCAAGTACTTCATTGCCGTCGAGCGGCTCTGGGCAGGATCGCGGACTGTCGACTTGGCCGCGATCGCGGTGTGACCGGACGTCCGCGCCTAGGATGGCTCGATGGACAAGGTCAGGATCCGGCGCCTGCCAGTGGTGTCGCCACCTGTTCCCGACGGCGGAGGCCGCGTCGTGTCGTCGGCCGGTGAGCTGGCACAGATCGTCAATGGTGTGGCGTACCGGTTCTTGGCGTACGTCGAGTTCCGTCCGGATGCCCCAAGGCTGCGCGGCAACCATTTTCACGAGCGTAAGACCGAGATCATGTATCTGATCCAGGGCCGTCTCCTGGCGCTGTACGAAGACGTGGATACCGGCGAACGGTCCTCGGTCGAATTGACAGCGGGGGATCTGGTGACAATCGAGCCCCGGTGCGCCCATGTCTACCGGGTCCTGGAGCACGCGCACGCGGTTGAACTTTCGACCACCGAGTACGACCCCGATGACACGCAGCGGTACCAGCTTGCAGCCATTGTCGACGGCTGAACCGATGCCCTCCACCCGGACCGCGACTGGCGATCTTGGACACTTGCGCGGCCTATAGCCCGCGCAAGTGTCCAAGATCCGCGCGAAGTGCGCTACGCGCCCTGGCGGGCGCTGGCCAGGCCGGGCGGGGCGCTGGCCAGCGCCGCCCGGATGGCGTCGGCGAGGGCCAGCGCCGCCTCCTCGGTCAGCTCGACGGCCACCCGCGCGGACGGGCCGGCCGCCGGGTTGAGGAAGTCGATGTTGAGGGTGTGTTCCTGCGGCGCGTGTACCGGGTGGTCGACGTACACGGTCGCGTGGCTGAGCGCGAACCAGCCCTGTGGGCCCTTGCCGCTGCCCTCGATCTCGATCTTCTCGGTCAGGTAGGTGCACATGGTGGCGCTCCTTACGCGCTCAGGTGGCGGCCGAAGAAGTCGAAGACCTTGTTCCAGCCGTCGACGGCCGCCTCCGGCCGGTAGTTCGGCCGGTTGACGGCGAAGAACGCGTGCCCGGCGTCGTCGTACGTGTGGAACTCGTGCTCCTTGCCGAGCTTGGTGAGCAGCTGGTCCAGTTCGGCGGTCTGCTCCGGCGACGGGTACTTGTCCTCGCCGCCGAACAGCCCCAGCAGCGGGCAGGACAGCCGGTCGGCGATGTCGTTCAGGGGCTTGACCTGGAGCGGGTAGCCCTCCGGTGGGGTGCCGACGACGAACGCGCCGTAGCAGTCGACGGCAGCGTCCAGGTCGAGGTTGCAGGCGGCCAGGAACGACTGACGGCCGCCGGAGCAGTACCCGATGACGCCGACCTTGCCGTTCGAGGAGTTCAGGCCGCGCAGGTAGGCCGCGGCCCCGCCGACGTCACCGACGAGCCGCTCGTCGGGTACCCCGCCGTTGGCCCGGGCCGTGGCGGCGGCGTCATCGGGGCTCGCGCCGGGCGCCTCCCGGCTGTACAGGTTGGGGCAGATCGCCAGGTACCCGTGGGCGGCGAACTTGCGGGTGATCTCCTTGGTCGCGGCGTCGTAGCCGGGCATGTGGTGGATGACCACCACCGCGCCGTAGGGGCCGGGGCCCAGGGGACGGGCGAGGTACGCCTCGATCTCGTCCCCGCCGTGGCCGCTGATGGTGACGGTCTCCGCCAGCATCGCGTCGTACATCGTGATCGCTGCCTCCGTGAGGTGGGTACGTGGCGGGATGGCCACCCGCCAGGCATATCCTTAGCTTAAGCTAACTATTTTCGGGAGTGTCATGCCCACCGCCAAGACCGAAGCCCTGCCGGCGACCCGGGCCGGCGGCCGGGTGCCCTACAAATGGTCCGTACTGTCCAACACGACGCTGGGCATGCTTCTGGCCACCGTTAACGCCTCCATTCTGATCATCTCGTTACCGGCGATCTTCAACGGGATCCACCTCAACCCGCTGGCGCCCGGCAACGTCGGCTACCTGCTGTGGATGCTCATGGGGTACATGCTGGTCACGGCGGTGCTCGTGGTGAGCCTGGGCCGGCTGGGCGACATGTACGGGCGAGTGCGCATCTACAGCGCGGGGTTCGCGGTGTTCACCGCGTCGTCGGTGGCCCTCGCGCTGACCCCGGCCGGCGGCCAGGCCGGCGCGCTCTGGCTGATCGGGTGGCGGCTGGTCCAGGGCGTCGGCGGCGCGATGATGATGGCCAACTCGACGGCGATCCTCACCGACGCCTTCCCGGCCCGGCAGCGCGGTACGGCGCTCGGGGTCAACCAGGTGGCGGGCCTCGCCGGCAGCTTCATCGGGCTGGTCCTCGGCGGCATCCTGTCGGCGTGGCACTGGCGGGCCATCTTCTGGGTCAGCGTCGTCGTCGGCGCCGTGGGGACCTGGTGGGCCTACCGCAACCTGCGCGAGACGGCGGCACGGCGGGCCGGCGTACGCGTCGACTGGTGGGGCAACCTCACCCTGGCGGCCGGACTGACCGCCGTGCTCGCCGCGATCACGTACGGCATCCAGCCGTACGGCGGCCACACCGAGGGCTGGACCAACCCCTGGGTGGTCGCCGGCCTCGCCGGCGGGCTGGTACTCCTGGTCGTCTTCTGCGTGATCGAGACCAGGGTCGCGCAGCCGATGTTCCATCTCGGCCTGTTCCGCATCCAGGCGTTCTGGGCCGGCAACGCGGCCGCCCTGTTCAACGCGATCGCCCGCGGTGGCCTGCAGTTCATGCTCATCATCTGGCTGCAGGGCATCTGGCTGCCCCTGCACGGTTACAACTTCGAGGACACGCCGCTGTGGGCCGGCATCTACCTGCTGCCGCTCACGATCGGCTTCGTCGCCGCCGGGCCGGTGTCCGGCTACCTGTCCGACCGGTACGGCGCCAAGATCTTCGCCACCGGTGGTCTGATCATGATGGCCGTGACGTTCATCGGGCTGCTGCTGATCCCGGTCGACTTCAGCTACCCGGAGTTCGCGGTGCTGCTGTTCTTCAACGGCGTCGGTTCCGGGCTGTTCTCCGCTCCCAACACCACAGCCGTGATGAACGCGGTGCCCGCCGGGCAGCGCGGCGTGGCCTCCGGCATCCGGGCCACGTTCCAGAACGCCGGCATGGTGCTGTCCATGGGGGTCTTCTTCTCGCTGCTGGTCGCGGGGCTGTCGAGCTCGCTACCGGGCGCGCTGCGCTCCGGGCTCGCCGCCCAGGGCGTACCGGGTCCGGCGGTGGCCGCCGTCGCCGCCGTGCCGCCGGTCGGGCTGATGTTCGCGGCGTTCCTCGGCAGCAACCCGATCGCCTCGCTGCTGAACTCCGCCGGCGTGCTGCACCGGCTGCCGGCCTCAACGGTGGCGACTCTGACCAGCAAGAAGTTCTTCCCCGCGCTGCTGTCGGGGCCGTTTCACGACGGCCTGGTCGTAGTCTTCGTCCTCGCCGCGGTCCTGGCGGGGGCGGGCGCCGTCGTCTCGCTCTTCCGTGGTGGCGTCTACATCCACGACGAGTAGACGTAGCCCCGATGGCTGGGCGCGTCCCAGACTGAGACTCACCGTGACCCTGACACTGATCCTCACCGTGACCTCACCGTGATCCGAGCGACCAGGCCGGCCAGCGGCCCGCCGGCCGCGTCGACGCGGACCGGCCGGAGCCGTACCCGGGCGCGAAGGCCGCCGCCAGGTGCGGCACCCGCGGGCGTCCATCGGTGGACGGCGGCCAGGACGGGTACCGGCCGGCAGGGGCCGTCGTCGACGCCGCCGACGCCGCCGCCGCCCAGGGCAGCAGGTCCGACCACTGCCACCGTTTCGGGGCCCGCACCCGCTGCGCCGTGCCGCCGAAGATGGTCGCCTGGTCCGAGTTGGTGCGCAGCCCGTTGACCCCGGTGAGGAACCGCACCCCCCAGGGCGTACGGAGGCTCGGGTTGAAGTTCTTCACCATGTCCAGATAGGCCGCCTCGGTGTTGCCGCTCCACGACCAGCCCAGGAAGCCGATGCGATACGCCTGGCAGTACTGCATCACCGCGTCGACGGCGGGCCTGCCGTAGGGGTGGTTGGCCGAGAACTCACCCACGACGATCGGCAGCCGGCGCTTGATGAACGACTGGAGATAGTCGCGGACCTTCGCGGGCGTGTTGAACATCCCGTACATGTGGACGTCGAAGACGGTGTTGCGGGCAGGGTCGGCGGCCTCCACCTTCGCGGCGTTGTCGCGCATCGTGAACGAGTCGTCCTGCCCCCAGTCGGGCCCGCCGACCATCAGGGTGTGCTGGAAGCCCGCCGCGCGCAGCCGGCCGATGGCCCGTATCGTGTCCTGGGTCCAGGTCGCGTCGCGGTGGTAGCCGAACGGTTCGTCGGCGACGTTGACGATGACGTAGTTCTCCTGCCCGACGAGCGCGCTGCGGACACTGATCCAGTAGTCGACGGCCTGGTCGATCGTTGCGGCGCCGTCCTGCTGGCCCTGGCCCATCGTGTCCTGTGCCTCGAAGATGCAGATGAGCCGGCTCCGCTTGCACAGCGCGATGGCCGCGGACAGGTCGGCCGCCGTGGTGGCCGGTTTCCAGCGCTGGCCGATGATCAGCGAGAGCCGGATCGCGTTTGCGCCGGCCGCCTTGACCTCGGCGAAGACGCCGGTCTGGCTGGGGTACCAGGCGTACGAATGGTTGATGCCGCGCAGGACCAGGTCGTGGCCGTTGGCTTCGACGAGGCGGCCGTCGCGTACCCGCATCCCGGTGTCGGCCCGTGCGGGTGGTGTGAAGACGATGCCCGAGGCGAGGAGCGCGAGAACCGTGGCTCCCACCGCCGCAAATCCTCTTCTCATAAGCACCTCGACGTTGCGCCTCGGCAGGTGAACTCGACGGGGTGAACTCGACTCGGTGGACCTCGCCGGCAGCTACCCGGCTGTGTTCTGCTTACCCGCGCCGGCGGGGGCCGGATACCGTGGCTCACCCCCGGGCGGCGTACTCCTAAATGCCGTGCCCGGCCTGCCGATGGGGGTGGTATGAGTCTCCGATCCGGTTGGTCGGCGTGGTCGCGGTGGACGGTCGTCGGCGCCCTCGCCATCGGCGTGTTCCTGCTCGTCCCGCGGCCCAGCCTGGCCAACGCCGCGCTGAACGAGGGGATCGGGGCGGCGACCGTCGTCGCGATCCTCGTCGGCGTCCGGATGCACCGCCCCTCCCGGCCCGCGTTGTGGTACTTCCTGGCGGCGGGCCAGGCTGCGCTGGTGATCGGGGACACGCTGTTCGACTACTACGAGCTGGTACGGCACGACACTCCGTACCCGTCGGTCGCGGACGTGTTCTATCTGCTGCAGTTCCCCCTGACCGCGGTCGGCCTGTTCGTTCTGATCAAGGGCCGGACGTCCGGACGGGACCGGGCGGGCCTGCTCGACGCCGCGATCATCTCCACCGGCCTGGGCCTGCTGTCCTGGGTGTTCCTGATGGAGCCGCTGGCGACCGACTCGTCACAGGGCATCGCGGCCCGGATCATCTCCGTGGCGTACCCCGCCGGCGACGTCCTGCTCCTGGCGATGCTGGCGCGGGTGCTGACCACGCCCGGCGCCCGTACGCCCAGCTACTGGCTGCTGGCGGCGGCCCAGGGGATGACGATGTTCGCCGACGTGGGCTTCAGCGTGCTCAACACCGCGACCGGATACGAGACCGGGGCGTTCGACGCCACCTGGCTCGTCGCGTACCTGCTGCTCGGCGCCAGTGCCCTGCACCCGTCCATGCGGTCGCTGTCGGAGGTCGCGCCCGACCGGGCGCCGCGCATCAGCCGGGTCCGTCTGATGGTGCTCGCGGGCACCTCTCTGTTCGCCCCCGCGATCCTCTTCTGGCAGGGCGCCACCCACCACCGCATCGACTGGCTGGCGGTCAGTGCCGGTTCGGTCGCGCTGTTCCTGCTGGTGGTGGCGCGTATCTCGGGTCTGGTGTCGCGGGTGCAGGATCAGGCGACCCAGTTGGCGGCGTTGGCGCACAACGACGGGTTGACCGGGGTGCCGAACCGGCGCGCGTGGGAGCTGGAGCTGCCGCGGGAGCTGGCCAAGGCGCGCCGGGGTCGTACGCCGGTCAGTGTCGCGCTGTTGGACATCGACCACTTCAAGCGCTACAACGACCGGTTCGGTCATCAGGCCGGCGACGAGCTGCTGAAGGCGGCCGTCGCGGCGTGGGGTTCGCAGCTTCGCCCCGGTGACCTGCTCGCCCGCTACGGCGGGGAGGAGTTCGGCGTGGTCCTGCCGGGGCTGACCGTCGAG
>NZ_JAATVY010000017.1 GCF_011947195.1 Planosporangium thailandense | reverse complement strand
GTACACCCGAATCATGCGTCGTTTCTACCCCATGGATGGCGGCGGCCGGCGGAGGGCGGTGGACCGGGACGGTCGGTCCCTGGCTCGCAGAGGCGCCTTTCCGCTCAGAACGGGTCAGATGGCCCTGCGACCCGACACGCTGCCCAGGACACGCTAGACGGCGTAGGGGGGACCGATGGTCATGATCCAGTTCACCGAGCCGCGCGCGGCCAGGCAGCAACGGCCGGCTACCCGGGCACTCGCCAAGGCCGCCGTCGCGGCCGGCCGCGCGCCGTCGATCTTCAACAGCCAGCCGTGGCGGTGGTGCATCGCCGACGACGTCGCGCAGCTGCGCGCCGATCGGGACCGTCAGCTCACCACGGTCGATCCCGACGGACGGCTGCTGACGGTCAGCTGCGGCGCGGCGCTGCACCACGCCCGTACCGCGCTGGCCGGCGTCGGGTTCGCCACCCACGTCGACCGGCTGCCCGACCCGGGTGACCCCGACCTGTTCGCCCGCATCCGGGTGGTGGACGCCGGGGAGCCGCAGCGGGCGGCGGTACGGCTGCAACTGGCGATGGCGCTGCGGCACACCGACCGTCGCCCGTTCGCCGACGTCGAGGTGCCGCCGCCGGCCCTGCGCCGGCTGCGCGAGGCCGCCGAGGAACAGGGCGCCCACCTGCGCATCCTGCGCCCGGAGGACGTCGTCACGTTGGCCGCGGCCGCGGTGGCCGCGGCCGGCACCGAGCTCACCGACCCGCTGTACCGGGCCGAACTGTCGGCGTGGACCGGCCGGCCGGCCGGCGCCCGGGACGGGATCCCCCCGGAGACGGCGGCCCACCCCGAGCCACGGCCGGTGCCGCTGCGCAACCTCGACCCGGGCGGCGTCCCCGACCCGGCGACGCACGATGTCGTCGACCGGTACGCCTGCTACGCCATCCTGTACACCGACACCGACACGCCCGTGGACTGGTTGGCCGCCGGCGAGGCGCTGTCGGCTGTACTGCTCACCGCCACCGACGAACGGCTCGCCGCCTCGCCGATCAGCGACGTGATCGAGGTACCGGCCGCCCGCCGGCTGCTGTGCGACCTGCTCGACGGAGCCGGGTACCCGATGGTGGCGCTGCGGATCGGGGTGCCGGGCGACGGTCCGCTCGCGGCGGCGGCCCGCCGCACGGGCGCCGAGGTGGTCGACGTCGCCACGTGACCGGCCGACGGGCGGGGCGAACGCTGGCCCAGATTGACGCCGACCGCCCGGGGTAATGGTGATCGGTGCTAGGTCGTAACGGTGATCGGTGCCTCGTCCCGCCCCGGCGGGACGCGGGTCGGGCGAAGGGCAGATGATGACACAGACGCACGGCAGCGACGTGGCTGTCCTGCGCGCGGCGGTCGACGCGGCACGTTCCGCACCGTCGGTGCACAACACGCAACCGTGGCGCTGGCGGATCGGCGACGGCGACACGCTTCACCTTTACGCCGACCGCAGCCGCCAGTTGGAGGTCGCCGACCCGGACGGCCGGCTGCTGACCGAAAGCTGCGGCGCCGCGCTGCACCACGCGCGCCTGGCGCTGGCCGCCGCCGGCTGGCAGTTCGACGTTCGGCGGGTGCCCGACGGGGCCCCGCCGGACCTGCTGGCCACCATCGCGCTCACCGGACGGGGCGAGCCGGACGAGCACGCCCGGACGCTGCTGGACGCGGCGTCGTCGCGGCGCACGGACCGGCGTCCGGTGCTCGACCGTCCGGTGGACCAGGCGGCCCTCGACACCGTCGTCGCCGCGGTCGTCGCCGAGGACACCCACCTGTACCTGCTGCGCGACGACCAGGTGGTGGATCTGACCGCCGCGATGTCGAGCGCGGACCGCACCGAGGTCGGCGAGGAGGCGCACCGGGCCGAGATCGCCCGCTGGGTGGGTGGCGAGCGCCGTGACGCCACCGGCATACCGGCCAGCGCCGTACCCGAACGCCCGCCGCAGACCCAGGTGCCGACCCGGTACTTCGGTCCGCCCGGCACGCTCGCGATCGACGAGCGCCACGACGTCGCGGCGGTCTACGGGATCCTGCACGGCGACAACGACACGCCGCGGGCGTGGCTGCGCGCGGGCGAGGCGCTCAGCGCCGGCTGGCTGACGGCCACCGCGCAGGGGCTCGCCATGCTGCCGATCAGTGCTGTGGTGGAGGTGCTCCCGGTCCGGATGGCGCTGCGCCGGATGCTGTCCGGCCTCGGCTATCCGTACCTCGCCATCCGGATCGGCTACCCCGATCCGGACGCGCCCGCGCCGCCCGCGACGCCGCGGCTCGCCGTCGACGACATTCTCGAGGGTTAGCCCCCACCCGGGTCCGGTAATGCGGTTGCCGCCGCTGTCGGGCGTCTGGTGTGCTGAGGTCGACGCCGGCTGAGAGGAGACGAGACCAATGTGGCGAGCGCCCATGTCCAGCTTCCGAGGAATCGTCGTCCACGCTCAGAATTTGAGGCTTCATGGGTACGTTGACCCCAGGGATCACGCCGCGAGCGGCCGTCGGTAGCCCGCGCCTGACCCACACGCCGCCGACTGCGCGGCGAAATCCTCGCGGGGAGGTCGGCTGACATGTCGGTCTTCGATGATCCCGCGCTTTTCGGGCGGCTGTGGGCCGCCGACTACGACTCCTACGACAACCCCGATCCGGCGCCGGCGGTGGACTTCCTCACCGGGCTGGCGGCGGGCGGCCCGGTGCTGGAACTGGCGATCGGGACCGGTCGCGTCGCGCTTCCGCTGGCCGCACGCGGACTCGTTGTCGAGGGCGTCGAAGCGTCAGCGGAGATGGTGGCGCGGATGCGCGTCAAACCGGGTGGCGCGGACATCCCGGTCGCCATCGGGGACATGGCGGACGTGCCGGTGACCGGTCCGTACCGCCTCGTGTATCTGGTTTTCAACACGCTGTTCAACCTGGTCGATGCCGAACGGCAGGCGGACTGCTTCCGCAACGTCGCGCGGGTGCTGGCCCCGGGCGGTGCGTTCGTCATCGAGGCGTTCGTCCCCGACCCGGCCGACTTCGACCGCGACGAGCAGGTCCAGATGCGCGACGTGACCGAGGACTCCGCCACGATCCGGCTGCACCGCTACGACCGGCCGGCCCAACGGTTCGTCCGCCAGACCATCACCTTCGACAGCCGGGGCGTGCACCTGAAACCGTTCGCCATGCGGTACTGCTGGCCCGAGCAGATCGACCAGATGGCGGACCAGGCCGGGCTCCGGCTCGCCGAGCGGTACGCGGACTGGCACCGGCGGCCGTTCGACGCCGACAGCAGGAACCACATCTCCGTCTACCGTCCCAGGTAGACGGTCGGCTCGCCGGGCGGCGGACGTTGCCCGGCGAGCCGACCGGCGTCAACCGGCGTTCCTGCGGCACGTGAGATAGAGCGGGAAGAACACGACCCACAGGATCAGGCAGCCGAGCAACCACGCCACGGGCGTGTCCACCCGGAACGAGCCGGCGGAGAAGACGACGGGGGCACGCCGTTCGCTGCGCGCCTTCGCGTCCGCGTACACCCAGGCGTCGACCGCGAGAAAGACGACCAGAACGAGGATCGGCGCCAGCGCGCCCGCCGGAGGTCCTGCCATGCCTGCCTTCACCTTCGATCGGCCCGTGGTGTCCCACTCCGCCCCGCATGCTAGCGGTACGCGCGACGAGCACTATTTGCTTTGATCGGTCGCTGTCTCTGCCGGTAGCCTCACCCGCGTCACTTGGACGGTGGCCCGACAGGCCACGGTGAGGAGTTCAGATGCGTCTCGACAAGGTCACGGTCACCGCTTCGCCGCGAGAGCACACCGCGCGATAGCCGGTCGCCGCCGGACGGTGATCCGGCGGTGCGCTGCTCCTCGCCGCGGAGCGGTCGCTTCAGCGACGACCGTTCCCAATCCTTGCTCGAGGAGCTCTTTTTGCGTGCCCTTGTCTCCGCGCGGATCGGCGCGGACTTCAACAGACTGTGGACCGCCGCGGCGGTCTCCAACCTCGGTGACGGCGTCACCATGGCAGCCGGCCCGCTGTTGGTCGCCTCCGTCACCGACAACCCGGCACTGGTCGCCGGCGCCGTCTTCGCCCAGCAACTGCCCTGGCTGCTGTTCGCACTGGTCAGCGGCGCCTACGTGGACCGGCTCGACCGGCGTCGGCTGGTCGTGGCCGTGAACCTGCTGCGGGCGGCGGCCCTGATCGCACTGACGATCGCCATCGCTACCGGCATCGTCACGGTTGTCGTCATCTATGCGGTGTTCTTCCTGCTCGGCGCCGGCGAGACGGTCGCCGACACCGCAGTCGGCGCGCTCCTGCCGGCCATCGTCGCGCCGGAGAAGCTGACCGGCGCCAACGCCCGGCTGAGCGCCACGTTCACCATCGGCAACCAGTTCGCCGGCAAGCCGCTCGGCGCCTGGCTTTTCGCGGTGTCCGCGGCCGCTCCGTTCGGCCTCGACGCGGTGACCTTCGCGCTGTCCGCGATGCTGGTGGCGCGGATCCGGCCGGTACCGGCGCCCGAAGTACGGCCGCGTACCAGGCTCCGCAGCGACATCGCCGACGGCCTGCGCTGGCTGTGGCGGCACCGGCTGCTGCGTACCCTGGCGGTCAGCATGGGGCTGGCCAACATCGCGTTCTGCGCCGCCTTCGCCGTGTTCGTGCTCTACGCCCGGCAGCGGCTGGGCCTGCCCGACGTCGGGTACGGCGTACTCCTGACCACCTTCGCCGTCGGCGGGCTCGTCGGTACGACCGTGGCGGCCCGCCTGGCGGCCGCCTTCGGCGCCACGGCGGTGCTGCGCGCCGGTCTCGTCGTCGAGGTCGCCACCCACCTGACCCTGGCGGTCACCACGACGCCGCTGGTCGCCGCCGCCGTCCTGGTCGTCTTCGGCATCCACACGATGGTGTGGGGCGTCGTCGTGGCGACCATCCGCCAGCGGGTCGTGCCGGCCCACCTGCTGGGCCGGGTGGGCAGCGTGTACGCCCTGCTCGACCTCGGCGGGGCCGCCCTCGGATCCCTGCTCGGCGGTCTGCTCGCCGGATTCTGGGACGTCACGACACCGTTCTGGATCGCGGCGGCCGCGATGGCGGCGATCACCGCGTTCGCGTGGCGTCCGCTGCGTCGGGCAGCCGCCTGACAGCCCCGTGACCCGGCGGGCCGGCGGTGCCGGTCGGCCGGGTCACCGGCCATGGCGGTCCCGGTTTCCGTCAACGGCACCGCACGCCCGTGCCGCCGGGCCGCTCAGTGGTGCTCGCCCCGGATGACGAGGACCGGGCAGGTGGCGTGGTGGACACAGTACTGGCTCACCGATCCGAGCAGAGCGCCGACGAACCCGCCGTGGCCGCGGGACCCGACCACCAGCAGCCCGGCGCCTTCGGACGCGCGGAGCAGCGCGACCGCCGGGTGGCCCTGGAGCACCCGGGTCCGGACCGGCACCGCGGGGTGCTCGCCGGCCACTTCCGCGACGGTCTCCGAGAGGATCTGTTCGGCGCCTTTCGCCAGCGCCTCGCTCTCGCTCACGGTGTCGATGACCGGTGCGACGCCGGCGTAGAGCGGAAGGTCCCACACGTGGATCGCCTCCACCGACGCGCCGGTCGCCTGGGCCTGTTGCAGCGCCCACCGCAGCGCACGCCTGGACGGCTCGGAGCCGTCGACACCGACCACGATCCGCTGGTTGTTGTTGATGTCAGCCATGCCTAGACGATCGTCTCTTCCCGGTTCACCGGGCAGGGTCCAAGGGCCTCCGCCCAAGGTCCGTTAGCCCGCAGTTGATCCCGGCGCGGAAGGTCGAAGGTCCCCTCGGGGCGGGCCTCGGGCTCTGGGCGCATGCGCCGCAGGACGGGTCGAATGGGAGGCGACGGGGTCCGGGGAGGTGGTTGCGCATGCGTGGCACGCGAGGGCGGGCGTTCCTGCCGCCGCCGCTGCGGATGCTGGTGCGGCGCCGGCCCCGACTGTCGTGGCTGCAGGCGGTCGCCTCGATCACCGCGTTCACCGGGCTGGTCGTACTGAGCGCCGCGGTGCTCGTGACCCTGACCGACCCCGGCCGCTTCCCGGATATTCCGGCGGGGCTGTGGTGGGCAGTGACCACCTTCACCACGGTCGGCTACGGCGACATGGTCCCGGCGAGCGCCGCCGGGCGGCTGGTGGCGGCGGCGCTGATGTTCGTGGGTATCGGCAGTTTCGCCTTCCTCACCGCGGTCGCCGCGTCCGCGATCGTGGTCGGTGAGGTGGGCGACGAGGAGCGGATCATCGAGCGCGACGAGCGGGAGATCGAGCGGACGCAGCGGCTCATCCTCGCGCGCCTGGTCGACATCGACCGGCGGCTGGAGCGCCTGGAGCAGCACGGCCGGCACACCGACCCGGACGGACCCGTAACGGCACCTCCGGCCGAATGACAGCGGCGCTCGGGCAGGCGACGCCCTGACATCGGCGTCGCGTGTCGGCGCGGCGGCGCACCCGATGCGGCCACCGGACACGGTGGACTGCGATCATTGCCGCCATGAGTACGCGGTGGCGGGAACGAGGGTGTCCGACGTGCTGCGGGCGCGCCATGGTGTCGGCGTCCGACGGCTTTTCCCCGGTCCCGTGGGATATCTGAGCCTGCTGCGGTCGCCGTTCGTGCTGCGCCTGCTCGCCGGGACGCTGATCGGGCGGCTGCCCACCGGAATGGGTCTTCTCGCCGTACCTCTGGTGCTTCGACATGCGCGGGCGTCGTACGGGCTCGTCGGCCTGGCGTCCGGTGCGTTGGCCATCTCCGCGGCGGTGGGCGGGCCGTTGCTGGGCCGGCTGGTCGACCGGATCGGGCAGCCCCGTGTCCTGCTCCCCACCGCGGTACTCGCCGGCGGCGGTTTCCTGCTGATCGGCGCGGCGCCACACAGCCCGCCGGTCGTGTTGACCGGTGCCGTGCTGGCCGGTGCGGCGACCCCTCCGCTCGAACCGTGCCTGCGGGTCCTGTGGCCGCACATCGTGGCGCCCGACCTGGTGGAGAAGGCCTATGCGATGGACTCCGGCGCACAGGAGCTGATCTTCATCGGGGCCCCGCTCATCGTCACCGGGATGGTGGCCCTCGCCTCGCCGGCGTCCGCACTGTGGCTTGCCGCGCTGCTCGGCCTCCTCGGCGTGCTCGTCGTCGCCACCGCGCCGCCGTCGCGAAACTACCGTGCGCCCGAACGATCCGCCGACTGGCTCGGCCCCCTGCGCAGCCGGGGCCTCGTCGTCCTCTTCGCCGGTCTGATCGGCACCGGTGGGGCGATCGGCAGCCTCAACGTCCTGGTCGTCCGGTACGCGGAGCAGCATCGCGTGCCCGCCGGGGCCGGTGGCCTGCTGGCGCTGAACGCGGCGGGCGCGCTGTGCGGAGCCGTCGGGTACGGCCTGATCCGGTGGACCATGTCGATGCGGGCCCGCGCACTGCTCCTGGCCGCCGGTCTCATGACGAGCTACGCGATGGTCGGCCTGCGGCCGGCGCCGTCGGCCATGGCGGTCCTGATGGTGGTCACCGGCCTTTTCCTCGCGCCGATGCTGACGGTGAGCTTCGTTCTGGTGGACCGGCTGGCGCCGCCCGGGACGATCACCGAGGCGTTCGCCTGGCTCGTGACCGTCTTCACGACGGGCTCGGCCGTCGGCGCGGCGGTCGTGGGCGTGTTGCTGGACCGCGCCGCGCCGGTGTGGGCCTCCTCGTGCGGCGGGATCGCGACCGCCGCAACCGTCGTCGTGCTGCTGGTCGGGCGACGGACGCTGGTCGGCGGGGAGGCGGCGGCGGTCGAGCCCGCCGGCTGAGCGCCGGGACGCTCAAGCGCCGGGCCTGGCCCGGGCGATCAGTACCGGGCACCGTGCGTGGTGCAGCAGTTGCAGCCCGACGGAGCCCATGAGCAGGCAGCCGGTGGCGCTGTGGTGACCGCGGGTCCCGACGACGACCAGCTGGGCCTGCTCGGAGGCGGCCGCGAGCACTCCTGCGGGGCTGCCCGGGTCGACCACGTACTCGACGGGCACGTCCGGGTACTTGTCCCGCCAGCCGGAGACCTGCTCGATCACTTCGGCGCGCAGTTCGGCGTGCAGCCAGGCCGGGTCGTAGTCGATGGGCGGGCCGGCCGGCACCGGCATCGTGGGCTCGTGGTACGCCCGGACCGCCTTCACGGCGCAGCCACGCCGGGACGCCTCGGCGAAGGCGATTCCGACCGCGAGATCGGCGGAGTCCGAGCCGTCTACGCCGACGACGAGCGGCCCGGTGTCGTTGTCGGGGTCACCCCGGACCACCGCGACCGGGCTGCAGGCCTCCGCGGCGACCCGGATGCTGACCGAGCCGGCCAGGAGGCTGGCGAAGCCACCGCCGCCACGGCTGCCGACCACCAGGAGGAGGGCGTTCCTGGCCGCGTCGAGCAGGGTCGGCGCGGCGGCGCCGAGCGTGGCGGCGCCGTGCACGCGTACGTGCGGCGCGACTGTCCGCGCCTCGGCGACGGCGGCGTCCATCAGCGAGGAGGCGAAGTCGACGGCCTCTTTGAGCGGGTGCGGACTGGTCCGGTGGGGCGCGCCGGGCAGCCGCGAGTTGTAGGCCAGCACCACCTCGAGCTCGACCCCCCGACGCTGGGCCTCCCGCGCGGCCCAGCGCAGCGCCGTGATGCTGGCCGGTGAGCCGTCCACCCCTACGACGATCTTCGGCATCTCCATCGGTCTCTCCTCGCGTCGAGCGGCAGCGGACGGCGAGGGCCCGCCGGCCACTTCACAGCCTCTCCGGCGCGGCGCGTTCGCGACGCGGTCATCGGTCCCGTACGGACGGGTCCGTTGGTCCCGTCGCGAGGCCGTCCGGCCGGGCCGCCGCCCGCGCCGCCCCGCCGTCGGGCACGGGACGGCGGACGCCGGCCCTACGCAGGCCCCCGGCCTCAGGAAATGACGCGGGCACGGCGCCTGGTCGAGATCACCCGACGTGGGTGCGGAGGAGAACACCCCGGGCCGGTGGACGGTCGGCGACGCGATGACCGACCGGGGCGGACAGGGGAGGTACTAGCGCGCGCCGATGAGCAGCGCTTCGATCCGGTCGACAAGGTCCTCGCGCCGGTACGGCTTGAGCAGGTAGCCGTCCGCCCCGGCCGCGTGCCCCGGCGCCCGCATGTCGGCGGGGTTGGCGTACGCGCTGAGGATCAGCACCGGCACGTGGGCGGTCGACGTCTCCGCCCGCAGCCGGGTGCAGACGTCGAAGCCGGTCATCTGCGGCATGCGGACGTCGAGCACGATGATGTCGGGGCTGATGGTCCGCGCGGCGGCGAGGCCGGACGGGCCGTCCTCGGCGACGCGTACGTGGTAACCCTCGCAGCTGAGCTGTGCGGTGAGGAGTTCGCGTACGTCCGGGTCGTCGTCGATGACCAGCACCGTCGCGCGGGCGGTCGTGGGCGGCGGCCCGGGTCGCCGAGGGGCGACGACGGTGGGTAGCGGCCGTCGGTTCGGGTCGTGCTCGAGGAGAGGCAGCGCCATCGTGGACCTCCTGCGCACATCAGGGTGCGGGTGCACCGCACCGGGGATCGTCGCCGCGGCGCGCCGCCAGATAGGTAGCCGTTAGGGTGCAATTCGGGAGCACGGATCGCCACGCCGGGCCGCCCACGCGGACCGGTGGCGCGGTTGTGTCGAGATGGTGACAACAGGCCCCTGCGATTTCGCCGCGATGCTTGCTAGGGTGATCGAGGTTTTTGGGTAGGTGGTTCGCCTTATCCCTGCCCGTTGTCGGCGCGTGCGCGCGGTCAGCGGGTCGGGCGATGTGGGGCCGCTCGACCAACGGCTTCCGGGTCTGCACGACGCAGATCCACGCCTGACAAGGGAGAATGACAATGGCACAGGGCACCGTGAAGTGGTTCAACGCCGAAAAGGGCTTCGGTTTCATCAGCCAGGACGACGGTGGCGCCGACGTGTTCGTCCACTACTCGGCGATCCAGTCCAACGGCTACCGGTCCCTCGAGGAGAACCAGCGGGTCGAGTTCGAGATCGTGCAGGGCCAGAAGGGCCCGCAGGCCGAGCAGGTCCGCCCCATCTGAAGCTGAGCGACGTTTCACGTTCGATCCCCGCCTCTGTCCACCGGACAGGGGCGGGGATCGTCGCTATCAGGCACCGATCGGTGCCGCTCACCGCTTCTCCAGGAGCCCCCGTACGTACGCGGCCTGACCCACGTGCTGGTCGTCGTCGTTGACGATGCTCACCAGCCGGACACCGAGCGTGACCGGCGGGTCCCATCGTTCGTCGACGATCCGGTCGAGGTCCTCCGGTTTGAGGCTGCGCAGGAAGTCCCGGGTACGCGCCGCCACCGCGTCGTAGTACCCGATGAGAGCCTGCGGCCCGTCCGGCCGGACGCTGGCGATCTGTGCGGGGGAGTGGCCGTACCCGGTGTTGTTCGGGTCGGGATCGAGGCCGAGGTGGCCGGCCCAGTCGCCCGACACCCACACCTGGTCCCGCCCGAGCAGCTCGGCGATGTGGTGATCCTGCACCCGGGTGAGATGCCACACCAACCAGCCGATTGGGTTCGCGCCCGGCGCCGGCGCCCACCGCAGCTGTTCGGCGGTCAGCCCGTCGACGGCGGACCGGACGAGGTCGGGAAGCCGATCGTACGCTTCGATCAGCAGCTCGCTCACGTTCATGCGGGAAGGGCCTCCTTCGGATGCTGATGGTCGCCGTCGGCGTCCCCGTCACGAACCGGGGTACCGCCTCCGCCCAGGGCTAAACGCTGAACGCCCAGGGCTAAACGCTGAACGCCCAGGGCTAAACGCCGAACGTCTCCGCCGCCCAGGGCGCCCGCCGATCGGGAACGCCACATACCATCCTCATCGACGGACGGCGTTCGACGATCCCAGCGGGGAGGGCTGATGCGGCACAGCGGCCGAGGCAGGCTGGACGGGTACCGCGCCGGGCCGGTGCCCGGTCCGGGGCCGGCGGGCGCGCGGCGCGCGCGCCGGTGGCGGCGGCACCCCCTGGTCGCGCGGATCGCGGCCGGCGGCGCGGCGGTCGTCCTGGTCGCGCTGGGCGTGGTCGTGGTCGCGCCGACGCCCGCGGCGGCGACCTGCAAGACCACGAGGGTGCCGCAGCCGCTGCCGTCGGTCAGCGCCCAGCCGTGGCCGCAGCAGCACTGGGACTTCAAGCAGCTCGCGGCGCTCGGCGCCGACGGGACCGGCGTGACCGTGGCCGTCATCGACTCCGGTGTGGACGCGCACCACCCGCAGCTTCGCGGCCAGGTGCTGACCGGGTGGGACGCGTTCGAAAAGACGGGCAATGGCCAGGAGGACTGTGTCGGGCACGGCACGGAGGTGGCCAGCCTCATCGCCGCGCGGCGGATCCCGGGTACACCCTTTCAGGGGCTCGCTCCGGGCGTGAAGATCCTGCCGATCCGGGCCAACGAGCACACCGAGGGTAACGACAGCGGCCGGGGCACCCCGGCCGAGCTGGCCCAGGCGATCGACCAGGCCGTCCAGCGTCACGCCCGGGTGATCAACCTCTCGCTGGTGCTGACCGAGGACAACCCGGACGTACACCGCGCGATCGACAACGCGCTCGCCAACAACGTCGTCGTCGTGGCCGCGGTCGGCAACGCCCACGGCCAGAACGGCGGCAAGGACCCGACGCCGTACCCGGCCGCGTACAAGGGCGTCATCGGGGTCGGCGCGATCGACGAGACGGGCGTCCGGCTGGCGCAGTCGCAGGTGGGCAGCTACGTGAGTCTGGTGGCCCCCGGTCACGACATCCAGGCGGCGCTGCCCGGCGGCGGCTACCAGATGTTCGAGGGTACGAGCATGGCCACGCCGTTCGTGTCGGCGGCGGCCGCCATCGTCATCCAGAAGTACGGGCGCACCATCACGCCCCGCCAGGTCGCGGCCCGCCTGATGGCCACGGCCGACCCGGCGCCCGGCCCGCCCGGCAGCCCCGAGTACGGCCAGGGCGTGCTCAACCCGTACCGGGCGGCGACGGGCGTCCTCGCGACCGGTGCGCAGCAGCAGGCGTCACCACTGCCGGGGATCGAGCGTGACCCGGCTGCGGAGGCGGCGGCCGCCGCGTCGCTGACCCGCCGCCGTACCGTCGCGCTGTGGCTCGTCGGCGGCGTGGCGACCGTCGCCGCGCTGGTCGTGGCGCTGGCGGTCGTGGTGCCGCGGGGGCGTGCGCGCGGCTGGCGACCCGGCCCGGCCGACGAGACGTGACCGGCGTCCGGCTCCGCGCGTACGCGTGTGCTGTCAACGCTGAGCCGGTTGCTGTTCCCGCCGGCACGGCGCGCCTTCGTAGCGCAGGCCGGGCAGGAGCCGTTCCTGCTTCATGATCACACTGTGCGGCGCGACGTAGGTGCCCATCCCGATGTCCGCGCCGTACAGGGGAACGGTGCCGTCCGCCAGCGTGGACCCGGCGCCCACCCGGACCTGGGCGATCTTCAAGACCCGGTCTTCGAACGTGTGGGCCTGGAACATCGCGTTCACCGTCGCGTCGTCGTCGATGTGCAGCATGTCGGGGTCGACGACCTGGGCGAAGCCCTCGCTGAGGACCACGCGTTTGCCGATCTTCATGCCCATCGCGCGCAGGTACACCGCCAGCAGCAGCGTTCCCTCCAGCGACGCCAGGACGCCGCTGGCGATGAACCCCCAGGCCACGTACAGGAAGTCCCACCGGCTGGCCCAGCACGACCAGAGCGGATGCGTGCCGGGCCGCACCCGGCCCAGGAGTATCCACTTGAGAGCGAGCACGAACAGGCACGGCAGAACGGCCGTGGCGAGGCTGACCGCGGCGGCGCCCACCGCGAACAGCACCTCCAGTGGCATCGCCGCCTCCGCGCGCGCCATCGCGGCCACCCAGGCCACGAGGAACAGCAGCGGCACCACCGGCAGGGCGAACCGCAGCCACTCCCAGAACAGGCGGTTGACGCGCCGGATGAGCGGCGGGTTGTGCGTGAGGCGCCGGTCGCACTCCACCACCTCGCGGCGGGGCAGTTCGAAGGGCGGATGGCCGAACCAGGAGGTGCCGGGGCGTACGACGCGGTCGTCGGCCACGGTGCAGATACCGATCAGGATGTCCTCCGGCAGCCACTGGCCGCCGGCGATGACCGCGTGGTTGCCGAGGAAGGTGTTGCGGCTCAGGCGGGTCCGTCCCAGGGCGACGGTGCCCCGGTGGACCCGGGGACCGCCGAGGTAGATGCCGTCGGCGAAGAACGTGTCGCCGCCGATCCGGTTCAGCTCCGGCACCACGTCGATGATCGTGCTGATCTCGCAGCCGCGCCCGACCTTCATGCCGGCCCACCGCAGCCAGGTCGGCCAGAACAGGCCGCCGCTCAGCCAGTGGCCGGCCGAGTCGACGAGCCCGGCCTTGAGCCAGACCCGGATGTACGACGGGCTCCACCGACTGATCACACCCGGCCGGACGGTACCGATCGCCCGAGCGGCTATCGCCTCGAGGGCGACCTCCCCGACGAGGCCCACGCACGCGAGCGCCGCCGCGGTGCCCAGCATCCCGAGATGCGACATCGGGTGCGTCAGCGCGGCCAGCAGCGAGTCGTACGTCAGGTTGAACCACCGTACGAACAGGATCGTCACCAGCAGGAACGGCACGGCCAGCACCGTCCGCAGGAGGTTCCCGGCGACGATCATCGCGATGCCGTGCAGCACCGGCGAGAGGTAGCTTCCGCGCGCCGTCACTGTGGGCGGCGCGGGCGCGGGCCCGACCGGGCGGGCGGGTACGCCGTCCCACCGCTCGCCGTCCGGGATCGTGCCCGAGGCCGGCAGCGACGACAGCGCCGCGAGCCAGGCGTTGCGCCCGACCCGGGTGTAGGGGCCGACACCGGCGCGCACGTCGAGGGTGGCGCCGTCGGCGATGGTGACGGGACCGACCACGACGTGCCCGTCCGACAGCGTCACCAGTCCGATCGACGCGTCCTGGCTGAGCGTGACGTCGTCGCCGATCTCCAGCAGGTCCCAGCCGCCCGACAGGAGGTTCACCCCGCGGTGGATGTGGACACGTCGCCCGATCCGCGCGCCCAACGCCCGCAGCGCCATGCACTGGAACTCGGTGCCGGCGATGCTGCGCCAGGGCACGATCCGCACCACCTGCCGCATGATCCACATCCGGACGTACAGGTCGCTCCAGACGGGTACGCGGGTCGGCTCGTACCGGCCGATCAGCAGCTTCTTCAGCTGCGCGACGATCGAGATGGAGATGGGCGTCCAGAGCGTACTGAGCGGGGCCAGCAGCACCGGCACCACCACGATGAGCGGGACCAGACCGATGTACTCCGACAGCAACGGCAGGATCCGGAACACCGTGAGATAGCCCAGCGGGGCCAGGATGAGCAGCTCCAGCAGCAGCCACACCGACTGGGCGAGCGTGACGCGGGCCGGATCGCCGACGGGGCGTCGCGGCCGGGCGGCGACCACCTGTGCCGCGCGAGCGTCGGACGGCGAGGAGGTGGCCCGCCGCGCCAGCGCCCGGACCGTCCGCGCCTCGTACAGGTCGCGGACGGTGATGGCCTCGGTGCGAGGGTCGGCCCGCAGCGCGGAGATGACGATCGCCGCCTGCAGCGAGCTTCCGCCGAGGTCGTTGAAGAAGTCGTCGTCGACCGACGCGCCGCCCGTCGCCACGGCCTCCTCGACCGCACGCAGGATGAGCTGTTCGACCGGCTCCGACGGCCCTGCGGCCGTGGCGCTGCGCTGCCGCCGTCCCGCGGTCAGGACCGGCAGGTCGTTGCGGCGCACCTTGCCGCTCGCGCCTCTCGGCAGCTCCTCGATCGTGCCGAACAGCGACGGGACCATGTAGACCGGAAGCGAGCGCTGGAGCTGGGCCTTCAGCGCGTCGGGGTCCGGTGGGCGGCCGGGGTCCGCCGCGACCACGAACGCGACCAGCGTCTGCGCCGCGCCCTCACCCTGCACGCAGCAGGCCGCCTCCCGGACCCCGGGGCAGCGCGCCAGGTGCGCCTCGATCGCCTCCAGTTCGATCCGGTACCCGCGCAGCTTGACCTGGGAGTCGATGCGCCCGTGGTAGAACAGCGTCCCGTCGGGCCCGGCGGAGACCAGGTCGCCGGTGCGGTACACCCGGCCCAGCAGGGGAAGCGTGGGGAACTTCGCGGCGGTCAGCTCCGGCTGGTTGAGGTAGCCCAGCGCGACACCGGCGCCCGCCATGCACAGCTCACCCGGCTCGCCGTCGCGGACCGGCGTCAGGTTCTCGTCCAGCACCCAGGCGCGCATCCCCGGCACCGGCCGGCCCACGGTGATCGGCGCTCCGGCGACGACGTCGCCGCGGACGCACGTCACCGTGCACTCGGTCGGCCCGTAGCCGTTGACCATCCGCCGGCCGGGCGCCCACCGCTCCACCACGTCCGCCGTCAACGCCTCGCCGCCCACGTACAGCAGGCGCAGGTCCGGAAGTTCGGTGCGCGGATCCGCACAGCCGGTGGTGCGCAGGAGCGTGGGCGGCGGGCAGAGCACGGTGATGCGCTCGTGCCGCAGCCACGGCACCAGGTCGGGGCCGAGCCGTGCGGCGTCGTCGTCCAGCACCACCACGGTGGCACCGGACGCCCACGCCAGCCACACCTCCTCCACCGAGGAGTCGTACGCCGCCGACGAGCCCTGTGCCACCCGGTCGCCGGGGCCCAGGCCGAACTCGGTCACGTCGGAGCCGACGAGGTTGGCGATGCTCCGGTGCCCGATCATCACGCCCTTCGGACGGCCCGTGGTGCCGGAGGTGTAGATGACGTACGCCAGGCTGTCCGCCGGCGGCGGCGGTGGCGGCGCGAGGGACACGGCCGGCGGCCGCAGCGGACGGTCCAGCCGGACGACGGCACCCTGGTAGCCGGTCCGCCTGGCCCGCTCGGCGCCCTGCGCGTCGGTGAGCAGGATCGCCGCCCGCGCGTCGCGCAGGATGTAGCCGACCTGCTCGTCGGGGAACGCGGGATCGACACAGACGAAGCCGTACCCCGCCTTCAGGACCGCGAGCTGCGAGGCGTACACGTCTTCCGTGGTACGGGGCAGGAAGACGGCGACGACCGGCGCGCCGTCGCCGTTGTCCGCAGCGAGGATCGCGCTGACCAGGTCATCGGAGCGCCATCGCAGTTCCCGGTACGACAGCTGCCGCCGGCGGGGTCGGCCCGGACCGGGCGGAACGTCGACCGCGATCGCGTCCGGCCACCGGTCGGCGGACCGCTCGAAGAACTCGTGCAGGACCGTGGGCTGGCCGGTGACCGACCGCCATTCGACGGTCAGCGACACAGCGGCTCCTCTGCGGCGGCAGCCGCCGGTTCGGCCACCCGGCCGTCGAGGATGGCGAGCAGATGCGCCGACAGCCAGGGCCGCAGCCGTTCCCGTTCGGACCGGGACAGGTAGCGGAACCCCTGGATCGTGCCTTCGCAACGGCTGCTTCCGCAGCGGCAGTCGAAGGGCTCGGCCATCTGGTACTCGGTGGTGTTGTAGTGGAACGTGATCTCCTGCCAGGGCTGCAGCGGCTTCAGCGCCAGGACCTCACGCCCCCGCACGACGGCGGTCGGCTCGCAGCTGTGGTTCATGAACCGCCAGAAGAACCGGTCCAGGATGAGTTCGAGTCCGTACGATTCCGGCAGGTCGACGTGCAGCGCGTGGCCGACCTGCACGGTGTACCGGTTCGGGGTGTCGGTCAGCTCGCCGTCGATGGCGAACAGGTGGCCGCCCGCGTCGACCGGCTGCGTCACGACCAGGCTGTACTCCCGGGAAGACCGGACGACGCCGGCGCGGCTCGAGCCATCAGTGCGACTGATCTCCGTAATCACGTCAAGGGCCTCCCAAGGCTCGGCGAATGGCTCCTGTTGTCCCGCCCCTAGTACGGCCGGGCGGCGGGAACGGTTCGGGGTGTGCGGCATCCGGACTTTCCCGGATGTCCGTTGAGCCGGATGGGCGGTCGCTGCGTACCTGGAGGGTGTGAACCCCGTGTGCCCGAGGAGGTCGCCCGTGCTTCGCCGATCACCGATGAGGCTGCTCGCTCTGCCGGCCGCGCTCGCGCTGCTGTTGCTCGTCGCCGGCTGCGGCGGCGCCGCGGCCGGCTCCGGTGGCGGCGCCGGAGACGGCTACGAGTACGTCGACGACCCCGGCGACGCGTCCGCTTCGGCGCCGGCGGCCAGCCAGTCACCCATCACGGCCCGGGAGGTCGTCGGGCACTGGACCAGCAGCGATTACGGCGACCTGTACATCCAGCTCAACGGTGCCGAGATGCGGGTGGTGTACAGCCACGACGGCGGCCGGATGCTCGGCTCGTTGCGCGGCTCGACGTTCGACGGCTGGTGGAGCGAGGCGCCGACCCGTAAACCGTCCGACGACGCCGGCGAGGTCGAGGTCACGTTCGTCCGCGCCGGTGCCGGGCTGACCGCGCAGGGCTGGTGGCGGCCGGGCACCGACACCGACTACCAGCAGGACTGGACGATGCGCAAGGTCGACGGAGCCGTCCCGCCCGCGATCCGCGCCAACTTCGCCGACGCCACGCAGTTCGTCCGGCACCCGTGACGTGCCGCGTCCCTACCGGCCGGGGTGGCGCCACGCCGCCGCGGCGGCGCGCAGCCGGGCGTGGACTCCGCCGTACGGCGTGATGCCCGGCAGGTGGGCCTTGGCGACCTTGGCGACGCACGTGTAGTCGTCGTCGACGACGTTGGCGATCGGCGCGAGCGTGGTCTGCGCCACGAGCTGGTAGGCGTCCAGCATGGACAGTCCCAGCTCGGCCGCCACCCATCCGACCATGTCGGCCTGGCTGATCCGGAACGCGTCCTCGAGCGGGCGGGCGGAGCCCGTCGACATGATGAAGCCGTCGCTCTCCAGCCGTGGCCACGGCGTCGGCACGCCCTTGACCAGATCGACCAGGACCACGGTGTCCATCGCCGTCTCGACGGCGACGCCGCACGTTTCCCCCTCACCCTGCCGGGCGTGCCCGTCGCCGAAGCTGAACAGCGCGCCGTCGACGTTGACGCCGAGGTAACAGGTCGTCCCCGCCCGCATCTCCGGGGTGTCCATGTTTCCGCCCCACGGGCCGGGCGTCAGGGCGGAGCGCACCTCGCCCAGGGCCGGCGCCACCCCGACCGTGCCGTGCATCGGGTCCAGTGGGAGCTCGACGGCGAACGCGCTGTCGCGCGCCTGGTAGCGCACCACCCCGGCGGCCGGGTCGATGTCGTAGATCCACGTGCGCTCCGCCAGCGCCGGCTGCAGCATGGCCGTACGCGGTGTCGAGGTGAGGGCGCCGAAGAACGGCACGGTCGTCGAGACCCCCCACGACACGCGCGGCGTGATGGAGACGAAGTGTACGACCAGGGTGTCGCCGGGCTCGGCGCCCTCGACGTAGAACGGGCCGGTCTGCGGGTTGAGGCAGCGCGGGTCGGTGACCTGGCTGGACAGGTCGTCGACGGTGCGGACGGTGCCGTTGAAGCAGTCCCGGGTCCAGGTCGACAGGAAGGTTCCGGGGGCGATCTGGGCCACCGGCGCCGCTCCGCCGAAGGTGCAGACGAGTTGGCTGACCGGGGCGTCGGGATCGGGGTCGTACTCGAAGAACATCCCGCCATCTTCCGCCACGCGAACTGAACCCCGGCGACGGCATCAGTAAGGTCACATGTATGACGACGCTCGGAGCTGTCTTTCTGCCGCAGTTGCCGCCCGAGCGGCTACGCGCGGTGGCCCGCGCCGCCGACGACGCGGGCCTGGCAGAGCTGTGGCTGTGGGAGGACTGTTTTCTCGAAAGCGGCATCGCCAGCGCGGCCGCGGTCCTGGCCTGGACCGAGCGGGTACGCGTCGGGGTCGGGCTGCTCCCGGTGCCGCTGCGCAACGTCGCGTTGACCGCGATGGAGACGGCCACGCTGCACCGGCTGTTCCCCGGTAGGGTCGCCATCGGCGTCGGCCACGGCGTGCAGGACTGGATGGCGCAGGTCGGCGCGCGGGTCGAATCACCCGTCACGCTGCTGCGGGAGTACGTCGTCGCGCTGCGCGCCCTGCTGCGCGGCGAGCAGGTCACGATGGACGGTCGGTACGTGCGGCTCGACAAGGTCGCGCTGGACTGGCCGCCGGCATCGACGGCCACGATCTACGTCGGCGCGACCGGGCCGCGCACCCTGCGGCTGTCGGGCGAGACCGCCGACGGCACCATCCTCACCTGCGCCACGTCTCCCGAGGGGGTGCGGCGGGCGCGCGGCCTCATCGACGAGGGGCGCGCTGCCGGAGACCGGACCGACGCCCACTCCGTCGTCGTCTACCTCCTCGCCGCGACCGGCCCGCGTGCCGCCGAGCGCCTCGACGCCGAGCGGCGGCGCTTCGGCTACGACCCGGGGCAGGACCTCGGCGTGGCCGGCGACGCGCGGGCGGTCGCCGGGGCGGTACGACGATGGGCCGACGCCGGCGCCGACACCGTCGTCCTTCAGCCGCTCTCCGACGAGCCGGACCCGGAAGGCTTCGTACGGTTCGTGGCCCGGGAGGTCCAGCCGCTCGTGGCGTGACCGTCAGTCCCGGATGAGCGCCTTGGTGCGCATCAGGAACTCGCCGAGGTACGCGTCGTGCGGGATGCCGGGCTCCATCCAGTACGTCGGGTGGTTGCCGAGGTAGAGGTTCTTGATGGCGGGGTCGGCGAGCAGTTCGTCGATCAGGCGCTCGTCCCGGGTGACGGCGGTGAGCACCAGGGAGTTCGTCAGCGGGGCGGTCCCGGCCTCCCGGCTCCACGGCGCCACCCACACGCACGGGAACGCCAGCTCGACGTTCACCTGCGGGGCGTTCGGGTCGTCGACCTGGTACACGGCGGGCCGCAGCACCGCGCTGCCGTCGCCGAGCTCGTCGACCACCCCGCCGCCACCGAGGTGGGCCGTGGCGCCGTCCGCCGCCGAATGCAGGTAGTTCTCGAACTTCTTCGCGTCGTCGAGCCGGTACGCGGTCAGCACGGCCTTGTCGTCCTCGGGCGGCAGGCTCGGGATCGCCGCCAGCCGCTGCGCTACCGCTTCCGCGACCGGCGTGGCGTCGCCCTCGACGAAGATCGCCGTGGTGTTCACACACGCCGTCCCGCCCTCGTGGCTGACCGAGTCGACGAGCATGTCCAGGTACTCGCGCCAGTCGCAGTCCGCGGTGATCAGGATCTTCGACCGGCCGGGCCCGTTGGGCAGGACCGTCGGGTCCGCCGCGTACTTGTCGATCACGTCCTGCCCGCCGTAGACCATGCCGAGGTCGGCCTGGCGCAGGATCTCGTCGGCGGCCTCGTACCCGGTCGGCAGCAGGACCACCTGGTCGTCGCCGAACCCGGCCGCGCGCAGGGCGGAGACCAGCCGGTACGGGGTGAGCGGCTCCCGCCGTGAGGGCCGGACGGCCACCCGGAAGCCGAGCGACAGAGCCTCCAGCCACAGGCTGTGCACGCCGGGGTGGTTGCCGGCCGCGTGCACCGCGAAGACCGACCCGCGCCGGATCCATATCGCCGTGCCCCGGCCGGCGGTGGACTCGCGCCAGTCGTTCACGGCGCCGACGGGCCGCGCCTGCTGGGCGCTGCGGTACGCCTCGGCGGCGCTGCGCGCGATGGCCGCGGCGGCCTTGCGGACGATCGGCAGCGGGTTGCCCGACATCCGGCTCACCGTGTACTGGTAGTCGCCCGCAGACATCCCGTCGACCTCGCCGGTCGCGAACCGTTGGCCCGCCTCGGTCAGGGCGGCCAGGCGCTCCTGTCGGGGCAGCAGGCGCGACCTGCGCAGCGCGGACATGGCCCGGGTGACGAACAGCTTCGGCACCAGGCTGAGCTCCGCGAGAGGGTTTCCCGCCACATCGGGGATGGGCTGCCGGGTGCGGGCGCGGTAGGGACCGCTCGGGCCCAGCGCGTCCAGTACGAGCGGTTCGGTCATCAGTACACCCCCTCGATGACGGGTTCGTTGCCGAAGCGCGCGACCGGGGAGACGTCGGCCACCGAGTCGCCAGCCCGGCCGGCTGGCGGTTCGATCCGGGTGGCCAGGTCGCGCTCGAGGTTGTTGGGCAGCAGCATGTTCCTGCTGACGTGGTTCATCACGACCTGCCCGCGCTCGCCGTCACCGACCCGGGAACCGGTGTCCGGATCGATGACGAGGAAGGTGATGATCGGGGATGGTGGGTCGAAGATGCACGGATCGTCCGGGCCGAGGCCCAGCCGCTCGGCGGAGCCACCGAGGATCATCGTGCTGCCGTAGACGCCGAACAGCTTCACCTGCGGGAAGACCTCGTTCCGGTACAGGTAGCGGGTGTCGGCATCCATGTGCGCCCCGGCCCACATGATTCCCCTGATCTTCTCGTTGATCAGGCCCACCAGTTCGTCGTTGCGGGCGATCCGCTCCAGCAACGGCGGCGTGGTCAGCAGGACGCCGACGTCCTGGGTGCGCATCGTGAACGAGGCCTGCTCGACGAGGTGCTCGGCGTAGGCGCCGGCCTCCTCGGCTTTGCCGCCGCCGATGAGCTTCTTGACCCAGCGCGGGTCCATGTCGATCGAGAACCCGATACCGCCGCGGTAGGCGGCCAGCCGGGCGAGGGTCGCGCCGACGAGGTGCGGTCCGGTCGGGACCAGGCCGAGCCAGTTGACGTCGCGAGGGAACCCGTGCGCGTCCAGGTTGGCGCTGATCCACGCGCCGCTCCGGCGCCACCAGTCCTGCAGCATGATCACCCGCTTCGGCGGGCCGGTGGTGCCCCCGCTCTCGAAGATCCCGACGATGTCCGGGTCGGGCCCGTACCCGCGCGGGATGAGGTCCTCCACCCGGACGTCGCGTAGCTCGTCGACGATGTTGGGGAAGCGGGCCAGATCCCCGAAGCTGGTGACGTCCGTGCGGGGGTCGAAGTCCAGCGACTTCGCCCGCTCCAGCCAGTACGGCGACCCGGTCTCGGGGTTGAAGTGCCACTGCATCGCGGCGCGGATGAACTCGCCGGGATCCGGCTGCTCGTCGAGCGGAAGTTCCAGGATCGATTCGGTCACGGCGGCAGCTCCCTCCTGGTGTCATGGAGTCACTGAGAGTTACGTGCCGCTCAGGCCGACTCTACGTCAGGCCGTGCGATCTCGGTCCGGTCGGCGGACAGGCCGCGCGCGCCGGCCCGGTTACTGTCTGGCAGCGTGAACGGTGGTGGGGACGCGGCGGCTGACCGGGGCACCCGCCTCCGTGTCTACGCCGGCGCCCTGACCGGCGGCGCGCTCGTCGCGGCGCTGATCGTCGGGGTTCACGGGACGGGCCAGGCGGCCGCGAGGTCCGCGCCCGCGCCTACGTCCGCGCCCACCGCCTCGGCAGCGGCGTCGACGCGCAGTGGCGCCTGCCTCGTCGTCGGCGCGTCTTCCCGGGAAGGGGAGGCCTACTGTCTGCGCAAGGCAGCCGACGCGATGAAACGCGTGCCGATCCCCGATGACCGGCAGGGCACGGCGTCGGCGGTCGCCCAGCGGGTGCAGGCGGCGGCGCATCAGGCCGACTGGGAGCAGTGCCGGCAGGCGTCCTCGCCGAGCTACCCCGAAGGTCAGTGCGTGAGCACGATCGGGTCAAGGCCGGCCGGGGCGGAGGACGTCGAGGCGGTGCGGTGGGCGCTCGCGGAGGCCGGGTACCAGAACGTGGTGGCCCGCATCGCCCGGCCCGACGATCCCGCCTTCCCGCACACGGTGATCTACGCGGTTGCCACCGACGGACTGTGCGTCGTCGCGTCCATCCGGGGCGGGCACCAGGGCTACACCGCCGAAGGCCCGTACGCCGACGGGCGCTGCCTGGAGCCCTGAACCGGGCCGCCTACAGGCCGTACTCGTAGGCCAGCACGACCGCCTGCACCCGGTCGCGGGCGCCGAGCTTCGCCATGACCCGGGAGACGTGCGTCTTCACGGTGGCCTCGCCGACGTACAGCTCGCTCGCGATCTCGGCATTGGACAGCCCCCGTGCCATCAGCCGCCAGACCTCGACCTCGCGCGGTGTCAGTGTGTCGGCGCCGGGAGGGAGCGCGACGCGGGCCGGCGGGCGGCGGGTGTACGCCTCGATGAGGCGGCGGGTCACGGACGGGGCGAGGAGGGTGTCGCCCCGCGCAACGGCGCGGACGCCGGCGACGAGCTGGTCGTCGGGGAGGTCCTTGACGAGGAAGCCGCTCGCTCCCGCGCACAGCGCCTCGTACACGTACTCGTCGAGGTCGAAGGTGGTCAGCATGACGACGCGGACGGCGGGGCTGGTGGCGAGCAGCTCCCGGGTCGCGGTGAGCCCGTCGAGCCGGGGCATGCGGATGTCCATCAGCACCACGTCGGGCTGAACGTCGCGGGCGAGGGTCACGGCCTCCCGCCCGTCGCGGGCCTCGCCGACGACGTCGAGGTCGGGCTCGGCCGACAGGATGGTGCGCAGCCCCGCGAGTACCAGGGACTGGTCGTCGGCGAGCAGGACGCGGATCGTCACGCGGGTGCCTCCAGGGGGAGTCGGGCATGGACGCCGAAGCCGCCGTCGGGCTGTGGGCCGGCCACGAGGCTGCCGCCGCACGCCTCGCTGCGCTCGGCCATGCCGCGCAGACCATGGCCGGCGCGGGTGGCCACGGTCACGCTGCGGGTGGCCGCGTGGTTTCTGACCTCGACGGCCAGCTGTTTCCCGGTACGGGTGACGTCGACGCGGACGAGCGCGCCGGGCGCGTGCCGGGCGGCGTTGGTGAGCGCCTCCTGGACGATCCGGTAGGCCGCCGCGCCGACCTGGGGCGGCAACGGCGTCGGTCCGGGGTCGAGGTTCAGCTCCACCCGCAGCCCGCAGCTTCGGGCCCGGGAGGCGAGAGTGGGCAGGCCGGCCAGCGCGATCGGCGCGTGGGCGTCGGCGAGCGCCACCGACAGCACCAGGGGGCCCAGCTCGTCGAGGGCCTCGGCGACGGTGGACCGCAGCGCCGCCGCGTGCTCGGCCGCAAGGGTGGGGTCGGTGTCCCAGACCCGGCGAGCGGCGGCGGCCTGCAGGACGATGACCGTCATCACGTGCCCGGCGGCGTCGTGGAGGTCCCGGGCGAGGCGGGCGCGCTGCGCGTCGAGCGCGGCGCGGGTGTCCGTCCGGTGCTGCTCGTCGACGGCGATGGCGGCCCGGGCGTGTGCGGCGACGGCCGCGGTGCCGGCGCGCAGCGCGCGACCGGCCGCCCAGCAGCCGACGATCACCGCGACCGAGCCCGGCAGCGCCGACGCCGCGACGGTTGCGCCCGAGTCCGCGGCGACGAGGGCGACGCAGCCGGCGACGCAGAGCGCGAGCCCGGCGACCGCCCTGCGGGTGGCGCAGGCCGCCCCGATCATGAACGGCGACACGACGAGGACACCGCACGGTGGCACACCGGCGAGGGGGTCCGCGGGTGCGGCCACCGCCATGTAGGCCAGCGCGAACGCCAGGGACGTCGTAGCCGAGCCGAGGGGGCGGCGCCGCGCCCACCCGAGCGGCGCCGCGATCCCGGCCGCGAGGATCGCGTTCGCCAGCCGGTGCGCCACGTCGGGGTGCGCGCCGGTGACCCTGGTGATCACCAGCTCCACCAGCATCAGCCCGGCCGTCGCCGCGAGTACCGTGTCCCACCACGCCGCGCCGACCAACGTCCACCGGCCGACGGCGCGGGCGCCGGTGCCGGCGCCGGTGGCCGCCGACTCCTCGGTCGCCGAGTCCTCGGCCACCTCCGCGGCGGCCAGGGCGGCCTGCACCTGGGCCCGCAGTTCGGCTACCGGCTGTGCCGGCGCCCGGTCGTCGGGGTGGGGCGCGCGCAGTTCACCGACCAGTTGCCGCATCCTGGTCAGCAGGTCCCGTGCGATCCGCTCCAGCGCCCGGACGTCGGCCAGGTCGGCGACCGAGGCGTGGGCTCGTGCCTCGTTCAGGCCGCCGAGCAGGACCGCTTCCAGATCCGCCGAGATCCGTTGCCGTTCCCGGGCCACCGCCGCCTCGATGCGCTCCTGACGCGCGGCGCGCAGCCGACGGGTGCCCTCCTCGAGCGTCAGCGCGAGCCGCTTCCGTGCGCCCATCACACCGCCGACCACGGCGGGCGCCAGCACCAGCAGCCCGACCAGGAAGCTGTCGGCCGACGCGTGCGAGTAGCCCTGCGCCGGCCCCAGGTACTGCGCGGTGGCCACGCCGGCGGTGGCCACCGCGAGGCCGGCCACGAGCGACCAGGCCGTCGCGTACGCGCCGAGCGAGTACGCGCCCACCATGATGGCCAGAAACGCCGGAGCCGTGTTGCCCTGCGGCGACGCGACCACCTCGACGACCACGACCACCGCCACCGCGGTCATCGCCGTCAACGGGCGGCGCCGGCGCTGCGCCAGGGCCAGCAGGCCGCCGGCCGCGACCACGGCACCCACCCGCGCGCCGGCCGACGCCGGCCCGGCCACCGCCGCGACCGCGGCCATCGCCACCGCGAGCGCGACCGCCAACAGCAGGTCCCGGCCGGCGGCCGAGCGCCAGCCGGACGATCGCGGCAACACCTCCATCGCCGAAACGATAGGCCAGGAGGTGATCGGCGTCGTCCTACCACAGGGGGACCCGCGGCTCCCGCGCCGGACGGACCGGATCTCCCCGCGTGACCGGACGACCAGCGGCCTCACGGCTTCTAGCGTCGTCGCCATATCCACAACGGACCGAGGAGAACGTCGATGACCGCACTCACCGCCACGACCGCACCACAGCGCACGCCGTACCGGCTGGCCCGCGCCGGCCTGCTCGTCGTCGCCGCGTCCGCCGTCCTGCTCGCGCTGCTGGACCTGTTCACCGGCGTGCCGCAGCACGACCGGCTGGTCGGCGCCGCCGACTACGTCTTCACCGCCGACGGGTTCCCGCTGGTGCTCGGTCTGCTCGCCGCGGTGGCGGCGCTGCACTCGGTGCAGGACGGCCGGGACGGCCGGCTCGGCACCATCGCCCTCATCGTCACGACCATCGGTGCCCTCGGCTTCCTACCCCCGCTCACGGTGTCGCTGTTCAGCGGTGACGCCGAGTCGCTCGGCCCGGTGTACCTGCTGTCCATGCTCGCCTCGCTGATCGGGCTGGTGCTCTTCGCGATCAGTTCGGTACGGGCGAAGGTGCTGCCCTGGTGGGCCGGTCCGGTGATGGCCGTCGGCTGGGTGGTCGGCGGGCCGGTCGGCGAAGACGGGCCGCTCGGCTTCCGGGGCTCGGCGCTGCTGCTCGCCGCCGCCTTCGTCGCCGTCGCGGTCGCCGTTTCCCGACGTCCACTCGCGACCGACGCGAACCGCTGAGGAGTCGACTCTCGGCTGACCGCCGTCCCCGGTTCCGGGGTACGGCGGTCAGGGCCGCTTGCGGGCCTGCAGGGTGTACGTCTGCGCCAGCCGCCACGGCCGGTCCCGCAGGCGCCATTCGCCCCGGCCGTCGACGACCGTCCAACCGGGCAGCGCGTTCCAGGGCGCGCTGTCGTGCTCGACGAGCATGGTGAGGTCGAGGCCGGCGTCGAGCAGCGCGGTGACGATCTCACCGAGGCCATGGTTCCACTCGTGCGTCACGGTGTGCGTGAACGCCACGTCGGTCTGGACGTACGTGCCGGGCTCGTCCCACACGACCGGCTCCGGGCGCTCGAAGTACGGGTACTCCACGGCGAGCAGGCCGTCCCCGCGGCTGTCGGTGAGCGCCCAGAGCATCGGATGCCCCTCGCGGATGAACAACCGGCCGCCCGGTCGAAGCAGCGCGCTGACCACCCGCGCCCAGCGCCGGATGTCGGGCAGCCAGCACAGCGCGCCGACGCCCGTGTACACCAGGTCGAAGGCGCCCGGCGGGAGGACATTGGCCGCGTCGTACACGTCGGATTCGACAAAGTCGATCTCCGCGTCGGCGTCGGCGGCCAGGCGGCGGGCCTGGGCCAGCGCCGCACCGGAGAAGTCCAGGCCGGTCATCCGGGCGCCGAGGCGGTGCAGCGAGAGCGTGTCGGTGCCGATGTGGCACTGCAGGTGCACGGCGCGCAGGCCGGCGACGTCACCGAGCCGCGGCAGGTCGAACCGGACCACGTCGCTGAGGTACGCCGGGTCTCCGACGAAGCGGTCCACGGCGTAGTCGGGTGAGGCCGCGTGCGCGGGCGCGCGCTCGTCCCAGCTGGCGCGGTTGACCGTCCGGTAGTCCGTCACCGCCCGACCGTCGCACACCCGAACCACTCGATCAACACGATTTGACGTGGGACGATGCGGACATGGCCGAGGACAGCGGGTACCTGCTCGACAACCAGCAGGCGGAGGCGGGCACCCGCTTCGACGCCCTGGCCACGCTGTTCAACCCGTCCACGTTCCGCCACCTCGACGCGCTCGGCGTCACGGCGGGCTGGCGGTGCTGGGAGGTCGGCGCCGGCGGCCCCGGCGTGCCGTCGTGGCTCGCCGCCCGCGTCGGCCCGGCGGGACACGTGCTGGCCACCGACATCGACGTCTCCTGGATGACCGCCGCCGGTGACGCCGGCTTCGAGATCCGCCGGCACGACGTCGGCGCCGAGCCTCCGCCGGGGGACGGGTTCGACCTGGTACACGCGCGCCTGGTCCTGGTGCACGTGCCGCAGCGCGACGCGGCGCTGGCCGCCATGGTCTCCGCGCTGCGGCCGGGGGGCTGGCTGCTGGTGGAGGAGGCCGACCCCGCCATGCAGCCGCTGGTCTGCCCGGACGAGTCGGGCCCGCCGCAGCGGCTGGCCAACAAGCTCAAGCGCGACTTCCGTACCCTCATGGCCGCGCGCGGCGTCGACCTGGCCTACGGGCGCACGTTGCCCCGGTTGCTGCGCGACGGGGGGCTGGCCGACGTCGGCGCCGACGCGTACTTCCCGATCGCCGGCGACGCCTGCGCCCTGCTGGAAAAGGCCACCGTGGCGCAGATCCGCGCCCGGTTGGTCGCCGCGGGGCTGGCCACCGACGACGAGATCGACCAGCACCTCGCCAACGTCGAGGCTGGGCTGCTCGACCTCGCCACCTCGCCGATGATCTCGGCCTGGGGCCGCCGGCCCGGCGGCGCTAGTCGCCGTGGGTAGCGATGCGCCGGGCCCGGGTCAGCGCGCCGGCCAGTGCGGCGCTCGGCCGTAGCTGTGACACCACCAGCTCCGGCGCGTGGCCGAAGGTCTGCCGCACGATGTCGCGGACGCGCGGCAGGTGGGCGGCGAGCGCGTGTCCGACCCCGCCGGTGACGATCACCAGCTCCGCGTCGAGTACCGCCGTGACGTCGATGACCGTCATCGCCAGGTGGTCGATGACCTCGTCGAGGATCTGCTCGGCGACGACGTCGCGGTCCACGGCGGCCGCCAGTACCGTCGCCGCGTCCAGGTCCGCCACCCCGTGCAGGCACGACTCCGGATGCAGCGTCGCCAGCTCCCGGGCGCGCGCGGCGATCCCCAGCCCGCCCACGATCGACTCCATCCCGAGCAGCCCGGGCTTGCGAAGCTGGTGACGGTCGGCCACGAGGTAGCCGACCTCTCCGGCCGCGTTGTGACGGCCCCGGATGAGGGAGCCGTTGACCACGGCGGCCCCGCCGAGACCGGTACCGAGCGCCAGGACCACGAAGCTGGTGGCGTCCCTTCCGGCGCCGCGGGAGGCCTCGCCGATCGCCGCCAGGTTGACGTCGTTTTCGATGGTGTAGGGCGCGTCGACGACGCGGTCGAGCCGGGCCCGCAGATCGATGCGGTCCCAGCCCAGGTTCAGCCCGTTGACGATCAGGCCGGTCGCGGGGTCGACGTTCGCCGGTACGCCCACCGCCACGCCCCCGACGGTGCCGCCCAACCGGCGGGCGGCGTCCTGGAGCTCACCGATGACCGCTTCCAGCGCGGTGACCGCGTCCGGGTACCGCGCGACGAGCTCGTGGGTCTCGACCAGGATGGAGTCCGCGCCGCTCGCGAGCGCGGCGTGGCACTTGGTGCCGCCCAGGTCGATGCCGATCACCATGTGGTCGGGCCCGCCGGCTCGCGGCCGGTCCGGGCCGTCCATCGTGTCGGTCATCGCTTCTCGTGCTTGGTGTCGTCCTGGTGGTAGCGGAAGCCGTCGACGGGCAGTCCCCGACGCTGCGCGACGGACCAGGCGAGCAGCTGGATCGGCAGGATGTCGAGGACGTTCTGCGCGAGGGGGGAGTGCGCCCGGGGGAGCCGGCAGACGACCGCGGTCGCGGCGTCGTCGACGGCCTCGGTGGTCAGCAGCAGGGCGGGGCAGCCCAGCCGCGCCACGTCGCGGGCGAGGCGTACCTCGCGTCCGTCCCCGACGACGAGGCAGGCGATGTCGGAGTCGAGCGGTTCCATCGGTCCGTGGAGGTAGTTGCGCGTCTCGTGTCCCGCGGTCCGCAGCCGTGCGGCCTCCCGCAGGATGAGCGCGCCCTCGCCGGCGGTCGCGCTGGCAGCCGACGATGCGACGACGTCGACGAGCTTCGCGTCGTCGAAGCGCCCGGCGACCTGCTCGACGGCTGTCGTGGCCGGGTCGAGGACCGCTGCCGCCTGCTCGGCCAGCTCGTACCAGGGCGATGCCTGCCCGGACCAGTGGTCTCCCAGCTGGCCCAGCGCCTGCAGGGTCGCGGTGTAGCCGGTGGTGTACACCGGGCTGTCCTCGCCGCTGTCGATCATCAGGACGCTGTCGCACTGCTGGGCCAGCGGCGAGTCCGCGGCGTTGACCAGCGCCAGCGAGCGGGTGACGTCGAGCAGTTCGGCCGCCTGGAGCGTCTCGACGCTGCGGCCGGACTCGCTGATGGCGACGACGACGTCGAAGGCGTGGCGCGTGGTCGACGTCAGATCCGAGGCGGTGACGGCGAAGGCGCGCAGGCCCTGTCGACGCCACTGCCAGGCCGTGCTGCGCGCCGCGTGCTCGCTGGCACCGACCCCGATGAGGCCGATGACGGCGCCGTCCGGGACGGCGGCCACATCGGCGAGCTGGTCGGCGACGGCGGCGCGGCTGCGCCGCAGCGATTCGGGCTGTGCGGCGATGCCTTCGGGGAAGAGCACGGTGACACCTGTTTCAACTCTTGACGGAGCCAGCGGTGAGGCCGCTGACGATGAAGCGCTGTGACGCCAGGGCGAGCACGACCGGCGGCAGGGCGGCGAGGACCCCGCCCGCGGCGATGAGCCCGAAGTCGGACGAGTACTTGCCGGTGAACTCGGCGATGGCGACCGGGATGGTCTTGGCGTTCGTGGTGGAGGTGAACGTCAGGGAGTACAGGAACTCGTCCCAGGCGAGGAGGAAACCGAACATGGCGGTGGCGAACAGCCCCGGCTTGGCCAGCGGCAGCACGACCCTGGTGAGGGCCTGTAGCCGGTTGCATCCGTCGATGCGGGCGGCCTCCTCCAGTTCGCTCGGCAGGCTCAGGAAGTAGTTGCTCATCGTCCACAGACAGAACGGGGTGACGATGGAGCAGTAGGTGAGGACCAGGCCCCGCTTGGTGTCGAGCATCCCGAGGTTCGACAGCGCCAGGTAGAGCGGGATGACGAGGGCGATCGGCGGGAGCATGTAGACGGACAGGAACGCGAACAGCGCGCTGCGCCGGAAGCGGAACCGCAGCCGCGCGAAGGCGTACCCGCCGAGGGTTCCCACGACCAGCGAGATGACCGTCGTACCGGCGGCGACGACGAGGCTGTTGCCCATGGCGACCCGGAAGTTGGCCGCGACGTCGTCCCCGCCCGCCTGACCCGAGAAGATCGAGTGGTAGCGGGACAGCGTGGGGTGCGACGGCCACCAGTGCGGGTGCGCGCTGATGAGGTCCCGCGCCGGCGAGATGCTGGCGATGACCAGCCACGCGAACGGCGCGAGGATGACCAGCGACATGACGACGGCGAGGACGTACAGCAACGCCAGTTGTGACCTGCGCGGTTTCATTGCACGCCCGCCAATGCGCCTTGCCGGAGGATCCGCAGGTACCCGAGGGCGAGCGCGAGGATCGCGAGCACCACCAGGTAGGACAGGGCCGCCCCGTAGCCGAAGAGCTGATTCGAGAAGGCCTGCAGGTAGGTGTAGAAGGCGACGGTCTGCGTCCCGGAGGCCGGGCCGCCCCCGGTCATCACGTAGATGATGTCGAAGACCTTGAACGCCTCGATCGTCCGCAGGATGAGGACGACGGCGATGCTGGGCACCAGCATCGGCACGGTGATTCTGAAGAACGCGCGGACCGCGCCGGCACCGTCCACGCGGGCGGCCTCGTACAGGTCCGACGGGATCGTCTGCAGACCGGCCAGCAGGAAGAACGCGACGATGCTGGTGTTCTTCCAGACGTCGGCGACGATGACCATGTTGAGGGCCAGGAACGGCGAGCCGAGCCACTGATGGGCGCCGAGGCCGAGGCTCGTCGTGACGGCGTTGAGGACGCCGTACTGGCCGTTGTCCATCAGGCGCCACAGCGCGCCGTTGACGATCGTCGGCAGGGCCCACGGCATGACCGCGACGCTGCGCCAGAACCACCGCAGCCGCAGCGGGGCGTTGAGAATCAACGCCATCACCACGCCGAGCACCAGTTCGAGCGCGGTAGAGACCAGCGTGAAGTACAGGGTGTGCCCGAGCACCGGGTAGAACCGGGGGTCGTGGAACACCCGCGCGTAGTTGCGGAAACCGACGAAGGGATAGCTCCCGGGCAGGGGGCTGTCGACGTCGAAGAAGCTCACCACGAGCGTGCGGACGACCGGGTACAGGACGACGCCGAACACCACGACGGCGGCCGGGATCAGCAGGGCGAGGGCGAAGCGCGCCTCGCCGGCGCTGACGCGCCTGCCTCTCCCGGGCGCCGTACGTGCCGCGGCCCCCCGCCGCGTGGGCTGCTGAACGGTCATGAGTTGAGCAGCGACCCGGCCTGGTCGGCGGCGTCGTTGAGCGCCTGTTGAGGGGACTTCTTGCCCAGCAGCCCGTTCTGCAGCTCGGCCTGCAGGACCTGCGAGATCGCGTTGTAGTTCTTCACCTGCGGACGCAGGATCATGTCGGCGAGCTGCTTCTTCGCCTGCGGGACCACCGCCGGGTTGGTCTTGACGACGGCCGGGTCGTCGTAGGACGTCTTCCACACCGGCAGGGAGCTGAGCGCGAACTTGTTCTGGACCGGCTGGCTGGTCAGGTAGCTGACGTACTTCCAGGCCGCGTCCTGGTTCTGGCTCTGGGCGCTCACGGCGAGGCCCATGCTGCCGTTGACGCCCGGGCGGCCGGCGGGTCCGGCGGGCGTCTGGAGGACCTTGACGTGCCCGGCGACCTGGCTCTGCTTGGGGTCGTCGGCCAGGCCGTACATGTACGTCCAGTTCAACGCCGCGCTCGCCTGTCCGGAGGAGAAGATCTTCCGGACGTCCTCCTCGAGCGACTGGGTCGAGCCGGGGTTGGTCAGCCCGTCGACGATGGACTGGCGCATGAACTCGAGGGCCTGCACCCCGCCGCCGTTGTGGAAGGCCGGCTTGCCGCTGCTGTCGACGAAGGATCCGCCGAACGCGCCGAGCAGCTGGGCGTAGTCGCAGATGAGGGCCTCGGCCTGCTGCCAGGACCACACGAGCGGGTACTGGGTGACGCCGGACTTCTTGATCGCCTTCGCCGCGGTGATGACGCCGTCCCACGTGTCGAGCTGGGCCGGGTCGACGCCGGCGCGGGTGAGGTGGTCGTCGTTGAAGAACAGGTACTTGGTGTCCAGGATCCACGGCACGCCGTAGAAGACGTTCTTGTACTCCGTGGTGGCGATCGCGCCGGGCAGCATCTCGCTCTTCCACGACGCCGGCCACCGCGAGGAGACGTCGGCGACGATGTGCCGCAGGCCGAACTCGGCGGGCCAGATGACGTCGATGAGCACCACGTCGTACGTGTGGGCCGGCGCCGCAGCGACGATCTTGTCGTGGAGTGCCTCGTAGGCGACGAAGTCCGTCGTCACCTTGATGTCCGGGTTGGCCTTCTGGAACTCGGCCGTCATCTTCGCGATGTCGTCTTCCGAGTAGCCGGCCTGCTTCATGAACAGCGCCCGGATCGGGCCCTTGCCGCTGCCCTTGCCGCCGCTGCTTCCGCCGTTGGCGCCGCACGCCGCCAGGACGGCGGTCAGGCCCAGCCCGCCGGTCGCATGGAGGAAACCACGGCGCGTCAGCCCCTGCGCGGGAACGACCTGCTCATCCATCCTGACTCCATTTGTTAAGCAGCTTGCTTTACTTTGTACGCGTAGGATGTACCTCTGGTTCCCCGCTGTCAACAACCATGGAGTAGCTGAATCTGGTGAGCGCTGAGTCCTCCACCGTGGCCACGGTCCTCCGGTCGTTGCTGGACTGCCCGGCACCCGCCTCCAGGGGCGAACTCGCGGCCCGCTGTGCCCTCTCGCGGCCCACCGCGTTCGCGGCCGTCGACCGGCTGATGTCCCTGGGCCTCGTCGCACAGGCGGGGCAGCGCGCGGGCGGCCCCGGACGCACGGCCACCCTCTACGACCTCGACCCGCGCGTCGGACTGATCGCGGGGGTCGACATCGGCGGCAGCAACACCCGCGCCGCGGTGTGCGACGTGCGCGGCCGGGTCCTGGCGGAGACGCGCGTGACCACGGACGCGAACGGCGGCGGGGCGGTGGCGCGGCAGAGCGCGAGGCTCGTCGCCGGACTGCTCGCGAAGGTCGAGCCGGACGCCCCGCTGCTCGTCACCGGAGTCTCCGTGCCCGGTGTGGTCGACCCGCGCAACGGCACCGTCTCGCTGGCCCCGAACATCGGGCAGCGCGAGCCCTACGACCTGCTCACGCTGCTGACCGAGCGGCTGGGCACGACGGTGTTGATCGACAACAACGTCAACCTCGCCGCCCTCGGCGAGCAACGGCAGGGCGCCGCGCGCGAACTCGAGACGTTCGTCGTCGTCTCGGTGGGCGCGGGCGTCGGGGCCGGCATCGTCCACCGGGGAACGCTGCTGCGGGGCGCCCGCGGCGCGGCCGGCGAGATCACGCTCGCGCCGCTGCGGACGCCGCCCCACGTACCCGACTCCGACGTCGACGACGCCGGCGCGCTGGCGCTCCTCCGCGCGGCGGCGGACCGGGACGACTGGAAGGTGCGCGCCCCCGGGACCGTCCTGGAACTGTTCGAACTCGCCGCGGCCGGCGAGCCCCCCGCCGTCGAACTCGTCGAGGGGGAGTGCCAGCGGGTCGGCGAGATCATCGCCACCCTCTGCGCCGTCGTCGACCCGGAGGCCATCCTCCTCGCCGGCGGCCTGGGCGGTAACCGGCTTCTCCTCGAAGGCGCCGTCCGCGTCGCGCGGCGCTTCGTCTCGGACCTGCCACCCGTACTGCCCTCGAAGCTGGGCGAGCGGGCCAGCCTGGTGGGAGCCATCGGAATGGCCTCCGAGCACGCGACAGCGCAGCTCGCCGAGCGAGCCGCGTCCGTGCCCATCGGCAGCCCGTAGTCACGATCCGTCCCACTGCGGTTGCCGGTGGGCCGATCACATCCGTGCGCTCCGGCGCAGCGCAGTGCGTGGCTGAGGCCGGTCCGCGCCCCACCCCGTGCGGGCGCGGGCCGGCCTCAGCCGGTTCAGGCGGCGAGCCAGACGGCGGTGTCGGGGGGCAGCAGTCCGGCGTCGAGCGGTCCACTGGCGAGGAGCACGCCCGCGTGCGCGGGCAGCGGCACCGGCGCGGTGCCGAGGTTGACCGCGCAGATGAATCCGGGGTCGCGGCTGAAGATCAGCACGTCGTCCGGACTGTCGAACCAGCGCAGCGTGCCGTCGCCGAGAGCGGGGTGGTGCCGGCGGATGCGCAGCGCGCTGCGGTAGAGCGCGAGCATCGAGTCCGGTCGCGTGGCCTGGGCGGCGGCGGTCAGCTCCCGCCACGCCGCCGGCTGGGGCAGCCAGGGCGTGGCGGCGTCGGCGGGACCGAACTCGAAGGGCGGCTCGTCGCCGTCCCACGGAAGCGGTACCCGGCAGCCGTCGCGCCCGCGGTCGGAGAAGCCGGAGCGCCGCCACGTCGGGTCCTGCAGACACTCCTCCGGAAGGTCCTCCACCTCCCACAGGCCCAGCTCGTCGCCCTGGTACACGTAGGCGCCGCCGGGCAGGGCGAGCATCAGCAGGGCCGCCGCCTTCGCCCGCCGGGTGCCGAGCTCCAGATCGGGCGCGGTGGCCGTCAGCTCGGCGAGCATGTGCACCGGCCGGTCCGGCTGGGGTCGGCCGTACCGGGAGACGTGGCGTACGACGTCGTGGTTGGACAGCACCCACGTCGTGGGCGCGCCGACGGCGCCCAGGGTCGCGCACGACTGGTCGATGACCGTACGGAGGTGGTCGGCGCGCCACGGCGCCCGGAGGAAGTCGAAGTTGAAGGCGGTGTGCAGCTCGTCGCCGCGGACGTAGCGGGCCAGCCGGTCGGGGTCGCCCACCCAGGCTTCGGCGACGAAGACCCGCGGTTCGGGGTACGAGTCCGCCACCGCCCGCCAGTGCCGGAAGATGTCGTGCAGCTCGTCGCGGTCCCAGTGCGGGTGGTTGGCGGTGGCGGGCCCGGCCGGGCCGTCGGCGTCCGGCCCCAGGGCGGGCAGCCCGGGCGCCTTCACCATCCCGTGCGCCACGTCGATGCGGAACCCGTCGACGCCCAGGTCGAACCAGAACCGCAGGGTGCGTTCGACGTCGGCGCGCACCTCCGGGTGCTCCCAGTTGAGGTCGGGCTGTTCGGGGGCGAACAGGTGCAGGTACCACTCGCCGGGCGTGCCGTCGGGCTCGGTGACCCGGGTCCACGCGCTGCCGCCGAACACGCTGCGCCAGTCGTTGGGCGGCTCTTCGCCGTCGGTGCCGCAGCCCGGGCGGAAGATGTACCGCGCCCGCTCGGGGGAACCGGGGCCGGCGGCGAGCGCGCGCTGGAACCACGGGTGCTGGTCGGAGGTGTGGTTGGGGACGAGGTCGAGCAGGATGCGCAGCCCGAACTCGTGCGCCTCGGCGATGAACGCCTCCGCCTCCGCCAGGGTGCCGAACTCCGGGGCGATCGCCCGGTGGTCACTGATGTCGTAGCCGGCGTCGGCCATGGGGGAGGGGTACCACGGATTGATCCACAGTGCGTCGACGCCCAGGCTCGCCAGGTAGGGCAGGCGGCTGCGAATACCGGCGATGTCGCCCTGCCCGTCACCGTTCCCGTCGGCGAAGCTGCGGACGTACACCTGGTACACGACGGCGCTGCGCCACCAGTCCGACGTCGCGGCGGCTGGCGCGCCGGTGGGGGCGCCGAGCGGGGCGGTGGTGGCGGTCGGGGAGGGAATCATCGATGCTTCCTTCGGCGGTCGGGAGGGTAGCCGCGGCCGAGGAGCGGCCACGATACGCTGCCACGCAGGCTGCAGAGAGTTATGCAGACGCGTTTATTAAATGCTTCTACGGTAGGATGCGGAGGGTCGTGGGCATTGTCAATACGCCCGCGGTGCCCAAGGTGGGGCGGCCCGGCGGATCGATGCCGTCGGGGCGGGCGTCGTCGCGTGCGGCGCTGGCGAAGGGGGCTTGGTGAAGCTGGAAGGCACGGCGACGTCGCCGCTGCTGCGCCGCCTCAACGCCCGCCTGGTGCTCGAGGCGCTGCGCGGCGCGGGCGCGATGACGGTCACCGACATGGTGGCCGCGACGCAGCTGTCGCGACCCACGGTCCACGCGGTCGTGGACGCCCTCGCCCGGATCGGGCAGGTCCGTGAGGTGCCGGACGACGAGACGGCCGGACCGCGCCGGGGACGGCCGGCGCGGCGCTACGAGTTCCGCGCCGACGCGTCGTACGTGCTGGGCCTCGACGTCGGTGCGGGCACGATGGTGGTGGTCGTCGCGGACCTGCGCGGAGAGCTGGTCGCGCAGACCCGCCGGCACTTTCCCGACCTGCACATGGAGGCCGACGAGCGCATCGCGTTCATCCGCCGGACCATGGTCGCGGCGCTGGCCGAGGCCGGTGTGGACCCCGCCGATGTGATGGCGGTCTGCGTGGGCGCCGCCGGGGTGGTCGACCCGCGCGACGGGGCGATCAGGTTCAGCAGCGGCATCCACGGCTTCCTCGAGGTGAACCTGCGCGAAGCCCTGGAGCGCGGGTTCGGCTGGCCGGTCATCGTGGAGAACGACGCCAACCTGGCGGCCGTGGGGGAGCAGCGGCGCGGCGTGGCCGCCGGCGCGGACAACTTCGTCGTCCTGCTCGCCGGCGAGCGCCTGGGCTCCGGCATCGTCCTGGGTGGCCAGCTCGTCCGTGGGCACGGCGGCGGCGCGGGCGAGATGGGCTTCCTCAGTCTGGACGGGTCGGGCGACAACGCGTGGGGCATCGCGTACCTGGCGCGGCGCCTGGGCGCCGAGGCGGTGGCCCGGATGTCCGACCCGGACGCCGGGAATCCACCCCGGCCGGGTTCGCTGTACGAGCGGGTCGGCGGCGATCCCGGCGGGGTCGACGCCACGGCGGTCTTCGCGGCCGCGCAGGCCGGCGACGAGGTGGCCGTCGGGGTCCTCGAGCGGGTCGTGGACCGGGTGGCCAAATCGGTGGGCACCATCGCGCTGCTGCTGGACCCGGAGCTCGTGGTCATCGGCGGCGGCGTCGCGGCAGCCGGTGATGTGCTGCTCGTGCCGCTGCGCCGCCGGCTCGTCGGTGTCGTGCCGGAGCGGCTGCGCATCGAGGCGTCCACCTTGGGGGATCGCGGCGTGGTGACCGGAGCGGTGTGCCGTGCGGTCGACGAGGCCTGGGCCCGCCTGCTGGACGCCTGGCCGTCGGACGACATCGCCGGCTGAGCCGCCGGGACGACATCGCCGCTGACGCCGCTGGATGTCGGGTGGTGGCGCCCGGACCGGATTTGCCGGGTGGCGATCCCGATACCTACCGGCGACTCGATCGTTATCTTGCCTCCTATTGACGGGCCCTTTCGCGCGCTCCTATATTTCGCCAAACCTATTTACGAAACGCGTCTGAAAAATGGAGCGAGGCCGGCCCGACCCCCCGGCGCGGCGCCCACCGTAGAGCGTCGTTCGTCCACTGTGCCGGTCGCAGCCGTACCGCATGGCAAGCGAAGGAGACATTTTGACCAGCAAAGGGACAGCTATGAGAGTTGCCGGGGCGTCACTGGCCGCCGGCATGCTCCTGCTCGCCGCCGCCTGCTCCGGCGGCTCGGGCGGCTCCAGCGGCGGCGGCAACGCCTCCGACCAGAGCGCCGGCGCCCGCGGGCCGATCACCTACGTCCAGGGCAAGGACAACAACAACGTCATCCGGCCGCTCATCGACCAGTGGAACGCGGCCCACCCGAACGAGAAGGTCACCTTCAAGGAGCAGTCCGACCAGGCCGACCAGCAGCACGACGACCTGGTCCAGCACTTCCAGGCCAAGGACCCCAACTACGACGTCGTCGACGTCGACGTGGTGTGGACCGCCGAGTTCGCCGCGAAGGGCTGGCTGCAGCCGCTCAAGGACAAGTTCGCCATCGACACCTCCAAGCTGCTGCCCGCCACGGTCAAGACCGGCACGTACAACGGCACGCTGTACGCCGCGCCGCAGGCCAGTGACGGCGGCCTGCTGTACTACCGCAAGGACCTCGTGCCCAACCCGCCCAAGACGTGGGACGAGATGATGTCGGCCTGCTCGATCGCCAAGTCCCACGGCATGGACTGCTACGCCGGGCAGTTCGCCAAGTACGAGGGCCTGACGGTGAACGCGTCAGAGGCGATCAACACCGCCGGCGGCCAGGTCGTCAAGTCCGACGGGAAGACGCCCGACCTCGACACCGACGCCGCCCGCAAGGGCCTTGGGCTGCTGGTCGACGCGTACAAGAACGGCAACATCCCGCAGCAGGCGATCACCTACCAGGAGGAGCAGGGCCGCCAGTCCTTCGAGGCCGGCAAGCTGCTGTTCCTGCGCAACTGGCCGTACATGTACAGCCTCGCCTCCACCGACGGAAGCTCGGTCGTCAAGGACAAGTTCGGCGTCGCGCCGCTGCCGGGCCTGACCGGTCCCGGTGCCTCCACCCTCGGCGGCCACAACGCGGCCATCAGCGCGTACTCGGCGCACAAGGCGACCGCGCTGGACTTCGTGAAGTTCCTGGAGAGCGAGGAGACCCAGCGCACCTTCGTCGAGAAGGCGTCGCTCGCTCCGGTCATCGCGAGCCTGTACGACGACCAGGCGCTGGTGTCGAAGCTGCCGTACCTGCCGACGCTCAAGACGTCCATCGAGAACGCGGTGCCGCGGCCGGTCACGCCGTTCTACCCGGCCGTGACCAAGGCGATCGAGGAGAACTCGTACGCCGCGATCAAGGGCGACAAGTCGGTTGACCAGGCGCTGAAGGACATGCAGGCGGCGATCCAGTCCGCCGGCTCCTGACCGGGTCGCGCCGGGGCCGGGCGATGTGTCCGGCCCCGGCGCGCCGTCCCGACCGTCCGACCAACCCCCGTTCGGTACTCCAGGGAGAGCCCATGTCCGCCACCACCGACCTGCAGACCGCACCGCCTCCGCCGGAAAGCCGCCCGCCCGGTCCCGATCGCGCGGCCGGTCGCCGGCGGCGCATCTCCGGTGAAGGGCGGCTGGCCACGTTCCTGGTCGCGCCGACCATCGTGCTGCTGGCGGTGGTGATCGGTTACCCGGTGGTCCGGGCGGTCGTCATGTCGTTCCAGAAGGACCCCGGGCTCGACCCGGCGACCGGGCTGTTCACCAGTGGCGGCTCCGCCGGTCTGTCCAACTACACCCACTGGGTGCTGCAGCAGTGCACGTCCGCCACCGGCGGGACGAAGGCCTGCCCGCCCGGTACGCTCGGCGCCCAGTTCTGGGACTCCGTCGGTACGACGGTGTTCTTCACCGTCGTGACGGTGAGCATCGAAGTGGTGCTCGGCATGTGGATGGCGACCGTGATGAACCGGTCCTTCCGCGGCCGGGCGCTGCTGCGCGCCAGCGTGCTGGTGCCGTGGGCGATCCCGACGGCGGTGACGGCGAAGCTGTGGTACTTCATCTTCGCCTACGACGGGGTGGCCAACCGGGTGCTGCACACGCACATCCTGTGGACCGGAGACGCGTGGGCGGCCCGGTTCGCGGTGATCATCGCCGACGTGTGGAAGACGACGCCGTTCGTGGCCCTGCTGATCCTGGCCGGGCTGCAGGTGATTCCGGCCGAGGTCTACGAGGCGGCCCACGTGGACGGTGCGAACGCGTGGCAGCGCTTCGTCCGGGTCACGCTGCCGATGATCCGGCCGGCGCTGATGGTGGCGGTCCTCTTCCGCGCCCTCGACGTCCTGCGCATCTACGACCTGCCGGCGATCCTCACCGGTGGCGGCGGCGGTGGCGGTCACGCCACGACGACCCTGTCGATCCTCGTCGTCGACCAGATCCGGCAGGGCTTCAACCGGGCGGCTGCGCTGTCCACCTTGACCTTCCTTTTCATCTTCGCCGTCGCGTTCCTCTTCGTGAGGGTCCTTGGCGCCAACGCGGTGCGCACCCAGCAGCGGCAGCAGAAGGGGACGATCTGACATGGCCACGACCACTTCACTGCCGCGCCCGACCCGGCGCCGTCCCGTCCTGACGCGGTCGGCGGTGCGCGGGTACCTCGAGGTCGCCGCGATCGTCGTGTTCTGCCTCGCCCCCTTCTACTGGATGATCGTCACCGCCTTCCGCCAGGTCGGGTACACGTTCGACACCACGCCGTGGCCGACGCACGTCACGCTGGAGAACTTCCGGACGGCGTTCTCCACCAGCCTGGGCAACCACCTGGGCCGGGCGCTGGTCAACAGCATCATCATCGGCGTCTGCACGACGGTTCTGGCCGTCCTGGTCGGCACGTTCGCCGCGTACGCGCTGTCGCGGTTGAACTTCCGCGGCAAGGAGATCGTGCTGGGCGTGGTGCTGGGCGCCTCGATGTTCCCCGGCGTGGCGCTGCTGACCCCGCTGTTCCAGCTCTTCACGAACATCCACTGGATCGGCAGCTACCAGGCGCTGATCATCCCCGACATCTCGTTCGCGCTGCCGCTGACGGTCTACACCCTGAGCGCGTTCTTCTCCGAGATGCCGTGGGAGCTCGAGGACGCGGCGAAGGTGGACGGCTGCAGCCCGGGCCAGGCCTTCCGCCGGATCATCCTGCCGCTGGCGGCGCCGGGGCTGTTCACGACGGCCATCCTGGCGTTCATCTCGTCGTGGAACGAGTTCCTGCTGGCCAGTGAGCTGTCCAGTGACAAGACGCAGCCGATCACCGTCGCCATCGCGCAGTTCACCGGTAGCCAGCCGCATCAGGAGCCGTACACGGCGGTCATGGCGGCGGGCACCATCGTGACGGTGCCGCTGGTCATCCTGGTGCTCGTGCTGCAACGGCGGATCGTCGCGGGCCTGACGGCCGGTGGCGTGAAGGGCTGACGGGCGTGCCTCCGTCCACCCGGGTGCGTCGCCACCTCGACATCCTGGTCGGGATCCTCGGGTTCTTCACCGCTGTCGCGCTCGTCAACACGGTCGTGCTCGAGGTACGGGGCGAGCCCGCGCTGCGGGCGGCCCTGGTGCTGCTGGGCTTCGTCCTGGCGTTGGGGGCGGTCTGGCGCGTCCGTCGCCGCTGACGCAGCCAATCATGGGAACCCCCTAGGGGTCGGGGCACGAAGGCGGGTAGGTATCCCGGATGCTCAATTGGCGTACTGCCGTCACCATGGCGGTGCCCTAATTGATATTTCGTGTACCCGCTCGGGGGGAAGTATGGCGAAGGCGGCTGCCAGCCTCATCGCTCATCGCAGGTTGAAGTACGTCATCATCGTCTTCTGGTTGGTGGTCTTCGGCGTCGCCGGCGGACTGGCCGGCAAGTTGACCGGCGTGGAGAAGAACGACGCGCAGTCCTGGCTGCCCAGTGCGGCCGAGTCCACCAAGGTGCTGGCCATCCAGTCCAGCTTCACCTCGCCCGACACGGTCCCGGCCGTCGTGGTGTACGAGCGCCCGCAGGGCCTGACCGAGGCCGACCGGACCAAGATCGCCTCTGACGTCGCGTCGTTCGGCCGGTTGGGATCGCTCGACGGTACGGTCCGGCCGCTGCCGTCGGCCGACGGCAAGGCCGTGCAGGTGATCATCCCGCTCGACCTCGGCAAGGACGGCTGGGCCAAGGCCGGCGACATGGTGGCGTCCATCAAGAAGACCGCCGCCGGCGATCCCGGCCTGTCCGTGCACGTCACCGGCCCCGCCGGTAACGCGGCCGACTCCAGCAAGGCGTTCGCGGGTATCGACGGCACGTTGCTGTACGCCACGGTCGCCGTGGTCGTGGTGATCCTCCTGCTGACGTACCGCAGCCCGGTGCTGTGGCTGCTGCCGGTCATCTCCGCGGGCGTCGCGCTGACCACGGCCGAGGGCGTGGTCTACCTGCTGGCCAAGCACGCCGGGCTGACCGTGAACGCGCAGAGCGCCGGCATCCTCACCGTGCTCGTCTTCGGCGCCGGTACCGACTACGCGCTGCTGCTGGTCGCCCGGTACCGCGAGGAGCTGCGCAGGCACGCCGACCGGCACGAGGCGATGGCGGTGGCCCTGCACCGGGCCGGCCCGGCGATCATCGCGAGCGCCGCGACCGTCGTCATCGGCATGCTGTGCCTGCTCGTCGCGGAGACCAACTCCACCAAGGGGCTCGGACCGGTCGCCGCGGTCGGCATCCTGGTCGGACTCGGCGTGATGCTCACGCTGCTGCCCGCCCTGCTGGTGACGGTCGGCCGGTGGATCTTCTGGCCGGCCCGCCCGACGCTGGGCTCGCACGAGCCGACCGCCACGGGCGTGTGGGCCAAGGTCGGCGACCGCATCGCGCGCCGGCCGCGCTCCACCTGGATCACCACGACGCTCGTGCTGGCCGCGATGGCGCTGGGCCTGTCGCAGCTCGACGCGAACGGGCTGACCAACGCCGAGTCGTTCCGCGGTCATCCCGACTCGATCGTCGGCGAGCAGGTCCTGGCGCGGCATTTCCCGGCCGGGGCGGGCAGTCCGGTCGCGCTCGTCGCGGACGCCGGCGCGGCCGACGCGGTACGCGCCGCGTTCGCCTCCACCGGTGGCATCGACCCGTCGACCGTGACGCCGCCGGTGGTGAAGAACGGTCACGTGTACCTGCAGGGCACGCTCACCGCCGCGCCGGACAGCCAGGCCGCGTTCGACACGGTCGACCGGGTCCGCGCGAAGGTGCACGCGGTCGCGGGAGCGCACGCCCAGGTGGGCGGCAGCACCGCGATCAACCTGGACGTCCGCCGGGCCGCCACGCACGACCGCAACGTGATCATTCCGCTCGTGCTCGTGGTGGTGCTGGTGATCCTGGTGCTGCTCCTGCGCTCCCTCGTCGCGCCGCTGCTGCTGGTGGTCACCGTGGTGCTGTCGTTCGCGGCCGCACTGGGGGCCAGCGCGCTGGTGTTCCGGCACGGCTTCGGCTGGCAGAGCGCGGACACGTCGTTCCCGTTGTACGTGTTCGTGTTCCTGGTGGCGCTCGGGATCGACTACAACATCTTCCTGATGACCCGGGTACGTGAGGAGGCCCTGCGGCGTGACGCCCGCCGTGCCGCGCTGATCGGCCTGACCGCGACCGGCGGGGTGATCACGTCGGCGGGCGCGGTACTCGCGGGCACGTTCGCGGTGCTGGCCACGCTGCCGTTGACCGCCTTCGCCGAGATCGGCTTCGCGGTCGCGTTCGGCGTGCTGCTGGACACCATCGTGGTCCGTTCGGTGCTGGTCACCGCACTCAACATCGACACAGGCCGGTTCATGTGGTGGCCGAGCGCGCTGTACCGGCGTCGCGGCGCAGTGGCCGTCGAGCCGGCCGAACGGGAGGCCGATACGGTGACGACCTGACCGCCCTTGACGTGGCGACGGACGGCGCACGGGACATCTCCTGTGCGCCGTCCCGTTCGGCTCAGGCGGACGCCAGGCGGGTGAGGTGTCCGAGCATGTCGTCGACGGAGGCGGCGGGGTCGGTGACCGGGAACTGGACCGCGCGGATGACGGCGTCCGGGTCGACCAGCAGCGTCAGGCGTTTGAGCCGGTCGACGCCGGCGGCGCGGAACGTCGGTAGCCGTAGCCCGGCCGCGAGCTTGTTGTCCTGGTCGGACAGGAGCGGGAAGGGTAGCCGGACGTGCGCGACGAAGGCGGCGAGCTGGTCGGGGCGCTGTGTGCTGACACCGCGGACGTGGGCGCCGAGGGCGCGGAAGGCCGCATGGCGGGAGGCGTAGGTCATCGACTCCAGCGTGCACCCGGCGGCGCCGGGGATCTCGCTCCAACCGGGCGGGTAGCCCTGGGCGGCTGGCGCGTACGCCCCGGGAAAGCAGTACAGCACGGTCCAGGCCCCGAAACCGTCGAGCGCCGCCGGCTGCCCGTCGTGCTGCAGCACCGTGACCCGGGGCAGTCGCCGGCCGACGAGGCGGTGCACGCGTCGGGTCTCGGCTGAGGCATTGTCGGCGGTCGCCGTCAGGTGTCCGTCGCCCATCACGTGTCTGGTGCCCCAGTCCTGTAGGGCGATGAGCACCGGTAGGAGCCCCTCGCCCTTCGGCGTGAGCAGATAGTCGTACCGTGGCGGATGCTGCGAGTACGGCCGGCGCACGAGCACGCCGTGCTCGACGAGGTGGGTCAGACGTTCGGTGAGGGCGCGCCGGCTGATACCGAGTTGGCGCTGCAGCGCATCGAAGCGGGTGGTGCCGCCGGCGATGTCGCGCACGATCAGGAATGTCCACCCGTCGCCCAGCACGTCCAGCGCCTGTGTGATGCCGCAGTCGGCATCGACGAGGTCAGCGCGCTTCATGTTTAACCTTCTTCACCCTCCACCCCCTTACGACTATAGTCAGTTCCAATTTGGAACGTACTGCCGCCACGGGGGAGGAGCGGGCCACATGGGCGGTCCGGAGCGCGCCGATAGCCGCGCGCGAGGAAACACGGGAATCTTCTGGCGGTGGTGGTCGGCCGGCGCGACCAGTGGGGTGGGCTCGGCGGTCAGCGCGGTGGCGTTGCCGCTGACCGCGCTGACCGTGCTCCACGCCACCGCGTTCGAGATGGGGCTGATCGCCGCCGCGAGTTACGCCGCCTGGATCGTGATCGGCCTGCCGTCGGGCGTCCTCGTCCAGCGCCTGCCGCTGCGCGGCGTGCAGGTCGCCGCCGATCTGGCCCGCGCGGCGGCCCTCGGGTCGATCCCGCTGACCTGGTGGTGGGGCCACCTGACGGTCGCGCATCTCATCGCCGCCGCGCTCGTGGTCAGCTTCGCAAACGTGATCTTCGACGTCGCCAACTCCACCTTCCTGCCCGCCATCGTCGGCAAGGAACAGCTCGAGGCGCGTAACAGTCTTGCCTCGGCCACCCACGCCTGCACCCAGCTCGGCGGCCCACCACTCGGCGGGCTCTTCGTGCAGATTCTCGGCGCCGTGCCCACGATGCTCGTGGACACCGTCAGCTACCTCGTCTCGGCGCTGTTGCTGAGGTCCCTGCCCGCGCGCGGCGCCCAGGCGCCCGACCGCTGGCCACCGATGGGCGAGATGATCCGGCAGGGCTGGCGGTTCGTCACCCGCCACCCCCTCATGGGGCCGGGTATGTGGACCGCGACGGCGGTGAACTTCGTCTGCGGCGCACAGCTCGCGCTCTACCCGCTCTACCTGGTCCGCGACCTGCGCACCCCGGCCGGCCTGGTCGGCGTGCTGCTCGCCGCCGAAGGCGTCGGCTCGCTCGTCGGCGCGGCGCTGACCACCCGGATCACGGGCCGGCTCGGCTCCGCGCGCGCCCTGATCGTGGCGGGCTTCGCCGCTTTCGCCGGCGCCCTGCTCATCCCGTCGGGTACCGGCTGGCCGGCCTACGTGGCCTTCGCCGTCGGCAACATCGTCTTCGCCGGCGGCGTCGTGATTCTGAGCATCACGACCCGTACGTACCGGCAGCTCGCCAGCCCGCCCGAACTGCTGTCGCGGGTGATGGCGACGGTCCGGTTCGTCTCCTGGGGCGCGATCCCGTTCGGCGGCTTGACCGCCGGCGCCCTTGCCGGCGCGCTCGGAAGCCGGACCACCCTGGTGGTCTTCGCCGTCGTCACCGTCTGCGCGCCGCTCGCGCTCGTCGGATCGCCGATCCGTCACCTGCGCGACCTCACCGACTTCCCCGCCGACCGGAGTTCGTCGCCGGCACAGATCCGGACGGCGTCGGCGCGCGGCGCGGGTGAGGTGGCCGGACCGGGGAAGCGGAGGTGACCGGGCACGTCGAGCGGCACGACGCGGTTGGGGGCACCGGCGTGGAGCAGCCTGTCCTGGCGACCGCTGCGCGACGACCGGCGCTCCGGCCGCCGCGCAGGCGGCATCACCTCACCTGCGGGCGCCACCGGCAGGGACGTGGTCGGTGTGGACGAACGGCTTCGTACCCTGCACGGCGGGCTTGCCGCCGGGCGCCGTCTGCTGTCCCCGGTTGGCGTGTTCGGGTGACGGCAGCCACTGCTCGATCGGCCGCTCGACGTAGCGCCACTGCACCCCTTGCGGCCACGGCCCCTGCCCCTCGTTCCAGGGCCCGCGGAACGACTGGCCGTCGGACATGTTGAACGCGACGTTCTGGAACCGGTCGTCGCCGGGCAGCCGGCCCGGTGGGAAGTTCTCGGGCAGCTCGTTGAGCGCCGCTGTGAACTGCTGGAAGTGGGCGACCTCGCGGGTCATCAGGAACGTGAGCGTGTCCTGGATGCCGGGGTCGTCGGTGAACTGCTTGAGGTACTCGTAAACGATCTTCGCTCGGGATTCGGCCGCGAGGTTGCTGCGGAGGTCGACCGTCGGGTCGCCGTTGGCGTTGACGTAGGTGCCCATCCACGGCGTGCCGGCCGAGTTGACGACGTCCACGCAGCCGCCGGTTTCGGTGAGGAACAGCGGGTTCACGGCGACCTGATGGATCACCTGTTCACGGCCGTCCCGGGTGGTCACCAGCGGCATCCAGTTGCACAGCTCGTTGGCCTGCTTGAGGTCGTCGTTCAGCCCGTCGAGCAGCATTGTGATCATGGTGCCGACGATCTCGAGGTGCGTCAGCTCCTCGGTCGCGATGTCCATGAACAGGTCGTACAGCGCGGGGTTCTTCTTACGCAGCACGAAGGCCTGCGTGAAGTACTGCATCGCGGCCTTGAGCTCGCCGTTGGCGCCGCCGAACTGCTCCTGCAGCAGGGTGGCGAACCGGGGATCGGGCTTTTCGACGCGGACTTCGAACTGGAGATCCTTGACGTGGGTGAACAACTCGACTCCTCGCGGTGGGTATGGATCAGGAGCGGTCCGGTCCGGGTCAGGCCGGGCCGTGCCGCTACCCCCCGCGTGGGCGCCGAAACTGGCGCCGACCACCGGCGCGCGGTCTGTCCACGTTAGAAGATCTCAGGTCGGGGCCGGCGCAGCCCGGGTGAGATCGTCAGTCCTGCGGCCGGAGGGGACCCTTCGGTACGAGGGCCTCCGCGCGAGCCCTCTCGACGACGCCTCGAACGGGGGAGAACGCCGCATAAGGTGACCACGGGTCGGGTAACTCTCCGGCACCATGGACCTGCATAAGATTTTCGTACCGCAGACCCCGCCGCTCGAGGTCATGCTGCGCGGCAGCATCGTGTACCTTGCCCTGTACTTCCTGCTGCGGGTCGTCCTCAAACGCCAGAGCGGCACCACGGGCATCACCGACCTGCTCGTCATCGTGCTGATCGCTGACGCCGCACAGAACGCGATGTCCGCCCAGTACAACAGCGTCACCGATGGCCTGATCCTGGTCGCCACGATCATCGGCTGGTCGTTCCTGCTCGACCTGCTGGCCTACTGGTTCCCGCCGCTGCGCAACGTCATCCAGTCCCGGCCGCTATCGCTGGTGAAGGACGGGCAGATCGTCCGCCGCAACATGCGCCGCGAGCTCATCACCGAGGACGAACTCTGGTCGCAGCTGCGCCAGCAGGGCATCGAGGACCTGGCCAAGGTCCGGCGGGTGTACATGGAGCCGGACGGGCAGTTCAGCGTGGTGACCGGAAACCACCATCGGCCCACGTCGGAGAAGCAGGCCTTCTGATCGCCGCGGGGCGCCGTTTGGATCTGCTGTCGGCGGGTAGCGCCACCGGTTCGCAGAGGGGTCGTCCGGCCTTCGGCGGCCGGCCCGACGCCAGACCGCGACACGACGAGGAGCGTACGGGGTGACGACGACACAACGGCGGCGTACCGGGCGTGGCGAGCCGGCAGCGCAGGAGGACCGGGCGGCGCAGGCGGGCGGAGAGCGGCAACACGAGGCGGCCGGGGACGGCCGGCACCCGCGTTCGGCCGCGGAGCGTGCCGCGCGCCACAACAGCAGCCACGTGCGGCTGCCGGTGGTCGGTGAGATCGAGCTACCGCCCAAGGACGAGCTGGCCTTCATCGGCGGCCTGGCCGTGTTGGGGGTGTTGGGAACGGTCGAGTGGCCGGTGGTGGGGCTGCTCGCGATCGGCCACGCGCTCATCTCCAACCGGCGCAACAAAATCATGCGTGAGTTCGGCGAGGGGCTGGAACAAGCGTGACGCCCGTTCGGGCCCGCTGCCCGCGGCCTGCGTGGTTTCGAGGGTGGCGACCGGGGTACGCCGACGAGGACCCGCAACCCTGCGACGAGCACCGGTGACGGCGCCCCGGGTAGGTGAACCATGCCAGCGACCAAACAGCGGTTGATCTCCGTCGTCAGTGAGGTCGCCGGGGTGGCGGCCGACCCGAAGACCGGGCTCTCCAAAGCCAAGTCCAAGTTGATGTCCCCGCGGACGGCCCTCATCGGGATCTGCCTCCTGGCGGCCTACATCATCGGTCGGCGCGCGGCCAACCGCGACGAGGACTGACGCGGCCAACCGTGACGAGGACTGACGCGGTCGGTCGCGGCGAGGGCCGCCGCCACGCGGAGTTTCGTGGCTGACCCGGCGGGAAGCCGCGCTCACCGGATCGTTCCGGCGGTTGGGTCGCGCTGCTCGCCGGCTCCGCCTCCACCCAGCTTCGGAATCTGCCATGCGGGCAAAGTCGCGTCGCGGGACCCGAGGTACACCGTCGAGCCGCAGCGCGAACGGAGCCGGCTGTGAGCAAGAAGATCGTCGAGTACCTGCCTTTCGCCGGCATCATGCTGGCGACGTGTGTCGCCGCGTGGCTCGCGGGTCGTTCGGTCGACTGACCGGCAACACCGTCTACCGGTGCGGCTGCCCGCCCTGGTTCTGCTGTTGAGGCGGTTGTCCACCCTGTTGCGGTTGTCCACCCTGTTGCGGTTGGCCGCCGCCCTGTTGCGGTTGGCCGCCGCCCTGCTGCGGTGGCTGGCCTCCGGGGTTCGGTGGCTGGCCGCCCGGGTTCTGCGGCTGCGCCGGTCCGCCGGGTGGCGGTTGGGCTGGGCCGCCGGGTTGGCCAGGTTGCGGTTGGCCGGGTCCGCCGGGTTGGCCGGGCATGCCGGGTTGGCCAGGCTGTGGTTGGCCGGGGCCGGTGGGCATGCCGGGTGGTGGCTGGCCGGGTCCGCCGGGTCCGCCGGGTTGGCCGGGCATGCCGGGTTGGCCAGGCTGTGGTTGGCCGGGACCGGTGGGCATGCCGGGCGGTGGCTGGCCGGGGCCGGTGGGCATGGCGGGTGGTGTCTGGGCCGGTGTGCCTGGCGTGCCAGGTGTGCCGGGCGTGCCGGGCGTGCCGGGCGTGCCGGTTGTGCCCGGCGTGCTTGGCGTGCTCGGTGTACTGGGCGTACTCGGCACGCTCGGAGACCCGGGGGTCGTGGGTGCGCCTGGGCTGACGCTCCCGGACGGGCCAGCGGACGGCTGCTTCGAAACATTCGGCGTCCCCTGCGCTGCCGGTGGAAGGTTGTGCTGTATCCCCTGCACCGGGTCCAGGTCGTGCTTGTGCTGGTGCTTCTGTTGCTGTGGCGCGGGCGGTTTCGGCTGTTGCACCCATACGGTGATGTTCTTCTGAATGAGCTGCTGTTGCTGCACGGTGATGTTCTGGACCGGCGCGTTGTTGATGTTGACGCTCGGTGCGTTGACCGAAGTGGACGTTCCCTGTTGCCAGACGAATCCGAACTGCCCGCTCGGCGGTGGGGAGATTGGGTACACCGCGAAATCGCGGAAGTACCCGTACGCCGGAATGACGACCTGCCTGCCGGGGAACGTCGAGCAGTACGTCTCGGTCGGGTAGATGGTCTGTCCACTCAGCAGTCTGAGGTAGTCGACGCCGGTGCAGCTGAATGTCTGGGGAACGCCGGTCCGGTTCGTAATGACGACGAAGACGACGAACCTGTCGGCGGACACGACCCAGATCTGGTACAGCGTCACGATCCAGACGTCGCTGCGAAAGATCTCGTTGTTGATGGTGTAGATGCCGGGCGCGGCACCTTGAGCAGGCTGCTCGGGGACGGTCACGACGGACGCCGGGCGGAACGCGCCGGACAAGGCCGGCCGTGCCGCCGCCGCGGACATCGGGTGTCCGTGCCACGGCGGCCCGGACGCGGCGAGCGCGACGGCCATCGCGGTGACCGTTCCCGCCACCGCCGCCCGGAACTTGCGCGAGCGCGAGCAGCCGCGTGGCGCGGGCGGTTGTTGCGGGTTGGTGGTCGGCGACCGTGTCGGATGTCGCGACGACGATGGTTGAATTTTCATTGTCCTGTGCTTTCGACGCTAGCTGCCAGGACTGCGACACCAGCCACCGAGTGGGTGAACAAGCCGGTCGAACGGGGAGCTTGAAACCGACGCCCACCGGTCCGAGGACCGCCGCTACGTGCCGGGTATCGCAAGCGTCCTGGTAGGCGACCACCGACGTGCCGTCGTCGCGGTACGTCGTGATCTCTTCGGTTATCGTTCCACCCTTGTTGGCTCATCGGACGCTGGTTAGGGCCGAAGGTCCCGTCCCGGCAGCCGAGCTGACCCGGTGGCGTGGGGGATCCGGCCGCACGCGGTCGGGGCGGCCACCGTAGCGACCACCCGTAATGGCAGCGCCGGCACTTCCGCGCACACAGCACACAGCGCACCGGCCAGCATCGTGGCAGCCTGTGGTGGAGCGTCCGGGCCGCTGCGCACTGACGTGGAGGAGCAGCGGTCGTCGTGGGGACAGCCGCTTTCGGGGGTGTTACTGCCAACACGGGAGGAGCTGGTCGCTTCGGCGACCCGGGTGTTCCTGCGGCCGCTGGCCACGCCGTTGCCGCTGGGTTTCCTGGCCCTGATGTTGTCGACGACCACCTTCGCGGTGGTGGAGCTCGGCTGGGTCCCGGCCGCCCAGAACAAGGTGGCGGCGCTGGTCGCGGTGGTACTCACCGCGCCGCTGCAACTGCTGTCAGCGGTGCTGGGATTCCTGGCTCGGGACCCGGTTGCCGGGACCGGCGTGGCGGTCCTGAGCGGTACGTGGGCGGTGATCGGGGTGACGACGCTGCTGTCTCCGCCGGGGGCTCACAGCCCCGGGTTGGGTGTGCTGCTGGTGTGCGCCGGCGTGGCGCTGCTGGTGCCGGCTCGGTGGGGCTGCTGCTGGCCGTTGTCGCGCTGTATGCGGCGTTCGCGCTCGAGCTGGAGGGGCAGCGCCGTCGGACGGTCCTGCCGGTGGGCCGTACCCCCTCCACGGAGCGGGCGGTCCGCGGCGAGGGGGACATCCCGGTCTCCGAACTCGCCGCCGAACCGGGGGTTCGGCCCCGGCTGTGACCGGTCCTCGCCTGTCGGCCGGCTGTCCGTGCGTCTGCGCGTACCCGCGTAGCCGTACGGGGAGGTGGCTACCGGACCTGCGGGCGTCGCACCCGGCGTCTGGTGTGGTCGGTCACGTCCGTCGCATCGATTCATGGCACCCGGTGAGTTTGTCAGTCCCGTTTCGGGGCAATCGACCACTAATGACCGGTCGGACATGAAGGGATCGCGAGGCGGATCGCGAACGCGCTCGCGGTGGGGGCGTACGAGAGCGTCATGCGAACGCACGCGAGGCCGGATCGGGCCGCGCCCCCTGGCGCGGCCACTGCGAGACCAGAGGAGACAAACGTGAAAGCCGTCGTGTACCAGGGCCCGCGCCAGGTCAGCGTGGAGGAGGTGCCGGACCCGACGATCCAGGAGCCCACGGACGCCATCGTCCGGATCACCACCACGAACATCTGCGGATCGGACCTGCACATGTACGAGGGCCGCACCTCCGTGGAGCAGGGCAAGATCCTCGGGCACGAGAACATGGGCATCGTCGAGGCGGTCGGCGACGCGGTCACCCGGATCAAGGTCGGCGACCGGGTCTCGGTGCCGTTCAACATCGCCTGTGGCACCTGCCGCAACTGCGTGCACGGGTGGACCAGCTTCTGCCTGCGCACCAACCCGACGCCGGGGGTGGACGGAGCCGCGTACGGCTACGCCAACATGGGGCCGTACGCCGGCGGCCAGGCCGAGTATCTGCGGGTGCCCTTCGCGGACGTGAACCTGCTGGAGCTACCGCCGGGCACCGAGCACGAGAACGACTTCACCATGCTGTCGGACATCTTCCCGACCGGCTGGCACGGCACCGAGCTGGCCGGCATGCAGCCCGGCGATCGCGTCGCGATCTTCGGCGCCGGCCCGGTCGGCCTGATGGCCGCGCACAGTGCCATGATCCGCGGCGCTTCCGAGGTGTTCGTGGTCGACAAGGAGCCCGACCGGCTCCGCCTGGCCGGCAAGATCGGCGCCACCGCGATCGACTTCAGCCAGGGCGACCCGGTCGAGCAGATCCTCGACGCGACGGACGGGCGCGGCACGGACTGCGGCGTGGAGGCGGTCGGGTACCAGGCCCACGACCCGTCCGGCCAGGAGCATCCCGAGCTGGTCCTCGACAACCTCGTCAAGGTCGTACGCTCCACCGGCGGGATCGGCGTGGTCGGCGTCTACATGCCGCAGGACCCGGGCGCGGCCACCGAGGAGGCCAAGCAGGGCCGGGTCGGCTTCGAGTACGGCACCTTCTTCACCAAGGGTCAGCGGATGGGCACCGGCCAGTGCCCGGTGGCGCGCTACAACCGCCAACTGCGCGACCTCATCATCACCGGGCGGGCCACGCCGTCGTTCATCGTCTCCCACGAGCTGCCGCTGACCGAGGCGGGGGACGGGTACCGGCACTTCGACCAGCGCGACGACGGCTGGACCAAGGTCCTGCTGAGGTCGGGAGACGCCGCCTGACCGAACCCGCGACCGACCAGCGGCCCGCACCCGCCCGACGGGGCTGTCAGTCGGGCAGTTCGTGACGCGACAGCCGGCGCCGGACAGCAGCACGGCCGCGCCCAGAATCAGCACGAGATCCAGCGCCCCCACGGTGTTCTCCTCCGTACGTGTCCTGCGTACGGCTACCCCCAGGTGACACGGGTGAGACCGGTCGGGCCGGCCTGGCGGGCTGCTGTCACGGCTGGCCGTCGGAGGGGGCGTTCCTGCTGTGCGGGCTGCTCGCCGCGTTGTCGGCGCATCAGATGGGCGATCTGGTCAGCGCGCGGGTCTGGTTCGAACGCAATCGCGCCGCGTGTGGCCCGCCCGGGCTGTACGCCGAGGAGTACGACGTGCGGCAGCGCCAACTGCGCGGGAACCTGCCGCAGGCGTTCGTCCACGCGCTGTTCATGCAGGCCGGCGCGGCCCTGGCCGGCTGAGGAGCGGGTCAGTGCCGGGTGCCGCGGGTCCGGTTCCGCTCCCGTAGACCGAGCACCGCCCAGGTCGTCGCGGCCGTGGCGTCGGTTCGCGCCGCCCGCCGCCAGCGGCCGTCGGCGGCGGCCAGGGCGAGTGCCGTCGCCGCGTGCACCGCGTCGACCGCCGCGCCGAGGGCGAGCATCCGGTCGGTGGGACGCAGCCACGTGAGCGCCGCCTGGGCGAGATGCCGGGCGCCGAGCAGCCGGGTGATGCGACGGGCGGTGGCGTCCGGCCGGTCGCCGAGCGCGCGTAGCACGGGTGCCGGGGCCGTGGCCAGTGCCGCGCCCCAGGCGGCCCGCGCTGCGGCGACACGTCGGCGGCGCGCCACGTCAGGACCGGTCAACGCCGCTGTGACCAGATCACCCCGGCCGTCGCGGCGAGCCCCGCGCCGGCCGCGAGCCCCGCGCCGGCCGCAGCGAGCAGCCCGTGGTGGTGGGAGGCCCACAGCTGCCGGCTGTGGCCGTACGCCTTGCTGTCGAACGATCCGTGCGCGCCGAAATCCCGGCCGCTTCCGTCGTCGACCGGGTTCCACAGGTTGACCGGGTGGTCGGTGGCCGGCTCGCTGGTCATCTGCGACTGGTAGCCCTTGCGGGCCAGATACCGGTCGAGCAGGCCGGCGGCGAACTTGTTGGCGATCAGTGTGGCGACGGTCGAACCGCCCACCCAGTACTCACGGCGCTTCGGGTGGTCGGCCGCGTAGACCACCGCCCGCGCGGCGACCTCCGGCTGGTAGATCGGCGGCACCGGCTGGGGGTGGCGGGGCAGCCGGGACAGCGCCCAGTCGAACTGCGGGGTGTTCAGCGCCGGCATCTGGAGCATGGTCACGTGCACGTTGCTGCCCTGGTGCATCAGTTCGCAGCGGAGCGCTTCGTTGAAGCCCTGGATGGCGTGCTTGGCGCCGCTGTAGATGGTCTGCAGCGGGATGCCCCGGTACGCGATGGCCGAGCCGACCTGGACCACCGCGCCGCGGTCGCGGGGCAGCCTCCGGCGCAGCGCGGCCCGGGTGCCGTTGACGTAGCCGAGGTACACCACATCGGTGCCGCGCCGGTACTCCTCGGGCTTGATCTCCGTGAACGGCGCGAACACGGTGGCGAAGGCGGCGTTGACCCATACGTCGATCGGGCCGAGTTCGCGCTCGACCTCGTCGGCGGCCGACTCGAGCTCCTCGTGGTCGGCGACGTCGACCTCCCTCGTGAACGGCTGACCGCCGGCCTCCCGGACGTCGCTGGCCGCCGCCTGTAGTCCGGTGCCCCCGCGCGCGAGGATCGCGACCGCGTCGCCGCGCGTGGCGAACTCGCGCACGCAGGCCCGGCCCGCTCCGGCGCTGCCACCGGTGACCACGACGACCCTTCGCCCTTCTGCGGTTGCCATGAGGTCCCCTTCCTGCCGGTCGCTGCGGGTGGTTGCCGTGTCGATCGCGGTCTGCCCGGTGACAGGCGGCGGAAACGCGCGCTCCATCCGGGATCGGCGCGGTGCGACGGCCGTCGCGGGAGTTTCGCCGGTCCGGGGCCGGGTAAGCGCACCGGGAGCGTGACGTGCGGCCACCGCGGCCGGTGTCCGTGGAAGACGCGGTGGCGAGATCTGTACGCGCACCGCGAGGCGGTGACCGATGGGTGACCGACCAGTTGTCGAGAAGCTGGACGTGCACGCGTTCACCATCCCGACCGACGGCCCCAGCGGCGTCGCGCAGGACGCCACGGCGCAGTGGGAAGCCACGACGATGGTCCTGGCGCAGGCGCACGCGGATGGCGCCAGCGGGCTCGGCTACACCTACGGCGACGTCTCCGTCGCCACGTTCATCGAGTCCAAACTGGCGTCGACGGTCAGCGGCGCGGACGCGCTGGCGCCGCCCGCCGCCACGGAAGCGATGGGCGCGGCGATCCGCAACTCCGGGCGCCCGGGGGTCGGCGCGATGGCCGTGTCGGCCGTCGACGTGGCGCTGTGGGATCTGCGGGCACGGCTGGAGGGGCTGGCGTTGTTCCGCGCGCTGCCGTCGGTCCACGACCACGTGCCCGTCTACGGTAGCGGCGGGTTCACCAACTACCCGCTGGATCGGTTGGCCGGACAGCTGTCCGACTGGGTCGAGCAGGGGATCGGTCGGGTGAAGCTGAAGACCTCCCGGAACCCGGACCAGGACCCGCGGCGGCTGACGGCGGTCCGCGACGCGATCGGACCGGAACCGGCCCTGTTCACCGACGCCAACGGCGGTCTGACCGGGAAGCACGCGCTGGCCTGGGCGCACCGGTTACACGACGAGTGGGGAGTGTCCTGGCTGGAGGAACCGGTCAGCTCGGCCGACTTCACGGGACTGCGGATGGTGCGCGAGCAGGGGCCACCCGGATTGGACATCGCCGCCGGCGAGTACGGGTTCGTGCTGCGCGACTTCACCAACCTGCTCGCGCCGCAGGCGGTGGACTGCCTGCAGGCCGATGTCACGCGCTGCTGCGGGATCACCGGGGTGCTGCAGGTCGGCGGGCTCGCGGCCGGGCACAGCGTCGACCTGTCGGCGCACTGCGCTCCGGCCATCTCCGCCCACGCGTTCTGCGCAGTGGCGCGCCGGCGCCACCTCGAGTACTTCCACGACCACGTACGAATCGAGCACCTGGTCTTCGACGGCGCGCTGACGCCGCGCGACGGTGCGCTGTGGCCGGACCCGCAGCGGCCGGGGCTGGGGCTGGCGGTGCGGTGGGCCGATGCCGAGCGGTACCGCGTGTACGGGCGACGCCCCTGACAACGGATGGAGAGTCCGATGCAGAAGGTATCCGATTTCGTCCTCAGCCGTCTGCGGGAGTGGGGCGTGCACCGGGTGTTCGCCTACCCGGGTGACGGCATCAACGGCCTGCTGGGCGCGTTCGAGCGGGCCGGCAACAACCCGGAGTTCATCCAGCCCCGCCACGAGGAGATGGGCGCCTTCATGGCCTGCGCGCACGCCAAGTTCACCGGGCAGGTGGGCTGCTGCATGGCCACCTCCGGCCCGGGCGCGATCCATCTGCTCAACGGCCTGTACGACGCGAAGCTGGACCACCAGCCGGTGGTCGCGATCGTCGGACAGCAGAAGCGGATGTCGCTCGGCGTGCACTACCAGCAGGAGGTCGCGCTGGAGGTGCTGTTCGCCGACGTCTCGACGTACGTGCAGACCGTCATGATGCCGGCGCAGGCGCGCAGCGTGATCGACCGGGCGTTCAAGATGGCGCTGACCGAGCGCGGCGTGGCGACCGTCGTCATCCCCGAGGACGTGCAGGAGTCGCCGGCGGAGCCGACGCCGCCCAAGGAGCACGGCGCGGTCTTCAGCAGCGTGGGCTGGAGCAAGCCCCGGATCCTGCCCAACGAGGACGAACTGCGCAAGGCCGCCGGCATCCTCAACGAGGGGCAGCGGGTCGCCATGCTGATCGGCCAGGGTGCGGCGCGTGCCGGCGCCGAGGTCGTGGAGGCCGCGGAGCTGCTCGGCGCGGGCGTGGCCAAGGCGCTGCTGGGGCGCGACGCGCTGCCCGACACCCTGCCGTTCGTGACCGGGCCGATCGGGCTGCTGGGCTCCAAGGCCAGCGACGAGATGGTGATGAACTGCGACGTCCTTTTCATGATCGGCACGAGCTTCCCGTACGGGGAGTGGCTGCCCCCGGAGGGGCAGGCCAAGGGCGTCGAGATCAACATCGACGGCCGGTTGATCGGGATGCGCTATCCGATCCAGGCCAATCTGATCGGGGACTCGAAGGAGACGCTGCGGGCGCTGATTCCGATGTTGAAGCGCAAGTCCGACCGCAGCTGGCGGGAGAAGATCGAAAAGGACGTCCGGGAGTGGGACCGGATCCTCGCCGACCGGGCCAGCCAGCACTTCGACGGCCAGATCAACCCGCAGGCGGTCGCGCACGAACTGACGCCGCGGCTGCCCGACGGCTGCATCCTCACCGCCGACTCCGGCTCGTCGACGAACTGGTGGGCCCGCCACATCGCGCTGCGTGAGGGGATGCAGGCGTCGCTGTCCGGCACCCTCGCCACGATGGGTCCCGGCACGCCGTACGCCATCGCCGCCAAGTTCGCCTACCCGGACCGGCCGGTGATCGCGTTCGTCGGGGACGGCGCGTTCCAGATGAACGGCATGAACGAAATGATCACGTGCAAGCGGTACATCGACCGGCTCGGCGGCTCGCCGCCGCTGGTGTTCTGCGTCTTCAACAACCAGGACCTCAACCAGGTCACCTGGGAGCAGCGGGCGGAGGCCGGCGACCCCAGGTTCCCGCACTCGCAGTACATCCCGGACGTGCCGTACGCCCGCTACGCCGAACTGCTGGGCCTGCGCGGTATCTACTGCGACGAGCCGGGCAAGGTCGGGCAGTCCTGGGACGAGGCGCTGAACGGCCCCGGTCCGGTCGTACTGGAGTTCAAGGTGGACAGTGAGATTCCGCCGATCCCGCCGCACACCATGTACGACCAGGCGAAGAAGACCACCAAGGCGCTGTTGCAGGATCCGCAGCTGGCCGGCATCGCGGTGCGCGGGACCCGGCAGAAGCTCACCGAGTTCTACGAGGCGCTGCCCGGCCGCGGCCGGCGGTGACGCACGGCGCGCGAAGGCGCCGAGCGAGGGGGACACGATGGTGACGCTGACGCGCACGGACGTGCTGCAGGTACCGGTGAACACGGCCCCGCAGGTGGGCGGCCCGCCGCGCGGCCGGCGTCCGATCCCGGTGAACCGGCTCGAGCAGGCGCTCACCGCGGCCGTGCAGGGCGAGGCGTCCGCGGACTGCGGCATCGGAGCGACCCGGACGCACCGGGATCCAGGCGTCAGCCGGGGGCGTCGGTCGCGTCCCGGGCCCCGTTGTCCCGGGCCCCGTCATCCCGGGCGGCGCGCCGCGCGCGCTGCGGCACGATCACGTCGCGCGGGTCGGCCGCGGACGCGCGACCGGCCTCGAAGATCCCGAACCGGGTGGCCGCCGAGCCGGCCAGCAGGGCCAGGCCCGACACGGCCGCGAGAGTCCGGCTCCGGCGGCAGGTCAGCGCGCCGGCGATCCCGGCGGCGGACAGCAGCCGGGCCGCCCGCATCAAGCGCCCGGCCTTTCCCGTCTTGTACTTCTCGCCGGCGCCGCCCAGGCGCCGCTCCATGACCGTACTCGCGGCAAGCTCGACGGCGGCGCCGAGCGCACCGAGCCGGGCCGCCGGCCGGTTCTCGGCGACCGGGGCGCCGAGCAGGCCGAGCCCGCCGGCGGCCGCCGCGGAGCTACCGGCGAACACCACGGGCAGCTCCCGGTGGGCGTCGTGCCAGGCGGGTATCGCGGTGTCGGCGATCAGCGCGGCGGTGTACGTGGTCATGGGCCCGCCGAAGGCGGCCGCGCCGATCCCGGCCGCCCGACCGAGCACGGGGAGGACTCCGGTGACCTCCGAGGCGACGGCCGCGGTGGCGAGCCCGGAGAAGGGCGAGAGGATCCAGGTGCCCACCGACAGGGGAGAGGTCACCTTCACCACGCGCATCATGGTGAGAAACCGCGACGGCCGGCCCAGATCCTTGATGAGCAGCCCGACCCCGGCCAGGGCCCCGGCGGAGGCGCCGAACCGGGCCGCGCGCGCCAGCCCCGGCCGGCCGGTCGCGGCCGCGAACTCGGCCAGCAGCGCCGACGCCCCGGCGAGCCCGCCGCTGAAGAAGTACGTGGGGATCTCGGGGCTCTTCCAGGTCGGCTGCTTGAGGATCGGTCGGCCGTAGTAGGACTCGAAGTCCGGCGCGCTCCGCACCTCGGCGGACGGCACCATGGCCCGCTCGCGTCGGCTCATCGCCGCCCTCCTATCGCACAGGCCGCGACCGCGGCGACCAGTCCGGCCGCGGCGAACGCGGCCCGGCGCCAGATGCTCGGCAGATCCCGGGTGGTGACGACCGGGTCCGGGGGTAGCCCGTAGACCTCGGGCTCGTCCAGGAGCAGGAAGAAGGCGCCGTCCCCGCCGACGCCGTTGGCCGGGTCGGCGCCGTACAGCCGGGCCTCCGTCGCGCCCTGCGCGCGCAGCGCGTCGACCCGCGCGGCCGCCCGCTCGCGGAGCTCGTCGAGCGGGCCGAACTGGATCGACTTCGTCGGGCAGGCCTTGGCGCAGGCCGGCTCCTGGCCGGCGCCGAGCCGGTCGTAGCAGAGCGTGCACTTCCACGCCCGCCCGTCGCCGGGCCGGATGTCGATGACGCCGTACAGGCAGGCCGGCACGCAGTACCCGCAGCCGTTGCAGACGTCGGACTGCACCACCACGGTGCCGAACTCGGTGCGGAAAAGCGCACCGGTCGGGCACACGTCGAGGCAGGCGGCGTGGGTGCAGTGCTTGCACACGTCCGAGGACATCAGCCACCGCACCTCGCGGTCGTCCTCGTTCGCTGCCTGCGGCACCGACGGCGCCGGGCGGACCGTCGGCATGCCGAGGTCGACCGGCTTCGCCCGCCCGCCGTCGCGCGGCCTGACCTGCTCGACGAACGCCACGTGCCGCCACGTGGACGCGCCGAGCCCGCCGGTGTTGTCGTACGACATGCCGGTGAAGGTCAGCCCGTCTTCGGGTACGGCGTTCCACTCTTTGCACGCCACCTCGCAGGCCTTGCAGCCGATGCAGACCGAGGTGTCGGTGAAGAAGCCCATCCGCGCGGGGTGCGCGTCGTAGCCCGCTTCCCCGGCGACATCGTGCAGCGGGGCGGCCAGTCGTTCGCCGAGGGTGAACTCCTGGGTCACTTTTTCTTCCCTCCGGTGACGGCCTCGGTACCGGTCTCCGCGGTGATCCCGGCGCGCCGCTGGTAGTCGGCGACCAGCGGGGCGGCCGCCGGTGCGCGCGGTCGCCGGCCGGGCCGGATGTCGCATACGGACGCCTTGGTCGGCTGGATGTGCACGTTCGGGTCGAGCGCGATCGCCAGCAGTTCGTTCGCGGAATCGCCGGTGGACAGCCCGTTGCCGCCCCAGTGGTAGGGCAGGCCGATCTGGTGGAGGGTCCGCCCGCCCACGCGCAGCGGGCGCATCCGCTCGGTCACCAGTACCCGGGCCTCGATCACCGCGCGCGGATTGACGATCGTCGCCCAGCCCAGGTGCTCCAGGCCTCGCTCGGCCGCGAGCTGCGGCGACACCTCGCAGAAGAACTCGGGTTGCAGCTCCGACAGGTAGGGCAGCCACCGGCTCATCCCGCCCGCGGTGTGGTGCTCGGTGAGCCGGTAGGTGGTGAACACGTACGGGAACACCTCCGCCCCCGGGTCATCGCCGCTGGGCGCGTACCGGTTGAGCCGGTGCGGATACACCTGCCGCGCCGGGTTCTGCTGCTGGCCGTACAGCTGGTTGGGCACCGGCGACTCGTGCGGCTCGTAGTGCGCCGGCAGCGGCCCGTCAGCCAGTCCGGCCGGCACGTACAGCCAGCCGCGGCCGTCGGCCTGCATGATGAACGGCTCCGTGCCGGCGATGGCGTCCTCGCGCTCGGCGTCCTCCGGCGGGCGGTAGTCCGGCGACTTGTCCGGCTGGAAGTCCGGCACGTCGTGGCCGGTCCACTTCTTCTGCTCCGGGTCCCACCAGAGGTACGCCTTGCGCTCGCTCCACGGCCGGCCCTCCGGATCGGCCGACGCACGGTTGTACAGGATGCGGCGGTTGGCCGGCCACGCCCAGCCCCACTCCGGCGCGACCCAGGACTGCTCAGACCCCGGCTTGCGGCGGGCCGGCTCGTTGACGCCGTCTTTGAAGCATCCGCAGTAGATCCAGCATCCGCAGCGGGTGGATCCGTCGGCCTTGAGCTCGGTGTACGACGACAGCGGCTTTCCGTCCGGGCCGAAGCCGTTGATCTCGGCGAGCACCGCCTCGGCATCCGGGTCGCCCGCCTCGCCCTTGGTCGGGTAGTCCCAGGTCAGGTCGAGGATCGGCCGGTCCGCACGCGCGGTCGAGCCGGCGAGCTTCGCCCGGATGATCCGGCCGAGGTGGAAGTAGAACCACAGGTCGCTGCGCTGATCACCCGTGGGTTCGACGGCCTTGTGGTGCCACTGCAGCATCCGCTGCGTGTTGGTGAAGCTGCCGTCCTTCTCGGTGTGCGCGGCGGCCGGCAGGAAGAAGACCTCGGTGCCGATCTCCTCGGGCGCGAGCTCCCCGGTCTCGATCTCGGGGCCGTCCTTCCAGAACGTGGCCGACTCGATCAGCTGAAAGTCGCGGACGACCAGCCATTTCAGGTTGGCCAGGCCCAGGCGGTTCATCTTGCCGTTCGCCGTGCCGACCGCCGGGTTCTCGCCGATCAGGAAGTAGCCCTCGCTCTCGCCGGCGAGCTGCTTCATGACCGTGTCGTAGTTGGAGTGCTTGTCGGTCAGCCGGGGCAGGTAGTCGAAGCAGTAGTCGTTGTCGGCCGTGGCCGCGTCACCCCACCATGCCTTGAGCAGGCTGACGGCGTACGCGTCCATGTTGCCCCAGTAGCCCTTTGAACCCGCGTCGGCCGAGATGTAGGTCGCCAGGTCCTCGTGGTCGTGTGCGTGCGGCATCGGCAGGTAGCCGGGCAGGATGTTGAACAGGGTCGGGATGTCGGTGGAGCCCTGGATGGAGGCGTGGCCGCGCAGGGCCATGATGCCGCCGCCGGGCCGGCCGATGTTGCCGAGCAGCAGCTGCAGGATCGCCGCGGTGCGGATGTACTGGACGCCCACGGTGTGGTGGGTCCAGCCGACGGCATAGACGAACGCGCTGGTGCGTTCCCGGCCGGAGTTGGCGGTCAGGGCCTCGGCCACTCGCAGGAACTGCGCCTCGCTGACGCCGCAGATCTCGGCCACCTTCTCCGGCGTGTACCGGGAGAAGTGCCGCTTGAGCACCTGGAACACGCAGCGCGGGTGCTGGAGGGTGTCGTCGCGCTCGGGCCTGCCGTGGAACGTGCCGCCGCCGGCGCCGGAGGTCGAGACCCGGGCCGTCGCGGCGCCGCGCCGGGCGTGCTCGGACCGGCTGTCCGACGACGAGCCCTTCTCGTTGGACTCCATGTCCGACCACTGGTCACGCTGACCGGCCGCGGCTGCCACGTCGGCGCCCTCGTACTGCCACGTCGACGGGTCGTAGTGCCGGGTGTCTTCCTGGAAGCCGGAGAACAGGCCGTCGAGATCCTCGGTGTCGCGGAAGTCCTCGCGCAGGATCATCGGCGCGTTCGTGTAGGCCACCACGTACTCACGGAACCACTTGTCGTTTTCGAGCACGTACCGGATGAGGCCGCCGAGGAACGCGATGTCACTGCCGGCGCGCAGCGGGACGTGGATGTCGGCGACCGCGCTGGTCCGGGTGAACCGCGGATCGACGTGGATGATCGTCGCGCCGCGCTGCTTGGCCTCCATCACCCACTGGAACCCGACCGGATGGCACTCGGCCATGTTCGAGCCCTGGATGACGATGCAGTCGGAGTTCTGCAGGTCCTGCTGGAAGGTCGTGGCGCCGCCGCGGCCGAAGCTGGTTCCCAGACTGGGAACGGTGGAGGAGTGTCAAATGCGGGCCTGATTCTCGATCTCTACCGCGCCGAGGGCGGTGTAGAGCTTCTTCATCAGGTAGTTCTCTTCGTTGTCCAGGGTCGCGCCGCCGAGGCTCGCGAACCCGAGGGTCCGGCGCAGCGCCCGACCGTTGGAGTCAGTCTCCTGCCAGGTCCGCCGGCGGGTCTCGATGACCCGATCGGCGATCATGTCCATGGCGGTGGCCAGGTCGAGGTCTTCCCATTCGGTGCCGTACGGGCGCCGGTAGCGCACCTTCGTCTGCCGGGTCGACGAGGTGACCAGCTGCTTGCTCGCCGAGCCCTTCGGGCAGAGCCGTCCACGCGAGACGGGGGAGTCCGGGTCGCCCTCGATCTGCGTGACCTCGCCGTCGCGCACGTAGACCTGCTGGCCGCAGCCGACGGCACAGTACGGGCAGACGGACTTGACCACCTTGTCGGCAGTCTCGGTCCGGGCCAGCAGGTTCCGGCTCTGCCGAGACTTCGCGGCCGCACCCCGGCCCAGGGGATCGTGCGAGGTCAGCTGGCGATACACCGGCCACCCCTCGAGCCACGTCCGAACACCCATGGCGCGCTCCCGCCGTTACCTGGTACCTCGATCGTCCAGCGATCGACGTACCCACAACGATTGCGGTTACGCACGCGACATACGCCGAATTCGATCGACGCGCCTGCTACATCTCGGACCGGTCACCCGGACGCCAGAGACAATGTGAGCGGCGTCGGTCACGGCGGGGGTGGATCGGGCGGGTTCAGCTCCTGGACGTCGAGCGCCTTGCCGGTACGGCTGTAGACGGTGACCAGGGGGCGCCGGCCGACCGGAAGGCGGCGCAGGCTGACCAGCGCCCATACGAACGTGGCCAGGGTGGCGACGGTGAGTGCGGCGGCGAGGGCGCACAGCACGGCCATGGCTATCCTCGCCGGAGATCGTCGCGACGGGTACGCAGCCGGATGTGTTCGTCGTCGAGGTCGGCGACCTCGCTCCAGCCCACGACGACCGGGTGCAGGTTCCACCGGTCGCGGCCGATCCGTTGGATCAGCGCCCGCCGGCCGACGAGCAGCCCGGTGACCCGGATCGTGCGGTCGTCGGGCGACCGCGCGATCAGGTCGACGACCCGGCCGACCGGGCGGTTGTCGCGGTCGACGACGCGCCGGCCGACGATCTGGTGGTAGGTCAGGTGCATGGGCTCTCCGGTCAGGCTCCCGGTAGGTGGGCGAACAGGCGGTCCCGCACGGTGTCGGACACGGCGTTGACGTCGCACTCGGCGCGGCTGAGGTCGAGGCGGACCATGACGTCGACCTGCCGTACGCGGCTCCAGGGCACCTCGACCGGGTGCGGATCGCGGATCCCGAGCAGCCGGTAGATCCCGCGCGCCAGGGCGGTGCCCACCCGGCCGAGGGTGCGCGCGTACGCGAGCGGGCCGGTCACCAGGGCGACGAGCTCAGGCGGGCGGCCGGGGTCGGCGTCGGACAGGTCGAGGACGAGGTCGTCGACCTTGCCGCAGCGCAGGTCGTCGCGGTCGAGGAGGCTCTTGTCCACCAGATGCTTGCCCAGCTCGATCCGGCCGTACCGCTCAGGGCTGACGGCTTTCACGATTCACCCCCGGTGACGATCAGCAACGGGACGGCGGCGACAGCGACGACGATCAGCAGCGCGAGGATGATGCCGGCGACGGCGTTGATCGCTCGGGTGTTGGTCTGTTCGCCGACGTAGTCGCGGTCGTTGGCGACGATGAGCAGCGGGATGAACGTGAAGGGCAGCGCCACCGCGGCTAGGGCCATGGTCAGGATGGTCAGCGCGATGGGGTCGACTCCGGTCAGGGCGATCCCGGCCGCGAGGACGAACATGACCAGGTAGAGCAGGTGGAACAGCGGTACCTGGTGGGGGCGGGGTTGCTTGCCCCAGTCCCAGCCGAAGTACTGGCACACCGAGTAGGTGCCCGACAGCGCGGTCTCGAGGCCGGCGCCGGCGGACACCGCGAAGGTGCCCAGCCCGAACAGCACCAGGCCGACCTCGCCGAACGCGGTCGCGACCGGTTTCGCCGCGTCGGCCAGGCTCCGAACCTGCGCGTGCGCGGGGTGGAGCACCTGGGCGGCCGCGACCATCAGCCCGATCGTGATGACACCACCGAAGATCGTCCCGACGATCGCGCTGCTGCGGTTGGTGACGAGGTCGTCGCCGGTCCAGGACTGCTCGAGCGCGCCGGAGGAGTAGAACTCGAACTGGTAAGGCGTCATGTACGCGCCCAGCAGGGAGACCACGGAGAACAGGTACAGCCCGGCGGGGTGCGTCTCGCCGGGGGAGGGGTGGAACAGCGACCGGCCCACCTGCCCCCACTCGGGGTGCAGCCGGACCGCGGCCACCACGGTGATCAGGATGACCAGGCCGCACAGGGCGGCGGCGTTGTCCAGCGCCTCGAAGCCGGCCCGCCACAGCACGAGGACGAGGGCCAGGGCGGCCAGCGGTACCCACACCAGGTAGGACACCCGGGTCAGCAACTGCACGGCGAGGGCCATGCCGCAGATCTCCACCACCAGGGTCAGCACGTTGACCAGCGACAGGGCGGCCAGCGGGAGGAGCGACAGCCGGGCGCCCAGACGGTCGCGGATGAGGTCGAACGTGGCGCGCCCCGAGGCGATCACCACCCGCCCGGACATCTCCGCGTAGATCGCGAACCCGGCGATGCCGGGGATGACCGTCCAGAGCAGCGCGTACCGGAACTGCGCGCCGGCCTGGCTGGAGGTGATCACCCCGCCCATGTCGACGAACCCGCCCACCCCGGCCAGCACGCCGAGGGCCAGTCCGGCGAGTCGCCGCAGCCCGCGCCCACGTCCGGTCGGCTGGTCGTCGTGCCGGGTGGGGAGCGCCGTGGACGAGGTGCGGGCGGCGTCACTCATGTACGGGTTTCGCGGATCAACGAACGGGCTCGGCGGGTCGATGCCCCACCGATGGAGTGCTACCCCGATCAGGCGGCGTTCAAGCATGATCGACCCGTACCTGGCGTAGCGCCGACCGAGCTGGGTAGGCGCGACGTTTCGAGCCGCTGGTGCGTACAGGCGGGAGGCGGCCATGGTGATGCCACGCTCGGCGGAGCGGGGCCTGGTGGTCACGCTGTGGCGGGTGGAGATCGACCTTCCCCGTTCGCTCGGCTACTTCGGCGGTCTGTGGCTGGCGGTGACGCTCGGGCTGGTCGAGCCGCCGTTGGCGCTCTTCATCGCCGCCGTGCCGGTGCTGAGGATGCTCGGCAAGGCGAATCTGTCCCTGCCGTGGCGGTTCGTCTCCGGCGTGGTCAGCGGCGCGGCCCAGCCGATCGGTGGCGCCGAAGCGGAGCGGACCGTGCGGTTGCGCGACCCGGAAGAGGAGGCGGCCCGGGCCGTCGAGATGGCGCGGGCCACCGAACGGGGCCAGCGCATCAGGGCCGCGCGGTCGGCCGGCCGACCGCGCCCCGCGGGTACGTCGTGATGCCGGCACCCTCTTTGCGGCGCAGCGCGCCCCGTATTACGTATTTGCCGCTTTCTGTCCGCTCGGCTGACGACAGTCGGTCCGCTTGACCTTGATTGTGCGGCTTTTCCTTAGCTTCACTGACTGTTGGCCGAATAGGTCAGGGCGTGGGCGGCCAGGTGACCGTTCGGCTGCGCGTGGTGGACACCGATCGATACCGTACTGCCCCTGGCGCATGGAGCGAGGAGAGGTGGTGGCGATGGGTACGTCCTCCGGGGCGTGGTCCGGCTCGACGCTACCGACCTCCGCGGACGACCAGCCGGTTGTCCTCTACGAGAGCGACCGCACCCGGGTCAGCAGGGTGCGCCTTCCGCAGGGCGCCGGGACAGTCACGGCCATCCGCAAAGAGGCCCTCGGAGCGAGCGCGGCGGCGCGCACCCGGCACGAGATCGGGATCCTGGCGCGGCTCGCCGCGGTGCCCGGCGTGGTCCGGCCGGTGGCCGGGGCATCCGCAGACGGGCACTCGATCATGCTCGAGGACGTGGCCGGCCGGTCGCTGACCGAGATCCTGCGATCGGAGCGCCCGGATCCGGCCGGCCTGCCGCGGTTGGCGCTGGCGCTCGCTCGGATCCTCGCAGCCGTCCATCGGGCCGGCGTCGTGCACCGGGACGTGAACCCCGGCAACATCCTGCTGTCCGGTGCCGGGTCGACGCCGCGGCTCATCGACTTCGACCTGGCCACGACCTTCGCCGAGGTACGGCCGGGCTTCGCCCACCACCGGGAGATCGCCGGGAGGCTGCCCTACCTGGCGCCGGAGCAGACCGGCCGCACCGGCCTGCCGGTGGACCTGCGCGCGGACCTGTACGCGCTCGGCGCGACGCTGTACGAGGTCGCCGCCGGGCACCCGCCGTTCGGCGACGGTGATCCGCTCCAGTTGATGCGCGACATCCTCGCCCGGGAGCCGCAACCGCTGGCCCAGTTCGTACCCGGCATCCCGCAGGGTCTGTCGGACGTCGTCGCGCGGCTGCTGGAGAAGGAGCCCGAGCGCCGCTACCAGAGCGCCGAGGGGCTCGCGCACGACCTGTCCCTGCTGTGCGAGAACCCGGCGATGTCGTTGCGGCTGGGCGAGCGTGACTTCCCCACCCGGTTGTCGCCACCGTCCGGACTGGTCGGACGGCACACCGAGCTCGACACGATGCGCGCGGCCCTGGACAGCGCGCTGCACAGCCGGTCGCGAGGGTTACTGGTGACCGGCGCGCCCGGCGTGGGCAAGTCGGCGCTCATCACGCAGCTGCGGCCGACGGTGACGGCCCGCGGCGGCTGGTTCGTGGCGGGCAAGGCCGATCAGTACCGGCACGACACGGCGTCCGGGGTGGTCGTCCAGGCGCTGCGGGAGCTGGGTCGGCTGCTCCTGGCCGAGCCGGACGCGGCGCTGGCCCAGCAGCGCGACCGGATCCTGGACGCGCTCGGCGCCAACGCCGGACTCATCACCGCCGCGGCTCCCGAGTTCGTGACGCTGCTGGGCGCCGACCACCGGGTCACCGGCGGTGACCCGGTCGAGGTGGAGGCGCGGCTGCGGCAGGCGGCGCTGGACCTGCTCGGCGTGGTCGCCTCGCCGGACCGGCCGGTCGTGCTGTTCCTCGACGATCTGCAGTGGGCGAGCTCGTCCGCGATCGGGATCATGGACGCGATCCAGACCGACGAGGACCTGCGCGGCCTCCTGCTGGTCGGCGCGTACCGGGATCAGGACGTCGACGCCGCCCACCCGCTGACGGCCATCTTCGAGCGCTGGGAACGGCTGGGCGCCGCGCCGCAGGTGCTGCGGCTCGGCAACCTGGCCGCGGCGGACCTGGGCGTCCTCGTAGGACAGATGCTCCGCCTGCCCACCCCCGCGGCCGCGCCGCTCGCCGCCGTGCTGGGTGAGCGCACCGGGGGCAACCCGTACGACACCGTCGAACTCGTCAACGCGCTGCGCCGCGACGGCGCGCTCGTGCTCGGCGACGACGGCTGGCGCTGGGACGATGCGTCGATCCGCCGGTACGTCGGGCAGGGTGACGTCGTCGACCTGCTCAAGGACCGCATCGAGCGGCTGCCCGGCGAGGGTCGCGCGCTGCTGGAGATCATGGCGTGTCTCGGCGGCAAGGTACGCCTCGACCTGCTGGCCGCCGCGAGCGGTCGCTCCCCGGCGGCGGTGCCGGACCTGCTCGCCGCCGCGCTGGAGGACGGGCTGGTCGACATGGACGCCGCCGACGGTGCGGGCCCGGCCGCCGGGGCGGGCACCGTACGGTTCCGCCATGACCGGGTACAGCAGGCCGCCCGGGCCGGCCTCGACCCGGCCGCCAGGGGCGCGCTGCACCTGGCCATCGCCCGCCGGCTCGCCGCTGGTGCCGAGTTCCGGGCCGAGGCCGCGGAGCAGTACCTGGTCACGGTGGATGCGCTGAGCGACGGCGCCGAGCAGCGCATGGTGGCGGAGCTGTTCGCCGACGCCGCCGCGGGCGTGACCCGGGTCAGCAACCACGCGATCGCCGAGCGGTACCTGGCCGCGGCGGGTCGCCTGTGGCTGGCGGTCGGCGTCGGCCCCGACGACCCGTCGCTGATCGGCCTGGAGACCGCGTGGCATTCCGCGCTGTACAGCCTGGGCCGCCTCGACGAGGCCGACGAGGTGTACCGGTCGATCGAACGCCGGTGCGCCGACCCGATCGACCTGGTCGACGCGGCCAGCCTCCAGGTCTGCAGCCTGACCAACCGGCTGCGGCCGGCCGACGCGGTGACGTTCGGGTTCGCCCTGCTCGACCGGCTGGGCTTCGCGGTGCCCGGCGACAACGTCCAGGACGAGATCCGCAACCGCACCGCCGCCATGAACGAGTGGATCGAGCGCGTGACCGTCGCCGAGGACCTGCGCCGACCGGAGCTCACCGACCGCCGCGCGCTCGCCGCCAGCCGACTGATCTCGCGGATGAGCACGTCCGCGTTCTTCGCCTTCTTCGCCGACCAGACGGCCCTGCCGTGGCTCGTCACGGAGGCCCAGCGGCTGTGGGACGAGTACGGGCCGTGCGCCCCGCTGGTGAACACCGTCGCCACCGCGTGCTTCAGCACCATCATGGTCAGCGACGATCACGCCACCGGCGCCCGGGTCGCCCGGCACGCCATCGCCGTGGGCCAGGCGCGTGGCTTCGGGACCCCGGTGGCCGAGGCGCGCTACCTGTACGCCGTCAGCAGTTGCCACTGGTTCGAACCGGTCGAGGAGGCGATCCGGCAGGGCCGGGCGGCCAGGGAGGCGCTGCTGCGCGGCGGTGACCTGCAGTCGACGTGTCTGGCGTTCTGGCCGTCGATCTTCTCGCTGCTCGACTGCGGGCCGACCCTCGACGACCTGCGCAGCGAGGTCGACGCCGCCGTGGCGTTCGCCGAACGTACCGGCAACGACGCCGCCGCGGTGATCCAGCGCGGCACGTACCGGCAGTTCGTGCGGGCCATGTCCGGCGAGACCGTCGCGCCCGGCAGCTTCACCGACGACACGTTCGACGAGGACGCCGACGTCGAGACGAATCCGCGACTGGCGGCGCACTTCCACATCTACCGCGCGCTGTCGGCCGCGCTGTTCGGCGACGCCGAGGGGCTGGCCCGGCACACCGCGGCCGCGATGCGGCTGAACCCACTCGTCAAGAACCTGTACCCGAGCGCGGTGGCGCATCTGCTCCAGGCCCTCGCGTTGGCGCACCGGATCCGGACCGCCCCGGACACGCGCCCGGCCCTGCTCGCCGACCTCGACGGCTGCCGGGACTGGCTGGCGCGGCGCGCCCAGGACGCGCCCGAGAACTTCGGGCATCTGCTGCGGCTGATCGAGGCCGAGCGCGCCTGGGCGATCGACGAGTTCCGCGCGGCCGCCGTCGCGTTCGACGCCGGTCTGCGCGAGGCGGAGCTTCGGCAACGCCCCTGGCACCGGGCGCTGATCGCCGAACGGGCCGCGCTGTTCCACCTCGAGCACGGCCTCGAACGGACCGGACGTGAGCTGCTCGCCGAGGCCCGCCGGCGGTACGAGGAGTGGGGGGCGACCGGAAAGGTCCGTGAGCTGGACCGGACGTACCCCTTCCTGCGGCGGGCGGGTGCGACCGCGGAGGACACCCGGCCGCGCGCGGACCGGCTCGGCAGCAGCAGCGTCTCGTCAGACAACATCGACATGCTGGCCATCCTGCGGGCCTCGCAGGCGCTGAGCTCGGAGACGGGGCTGGACCGCCTGTACGCCAGCATCACCGAGCAGATGCGCACGATCACCGGCGCGACCGGCGTGCGGCTGCTTCTCTTCGACGAGGACGCCGGGGACTGGGTCATGCAGGTGCCCGGACCCGACGGTGACGGGCCGATCCCGGCGCAGGAAGCGGGCGCGCGCGGTCTGCTGCCGCTGACCGCGTTCCGGTACGCGGAGCGCACCCGGGAACCGTTGCTGGTCGAGAACGCCCTCCGCGACGACCGCTTCGCCCGCGACTCCTACTTCGTCGGGGTCGACCGTTGTTCGCTGCTCGTGGTTCCCATCCAGAAGCAGGGCGCCATGCGGGGCGTGCTCCTGCTGGAGAACCGGCTGAGCAGCGGCGCCTTCTCCGCCGACCGCCTCGACGCGGTGCTGCTCATCGCCGGTCAGCTCGCCGTCTCGCTCGACAACGCGCTGCTCTACCGGCGCCTGGAGGACAAGGTCGCCGAGCGCACCAGGGCGCTGCGCGCCGCCAACGAGCAGTTGGAAGCCCTCAGCCTGACCGATTCGCTCACCGGGCTGGCCAACCGGCGCCGGTTCGACGACGTGCTGCAGACCGCCTGGCACCGCGCTGCGGTCACGGGCGCGACGATCGGCATCGCCATGATCGATATTGACCACTTCAAGCGGTACAACGACGAGTACGGACATCCCGCGGGCGACGAGTGCCTGCGGGCGATCGCCGGCGCGCTGGCCGGCAGCGTCCGGCAGGAGACCGATCTCGTCTGCCGGTACGGCGGGGAAGAGTTCGCCATCATCTTCCCGGGTACCGATGCCGCTCGGGCGGCCGAGGTCGCGGAGCGCGCCCGGACCGCCGTGGCCGCGCTCGCGCGGCCGCATCCGAGCGCGGAGCTCGGTTTCGTCACTCTCAGCGCCGGGGTGGCGGCCATGACGGCCGACGTCGGGTACACCGCCGACGCGCTCGTCAAGGCCGCGGACACTGCCCTGTACCAGGCGAAACTGCGTGGCCGCAACCGGGTGTGGACGGCCGCCGATCCGGGCGACGGGGCGATCGGCCCGCATCCGGCGTAGCCGTCGGCGGAGTCAGAGCTGTCCCGCTGTCACGGACGGCACGGCCGACACCCGTGGGGCCGGCGACAGCGGGAGGCCGAACGGCACCGCAATCGTCAACGGCTGCTCGCCGTCGAAGCTGAACGTCACGTACGCCCTCGAACCCGGCCGGAGTGGCTGCGTCACCTGCATGATGGCGAGGTAGGCCCCGTGACCGGCGGCCAGCCGCGCGTGCCCGTTCGGCGGGATGGTGAGGCTGGCGGGCGCACCGGCCGCCGAGGGGCTCTCAGGTGCCTCGGCAGGGGCCGACTCCTCGGCCGGGACGGACGGCTCGGCGGGGCCGGTCCCGATGTCCGGTGCGCCGCCCAGGAGCACCACGGCGCCCAGGGGAGCGCCGGTCTTCGTACCGGCCGTGACGTCCCGCAGCACCAGCGGCTGCGCCTGGCTGTTGTTGGCGATGTACAGCGACAGCGGCACGGTCGCCCCCGCCGGGTAGCCCTCCGGGCTGTTGTACCTGATCTGAACGTTGCGCAGCGCCGCCTGGCCGTGAGGCCTCGAGTTGGCCTCGTTACCGGGGACCGCGGCGACCATCCCGGCGGTCTGCGCCTGCTGGCCGGCGCCACAGCCCGACAGCAGGCAGAGGGCCACCGCGGGCGCGGCGAGCAGGGCGGCGAGGCGCGACCTGCGGCACCGTCGCGGCGTACCGGCGGTCGAGCGCGCCATCGCGGACCTCCTCGGGAGCAACCCGACGTGCGAGCCACACGTCAGCCTGGCTGTCTCTCCGTACGGTCCCGGTCCAAACCACCCGGTGCGTCCGCCCGTGCCGGCGGAGCGCGGTGCCGGTCCAGGAGACTCCGACGGTGACGGCGGCGAGCAGCCGTACGAGGCCGGAGTACCGCTCGGGATACACGACTCCGGCCAGGTAGTGGTCGATGAAGCCGTTGGTCAGCCCCGGCTCGCCGGCCTGCCGGCGCGCCCGGTCCTCCAGGGCGGTCAGCGGGCAGTCGAGGTGCAGCGCCACGGTGGCCAGGCCCCAGCCGGCGAGGGCCAGGTGCGGCCAGATCGCCCGCGGCCGACGCCAGGCCAGGAACCCGCCGGTCACCACGTACGCGAGGTAGGCGAAGTGCGCCGTCATGGTCGCGTCGGCGAGGACGCGGTAGCCCATGAGTGCCAGTCTTGTCCCATCGCGGGCCAGGCGGTAGCGGCGGGGAATCCTCGAATCCGGTCGACCTCCGGCGCGTGGTTGACTCGTCACATGGACGAAGACGTCACCCTCTGGTTCGATCCCTCCTGCCCGTTCACCTGGCGTACCTCGCGCTGGCTGGTCGCCGTCACCCGGCCCCGCGGACACCGGATCGGCTGGCGGCTGATGAGCCTGGGCATCCTCAACGAGGGCAAAGAGATACCGGAGCAGTACCGCGAGACCGCCGCCCGCGCCGTGCGCGGCCGCCGGCTGCTGCAGGCCGCCGGCGACCGGTACGGGCAGGAGGCGCTCGCCCGGCTGTACACCGAGATCGGTGAGCGGGTGCACGAGCAGCACCGCCCGATGGACACCGACGTGTTCGTGGAGTCGATCGCGGCGGCCGGGCTGCCCGCGGAGTTGATCGAGGCGGTCGACGACGACTCGCTGGAGGCGGCGATCCGGGAGAGCCACGACGCCGGACAGGCCCGGGTCGGTACCCCGTCGGGCAGCCCGATCGTGGCGATCGGCGACAGGCCCGGGTTCTTCGGCCCGGTGGTGGTGCCGGTACCCGAGGGCGAGTCGGCGGAGAAGCTGTACGACGCGCTCCGGCTGCTCTCGGCGGTACCGGAGTTCAGCGAGGTGAAGCGGGCCCGCGCGGCGTTCTGACCGGGGCCGGCCGGTCCCTCACGGCCGGTCGGGGTGGCGGTGGGGCGGACGGTTCGGCGGCAGCTCGTCGGTGGTCCAGTCCCGCGGGCCGCTCCACCGTGCCGGTACCGCGTCGACGCGCCGGGCGAGCGCGTACGCGATCTGTTCGTAGTTCACCCGCCAGCCCCGGAAGTGCGGCCACGCCTCTTCCGGGGTGACCTCCGCCTGGAATCCGGCGTTCTCCGCCCACTTGACGCCTTCGAGGAACTGTTCGTATCGCAGCGTGATCGGTGCGTCGGGGCGCGGGTCGGGGTCGTACGGGATGCCGACGACGTCGGCGATGTCGCGCAGCGCGCTGAACCCGGCGCGGACCGCCAGCCTGGCCTCGGGCGGGGCGGTCTTCGGGGCCAGCGACAGGTGCAGCGCGGCCCCGTCCATCACCGCGAGCATCGCGATGAGCCAGTGCTGGTAGGGGCGCGGCGAGCGGAACGCGAGCAGGACGGGGTAGTTGGCGTGGCTCTCGCCGACGTCGGCCGACAGCCGTTCCCAGCTCTGGTACAGATGCGGCAGCTGACCGACCGTGTCCACCAGGCCCTGCCTCGCGAGCAGCTCAGGTCCCCACGAGGGTTCGCCGGCCCGGGTGCCCAGCAGCGTGACCTCGGTCTCGCGGCGGTTGTACGCCGCGTACAGCGTCGGCAGGTACGCGATCTGCAGGGCGATGACGATCGGGCCGGACGCGGCGGCGACGAAATCGATGAGCGACAGGTGCAGCCGCGCCGTCGACGCGTACCCGAGGGTGAACAGGCTGGAGCCGGCCTCGCGGACCGCGGCCCGCCACCCCAGTCCCGAGGTGGCCTTCAGAAGCAGCCCGTACCCGACCAGGAGGGTCGCCAGCCACAGGGCGAGCTGGCTGAGCAGCGTCAGCGGCGCCAGCCAGGCGAGGGTGCGGTCGCGCGTTTCATACCGGTCGGACCAGCGCACGGAGGTGCGCAGGAGCCCGCGCCAGACGCGCAAGAGCGAGGTGGCCAGCCGGGACCCGGTACCGCGGGGCAGGATCAGCGTGCGGACGATGTTGGCGAACGTCCCCACGAGGAGGATCGCCCCGAGCGCGCCCGCGATCACCCATTCAGCCTAGTGGGACCGCAGTCCCCGCGGTCGATCGCGGCGCGCGGTCAGGACGAGAGGAACCGGTTCAGGACGTTCGCCGTCACCCGCGAGACGTTGTTGTCGTAGTCGTTGTGCGAGAGGCTCCCGGACCAGGCGATGGACGAGGTCGAGAAGACCGCCCCGCCGCCGGGGGACTCGTAGTACGTCAGGTCGGCGCGGACGTCGCGGTGCTCGGTGCCGCCGAGACCCCGGTACATGAAGGCGATGTCCTCGACGACGAGCAGGTACGAGTCGTCGTGGCGCTCCGAGCTGGCCAGCAGGTACGTCCCGGGCGGGGTGCCGAGGCCGAGGTCGGCCCGGTCCAGCTCCTGTCCCGCCGCGCCGCCCCCGACCAGCCCGAAGTCGCCGATCAGCTCGTCCGCCCCGACCCCGTCGAAGATCCATGACACCCGGTCGTCGCGGCTGTCGGGCATCCGGCGGTAGGGGGAGGAGGCGTTGAAGCCCTCCGCGGTGAAGCCGGTGCCGACGAGCTTCTGCGGCGCCCGCCCCCGGTTGCGCCACAGGCCGCCCTTCTCGCCCGTCGTGCTGTGCAGCGTCTCGCCGGGGGCGGCCTGCCAGGCCCGGGAGCCCGCCTCGCCCTTGCGGACCTCCATGACGTACGGCAACTCCGCGTGGAAGGAGACCACCCAGTAGAACCCGTTGGCGCCCAGGTACATCACTCTGCCGCCGCGGCCGATGTAATCCTCGTAGGCGTCCAGCATCGGCTCGCTCGCGTACTCCGGATGGGTTCCCGTCAGCACCACCCGGTACGGACGCAGGGCGTCGTGACCGTGCTTGTGCACCTCCTCGTCGGTCAGCACGTCGTACCCGTAACCCATGTGCTCCAGCCAGTCCACGATGTACAGGTCGGCGGGAAGCTGCCAGGTCCCCAGATAGCTGAACCGGTGCCTGGGCCGCATGTTGAGGATCGGACGGCGCCGCGAGGTGAGTGCGACGCCGCTGCCATCGACGTGCAGGTCGTAGGTGGACCGCCCGAACTCGGGATGTTCCATCAGGAGCAGGTCCAGCGGCTGCAGCGTCAGCGTGTGGCCGCAGACGGCCTGCGCCACCGCCGATCCGGTGGCCAGGTGTTCGTTGGCGTACGCCAGGTAGCTCGCACTGGGCAGCACCAGGGCGATGTCGCTTTCCCGGCCGGGGACGGCGCGCACCGCGAACGGGACGTGGTCTTCGTATCCGCCGGCCCGCAGCCTGAGGGCGTACAGGCCGGAGCGGAGGTCGGGCGGCACCGTGAGCGCGCAGGTCTCCGCCCACCCCGTGTCCTCCACGTCGTCGGCGTGGAAATGCACGGCGCCGTACAGCTCGGGGGTGTGCCGCCAGTTGTACGAGGATCCGTCCCAGTTGTGCGCGGTGACCGCGCGGACCGGCAGGTTGACCAGTCGACCCGGCGGGGCGTTGCCACCGCCCACCACCGCGGTGGTCTCGATGCCCTCGCTCAGATCCCACCACGCGCGAAGGCCCTCGGTCACCGACGGCGTGCTGGCGCTCGCCGCCAGCCGTTCGTGGTCGTGCTCGTCGAGCGCCCGGTCGTAGACGGCGGGCAACGAGATCTTGCCGTTGAAGGTGCCGCGGACCACGCGGCCGTCGCTCGCGTCGACGGCGCCGAGGAGCAGGTCGACGGTCGGCAGCGGCCCCCAGGGCGGCACGGCGCCCGCCGCGTGGGCCGACGGGGCCGCCACCAGCCGGCCGACCTGGCTGTTGTACGGGTTGACGACCGGGGTGGCGTCGACGCGGGCACGACCGGAGCCGGCGTCCCAGCCGGCGCTCAGGGCGTACCAGATGCCGGCGCGCAGCCGCTCCGCCTCGATTCGGTGGGTCGTGCCGGCGGCGGTGAGCCACAGCGCTGGGCGAAGCCCCGGCTCCAGCACGAGCGCGACGCCGGCATCGATGGCGGCGTCCCAGGCCGAGATGACCGGCGCGACACCGAGGTCGGCGGTGGGCTGAACGAACGCGAACAGGCCGAAGGAGGAGCCGGCCGCGGGCATGATGGCACCGGCGCCGGGCACCCGGGCGTGGGAACCGTGCTGTGCCGGCTGGTCGACCAGCGGATAGACGCCGTCGACGTCCGAGTCCACCTCGATCTCCCGGAAGCCCGGCCCACCGGGATGGGTGTCGCCATGGATGAGGCGGACCAGTTTCGCTTCCACCGTGTCGGCCCCGTGACCGCTGACGTGGAACGCCAGCCGCTCGCCGGGCGCCACGCTGAACTCGTCGGAGTAACCGAGGACCCACGTCGGGAAGCGCACGCTCTGCTCCATTTCGTCTCACCGCCGGCGCGGCCCACGAGGCGGTCAACCGGTCGCCACTCCGAAGATCTCGTGCAGGCGCTGGCGGAAGACCGCGTCGATCGCCGCCGCCTCGGTGGGGAAGGGGCCCGCCACGCGCGCGGCGCGCAGGCCTGCGTCGTCGACCAGCCGGCAGACGAACCAGTTCTCGTCGCCGCCGTACTCGCAGATCAGCTTGCCCGGGACGGGGAAGCGCCCGAGGTAGTTGAGAACCCGCTGCAGTGCGTCGCTGTGCTGCCCGAACGGTTGCCGCGCGTGTTCGGAGATCAGTTCCGGGGTCAACAGCGGGCGCAGCGATTCGCGCATCCGCTCGTGGTGGCGGGCGTCGACGACGTCATCGAGCGCTTCCGGCGAGAAGATCGGCATGAGGCCACTCCTCATGGTGCGGGTCGCGCCGGCCCGGGAGCGTACCGGGGCCGCGACGAACGTCACGCTACCCACATATGCCCCGGGTACGCGGTGCCGCCGCCCGTACGTTGTAAGATCACTTCACAGGTCACGAGCGCCAGCGTCAAGCCCCGGCTTGCTGGCCGGCAACCCTCGTAGTTCGCGGTGGGGTGCCCCGGGTGAGGACCAGGCCCGCGCGCGTCCGCGCCCGGGCAAGCGCGGACCCCCTGCGGGGTCCCTACCGGAGGGATTCCACGGTGACTGTCACATACGCATGCCCCGACGTACACGGAGCGCGGACCGTCCCGGTCGTGCTGGGCGACGCGTTGCCGGTCACGCTCGCCGACGGCCGTACCGTCGACCACGTCAACCTCGACTACGCCGCGACCGCGCCGTGCCTGGCGTCGGCGGCGGGCGCGGTCAACGAGCTGCTGCCGTGGTACGCCAGCGTGCACCGGGGCGCCGGCGCGGCCTCCCAGCGCTGCACCCTGGCCTACGAGCGGGCCCGCCAGACCATCGCCGACTTCGTCGGCGCCCGCGCGGACGACCACGTGGTATTCACCCGCAACACCACCGACGCGCTGAACCTGCTGGCCGGTTGCCTGCCGGCCGGCACCACCGTGGTCGGCTGGGCCGGCGAGCACCACGCCAACCTGCTGCCCTGGCCGCGCGCGGTCCGGCTGCCGGTACCGGACTCGCCGGGCGCCGCCATCCGGGCGCTGGCCGCGGCCCTCGGCCAGCTCGACGGGCCGGTCCTGGTGACGGTCACCGGGGCGTCGAACGTGACCGGCGAGGTGTGGCCGGTCGCGGAGCTGGCCGCGCTGGCGCACCGGTTCGGTGCCCGGATCGCGGTGGATGCCGCGCAGCTCGCCCCGCACCGGCCGGTGTCGCTCGCCGAGTCGGGTGTGGACTACCTGGCGCTGTCCGGGCACAAGCTGTACGCCCCGTTCGGCGCCGGGGTGCTCGTGGGGCGGGCCGACTGGCTCGACGCCGCGCCGCCGTACCTGGCCGGCGGCGGGGCGACCGCACGTGTCGGGGACGCCACGAATGACGTGGACTGGCACGTCGGGCCGGCCCGGCACGAGGCCGGCACCCCGAACCTGCTGGGAGCGGTCGCGCTCGCCGCGGTCTGCGCGGACCTCGCCGCCGCCGACCGCGACGCCCTCGCGGCGCACGAGAACGCGCTGCTGGCGCGGCTGCGCGCGGGGCTGGCCAGCCTGCCGCACGTCGCCGAGCTGCGGACCTTCGCCGCCGACCACGACCGGGTCGGCATCGTCAGCTTCGCCGTCGCCGACGTGGCCGCCGCCGACGTCTCGACCCATCTCGCCCGCAGGTACGGCATCGGCGTGCGCGACGGCCTGTTCTGCGCGCACCCGCTGACCCGCCGGCTGCTCGACGAGGCCTCGGCCCGGCTGGGCCGGCCGCTGACCGGCGGGGCGGTACGCGCGAGCATCGGCATCGGCAGCACCGCCGAGCACATCGACCGGCTGCTCGCAGGGCTGCGCGACCTGGCGGTGTCGTAGGGACGTCGGGCCGTGCCGGCGCATCTTCGGCGCGGCCCGACCTCCGTCAGATCGCGGCTGTGGCGCGTACCGTCTCGCGGCCCAGCAGCAGGTCGGTGACCTCACCGGCGTGCCAGGCGGCCCACTCGGCGGCCACCTCGGTGGGCGCGGTGAGCCGCGACTCCAGTACGGCCGGCGGATGGGCCGGCACGTCAGCACCCAGCTCGACCAGCAGGTCACGCAGGGCCGTCGTCACCGCCGCCAGGTGGGCGGGGGACGCGGCCACCGCGACCGGCACCGCCACCGCGCCGGCCAGGTCGCCCGGCCCGAACTGGTCCAGGAAGACCTTCAACAAGCCGGTGTACGAACCCTTGTACGTGGGCGTCGCGACGACCAGCAGTCGGGCCTCGCGTACCGGCGCGAACGGGTCGTCCAGCGGGGCGACGGCCCGGGCAGGTCGGGGCCCGAACGTGACCGCGGCGATCTCGGCCAGCTCCAGCACCCTGGGTCGGCCCGACGGGCTGCCGGCCCGCGCGAGGCGGCCCGTCAGCTCGGCGGTGACGGCGTCGGCGAACGCGCGGGTACGGGAGCCCGCGCGCGGGTTGCCGATCAGCTCGACGACCTCGACGGTCGGTGTGCTCATGGACGGTCCTTTCCGGAAACGGGGCGGGTGGCGGGTCCGGGGCGGCCCGCGGCGGGCAGCGCGGTCAGGTAGCGGCCCATGTGGTACAGCAGCGGCGCGCTGTCGTCGGTGAGGTGCTCGCCGTCGACCGGCTCGGCGAGCACGATCGCGTGGTCACCGGCCTCGATCCGCTCCACGACGCGGCAGACCAGTACGGCCAGCGCCCCGTCGAGGACCGGCAGGCCGTGCTGGCCGGTGCGCCACCGGGTCGGCGCGGCGAACCGGTCGATGCCGCTGGCGGCGAAGGTGCGGGCCACCTGCTCCTGGCCGTCGGTGAGGACATGGACGGCGACGTGGTCGGCGACCGACACCGCCGGCCAGCTGGACGACCCGCGGTGCAGGCAGAACGAGACCAGCGGCGGTTGCAGCGACACCGACGTGAACGACGTCGCGGTGAAGCCGACAGGGGTGTCTCCCGTCGTGGTGATCACGACGACACCGGCGGCGTGGCGGCGCAGCAGAGAGCGGAACAGGTCGGGTTGGATCGCCAGGGTCATCGGCACTCTCCTGGGCTCAGGGTCGGCGCGGCCGGCGCGGAACGGTCATCTGTCCGCTCCCGCCAGGACCGGGGCGTGGGCGACGGTCGCGTACCGGCTGGCCGGGCGCGCGAGCCCGTAGTGTTCGCGCAGCGTGCGACCGGAGTACTCGGTGCGGAACAGTCCGCGCCGCTGCAGGATCGGCACCACGTGGTCGACGAAGTCCTCCAGGCCGCGCGGCAGCACCGGCGGCATGATGTTGAAGCCGTCGGCCGCGCCCGAGCGGAACCACTGCTCGATCGCGTCGGCCACCTGCTCCGGCGTGCCGGCGAACGTGCGGTGTCCGCGCCCGCCGCCGAGGCGGCCGATGAGCTGGCGGACGGTGAGCCGCTCCCGTCGGGCGAGGGTCACGATCAGCGTGTACCGGCTCTTGGCGCCCTCGATCTCGTCCTCGTCCGGCAGGTCGGCGGGCAGCTCGCGGTCCAGGTCGAGGTCGTCGGGCGACAGCCGCAGCGTCTCGGCGAGCTGGCGCATGGCGTACTCGGGTCGGATCAGCCGGTCCAGCTCCGCTTCCAGGGCCAGCGCCTCGGCCTCGCTTGAGCCGATCGCCGGCACGATGCCGGGCAGGATCTTGATGGTGTCGGGGTCCCGGCCGGCGGCCGCGGTACGAGCCTTGAGGTCGGCGTAGAACGCCTGCGCGTCGGCGAGGGTCTGGTGGGCGGTGAACACCGCCTCGGCGTAGCGGGCGGCGAACTCCTTACCGTCCTCGCTGGACCCGGCCTGTACCAGCAGCGGCCGGCCCTGCGGTGAGCGGGACACGTCGAGCGCGCCGGCGACCCGGTAGAACTCGCCGGCATGCGCGGCGGGGTGGACGCGCGCGTCGTCGCCCCACACGCCGGCCTCCTTGTCGGCGACGATCGCGTCGTCGTCCCAGCTGTCCCACAGCTTGATCGCCACGTCCAGGAACTCCGCGGCGCGCGCGTACCGCTCCCGGTGCGCGGGCAGCTCGTTGAGGTTGAAGTTGCGCGCGGCGTCCAGGCCGGCGGTGGTGACGATGTTCCAGCCGGCCCGGCCGCCGCTGATGTGGTCGAGGGAGGCGAACCGGCGGGCCAGGTTGTACGGCTCGTTGTACGTCGTCGACGCGGTCGCGATCAGTCCGATGTGCTCGGTGACGCCGGCGAGCGCGGTGAGCAGTACGGTCGGCTCGAGGGTGGCCGCGGGCCGCCGGCCGATCCGCCCGTGCCACAGCACGGGGGAGTCGGCGAGGAACAGCGAGTCCAGCTTCCCGCGCTCGGCGACGCGGGCGAGGTGCTGGAAATGCGTGACGCTGGTGGCGGCGTACGGGTCGCTCTCCGGCAGTCGCCAGGCGGCCTCGTGGTGGCCGGTCTCCATCAGGAACGCGTTGAGGTGCAGTCTCCGGGTCATGCGGCGGTCTCCTCCTCCACCCCGAGGGCGGTCAAGAGTTGGAATCGGTACTCCAGGAAGCGCGGGTCCCGGTGGGACCTCGGCTGCGGCAGGTGGATCGGCTGGTCGACCGCGATGCGCCCGGCGTCGAGGACCAGCACCCGGTCGGCGAGGACGATCGCCTCGTCGACGTCGTGGGTCACCAGCAGCACGGCCGGCCCGTGCCGCCGGCACAGCTCGCGGAGCAGGCCGTGCATGCGGATGCGGGTGAGCGCGTCGAGCGCGCCGAAGGGCTCGTCGGCGAGCAGCAGTTCGGGCTCGCGGACCAGGGAACGGGCCAGCGCGGCCCGCTGCTGCTCGCCGCCGGACAGCTCGACCGGCCAGGCCCGTTCCCGCCCGGCCAGCCCGACCTCGGCCAGCGCGGCCCGGCCGCCCGCGACGACCTCGCGGCCGTCGAGGCCGAGCAGCACGTTGTCGAGTACGCGCCGCCAGGGAAGCAGCCGGGAGTCCTGGAACACCACCGAGACCCGGCCGGGGACCTCGATCGAGCCGGAGCCGGCCACGTCGTAGTCCAGCCCCGCGAGGGCGCGCAGCAGGGTGCTCTTGCCGGAGCCGCTGCGGCCCAGCAGCGCCACGAACTCGCCCGGCGCGATGGACAGGTCGAGATGGTCGAGGACCGTGCGGCCGGGGCGCTCCCCGAAGCGCCGCACCAGGCCGGAGACCCGTACCGCCGCCTCCGTCAGCCGCTCAGTGTCCGTCGCCACGACAGGACCCTCCTCTCGGCGAGGCGCAGGGCCGCGTCGGACAGGAAGCCGAACAGGCCGTAGATGATGAGGCCGACGACGATCACGTCGGTCTGGGCGTAGTTCTGGGCCTGGAACATGAGGTAGCCGATGCCGCTGGTGGCATTGATCTGTTCGAGGACGACCAGCGAGATCCAGGAGGAGGTGACGGCGAGGCGCAGGCCGATGAAGAGCCCGGGCAGCGCGCCGGGCAGCACCACCGCGCGGATGAAGCGCAGCCGGTTCAGACCGATGGTCTCGGCCAGTTCGACGTACCGGTTGTCGATCGAGGTCAGCCCGGCGTGCGTCTGGATGTAGAGCGTGATGGCGACGACGAGGGCGATGATGACGACCTTGAACGCCTCGCCGATGCCGAGCCAGAGGATCATCAGCGGAATCAGGCCGAGCGTCGGCACCGCGCGCTGTACCTGCATCCAGCCGTCGACGACCGCCTCACCGAGGCGGCTCAGCCCGGCGACGAGCGCCAGCGCGACGCCCACCACCGCGCCGATCGCGAAGCCGAGCGCGGCGCGGCGCAGCGACACGAGGAGGCTGTCCTGCAGCGTGCCGGCCTCGATGAGGCGGCGGACGGTGCCCACGACCGTCCATGGCGCCGGCAGTACGCGGGGATCCAGCAGGCCGGCGGCGGACGCGGCGGACCACGCGGCGAGGAGCACGACCGGGCCGAGCACCCGGCCGTACGGGATCGGCCGGCCGAGGCCCAGGCGGCGGCGCCGGCCCGGCGCGGCGGTGGCGGGCGTCCGGCGTAACGTCGGCGGCGCGATCATCTGTACCGTGGCCATGGCCTACTCCCGGTAGCTCGCGGGGGCGGCGTCGGCGGCCACCGTCTCAAAGCGACGGTCGAACAGGTCGGCCGCCTTCACTTTGGGGATGAAGCCGCCCGCGGCGAGCAGGTCGGCGGTCTCCTGCTCCCAGGCGATGGCCTTGTCCCAGCTGCGCGGGTCGGTCGGCCGAGGCGTGCTCGCGGCTGCCCGCTGCGCGTCGGCCGGGCTGAGCTGCTGGTCCTTGACGAAGTACAGGTCGGTCCAGGCGGCCCGGTTCTCCCAGGCCCACACGGTGCCCCGCACCCAGAACGGGATGAACGCCCGTACCGCCGCAGCCTTGGCCGGGTCGCGCAGCACCTCGACCGGTGACCAGAGGATGGTCAGGTAGTCCACCGCGTGCATGGCGATCGCGCGCGCGCCGTCGCCGGCGAACTGGTTGAGGTACTTGGTGAGGTTCGGTTCCCACAGCGGTGCGGCGTCGACCTGCCGGCTCTGCAGCGCGGTGAAGAACTGGTTGCTGGTGAGGGGTACGAGCGTCACGTCATGGTTTTTCAGGCCGAGTTCGGCGAGCGTGCGCAGCACCACGACGCCCTGCGCCTGCCCCTGGGAGAAGGCGATCTTCTTGCCCTTCAGGTCGGACAGCGAGGAGATCGACGAACCGGGTGCCGTGGCGAACGTGTACGTGGGCGTCGGCACCGTCTGCACCGCGACGATCTTCGCGTCGTAGTTGATGGCGCGGGCCTGGATGGGTGGCACGCCGGCGTTGCTCGACAGGTCGATGGAGTGGGCCCGGAACCCCTGGATGATGTCGGGACCGGCGCTGAGGTTCGGCCAGTCTTTGACCCGGAACGGCAACTTGTCGAGCAGGCCGGCGCCTTCGAGCTGCTTCTGGCTGATGTGGATGGAGATGGACAACGCGGTGTTCGCGTCGACCCCGGTGGGCAGGGGAGCGGCGGCCGCGAGGCGGGTGGTCGGTTCGTCCCGGCTGCAGCCGCCGAGCCCGGCGGCGACAGCGGTGCCGGTCAGGGCGCCGAGGAATGTTCTTCGAGTGAGTACCGGGGTGGAGTGAAGCGGTAAGGGCACGACTGTCTCCTGTCGCGTCGAGTCGGGGCGCGCGGGTGCGCGATCCCGGCGTGGAGGAACCACGGACCGACGGTCACGGCGGTGGCGGGGCCGGCGACTGTTCACCGCCGCGCAGTGAACTGTCGCCGCGCAGTGGTCGGTGGTGGAGGAGAGTGTGGAGACACCGGCTCGAGCCGTGTCTGCGGTTGCGGGTCAGGGTCGGCTGATCGGCGATCGTCGACGTGTCCCGCGGGCGGTCGGGCGGTGGAGGCCCAGGATCCGCTCTGCGTCAACAGGCGCTGCTGCACACCCGCTGGTAGTCGACGAAGCGGCGCTGAATGAGGCGCTGGCTTCGATGCATGTCATCAATCTAGCCGCGTCATCGGGCCTGAGGTAGAGCCGTGTGGGCTCTGTCACCTATTATTCCTATAGGCTTAATGGGTTAATGGTCGGCCGTGATCTCCCCGGCCGGTTCGCCGGTCTCCCCGGCCGGTCCACTACGCCGTGCGGGCGATCGATCCTCGTCTCCCCAGCGCTCTTGCGTGGCCGGGTGGCCGCGGGCATGCTGCCACGTATGGCAGGTGCGGTGCCGCCGGCCTCGACCAATCCCTGGCTGGCGCTGCAGGCGGGCGTCGACCCGGCGGAACGCGTCGGGGTGGTGCGGCGCGCCCACGAGGCGTTCGTGCGGTCCGGCGCGGTGGGCGGGCCGGTCCGCGGCGTCGTCACCGAGTCCTGGCGGCGCTCGGCCCGGGCGGGGGTGGACCCGGACACCGTCGGGGCCCCGGTCGACCTGACGGACGCGGATCTGGAGGAGTACCGGGCGGCGCACCCGCTGTCGGCGGTCGTGCCCGTGCTGCGGGAGGTGCTCGGCGGCGCCTACGCCGCCGGTGACCAGATCATGGCGGTCAGCGACGCGGCCGGCCGACTGCTGTGGGTGGAGGGACACCTGGGCGCCCTGCGCCGCGCGGAGATGATGAACTTCGTCGCCGGCGCCTGGTGGGACGAGCCGCATATCGGCACGAACGCGCCCGGAACCGCGCTGGCGGTCGACCACGCCGTCCAGATCTTCGCCAGCGAACACTTCAGCCGGGCCGCGCAGGCGTGGACCTGCTCGGCCGCGCCGATCCACGACCCGGCGACCGGTCGGCTGCTCGGCGCGGTCGACATCACCGGCGGCGACCAGGTCGCAAACCCCCACAGCCTCGCGCTGGTCCGGGCGGCGGCGCGGCTGGCCGAGACGTACCTCGCCCAGTACCCGCCCGCCGCCGGGCCGGCCGTCAACCTCACGGCGCTCGGGCGTGACGAGGCGACCGTCACCGGGAACGGGCGGCGGTTGGTGCTCTCCCGCCGGCACAGCGAGATCGTCGCGCTGCTGGCCTGCCACCCCGACGGCCTCACGGGCGACCAGTTGGGCCTCGAACTGTACGGCGACGAGCTGAATCCGGTGACGCTGCGCGCCGAACTGTCGCGGCTGCGCGCCATCCTCGGGCCGCACGTCCTCGGGTCCCGACCGTACCGGCTGCGGGTGGCCGTCGACACCGACTTCGGCACCGTCAGCAGGCTGTTGGCGGCGGGCGCGCTCCGCGAGGCGCTGGCGGCCTACCGTGGTCCGCTCCTGCCGGGTTCCCAAGCGCCCGGCGTCGCCGCGGTCCGTTCCCGCCTGGAGCACGAGCTGCGCGCCAGCGTGCTCGCCGCCGGGGACGTGTCCATCCTGGACGCGTGGGCGCGTACGCCGTCCGGCAGTGACGACCTGGTGGTGTGGGAGGCCCTGGCCGACCGGCTGCCCGCCGGGTCGCCCCGCCGCGCCCTGGCGTCCGCGCGGGTGCGCGACCTCATGGTCGACTACGGACTCCTCGGCGGACCCGGTCACCTGCACGCAACGTCGTTGCAACGTCGCCGTCGCTAGCGTCCGGGCGTACAGCCGCCCCACCGCGCGGGTGGGGCCGCAACCCGTCCGGGAGGTAGCACCAATGGCCCGATACGCGGCGCCGGGAACAGACGGCGCGACGATGGCCTACGAGCCCCGCTACGACCACTGGATCGGCGGCGAGTACGTCAAGCCGCAGCGGGGGCAGTACTTCGAGAACCCGACCCCGGTGACCGGTCAGACCTTCACCGAGGTCGCCCGGGGCACGGCAGAGGACGTCGAGCGGGCGCTCGACGCCGCGCACGGCGCGGCACCGGCCTGGGGCCGTACGCCGGCCGCCGAGCGGGCGAACATCCTCAACCGGATCGCCGACCGGATGCAGGAGCACCTCGAGGAGCTTGCCGTCGCCGAGACCTGGGAGAACGGCAAGCCGATCCGGGAGACCCTGGCCGCCGACATCCCGCTGGCGATCGACCACTTCCGGTACTTCGCGGGCGTGATCCGGGCGCATGAGGGCGCACTGTCGGAGATCGATGACGATACCGTCGCGTACCACTTCCACGAGCCGCTCGGGGTCGTCGGGCAGATCATTCCGTGGAACTTCCCGATCCTGATGGCGACCTGGAAGTTGGCGCCCGCGCTGGCTGCGGGTAACGCCGTGGTGCTCAAGCCGGCCGAGCAGACACCCGCCTCGATCCACTTCTGGATGAGCCTGGTCGCCGACCTCCTCCCGCCGGGCGTGGTCAACATCGTCAACGGGTTCGGCGTCGAGGCCGGCAAGCCGCTCGCGTCCAGCCCCCGCGTCGCGAAGGTCGCCTTCACCGGCGAGACCACCACCGGGCGGCTGATCATGCAGTACGCCAGCGAGAACATCAAGCCGGTCACCCTCGAACTGGGCGGCAAGAGCCCGAACATCTTCTTCGCCGACGTCTCCGCCCACGACGACGACTTCTACGACAAGGCCCTCGAGGGCTTCACCATGTTCGCCCTCAACCAGGGTGAGGTGTGCACCTGCCCGTCCCGCGCGCTGATCCAGCAGGATCACTACCAGACCTTCCTGGAGGCGGCCGTCGATCGTACGAACAAGGTGGTCCAGGGTCACCCGCTCGACACCGACACGATGGTCGGCGCGCAGGCGTCCAACGACCAGCTGGAGAAGATCCTCTCCTACCTCGACATCGGGGTTGCCGAAGGTGCGAAGGTGCTGACCGGCGGGCGCCGGGCCGACCTGGGCGGCGAGCTGGCGGGCGGGTACTACGTGCAGCCGACCATCTTCGAGGGCGGCAACCACATGCGGATCTTCCAGGAGGAGATCTTCGGCCCGGTCGTGTCGGTCACGTCGTTCACCGACTTCGCCGACGCGATCAAGATTGCCAACGACACCCTGTACGGTCTGGGCGCCGGCGTCTGGACCCGCGACGTCAACACCGCCTACCGCGCGGGGCGGGCCATCCAGGCTGGTCGCGTGTGGACCAACTGCTACCACGCCTACCCGGCGCACGCCGCGTTCGGCGGGTACAAGCAGTCGGGGATCGGCCGCGAGAATCACCGCATGATGCTCGAGCACTACCAGCAGACCAAGAACCTGCTGGTGAGCTACTCGCCCAGGAAGCTCGGCTTCTTCTAGGCAGTGCCGGTCGAAGGAGAAGTGCCATGCCGGACGAGGTTTCGCGGGTGGACATCACCCCGGCCGCCGCCGAAATGGTGCGCTGGCTCTACCGCGCGCACGGTCCGCTGATGTTCCACCAGTCCGGCGGCTGCTGCGACGGCAGCTCGCCGATGTGCTATCCGGACGGCGAGTTCCGGACCGGCGCGTCGGACGTGTTGCTCGCGCGGCTGCGCGTGGACGGGGTCGACCGCCCGGTGCCGTTCTGGATGTCGGCCAGCCAGTACGAGCTGTGGCGGCACACCCATCTGACCGTCGACCTGGTTGCCGGCCGGGGGAGCGGCTTCTCGCTGGAGGCGCCGGAGGGCTTCCGCTTCCTGATCCGGTCCCGGCTGCTGACGGAGGAGGAGTCCGCCGCGCTGCCGGACGCGCCGGCCGGATGACGGCGCCGCCGGCCGGATGAGGGGGTTGAGGAACATCCATGCCAGATCGTGCGCTAAGGGCGGACCGGTCTCGGGAGGCCGTTGACCTGGGCTGATCACGGGCCCGAACCTTCGCGGGTCGATGTTTTCGATCTTCGGAGGCCCGTGGTGGCGGTCGAGTTTCTGACGGATGAGCAGGCAGCCCGGTACGGGGCGTTCTACGGGGCGCCCACGCAGATGGAGCTGGAGCGATTCTTCTTCCTGGACGACGCGGACCGGGAGAAGGTGCAGGCGAAGCGGCGGGCGCACAACCGGCTGGGCTTCGCGGTGCAGCTGACGACGGTGCGGTTCCTGGGCCGGTTCATGCCGGACCCTCGGCAGGTGCCGGCGGAGGTGTCGGAGTACCTGGCCGAGCAGCTGGGAATCGGGGACGCCGCGGTGCTGGCGGAGTACGGCGAGCGCGACGGGACGGCCCGCTCGCACGCCGGGGAAATCCAGCAGGACGGTGGCTGGCGGGACTTCGCCGAGGTCCGGGACGAGCTGGTGGGGTGGCTGGACGCGCGGGCCTGGACGACCGGGGACGGGCCGAAGGCATTGTTCGACGCGGCGGTGGGGTGGCTGTGCGAGCGGCGGGTGCTGCTGCCAGGGGTGAGCCGGTTCGCCCGGTTGGTGGCGTCGGTGCGGGAGGCGGCGAACCAGCGGCTGTGGGAGGCCCTGCACGGGTTGCTGAGCGCCGGTCAGCGGGCGGTGCTGGACGAGCTGCTGGCGGTGCCGTCCGGGGCGCGGGTGTCGGAGCTGGACCGGCTGCGGCGCGGGCCGGTGCGGGTGTCGGGGCCGCAGATGAAGTGGGCGCTGGAGCGGGCTCAGGAGATCGCCGGGCTGGGCATGGGCGAGCTAGACGTGTCCGGGGTCCCGCCGCGGAGGCTGGCGCGACATCGTGTTCGGCATGCTCACCCTGGCCGGGTTCACCTTCGCGCCGCAGCTGGCGGACCTGCCCGACCAGAAGATGTGGCGCATCGACCGCACCGCCGACTACGGCCCCTTCCAGGACGCGGCCCGCGGGCGGATCGACCTGGAGCGCATCGAGCGGAACTGGGAGGACGTGCTGCGGATCATCGGCTCGATCCACACCGGCGCCGTGCGGGCCTACGACGTGATCCGCATGCTCTCCCGGGACGGCCGCCCGACCGTGCTGGGCGACGCCATCGCGCACTACGGCCGGATCGCCAAGACCCTGCACATCCTGCGCCTGGCCGACGAGCCGTCCTACCGGCGCCAGATCAAGTCCCAGGCCAACCTGCAGGAGGGCCGCCACGCGCTCGCCCGGAAGATCTTCCACGGCCGCGCCGGACAGCTCTACCAGCACTACCAGGAAGGCATGGAGGACCAGATCGGCGCGCTCGGCCTGGTCCTCAACGCTCTGGTGCTGTTCAACACCCGCTACATGGACGCTGCCGTGGTCCAACTCCGCGCCGAGGGCTTCGATGTCCGCGAGCAGGACATCGCCCGCCTCTCCCCGTTCGTGCGCCACCACGTCAACATGCTCGGCCGGTACTCGTTTCTACTCCCCGAGATGCCCGGCGGCCTGCGTCCGCTGCGCGATCCGTACCGGGCCGAAACATGACCTGACCGTCACCCGACGCCCGGCCCGCGGTGGCGTGCAGGTCAGCCCAGATTGCCCTTCTTGAAGCTGAAGGCGGTCTCGTTGTCAGGGGCGTTGAGAACCATGCCGACCGTAATCTTGCACTGGGTTCCGGGCTTGTCGACAATCCACATCAGCCCACCGCCGGGGTGCTTGATGCGGTAGGTGTTCTCGGCCCCCTCCACGGGCTCCAGCACCCAGGACACCCGCTCCTCCTGTACGTGCTTCTGGAAAGCGGCCAGTTCCCCCCGTCGCGATGCCGCTCGGGTACCTTCCGGCCGACAGCTGGTAGCCCGGCCCCTCGGGGATGACCTGCCAGAGGAAGCCGTCGACGTCCGTCTTGGTGTAGATGCGCGGGATGTCCTCGAAGTCGTCCGGGTGCCCGCTCAAGGTGCCGACGACGTCATCACCATTCGTGATCTTGTACTCGCCGGGCTCCAGCGTCACTCCTGTGGTGTGGGGGTGAAGGTGCTGGCGGCCTGGCGTCAGGGGCCGGGAATGCGGCGGCCAGCAGCTCGCCGCCGCTGCGGGCGGCGCCCGCAGCGGCGTGCTCGACGGCATGGGGCAGGAATGCGGGCCGGGAGCCCGTCCCGCCGTGGGTGAAGAAGGCCAGGTACACGCGCCAGGCGGGCTGACGAGGCCGGTCCGGCCAGCCCCGCAGGCTTGCCGTATGCAGTTGTAACAACTATCGTTACGACTAGAACCGAGGGACGAGGGAGGTGGAGTCCGACGTGAGTGCCAACAGCAGACTGACCATCGCGGCGCACGCCCTGACATGGATCGGGCTGTATCAGCGGCGTGGCCACGAGGTCGCCACCTCCGAGCAGATCGCGACGAGCGTCAACACCAACCCGGTGGTGATCCGCCGCCTGCTGGCCAAGCTGAGCAAGGCCGGCCTGGCCGATTCACGGCGGGGGGCGGGGGCGGGCTGGATGCTCGCGCGGGACCTGGCGGCGATCACCCTGCTCGACGTCTACCAGGCGATCGAACCGGGACCGGTCTTCGCCCTGCATCCCGCGACACCGGACCCCGAGTGCGTCGTGGGCCACGGCATCGGGCCGGCAATGACCGCCGTGTACGACCAGGTGGAGGCCGCCCTGCGCAGGGAGCTGGCCAAGACCACGCTGGAGGACGTGCTGCGGGACGTCTTGAAAGCCGCCTGACCTCGGACCGTCGACTTCCCCTGATCGAGGGGGATCGCATCCCGCACTCACCGATGTAACCAAGATGGTTACATCAAGAAATTGGAGAGTCTCATGGGACAGCTGGACGACAAGACCGCCCTCGTCACCGGCGCCTCCAGCGGCATCGGCCTGGCGATCGCCCGCCGTTTCGCCGCCGAGGGCGCGACCGTCTACCTGACCGGCCGCCGCAAGGCCGCGCTGGACGCCGCCGTCGCGCAGGTCGGCGCCCGAGGCATCGCCATCCAGGGCGATGCCTCGGACCTCGGCGACCTCGACCGGCTCTTCGCCGAGATCGCGAACCGCAGCGGCCGCCTGGACATTGTGGTGGCCAACGCCGGGGTCGGGGACTACGGCCCGCTCGGCGCGATCACCGAGGAGGAGTACGACCGCACTACCTCGATCAATCTCAAGGGCACGGTCTTCACTGTCCAAAAGGCGCTGCCGCTGCTGACGGCCGGCTCCTCGGTGATGCTGCTTTCCTCCAGCTCGGCCCTGCGGGCCACCCCGGGCCTGGGCATCTACGCCGCCACCAAGGCCGCGATCCGCAGCCTCGCCCGCACCTGGGCCGCGGAACTGGCCGACCGCGGAATCCGCGTCAACACCCTCACCCCCGGCCCTGTCGAGACCCCGGGCCTGGACGAGCTCCTCGCCGCTTTCCCGCACGGCGATCGGCCCACCGCGGCCGAGCCCGCCCCACCGACCCCGCTCGGCCGCGCCGGCCATCCCGACGAGGTCGCCGCCACCGCCCTCTACCTGGCCGGCGACCAAAGCACTTTCACCACCGGCGCGGAACTGTTCGTCGACGGTGGCGCCACACAGCTCTAGGCGCCAAATCGGCGACGCGGGACGCATTCGACGCTCCAGGGCGTCTGAGCCGTGTACTTGCGACCGTCGTCAGGGCAACGGCTTCGACACAACAAGGAGTGAGTCATGAAGAGCGTGGTCCACTACCAGGCGGGCGATGCGGCAGCCGTCGCACACATCGAGGACCGACCGGAGGCGCCCGCCCCTCGGGCCGGCGAAATCCAAGTGCGTGTCAGCGTCTCCCCGGTCCACCGCGTCGATCTGGTCGCGACGGAGACCGGCCTGCCGGACGGATCCGCGGGGCGCAGGCTGGGCACCGAGGCGGCGGGCGTGGTGACTGCGGTGGGTCCATCGGTGTCGGCGCTCCATGCTGGCGATCGGGTAGCGGTCTTTCCGGCCCCGGGCGCATGGTCCGAGCACATCACCGTGCCGGCCGAGGCCGCCGTAGCCGTCCCGGACTCCCTCAGCGACGAAACGGCGAGCGTCCTGCTCGTCAACACCATCGCCTCTCGTGACGTGCTCCGTGCGGTCGATGAGCTGAGGGCTGCCGCGGCAGCGCCGAGCGATTCTCCACTCCTCGTGTCGGGGGCCGCGTCCGCGGTCGGCAAGCTCATCGTTCAGCAGGCCCGCGACCGTGGCTGGCCCGTTGTCGCCGTCGTCCGCAGTGACCGTTCTGCGTCAACGGTCCGCACAAACTGGCCGGACGTGCCCGTCGTGGTCTCCGGAAGCGGCGGCTGGCAGCGCGAGCTGGAGGGGGCGGTCGGCGGGAGGCCGGTGCCGGTTATCGCCGATGCGCACGGCGGTCCCTTCGTGCGGGAGATCCTGCCCTTTCTCGACGATGGCGGGACGCTGGTCGTCTGGGGCGATCTAGCCGCGCAGCCGTGGACGCTCTCGACGTTGGAGCTGCTCATGCGAGAACTGAAGGTCCGCGCGGTGAGCATCACGCGCTGGGCGACCCGCCCTGGGGATATCCGGGCCGCCGATCGGCGAGCCGCCCTCCAGATCGCCGCGCAGCATCCACACCTTCTCGCCGTTCATGCCGCCTACTCGCTCGCCGAGCTGCCGAGTGCCATCTCGGCGGCGCGGACCAGCGGCACCGGCACCGTATTGCTCAAGCTGAACTGACCAAACCTGGACCGCAGGGGAGCAGTGACCTCATGGAATTCAAGACCATCGGCACTATCGGTGCGGGAGCACCAGCACAAGCCGTGGCCGCCCACGCGGCACGCGCCGGGCACCCGGTGCTGGTCAGCAACAGCCGCGGCCCCAGCACACTCGGCGACGCCGTCGCCGCCATCGGGCCCGGCGCCTCGGCGGCCACGTTCGAAGAAGCGGCGGCGGCCGACCTGGTCCTGCTCGCCGTCCCGTTCGGCGCGGTCCCCGCGGTCGGGCGGCGGCTCGGGGACTGGACGGGCCGAGTGGTGGTCGACATGACCAACCAGTTCGCCCGGTCCGACCCCTACCGCGGCTTCGCCGACGTCTCGCCGCTGACCGGCAGCGAGTGGGTCGCCCAACAACTGCCCGGCGTCACGCTGATCAAGGCATTCAACGCCATGTTCGCCACCTATATGGCTCCCGATCCCCGGCACTAGGACGGCAACCAGGTCGTCTTCCTCGCCGGTGACGACGAGAGCGCCAAGGCCCCCTTCACACGGCTGCTGACCGAATTCGGGTACGCGCCGGTCGACCTTGGCGCGCTGCGCGAAGGCGGGGCGCTCATGCAGCTCGGCGGGCCGCTGAGCGGCAAGCACTTCCTGTTCCAGGGCTGAGGCCCGACCGACACCTCAAGAGACGAAGAGACAAAGGACAAGGACGATGGCAACAGATACTCAGACCTCGCGGACCGTGGCCGAGAAGTTCCTGGAGCGCCTCGGCAGGCAGGACCCCGACGGCATCCAGGAACTGTTCTCCGAGGAGATCGACTGGCACGTCCCCGGCAGTGACGCACTGCCCTGGACCGGGCGCCGTACCCGCCAGGAGGAGGTCGCGCCGTACTTCACCACCATGTGGCCGCACTTCGCGCACGGCCAGAGCAAGGTCGTGCTGGAGCGCTTCATCGTCGACGGTGGTGACGTGGTGCTGCTGGCGGTCTTCACGCACACCGCCGTGACCAGCGGCAAGGAGTTCACCACACCGGTGGCCATGCACCTGGCGGTCGAGGACGGCCGAATCGTTCGCATGCACCTGTACGAGGACACACTGACCGTCGCCGAGGCGTTCAACGTCGGCTGAGTGGAGAGTGCTCAGGGCCCCGTGGCCCGGGGCACATGGCGGCCAGGACCTCGCGTTCGCCGAGTTTCGGGCTGGCCAGCGCCCACAGGATCGGCATCCCGGAGGGGCAGACCAGATACAGAGCCCAGTGCCGTGCGGCACCGCCGTATCGGCGACGGACAGCACGGCCGGCGGAGTTCAGCGCCGGGCGTCACCAGGTGCGAGGAGGCTGGTCACCTCTGCGATGGCCTCCGGCGAGGGCTTGAAGTAGCGGCGGACGTTCTCGGCCTTCTTGTGCCGGGACTTGGCCATCAGCATCAGCTCGGAGGCACCCTGCTCGCCGAGGTGGGTGAGGCCGGAGTGCCGGTACTCGTGTAGGTCCCAGCCGGTCCCCGGGCCAGCGAGGGCGGTGTGCTGGTCGAGCAGGGCGCGGGCCTGGCCGTAGGAGAGGCGGGCCAGGCCGGTGTCCGGGCAGACGTCCCGGGCCGAGAGCATCTTGCCCGGGCCGGGGCGGCGGTGGGTGACGAACACCGGCCCGCGGGTGCGGCCCGTGAGCAAGCGGGGCAGCAGCCGGGCGGCGCCGGCGTCCCAGAAAACCGTCTCCAGCACGTAGTCGGCGCGGACGGCGCCGCGGCGGCGCACCTTCGGCTGGGCGCCCTTGGACTTCACCGGGCAGCGGCGGCCGGCCAGGTCCAGGTCCTCGATGTTGACGTCCAGGATCTCCTCGGAGCGGGCGCACGTCTCGTAGAGCATCCGCCACAGCGTCTTCTCCCGCAGGTGGACCTCTCGGCGGGCGATCAGCCGGTCGATCGCCATCTTCGAGCGCACCGGGGTGTCGGAATCCGGCGGCGGCAGCCGCTTTGCCCAGGCCGGGACCGCCGGCCCGTCGTACCCGCGCTCGGTGCACCAGCTCGTCCAGGACAGCACCGCGCCGCGGCGGGCGTTCCAGGTGTTCACCGCCGAGCTGCCCCACAGCAGCTCCAGAGCCTCGCCTATCTCGTCGTCCGCCACCGAGGCGAGCGGCCGGCCCTCGCCGACCCGGTCGGCGGTCTTCCCGACGGCGATGCCGTAGTTCCGGACGGTGTTCGGGTTGGCGAGCGAGTCGAGGAAGGCGTCGGCCGCCGTCCGGACCGTTAGCGCCTTCCCCGTCGGCAGCAGCAGGACCGCGGGCACCGTCTCTCCCTTGCCGCAGATAACAGGGCCGCTCCACGCAACGTGCGAAGAACGTTCGCGCAGGTCGCGCTCAGTGATGCCGCAGATAATAGGGCGCTATCTGTGGGAAGACTTCGAAGCTCGACCGGCGCCGTGCGTCCGCCGTCCGCTCACCAGGAGCGACGGAGGCTTAGCGCACGATCTGACACGGATGTTCCTCAACCCCCGATGACGGCGCCGCCGGCCGGTCACCTCGATGGTGGCCGGCCGGCAGTGGGGCGCGCTCCACCGTGACGTCGGGCACGTTCCATCGACCCGTATGGTTTTCCGGCGCGGGCCGCCGCTACTTTTTGAACTGACTGGTCAGTTCAAGGAGTAGGTGCCATGGTCGACGACGATACGATCACCGACCGTCGCGGATCGGCCGACGGCCGCCCGGCGGCGGTCGAGCAGGCGGCCCCCGTGGTCCGCGCCCGGGGGATCGGCGCGCGCAGCCGACGGGGCTGGGTCTTCCGCGACGTCGAACTCGACATCCACGCCGGCGAGCTGATCGCGCTGACCGGCCCGGCCGGGAGCGGACGCACCTCGCTGCTGCTCGCGCTGGCCGGACGGTTCGTCATCAACCACGGCGCCATCGAGCGCACCCAGCGCGCCGCGCTCGGCTACGTGCCCGGCGTGTCCGAACCGGAGCCGGGGCTCACCGTCGCCGAGCACGTCGAGGAGCGGCTGCTGCTGCTCGGCCGGGCGCGCTGGCGGCGCCGGTGGCGCCGGCAGCTCGTCGCCGCGGCGCTGACGAGCTACCCGGGCGACCCGGATCGGCTCGTCCGCACGCTGGACACGTACCACCTGCACCTGCTGGGGCTGGTGCTCGCCCGGGTGGAGCGACCGGGGCTGATCGTCGTCGACGATGCCGACGCCGACCTGTCCGCGACGGAGCGCGCCGAGCTGTGGGCCCGCCTGCGCGCCCTGAGCCGCGACGGAACCGCCGTCGTCGCAGCCTGCCGGGAGATCGATCCCGGTGTACCGGACCGCGTCGTCACTCTGGAGAGCCACCGATGAAACTCGCCCTGTTCGAGCTGCGCCGGTTCCGGCGAGCCCTGCTGTCGCGCGTCGCGCTGGTCGTGCTGACGCTCATCCCGCTGCTGTACGGGGCGCTCTACCTGTGGGCGTTCTGGGATCCGTACGGCAACCTCAAGCGGATCCCGGTCGCCCTGGTCAACGAGGATCGGCCGGCGAAGGCGCCGGACGGGTCGACCATCCACGCGGGGCAGGACCTCACCGACGAGCTGATCAACCGGAACGTTTTCGCGTGGCACGCCGCGTCCCTCAAGGACGCCGACAAGGGGCTGGCGAACGGCTCGTACCATCTGATCTTCCACATCCCGGCGGACTTCTCCTCGTCGCTGGCCAGCCCGCTGGACAAGGCCCGCGACCCGGAGCGGGGCAAGCTCGTCGTGGTCAACGACGACGCGACGAACTACCTGTCCGGCCTGCTCGCCCGCAGCGCGTTCACGGAGGTACGGGCGGCGGCGGCGAAGAGCACCGCCCAGCGGTACTTCAACAAGATGCTCATCGGGTTCACCGACCTGAAGGCGGAGACCGAGAAGGCGGCGAACGGCGCCGGCCAGCTGGCCGACGGTACGCAGCGGGCGCACGGCGGCGCGAACCAGGTGGCCGACGGGGCCGACCGGGCGGCGGGCGGGGCCGGACAGCTCGCCAGCGGCCTCGCGGCGGCGAACAAGGGCGCCAGCGACCTGGCGACCGGCCTGGCGGCGCTGGACGCCGGATCGGCCCAGCTCGCCGACGGCAGTGCCCAGGTCGCGGGCGGTACGCAGCTACTCGCGAGCAAGGTGGACGCGCTCGACGACCAGGCCGGGCCGATCCTGCGGCGCGACGCCCCGCTGATCCAGCGGGCGGCGCAGCTCATCGCCGCGGGCGCCAACACCGCCGCGGACAACGCCGACCAGCTTCCCGGACTGTCGGAGAAGGCGCTGCAGTCGGCCAAGGCCGCGCAAGCCATCGTCAACCAGTTCGTCAGCTCCCCGGCCGGTCAGCAACTGCCACCGGAGCAGCGGGACAAGCTCACCAACGGCGCCGCCCAGGCGGTCACCGACACGCAGACCCTCTACGACGCGGTCCACCGGGTGGACGTGCCGACGCTGCGCAACAACCTCAAGGAGCTGGCCGGCATCGCGCAGCAGATCGCGGACGCCGCGCCGCACCTGGCCGACGACCTGGGGGGCGCCCGTCGGCAGGTCGACCAGCTCAACGCCGGCGCGCAGGCGGTCGCGGTCGGGGCGGACCGCCTGCATCAGGGCGCCGCTCAGGCCTCCGGCGGTGCGAAGACGCTCAACGGCGGGCTGTACCGGCTGTCCACGGGCGCCCGGCAGCTCGACAGCGGCCTGGCCGCACTCTCCGACGGCACGCACCAGCTGGCGAACGGACTGTCCACCTTGGAGAGCGGCGCCGGCCAGCTGGCGGACGGCCTTGCCGGCGGGGCGCAGAAGATCCCCGGGTACGACCCGGACGAGCGGGTCAAGCGGTCCGGCGTGCTCGGCGATCCGGTGGAGCTCAACCGGCAGGCCCGGCACGCCGCCGCCACGTATGGAGTGGGCTTCGCGCCGTACTTCCTGGCGCTGGCGCTCTGGGTCGGCGCGATGATCACGTACATGCTGCTGCGGCCGGTGACCCGGCGGTATCTCGTGTCGGCCGCACCCGCGGTCCGGGTCGCCCTCGCCGGCTGGCTGCCGGCCGTGGTGATCGGCCTGGTTCAGGCGTCGGTGCTGCTGCTCGTCCTGTGGTCCGCGCTCGGTCTCACGCCGGTGCACCCGATCGGGACGCTCGGGTTCCTGTTCCTGGTCGCGGTCGCGTTCACCGCGATCCTGCAGTGGCTCGGCGCGCAGCTCGGCCCCGCCGGCCGGCTGGTCGCGCTCGCCCTGCTGATGCTGCAGCTCACCTCGTCGGGCGGCACCTACCCGGTCCAGACCACGCCGGCGTTCTTCCAGCACATCCACCCGTTCCTACCGATGACGTACGTGGTCGACAGCCTCCGCCATCTCATCGACGGCGGACCGGCCGGTACCGTGATCAAGGGCTCGCTCGTGCTCGCCGGATTCGCGGCCGCCGCGTTCGGTCTGACCACCCTCGCCGCGTGGCGGGGCCGGCGGCTGAGCCCCAGCAAGCTGCACCCGGACCTGGTCATGTGAGGAGCGACGTGGTGGCGGACGGTCGCAACCGGCGCCGGGCGAACACCCGGCAGCGGCTCTACGAGTCGGCGGTCGAGCTGATCGCCGAGCAGGGCTTCACCGCCACCACGGTCGACGACATCGCCGAGCGCGCCGGCGTGGCGAAGGGGACGGTCTACTACAACTTCCCGTCGAAGACGGCGCTCTTCGAGGAGCTTCTGCGGCACGGGGTCGGCCTGCTCACCGCCGACTTCCGCGCCGCCGTGGCCGGGCGCGCGCCGCGCGAGGCGGTCGCCGCGCTCGTCCGCGCGCAGCTGGAGTACATCCAGCGGTACCGGTCGTTCGCCCAGCTGCTGCTGTCGGAGATGTGGCGGACGAACCGCGAGTGGCAGCAGACGCTGCGGCTGTTGCGGGCAGAGGCGATCGACGTGATCGCCGCGGCGCTGCAGGCCGGCGTCGACAGCGGGGACTTCGCAGCCGACCTCGACGTGCGGCTCGCCGCGTCGGCGCTGTTCGGGGTCGGGCTCGTCGTCGCGCTGGACTGGCTGATGTTCCAACCCGACCGGGACATCGACGACGTGGAGCGGGCGCTGCTGACGATCGTCCGGGCGCGGGTCGCGATCGATTGACGCGGTAAGGCGGGCGCCGCCGCGGTCAGCGGGCGGCCGGTTCGCTCAGCGGGAGCCTCACCTGGAAGCGGGTGTCGCCGGGCTTCGAGTCCACGCTGATGTCGCCGCCGTGGCGGTTGACCACGATCCGGTACGCGATGTCGAGGCCCAACCCGGTGCCCTCGCCGACCGGCTTCGTGGTGAAGAACGGCTCGAAGACCCGTCGGCGCAGCTCCGGTGGGATACCGGGGCCGGTGTCGCCGACCTCGACGAGGACCCGGTCACCGTCCCGGCCGGTACGCACCGTGAGGGTGCCGGAGCCCTGCATGGCCTGTACCGCGTTGTCGACGAGGTTGGTCCACACCTGGTTCAGCTCGCCCGGATGGGCCGGGATCCGCGGCAGCGTACGGTCGAACTCCTTGACCACCCGGATCCCGTCACCGATCTTGTGGGTGAGCATGACGAGAGTGCTGGCCAGCCCGTCGTGGACGTCGATCCGCTGGTACGAGGCCCGGTCGAGCTGGGAGTACTGCTTCGCTGCGGCGACCAGCGAGGAGATCCGGTTGCCGGCGTCCTCGATGTCCGTCATGAGCTGCTCGGTCTCCAGGGCGTACCCGATCCAGCGCAGCGACTGGGCCAGCAGTTCCGGCGCCACACTGCGGGCGATCTCGTCCAGGCATTCGACGTCGAGGCCGCCCGCGGCCAGTACGGGCGCCAGGTCCCAGCCGGCCTCGACGCCCCGCGCGTCCATCCAGTCGCCGAGGGCGTCCTCGCGGTCGCCGGCCTCCAGCGGGCTCAGCTCGGGCGCCTTCGCGGCGTGCTCGATGATCGGCTCCACCAGCTGCGTCAACGCGCGCAGCTGTTCGGGCGGGATGCGGCCGTCGGCGAGCATGCCCAGCTTGTGCCGCATGCCCGCGACCCGATCGCGCAGCGCCGCGGTCGCCCGGACCGTCGCGGTCGCCGGGTTGTTGAGCTCGTGCATCAGCCCGGAGGTGAGCGAGCCGAGCGCGGCCAGCCGCTGGCGCGCGTCGATCGGGGCCTGGTTGGCGCGCATCCCGAAGAAGAGCCCTTCGAGCAGGTGCATCGCCATCGGGAACCACTCGCGGAGCATCGTCCCGAAGTCCTCGGCGGGCAGGAGGAAGAACTCGCAGTCGGTGACGGTCCGCATCGCGGCGGGGTAGGCGTCGCCTCCCGGCTGGTGGCGCAGGTACGGGCGCACCGCACCCATGTAGGCGCCGCGCTGGTCGGTGCGCACGGTCTCCACGTCGTCGGCCTGCACCCGCCGGTACAGGCTGAACGTGCCGGACAGCAGCACGAAGAAGTACTCGGCCGGCCCGCCCTCGGTGAACACCGTGACGCCTGCGGGGTAGGCGCGCTCGCTGCCGTGCGCGGCGAGCCAGTCGAGCTGCTCGTCGGTCAGGGCCTCGAACAGGAACAGCGTCTTCAGCTCGGCGGGGGTCATCGCGCCTCCAGGTACCTGTGCACCAGGGTCACCGCCATCGCGCCCTCGCCAACGGCCGACGCCACCCGCTTGACGGAGTTGGCCCGCACGTCGCCGGCGGCGAAGACGCCGGGCACACTGGACTCCAGGTAGAACGGGTCGCGGTCGCGGTCCCAGGTGGCCGGCCGTTCGCCGTCGACCAGCAGGTCCGGTCCGGTGCAGACGAAGCCCCGCCGGTCGCGGCGCACGGTGCCGTCGAGCCACTCGGTACGCGGCTCGGCGCCGATGAACACGAACAGGTGGCCACAGGGCAGGGTGGCGCTCGTGCCGTCCTTGCTGTCGCGAACCGTGATGGCCTCGAGGTGTTCGTCGCCGTGCGCCTCGATGACCTCGCAGCGGGCACGCACCGAGATGTTGTCCACGCCGGCGATCTGCTGCGACAGGTAGTACGACATCGACCGCTCCAGCGAGTCGCCGCGGACCAGCAGCGTGACGCTGCGGGCGTACCGGGAGAAGAAGATCGCCGCCTGACCGGCCGAGTTCGCCCCGCCCACGATGTACACGTCGGTGGCCGCGCACGACGGCCCTTCGGTGGCGGCGGAGCCGTAGTACACGCCGCGCCCGACCAGCGGGGCCACACCCGGTGCGGCGAGCGGCCGGTAGGACACCCCGGTCGCGAGGATCACGGTGTGCGCCGACACCTCGTCCCCGTCGCTGAAGCGCACCACCCGGGCCGAGCCACGGGCCGCCAGCCCGACCGCCTCGCGGGTGGTGAGCACCTCGGCGGCGAACCTGCCGGCCTGCAGGCGTGCCCGTTCGGTGAGCTGCGCGCCGGAGACGCCGTCGGGGAAGCCCAGGTAGTTTTCGATGCGGGAGCTCTGCCCGGCCTGCCCGCCGACGGCCCGGCGCTCCACCAGTACCGTGCGCAGGCCCTCCGAGGCGCCGTAGACCGCGGCGCCGAGCCCGGCCGGACCGCCGCCGACGATGACCAGATCGTAGAAGTCACGTACTGGCGCGGTCGGCAGCCCGACGACGGCAGCCACGTCGGTGGTGGTGGGTGCGGGCAGCGCCTGCCCGTCCGGGGTGACGACGAGCGGGATGGCCTCCGGGCCGGCCTCCGCGGCGTCGAGCAGTCGGCGCCCCTCGGGCTCGTCGGCGGTGAACCAGCGGTACGGGACCAGGTTGCTGGCCAGAAAGTCGCGGATCTTGTATGACGGCGCGCTCCAGCGATGTCCGACGACCTTGACCTCGTCGACCTCCCGGTCACCGGCCGCCTGCCACGCCTCCAGCAGGGCGTCCACCACCGGGTAGAGCTTCTCCTCGGGCGGGTCCCACGGCTTGAGCAGATAGTGGTCGACGTCGACGACGTTGATGGCCTGGATCGCCGCGTCGGTGTCGGCGTACGCGGTCAGCAGCGCCCGCCGGGCGTGCGGGAACAGGTCCATCGCCTGTTCCAGGAACTCGATGCCGTTCATCTGCGGCATCCGGTAGTCGGCGAGCATGGCCGCGACCCGCCCGCCGCGTAGTTTGAGCTCGCGGAGCGCGTCGAGGGCCTCGGCGCCCGAGGAGGCCCGGATGATCTGGTAGGTGGGCCCGTAGCGACGGCGCAGGTCACGGGCGACGGCCCGGGCCACCGCCTGGTCGTCGTCGACGGTGAGCAGCGCAGGACGGCTCACGCGATCACCTCGCTTCGCTCGGTTATGCGTTCGCCGGCACTGAGCCTCTGGTTCGCTCGCTCCGCTCGCTCACGCTATCGCCTCGCCTCGCGTATGCCGTACCAGCAATTATCCGCTCCGCTCCGGCGCCGGCCCAGCGCGCAGCCGCGATTGGCGCGGGGCGGGCGGGGAAGGGCCATGATGGAGTTCATCGGCGCACCCACCCTGGTCGCGGCCGGATAATCGCGCCGTCGCGTGAGGAGAAGTCGATGCCCGCCGCGCCGCTGATCCTGGTGACCGGCGCCGCCGGGAGCGTCGGCGCGGTCGGGCGTACCGTGGTCGATCTTCTGCGGCAGCACGACCTACCCGTGCGTGCGCTGGTCCGTCGCGAGGACGACCGGGCCGAGGCGCTGCGGGCGACCGGCGCCGAGGTCGTGGTCGGTGATCTCACGCGCGGCCCCGACGTCGTCCGAGCGCTTGCCGGCTGCCGCCGCGTGTACTTCGGCATGGGCGTGTCCGCGTCGTACCTGCAGGCGACGGCCACCGTGGCGGCCGCCGCGCGCGAGCGGGGAGACCTGGACGTGCTCGTCAACATCTCGCAGCTGACGGTCTCCCAGATGAGCTTGACGAGCACGACCGAGTCGGCGCAGCAGCGGCTGCACTGGCTCGCCGAACAGGTCCTCGACTGGTCCGGCCTACCCGTTGTGCAGGTGCGGCCGACCGTCTTCCTGGAGAACCCGCTCTTCATGGTGTTCGCCGTCGCCTCGATCGGGAAGAACGGCACGATCCGGCTGCCGTTCGGCTCGGGGCGTACCTCGCCGGTCGCGGCCCGCGACGTCGCCGACGTGATCGCGACGGTCCTCGCCGACCCTGCTCCGCACGTCGGGAAGGTCTACGAACTGACCGGGCCGCGCGCCGAGGACCTGACGGCCATGGCGGCGGAGTTCGCCGACGCGCTCGGCCGGCCCGTCACGTACGTCGATGTGCCGTATCGGCGATGGGTGGACCGGGAGCTGGGCGCGCTGGGCCTGCCCGACCACGTCTTCGAGCACCTCGCCACCATGGCGCGCCTGCACGCGGAGGGGCGCTACGACCGCGTGACGCGTGACGTCGAGAAGGTCACTGGGAGGCCGGCGTCGGGCGTACGGAATTTCGTCGCGGCCAACCCCGCGCTCTTCGACGCTGGAAGCGACTCCTAGCCGCGTGGAGTGGCTGTTCTCGTTGATCATCACGTCAGCCTGCGCGTATCGTCCACAGACAGGCGTCAGTGCGAGCCGGACACGCGGAGGATGAGGTTGGAGACGACGAGCGGGCAGGTGGCGGGGAATCCCGTACGCCGGCTACTCATCACCGGCGCGGCCGGAAACATGGGACGCCTTCTGCGTCCGCTCCTGCGCCGCGACGGCCGGGTGCTGCGGCTCGCCGACGTGGTCGAACTTGATCACCTGGTCAGCGGCGAGGAGCGCGTCGTCGCGGACGTGCGGGACCCGGTGGCCGTGGGCACGGCGTGCCAGGGCGTGGACGCGGTGCTGCACCTGGGCGGCCTCAGTTCGGATGCGCCGTTCGACGACATCCTGGCCGTCAACGTGGCCGGTACCCACAACGTGTTGCGGGCTGCCGTCGACGCCGGGGTGTCGCGGGTGATCCTCGCGTCCTCCAACCACGCGGTCGGGTTCTACCGCCGGTCGACCGACCTGCCACCGGGCGCCGGCGAGTTGCCGGACGGCCTGTCACCGCGGCCCGACACGTTCTACGGCTGGTCCAAGGCGGCTATGGAGTCGCTGGGGTCGCTGTACCACGACCGGTACGGGCTGGACGTGATCGCGCTGCGGATCGGGACCTGTTTCGCCGAGCCGGTCGGCTCGCGCGGCCTGGCCACGTGGCTGGCGCCGACGGACGCCGCGAACCTCATCGAGGCGTGCCTGGCGGCGCCGCGCCCCGGCTTCCGGGTGGTCTGGGCGGTCTCCGACAACACCCGCCGCTGGTGGTCGCTGGAGGCCGCCCGCGCGCTCGGGTACGTGTCGACCGACGACGCCGAGCGGTTCGCGGCCGCCCGGATCGCCGAGTTCGGCGAACCCGACCCGGCCGACCCGGTCCACGATCTGGTGGGGGGTTCGTTCTGCAGCGCACCGCTGGGCCAGCCGATCCGCTAGCTCAGGGCGTACCTACGCGGGGGAACGCACCCCGGGGTCGGTGAGCAGGTCTGCGACCGGCAGCGTGGCGGCGCCCAGGGCCACCGCGTCGGGACCGAGCCGGCACAGCTCGATCGAGGTCTGCTCGTACGGGTGGCGTAGCGCGCGCCGCGCCGTCTCCTCGCGCACACGCGGCAGCAGGCGGGCACCCAGGGTGAGACCGGCCCAGCCGCCGAGCACGATGCGCTCGGGGTTGAACAGGTTGACCAGGTTGGCGATCCCGGCTCCCAGGTAGCCGGCGGTCTCTTCGAGCACCCGGGCGGCCACCGGCGAGGAGTCGGCGGAGGCGACCAGTTCCGTGATAGCCGACTCCTCGTCGTCGCCGGGCGCGGGGCTTCCGGCGGCCTCCCGGTACCGGTCGAGCACCGCCTCGGCCCCCACGTACGCCTCGAGGCAGCCGGACGAGCCGCACCGGCAGGGGCGCCCGTCGTACACCAGCGTGGTGTGCCCCCACTCGCCGGCGCTGCTCGTGGCGCCCCGGTACGTGGAGCCGTTCGTGATGACCGCCGCGCCGACGCCGGAGCCGATCAGGGCGATCACCGCGTGCCTGGTGCCCCGCCCGGCGCCGAACCACATCTCGGCCTGCCCCAGCGTCTTCGCGCCGTTGTCGATGAACAGCGGCAGGTCAGTGCCCTCCCGCAGCATCCGTTCCAGCGGGACCGCGTCCCAGCCCAGCGTCTGGGCATGGACCCGGGCCGGCGGTCCCTGCTCGACGGTGCCCGAGACGCCGATGCCCACGCCGACGACGGGTCCCGTGCCGGCCTGTTCGGTGACCTCCCGCAGGCCGGCGAGGATCTGCGCCGCGACCGGCTCGGGGCGCGGCTGCGGGGAGTCGAGCGGGTAGTCGACGGTGGCGAGCGGGGCCATCGTCAGGTCGAAGCTCTCCACGCGGACCCGGGTCTCGCCCACGTCCACCCCGACCACCCGGCCGTACCCGGGGTTGACCCGCAACAGCACCCGTGGCCGGCCGCCGTCGGAGTCGACCGAGCCGGCCTCGACGACCAGCCCCTCGGCGATCAGTTCGCCCGCGACGTTGCTGACCGTGCCCGGGCTCAGTCCCGTCCGCTGGCTCAGCTCCTGTCGGCTGAGCGGCTCGTGGAAGTACAGCTCGGACAGGAGCACGGAGCGGTTGCGCCGCCGCACGTCACGTACCGTCGTCCGCCTTGCGTCCATGTGCTCCCACCGTTCCATTGGTCACCAAGAATGATCCATCGATGCCGGTCTTGACGTGGCCATCCTGTGCGCGTTAAATGCTATCAATATTTCAGAGCTTGAAAAAAGCAGTGACAGAAGAGTGGGTGGGCGGGCCCTCCGGAAGCCGGCGCCCACCGCGGCGCCGATGGGCGTCCATCCGTCGGCGCCGCGCTCCCGGCACCGGTTCGGCCGGCGCCGCCATTCCCGAGCACGCGTATCCCTTACGAGAGGGCAGAACGTGACCACACGCAGATTCGCCCTGTTCGCGGTCGCGTTGGCGCTGACGACGCCGACGGTGGCCGCCTGCGGTGACGACCAGGGCGGTTCCTCCGGCAGCGGCACCACCCTGACGTACTGGGCCAGCAACCAGGGCACCAGCCTCGACAACGACCGCCAGATCCTGCGGCCCGAACTGGACAAGTTCACCCGGCAGACCGGTATCAAGGTCAACCTGGAGGTGATCGGCTGGCCGGACCTGCTCAACCGGATCCTGGCCGCCACCACCTCCGGCAAGGGGCCGGACGTCCTCAACATCGGCAACACCTGGTCGGCGTCCCTGCAGGCGACCGGCGCGCTGCTGCCGTTCGACGGCACGACGATGAGCGCGATCGGTGGCAAGGACCGCTTCCTGGCCGGCAGCCTCGCCGCCACCGGCGCGCCGGGGAAGGACCCGGCCGCGGTGCCGCTGTACTCACTGGCCTACGGCCTGTACTACAACAAGAAGCTGTTCGCGGCGGCCGGCATCGCCGAGCCCCCGAAGACCTGGGACGAGCTGGTCGCCGACGGCAGGAAGCTGACCCACGACGGCCAGTGGGGCCTCGTGGTGGAGGGCGGCAACGTGAGCGAGAACGCCCACCACGCGTTCACGTTCGCCCAGCAGTACGGCGCCGACTTCTTCACCTCCGGCGGCAAGGCGCAGTTCGACTCGGCGGGCGCCGTCGCCGGCGTCAAGCGGTACATCGACTTCATGGCGACCGACAAGATCGTGAACCCGAGCGCGGCGGAGTACGCCAACAACCAGTCGCTGGCCGACTTCGCCAGCGGCAAGGCCGCCATGCTGCTGTGGCAGGCCGCCGACACCACGCTCAAGGCGCACGGCATGAGCCCGGACGACTACGGCGTGGCCCCGGTGCCGTTCGAGGCGCCGACCCCGCCCGGCGGCCGGCACGTCGACAGCATGGTCGCCGGGATCAACCTGGCGGTCTTCGGCAACACGAAGCACCGGGACGCCGCGCTGGCGTTCGTGAAGTTCATGACCGGCGACGACGAGCAGAAGGCGCTGAACTCCACGTACGGCTCGATGCCGACGGTCAAGGCCGCGTACGCCGACCCGGCGTTCCAGACGCCGCAGATCAAGGTGTTCCAGGACACTCTGGCCGGCAGCGCCGCGCCGCTGCCGGCCGTGCCGGAGGAGAGCCAGTTCGAGACCCTGGTCGGCACTGCCATGAAGAACCTCTTCGCCGACGCGGCCAGCGGCAAGCCGATCACCGACGACTACGTCAAGGGCAAGCTCACCGCCGCCAACCAGCAGGTCCACGCCGGCGGCTGAGCCCTGTCGCCGTGGCCGGGTCCCGCGCCGGGAAGTGCGCGGGACCCCGCCACGCAACCGGAGGAGACATGGCCACACTGACCACCCCGGCCGGCGGGGCGGCCACGACCGACCGGTCCGGCCGCTCCGCCGGCCGCCACGCCGGGCGCCGGCGGGCCCGGCTCGACCGGCGACGCCTTGTGCCGTACCTGATGCTGCTGCCGGCGCTCGCGCTGGAGCTGCTGGTCCACCTCGTGCCGATGCTCTACGGCTGCTGGATGAGCCTGCTGCGACTCACCCAGTTCTACATCCGCAACTGGTCGGCGGCGCCCTTCGCGGGGCTCGGCAACTACCGGGCGTCGATCGACGTCAACGGCGCCATCGGCGGAGACCTGCTGCACTCGTTCGGGGTGACGCTCGCGTTCACCGTGCTGTCGGTGGGCCTGTCCTGGCTGCTCGGGACGACCGCCGCGGTGCTCACCCAGCACCCGTTCCGCGGCCGCGGCGCGCTGCGGACGCTGTTTCTCACCCCGTACGCCCTGCCAGTCTACGCCGCGGTGATCACCTGGAGCTTCCTCCTCCAGCGCGACACCGGAATGGTCAACCATGTCCTGGTCGACCAGCTCCACCTCGCCGGGGACCGGCCGTTCTGGCTGATCGGCGGGAACAGCTTCGGCGCGCTGCTGGCCGTCTCGGTCTGGCGGTCGTGGCCGTTCGCGTTCCTGTGCCTGACAGCCGGGCTGCAGAACGTGCCGGGTGAGCTGTACGAGGCGGCGGCCGTCGACGGCGCCGGCTTCGGTCGCCAGCTGCGCGGCATCACGCTGCCCATGCTGCGCCCGGTCAACCAGGTGCTGGTGCTCGTGCTGTTCCTGTGGACGTTCAACGACTTCAACACGCCGTACGTGCTGTTCGGCAAGGCGGCCCCGCGCAGCGCCGACCTGATCTCCATCCACATCTACCAGAGCTCGTTCGTGACCTGGAACTTCGGCCTCGGCTCGGCGATGAGCGTGCTGCTGCTGCTGTTCCTGCTGGTGGTCACCGGGGCCTATCTGCTCGTGACGTCGAGGAGGGGCGATGCGTGAACCGGCCTGGCTGCCCTGGGCGCGCCGGATCGTGCTGAGCCTGCTGGCGCTGTTCACGCTGGCGCCGGTCTACGTGATGGTCACCTCGGCGCTCAAGCCGCTGAACGACGTGCAGGGGCCTTTCCACTGGATCCCGTCCCGGCTCACGGTCCGGCCGTTCGTGGACATCTGGCACACCGTCCCCCTTGGACGCTACTTCCTCAACAGCGTCGTGGTGGCGGGTACGGCGACGGTCTGCTCGGTCGTCGTGGCCGTCTTCGCCGCGTACGCGGTCAGCCGGTACCGCTTCGCCGGCCGGCGCGCCTTCACCGTGACCGTCCTGTCCACCCAGATGTTCCCCGGCATCCTGTTCCTGCTGCCGCTGTTCGTCATCTACGTCAACATCGGCAACCTCACCGGCGTCGAGCTGTACGCCAGCCGCACCGGACTGGTCATCACGTACCTGACCTTCTCGCTGCCGTTCTCGATCTGGATGCTCGTCGGCTACTTCGACGGCATCCCGCGCGGGCTCGACGAGTCGGCCGCCGTCGACGGCGCGGGCCCGCTGCGGACGCTGTTGCGGGTGGTGCTGCCGGCAGCGCTGCCGGGCGTGGTGGCGGTCGCCGTGTACGCGTTCATGACCGCCTGGGGAGAGGTGCTGTTCGCCTCGGTGATGACCGACGACACCAGCCGCACGCTGCCGATCGGCCTGCAGCAGTACTCGACCGAGCACGACGTGTACTGGAACCAGCTGATGGCGGCCTCGCTCGTCGTCAGCGTCCCGGTGGTCGCCGGGTTCCTCGCGCTCCAGCGGCACTTCGTCGCCGGGCTGACGGCCGGCGCCGTCAAGTGACATCCGTTCCGTACGTGGGGAGAGAGCATGGATCAGCTACGTGACCTCGGGCCGGACTTCGTGTGGGGGGTCGCGACGTCGGCGTACCAGATCGAGGGGGCGGTGGCCGAGGACGGCCGCGCCCCGTCCATCTGGGACACCTTCTGCCGGGTACCCGGCGCCGTGGACAACGGCGACACCGGTGACGTGGCGTGCGACCACTACCACCGCTGGCCCGAGGACGTCGCGCTGATGCGGACGCTGGGCGTGCCGGCGTACCGGTTCTCCATCGCCTGGCCGCGGGTGCTCCCCGACGGCGCGGGCCGGGTCAACGCCGCCGGCCTGGACTTCTACGACCGGCTGGTGGACGGCCTGCTGGCCGCGGGGATCCGGCCGTTCGCCACGCTCTACCACTGGGACCTGCCGCAGGTGCTGCAGGACCGGGGTGGCTGGCCGGCCCGCGCCACCGCCGAGGCGCTGGGTGAGCTGGGGGGTGTGGTGGCCGGCCGGCTCGGCGACCGGGTGGCCGACTGGTTCACGGTGAACGAGCCGCTGTGCTGCGCCTGGATCGGGCATCTGGAGGGCAGGATGGCGCCGGGGGAGCGCGACCTCGCCCGCGCCGTGTCCGCCTCGCATCACCTGCTGCTCGGGCACGGGCTCGCGGCGCACGCGCTGCGCGCCGCCGCGTCCGCGCCGGTACGGGTGGGCGCGGTGCTCAACCTCAGCCCCTGCGAGCCGGCGACCGCCGATCCCCGGGATCTGGCCGCGGCCCGGCGGGCCGACGGGCACACCAACCGCTGGTGGCTGGATCCGCTGCACGGCCGGGGCTACCCGGAGGACATGGTGGAGGTGTACAGGGTGCAACCGCCGGTGCGCGACGGCGACCTGGAGCTGATCGCCACCCCCACCGACCACCTCGGCGTCAACTACTACTTCCGCGAGGTCCTGGCCGACGACCCGGACGGGCCGGTGCCGCACGCCCGGGCGGTGCCGGTGTCCGGCGCCACCCGTACCGCGATGGGCTGGGAGGTGCACCCCGGCGGCTTGGAGCAGCTGCTGCGGCGGGTGCACCGCGAGTACGGCGCCGTGCGAGTGTACGTCACCGAGAACGGCTCGGCGTGGCCGGACGAGCGCGGTGACGACGGGCGCATCGAGGACACCGGCCGTATGTCCTATCTGGAGGATCATCTAGTGGCCGCGGCCCGGGCGGCGGCCTCCGGGGTGCCGCTGGCCGGGTACTTCGTCTGGTCGCTGCTGGACAACTTCGAGTGGGCGTACGGCTACGACAAGCGGTTCGGTCTGGTGCACGTCGACTACGCCACGCAGGCGCGCACCATCAAGGCCAGCGGCCACCGGTACGCCGAGATCATCCGGGCCCACCGGGCGGTCGCCGCGGTGCCCGATCACGCTGCCTGAGCACTGCTCCGGCAGCATCTATTGATAAGGATCAATAGTTTTGTGAGACTAAAAATTAAGTCCCGAATTTCGTAGCCGCCCACCCGACGAGGCGCATCGAGGCTCCGAAGCAGGGGGTGTGCGGCGACACCGCCGACGTCCGGTCGCGCGCCGAGCGCGACCGCGCACCGGCGGTCACCGGCGCGTCCGCGTGGTCGCGTGGTCGCGTCCGCAGACCACCACACCCCGCTGCCCGAACGGAGTCCGACCGTGTTCGCACGAAGATGTCCCGCCCGCCCCGGGTGGCACCGCCGCCGGGCCGTCCACCTCGCCGTCGCCGCCGTCGCCGCCGTCGTGGCGGCCGGTGGCGGGGTCGCGGTGGCGAAGGCCCCCGCCGCGCTCGCCGCCGGTGAGCCGGTCAGCATCTGGCTCACCACCACCGACGACAGCGGCGGCCGGCACGTGACCCGCGGCCTGCAACCGCAGGCGCCCGTCACCTTCGCCGGCAGTAGCGCCGCGGCCGACCAGACCGTCACCGTCGACGAGAACACCACGTACCAGCAGTTCGAAGGTGCCGGCGCGTCGTTCACCGACACCGCGGCCTGGCTGATGCACGGCAGCGGCGCGCTGTCGGCGAGTACCCAGAACGACGTCATGCGAAAGCTGTTCGACCCGGTCAACGGCATCGGACTGAGCTTCCTGCGTAACCCGATGGGCGCGTCCGACCTGGCCCGGTACAGCTACTCGTACGACGACACCTGCTGCGACCTCAGCGACTTCTCGCTCAGCCACGACAGCGACGTGATGGCGCTGACCGCGCAGGCGAAGACCCTTGATCCGGCGCTGACGGTGCTGGCGTCGCCGTGGAGCGCGCCGGCCTGGATGAAGGACAACAACAGCTTCGACCAGGGGTGGCTGCAGGCCCGGTACTACGCCATGTACGCCCAGTATTTCGTCAGGTACATCCAGGGGTACGCCGCGAACGGGGTGCACATCGACTACGTGACACCGCAGAACGAGCCCACCTGCTGCCCCGGGTACCCGTCGATGCAGTGGAACACGTCGGGGCTGGACTACTTCGTCGGCACCGACCTGCTGCCCGCGCTCCACAGTGCCGGCCTGACCACCAAGGTGCTCGTACACGACTGGAACTGGGACGGCTACGACACCTGGGCCGCGCCGCTGCTGAACGACCCCGCGATCCGCAACGACCCGAACTTCGGCGGCATCGCCTGGCACGGGTACAGCGGTGACGTCACCGAGCAGACGACGGTGCACAACGCCTTCCCGGGCGTCGGCGCCTACGACACCGAGCACTCCGGCGGCACCTGGATCGCCAACCAGCAGGACGAGGACATGCGTAACCTGATCGACTACACCCGCAACTGGGGGCGTAGCTGGACCAAGTGGAGCCTCGCCGTGGACCAGAGCATGGGCCCGCACAACGGCGGCTGCGGCACCTGTACGGGTCTGATCACCGTGCACAACGGCGACAGCCGCAGCGGCCAGGTCGACTACACCGTCGAGTACTACACGATGGGGCACCTGACGAAGTTCGTGCGGCCGGGCGCGGTACGCATCGCCTCCACCGCCAACGCCACGGCGCCGAACGTCGCGTGGAAGAACCCGGACGGCTCCAAGGCGCTCATCGCCTACAACGGCGGCGGCGGCAGCCGGTCGCTCAAGGTCAACTGGGGCGGGCAGTCGTTCACGTACACCTTGCCGGGCAAGACGTCGGCGACGTTCGCCTGGAGCGGCGCCCAGGGTGGCGGCGGCACCCACACCGGAGCGATCGTCGGGTACGGCGGCAAGTGCGTCGACGTCGCCGGGGCCAACCCGGCCAACGGCACCCAGGTCCAGCTCTACACCTGCAACGGCACCGGCGCCCAGAGCTGGACCGTCGGCAACTCCGACGGTGGCATCCGGGCCCTCGGCAAGTGCCTCGACGTGGTCGCCGCCGGCACGGCCGACGGGACGAAGGTCCAGCTGTACGACTGCAACGGCACCGGCGCCCAGCGGTGGACCGGCTCCAACGGCTCGCTGGTCAACACCGGTTCGGGCAAGTGCCTGGACGCCACCGGGGTCAGCTCAGCCGTCGGCACTCCGCTGCAGATCTGGACCTGCACCGGCGGCGCCAACCAGAAGTGGACGCTGCCGGGTTGACCGGTGACGCGTCGGGGCGGCCCGGTCACCGGGCCGCCCCACGGGTGTCACCAGCCAACGGCGACCAGCAGGTACCGCGGGTTCGCGTGGGAGATGAACGACGACTGGCCGGCCACGTCGTCGTACGGGAAGCCGTACGCGAGGTGGTTGATGGCGCGGTCGTGCCAGAACCGCGCGTAGTAGTTCGCCGGCGGCGCCAGGTAGAAGTTGCCTGGAGTCTGCTGCTGCGCGGTCGGTAGCTGCGCGGTGTGCCGGTTCAGGGCGGCGCAGAGGTTCGGGTTGCCGGCCAGCGAACCGGCGCAGCCGAAGATGTTGGAGGTCGACTCGTTGACCCCGACCGACGCGGCGTAGCTGGTGTAGTAGTTCTGGTTCACGCCGCCGGCCCGAAACGACGGGTCGCTGCCGGGTGCGATGATCCGGTACGGCGCCTGGGTCTGCGCGAGCACCTTGAACTCGGCCGGCACCTCAGTGACGAACCTCTGGAAGGTCACCGACCGGTCCTCGGCGAAGGTGGCCTGGTCCTCACCGACCTGCACGTCATACCCGTCGTGGGCGTGCAGCCGCATCGCGAGCTTCAGGCCGAACGCGTCGACCCGGGTGGTGTTGCCGTTGAACACCGAGGGTCCCACGGTGAACTCGATGAAGTCGTAGTACTGGCTGGTCGGCGAGCCCAGGTAGAAGTACATCCGGCCGGCCGAGTTGGCCGGCATGTCGAGGTACGGCTGCTCGGCGATCGAGTGGGTCTGCCCGTTGAAGCTCCAGTACACCTGGTTGTCGGGGTAGTGCCCGTTCGTGCGGTTCAGCACCTTGACCGTCAGCACGTTCTGCGCGGCCGGGATTTCGCTGGTGTCACCCCAGAACGAGCCGGGATCCGGTCCGGGTGCGGCGACGCCGTAGACCTGGAACTCCCAGAGCGAGTAACCGTACGGCGTTGCGCGGGCGGTGCCGTACATGCGCACGTAGCGGCCGGTGCCGGTGACGGCGAGGGTCTCGGTGCCGCCGGCCCCGGTGGTGGTGGAGTAGACCGTGGTCCAGGTGGTGGCGTCGGTGGAGGTCTGGATGGCGTACGCCCTGGCGTAGGCGGCCTCCCATCGGAGAACGACCCGGGAAACGGTGGCGGTCGCGCCCAGGTCGACCTGAATCCATTGTGGATCGGAGAACTGGCTCGACCAGCGGGTACCGGGGTCGCCGTCGACCGCCGCCGACGCCGGGGTCCCGGCATTCTCGGTGGACGAGGCGATGGCGGGCCGGCCCTGGGAGAGCGGGGTGTCGGCGGCGGTGGCGCCCGGGGTGGTCGCCGCGGCGTAGAGGGCGATGACGGTGACGATCAGTGTGACGGCGGCGACGGCGCGCCGGCGTGAAGCGGAGCGTGTGGCGAGGGTGGGGACGGCCATGGCTCCTCCTAGGGTGCCGGGACATCCGCAGCGGCCCGGCTGGCGGGGAGGTTTCCGACAGGTGTCGGAGAGCGCTTTCCAAGCAGGGTGAGGGCCGGCCAACCTTCTGTCAAGGCATTTACAAGTTTCTATCTACGTCCTCACTTTCGCAGGTGGCGTAATTTTTCTAAAGCATCGACTAAGACTTAAATTAAGAGTGAATGTCGCTTCTGTGGAATGGCGTACATGATCGCGCCCCGCACTGTGTGCTACCTCTGGCAACAAACTCCCTGGCCAGGGTGCATATCACCGGTTCCGGGCTGTTCCGGGAGATCTTCCGTCACCTCGCCGGTGATCCATTCGGGCCCTTGACAGTTGTGGCGGGCCGGGCGGACCTTTCTGAAACCCGCTCGTCATAACGATGAATCTCGATGTAAACCGCCGGGTTCCGCACGCCTCCTCGGGGGGCCGCCGTCTCGCCGCACCGGTTTGGCGCGTCCCGCCCGCCCACGCCCGCACCGCAGCCCACCCCACGCCCGCACCGCCGTCCCGCCCACGCACGCGCACGCTTGAGGGAGATCTCATGCAGGCTGTCACCCGTCACCGAGCCCGCCATGGCAGACCGGGTTACCTACTCGCAATGATCGTCACGGCGACGGCGCTGCTGGTCGCACTCGTCGTGGTCGTCGTGACCGTTCCGGCCCGCGCGGCCTCGACCCTGCTGTCGCCGGGTGCGGCGCCCGCTTCGGGTGGCTGCGGCGCGACCGACGCCGCCCTGAACCAACCGGCTACGGCGTCGTCGACCGAGTCCGGCGCGTTCCCGGCGTCGGCGGCGGTCGACGGCAACCCCGGCACCCGGTGGTCCAGCCAGTTCTCCGATCCGCAGTGGCTCCAGGTGGACCTGGGCCGCACCCAGCAGGTCTGCCAGGTCGTCCTCACCTGGGAGGCCGCGTACGCCACCGCGTTCCAGGTCCAGGTGTCGAGCGACGCCGTGACGTGGACACCGGTGTACTCGACCACCACCGGCACCGGCGGCACCCAGACCCTCGACGTCTCCGGCAGCGGCCGTTACCTGCGCGTGTACGGCACGGCGCGCGCCACCCCGTACGGATACTCGCTGTGGGAACTCGTGGTGCACACGACGGGCGGATCCACGCCGTTACCCGGCGGCGGCTCCCTGGGCCCCAACGTGATCGTCTTCGACCCGTCGATGTCCGGCACGGCCATCCAGGCCCAGCTCGACACCGTGTTCAGGCAGCAGGAGCGCAACCAGTTCGGCACGCAGCGGTACGCGCTGCTGTTCAAGCCCGGCACCTACAGCGGGATCAACGCCCAGATCGGCTTCTACACCTCCATCGCCGGCCTCGGCCGCAACCCCGACGACGTGCGGATCAACGGCGACGTGACCGTCGACGCGGGCTGGGCCGGCGGCAACGCCACCCAGAACTTCTGGCGGTCGGCGGAGAACCTGTCCGTCTACCCGTCCGCCGGATTCACCCGGTGGGCAGTGTCCCAGGCCGCGCCGTTCCGCCGGATGGACATCCACGGCGACCTGAACCTGGCGCCCGCCGGGTACGGCTGGGCCAGCGGCGGCTACATCGCCGACTCCCGGGTCAGCGGCACCGTCGGCCCGTACTCACAGCAGCAGTGGTTCACCCGTGACAGCCAGATCGGCGGGTGGCTCAACGGGGTCTGGAACATGACGTTCTCCGGCGTCCTCGGCGCGCCCGCGCAGAGCTTCCCCAACCCGCCCTACACGGTGCTCGCCCGCAGCCCCGTCACCCGGGAGAAGCCCTACCTGTACGTCGACGCAGCCGGCGCCTACCAGGTGTTCGTTCCAAGTCTGCGGACCGACTCCCAGGGCACCACGTGGGCGGGCGGCGCCACACCCGGCAGCGCGATCCCGCTCACCCGGTTCTACGTGGCCCGGCCCGGCGACTCCGCCGCCACCCTCAACGCCGCGCTCAGCCAGGGCCTGAACCTGCTGTTCACCCCCGGCATCTACCACCTCGACCAGACGGTGACCGTGACCCGCCCCGACACCGTCGTGCTCGGCCTCGGGTACCCGACGCTGGTGCCCGACAACGGCGTGACCGCGATGAGCGTCGCCGACGTCGACGGGGTCAAGCTCGCCGGGCTGCTGTTCGACGCCGGCCCGGTGAACTCCCCGGTCCTGTTGCGGATCGGCCCGAACGGCGCCGCGGCCGGCCACGCCGGCAACCCCACCTCCGTCCAGGACGTGTTCTTCCGCATCGGGGGCGCCGGTGCCGGATCCGCGACCACCAGTCTGGTCGTCAACAGCGCGAACACCATCATCGACCACATCTGGGCCTGGCGCGCCGACCACGGCAGCGGCGTCGGCTGGACCGTCAACACCGCCGACACGGGGCTCGTCGTCAACGGCCCCAACGTGACCGCGTACGCGCTGTTCGTCGAGCACTACCAGAAGGACGAAGTCATCTGGAACAGCAACGGCGGTCGGACCGTCTTCCTGCAGAACGAGATGCCCTACGACCCGCCCAGCCGGGCCGCCTGGCGCGCCGGCGCCAACGGGTACGCGGCCTACAAGGTCGCGGACACGGTCAGCAGCCATGAGGCCTGGGGGTTGGGCAGCTACTGCTACTTCAACGTCGATTCCGGCATCCACGCCGACCACGGCTTCGAAGCTCCCACCACGTCCGGCGTGCGGTTTCACGACCTGCTCACCGTCTCCCTCGGCGGCAACGGAACCATCGACCACGTCATCAACGACGCCGGTGCCGCGGCGACGGGCGCCGCCACCGTACCGGTGAACCTGGTCAGCTACCCGTGACCGGCCTGAGGAGATGACATGAGACTCCGGCTCAGCCCCACCCTCCGCCGACGCCGGCCCGTGGTCGCCGTCGCGGTCGCCGCCGCCCTCGTCACGGGCGTCGCCGTCGTCGTCCCGAAACCGGCGGCCGCCGTCGCTCCGCCGGTGACCGTGGCCGGCACGACGCTGCTATCCCGGAACAAGCCGGCGACCGCCTCGTCCACCGAGTCCGGGGCGTTCCCGGCCGCGGCCGCGGTGGACGGCGACCCCGGTACCCGCTGGTCGAGCCAGTTCTCCGATCCGCAGTGGCTACAGGTGGATCTGGGTGCGACCGCGGACGTCAGCCAGGTCGTGCTCGACTGGGAGACGGCGTACGCCGCCGCGTTCCAGGTCCAGGTGTCGGCCGACGCCACCACGTGGACCACCATCTACTCCACCACCGGCACGGGCGGGACCCAGACCCTCGACGTCACCGGCGCCGGCCGGTACGTGCGGATGTACGGCACGGCCCGCGCCACCGGCTACGGGTACTCCCTGTGGGAGTTCCAGGTCTACGGCACAAGCGGTGGCTCGGCGCCGGTCATCTCGCAGTTCCAGCCGGTCCAGGCGTCGTCGTACGTGGGCGGCAACGCGCCCGCGGCGGCGTTCGACGGCCGGACCACCACCCGGTGGGAGAGCGCAGCCGGCGATCCACAGTGGATATCCGTGGACCTGGGCGGTCCCGCCACGATCACCGGCGTGGTGCTCACCTGGGAGGCCGCCTACGCCACCGCCTACCACGTCGACGTCTCCGACGACGCGGCAACCTGGTCGACGGTCTACTCCACCACCACCGGGAAGGGCGGCACCGAGACACTGAACCTCACCGCCACCGGCCGGTACGTCCGCCTGTACGGCACGGCCCGGGCCACCGGCTACGGGTACTCGCTGTGGGAGTTCGAGGTCCATGGCAGCGTCGACACCTCGTCGGCCACCCCGCCGATGCTGTCCGGGCCCACCCGGCCACCGGCGACGACCGGGCAGTTCGCCCTCTCCGCACCCGCCGACGGTGCCATGGTCACCGACACCCGACGGCCCACCCTCGCCTGGACGGCCGTCGGCGGCGCCGCGCGCTACCAGGTCTGGATCAACATCAGCCGGACCGACTACGACTTCACCGCCTCCGGCAACCTGATCGACCTGTACACCAAGGTGGCCGAGCAGACCGGCACCAGCTACACGCCGACCTGGGACCTGCCCGACCGCTGGACGTACAAGTGGTACGTCGCGGCGGTGAGCGGGTCGGGCGCGACCACGACGTCGGCCATCCGCACGTTCAGCCTGTACCTGCCCACCGTCAGTACCGTCGCCGACGGGGTGCCGGTCATCAGCGGTATGCGGGACCTCAACAAGGACGGCGTCATCGAGCCGTACGAAGACTGGCGCCAGCCGATCGACACCCGCGTTAACGACCTGCTCGGCCGGATGACGGCGCAGGAGAAGGCCTACCAGATGTTCTACAACGCCCAGACGTACCCGCGGGCGGGTTGGCATTTCGGGCCGGCGCAGCCGCAGGATCTCAACGGCTACCTGCTCGCCGCCGCCGGCACCCGGCTGGGCATTCCGTTCATCTCGGCGGGCGACACCATCCACGGCTACCAGACCACCTACCCGACACAGAGCGCGCTGGCCGCCGGCAGGGACTACGCACTCGACTACAAGCTGGGCGACATGCAGCGCAAGGAGGAGTTGGAGGTCGGCACCCGCGGCGTGCTCGGGCCGCTCGCCGAGGTCGGCACCAAGGTGCTCTACCCCCGCATCCAGGAGGGCAACGGCGAGAACGCCGACGTCGCCGCCGCGCAGGTGCGCGCGCTGGTGTCCGGGCTGCAGGGCGGCCCGGAGCTGAATCCGCACTCGGTACTGGCGACCGTGAAGCACTGGCCGGGCGAGGGCGCCGGCGGCGAGGCCGGCATCACGTACGACGCGGTGACCATCAAGTACCACATGATCCCGTTCCGCGCCGCCATGGAGGCTGGCGCCGTCAACATCATGCCCGGCTACGCCGGCAGTTCGTACCTCGACCCGGGTGGCCCCGGCGCCGGCGACAGCGCCAAGATCCTCGCCTACCTGCGGCAGAACCTGGGCTACACCGGCCTCATCACCACCGACTGGCTGCCGTCCGGCCAGCCGTGGATCGACGCCGCGAACGCCGGCTCCGACGTGATGGGCGGGGCCGATCCGGGCGCGGCGGGCTTCTCACTGACCACGTTCCTCGCACACGTGCCGGCCAGCCGCATCGACGACGCGGTCCGCCGGGTGCTGCGGCTGAAGTTCGCCCTCGGCCTGTTCGAGAACCCGTACGGCGACCCGGTCAACGGCCCGTACCGGTGGCACCAGCCGTCGTATACCGCGCTGGCCAACCAGGCCGAGCGGGAGTCGCTGACGCTGCTGAAGAACGACGGCATCCTCCCGCTCAAGCTCACGGCCGGGGACAACATCGTGGTGGCCGGCCCGCGCGCCACCGACCCCAACTCGTGCTGCGTCTGGACCAGCTACTTCCACTCGGAGTACGGCTCCCTGGACCTCCTCGACGCGATCAGGGCGAGGGCGGCCACCGCCGGCGTGAACGTCTACTCCGGCTCCGGCCCGTCACCCAAGCTCGCCGTCGTGGCCGTGGGGGAGTCCTCCTACACCCACGCCACCAACTGGACCAAGGAACAGCCCTACCTGCCGCCCGATCAGCTCACGACCATCCAGAGCTTCAAGAACCAGGGGATTCCCGTGGTGGTGATCCTGGTCCTGCCGCGCCCGTACGTCATCACCGAGTGGAACGGCCTGGCCGACGCCGTCGTGGTCACCTACCGCGGCGGTGAGGAGATGGGGCCGGCGGCGGCCAGCCTGCTCTTCGGCGACTACGCCCCGCACGGCACGCTGCCCTGGCAACTGCCCCGCAGCCTGGACCAGATCCTCCGGCCGGGCGGCGCCGACGTGCCGGGCGACGCGGTCGAGCACTGGGACCTGCCGTACGACCTGGGCGCCAGCGACGTCGAGCGCGCCGACATCCGGGCGCACATCGACGCCGGCCAGCCGGTGCCGACGACATACGGAAACCCGCTGTACCCGTACGGTGCGGGTCTCCAGGGCTGGCCTTAGCTCAGCCGTACCGGCCGGGGTAGTGACGCCAGCCGCCGTACGCGGTGATGTCGGCGCCGGCGTCCACCCCGGTCGGGTCGGTGAGGAAACCGGGCACGACGCCGCCGTCGTCCAGGTCGACCGCGCCGAGCGCGAGCGGCGGGGCGACGGTGGCCAGCAGCTCACCGACGCCGGCGGCCGGCAGGTCCCAGATCTCGACCTCCAGGCCGGTCGCCGGCCCGCTGGCGGCGCGGACGAGGCCGGGGCGGGGGACCGGCCCCTCGACGCGGTACATCCGGTACCCGCCGGCGGTACGCGCGCGGGCATGCAGCCGACCGCCGAGCGCGACCAGCTGGTCGTTGAGCGGCTCGCCGGTGAGGTGGGCGCCGGCGACGGCGAGCAGGCTGCGCACGGCCGGCGGCCGCACCGGTTCGCCGAGCCAGCGGGCCGCCAGGTCGAGCAGCGGACCGTCGGCGAACGCGGGGGCGATCAGCTGGACACCGAACGGCAGGCCGTCGTCGCGGTGCCCGGCGGGGACCGCCACGGCGCAGAGGTCGAGGAGGTTGACCATGTTGGTGTACGTGCCGAGGCGGGCGTTCACCCCGATCGGATCCGCCGCGACCTCCGCCAGCGTCGGGTGGCCGGGGGTGACCGGCAGCATCAGCGCGTCCGCGCCCACGAACACCCGCAGCGCGGCGGCGCGCAGCTCGGCGAGCCGCTGCTGGCCACGGAAGACGTCCGCGCCGGTGACGGTGGCGGCCCCGTGGACGATGCGCCGTACGACCGCATCGAGATGCGGCCCGTCCGGTTCGAGCAGCCGCCCGAAGGCAGCGAGCCGCTCGGCGACGAACGGACCGTACAGCAGCCGCGCCGCCTCGAGGAACGCCGACACGTCGACGGGCACGAGCCGCGCGACGGACGCCGCGAACGCCTGGGCCGCCTGCCAGGCCGCGGCGTGCGGCGGGTCGAGGTCGAGCGGCCCGTCCGGTACGGCGATGACGCGCATCGTGCGGGCGACCCCCGGCGGTGGTAGCGCGGGCATCGCCCGGGACCAGGGGTCGTCCGCGTCCGGGCCGGCCAGCGCCGCGAACGCGGTGCGTGCCAGCGCGACGGTGCGGGTGAGCGTCGTGACGCAGTCCAGCGACGGGCAGGCCGGCAGCACGCCGCGGGTCGGTACCAGGCCGCGGGTCGGCTTCACACCCACCAGGCCGTTGAACGCGGCCGGTACCCGACCGCTGCCCGCGGTGTCGGTGCCGAGCGCCAGCGGGACGACGCCGGCGGCGACCGCCACCGCGCTGCCGGAGCTGCTGCCGCCGCTGACGTGGTCGGCGGAGAAGACGCTGGAGCAGGCGCCGTACGGGGACCGGGTGCCGACCAGGCCGGTGGCGAACTGGTCGAGGTTGGTCTTGCCGATCGGGGCGGCGCCGGCGTCGAGCAGGCGCCGCACGGCCGCCGATGAGCGCGCGGCCGGCGCGGTGAGGGCAGGGCACGCGGCTGTGGTCGGTACGCCGGCGACGTCGATGTTGTCCTTGACCGCGAACGGCACTCCCGCCAGCGGCCCGTCGGCGGCCGGCCGCAGCGCGTCGATCTCCTGTGGACTCAGGTGTCGGATGAAGGCGGGCTGGTGGAGATCGGCGGCGGCATCCAGCACCGCGGACAGATGGAGTTTCATCGGGTGCTCCAACGCGTGCGTTCGGCCTCGAAGGCGGCGCGGCGCCGGCTCCGGAGGGCGGCGATCTCGCCGGCGTTCGCGGCTTCCAGCGCGCGGATCTCGGCGAGGGAGAACGTGGCCGGTCGCACGTCGAGGTCGGCCGTGCCGGCTTTGATGGCGGCCCGCCGCTCGGCCAGCTCGTGCGCGGAGACCGGGACGAAGCGCAGCCGGTCGAACTGGCGCAGCAGCCACGGCGGCTCGGCCGACGCGGGGACGTGCCGCCAGACCGGTACGGTCCGTCCGACCAGTTGGTAGCCGCCGGGGCCTTCCATGCCGTAGACGCACAGGTACACGCCGCCGATGCCGACGGCGTTCTGTGGTGTCCAGGTCCGTGCGGGGTCGTACTTGGTGGTCACGAGGCGGTGGCGGGGATCGATGGGTACGGCGACCGGCGCGCCCAGGTACACGTCACCGAGGCCGACGACCAGGTAGGTCGCCGAGGTGACGATGTCGAACACCTCCTCCCGCCGGTCGAGGTCGTTGACGCGCCGGATGAACTCGACGTTGTCCGGGCACCACGGCGCGTCGGGGCGCACCGATCGGGCATAGCGGGCCATCGCCTCGTGCGTGGCGGGGTGGTCGAACGCGAGGGGGAGGGTCACCTCCCGGACGTCGAGGGTGACGCTCTCGGGGTCGGGAAGCCGCGTGGCCAGGCCGGCGAGGAGGCGGGCCAGCGTCGGCAGCGGCAGCGCGCGCTCGTCGACCTGGACCAGCATCGACCGGACCCCCTCGACCAGTTCACGCACCGCGGGTAGCCGCAGCGCGCGCAGGCGCTCGGCGAGCAGGTGCACCCACACCCGTACGCGCAGGTCGAGCTCGCACGCGCCGGCCTCGACGAGCACGTGGTGGTCGCCGGCCCGGCGGATGACCAGGCGCGGCCGCGGACCGTCGCCGGGCAGCTCGGCCAGCGCCGGGACCGCCGTCGCGCCTGGCGGCGGAGAAGAGCCGGGTGGCGCAGCGGCGGCGGGCGGCGGAGAAGAGCCGGGTGGCGCAGCGGCGGCCGGCGGTACGTCGCCCAGCGCGGCGGCGAACGCGCGGGCGACCGCGGTCGCGGGATCCGTGAGCAGCGCTGTCCGTTCGGCGTTCGCCCGGTCCGCCGTGTCGGGGCCGACGGGCCGCAGGCGGACGGTGTCACCCGGTCGCAGTTGGGCGAGCATCCACCGGTCGGCCCGGATCACGACGCCCGGGACGACGAACCCACCGAGGCTCGGCCCGTCCGGCCCGACGATGACCGGGGTGTCGCCGGAGAGCATGATGCCGCCGACCGGGTAGGCGCTGTCGTGGATGTTGGACGGGTGCAGGCCGGCCTCGCCGCCGTCGGTGCGCGCCCACTCGGGAGCGGGACCGACCAGCCGGATGCCGGTACGGTCGGCCCGGTGGTCGACCGTCCAGGCCGTGCCGAACAGCGCCGCCGCACCGTCCGCGGTGAGGTACTCGGGCTCGCCGTGCGGGCCGGGCAGGACCCGCAGCGTCCACGCCCGGGTCAGCGCCGGCAGCAGCGGCGCGACGTCCAGCGGCGCGTCGAGGTTCTCGATCCGGCCGAGCGGTAGCGTGTCGCCGGCGGTGAGCGCGCGGCCGTGCAGGCCGCCGAAGCCGCCGAGCAGGAACGTCGAACGGCTGCCGAGCACGGCGGGGACGGTGACGCCACCGGCGACGGCGAGGTACCCCCGCATCCCCGGCGCTCCGCAGGCGCCCATGTCGAGCACGCTGTCGGCCGGGGCGACGGTCACCACGCCGGCGCGGACCGGCCGGCCGTCGAGCGTCGCCGCGCCGACCGCGCCGGCCAGGCAGATCAGGGTCCGCCGGCCGAAGCGCAGCGCGGGGCCGGTCAGCACCGCTTCCAGCCCGGCGGCGTCGCGCGGGTTGCCGACGGCCCGGTTGGCCAGCGCGAAGGACAGGTCGTCCCAGGCCCCGGACGGCGGCACGCCGACGTCCCACCGGCCGCCGCGGCCCGCCAGGTCCTGGACGCTCGTCTGCAGGCCGGGGCTGAGGATCTCGACGGTACCGGTCCGGACGGCGCCATCGACCGCGCTCACGCCGACCACCAGCCCAGCAGCCGGACCGGGGTCGGGTCCCAGCCGTTGCACGGGTTGTTCACCTGTGGACAGTTGCTGATGAGGACGACGACGTCGCGCTCGGCGCGGACCTCCACGTACGCGCCGGGTGCCGACACCCCATTGGCGAAGGTGAGGCCGCCGTCGGGCGTGAGCGGGACGTTCATGAAGAAGTTGACGTTGTGGCCCAGGTCGCGGGCGCCGATGCCCACCTCGGCTCCGTACCGCAGGAACGTCTCCCGGCAGGCGTGCTGGTGTCGGGTGTGCATCCCGTACCGGACGACGTTCGACTCCTGCGCGCAGGCCCCGCCCAGCGTGTCGTGGCGGCCGCAGGTGTCGGCGGTGATCGTGACCAGGGGGTCGAGGTCGACCGAGAGCAGCCGGGACCCGGTGGTCAGGTAGGCCGAGCCCTGCTCCCGGATGGTGTCGAAAGCGCTGTACCGGTTGGCGAGGTTGCCCGCGTCGTAGAACAGCGTGTCGACGGCCTGGTTGCCGTGCAGGTCGACGATGCGCAGCGACCCGCCGGCGGGGATCCGCCCGACGTAGCCGTCCCCGGCTGCGACGGTGCGGTCGAGGACGGCGGCCGGTGGCCGCAGCGGGCTCTCGATGAGGACCGTCACGTCGTCACCGCCTTCGCCGCGGCGAGCGCGCGGGCGCTCTCGGGACGGAAGGTGACCGACGGATCGTCGGGTCCGTACCGCGTGCCGACGTGGACCTCGGCGCGGACCGCGCCGGGTGCCCAGGTCGGGCTCATCGGGTGCGGCGCCGTGGAGCAGACGAACAGGAGCTCCTGCTCGGCCCGTAGCGTGACCCAGTCACCGGCGGTCGCGTGCCGGGGGTCGTACGCGAGCCGCCCGTCGTCGCCGATCGCCACCTTTGCGAAGAAGTTGACGCAGCCGTGCAGGTCCGTCGGGCCGCGGCCGTGCTTGCGTAGTTCGCTCAGCAACCCGTACCGCGCAGACCGGCGCCAGTCGTTGCGGTCGGTCGCGTTCGACGATCGCCCGGCCGCCTCGGCGTGCCCGTCGAGCGAGTGGCCGGTGAGGCAGTCGTGCCAGTCGAGCGACGATCCGGTGACCGAGCACAGGGCGGTGCCCCGATCGGACATCAGGACCATCGGCGGCCGGATCCGCGCGCTCAGCTGCGCCTTGAGCGTGTCCGGGACGTTCAGGCGGTCCACCGGATCGGACGCGGCGAAGATCAGGGCCGAGCAGACGGCGCCGTCGTCGAGCGCGGTAAGGCGCAGCAGCCGTCCGGTACGCAGCCGCACCGACCAGTACGACGCGGCGGGGATGTCATGGCTGAGGATCACTCCGTCACCTCCACGGCAAGCGCGCCGAACGGAGCGCCCTGCCGCCCGGCGGCGCCCCCGCGTACCTCCGACCGCCGCGTCGCGTAGGCGACCGCGCCCACGCCCACCGCGCCGGCCAGGACGAGCTCCGGGAAGAACCGGAGGTACCAGTCGGCCCCGAACACCTTCGCCCGCGGCCAGGCGAGGTTGACCGCCATCCCGATTCCCCACACCACCGCCACCGCGTTGACCGGCAGCCCCCACCGGCCGAGGCAGAACAGGCCGTGGGTACGCGACCAGCGGCCCCGCAGGCGCGCGAGCAGCAGCGGCGCGGTCACCATGAGGTAGGCCAGGTAGAGCAGCATGATGCAGACGCTCGACAGCGCCAGGAAGACAGCGGCGTTGCCGACGTTGAGCACGAGCAGGCCGACGGCGAGCACGCCGACGACGACGGCCGGCAGGATCGGCGTCCGGGTCCGGGGGTTGACCCGGGACAGCGCCGTCGAGAACGGCAGCACCCGGTCCCGGGCCATCGAGAACATCATCCTGGTCGTGGCGGTCTGGATGGCCAGCGTGCAGACGGTGACCGCGATGGCGACGTCCACCAGGAAGACCCGGCCCAGCGTGCCGCCGAGCCGGCTGGTCAGCACGTACGGCAGACCGCGGGCCGGGTCGCCGAGCGCGCCGTCGGTCACGCTCGGGGCCGCCATCAGGGTGGCCAGGAGCATCAGCGCGCCGCCGATGCCGGAGACGACCAGCGCCCGCAGGATCGTACGCGGCGCCGTCCGCCGCGGGCTCTTCGTCTCCTCCGACAGCTCACCGGCGCTGTCGAAGCCGACCAGGACGTAAGCGGCCATCAGCCCGGAGATGGCGAACGACCAGAGGTAGGTGGTGCCGTGCCCGGCTCCGGGACCGGGATGCAGCACCACACCCGGGCCGCGCTCGGCGTGCCCGAACAGCGCGACGCAGAGCAGCACGACGCCGGCGAGCTCGCAGGTGACGCCGACGCTGTTTATCACCGACATGGTCCGCACGCCGACCGCGTTGATCAGCGTGGTGGCGATCAGCAGGGCGCTGCCGAGGAGGACGGCGTTCGCGGTGGGGTCGGCCACGAGCTGGAAACCGTCCCAGATGGACGGTAGGACGACCTGCATGGCGATCGCCGCGGCGGCGACGGTCACGACCTGGGCGACGAGCATCAGCCAGCCCGCCGTCCAGCCCCACAGGGCGCCGCCGAGCCGGGTGGACCACTGGTAGATGCAGCCGGAGATGGGCAGCTTCGCGGCCAGTTCGGCGAAGCACAGCGCGACGAGGAGCTGGCCGCCGAAGACCAGGGGCCAGGTCCAGAAGAACGCCGGCCCGCCGAACCCGAAACCGAAGCTGAAGAGCTGGAAGACCGTGGTCAGGATCGACACGAAGGAGAATCCGGCCGCGAACGACCCGTAGGTGCCGATGCTGCGCTGCAGTTGTGGCCGGTAGCCGAACCTCTGAAGGTCGCTGGCGTCAGCGACGTCCGGGGCGGTGTGGGGTGGATCCGCGAGCGCCGTCATGTCTGGCCCTTCCGTGCGGGGCCCGGACACCGCACGGCCCGGGCCGCTGTTGGCCTCCCGGGCTTTTCTCCCGCCGTGGGACGGGGACGGCCGACGACAGCCGGTCCCCGCCTGCGTCTCTCGGACCAGACCCGCCGAAACCGGCGGCGGAACCCTAGACGCGCCCCGCAGAACCTGCTGCGGGTCGTCTGAAAGTCAACGGCACCGGAGTGTCACGACGAGGTCGGTTCAATGACGAGCTTGTGTCCGCTCACCTGAGCGTGTTGCGTCGGGGTAACGCCAATGGATGTGCACCCGCGCCGACGGCGGGTGCACATCGGCGTATCGGCTACCCGCCCAGCGGTGCCAGCTCCGGGCCGGTCAGCCGGGCCGCGTCGGCGGCCTCGTCGTCGTCCTGCTCCTGCGAGGCCCGCTCGGCCCGCACCCGCTGCAGGTAGTGCTCGACCTCGTGGTCGATCCGGTCGTCTCCCCACCCGATGACAGCGGCCATGAGCTCCGCGGCGGGCCGGGCCGCGGCCGCGCCCCGGTCGGGCGTCTCGATGGAGATCCGGGTGCGCCGGGTGAGGACGTCCTCGAGGTGCCGGGCGTCCTCGTGCGACGCCGCGTACGCCACCTCCGCCCGGAGGTAGTCCTCGGCGCCGTCGAGCGGCTCGCCCATACCGGGCTCCTTACGGACGAGCGCGAGCACCTCCTCGGTGAGGGTGCCGTACCGGTGCAGCAGGTGCTCCACCCGCGCCACGTGCAGGCCGCTGTCGGCCGCGAGGGTGCGGCGCCGGTTCCACAGCGCGGTGAACCCCTCGGCGCCCAGCAGCGGTATGACGTCGGTGCACGAGGCCGGCACCGCCCGGTCGAGGCCCTTGGCGGCGGCGTCGACCGCGTCGCGCGCCATGACCCGGTACGTGGTGTACTTGCCGCCCGCGACCACCACCAGTCCCGGTGCCGGGCTGGCGACGGTGTGCTCGCGGGACAGCTTGGAGGTCAGCTCCGACTCACCGGACAGCAGCGGGCGCAGGCCGACGTACACGCCCTGCACGTCGTCCCGGGTCAACGGCGTGACGAGCACCTGGTTGACCTGCTCGAGCAGGTAGTCGATGTCGGTACTGGACGCGGCCGGATGCCGCTTGTCCAGCCGCCAGTCGGTGTCCGTGGTGCCGATGATCCAGTGCCGGTCCCACGGGATGACGAAGAGCACGCTGCTGGCGGTACGGGTGATCAGGCCCGTCGACGACTGGATGCGGTCCCGCGGTACCAGCAGGTGCACGCCCTTCGACGCGCGTACGTTGAACCGGCCCCGCTCGCCGAGCAGCGCCTGGGTGTCGTCGGTCCACACGCCGGTGGCGTTGATGACCTGGCGGGCCCGTACCTCGAACTCCCGGTCGTGTTCCAGGTCGTGGACCCGCACGCCGGTCACCCGGTCGCCCTCGCGGAGGAAGCCGACGACGGGGGTCCGGGACGCCGCGTGCGCGCCGTACGCCATCGCCGAGCGGACCAGGAAGGTGACGAAGCGGGCGTCGTCCACCTGGGCGTCGTAGTACTGCACGGCGCCGACCAGGGCGTCGCCGCGCAGTGCCGGGCAGGCCTCCAGCGCGCCCCGGCGGGTCAGGTGCCGGTGCCAGGGCAGACCGCGGGAGTGGCCGCTGGAGACGCCCATCGTGTCGTACAGGAGCACGCCGGCGCCGGCGTAGAGCCGTTCCCAGCCGCGGTGGCGCAGCGGGTACAGGAACGGCACCGGGTGTACCAGGTGCGGTGCGATGCGCTGCAGCAGCAGGCCCCGCTCCCGCAGGGCCTCCCGGACCAGCCCGAAGTCGAGCATCTCCAGGTACCGCAGCCCGCCGTGGATCAGCTTGCTGGAGCGGCTGGACGTGCCGCTCGCCCAGTCGGCGGCCTCGACCAGGCCGACGGAGAGTCCTCGGGTGGCGGCGTCGAGCGCGGCGCCCGCGCCGACGACGCCGCCACCGACGACCACGACGTCGAGCTCCGGGCCGCCGGACATGGCGGCCAGGGCCCGCTCGCGGGCCAGGGGGGACATTGTCGCGGAGTGCATTGCTGTTTCTCTCCTTTTCGGGACGGGCGGCCGATGGATGCCCACCGGCCGCCCTGGTGAGGCGTCGGGACGCCTGGCGTCAGCCGACGTCGACCCAGTCGAGGGTGCGCCCGACCGCCTTCTTCCACTTGGCGTACCCGTCTTCGCGGCGCTCCGGTGACCACGTGGGGCTCCAGCGCTGGTGTTCGTTCCAGTTCTCGCGCAGCTCGTCGGTGTTCTTCCAGAAGCCGACGGCGAGGCCGGCGGCGTAGGCGGCGCCCAGCGCGGTGGTCTCGGCGACGACCGGGCGGCTGACCGGGACGCCGAGGATGTCGGCCTGCAGCTGCATGCACAGGCTGTTGGCGGTGACGCCGCCGTCCACCTTGAGCACGTCCAGGGAGACGCCCGAGTCCTGGGCCATCGCCTCGGCGACGTCGCGGGTCTGGTAGCAGATCGATTCCAGGGTGGCGCGGGCGAGGTGGGCGTTGGTGTTGTAGCGGGACAGGCCGACGATGGCGCCGCGAGCGTCGGAGCGCCAGTAGGGGGCGAACAGCCCGGAGAAGGCGGGTACGAAGTAGACGCCGCCGTTGTCCTCGACCTGGCGGGCCAGGGCCTCGCTCTGGGCGGCGCCGCTGATGATGCCGAGCTGGTCGCGCAGCCACTGCACCGCCGACCCGGTGACCGCGATCGAGCCTTCGAGGGCGTACACCGGCGCCTCGTCGCCGAACCGGTACGCGACGGTGGTGAGCAGTCCGTGCTTGGAGCGTACGATGTCGGTGCCGGTGTTGAGCAGCATGAAGTTGCCGGTGCCGTACGTGTTCTTGGCTTCGCCGGGCGTGAAGCAGACCTGGCCGACGGTGGCGGCCTGCTGGTCGCCGAGGTCGGCGGTGAGCGGCACCTCGCCGCCGAGCGGGCCACCGGCGAGGGTCACGCCGTAGCGGGTGGGGTCCGACGACGGCCGGATCTCGGGCAGCATGGCCCGTGGGATGTTGAAGAGCGACAGCAGTTCGTCGTCCCAGTCCAGTGTCTCCAGGTCCATCAGCATGGTCCGGCTGGCGTTGGTGACGTCGGTGACGTGCACGCCGCCGTCGGGTCCACCGGTGAGGTTCCACAGCAGCCAGGTGTCGGTGTTGCCGAAGATCGCGTCACCGTTCTCGGCGGCCGCGCGGACCCCGTCGACGTTCTCCAGGATCCACTGGATCTTTCCGCCGGAGAAGTAGGTGGCCGGTGGCAGGCCCGCCTTGCGGCGGATGATGTCGCCGCGGCCGTCCCGGTCCAGGGCGGAGGCGATCCGGTCGGTACGGGTGTCCTGCCAGACGATCGCGTTGTAGTAGGGCCGGCCGGTGCGCCGGTTCCACACCACGGTGGTCTCGCGCTGGTTGGTGATGCCGAGCGCGGCCAGGTCGGACGCGTCCAGGCCGAGGGAGTTCATCGCGGTACGGATGACCGCCGAGGTGCGCTCCCAGATCTCGACCGGGTTGTGCTCCACCCAGCCGGCCTGCGGCAGGATCTGCTCGTGTTCGAGCTGGTGGCGGCCGACCTCGTTACCGTTGTGGTCGAAAATCATGAATCGGGTGCTGGTCGTTCCCTGGTCCACCGCGCCGACGAAGTCAGCCATGCGATTCCTCCAAGTCCTTTCGGGGGATGGTCGTTGGGGGGTCGGTCGATGTGTGTGGCGGGTCAGATGGCTTCGGCCGGAACCCGTCCGGGTTCGGCGGGTTCGGCCGGGACGTTCGCCGCTTCGTCCTTGGGCAGGAAGCGGCCGACGAGCGCCTCGTAGGCGCCCGCGCCGAGGAGGCCGCCGACGATCGGGCCGGCGATCGGCACCCAGAAGTAGAGCCCTCCGTACTGGTCGTGGAAGGCGGAGTGGTAACCGGTCACGAATGAGGCCAGGCGCGGGCCGAAGTCACGGGCCGGGTTGATCGCGTACCCGGCGTCGGTACCCCAGGCCATGCCGATCGCGACCACGATCAGCCCGACGACGATCGGGGCCAGGTTGGCGGCGGGCGCGGTGTTGCGCAGGTCGGTGACGGCGATGACGACGAACAGCAGGATCGCGGTACCGATGATCTGGTCTCTTAACGCGCCCCATTGCCCGACCGGCAGGGTCCCGTTGCCCGGCAGCGTGGAGAACACGCCCTGCGTCTTGACCGTGTGACCTGGGTCCAGTTTGGACAGCACCTCGCTGTAGTTCCAGCGCACCAGCAGCGCGGCGACGAACGCGCCCGCGGTCTGCGCCAGGGAGTAGGGGAGCACCTTGCGCCAGGAGAAGCCTTTGAAGGCGGCCAGCGCGATCGTGACCGCGGGGTTGAGGTGCGCCCCGCTGATCCGGCCGGCGACGTAGACCGCGAGCGCGACGCCGAGCCCCCAGCCCCAGCTGATGCTGTCGTGGTTGCCGAGGCCGCCGGCGACGACCTGCGCCACGACGCCGACGCCGAACAGAATCAAGATCATTGTGCCGGCGAACTCGGCCGCCAGTTCGCCGAGGAGCCCCCGACTCTTGAGCCACGCCATTTTTCCTCCTCGATGTGATGTCCATCAGTGGGTGCCGACGGTAGGGAGCGCGCGGGAGGCGGGTCAACGAACCGGGGTCGGCATTGTCGAACACTGTTGCGAGCAATCGAACGTTGTTAACATCCGGCGCGTGCCAGGTCTGGTTCAGTCCATCGAGCGGGCAGCCGCGATCCTGCGGCTGCTCGCCAGCAGCGCCGGTCGGCTCGGCGTCGGGGAGATCGCGCGCTCGCTCGACCTGCCGAAGGGCACGGCGCACGGGATCCTGCGCACGCTGCAGGCGGTCGGCTTCGTCGAACAGGACAAGACGTCGGGCAAGTACCAGCTCGGCGCGGCGCTGCTGCACCTGGGCACCAGCTACCTCGACGTCAACGAACTGCGATCACGCTCGATCAACTGGGCCGACCCGCTCGCCGCCCGCAGCGGGGAGGCGGTACGGATCGGCACGCTGCTGGAAGGCAAGGTGCTCGTCGTGCACCACGTGTTCCGGCCCGACGACAGCCTGCAGACCCTCGACGTCGGAGCACTGCTGCCGCTGCACGCGACGGCGCTGGGAAAGGTGCTGCTCGCCTACGACGCGAGCACCGCGGCGACCGTCCTGCGGGGCGAACTGGAGCCCTACAGCCGCCGTACCCTCGTCAACCCCCGCGCGCTCGCCCGCGCGCTCGCCGCCGTCCGGGACGCCGGCTGGGGTGCCGAGGTCGAGGAGATGACCGTCGGTGAGGCCGGCATCGCCGCGCCGATCCGGGGGTACGGCGGGCTCGTGGTCGGCGCCATCGGCGTGTCCGGCGCCGTGGAGCGCATCTGCGACACCAAAGGCCAGCCCAACCCGACCCTCGTCGCGTACGTCCGCGACGCCGCGCGCGCGGTCTCCCGGGACCTGGGAGCCGCGCGATGGTGACCTCCACCCCTCCGGCTCGAAGTGAGAACAGCCATGCCCGAGCGCTACGTCGTCTCCATTGACCAGGGCACCACCTCCACCCGGTGCATCGTCTTCGACCGCCGCGGCCAACTGGTCTCCGTGGTCCAGCGCGAACATCAGCAGTACTTTCCGAAACCCGGCTGGGTCGAGCACGACGCGACCGAGATCTGGCGCAACGTGGAGCGGATCGTGCCGCGCGCGGTCGCGCAGGCGGGCGCCGGCCCCGAGCAGATCGCCGCCATCGGCATCGCCAACCAGCGGGAGACCACCGTGCTCTGGGACCGGCGGACCGGCGTGCCGTACGGCAACGCGATCGTGTGGCAGGACACCCGGACCGACTCGCTGGTCGACGAGCTTGCCCGCGTCCCGGGCGTCGAGGCCGTGTCGCAACGGTCCGGGCTGCCGCTCGCCACGTACTTCTCCGGCCCGCGCATCCGGTGGATGCTCGACAACACACCCGGTCTGCGAGAACGGGCCGAGCGCGGCGATGTCCTTTTCGGCACCATGGAGACCTGGCTGGTGTGGAACCTCACCGGAGGCCCGGAGGGGGGCATCCACATCACCGACGTCACCAACGCCAGCCGCACGATGCTGATGGACATCACGACCCTCGAATGGGACCCCTATCTGCTGTCGTTCTTCGGGATCCCGGCGTCGATGCTGCCCGAGATCCGGTCGTCGGCGCAGGTGTACGGCACGTCCCGCACCGTGCTGCCCGGCGTGGAGATCGCCGCCGCGCTCGGCGACCAGCAGGCGGCGCTCTTCGGGCAGACCTGCTTCGCCCCCGGCGAGGCGAAGTGCACGTACGGCACCGGCGGCTTCCTGCTCCTCAACACCGGCCGCGAGCTCGTACGCTCCACCCACGGCCTGTTGAGCACGGTGGGCTACCGGATCGACGGCGAGGCGCCGGTGTACGCCCTCGAAGGGCCGATCGCCATCGCCGGCTCCCTCGTCCAGTGGTTCCGCGACCGGCTGGAGCTCATCAGCACCGCACCGGAGATCGAGACCCTCGCCCGCAGCGTGGACAACAACGGCGGGTGCTATATCGTGCCCGCCTTCTCCGGGCTGTTCGCGCCGCACTGGCGCAGCGAGGCCCGCGGTGTCATCGTCGGCCTCACCTCGTACATCACCAAGGGCCACCTGGCGCGCGCCGTGCTGGAGGCGACCGGCTGGCAGACCCGCGAGGTGGTCGACGCGATGAACGCCGACTCCGGGTTGGCGCTGCGTACGCTCAAGGTCGACGGTGGGATGACCTCGGACAACCTGCTCATGCAGTTCATCGCCGATGTCCTCGACGTGCCGGTCGTACGGCCGATGGTCGCCGAGACGGTCTCCCTCGGTGCGGCGTACGCCGCCGGCCTGGCCGTGGGCTACTGGCCGGATCTGGAGGGGCTGCGCCAGAACTGGCACCGCGCCGGCCAGTGGCTGCCGGCCATGGACCCGCAGCGGCGCGCGCAGGAGTACGACAACTGGCAGCGCGCCGTGGAGCGCGCGTTCGGCTGGATCAAACAACCGCTGGCGTGATCTTCAGCGCTGGCTGGATGACTCGCGAACCGCCCGGCCTACCCATGGTCGGCCGGGCGGCAGCCAGTCGAGATCAGCAGCGCGGCCTATTCGGCCCCGACACCCACCGGTTCCTCGATCGCCACGCGATCGACAGGGGCGGGCGTGTGGGTGAGCGGAGGCAGCGGTCCGCCCGAAGCGGGCGTGGCGTTGTGCATGAGCGCCAGGTAGAAGCAGAACACCGACGGGACCGCCAGCAGCAGCACCGGCAACACGCTGTCGGTGAGCGCCAGCGCGGTCGCGGCGAGACCGACCCCGAACACCATCTCGCCCCGGTTGATCCGCAGGGCCTCGCGGAGGCTGGTGCGGTGGTCCTCCTTGGGCGTGACGATGAAGGTCGACTTGCCGAACGCCGACGATATCGACGAGCGCAGGCTGATGAAGTACATGGATCCGTAGAGCAGGATCGTGTGCGCGAGGTACGACAGCAGGGCGGTCTTGCGCATCCGCCGGAAATGGAAGATCGCATCGTTGAGCATGGGTGCGAGCAGGAACGCGACGGTCGGCGCGAGCATCCAGAGCGGATAGATCACCGAGTAGTGCAGCGCCGGCAGGATGACCACGTGGATCGCCACGTACAGCGAGAAGAGCGCGGTCAGCGGAAGGCTGTAGGTGAACAGGTAGATGTCGAGCTTTTCGAACCAGGTCATGGCCGAGCGCTGAATGGTCCAGGTGTATTTCTTGATGAACTCCATGTTGCCCTGGGTCCATTTCGAGTGGCGCTTCTTGAAGGCGAGGTAGTTGACCGGGTACTCCTCCTCGCATTCGATGTCCGGTGCGAAGACGGTGTAATATCCGGCATTGCGCGCCGCGATGGAGAAGCAAAGGTCCTCCGCGACCACGTGCGGGAATCCGCCGGCCGCCCGGTAGCATTCACGACTGACCATTGCGCCGTGCCCGAGTAGGGAGAGGAACCCGTGCTGGTTCTTGACGCTCTGGTAGGCGATCCAATGAGAGTCTACCCCGATGGAGAACACGCGCATGAACCGGTTGCGGTTGCGGGTGGCGACATGATTTGCCTGTACGATGCCGGCGTTGCCGTAATGCGCGAAGTAGTCCAGGCTGCGGTCGATGTAGTCGGGGGGAATTATCTCGTCGCTGTCCAGGATCACGAAGTAGTCGAAATCGGCGGTGCGCAGGAAGTTGTTGAGGTTGCCGGCCTTGAAGCCGGACCGGTCCGCGCGACGGACCACCCGGATCCCGTGCTCGGCGGCGAACCGGTCGATCTCGGCCAGGTACCGCGGGTCCCGCGAGTCGTCCAGGATCACGGTCTCGTAGTTCGGATACCGCTGGCGCATGCTGACCCGCAGGCTCTCGGCGGAGAAGTCGTTGCAGGTGCAGTAGACCAGCACGACGCGCGGCGGGTCGGCCGCTGCGCCCCGCCGTGGGACGTCAGCGGTCCGGCGCCGATAGATCAGGTGGTAGTACAGGGTGTACACGATGTCCTTGACGCCGTTGAGCCAGAAGTAGGCGATGAAGAGCCCGCTGGCGGCGGTCAGCGCGCCGAGGTACCAGTGGCGGTGCATGGCCAGCTCCACCTGCTCGACGACGGCCGGCACGGCGAGCGAAATGGTCACCGCCCACAATCCCAGGATGAGCACGTAGACGCGGGATGACTTCTTCACGCCAATCCTTTCGGAGCTGGTGCGGGTATCGGTCTTCCACGGTTTCTGTTGGCCGGTGAGGGCATTGGTACGCGTTTCTTCGCATGCGGATACCTGCTTTCTGGTCGTTGGCTGAGGACGTGCTTGCTCGGCACCCGACTCTTTTGATCGGAGTTGGTGGGCGAATAGCGGTGCGCTACGGGCGGACGGTCACTATGGCCGCCCCACGGATTTGCTCCACGACGTGGTCGCGACGCCGAGACTATCGGGCCGGCTGCTCCGGATAAACCGGTGTGGCATAGCTCACCACCAATGCCGAAGCGTTTGGTGTGCAGTCGGAAAACAAAAGGCAACAGACGTATTCCGCGCGTTCGGCATTACGACAGGTCGACCCGCCGTGACAGGCCTTGCGTGCCGGATGATTGAACGGCCGGTTGCCCGCCCGTAAAGCGTTCAGGGGGGTATCGAATATGCTCGAATGTGCAAGCGACCGGGCCGCCGGGGAGGCTGGCCGCCACGATTTCGGCATTCGTTTCGCCGGCCGTCACCGCCGTGCCGGCGCCGGCGGTCGGCGGCTAGGGTGGAACCGGCCGTCGGCGGCATGGATGCCGGGCGGGGGGAGGGGCGAGGTGGGTCGTGGCCCGGTCGCACCGCTGCGCGCCTCGGCGCTCCTGCTCGCCGTGGTGCTGGAGGCGATCGCGGTCGTGACGCTTCCGGGTGGCGACGCGCGGCCGGTGCCCGGTCCGGCCTGCCGCACCGACGGGTGCGCGGGTGGCGTCCTGACGCCGTACCCGGACCCGCGCCCGGCGAGCCGGTTCATCCAGGGCGCGGCGCTCGACCTGCGGCTGGTGCCGGACGCGGGCGTCGGGCTCGGCCGCGACCTGCAAACCATGCGGGACCGGTACCACGTCAACACCGTCAGCCTGTACGGGTTGGAGGACTTCGACCCCGACGGCGGACAGGCGCGCAAGGATCTGCTCTTCGCGCACCTGCGGCGGCTCGGCATGTCGGCCGTCGTGCGCGTCGAGGGTTACGACACAGCCACCTTCGCGTTCCGGCCCGGCGATGCCGAGGCCGTCGTGGGCGCCTACCGCCGGCTCCTGGCGTACGTGTCGGCGCCGGGCCGGCGCGAGAGTATCGCGTACGTCATGCTCAACATGCCCGTGGACGACCCCGTGGTGCAGGGTCGCGTCGACGGCGTCAACTCCACGGTGTCGAAGCGGCGGCAGTCCGAGTACGCGCGGACGCTCGTCGCGGGGGTCCGGGCGGTGCTCGCCGGTAACGGCTTTCCGGCCGCCCGGGTGTTTCTGGGCGTCTTCTACGGCTGGGATGCCAGCTACGACCTGCCGTCGTACGCGCCCGCCCACCCCGACGGCTACGTCCTGACCAACTACAGCTACCCCGCCGGGCCGGTGCCCGACGCGCGCTCGCCCGACGCGGTCCTCATCAACCGTGCGGGGTTGCGGCGGATCGTCGACCGGTTCCGTGGCCAGTACGGTGCCGCGCCGGTCGTGGTCGAGTACGGATTCCACACGGCGGTGTCGGGTCAGGCGGCCGGGCTGGTGCGCGACCGCGCGGCGAAGCTCCGGGCGCTCCTGGCGACGACCCGGTTCTACCGGTCCTGCCGCCCGCGCCCGCGCGGAACCGTCTACTTCGGATACAACATCGTGAAGGTGGAGGGTTCCCCCGCCGGCGAGGTCGATTTCGCGCTGGACCCGGAGGCGGGACTCAAAACCGGACGGTAATTGTTCGGTGACGCTCTGGCAACGCTGAACCGGTCAGATTCGGTCCTTTTTAGCAACCATTAATGTAAATCAATCAGTGTGTTGTCCGGCCACGCGGACCTGCCTAACGTCGTGCTCTCATTGGTGAGCCCGAGGGGATCCTGGCATGGCTGACCTCACGCGGCGAAGTGTTCTCAAGACTCTGGGCGCGACGGTGGTCGCCGGCGCAACGGCCGGCGCGGTCGTGGATCCGGCCGGCGCAGCGGCCGGCGCGGTCGCGGATCCCGCCGTGGCCGGCGCCGCACCCCGGCCCGACCTCACGCGCCCGACCTCCGACCCGGCGCTCGACGCGCGCCTCGCCCGGCTGCTGCGGCGGATGACCGTGGACGAGAAGCTGGGCCAACTGCAACAGTCGCTCGGAAACTCCGCCGACGCGGCGGCCGCGGCGCGCGCCGGGCTGCTGGGTGGGGTGCTCGGCCTGGACGCCGCCGCCGCCATCAACGCGTTGCAGCGGGTCGCGGTGGAGGAGTCCCGGCTGGGCATCCCCCTGCTGTTCGGGTTCGACGTGATCCACGGCTTCCTGACGACGTTCCCGATCCCGCTGGCCCAGGCCGCGAGCTTCGACCCGGAGGTCGCCGCGACCGACGCCGCGGTGGCGGCGCGGGAGGCGGGCTCGGCCGGGCTGCGGTGGACCTTCGCCCCGATGATCGACGTCAGTCACGAGCCGCGGTGGGGACGGGTCGCCGAGGGGTACGGCGAGGATCCGTACCTCGCCTCGGCGTTCGCGGTCGCCAAGACCCGCGGGTACCAGGGCGGCGACTACTCGGCCCCGGACCGACTGGCCGCCTGCGCCAAGCACTACGTCGCGTACGGCGGCGTCGAGGGCGGCCGCGACTACAACACCGTGGACGTCTCCGAGCAGCGCCTGCGCAACCTGTACCTGCCACCGTTCCGGGCCGCCGTGCGGGCCGGCGCCGCCACCCTGATGGCCGCCTTCAACACGATCAACGGAGTGCCGGCCCACGGCAACCGGCACACGCTCACCGACGTGCTGCGGGGGGAGTGGGGCTTCGACGGCTTCGTGGTCAGCGACTACACCGGCGTGGCGGAGCTGATCACTCACGGGGCGGCGGCCGACGGCGCCGACGCCGCCCGGCTGGCGCTCACCGCCGGGGTGGACATGGAGATGGTCAGCACCGAGTTCGTCACCCATGGCAAGCGGCTGCTGGCCGAAGGGAGGCTGTCGATGCGCCGGCTCGACGACGCGGTGCTGCGCATCCTGCGGGTGAAGGCGCGCGCCGGGCTGTTCGACCGGCCGTACGTCGACGAGTCGCGGGAGATCACGGCGCCGGCACCCGCCGACCGGGCCGCGGCCCGCCGCATCGCCGCCCGCTGCATGGTGCTGCTGAAGAACACCGGCGCGCTGCTGCCGCTGTCGACCGGAGTCGGTTCGATCGCCGTGGTCGGCCCGCTCGGCGACAACGCTCCCGACCTCGCCGGCACCTGGGCGGCCAAGGGCGCACGGCTGTTTCCGCCGGTCACCATCCTCGAAGGGATCCGGGCCACGGCGCCCGCCGCCCGCGTCACCTACGCCGCCGGCTGTGCGGTCACCGGTACCGACGAAAGCGGCATCCCGGCGGCGGTGGCGGCGGCCAGGGCCGCCGACGTGACCGTCGTCGCGGTCGGCGAATCCGCCGACCTCACCGGCGAGGGCGGCTCCCGCAGCGACATCGGGCTGCCCGGCGTGCAGGCGACGCTGGTGTCGGCGATCGCGGCCACCGGCCGACCGTTCGTCGTCGTGCTCGTCAACGGCCGGCCACTGACCCTCGCCGGGGTCGACGCCGCCGCGCCCGCGATCCTCGAGGCGTGGCACCCGGGCGTCGAGGGCGGCAACGCCGTGGCTGACGTACTGTTCGGTGCCGTGAACCCGGGCGGCAGGCTCCCCGCCTCCTTCCCGCGCGACGTTGGCCAGGTTCCGATCTACTACAACCACGAGAACACCGGTAGGCCAGCCGACCCGAACAACCGCGACACCTCGAAGTACCTCGACCTGCCCGACGGGCCGCTCTACCCGTTCGGGTACGGCCTCAGTTACACCACCTTCGCCATCTCGGACCTGGCGGTACGCCCGGCCCGGATCGCGGTGGCCCGGCTGCGCGCCGGCGCCCAGGTCGAGGTCGGGGTGCGGGTCCGCAACACCGGCCCGCGCGCCGGCGACGAGGTGGTACAGCTGTACCTGCGCCACCGGGCGGCGAGCGTCGTCCAGCCGGTGCGCCGGCTGCGTGGCTTCCGGCGGGTGACGCTCGACCCGGGGCAGCAGATCGCCATCACGTTCCGTCTCGCCGCGGACGACGTCGGCTTCTACGGCAACTCGGGCACCGGGGAGCTGCTCGTCGAGCCCGGCGTCATCGACATCTTCGTCGGCGGCAGCTCGACCGCCGACCTCACCCAGTCGCTCGTGCTGACCTGAGGATCCGGTGGTACCGATGTCGGTTTTCAATCACCGAGCCGTGGCCGCTGCCGCGACCGCCGTGCTGTTGCTCGCACCGGGCGGCGGCGCCGCGGTCGCCGCCGCCCGGCCCCGTTACCTGGACCCGACCGCCGCGCCGCAGGCGCGCGCCGCCGATCTGGTCCGGCGGATGACCCTGGACGAGAAGGTCGGCCAGCTGGTGCAGATCGAGGTCGGCCACGTGCTGCGGGAGTGTCCGAACGGGATAGACGACGGGTGCGCCCGCCCCATCGTCGGCACCTACGGTGTCGGCTCGATCCTGTCGGGTGCCGGTAGCGCCCCGTTCGGCAGCGGGCAGGCGAACACGCCGCGCCACTGGGCCGAGCAGATCAACGCGCTGGTGCACGCGTCGATCAACGACACCCGCCTGCACATTCCGATCATGTACGGCGCGGACGTGGTGCACGGCCACGGCAACGTGCTCGGCGACACCCTGTTCCCGCACAACCTCGGCCTGGGCGCGAGCTACGACCCGGCCCTCGTCCGCGACCTCCAGCGGGCGGCCGCCGCCGACGCCGTAGCGACCAATGTGCGGTGGGCGTTCGCCCCCGACGTCGACCTCGCGGTGGACACGATCTGGGGCCGCTACTACGAGTCCTTCGGCGAGGACCCCACCCTGGTCGCGACCCTCGGCGCCGCCTCGGTGCGGGGGTTGGAAAGCAACCCGCTGCTCGCCTCGTCGGTCAAGCACTTCATCGGCTCCGGCCGCTCCGGCCCGGGCCTGGACCGCGCCGACGCGGACGTGTCCTGGCGGGCACTCGCCGACCGGCTGATCCCCGCGTACCGGGCCGCGATCGCCGCGGGCGCGGACACCGTGATGGCCTACGACGGCACCGTCGACTCGGTACCGGTCACCGGCTCCAGGTACCTCCTCACCGACGTCCTGCGCGGGCAGTTGCGGTTCTCCGGCGTGGTTATCAGCGATTACGGCGCCGTACGCGGCCTGCTGAACAACTTCCACATGGCCGCCGACTACGAGCACGCCGCGGCGATCGCGATCAACGCGGGGATCGACATGACCATGGAACCCGACGACGCCGCCGCGTTCACCGGCGCGGTCAAGGCGGCCGTCGCGCACCGGCTCATCCCGATGACCCGCATCGACCAGGCGGTCGCGCGCATTCTCACGCTGAAGTTCGCCAATGGCATTTTCGATCGGCCGTACGTCGACGCGGCGCAGGCCGACCGTACCCTCGGCGCGCACGCCGAACTGGCGCGCCGCGCGGCCGCCGAGTCCACGGTGGTCCTGCGCAACGCCGGTTCGCTGTTGCCGCTCGCGGGCGACGCCCGGCTGACGGTGACCGGGCCGGGTGCGGACAGCGTGCGCGACACCCTCGGCGGCTGGAGCATCGGCTGGCAGGGCGTACCGGCGGACAGCGCGGTACGGGCGGTCACGGTGCGCGCGGGTCTCGCGAACGCCGACCCCCACGTGCGGTACGCGCCCGGCCAGGACGAAGCGGTGGCCGCCGCCGGGGACACCGACGCGTACGTCGCTGTCGTCGGCGACCCGCCGGGCGCGGAAGGCCCCAACGACTCGCGCGATCCGACCCTGCCCGCTGACCAGCAGGCCCTCGTCCGGGCGCTGCTGGCGACCGGGAAGCCGGTGGTGCTCGTCGTCCTCGACGACCGCCCCCTCGCGCTCGGGTCCCTGGTCGACCCGACGACCGGGGCCGTCGGGCCGCAGGCGGTGGTGATGGCGTGGCGGCCGGGCACCGAAGGCGGCAACGGGGTCGCCGACGTCCTGTTCGGCGCGGTGAACCCGAGCGCGCGCCTACCGGTCTCCTGGCCGTTGCGCGGCGCCGACCACCGCAGCGGCTACCTCGACCTCACCCTGCCGACCACGAGCGGCACCCCCGGCGGTACCTACCAGCCGCTGTTCCCGTTCGGCGCCGGGCTGTCCTACACCGACTACACCATCGGCCCGGTGGCGGCCGCCGCGACACCGGGCGGGGTCACGGTGACCGTGCCGGTCGCCAATACCGGCACCCGCGCCGGGGACCTGGTCGTACCGGTCTACGTCTCGCAACCGGTCAGCGCGGTCGCCGTGCCACGAAAGCGCCTCGTCGGCTTCACCCGTACGACGTTGGCCGCCGGGGAGTCGCGCCGCGTCTCCATCGCCGTGCCGTGGTCCCGGCTCGCCGTCGTCACCGGTGACGTCGACGGCGACCGGCACGCCGGCGTCGAGCCCGGGGCGTACGTCTTCGCCAGCGGGCCCCTGACCGCCGAGCCGCCCCCGGTCGGCGGCCCCGGGACCGTTCGCCGGTAGCGACGAGTAGTCCAGCGTCCAGTCCAGCAGGGCCGGCGGGTTGCCCTCCTCAGTGAGCAGGTTGTAGGCGAAGTACGAGGTGCCCCGCAGGCCGGCCATGGTGTCCCGGTAGAACCGGGTGGTGGCCGGCAGCGCCCGCTGCTTGGCCCGGATCGTCGCCACCAGGCCGGCGGTCTGGTCGGGCGGCGTGCCGCCGTTGAACTCGACCGTGTGGAACCCGTACTCGACGACGACCGGCGCCGCCCCGTACTGGTCGGTGAAGCGCCGCACCGCGATCCGCAGCCGGTCCACATTGATCAGTTGGGCGTCCGGCGCGTTCTCGTCCGGGATGGTGGCGCCGGGGTAGCTGTAGTTGGTCAGGAAGTACCCGTCCGACCCGGCGGGTGCGTACGAGGGCAGGTCGTAGGAGCTGTCCCAGCCGTAGAAGACGCTCAGGTACACCCGCGGTGTGCCCGCGGAGCCGTCGCGGTACAGCGTGGTGCGCAGCCGTTCCACGAACGCCTGGGCGTACTGCTGCTGGCGCTGGCGCGACAGCGCCGAGTTGATGCCGCCCAGCCGCTGCTGCACGGCCGGGTCGTCGACCGGCATGTTGAGCGCGAAGTACGCCACCCGGTCGCCGCGCCCGGCGGTGGAAAGGTACCGCAGCAGCGGGTCGTAGCAGGCGAAGACGTAGTCGAGATCGGTGACGGCGAAGGCGAACCGGGTGGTGTCGTACCGCTCGAGCCTGACGATCATTTTCAGGCGCAGGTTGGTGAGCGCGGCGAGGAGCGCGTCCTTGCGGGCGTCGTCCCAGCCATCCAGGGCGTACACGTTGATCGTGTTGACGTGGTCGCTGTCGCGCATGGTCCGCAGGCGCGCGGCGAGCTCCGCGGCGGTGCCGGATGCCCGATCGAGGTCGAACACGGCCGCCTGGATGACGTCGCTCGCCGCCGGCGTGTCGTAGGGCGTCATGTTTCCTCGGTACCGCATCGGGGCCACGGCCATCCGCTCCGCGCGTGCCGGGGCGCCGGCGGCCGGCGCCCCGATCGACGTGCCGACGAGCGTGAGGAGTGCTGTCACGGCGACCAGAAATGCCGTACGCTCGAACTTCATGGCGGCGCCCCTTTCGCCGCGGGAGAATCCCGGCGTAGGGCGAGCGAAGTCCGCCGCCCGGCAGGCAGGACCTCGCCATGGCCGGACGACGCGCCAAGAGTCGATCCACCGGACGTGTGGACTGGCGGTTCGCGCGAAGGGGACACTGATCGCTGGTGTGGGTGCCGGGATTCGCCTCGCTTCCGCGTGGTGGATGGTGCGGAGTGCGAACGGGATCCCGCGCTTGTCGCCGCACCGTGGCTTGGTGAAGGCCACACCCGCCGGGCGCGGCGAGGACCCGAGGTGGAGACGCCGAGGTCGCCGGTCGACTCGCGATTTCCCGCAGTTTAAATAGCCAAGACCCTTGCGTAAACATATTGGTCGTCGTATGTGCGCGGGGCGGCTACTGGAGTGGGGTGGCGTCGAGCCCGCAGTGGAACCTGCGGCGCCCGGGCTCCGCTTCCCGGACAGCCGGGGACGGCGGTGCGGGCACCGCCGGTCGTTCGGCGCGGCCGATCGTCACCGCCGCGAGCAGGCCACCGAGCACGCAGACGGCGGCCGCGAGGTAACAGGCCGTGCGGAACCCGGTGGCGAACGCCGCCGGGTGGAGGTACGTCAGCTCGCCGATACCCGCGGCAGCCGGCAGAATCGCGACCGCGACGAGCCCGGCCGCGCGGGCGATGGCGTTGTTGACCGCCGACGCCACACCGGACCGCTCCGGCGGCGCCGACCTGAGCGCCGTCGCGGTCAGCGGCGCGACCGTGGTCGCCAGCCCGAGACCGAACACGCCGACGGCCGGCAGCACCTCGGTCACGTAGCTCCCACCCGGCCCGATACGGCCCAGCAGCACGATGCCGGCGCCGACCACGACCGGGCCGACAGCCAGCTGCGGCCGTGGCCCGATCCGGCCGGCAAGTGCCCCGGACCGCGCCGACAGCAGCAGCATGATGAGCGTGACCGGCAGCAGCGCGGTACCGGCGGCGAGCGGGCTGTACCCGCTGACCTGCTGCAGCTGGATCGGAAGCAGGAACAGCACGGCGCCGAGCGCCCCGTACACGACGAAGGTGACCGCGTTGGTGGCGCTGAACCGTCGGCTGGCGAACAGTGCGAGCGGCAGCAGCGGGTGCGCGGCGCGGCGCTGCCGCGCGACGAACCCGACGAACAGCACCGCCCCGACGACCAGCGCCCCCACGACCGCCGGTGAGGTCCAGCCCAGGTGGGCCCCCTCGGTCAGGCCGAAGCACAGGCCGACGAGCGAGACCGTGACGAGCAGTCCGCCGGCCACGTCGATGCGGCCGGTCGCCGTCGCGTCCCGCGTCTCGGGCACGTGCCGCAGGCAGATCCAGGTGACCGCGACGGCGAGCGGCATGTTGATCAGGAAGATGTACCGCCAGGAGACGCTGCTGACCAGCCAGCCGCCGAGGAGCGGTCCGGTCGCGACCGCCAGACCTCCCAGCCCGGACCAGGCGCCGATGGCCCGGTCCCGGTCCGCCGGTACGTACGTCGCCTCGATGATGGCCAGGCTGCTCGGCGTGAGCAGCGCCGCGCCGCACCCCTGCAGCGCCCGGGCGGCGATGAGGATCTCCGCGTCGGGCGCCAGGCCGCACAGCAGGGAGGCGAGGGCGAACCAGAGCACACCGGTCACGAAGACCCGGCGCCGCCCGTACCGGTCGCCCAACGCGCCGCCCACCAGCAGCAGACCGGCGAGGGTGAGGGTGTATCCCGTGACGATCCACTGCAGGCTGGTCAGGCCGACACGGAAATCGCGCCCGATGGCCGGCAGCGCGATGCCCACCACGGTCGCGTCGATGGCGGCGAGCCCCGAGCCCAGCACGGTCGCCAGGAGCACCCACCTGCCGCGTGGGCTGGCGTAGGCCACGCCGCCGGCCATCAGCGCGAGCGGGCCGCTGGTGCGGTCGGTGGCGGCGTGACCGTCACAGACCGTACGCCTCCAGGAGTCGCAGCCAGACCTCGCTCACGGTCGGGAACGGTGCGACGGCGTGCCAGAGCTGGTCGAGGGCGACCTCCGCGTTGACCGCGACGGTGGCCGAGTGCAACAGGTTGTCGATGTCAGGCGCGACGAAGGTGGCGCCGAGGAGGACACGGCGGTCCTCGTCGACGATGATCTTCGCCCGGCCGGTGTACCCGACACCGCGCACTTCGGCGCCGGAGACCGCGCCGATGTCGTACTCCACGGTCCGCACGGTGAAGCCGTCGGCGCGGGCCCGGGCCTCGGTGCGCCCGACCATGCAGACCTGCGGTTCGGTGAAGACGACCTGCGGAGCGCCCCGCTCGTCGGCGGTGTCGCGCATGCCCGGCCGGTCGTCCGGTTCGCCCTTGGCGCGGGCGGCGATCACGTCGCCGCAGACGCGGGCCTGGTATTTGCCCATGTGGGTGAGCAGGTTGCGGCCGTTGACGTCGCCCACCGCGTACAGCCAGCCGTCGGGTACGTCCACGGCCCGCATGCTGTCGTCGACCTCGATCGGCCCCTTTGCCTGCAGGCCGACGGTGTCCAGGCCGAGGTCGTCGACCGCCGGCCGGCGGCCGGTGCCGAGGAGGATCTCGTCGGCGTCGACCCGGGCGCCGTCGTCGGTGTGTACGGTCACCGGGCCGCCCGGTGCCGGCCGCTCCACCCTGGTGGCGGAGCGGCCGAACCGTACGTCGATGCCGGACCGCTGGAACGACTGCGCGACCATCTCCCCGGCGAACGGCTCCGCCCGCTCGAGCAGATGGTCGCGACGCACGAGCATGGTCGTCGCCGCCGACCCGAGGGAGTGCAGCGCCTGGGCCATCTCGCAGGCCACCGGCCCGCCGCCGATCGTCACCAGCCGCTCGGGCACCTGATGAGTGCTGGTCGCTTCCCGGTTGGTCCACGGGCGGGCGTCCCGCAGCCCGGGTATGTCCGGGATCGCGGGGTCGCTGCCGGTGGCGACGACGACGGCGTGCCGGGCCCGCAGTGCCCGGGCGCCGTCCGGGGTGGTCACCTCGGCCCGCAGGGGCCCGGCGAGGCGTCCGTGACCCCGCACGAACGTGGCGGGGAGGTTGTCGACCCAGGTCACGTTGTGGCGGTCGTCGAGGTGGGAGACGGTCTCGTCGCGGTGGGCCAGCACGGCGGGGGCGTCGATGGGGCCGCGTAACGCCAGCCCCGGCATCCGGTCCACCTCGGCCGCCAGCTCCATCGGCCAGAGCAGCGCCTTGCTCGGTATGCAGGCGTAGAACTCGCACTCGCCGCCGGCCAGGCGTTCCTCGACGACGACGGCGGTGAGGCCGCCCCGTACGGCGCGTGCGGCGGCGTTCAACCCGACGGGTCCGGCACCGATCACGATCACGTCGAAGATCTCGTCCTGGTCCGGCATGACATCCCTCCGGCGCTGACGGTCAGGTCACCGGGTGACCTCCCCAACGAGGCGGCGATTGAACCGGTGATTTCGGCCGGGCGGCCGCACCTAGGGCGACCAGGGCCGATCCCCGAACAGCATCGAGAATGACCTCTACACTGTGCACAAGCAGATCGGCGAGGCCCCGAGCCTCATTGAGCAGGAACGCAGGAGACGCCTCGCATGGATCGCTCAGCGCCGCGAACCGTGCCAAATGGCGGAATTTCGCCCACGGCCGGCAGGGCCGACGCTGCCGCGATGCCGGACGCGCCGGCCCGGATGGGCGGCTCCGACCGGCCGGGTACGCCCGAACAGCGGTCGGACGCCGGCCCGCGGTGCGCACCGGTGAACCTGGTGCGGCCGAGGCTTCTCCGGCGGCTGGACCTGCTCACCCGTCGGGGACTGACGAGCGTCGTCGCGGGGCCCGGCGCCGGGAAGACCGTGCTGCTGCGCGAGTGGGCCGCGCGACGGTTGACCGCCTGGCACACCGCGGGCCCGCAGGACCGCGACCCGACCGTACTGTTCGACGCGTTCGCGGGCGCGCTGCGCACGCTCGGCGTCGACGTACCCGAGCCGGCCGGCGTCGCGGCGCCGGCCGTACTGGGCGCCGCGCTGGCCGACGCGCTTCGGGCCGCCGCTGTCGGGCCGGTCACGTTCGTCGTCGACGACGCGCACCTGCTCGGCTCCGACGGCAGCAGCACGTTGCTGGACGCGCTCGTTCGGGCGCTGCCCGAGGCAGCCGCACTGGTCACCGCCGGGCGAGTGCCGCTTCCGTCCCCACCCGACCAGCCCCAGGCCGCCGGCCGGCCCGCCGACCTCGGGCCGGCCGAGCTGGCCTTCACACCGGCCGAGGCGCAGCGGGTGCTGCGTTCCGCCGGCGTCGCCGCCGATCAGTCCACGGTCCACGGCATCGTCGCGCACTGCGGGGGGTGGCCCAGCGTCGTCACGGCCGCGACGTTCCTCGCGGTTGCGTCGGCCGGGGGCCGATCCGATCCGGTCGGGCCGGCGGACCGGCCCCACGACATCGAGCCGCTGTGCGGCGACCACCGGCAGGCCGAGCTCGCGTCGACCCTGGACGACGGCGATCTGGCGGCGATGCGGGCGCTGTCGGCGGTACGGCACGTCGATCCGGCACTGCGTACGGAGCTCGAACCGGTGCGGGACTGGGCGTTGCGGCGACTGACCGGTGCGCGGCGGCCGGCCGGCGACGAACGCGGGCCGCTGCGGGTGGCCAGGATGGTGCTGGGTGGACCGGTCGGGGTACCCGATGCCGATCTGGCGCTGGCGGAGTCGGCCCTGCGCGACGGGCAGCACGACGAAGCGCTGCGCTACGTCGCGGCGATCCCGCCGGCGGCGCCGCTGCCCGCGGCGCTGGCTTGGCAGCTCGGCGTGCTGCTGCATCAACGCGGCGAGTTCGACGCGGCGGAGTCGCTCTACGAACGGTCGGCTCCCGATGTCGGCGGTGGTGCCGCCGACGGCCCGGCGGACCGGCTGCAATCGCCGTCCGCGCTGCGCGACCGGGCCCGGGTGTTGGCCGGATGGGCCGCCGTGCGATGGGCACGGGGCGACCAGGCCCGCGCCCGCCAGCTCGCCGACGAGGCGGTGCGCGCCGCGGAGGACAGCCGGGACGACGCGGCGATCGCGGCCGCCTATCTCGCGCAGGCGCTGGCAGCGTTCAGCGAGGGCGACCGGGCCGCCAACGAGTACGCCTACACCCGGGCGCTCGCGGCGGCGCAACGGGCCGGTGACGTCGACCAGCAGCTGCGTATCCGCGCCAACGTCGGCTCTCGCCTGGTCGAGGAGGGGCGCTACCGGGCGGCGGTGGACGAGCTCACCGAGGCGATCCGGCTCGGCGCGCTGACCGAGCAGCCGACGCTGCTGGCGTTGGCGCTGCACAACCGCGCCGAGGCGTGGTTGGGGCTGGGCGAGCTGGCGGGGGCGCGGGCCGACGCCGACGAGGCGGTCACCCTCTGGCAGCGGCACGGCTCTCCGCTGGCCGCCTTCGGGCTGCTGATGACCGCCCGGGTGCACCAGGCCGTCGGTTCCGCCCGGCAGGCGACCGCCGCCTACCGGCAGGCGCTGGTGATGGCCGAGCCGGACGGCAACACCCAGGTTCTGGTACCGGCCTGGGCCGGGCTGGCGCGGACCAGCTTCGCCGATGACCCGGCCGAGGCACGAGCGTACGCGCGCCGGGCCCTGACGCTGCCCAGCGCCGCCGGCCCCGTCGCCGCGGAGCTTGCGGCCGGCTGGGTCGCGCTCTGTTCCGGCGACGCCGCAGCGGCCGGTCGGCACGCGGTGGAAGCCCGGTCGGAGGCCGGTCGCCGGCGCGATCCGGTAGGCCTGGCCGAGGCGATCGAGCTGGCGGCGCTGGCCGCCTACGGAGCGGAACCCGGGGGCGGTCCCGGTCGGGACGCCAACCGTCGTGCGGTCGGCCTGGCCGAGGCGGCGGCGATCTGGGCTGACGCCGGCAACGAGGTGGCGCTCGCCGTCAACGCGCTCCTACGGGCGCGCTGCGGAGGCGATCCGGTGGCGGAGGACATGGCGCGCGAGCGGCTGCACCGGCTCGGGGTACGCGACGACGCCTGGCACATCGCCGGCCCGCTGGCAGCGATCGGTCCGCGCCCGGTCCCCGAGGTGGCGGTCCAGACCCTGGGACACTTCGTCGTCCGGCTGGCCGGTACGCCGGTATCCCCGGCGAGCTGGCAGTCCCGTAAGGCGCGTGAACTGGTCAAGGTGCTGGCCGGCCAGCTCGGCAGGCCGATCGGCCGGGAGGCGCTCGCCGCTCTGCTGTGGCCGGAGGCGCGCGCGGAGGTCGCCAACCGCCGCCTGTCGGTCCTGATCTCGACCGTACGGGCGGTGCTGGACCCGGACCGGCGTCAACCCGCCGACCACTACCTGGCTTCCGACCCCGCCACCGTACGTCTCAATACGGAGCATGTCGTCCTCGATACGCTCCGGTTCCACGACGCGGCGCGCGCGGCCGTCGCCGCGGACGCCGCGGCCGGCACGGACGGTCGCGATCCGGTGGCCGGCGCCGAGATCGCCGGGCTGTATACCGGGGACTTCTGCGCCGATGACGAGGGCACGGGGGAGTGGAGCGACCGGCCCCGCGCCACCTTGGCCGAGCTGCACCGGGACGTGATCCGCCGGCTCGCGCGACGGTTCCTGCGGCTGGGCCGCCCCGAGGACGCCGCGGGGTGGTACCTCCGACTGACGATCGAGGACGGCTACGACGAGCCGGCCCACCTCGGGCTGATCAGCGCGCTGTCGGCGGCCGGGCGGCATGGCGAGGCCGGCCGGCGTTACCGCGAGTACGTCGAGCGGATGCGCGAGATCGATGTCGAGCCCGCCGGGTTCCCCGCGGCCGGTACGGAGCCGACGGCGGCCTGGTCGGCCACCTGAACAATTCCTGAACAGCCCCCGAACAGCGCCGCCGATGATGTGTCGCGGGCGGCACCGGGCCGCTGCCTGGCGTCGGGGGAACGGATCGGTACATGAGGATGAGGCGACCATGCGCGCTGGTCGTGGCTGTTCTCCTCGTCATCAGTACGGTGGGGTGCGGTGACGGGCGCGGGGGGACCACAGCTGTCCCGGCGACGAAGGCAGCGCTGACGTACGGGAACGGACCCGCGCGCGACCGGTCGATCACCTATCAGCCGGACGTCGTCTTCGTCGAGGGTGGGCCGGACGTGATCCGGTCGGCGACCGGCAACGGCCTGACCTGGACGATCGCGGGCAACGCGCGGGGCGCCGACGGCGTCAGGGTCGGCAAGGTGGTGTACGTCACCAGCCGCGCCGTGGGACGGGCGGTCGAGGTGCGGCGCGTCGGCGCGGACCTGGCCGTCACGCTCGCGCCGGTGACCCTCACCGAGGTCTTCCGCGACGCGCACTTCACCGTCGACCGGGACATCGACCAGGGCGCGCTGGTCTACCAGGAGATCCCCGATTTCCCCGGCGCGGTGACCGTCCCGACGGAGCCGCCGGCGAGCGCGGCGCCGACGGTGACGACGACGACCGCGCTGCGCAGCGGTGCCGTGACGAGTAACGCGGTGCTGCACCCGATGGGGCCCGCCCGGACGGACGGTGGTGTCCTGCCGCCGGCCCGGGAGGGCAACGTCACCGTGTCGATCGCCGGCTGGGACGCCCAGCCGTACCGCAATCCCGGTGTGCTCGGCCTGAAGTTCGGCCGCAAGGCCGACGACGCGCTCAAGGTCTTCGTCGACTTCTCGGCGAAGGTCAGCAACCTGCGCCTACGGCTGGACGTGCGGATCACGAACGGCGTCCTGGACCCCCTCTCGACCGTCGCCCTCGAGGGCCTCAAGAGCGTCGGCATCAGCATCGCCGCCGGCGCCGCGAACGGCGCGGACGACAACCGGAAGATCCGGTTCGAGGTACCGGTCGAAGCGTCCATCCCGGTGGCCGGCACGCCGTTCGTCTTCAGCACCAGCTGGAAGATCATCGTGGCCACCGCGTTGAGCGGCCGAAACACCACGGTCAAGGCCGACGGCGAATGGCGCGTCGACGGTACGGTCGGCGTCGTCGAGGGCCGGATCGTGACGCCGAGCTTCGCCGTGAGCAGGAGCCTCCTGGACTCGATCACGGGGCTCTCCGTCGGGGTCAGCGGGGTGGCCGTCGCGATCGAGTTCAAGGTCCAGCTCGGCATCGGCGTGCCGGTCGCCAGCGCCGGCCCGTACATCAAGCTCGTCGTCGATGTCGGCGTGACCAACGGCTCGGCGCTCGGTGCCCCGCTGGCCCGGTGCACCGGCGCGACCCTCGACGGCAAGGTTGGCGGCGGGTTCGGCCTGTCGTTGTCGTCGGCCGTCACCGATGCGCTGGAAAAGCTGCTGCGCAAGGCGAAGTTCGAGCTTGAGAAGGAGATCCTGACCCCGTTCGTCCACAAGCAACAGACGCAACCGGACGTGCCGCTGTGCCGAGGCTGACAGAGGAGACTGCCCCGATGACCCCCACCCGTACCGCGCTTGTCTGCATGGCGGTATTGACGACCGGCGTGCTCGCCGGGTGCGGCAAGGACGCCGGGGGGAGTCCGCCCGCACGGTCGGACGCCCGGCCTGCCGCCACCGCCACCGCCGCCGCCGACTCGGCGGCGGCGACGGCACCGGCGACCGCGGCCGCGGTCGACCCGTGCGCCCTCGTGTCACAGCAGGACGCGCAGCAGCTGGCCGGCACGCCGCTCGACCCCGCGAAGCGGGTCCGGGAGACCTGCACGTACAGCGGTCCGGTGTCCGGGCCGACCGCGCAGGTGGAGGTGTACGTCGGCGACGGGGCGAAGAAGCAACTCGACATCGACCGAACCCTCGGCCACGAGATCCGCCAGCTGTCCGGCGTCGGCGACGAGGCGTACGCCGAGGACGGCGCGGCTTTCGTCCGCAAGGCCGGCACCTGGGTCTCGATCCGGCTGGTACGCCTCAACGACCCGGCGGAGAACCGCCAGCCGCTCGAGAACCTGGCGCGCACGGTGGCTGGCCGGCTCTGAGGGGGGAACGTGATGCTCGACAACGTCGCGGCAGCACGGCGTCCCCGATGGGCTTCGCTCGTGTCGTTCCTGCTCGTCGTCACCGTCGGACTGGCCGGTTGCACCGGTGGCGGCGCGCCGGCCGGCAAGCCGGGACCCACCCGCGCGGCGTCCATCGGCGTCAACGGCGCGATCGACGCGCTGGCCGCCGCCGGCGTCGGCGTCTACGACGGACCCACCGCGACGGCGCCCATCCGTACGCCCAAGGCCGCCAGCCCGCTGCGGCTGCTGCGTTCCCAGGTGGAGAACCTCGCCAAGGACGCGGACGGCGGTGGCGGCATCGGCGCGGACGCGATCGACGACATGCTGCCGATGCCGCCGGAGTCCGTACCGTTCTCGTTCGTGCTCGCCGGCTATGTCGCCGCGGCGAAGACACCGGGCGCCGAACGGTCCCGGACGTTGATGGCGGGCCAGGATCTCGAGCAGCCCCGCTCCCTGCTGTTCCCGACGATCGTGCTCACGCTGTTCGTCGCAGAGGCGACGGCGACGGCGCCGGCGGCGACCGGGCAACCGACCGCGGTGGCGACGGCCGCCCTCGACCGGCCCGCGGGTGCCCCTGCCCGGCCCGCCGCGCTGCCCATCCCACGTCTGGCCGCCGGTCCGTGCGGCGACTTCAGCGCGTTCTTCACCACCACCCTGCAGAAGATCGCGGCGGCGATCGTCGGGGTCCTGCCGGACATCCCGTTCCTGAAGGCGGCGATCTCCTGGGCCCTGACCAAGGGGTTGGCGCTCGGCCTCGGCGCGGCGAAGGACCTCATCGAGCGGATCCCGTTCATCCAGGCCCTGCGCTCGGCGATCGGCACCCTCGCCCTGGCCGTCACGGTCGTCGCGGCGCTGCGCCAGTGGACCGTTTCGGTGGCCACGCAGCCGGCGACCGCCCATTACCGGGTGGGCGCCGAGATCAGCGGCGTGAAGGCGATCGGGACCGTCGACGACCGCGGCGGGGACGTCTTCTCACCCGAGGTCCGCGAGTGCGCCACGCTGCTGGGCATCGACCTGCCGCGGGGCGGCGCGGCCGGTTCGGCGGCGGCGTGGCAGGTGGTGGCCGGAGGCAGGCACGCCAGTCCGGCCTACAACCAGGACACGAAGGTGGACGCGGGCAAGCGCACGACATTCAGCCTGGTCATGGCGAGCGAGTCGGAGGACGTCCACCGCGGCAGGCGCATCGCGAACGATCAGGTCGTGCTGCGGGTGACCGTCAAGCGGCAGGACGTCGACAAGGTTCGCGCGTTCATCGAGGGTGCGATCACGAAGCAGCTGCCCTCGGGGGTCTACGCAGCCCTGACCGGCGTGTTCGGCGATCCGCTCGCGAAGATCGCGGCGATGACCGACTTCACCGGCCAGGGCCGCCTGGTCGCCGAGTACCACCTCGCGGACGAGCCGCCGGCGTCGGCCACACCGGGGCCGTCGCCCTCCGGCGGTCGGGCGGTACGGGTCTCCTTCGACCGGCCGGAGACCAGGACAGAGTCGGGAGAGACGGTGGCCCTGGCCGGCCGGATCGTCGACCTGGTCGCGTGCGACGGGCCGTACGGGACCTGGAAGGGCACGTTCCGGGTCGGGGGGATCCAGTCGGCCTTCCCGGTGCCGTGGAAGGAGGTCCCGGTCAGCTTCTCGATGGGTGGCGGGAGCGGCACCAGGACCGTGCACATCAAGCCCGACGAGGTGGTGGTCCTTCCGCCGAACATCACCAGCGACACCGAGGCGGACGTCAGCGTCGACGGCAAGACCATGACCCTGACGGGACGCGTGGACGGCGACATCGGCTCGGTCTCGATGCCCATCCGCCCGGCGCCGGACGCCAGCTGTCCCTGACGACGACCGCTCAGCCCGGCGGCTGCTGGAGCGTGATTGACGATGTGTGCCTACCGCGACGACCGCGCCGGTAGGTGTGGAAGGAAAGGTGACTGCGGTGGGATCCGGAATAGTGGTCATGGCGGCGCTGGTGCTGCTCGTTGTGGTGGTGCTCGGCTGGGCGGTCGCCGCCTACAACCGGCTGGTTCGACTGCGTACCCAGGTGCAGGCGTCCTGGGCCCAGGTCGACGTACAGCTCAAGCGGCGGCACTCGCTGATCCCCAACCTGGTGGAGACGGTCAAGGGGTATGCGGCGCACGAGCGCGGCACGTTGGAGGCGGTCACCGCGGCCCGGACCGCGGCGGCGGCCGCTGCCGGCCAGGGCGCGCAGGAGCAGGCCGGCGCGGAGAGCGTGCTGACCCAGGCGCTGGGGCGGCTGTTCGCCCTCGCCGAGGCGTATCCGCAGCTGAAGGCGAACGAGAACTTCCTGGCTCTGCAGGCCGAGCTGTCCGGCACCGAGGACAAGATCGCCTACGCCCGGCAGTTCTACAACAGCGCCGTTCAGTCGCTCAATACCGCCATCCAGACGGTGCCGACCACCATCATCGCGGGTATCTGCGGCTTCCACCCCGAGCCGTACTTCGAGGCCGCGGGCGACGAGCGCGCGGACGTGTCGGTCCGGTTCTGACGCCGACCACGGGGATCGGGTGACGCCATGATCAATTTGCTGATCGAGCTCGGACTGCCGGCGGTGAGCCTCGCGGTGTGGCTGGCCGCGTACGCCGGAGCGCGGGTGCTGACCCGTCCCGCCGGAGTGGCCGCCGGTCCCGCCACGATGGACCTGCCCGGCACGGAGCCGCCAGCGGTGGTGAGCCTGCTCGCCAACCGGTGGCAGGTGACCGTCGACGCGGCGGAGTCCACGCTGTTGGATCTGGTCGCGCGTGGCTGCCTCGAGCTACGCCAGGCCGGTCCGGATCCCCGGCACACCACCGTGCACGTCACCGGGGAACCCCCGGTGCAGCTGACCGCGTACGAGCGGCAGGTCTACGACCGCGTCGTCGAGCGCGCGGTCGGCGGCGTCGTCCCGCTGACCGCGCTCGGGTTCGACGACGCCAAACGCGCCGCCGCCTGGGCCCGCCGGTTCCGGGTCGCCGTCATCGCCGACGCGCGCCGGCTGAAGCTTTCCCAGCGGCGACTGTCCCCGACCGTGGTGACCGCGCTGTCGGTACTCGCCGCTTTCACCGCGGCCGGCGTCACCGCCGGGGCGGCGCACTACATGCGTCGTGACGACGGTGACTACAGCGCCGTACCCGGGTTGTTCCTGGTCGTCACCGCGGCCCTGTGCGGCGTCGCCGCAAAGGTGGGTGGCGAGCGCGACACCGCGGCCGGGCGGGCGGTCGCGGCCCGCTGGCTGGGCGTCCGCGACTGGCTGGCCGGGCACGAGTCGTTCGCCGACCTACCGCCCGCGGCGGTGACGGTCTGGGACCGGTACCTGCCGTACGGCGCCGCGCTCGGCGTCACCCGGGTCGCCAGCAAGGTCATCGACCTCGGGTTGGCCGACCGCAAGCGGATCTGGTCGTCCTACACCGGCGGGTGGCGGCGGGTCACCGTGACCTACCCACGCCTGTTGCCCCGTTACGGGCAGCGGCCGGGCTGGATCCTGTTCCGGGCGGCCATCGCCGCCGTCATCGGCTGGAACTTCGCCCCGCCCAGGGATCTGTGGCACGGGCTGTTCGAGTCCGACCCGGTCGGTGTCGTGTTCACCCTGGTCGGGTCCGCGCTGCTCGGATACGCGGGCTACACCGCGGTGCGGGTCCTGCTCGACGCCGTCGCGCCGGTCACGGTTACCGGCGAGGTGCTGTGGCATCAGGTCTGGCGGACCCGCCAGGTCGGTAGCGACAACCGCCGCCGGAGTATCCCGAGCCTGTACTACCTGGTCGTCGACGACGGACGTGCCGACCGCACCCGGGCGTGGATCCTGCCGGCGGAGATAGCCGACCGCTGCCGGACCGGCGACGTGGTCACCGCCCGGATCCGGCCCTGGACGCGGCGGGTCGTCGACGTCGCCCTGCAGCGGCTCGGGCCGGGCTGGTCGCAACCGGCGGAGGTGACCAGCGCCGGCGAGGAGGAGCTGATCGCCGCGGCGTCGAGCCCCGCGGGTGGCGCTCCCGGTGTGACGCCGGACTCCGCCGGAGGCACCCCGGTCGCGCCGGCGTCACACCGGGCCACCGGACAATCGCTGCGTACCGCCGATCTGCTCACCGCCGAGGAGGTGGCCGGTGTCCTCGGCCGGGCGGTCACGCCCGATCGGGTACCGATGTCCGACGCCGATCTGGTGCAGGCGGCGTGCTTCAACGACAGCGACGGCCGTACCGCCCTCACCATCGAAGTCAGTCGGGGGGAGCGCGGTGCCGGCGTCCTGGCCGCTCGGCGGACCGCCGGTGGTCCGTTGCCACGGGTGGCCGACGAGGCGTATATCGGGAAGGACCGGGTTACGGCCCGACTCGGCGACCTGGTTGTCGAGCTCGCGGTAGGTACCGGTGCGGGCGGTGCGGGCCTGTTCCGCGTGCTGCCGCTGCTCGGCATCGCGCTCAAGCGGCTGGCGTCCGACGGCTGACGAGCCGTCCGCCGGCCGCCGCCTGAGCGCGATGCCGGCCGTCACCAGTCGTGGACGGTTCCGTCCTTGAGGCGGTTGAACGGCAGGTAGGCGGCCACGTAGGGGAACCGGGCGGCGGCCTC
>NZ_JAATVY010000016.1 GCF_011947195.1 Planosporangium thailandense | reverse complement strand
AACCAACGGGAGGAACCGGAGGAACCGGAGGCGGACACTTCTCAACGCACTCCGGCTTCACGCAGCCCGGATCCGGCAGGCCCGGACCGGCCCAGTGAATCTCCAAGGGCGTACCGGAGTGGTAGCGGTGTCCGTCGTCCTCCTGGGAAGGCCAGGTGCACGGCTCCCGGAACCGATTGCCCTCGGGGTCCTGGGGGTCGTGGTTTGGGTCGGGATTGGCCGGAAGCCGGTTCCAGTCCCAGCAGTGATAGCCGTAACCGCGGTCCGCGTCGAGGTTCCAGTCGGTGAGAGGGACCGGGCCCCCGCCTTCGCCGCCGTCCGGGAAGCGGGTCGCGAGCCACATCGTGTAGGTGGTCATGGTGATAAGGTCGCCGAGGTTGTTCGTCGGCGTGATGTCGCAGTCGATTACGTCAGCCGTGGCTGTCGATACCGTCTGGGCCGTGGGTGTCGGTGCTGTCGCTGTCTCAAGACGGTCCCGGATGTCCGCCGATGGCGTGATGCCGCGGAAGAGCGCCCTCGGACCGGCCTCCTCGCCGTGTGGACCGGCTGTCGCGGGACATGTCTCGGTGGCCGTCTTGGCCCCGTCCGGGTACTGCCATGGATGGCGGAACTCATCAGTCTCGTGCTCGTAGGGGTACTTGAGATCGCGGGCCGGAGTCGTCGTATCTTCGTTCGGCCCCGGATCGAGGAGGCCACCGAAGATGTCACCGGCGTCGGTCAGCAGATCTTGCCACCCAACGCGCAGCCGGTTGCCCACTCTTATCAGTGACTGATCGATTTCGTCCTGCGTCGGCATCAGGTATCCGGTGCGTACCAGGACTGCCCGGAAGTACTTGAGAAGATAGAACAACGGCAGTTCGAGCGCGTAGTACAGACCCGTTCGCAACGGGTAGGTGACGACGTCAGCGATGATCGCCCAGGGCAGCGTCGCGAGGTAGATGGCGACCTGCACGACATAGCCAAGCGCGTTGATGACCGAGAGTACGAAGTCGAGTAGGTCGTCCCAGAAGTCGCCCCCGTCGTCAGGTCCGGGTGGCTGGTCGCCGGCCGGGTCGCTGGGTGTCGGGAAGTCGAGGTTGGGAAACCACTCCGGCGGCGGCGGAGGCTCGTGCTTGAATCCGTCCACAGTGGTGAGCTTGAGGAATCGGAACAGTAAATCGTACGTATTCTGTACGAGTTCTGTGTCGGGACGTCCGTCGTTTCCTCGCAAGATCGCCGGATGTGGCACCCCCGGCGCGTAGTAGATGTCCGTTATCGTCTTGATTAGGAGATCCGCTAGATCGGGACTTAGCTTCGAATCGATGTCCAGCGTTCTGCGGCGCACGTAATTGTCCCGCAGGGTGTCGCCGACAGGAAATGATGGCCGCGCTACGGGGGCGCCCTCATCGCGGCCTTCGCCGAAGGCGATGTCGAAGTACAGCGCCGACTCGGTCAGCTCGTCGTACCCGGGCGTGTTGCGCGGAGCCGCCGAGTCGTCGTCGTTCAGGTACCAGTGCGCGTCGGCGTGGTTCTCCACCAGGTGATGGCGTTGCCAGTGCACCCGGAACGGCCCGCCGGCGACCTGGTTGACGAACGCGTGCGCCACCGTGTCGGCGGCCACATGACTGAGGTAGCCGAGCGCGTAGGCCTTGTGCTCGTCGGATTCGTTGGACACGGCATTGCGCCACAAGGCCTGGGCGAAGGCGCCGGTCTGCCGATAGTGCAGCATGTCCGACCAGAAGTAGGCTTGCTCGTCGTAGCCGTGGTTGAGGCCGAGGGAGAAAAACTCCAGGATATCTCCTTGCTGGGTCACGAAATCGGCCAGCGCGTTGGTGAGGATCGCAGACAGCTCGCCGGAAATATTGCCTACGCTTTCGGACAGGCCGCCGGTGAGTCGGCTGAGCTCTTCGGCCGTGTCTTCAGAGATCGGACCCAGGTACTTCTCATATTTGGTGATGTACGGGTCCAAGGCGCTGTAGACGCTTTCGACGAAGTTGAGAACTGTCACCAGCACGCTCGACACTGGGAAACGCACGCCGCCGACTATCTGGTCCCTAAAGTCCGCCAGAAAGAAGAACAGGTCGGGTCCGATCGCCCCCAGCGCGGCGAAATTCGGATGTTCTCGTAGGAGATCCGCCAGTTCGCTCGCCTCCGGTCCGGACCACTCCGGGTCTATTCGGTCGCTTCCGACGATGTGGAAACCGTCGTCGAGCGCGCGTGCCGCGTGTCGAGCCGCACTCATATGGATGTAGGGGCCGGGCATCGCGTCCACCTCCGATCTCGGTACGCGCGGCCATCTCCGCTCACCGCAGTGTCAGGTTCACCTCCTGCCGCTATGCGCAACCTGGTGTGAATACGGACGTACAGGCTAGACACAGTCCGTCCCCGCGACATGCGCGGACCAAACTGCTACTTGGGTCTCGTCCATGGCAACTTTGGTTGTGGGGCGTACGTAGCGTCTCTAGTACTCCAGTGACATTTCGCGATTCGGGTGTTGGGAGGGGTGATACGCGGACGGCCACTGCTCGACCACCGACCGGTGAGCTGTTCGCCGACCGCAAACCGCTCGACTGGTCGCCATCACCAAACCCCACTTGATTCCTTGAACGTTGCGTCCGTACGGCTGGCGAGGCCTCGAATCAGTGCCCAGCCCGACGGCCGCCGAGGCCAGCTCGTCGTGGCGGACCAGCAGTGGGCCAGCGGCCGCCGTCACGGCACACACCGCACACAGCGCTGCGCCGCCGATCGGCTTGCGCAGGCTGACGGCGTCTACTTGAGAGTCAGGCCGCAGTGCGTTGCCAAAGCGGGCGCCGAACCCGTAGACAGCCTCGGGACGTCATGATCGCGCTCGCAGAGGCGGATCCGGCTGACAAGGTCGAGGTGTACCGGCAGCTCGTGCTGCGGTTGACCTGCCGCCCGAATACACGAACGGCGTAGGCCAAGGGCCTACGCCGTCAAGATCAAGTGTCCGAGGGGGGACTTGAACCCCCACGCCCTATGCGGGCACTAGCACCTCAAGCTAGCGCGTCTGCCATTCCGCCACTCGGACCTGCTGCGCCTTCGGGGAGCAGACGAGGCGTAGAAGCCTCGCCGCCTGCCCCGCGGCACGGAGAATGACTGTACACCCCCGCCGTCGATCATGCGACACGGCACGGGGTCGGCGTGTCGCCCTCCGCCGAGAACCCCGCCGGACCCACCGGAAAACCCCGCCCGACACGCCGGTGGGCCGGGAAGCGGTGCGAGACGCTTCCCGGCCCACCGGATCGAGTGTCAGGGGTGGGAGTCCGGCGATCAATGACCGAAGATGCTGACGCCCCCCGGCCCGACCAGCAGGCCGACGATGATCAGCACGATGCCCCACAGCACCTGCGAGCGCAGCAGCGCCACGATGCCGGAAACGACCAGTACCACGGCGAGGATCCATAGAAGAAGAGCCATGACCTTTGTTTTCCCTTCCCTCCGAATGGCAAACGTCGATCTAAAGGTCCTCCGGCCTGGTCGTCCGGCCGGCGACGGCATCGAGGATCTTGTCGACGACGCCGACGGCCGGGTCGACCACTTTGTTGGCCGGGGGAGTGACTGGGGTGGCTGGGTGTGGTCGGGTGGGTGCCGCCTCGTACGCGATCTCCACCCGGTTACCGAGCCGGATCAGTTCGTTCTCGTCGCACACCGCGCGCAGCCGCGGAAAGATCTCGAGTGAGGCCCGCTGGGTGTGGTGGCGTGCGAGCCGCGTGACGGCATCGACGACTCCGACGTACTCCGGGTCGTCGGGGGTCATGCGGCGCAGTTGTTGGAGTGTGTGGAGCATCTCCCTGTCCTCGTCCAGTTCCTGGTCGACGAGGTGGGCGCCGTCCGGGAGCGCCGCCCGCACGGTGGGGTACAGATACTGTTCCTCTGCCGACAGATGCCGCGACAGCGTCGCGACCAGGACCTCGGCGAGCTGGCCCGTTGCCGGGGAGTCCGCTGGCGACTCCCGTAGCCGGGCGCACAGCTCCGAAATCTCGTGATGGTCGTCGACCAGGATGTCGACCATGCTCCGCCCGCCGGGACGTACGTCACTGTCGCTGACCGCGAACGCGGGCGGTAGCGGGGGCAGTGGCGCGGGCATGGCCTGGTCTCCTTCGGTCTCGATGACGTACGTGATCGATACCCGGGCCGGGTGAAGGGCAAACAGCCGCGGCTGGGTACGGCCGACATCGAGACATGACGGCGGCGTCGTGGGGGTCCGGAAAGGCCGTCACAGAAAGTACGAAATCTGTAAAACCCTTTTCGCTAATCGCCAATTCCGCGTATGTCAATTGGCCACTCTCCGTGCGCTAATGGACGTTACCCCTCGGTAACCCTTTCGTTGCACGGAGTGAGGTCCATCATGAGCCTCGTTCGCCCCGGCCTGCTCGCCCTCACGTTGGGCCTGGCCACCGCAGTCGTCTCCACCACTCCCGCCCTCGCGGCGGTCGGACCCCCGCCCAGTTCAATGGCGAGCATGGGCGACTCCATCACCCGCGGCTTCAACGCCTGCGGCTGGTACGTCGACTGCCCGTCGCGCTCGTACAGCACCGGCGACGACAGCGGCATCAACAGTCACTACCTGCGTATCCGCGCCAAGAACGCCGCGATCGGCGGCCACAACTACAACGACGCCAAGAGCGGCGCCAAGGCCGCCGACATGCCCGGACAGGCGGGCACGGCGGTGGCCCAGCACGTGCAGTACGTCACCATGCTCATCGGTGCCAACGACGCCTGTACCAGTTCTGAGTCGACGATGACGTCGGTCAGCGCGTTCCGTGGCTCAGTCGATCGGGCGCTGGGCACGCTCAAAGCCGGCCTGCCCGACGCGAAAGTGCTGCTCATCAGTGTCCCTGACGTCAAGCGCCTGTGGTCTGTCGGCAAGGACAACGCGGCCGCCCGTACGGCGTGGTCGACGTTCGGGATCTGCCAGTCGCTGTTGGCCAACCCGACTTCGACCGCGGCCGCCGACGCCGCTCGGCGGGACCGGGTACGCCAACGTGTTATCGACTTCAACACCCAGCTGGCCGAGGCGTGCGCCGCGTACGGGCCGAACTGTGCCTTCGACCACAACGCCGTCTTCGGCTACCCGTTCGCGCTGTCCCAGGTGTCCACCTGGGACTACTTCCACCCGAACGCCACCGGACAGGCGGTCCTGGCCCAGGTCTCGTACGCGGCCGGGTTCGACTGGTAACAACCGCACGCGGAACCGGCCCCGGCCGCCGCCAGGCGCGTCCGAGCTGTCAGCCCCCTGGTAAGAAAGGGGGTATGACCTCACCAGACGCCCCGGCCGCGGCCGGTAGCCCTGTTCGTGCCGTCGACGAGGTGGTCGAGATCTGCCGGGACCTCCTGCGCATCGACACCACCAACACCGGCGACACCACCACCTGCGCCGGGGAGCGGGTCGCCGCCGAGTACGTGGCGGCCAAGCTGGCCGAGGTGGGCCTCGAGCCGGAGATCCGCGAGAGCGCGACGGGGCGGACCAACGTGGTGGCCCGCTACGAGGGCGCCGACCCGGGTCGGGGCGCGCTGCTGGTGCACGGTCACCTCGACGTCGTACCGGCGGACGCCAGCGAATGGTCGGTCCACCCGTTGTCGGGCGAGATCAAGGACGGCTACGTGTGGGGCCGTGGCGCGATCGACATGAAGGACTTCGACGCCATGACCCTCGCCGTCGTGCGGCAGTGGCGGCGTGAGGGCCGGGTGCCGCCCCGCGACCTCGTACTGGCGTTCCTCGCCGACGAGGAAGCGGGTGGCCGCTACGGCGCGCACTACCTGGTCGACAACCACCCGGAGCTGTTCGAGGGCTGTACCGAGGCGATCGGTGAGGTCGGCGGCTTCTCCTACACCGTCGACGACAACCTGCGGCTCTACCTGGTCGAAACGGCCGAGAAGGGCATGGAGTGGCTTCGTCTGATCGCGCGCGGCCGGCCCGGCCACGGCTCGATGGTCAACGACGACAACGCGATCACCGCGTTGAGCGAGGCCGTGGCGCGGCTCGGTCGTCACCGCTTCCCGATCGCCGTCACCGACACGGTACGGACGTTTCTGAGCGAGGTCGCCGAGGCGCTGGACATCGAGCTGGACCTCGACGACCCTGAGGCGGCCATCGCCAAGCTCGGCCCGATCGCCACGATCATCGGTGCGACGGTGCGCAACATCGCCAACCCGACCCGGCTCGACGCCGGGTACAAGGAGAACGTGATCCCGGGCCGGGCCGTCGCGACCGTCGACTGCCGTACCCTGCCCGGCCAGGAGGAGATCTTCGCCGAGCAGCTGCGGGCGGTGGTCGGCCCGGACATCGACATCGAGTACATCGAGCGCCAGATTCCCTGGGAGACGACGTTCGACGGCCCGCTGGTCGAGGCGATGGGCGCCGCGCTGCGCGCGGAGGACCCGGCGGCGCGGGCGGTGCCCTACATGCTGTCCGCGGGCACCGACGCGAAGGCCTTCATCAAGCTGGGCATCCGGTGCTTCGGCTTCGCTCCGCTGCGGCTGCCGGCGGATCTGAACTTCGGCGCGCTGTTTCACGGCATCGACGAGCGCGTGCCCGTGGACGGACTACAGTTCGGCGTGCGCGTGCTCGACCGGTTCCTGGCCGCGAGCTGACGATCCGAAACCCACCACCTGAGACAGGGAGTCGACCATGACCGACCGGCACGCGGAGCTGGACGCCGCGCTGGAGCGCGTGATCTCCGCCGCTCGGGCCCATCTGGCGGCGGTCAAGGCCGCCGACGGGCGCACCGACGACGACCAGGTGTGGCGCGCGTACGTCGAGCTCAACAACGCCTCGTTCGACTACGACGAGAAGCTGCTCGACGCGTACGGCGAGGTGACGCCGTGGGACGTCGACCTCATCGACGCGGACGAGGCCGAGAAGCAGTTCGCCCGGGGCGCCGGGCCCGCTGACGATCCGCACCCGCGGGTGGTGTCGGTCCGCCAGCGTCGCGACTACCGGGTCCCCAGCATCAGCGCGCTGCTGAGCCTGGCGGACGCCGCGCGGCGCGCGAGCCCACGCGCCGAGGACGAGCCGTTCGCGCCCGTCGAGTCCGTCGGCGAGGCGATGCTCGAGCTCATGCAGGCCGGCGACGGCTCGCTGGGCGCGCTGGACATTCCCGAGCTGGAGTCGCTCAACGGGGTAGTCGTGGTCGCGGAGGTCGACGCCGGGCTGGACCCGGAGGCCTTCGAGGACCACGACGGCACCGGCCCGTTCGCGCTCGGCGCCGGCGACCGGCTCGTCGACCGGCTCGACGAGCACACCTACGTCGAGCCCGACGAGGACTCCGGCGACCGGGGCGACGACACCGGCCGGTGACCGGCTGCGGTGATCAGTACGACAGTCCGGGCTGAGGCTGGGCGCTGACCCTGCGGCGCAGCATCACCTGCCTGGTGCCGTCGGCGTACAGCCGCACCCGGGCCAGCTCCCAGCCCGCGTACTCGGCCTGAATCGTCAACTGCGCCGTTGCGGTCAGCCGGTCGACATTCGATGGCAACCGCAACGGCACGTACTCGTAGTCCATGGTTTCCGATCCTGCCCCCACGTACGCCGCTTTGACCAGCTTCGCCGGTCAGGTTTGGCGCTCCGGGTAGCCGGACGGCACCGCGGACACGTCGTCGAGCGCGGCGCGGATCTCCGGCGGCAGCTCCACCGTCTCCGACTGCAGCGCGCCGAGCAGCTGCCCGACCGACCGGGCGCCGAGCACCGGGGCGACGACGCCGGGCCGGTCGCGTACCCAGGCGAGGGCCACCTCCAGGGGGGAGACCCCGAGGCCGCTGGCGGCGGTGACGACCGCCTCCACGATGCCGGTGCAGCGCGCGTCGAGGTACGGGGCGACGAACGGCTCGAAGTGCGGGGACGCGGCCCGCGAATCGGCGGGCACGCCGGAGCGGTACTTGCCGGTGAGCACGCCGCGCCCGAGCGGCGACCAGGGGAGCACGCCGAGGCCGAGCGCCTGGCACGCCGGCAGCACCTCCCGCTCCACGCCGCGCTCCAGCAACGAGTACTCGACCTGCGCGCTGACCAGCGGGGTCCGGCCGGGCCAGGCCTGCTGCCAGGTGGCGGCCTGCGCGGTCTGCCAGCCGGAGAAGTTGGAGATCCCGGCGTACCGCACCCGCCCGGTGGCCACGGCCGTGTCCAGCGCGGCGAGCGTCTCGTCGATCGGGGTGTCCGGGTCGTAGCCGTGCACCTGCCACAGGTCGAGGTGGTCGGTGCCGAGCCGGGTGAGGGTGGCGTCCAGCGCGCGCAGCAGGTGCGCGCGGGAGCCGTCCCGGCGGCGCGTCATCCCCGGCCGCAGCCCGGCCTTCGACGCGATGATCAGCTCGTCGCGGGGTATGAGGTGGCCGAGCAGGCTGCCGATGACCGACTCGGCGTCGCCGTCGCCGTACACGTCGGCGGTGTCCACGAGGTTGCCGCCGGCGTCCCGGAACGTCTTCAACTGCCCGGCGGCGTCGTCGGTATCGGTGTCCCGGCCCCAGGTCATCGTGCCGAGGGCCAGCCGGGAAACCGTCAGCCCGCTCCGGCCGAGCGGTCGTTGTTGCATGGTCAGACACGATACGGCGCGGGCGCGTGGAAGGGCGCTGCGACGCCCCGCTGCCGCGCACCGCTACTCTGGCGTAACCCGCGTTCACCCGTATGCGTGGCGCGGGTTTCTGGCCGGCTCGCAGTGGGGAGAATCGATGCGTCTGGGACTCAACATCGGCTATCAGACGGCCTGGTCCACTCCGGCCGACCATCTGGCGCTCGTCCAGGAGGCCGACCGGCTGGGCTACGCGGTGGCCTGGGTCGCCGAGGCGTACGGCTCGGACGCCCCGACGATGCTGGCCTGGTTCGCCGGCCAGACCAGCCGGATCGAGCTGGGCAGCGCGATCCTGCAGATCCCGGCCCGTACGCCGGCGATGACCGCAATGACGGCGGCGACGCTCGACACCGTCTCAGGTGGACGGTTCCGGCTCGGCCTGGGCGTGTCCGGCCCGCAGGTGTCGGAGGGCTGGCACGGGGTGCGCTTCGCCAAACCCCTCGAGCGGACCCGCGAGTACGTCGACATCGTCAAGATGGCCCTCGCCCGCGAGAAGGTCGAGTACCACGGCCGGCACTACGAGCTGCCGCTGCCCGGCGGGCCGGGCAAGGCGCTGCGGCTGACCCTGCACCCGGCCCGCGAGTACGTCCCCATCTACCTCGCCGCCGTCGGGCCGAAGAACCTCGAGCTCGCCGGTGAGATCGCCGACGGGTGGCTCGCGGTCTTCTACTCCCCGGAGTTCGCCGACGAGCAGCACGCCCACCTCGCCGCCGGCCGGGCCAAGGTGGGCAAGGACCTGACCGGCTTCGACGTGGTGGCCAACGTCCCGGTCGTCATCGGTGACGACGTCACCATGTGCGCCGAGCTCGTGCGCAGCTACGCCGCGCTGTACGTCGGCGGTATGGGCAGCCGCAACCAGAACTTCTACAACCAGCTCGCCACCCGGATGGGCTACGGCGACGCCGCCCGCGAGGTGCAGGACCTGTACCTGGCCAAGAAGTACCAGGAGGCGGCGGCCGCGGTCCCGATGGAGTTCATCGACCGCACCTCGCTGCTGGGGCCGGTGGACCGCATCGCCGAACGGATGAAGGCGTATGCCGAAGCCGGCGTGACCACGCTCTCAACGGTACTGTTCGTCGGTGACGCCGACGACGGGGTCCGCGCCCTGCGTCAGATCAGCGAGGCGTACGCCAAATCCGGAGTAGGGGAGTAGGCCGAACGTGCACATCTGGCAGGCGATTCTGCTCGGCATCGTCGAGGGTCTCACCGAGTTCCTGCCGGTCTCGTCGACCGGGCATCTCACCGTCGTGGAGAAGCTGTTGGGCCTGCGCGTCGACGACGCGGGCGTGACGGCGTACACGGCGATCATCCAGGTCGGCGCGATCGCCGCGGCGATCATCTACTTCTGGCGCGACATCGTGCGCCTCGTCCTCGGCTTCGTTCGCGGGGTCACGAGCGCCGAGGCCCGTCAGTCCCAGGACTGGCGGATGGCGATGAACGTGATCGTGGGCACCATCCCCGTCGCGGTCGTCGGGCTGCTGGCCAAGCCGCTGATCGAGGGGCCGTTGCGTAGCCTCTGGGTGGTCGCCAACGCGCTCATCGCGTGGTCGGTGGTGATGGTGTTCGCCGAGTACCGCGCCACGAAAAAGCGCGGCGAGGCGGACCTGGGGGTCAAGGACGCGGCTCTGATCGGGCTGGCCCAGTGCGCGGCGCTGGTGCCCGGCGTGTCCCGCTCCGGCGCCACGATCAGCGCCGGTCTGCTGCGCGGCGTCGACCGCGTGGCCGCGACCCGGCTGTCGTTCTTCCTCGGCATCCCCGCCCTCACCGCCGCCGGCGGGCTGGAGGCGGTCAGCCAGGCCAAGCAGGTGTCGGCGACGGTCGGCTGGGCGTCCACGGGCGTCGGCATCGTGGTCAGCTTCCTCGTCGGGTACGCCTCGATCGCCTGGCTGCTGAAGTTCGTGGCCAACCACTCGTTGGTGTCGTTCGTCGGGTACCGGGTCGCCGCGGGCCTGGCGGTCATCGGTCTGCTGGCCTCGGGGTTGATCGCCGCCACCTGAGCGCAGGTCACCCGATCGTGTGATCCGCCGTACCCGCCCGGGTGCGGCGGATCACTGCTTTTGGGCGGTCGTAGCCACAGCTTTTGTGCGGTCGTAGCCACATCGGTCAGCATGATCATGAAGCGTGCCGGCGCGGCACGTAGGCTGCGACCGTGACCACCGTCATCCTGCTCCGGCACGGCCGGACCACCTCCAACGCCGACGGCACCCTGGCCGGCCACCAGCCGGTGGCGCTCGACAGCACCGGACAGTTACAGGCCAAGGCGGCCGGGGAACGGCTGGCCGGCGTCCCGCTGGCCGCCACGGTGACCAGCCCGCTGCCTCGCTGCCGGGAGACCCTGGCGCTGGCCCTGCCGGATGCGCGGCCGCAGGTCGACGAGCGCCTGATCGAGTGCGGGTACGGCGACTGGGAGGGCCGGTCGCTGAAGACACTCGCCAAGGACCCGCTGTGGAAGGTGGTCCAGCAGCACCCGTCCGCGGCGGCCTTCCCCGCCGGCGAGCCACTCCCGGCGATGTCGGCGCGCGCCGTGGCGGCCGTCCGGGAGTGGGACGCCCGTATCGGTGCCGAGCACGGGCCGAACGCACTGTGGCTGGCCTGCAGCCACGGCGATGTGATCAAAGCCATCGTCGCCGACGCCCTCGGGGTACATCTGGACATGTTCCAGCGGATCGTGATCGAGCCGGCCTCCCTCACAGTGATCAACTACACCCCCCTGCGGCCGTTCGTGGTCAGGCTCAACGACACCGGCCTGCCCCTTTCCACACTCGTGCCGCGCGGGAAGGCGCGGCGGCGGCGCTCGGCGCGCGACTCCGACGCCGAGGTCGGCGGCGGCGCGGGAGTGGCCGAGGATGCGCTCTTCAGGGGCATGGACCGACGCGACACGCGCCGTCCGGGCGGATAGGGTCTTCCATATGAGCCACCAGGTGTACGCGTTCGAACCGCCGGAGCGGTTCGTGGCCGGGACCGTGGGTGAGCCGGGGGAGCGGACGTTCTTCCTGCAGGCCCGCGGCGGCGGCCGGCTGGTCACCGTGGCGCTGGAGAAGGTGCAGGTTGCCCTGCTGGCCGAGAAGCTCGACGAACTGCTCGTCGAGGCGCACCGGCGCTTCGGAGTGGAGCTGCCACCGGCGGACCTGACGCCCGCCGACAACGACCCCCTCGAGACCCCCCTTGACGAGGAGTTCCGGGTCGGCACCCTCGGGCTGGCCTTCGACGTCGACACGGCGACCGTCGTGATCGAGGCGATCGCGGTGGGTGAGGGTGAGATCGAGGGCGAGGAAGAGGAGGACGACGAGGAGGAGCTGACCGCGGACCGCGACCGGCTGCGGGTGCGGCTGACGCCGCAGGCCGCCCGCGCGTTCATCGACCGGGCCCGCAAGGTGGTCGCCTCCGGCCGCCCGCCGTGCCCGCTGTGCGGCCAGCCCCTCGACGCCAGCGGCCATCTCTGCCCCCGGCACAACGGTTACCGGCGGTAATCCGCGGTGACAGCGGATCCGACCGACGAGGCCGACGTCACGGCCGGCCCGGTGTCGCCCGCGCTGGCGGAGGACGACGCCCTCGCCCTGCTCCGCCACGGCGAGCTGGAGCTGGAAGGACGGCTGGTCGACGCGTCGAACGCCACGCTGCGGGCCGTCATCACCGCCGACGGGGTGACGGCGCGCTGCGTGTACAAGCCGGTCGACGGCGAGCGGCCGCTGTGGGACTTTCCGGACGGCACCCTGGCCGACCGGGAGGTGGCGGCCTACCAGCTATCGGCGGTCGCGGGCTTCGACGTGGTGCCGCCGACCGTGCTGCGCGACGGCCCGCTCGGCCCCGGCATGTGCCAGCTGTGGATCGACGAGGAGCGCCAGGACGCGCCGCTGCTCGGGTTCGTGCCCGCCCGGCAGGTGCCGCCCGACTGGCGCAGCGTCGTGGCCGCGCGCGACGAGCGGGGGCGACCGTACGCCCTCGCGCACGCCGACGACGCGCGGCTGGCCCGGATGGCGATCTTCGACGCGGTCGTCAACAACGCCGACCGCAAGGGCGGCCACATCATCGTCACCGTCGACGGCCGGGTGTACGGCGTCGACCACGGCGTGACCTTCCACGCCGAGGACAAGCTGCGCACGGTGCTGTGGGGCTGGGTCGACGAGCCGTTGCCGGCCGACGGCGTCGAACTGCTGGAGAAGCTGCGGGTCGAGCTGACCGGCCGGCTGGGGCCGACCCTCGCCGAGCACCTGACGGAGATGGAGATCGGCACGCTCGCGATGCGGATCGACCGGCTGCTCGCCACTCGTCGCTTTCCGCAACCGAGTGAGGACTGGCCGTCGATCCCGTGGCCGCCGATCTGATCAACGGTGTGAGCCGGCCGTCGCTTTGATCGAACCCACGGCGTGGCCGCTACCCGCCGGCACTACCCTAGACCGCCATGGAGTCATGGTCGGCACCCGTCATCCCGTCGCTGCCCGGCAGCGGTACCACGCTTGCCCTGTTCGACTCGGCCCGGCGCGAGGTCGCGCCGACGGCGGCCGCTGACGAGCGCCGGCCAGCCACGATGTACGTCTGCGGCATCACGCCGTACGACGCCACCCACCTCGGCCACGCGGCCACCATGATCACCTTTGACCTGGTGAACCGGGCGTGGCGCGACGCCGGGCTGCCCGTCCGGTACGTGCAGAACGTCACCGACATCGACGACCCGCTGCTGGAGCGTGCCGCCCGCGACGGGGAGGACTGGGTCGTGCTCGCCATGCGGGAGACCGCGCTGTTCCGCGAGGACATGGAGGCGCTGCGGATCCTTCCGCCGGAGCGCTACGTCGGCGCGGTCGAGTCGATCCCGCGCATCGCCGCCCGGGTCGTCGACCTGCTCGACCGGGGCGCGGCGTACCGGCTCGACGACGGCACCGGCGACGTGTACTTCGACATCAGCGCCGCGCCGAGGTTCGGGTACGAGTCGAACCTGTCCCGCCCGGAGATGCTGCGGCTGTCCGCCGAACGCGGGGGAGACCCGGAGCGTCCCGGCAAGCGTGACCCGCTCGACCCGCTCCTGTGGCGCGGCTCCCGCGACGGCGAGCCCTCCTGGCCCGGCGGGGACCTGGGGCCGGGCCGCCCGGGCTGGCACATCGAGTGCGCGGTCATCGCCATGGATATCCTCGGAGACACCCTCGACGTGCAGGGCGGCGGCAACGACCTGCTCTTCCCGCACCACGAGTGTTCGGCGGCGCACGCGGAGGTGCTCACCGGCGTCGCGCCGTTCGCCCGGCACTACGTACACGCCGGGATGATCGGCCTGGACGGCGAGAAGATGTCCAAGAGCCGCGGCAACCTGGTCTTCGTCTCGCGGCTGCGGGCCGACCACGTGGACCCGATGGCGGTCCGGCTCGGGCTGCTCGCCGATCACTACCGCACCGACCGGCAGTGGACCGACGACGTGCTCAAGGCCGCGCAGCAGCGGCTGGCGCGCTGGCGCGAGGCGGTCGCGGTGCCCGCGGGGCCGTCGGGCGCGGCGGTGCTGGCCGGCGTACGCGAGCGGCTGACCGACGATCTCGACGCGCCCGGGGCCCTGGCCGTGGTCGACGCGTGGGCCGACGCGGCCCTCGCGGGGGAGGGCGCCGACGCCGAGGCACCGGCGCTGGTACGGGCGACCGTGGACGCGCTGCTCGGCGTCCTGCTGTAGAACTTTCGCCTGATCCTGAAGGGCTTGCGGGCCTATAACCCCACGAACCCTTCACGATCACGGGAGGCTTAGCCGAGCGCGAGGTCCGGGCCGTCGTCGGGCAGCCCAGGGCGCGCCGCCGGCACCCGGTACTCCTCGGTCAGCGTCGTCATCGGCCCCGGCCAGGTCGCCTGCGCGACCTCGATCGGCCGGTGGTCGGCGTCGAACGCCACGTGGAGCAGGACCAGCACCGGCGTGTCCGGGCGGATCTGCAGCAGCTCCGCCTCCTCGCGGGTCGGCAGGCGAGCGCTGAGGTGGTCGGTCGCGGTCGTGTACCGGCGGCCGGTCACCTCCTCGACCTCCTGGTAGAGCGGCCGGCCGAAGGTTTCCGGCCGCTCCAGCGAGGTGCCGGCCGTGTCCGACGGCCGTAGCCAGGACGCGCCGATCTCCACCGGCGCCTCGCCGGTGCGTACGAGGTGGCGGCGGGCGAGCAGCTCGGCGCCGGGAGCCAGGCCGAACGCCTCGGCGACCTCGGCGGGCGCCGGGGCCCGGCCGACGAACACGAGCTGTTGGCGGTAGCGGGCGGCCAGGTCGGCGTGGTAGCCGCGCTGGAGCCCGTACCGGCCCCGCGACAGCCGGTTGAGCCGGCGCTTGGTCCCTCGCACGTACGTGCCGGAGCCCGGCTTGGTGATGAGCAGCCCCTCGACCCGGAGCTGGTCGATGGTGCGCTGAACGGTCTGCTTGGCAACGCCGTAACCGGCTGCGAGGGCGGGGATGGAGGGCAGCCGCTCGCCGGGCGCCCACTCGCCGCGGTGGATGCGGGCGCGCAGTTCGGCGGCGATCTGCCGGTGCGGGAACTCGGCCGCGCCGGGGTTGATGCTCATGCTCTCAACCTAGCATCCTAGGACGGCGTAGCGTGTGTGGCGCGGCGCACAAAGCAGTTCGCAACGCCACCTACCGGCACGTAGCTGGAGGGGAGTCTCTAAGGTTTTGGCATGCAGGTGACTCAGTCGGCCAAGCTCGCAAACGTCTGTTATGAGATCCGTGGTCCGGTTCTGCGCCGGGCGAAGCAGATGGAGGCCGAGGGTCAGCGCATCCTCAAGCTCAACATCGGCAACCCCGCGCCGTTCGGCTTCGAAGCGCCGGAGGAGATCCTCCAGGACGTCATGCTCAACCTGCCCAACGCCCACGGGTACGGCGACTCCAAGGGGCTGCTGTCGGCCCGGCGCGCGATCGTGCAGTACTACCAGCAGAAGGGCCTGGGCGGCGTCGACATCGAGGACGTGTACCTGGGCAACGGTGTGTCCGAGCTGATCGTCATGGCGATGCAGGGTCTGCTCGACAACGGCGACGAGGTGCTGTTGCCGGCGCCCGACTACCCACTGTGGACGGCGGCGGTGAGCCTGTCCGGCGGGAAGCCGGTGCACTACGTGTGCGACGAGCAGTCGGGTTGGCTTCCCGACCCCGCAGACGTGGAGTCGCGGGTCACCGACCGTACCCGCGCGATCGTCATCATCAACCCCAACAACCCCACCGGCGCGGTGTACTCGACGGAGGTGCTCGAGAGCCTCGTGGAGATCGCCCGCCGGCACAACCTGGTCATCTTCTCCGACGAGATCTACGACAAGATCCTCTACGACGGCGCCACCCACACGTCGACCGCGACGCTCGCCCCCGACCTGGTCTGCGTGACGTTCAACGGGCTGTCCAAGGCGTACCGGGTCGCCGGGTTCCGCACCGGATGGATGGTCATCTCCGGCGCGAAGCAGCACGCGGAGAGCTACATCGAAGGCCTGGACGTCCTGGCCAACATGCGCCTGTGTCCCAACATGCCGACCCAGTTCGCGGTGCAGACAGCACTCGGCGGCTACCAGAGCGTCAACGACCTGGTGCTGCCCGGCGGACGCCTGGTCGAACAGCGCGACACCACCTGGAAGCTGCTCAACGAGATCCCGGGGGTGAGCTGCGTCAAGCCGACCGGCGCGCTGTACGCGTTCCCGCGGCTGGACCCGGCGATGTACCCGATCGTCGACGACGAGAAGTTCGTCATGGACCTGCTGGTGGCCGAGCGCGTGCTCGTGGTGCAGGGGACCGGGTTCAACTGGGGCAGCCCGGACCACTTCCGGATCGTCACGCTGCCGCGGGTGGCCGATCTCGAGGACGCGATCGGCCGGATCGCCCGCTTCCTGAGCACCTACAAGCCCTAGGCCCCGACCGGCGGTGTCACCAGGTCGGCCCCGTCGCGGACGGGCCGGCCTGGCCGCCGCGCCGGCGCAGGTACCTCTCGAACTCCTGGGCGATCTCGTCGCCGCTCAACGGCTGCAGGCCGGCGTCGCCGGAGCGCTCCTCCAGCTCCCGCACGTACTCCGCGAGCTCGGCGTCCTGCTCGGCGGCGGCCCGCAGGCGCTCCTCCCATTCGGCCGACTCCTCGCCCAGGTCGGCCACGGGCACCGGCAGGTCGAGGACGTCCTCGACGCGGTGCAGCAGCGAGAGGGTCGCCTTGGGGCAGGGCGGGTTGTTGGCGTAGTGGGGGACGTGCACCCAGAACGACATCGCCGGGATGTCAGCGCGGGTGCAGGCCTCCTGCAGGATGCCGACGATGCCGGTCGGCCCCTCGTACCGGTTGGGGGTCAGGTTGTGGCGTTCGATGAGGGCGCGGTCGGACGCGCTGCCGGTCACCGGCAGCGGCCGGGTGTAGGGCACGTCAGCCAGTAGCGCGCCGAGCAGCACGATCTGGTTGACCTCCAGGCTGTGACAGATCTCCAACAGCGAATCGCAGAAGGTCCGCCAGCGCATGCTGGGCTCGATGCCGCGGATCAGCACGACGTCGCGCTCGGTGCCGGGGGGCGTGGCCACCGAGAACCGCGTGGTCGGCCACTCGATGCGCCGGGTCTCGCCGTCGGCGAGGGAAACGATCGGGCGGTTGACCTGGAAGTCGTAGAAATCTTCGGGGTCCATTTCGGCCACCGGACGGGCGTCCCACATCTGCTCTAAGTGCTCCACCGCGGCGGTGGAGGCGTCCGCCGCGTCGTTCCACCCTTCGAACGCGGCGATGGCGACAGGTGAGCGCAATACTGGAAGGCCGTCGAACTCGGTCACACTCCCAAGCCTACGTGTCCATGTCGGGATCGGCGTCCCGGCCGCGCCGCCCGTCGTGTCGCAAGCCGTTTTCGGCACGTGATGTAACGCTGACCGCATCGCGGGAAGCCGGGTGGGAGGTACCCACCCTTTCCGGCTAGCCTCTAGGACGTGTCGATCCCACTGCTCAGCGCCCTGTCCGAGCGAGTGCTCATCGCTGACGGTGCGATGGGCACGATGCTGCAGGCCGCGGATCTCTCGCTCGACGACTTCGACGGCCACGAGGGCTGTAACGAGGTCCTCAATGTAACCCGTCCCGACGTGGTCCGCAGCGTGCACGAGGCCTATCTGGCGGCCGGCGCGGACTGCGTAGAAACGAACACGTTCGGCGCAAACCTGGGCAATCTCGGCGAATACGGGATCGAGGACCGCGTCCGCGAGCTGTCCGAGGCGGGCGCACGGCTGGCGCGGCAGGCCGCGGACGCCTGGTCGACGCCTGACCGGCCGCGTTTCGTCCTCGGCTCGGTCGGCCCGGGCACCAAGCTGCCCACGCTCGGCCACGCGCCGTACGCCCGGCTGCGCGACGCCTACGCCGACAATGTCGCCGGCCTGCTCGCCGGCGGCGTCGACGCCGTCCTCGTCGAGACCTGCCAGGACCTGCTCCAGACCAAGGCCGCCGTCGTCGGCGCCAAGCGGGCCATGGCCGCGGCCGGCGTGACCGTGCCGGTGATCTGCCACGTCACCGTCGAGACCACCGGCACGATGCTGCTCGGCAGCGAGATCGGCGCCGCGCTGACCGCGCTCGAACCGCTCGGCATCGACCTGATCGGGCTCAACTGCGCCACCGGCCCCGCCGAGATGAGCGAGCACCTCCGCTACCTGTCCAAGCACGCCACGGTGCCGCTGTCGGTCATGCCCAACGCCGGTCTGCCCGAGCTGACCAGCGAGGGCGCGGTGTACCCGCTGACCCCCGACGAACTCGCCGAGGCGCTCGACCGGTTCGTCACCGAGTACGGCGTGTCGCTGGTCGGCGGCTGCTGCGGCACGACCCCGGAGCACATCGCGGCCGTGGTCGCCCGGTTGGCCGGCAAGCGGCCGACGCCGCGTGAGCCACAGCCGGAGCCTGGCGTGGCGAGCATCTACCACCACGTGCCGTTCGCGCAGGACGCGAGCGTCCTCATGGTCGGCGAGCGGACCAACGCCAACGGCTCCAAGGCCTTCCGGGAGGCGATGCTCGCCGGGGACTGGCAGGCCTGCATCGAGATCGCCCGCCAGCAGGCCCGCGACGGGTCGCACCTGCTCGACCTGTGCATCGACTACGTCGGCCGGGACGGCGCGGGCGACATGCGCGAGCTCGCCGGCCGCTTCGCCACCGCCTCCACGCTGCCGATCATGCTCGACTCGACCGAGCCCAATGTGATCGAGGCGGGCCTGGAGATGCTCGGCGGGCGCTGCGTGGTCAACTCCGTCAACTACGAGGACGGCGACGGCCCCGGCTCCCGGTACGCGCGGGTCATGCCGATCGTGCGCGAGCACGGCGCTGCGGTGGTGGCGCTGACCATCGACGAGGAGGGCCAGGCCCGGACCGCCGAGTGGAAGGTACGCGTCGCCTCCCGGCTCATCGACGACCTGACCGGCCGCTGGGGCCTGAAGCTGCCCGACATCCTGGTCGACTGCCTCACCTTCCCGATCGCCACCGGCCAGGAGGAGACCCGCCGCGACGCCCTCGAGACCATCGAGGCGATCCGCGAGATCTCGCGGTTGTACCCGGGAGTCAACTTCACCCTCGGTATCTCCAACGTCTCCTTCGGCCTCAACCCGGCCGCCCGGCAGGTGCTCAACTCGGTCTTCCTGCACGAGTGCGCGCAGGCCGGTCTGACGAGCGCCATCGTGCACGCCTCCAAGATCCTTCCGATGGCCCGCATCCCGGACGAGCAGCGCGAGGTCGCGCTCGACCTGGTCTACGACCGGCGCCGCGACGGCTACGACCCGCTGCAGCGGTTCATCGAACTGTTCGAGGGCGTCGACGTGGCCAGCGCCCGCGCGTCCCGCGCCCAGGAGCTCGCCGGCCTGCCGCTCGACGAACGGCTCAAGCGCCGCATCATCGACGGCGAGCGGACCGGCCTGGAGGCCGACCTGGACGCCGCGCTGGCCGACCGGCCCGCACTGTCGATCATCAATGACATCCTGCTCGACGGCATGAAGGTCGTCGGTGACCTGTTCGGCTCCGGCCAGATGCAGCTGCCGTTCGTGCTGCAGTCGGCCGAGGTCATGAAGTCCGCCGTCGCCTACCTCGAGCCGCACATGGAGAAGTCCGACGCCGGCGGCAAGGGCCGGATCGTGCTCGCCACCGTCAAGGGCGACGTGCACGACATCGGCAAGAACCTCGTCGACATCATCCTGTCCAACAACGGCTACGAGGTGGTCAACCTCGGCATCAAGCAGCCGATCACGGCGATCCTCGAGGCCGCCGATACCCACGACGCCGACGCCATCGGCATGTCCGGGCTGCTGGTCAAGTCCACGGTCGTCATGAAGGACAACCTGGAGGAGATGAACACCCGCGGCGTCGCCGACCGGTGGCCGGTGCTGCTCGGCGGCGCGGCGCTCACCCGCGCGTACGTCGAGGACGACCTGCGCGAGCTGTACCAGGGTGACGTCCATTACGCCCGCGACGCCTTCGAGGGGCTGTCCCTGATGGACCGGGTGATGACCGCCAAGCGGGGCGGCGCGGCCGTCGTGGACGCCGAGCGCGAAGCCGCGCTCGCCGCCCGTCGGGCCCGGCGTCAGCAGACCGCATCGGTACGCGAAGAGCTGCCCGACGTGGACGACACCTCGGTACGGTCGGACGTCGCCGCCGACGCGCCCGTACCGACGGCGCCGTTCTTCGGCACCCGGGTCGTGCGCGGTATCCCGCTCGCCGACTATGCCGCGCTGCTCGACGAGCGGGCCACCTTCATGGGCCAGTGGGGCCTGCGCGGTGCCCGGGGCGGCACCGGACCGTCCTACGAGGAGCTGGTCGAGACCGAGGGCCGGCCGCGACTGCGGCACTGGCTCGACCGGCTCGCCACCGACAAGACGCTGGAAGCCGCCGTCGTCTACGGGTACTTCCCGGCGTACTCGGAAGGCAACGACCTGGTCGTGCTGGACGAGAACGGACACTCTGAGCGGGCCCGGTTCACCTTCCCGCGCCAGCGCCGCGACCGTCGGCTCTGCCTCGCCGACTTTTTCCGGAGCCGCTCCGACGGTCCGGACGTGGTCGGTTTCCAGCTCGTCACGGTCGGGCAGCCGATCAGCGAGTACACCGCGAAGCTGTTCGCCGAGCACGCCTACCGCGACTACCTGGAAGTGCACGGGTTGTCGGTGCAGCTCACCGAGGCGCTCGCGGAGTACTGGCACAAGCGGGTACGCGAGGAGCTGGTCCTTCCCGACGGCCGCCGGGTCGCCGACGACGACCCGGCCGACCTCGACGGGCTGCTGCGTACCGACTACCGGGGCTGCCGGTACGCGCTCGGGTACAGCGCCTGCCCGGAGCTCGAGGACCGCGCGAAGATCGTTGACCTGCTGCAGCCGGCGCGGATCGGGGTGACGCTGAGCGAGGAGTTCCAGCTCATGCCCGAGCAGGCCACCGACGCGATCATCGTGCACCACCCGGAGGCGAGCTACTTCAACGCCAAGTGAGGCGCTGAGCTGGGAGCTGAACAGCAGCACACCGACGGTGGCGGCCAGCACGGCTGTGACCGCTGCCAGCCGCCGGTGCAGGTGCCGTGATGCCGGTGGTGGGATGGTCTCGCCCGCCGGGACGAGCTGACCACCCCACCCCCGACCGGTGGCCGGATCCGGCGTCGGGTCAGGCAGGGCTCGCCAGGTCGTCGAACTCGACGACCTGGCGCACCTCGACCTCGACCTCCTCGAACAGGGCGGCATACCGCTGGGCGAACGCGACGGCTTCCGCTCGGTCCATCGCGTTGATCAGCGCGAAGCCCCCGATGACCTCCTTGGCCTCGGTGAACGGTCCGTCGGTCGCGGTGATCCCCGCGCCTCGGGCCTTGCGGACCAGCGCACCCTTCTCGGACGGATGGACGCCCTCGGCGGTGATCAGGATGCCCTTGTCGATCGCTTCCTGGATGAACGCGCCCATCTTCGCCATGAACTCCTGGCTGGGGTTCCACGCCTCCGGAGCACGCTCGTCGAGTCGGTGCATCATCAGAAACCGCATTGCTTCTCCCTTGTCGCGTCGGGCTGGGGTCCGGTCGATCCGGGACGCGTTGGCCAGCCGTCACCCATGCGTCGAACGGGGGCACGCGATTTCGACAGGTTCTCGATGGAAATTTTTCGCGCGACGCCGCCACGCCGCCCATGTCATGCGCGGCGAGTACCAGGCTATTAGCCTACTTGCTAACTATTAGCATGTGCACTAATAATCGTCGGGTGAGTCCTGCGGACACCGAGCATCCGGCACCCTCGGTCGAGGAGGCTGACCGCGTGTTCGTGGCGCTGGCGCATGAGGCGCGACGCCACGTGCTGCTTCTGCTCGCCCAGCGCGGCGAGCTGCCCTCTGGTTACCTCGCCGCCCGCTTCCAGCACAGCTGGCCGACGACCAGCCGCCACCTGAAAGTGCTCGAGGAAGCCGGCCTCGTAGAGGTGCGACGGCAGGGTCGCAGCAGCACCTACCGCCTCAATCGGGCACACCTGAAGCGCGTGGTGAACGGCTGGCTGCAGTACCTCGAACCGGTCGGCCCCGAACAGCGCTGGTGCCCTTCCGGACCGAGGTCGACCACAGCGCTGGCCGAGCAGGCGTCCCCGGAGTCACCCGAGAGCGAGCCAGGCAACCGACGACGAAGGGACGGACCAGCGAAGTGAGCACGACGGGCCCCAGAATCTTCCGCATCACCGCCGAGGTCGCAAACCTGGAAGACGCGACCGCCTTCTACTCGACGCTGCTCGGCCTACCGGGGCAGCGACACCCGGGCTCGCGCCACTACTTCAACTGCGGTGGCGTCATCCTCGAGATACTCGACGTCACCAGCGGAGGCATGAAGCCCACCCCCGGACCGAAATCGATCTACTTCGCCGTCGATGACCTTGCCGGAGTCCACGCCCGCGCGAAGGAACTCGATGCGCTGGCACCGTTCGATGTGCACGGACAGCCGGCGGGAGACATGATCGAACGACCCTGGGGGGAGCGCTCCTTCTACGTCACCGATCCGTGGGGCAACGAGCTGTGCTTCGTCGTCGACGGCACGCTGTACACGTAAGCCTCTTCGAACGCGGCGACCGCTGCCCGATCGGCCAGCCTCGTCCTGGCGGGTTTCGGGCGCCGGGTTGAACGAACACGCGCAGCCCGGGATTGTGTTGTCGCGTCGAGAACGGGCCGGCCGCCGGGGCGGTGCCGCGACAGCCCGTGCTCACCCGGGACAATGCGATCGGTGCCATTCGCCCGGCGCGGTGTCTGGTCCCGGTCGTGATCCACCGCTCGGAAGGACGCCGAACATGATCACACGCGACGACGTCGACACCGCCGTACCGCGAATCTCCGGCCACGTGCGCCGCACCCCGCTCGCCGAGGTCGAAGCCGGCTCGTTCCCCGGCCAGGTCTGGCTCAAGTGCGAGTTCATGCAGCACACCGGCAGCTTCAAGGCCCGCGGTGCGTTCAACCGCATCCTCACCGCCCGCGAACTAGGGGACCTCGACCCCGCGGTCGGGATCGTGGTCGCCTCCGGCGGCAACGCCGGCCTGGCCAACGCCTACGCCGCCGCCACACTCGGCGTACCCGCGACCGTGTACCTGCCGACCAACGCGCCGCCGGTGAAGGTGGCCATGCTGCGCGCCCTCGGTGCCCGCGTGGTGTCGCACGGCGAGGAGTACGCCGAAGCGTACGAGGCCGCCGTCAAGCACGCCGCCGACACCGGTGCGGTGTACTGCCACGCCTACGACCAGCCCGAGATCGCCGCCGGCGCCGGTACCCTCGGCCTGGAGATCCTCAGCCAGTTGGGTGGGGAGAACGTGGACACCATCGTGCTCGCCGTCGGCGGCGGCGGGCTCATGGCCGGCGTCGCGGCCGCGGTCGAAGGGATCGCCCGGGTCGTCGCGGTGGAGCCTGAGGCGATCCCCACCCTGCACGCCGCGCTCGCGCACGGCGGCCCGGTCGACGTGGCCGTGAGCGGCATCGCCGCCGACTCCCTCGGCGCGCGGCGCATCGGCGACATCGCGTACGCCGTCGCCGTCCGCACCGGCGTGCACTCCGTCCTGGTCCGCGACGAGGACATCATCGCTGCCCGCAAGGCGCTGTGGGAGCACCGCCGCATCGCCGTGGAGCACGGCACCGCCGCGGCGCTCGCGGCGCTGACCACCGGCGTCTACCGGCCGCAGCCCGGTGAACGAGTCGTGGTCGTACTGTGCGGCGCCAACACCAACCCCGCCGACCTGGCGTAGCCGGCGCGGCGCGAGCGGACGTCGCCCTGTCGTCTCGTCAGTCGTGGCGCGGAGTACTACCGCTGCCGGAGGCGAGCTGGCCGCCGACGCCCCAGTGCTCGCCGGGTACCTCCTGGATCACCACCCAGACTCCGTCGGGGTTCCCGCCGCAGGTACGCACGAACGCATCGGTCACCTCGCGGACCAGGTCGGCCTTCTGCTCCGGCGTGCGGCCGGGATACATCTCGACGTGGATCATCGGCATGTCCGGCAGCATAGCCGCCCGCAGGGTACCGGCGGGTCATTCGTACCCGAGGCCCTTCTCCTGACGGGAGGCGCGCACGAGAGGCGGCGGTGCGTGTCCCGGCTATCCGGTAAAGGTGATCTTCTGAGCTTCGATGGTGAGGAGCAGGCGCGTCTGGTCGCGGCCGCCGAACCAGGGGTACGGTGCGCCGAGGTAGCGCTGGGAGAGCTGCTCGATGTGGTCTCGCGCGCCGTCGGTGGTGACATTCACGACCCAGCCCCGGATGGCGTAGTAGCGCGCGGGGCTGCGGGGATCGGAGATGGTCAGGGCCACCCGGGGGTCGCGCTCAATGTTCTTGATCTTCTGAAAGCCCTGCACGCTGTTGATGAGAATGTGCCGCCCGTCGGTGTCCGCCCAGGTCTGGGTGAGGTGGGGCGAGCCGTCGGCCATCACCGTGGCGAGAAAACACGTACTGGGCTGGTGCAGCAGGGCGAGCAGGTCATCGGGCAGGTCCACGTCCGGTGTCGCTCCTCTCGGGCAGGGGCGCCGAGCCCCGGCGCGGTACGGCGTCCGTGGCTGACGGCGCGCCGCTCGAACTCCAAGCGTGGCCGGAACGCTCGCCAGCTGCCAACTGCCGGCCCGCCTGCCGGCCTGACCGCCAGTCCACCTGCTTGACATCATGCAGGTAATTACCTGCATAATGAGCCCGTGACCGGCGAGGTGGACAAGGTGTTCAAGGCGCTCGCTGATCCGACCCGCCGCCGCCTGCTCGACAGTCTCCGCCACGAGAACGGCCAGACCCTGGGGCGGCTGTGCGGGCAGCTGGACATGGCGCGTCAGTCGGTCACTCAGCATCTCGCCGTGCTGGAGGAGGCCAACCTCATCAGCACGGTGCGGCGCGGCCGGGAGAAGCTGCATTACCTCAACCCGGTGCCGATCCACGACATCCAGCAACGCTGGATCGCACCGTTCGAACAGCACCGTCTACGCACACTCGACGCCGTCAAGCGACACGCAGAGGAATCGGACATGGCCGCAGACAAGCCCTCGTTCGTCTACGTCACCTACATCCAGAGCACCCCCGAGCGGGTCTGGCACGCGTTGACCGATGCCGACCTCACCGCCGAGTACTGGGGCCACAGCAACGTCTCCGACTGGCAGGTCGGGTCCCGGTGGGAACACCGGCGCGTCGACGGCTCCGGCATCGCCGACGTCATCGGCACGGTGCTCGAGTCGACGCCCCCGACGCGGCTGGTCATCACGTTCGACGAGCCGGGCGCCGAGCCGGCCGGCGGCCCGACGAGGGTGACCTTCCACATCGAACCGTACCGAGCCATCGTCCGGCTGACCGTCACCCACGAGAACCTGGCCGACGGCGATGCGCTGCACGCGGTTTCGGCCGGGTGGCCCGCCGTGATGGCCAACCTCAAGTCGCTGCTGGAGACCGGACACGTCCTGCCGCAGGCGCCCTGGGAGATGCACGCCGAGCTACGCGACGCCCAGATGGCGCGACACGATCCCGCGTGATCGGGCGGCGTCGACCGCGCGCCGAGGTTCCGACGGAACACCGATCACACGGGCGGGCTGCCGGGCCCTAGCAGGCCGAGATGGTGGTCGACGACGGCGATCGGGTCCTCGTGTGACAGCGCGGATCAGTACCGGCAGCCGCAACCCGTCGAGCCGCCTCGCTCTGTGACCGGGACCGTCCATCCGCCGCCCGGCGGACGGTCCGCTGCGGCGCTGCTAGGCGGTGAGCCAGTCGGCGGCCGGACCGCCGTCCGCCGGCCGGTCGCCGGTTAGCGATCCCAGGACGCCGGCGGTGCGCAGGACCTTGAGTACCTGACCGCGCGGATGCGTCACGACCAGCCGCCGGCCCTGGTTGATCGCGGCCTGGCGGGCGGCGACGAGAGCACCCACACAGGTCGAATCGATGAAGATCAGGCCGCGCAGGTCAACGACGACCCGTACCGGGCGCTCCGCCACGGCGTCGAAGAGCGCGTCTCGAAATTCCCGGGCGGTGCCGAGGACGGCCTCGCCAGCGAAGACGACGGTTACCTCATCTTCGTGGCGCTCAACGGCGTGGGCGAGCTGCAACAGGCCGACCTTTCTTGTCCCAGGCAGCACATGCTTTCACAGTCGCGTGCCGGAGACCTCACCCGAGCAGGTTGACCGGCCGCCGGTTGGATAGACCCGCTGGTCGGGGAGTTGACGCCGACCGGCGGATCCAGCCGACCGATCGGCGGCCAGCACCTGCGGCTTTAGTTCGTGTCTGTCGGCTGGTCGTCGCGGTGCAGCCAGGCGAGCATCTCGGGGGCGGCCAGCCGGGCCGCGCGTGTGCGGTACCTGGCGAGCTCCGCCGCGGTCAACAGCGCGCGGCCCGAGCCGGATCTGCCCTGGCGGAAGAAGGCCCGGGTGCTTCTCATCACCCCGGACGGATCGGGCGCCAGTTGGTCGGCGCGGGCCCGCATCTGCTCGAACGACGCGGCCCGGACCAGGTCCGGCCAAGCCGTCGCGGGCACGGTGATCCCCAGTCGTGCCGCGAGCCGCCGCATCTCGCCCTCGAGGTCGGCGGACAGGTCGTCATAGTGCACGAGTACGACGTTCTCCGCGCCGCGGCGAGCCCAGGCGTCGGACAGGTGCCACATGACCCCCGGCAGGGAGTCCAGCTCCTGTCGAGGATCCACGTCCCGGTCGATCCACGACGCCAGCCACTCGTGCAGGGGCTGGCGCGGGCGAGTGGGCGCGGCCGGCTCGGGCTGACCGGTGAGCTGGCGGATCCGCTCGTGGTCGAGGTTGTCGCCCTGGTGGTACAGCGACACGGCCATGTCGAGCGGGTGCCTGGCGACCACGATGTACGTGGCCCGCGCGTCGAGCGGTATGCCGTCGAGTGGGGTATGGGTCTTGATGAATCGTCGATGCTGCTGGGCGGTGAGCCGGGCGAACACCTCGTCGCGCGGCGTGATGAGCCAGTCGAGCCACGGTGACAGCTCCGCCAGCGGCGCCGGCAGGTCCGGGCTGCCGAAGACCAGCAGCGCACAGATCATCTGCATCCACGTGGTGCCACTCTTGGACCGCGTACTGATCACGATGTCGCCCGGGCGGAACGGGAAGCCCAGCCAACGGGCGCTGTCTTCGTCTTCCGAGCGGTAGCGGACGGGGTCACTCGGCACGCGCCGAGAATAACAACCGAGACGACGTGCATCGATGTACGGGACCAGGAGTGAACCGCACCCAGCTGTGACCGCGCTCACGACCGTAGGTTTGATGCGTCACCGAGAGCGTGGAGTGGGTGTGTCGCAACTAGAGGCGGTGCTGTTCGACATGGACGGCACCCTCGTCGACAGCGAGAAGGTATGGGACGTCGGTCTACGGGAGCTTGCCCACAGGTACGGGGGAGAGCTGTCCGTCGCGGCCCGTACCCGGATGGTCGGCACCAGCATGTCGGAGTCGATGGACATCCTCCACATCGACATCGCGCAGCCATGGCGGGACGTCGAGGCGAGCGTCACCTGGCTGGAGGACCGGGTGTGCAAACTGTTCGCCGAGGGGCTGATCTGGCGGCCCGGCGCCCGTGAACTGCTCGCCGACGTCAGGGCGGCGGGAATACCCACCGCCCTGGTCACCGCGACGCGCCGACGGCTGGTGGACGTCGCGCTGGAGACCATCGGCGCGCACAACTTCGATGTCGTGGTCTGCGGCGACGAGGTGGGCAACGCCAAACCGCACCCCGAGCCGTACCTGACGGCCGCCGCCAAGCTCGGAGCGCAGGCGGCGCGGTGCGTCGCGATCGAGGACTCACCGACCGGTGTGGCGAGCGCCAAGGCGGCCGGCTGTCTCGTGGTCGCGGTGCCGTGCGAGGTGGCGCTCATCCCGATGGACGGCGTCGTCACGATCGACAGCCTCACGGCGACCGATGCGGTGACCCTGCGGAGCCTGGTCGCGCGGCGCGCCGTCGCCTGAGCCGCCGTACTCGCACCTGGCACGGTACGGCGGCCAGCCGTTCCTCGGCGTCGGTCCAGTGTCGCTCGACGGGCTCGCGCAGCTCGCGGCCCCGCACGGTCAGGTACGCGCGCACGATAGGTCGGTCTCCGTCCCAAGCGGGTCAGCCGACCGCTCCCGCCGGTTCGCAGACCCTCATCGTGCCGAGGACGGCGGCGGTGGTGGGCGCCGCGAGCTCGCTGACCAGTTGCCCGTCGGAGAGGAAGAGGACCCGGTCGGCGTAGCGGGCGACGTCGGCGTGCCGGCTCACGATCACCACCGTCTGCCCGAAGTCCCGCGCCGCGTTGCGCAGGAAGCCCAGAACCTCCGCGCCGGACCGGGCGTCCAGATCGCCGGTGGGCTCGTCGGCGAAGATCACCCGTGGCCGGGGTAGGAGGGCCCGGGCACAGGCCACCCGCTGCTGCTGTCCGCCCGACAGCTGCCCCGGGCGGTGACGCAGCAGGTCGCGCACGCCGGCGGTGTCGACGACGGCGTCGAACCACCGCCGGTCGGGCGCGCGACCGATGATGGACAGCGGCAGGAGGATGTTCTCCTCCACGGTCAGCGCGGTCAGCAGGTTGGACTGCTGGAACACGAAGCCGACCCGGTCGCGCCGCAGTCGGACCCGGCTTCGGTCGCACAGCGCGGTGACCGGTGTGTCGTCGATGTACACGTCGCCGCCGGTGACCGGATCCAGACCGGCCAGGCAGTGCAGCAGGGTCGACTTACCCGAGCCCGCCGGCCCCATGATGACGGTGAGCGCTCCGCGGGTCAGCTCCAGGTTGACGCCGCGCAGTGCCGCCACCCGGACCTCGCCGTCGCCGTACACCTTCCACACGTCGACGGCGCGGACCGCCGTCTCGTCCTTCCGCACCGCGTTCTCGGTGTGCACGCCGTTCATGAGTGTCACCGTTCCTCCGTCCGGTCTCCGTCGTGGTCCTGATGACGATGATCGGCGCATCGACGGCTGGACACGTCCACCCCGCGACGGAGTTCGTCACCGGTTTCCGGCTCAGGGAAAACCGGCAGGGTCTGTCCGGGACATCCCTGAGCCCGCCGGCGTTCACCAGGGCATGGACGCTCGGGGTCGGCGGGCAGGGGGCGTCGCACCCGCTCGGGGTGGAACGACCCCTGCCCACCGGACGGTGGTCTACTCGTACCCGATCGCGGCGAGCACGTTGAGCCGGGCCGCCCGGATGGCCGGGATGACGGCGGCGGCCACGCCGACCAGGGCGCCGGCCACGAGGTAGGCCACCATCAGGCCCCACGGCAACGACAGCTCGGTGATCCCCTTGTCCTTGAGCGCGTGGACGACCGCCGCGCCCAGGGCGGCACCCACCACGATCCCGAGCAGCGAACCGAACAGCGAGATCACCACCGACTCGACAGTGATCATCCGCATCGTCTGGCCGCGACGCAGCCCGATCGCCCGCAGCATGCCCAGCTCGCGGGTGCGCTCCAGCACCGACAGCACCAGCGTGTTGACGATGCCCAGCACCGCGATCACCATGGCCACCCCGAGCAGCACCTGCACGATCGTCAGGACGATGTCGAAGACCTTCGTCGCGTCACCGATCCACTCACTGCGGGTGACGACGTTGACCTCCGGGCTGTCCCGCAGGATCCGGTCGATCTGCCCCTTGGTCGCCGTGACGTTCGCACCCGACCGCAGCTTGATGAACGCCTGCGTGGGGGTCGCCGCCCGGAAGCCCGAGGCGGCGTCCCGCCAGGGGACCAGGATGCCGCCGCCGCCCGGGTTGGCGTTGCCGGTGAAGATGCCAACTACCCGGAACGTGCGGGCGTCGCCGCGCGACAGTTGGACGGAGACGCTGGCGCCGACCGTCCAGTGCCGCTTGCTCGCCGTTGCGTCGTCGACGAGGATCTCACCGGCGCCGAGCCGGTCGAGCCGGCCGTCCTTGGCCTTGAGCTTGAGGATGCGCGCGGCGGCCGCCTGGTCGTCGAAGGCGCCGACGAACAACTGCCGGCCGTCGGCCATCCCCATGTCGTAGGCCTCGGCGGCCACCGAGTCCACAGTGGGCAGCCCACGCACCTGCCGCAGCGCGGCCGGGTCGATCGCCGGCGGGATCGGCCCTGTCTGCTGCCCGGCGATTATCAGGTCGGCCTGGATCTGCTCGTTGACGAGCTTGGTGATGCTGTCACTCACCGACGCGAAGATGGTGCTGATGCCGGTGACCAGCGCGATGCTGATCATCATGGCGGCGGCGGTGATGGCCGTCCGCCGCGGGTTGCGCGCCGAGTTGCGCCGCCCCAGCTGGCCCGGCACCGACCAGGCGAACAGGCGGCCCAGCAGCGACACCACCGGCCGGCCGAGCAGCGGCGTCAGCAGGGCGACCGCGATGAAGGTGGCGAAGACCCCGCCGACCACCCACCCGATCGTGTTTCCGTGCGCCTTGCCGGACAGGCCGAAGACCAGCGCCGAACCGCCGCCGGCCAGCAGGACCCCGCCGGCCACCGTCAACCGGGTCAGCGGCCGGTCGCTGGCGCTGGCCTGACGCATCGCCGCGATGGGTGGCACGCGTGCGGCCTGAACCGCCGGCATCAGCGCGGCGGCGATCGTCACACCGATACCGACGACGAACGACACGATCCAGGCGGCCGGCGGAACGCCGACCCCGGCGGCCGTCAGTCCGCCGCTGAGCTTCGCCAACGCGAACGCCCCGGCGGCGCCGATGCCGACGCCCAGCGCGAGCCCGACCAGCCAGGAGACCACCCCGATCAGCGAGGCCTCGAGCAGGACCGAGCGGATCACCTGGCCCCGGCTGGCGCCCATCGCGCGCAGCAGCGCCAGCTCCTGGGTCCGCTGGGCGACGATGATCGAGAAGGTGTTGAGGATCAGGAACACCCCGACCAGCAGCGCCACGGCCGCGAAGCCCAGCAGGACGTACGTGACGAACGACAGCGCCTTCTTGACCTGGTCGGCCTGCTTCTTGGCCAGGTCGGCACCGGTGTCCACCTGGTAGGCCGGGCCCAGGTCGGCGCGCAGCGCGTCGCGTACCTTCGTCAGGTCCTTCTTGTCGGTGACCGTGACGTCGATGACGTTGTACACGTTCGGCGCGCCGAGCATGAGGCGCTGGGCGACCGGCTCGGTGAACGCGACCGTCTGCTCGCCGCCGATGGAGTCCCGGCCTCCGGCGTACCCGAAGACGCCCACCACCGTGAACGTCTTCTTGGGTTCGAGGGTGAGCACGCCGATCTGATCGCCGACCCGGAAGTTGCCGAGCGTCGCGACGCCCGCGTCGATGGCGACCTCGTCGTCGGCACGCGGCCCGCGGCCCTCCCGCAATGAGATGAGCTGATCTTCGCCGTGCCAGCTGGCGCCGTACCGGGGCGCGCCGGGGGCGCCGCCGAGCTTCTTGCCGTTGTGCCCGACCGCCCGGGCGCCTTCGGCGAGCACGGCGCCGGTGGCCTTCGCCACCCCGGGATCCGCGGCGACCCTGGACACCATGTCGGCCGGGATGTTGGCCGGCGCGCCGTCCTGGCCGGGGCCGGTGACCTTCGGCTTGGCCGTGACCTGGATGTCGGTGTACGAGTACACGTTGGTGAACAGCGAGTCGAAGGTGCGGCCGAGCGTGTCCGACAGCACGAACGCGCCGGACACGAACATCACCGCCAACACCACCGCCAGGCCGCTCAACAGCAGGCGCAGCTTGCGCGACAGCAGACTCTTGAGTGTGGCGCGCAGCATCACACGGCCCCGGAGCCGGCCGCGGCCGCCTCGGCCGAGGTGACGTCGAGGCGCTTGAGCCGTTCGAGCACCGCCTCGGAGGTCGGTTCGCGCAGCTCGTCGACGATCCGGCCGTCGGCCAGGAAGATGACGCGGTCGGCGTACGAGGCGGCGCCCGCGTCGTGGGTGACCATGACGATGGTCTGCCCGTACTCGCGCACCGAGCTGCGCAGGAAGCTCAGCACCTCGGCGCCCGAACGGGAGTCGAGGTTGCCGGTGGGTTCGTCGGCGAAGATGACCTCCGGCCGGGCCACCAGCGCCCGGGCGCAGGCGACGCGCTGCTGCTGTCCGCCGGACAGTTGGGTCGGGCGGTGACGCAGCCGGTCGCGCAGGCCGACCGTGTCGACCACGGTGTCGAACCACTGCCGGTCGGGCTTGCGTCCGGCGATCGACAGCGGCAGCAGGATGTTCTCCTCCGCGGTGAGCGTGGGCAGCAGGTTGAACTGCTGGAAGATGAAGCCGACCTTGTCCCGGCGCAGGTCGGTGAGCGCCCGGTCACCCAGCCCGGACACCCGGGTGTCGCCCACGAAGACCTCGCCCCGCGTCACCGTGTCCAACCCCGCGAGGCAGTGCATCAGGGTCGACTTGCCCGACCCCGACGGTCCCATGATCGCGGTGAATCGACCGCGTTCGAGCTCCACACTGACCCCGTGCAGCGCGACGACCTGGGCCTCGCCACTGCCGTATACCTTCCACACATCCACCGCGCGGGCGGCGACGTCGACCGCTGTCGGGAGTGCCGTGGTCACATCAAGTCCTTTCGAAGGTCCCCGTTGATTCGGCAACGACGGTAGAGGGAGTAGGCGAACGGGGCCCCGCTTGCGGCGGATACCCGTCACCCGCGTACGACGTACGGTGTACGGGGATTACGGTAGCCGCCGTCGCAGCCGTACGCGAGGCCTTTTCGGCCCGGGGACGGCGACACGGGTGTCGATGGCGGACAGGCGGAGGCTGCGGCCGTGGAGCGGTGCCTTGGCCACGTGGCCGGGCGGGGCTGCGACGGCTCCGGCGACGCGAACGGCATCACTCCGCGCCGGGGACCTCCTCGCCGGCCGGCAGGAGCGCGCCCGGCCGGTCGGCCGTCCCCGGGTACGGCGGGGGAGTGCCGCCGTACTCCGGGCAGTGCGCCTGGTGGGCGCACCAGCCGCACAGCCGGCTGGGCTTGGGGCGGAAGTCGCCGGTCTGGGTGGCGCGCTCGATCGCCTGCCACAGCGCCAGCAGGTTGCGCTCGAAGCGCAACAGTTCGTCGGCGTCCGGGCTGTAGTCGCACACCTCGGTGTCGCGCAGGTAGAGCAGGCGCAGCACGCGCGGCACGACGCCGTGGATGCGCCACAGCACGAGCGCGTAGAACTTCAACTGGAACAGCGCGCGCGCCTCGAACGCCTCACGCGGCGCGCCGCCGGTCTTGTAGTCGACCACCCGCATGTCTCCGGCCGGGGAGACGTCCAGCCGGTCGACGTAGCCCCGGATGAGCAGCCCGTCGCCGATCACCGACTCGATGAGCGTCTCGCGCTGGGCGGGCTCCAGCCGCCGTGGATCCTCCATCGCGAAGTATCCGCTCAGCAGGTCGGTCGCCGAGGCGAGGAACTCCGCGGGGGTGAGGTCCGCGTCCGGTGCGAACAGGTCGGCCAGATCCGCCTGCTCGGCCAGCAGCCGCTCCCACTGTGGCGAGACCAGTTCGGCGGCGCGTTCCGGGGTGCGGTCGGCGGCCGGCAGGTCGAACAGGTGCTCCAGGACCGCGTGCACCAGCGTGCCCCGCACCTGGTCCGGGGTCGGCTGCTCGGGGAGTCGGTCGATGGTGCGGAAGCGGAACAGCAGCGGGCAGGTCTTGAAGTCGGCCGCGCGCGAGGGCGACAGCGACGGCGGCCGTGGCGCGTCGCCCGCCGGCGGGCTCACCACCTCGGGTCCTGTCGGCTCTGCGGGATCCCTGACCATTTCGACCGTCATGCGGGACAGGTTAGGCGAGCCGTGTGACGAAACCGCCCGGAAGTGCCGTGGGGCGTGTGTGCCGTCAGCCGGGTGGCCGGTGGGCCCGGCCGCCGGCCACCCTCACCGCGAGGCTGGAGCGGCCTCGGGCGAGGATGTGGTGGGAATTCTCCGTGGCGGCGACGCCGCGGATCCGCTCATCGCCAAGGAGACCGTACGGTGACCGTTCCGCAGCCCAACACCCCGACCACGCCCGACTCCGCGAGCGTCGGCGGCGACGGCAGGGGTGAACTGCCCCGGGTGCGGCGGGGTCCCTTCCAACCCGGCGACCGGGTGCAGCTCACCGATCCCAAGGGCCGCATGCACACCCTCGTGCTGCAGCCCGGCAAGACGTTCCACACCCACCGCGGCGGGCTCGAGCACGACGACCTGATCGGGCGTCCGGAGGGCAGCGTGGTGACCTCCAGCGGCGGCACCGCGTACCTGGCGCTGCGGCCCCTGCTGGCCGACTACGTGCTGTCGATGCCGCGCGGCGCGCAGGTCATCTACCCCAAGGATGCGGCGCAGATCGTCGCGATGGGTGACATTTTCCCGGGCGCCAGGGTGCTCGAGGCCGGCGCCGGCTCCGGTTCGCTGACCTGCTCCCTGCTCCGCGCGGTCGGGCCGACCGGGCAGGTCACCTCGTACGAGCTCCGCCCGGAGTTCGCCGACGTCGCGCGGCGCAACGTCGACGCGTTCTTCGGAGCGGTGCCGCCCAACTGGACGCTGCGGGTCGGTGACGTGGCGGGCTGTGACGAGACCGGGTTCGACCGGATAATCCTCGACATGCTGACCCCGTGGGAGGTGCTCGACGTGGTCGACCGCGCGCTCGTGCCGGGCGGGGTGTTCATCGGGTACGTGGCGACCACCCCCCAGTTGTCGGAACTGGTCGAGGCGCTGCGCGAGCGGGGCGGGTTCACCGAGCCGAGGGCGTGGGAGAGCCTGGTGCGCGACTGGCACGTCGAGGGTCTTGCCGTGCGCCCGGACCACCGTATGATCGCCCACACGGCGTTTCTGGTGAGCAGCCGTCGCCTGGCCCCCGGTGTGGTCGCCCCGCCCCGGCGCCGTAAGCCCAGCAAGGGCGCCGAGGCGTACGCGCTGCGCCGCGGCGCGGTCAACTCCGGCCTCGGCACGGGCGATGCGGACGGAGCTACGGCCGGCGGTCCCGCCCCGGACCCCGACGGCCTGGAGGTGACATGACGCTGCCCGGCTTCGGCAGCGAGATTCCTGCGGTCTTTCCGGACTGGTCGCCATACCAGGATCTGGACTCGGCGGCGCGGGCCTACCTGCGCGATCCCGAGATCGCCCTCGACTCGCTGTCGGGCGTGCTGCGCGGCTCCAGCGTGCTGGGGTTCACGCTGGAGCGGTTCGTCAACGACGTCAACGGGGTGTGGCAGGAGGTCGTCGTCTGCGACGGCACCCGGCTGGTGCTCTGGCACGGCGAGGACGTGCCGCCCGGCGACGGCCCGCCCGGCTCCATGACCTCGTCGGTGCGTGTCGTCGCGCTGTCCGCGGTCACCGAGGTGGGCTGCCGGCGACGACTGACCCGTACGCCGGCCGGGGTCGTCCGAGTGGACAGTATCGACGTGTACCTGTTGCTTACATCACTGGACGAAGGGAGCGGCGCGGCGGCCGCGGACGACCCGGCGTTGACGATGCGCCACGACGCGCTGCGGTTCGGCAAGACCCTCGACGACGGCGGCGCGGGTCAGATTGCGCGGTTGGAGGAGTTCGCCCGCCTGGTGGCCTCGCTGGTCGGCCGGCCGATGCTCTGAGCGGCCGACCGATGCACTGAGCGGCCGCCCGTCGGTCAGTCCTCGGCGTCCGGGCCGGCGACCGGCGCGCCGTCGCTGGCCCGCTGCACGTGAATGCACTCGCCCGGGCACTCCTTGGCGGCGTCGATGACGTCCAGGCGCAGGTGCGCGGGCACGTCGACCCGGGCGCCCTCCGCGAGCTGCAGCTCGCCGGAGTCGTCTTTGACATAGGCCAGGCCGTCGACGTCGAACTCGAAGACCTCGGGGGCGTACTGGACGCACAGCCCGTCGCCGGTGCAGAGCTTCTGGTCGACCCAGACCAGCAATTCATCAGTGTCGACAGCCATGTGGTTCCTCCCGGACGCGCCTCATCGGCGACGGTACCCGACGGGACATCGACCATGCAGCGCGCGCCCCCCGGATCGGTAACAGATCACGTCGTGGCGTTTGGTACGGGGCTTCTTGGGCGATCAGCAGTTAGTGTTAGAGCACGACGTTCAAAGCCCCGGGGAGGTGGGACGTGGCACGCAGCGACGACGCGGAGACGCGCGCCGCACGGTGGGAGAAGGACGCCCGCGATCTCTCCAACCAGGTCGCGTTCCTGCAGGAAGAGATCGCACTGCTGCGGCGCAAGCTGACCGAGAGTCCGCGACACGTGCGTCAGCTCGAAGAGCGGCTGGCGGCGGCTCAGGCTCAGATCGCCCGTATCACGGAGAACAACGAGCGCCTGGTCGCGACGCTCAAGGAAGCGCGTGCGCAGATCATCACGCTCAAGGAGGAGGTCGACCGCCTGGCGCAGCCGCCGAGCGGGTACGGCATCTTCCTCGGCAAGCACGACGACGGCACCGTGGATGTCTTCACCGGCGGGCGGAAGCTGCGTGTCGCCGTATCTCCCGCGCTCGACGTCGATGACCTTCGACGGGGCCAGGAGGTGCTGCTCAACGATGCCCTCAACATCGTCGACGCGTTCGGCTTCGAGCGCAGCGGCGAGGTCGTCATGCTCAAGGAGGTTCTCGAGGGTGGCGACCGCGCCCTCGTGATCTCTCACGCCGACGAGGAGCGCATCGTGTTCCTCGCCGAGACGCTGCTCGACGCCCCGCTCCGCGCGGGCGACTCGCTCATGATCGAACCGCGTTCGGCGTACGCGTACGAGCGGATCCCCAAGAGCGAGGTCGAGGAGCTGGTGCTGGAGGAGGTGCCCGACGTCGACTACGCCGACATCGGTGGCCTCGGTCGGCAGATCGAGCAGATCCGCGACGCCGTGGAGCTGCCGTTCCTGCACTCCGACCTGTTCCGTGAGCACCAGCTGCGCCCGCCGAAGGGTGTCCTGCTCTACGGCCCGCCCGGCTGTGGCAAGACCCTGATCGCCAAGGCGGTGGCCAACTCGCTGGCCAAGCAGATCGCCGAGAAGCGCGGTGAGGAGAAGCGCGCCAGCTACTTCCTCAACATCAAGGGTCCGGAGCTGCTCAACAAGTACGTGGGTGAGACCGAGCGGCACATCCGGCTGATCTTCCAGCGGGCCCGGGAGAAGGCCAGCGAGGGCACGCCGGTCATCGTGTTCTTCGACGAGATGGACTCGGTGTTCCGCACCCGCGGCTCCGGCGTCTCCTCGGACGTGGAAAACACGATCGTCCCGCAGCTGCTCAGCGAGATCGACGGGGTCGAGGGCCTGGAGAACGTCATCGTCATCGGCGCCTCCAACCGGGAAGACATGATCGACCCGGCGATCCTGCGCCCCGGACGGCTCGACGTGAAGATCAAGATTGAGCGTCCGGACGCTGAGGCGGCCAAGGACATCTTCAGCAAGTACATCCTGACCGACCTGCCGCTGCACGAGGACGACCTGGGCGAGCACGGGCACTCCAGCGAGGCGACGGTGGCGGCGATGATCGACGCCACGGTCATGCGGATGTACGCCGAGAGCGAGGAGAACCGGTTCCTCGAGGTCACCTACGCCAACGGTGACAAGGAGGTCCTGTACTTCAAGGACTTCAACTCGGGCGCGATGATCCAGAACATCGTCGACCGCGGCAAGAAGATGGCCATCAAGGACTTCCTGGCCAACGGGCAGAAGGGGCTGCGCCTGCAGCACCTGCTGGACGCCTGCGTCGACGAGTTCCGGGAGAACGAGGATCTGCCCAACACGACCAACCCCGACGACTGGGCCCGCATCTCCGGCAAGAAGGGCGAGCGGATCGTCTACATCCGCACGCTCGTCTCCGGCGGAAAGGGCGCCGAGTCCGGCCGGTCGATCGAGACCGCCAGCAACACCGGCCAGTACCTGTAGGGGTCGAAACTTCGGGGCGCCCGCGACCGGCGGGCGCCCCGAAGTCGTCAGGCGATCATGGTTTCCGGCGGGGAGGTGGCCGCGCGCGGCCGCGGTAACGCCCGCCACGTCCGGTCACCGATTCACAGCGCCGCGCCGTAGGCTCGTTGCAGGGGCTCAAGGGCGGCGACCCGGGTGCGCACGCTTGCGCCCGGGTGATGCGAGGGAGCGGGCATGAGCGGGCGTAGCGAGCGAATCAGCGGGCGCAGGGCGGATGAGCCTCATGGCGCCGCTGAGCGGAGCGAGGCGGCGGCATGAGCGGGCGTAGCGAGCGAATCAGCGGGCGTAGCGAGGCGGTGGCATGAGCGTCCGGCGGGTAATAGGCACCGAGGTCGAGTACGGCGTGTCGGTGCCGGGGCAGCCCGGTGCCAACCCGATGGTCACCTCGTCACAGGTCGTCAACGCCTACGGCGCCCGGCCCGAGTTGACCCGGGGCGGGCGCGCCCGGTGGGACTACGAGGAGGAGTCGCCGCTGCGGGACGCCCGCGGCTTCAGCTACTCCGGCGCCCTCTACGACCCCGCCGAGGCGCTCGCCGACGAGGACCTGGGCCTGGCCAACGTGATACTGACCAACGGCGCACGGCTCTACGTCGACCACGCCCACCCGGAGTACTCGACGCCCGAGGTGACCAACCCCCGCGACCTGGTGCTGTGGGACAAGGCGGGGGAGCGGGTGATGGCCGAGGCGTCCCGGCGGGCGGCGACGATCCCGGGATCGCACCCCATCCACCTGTACAAGAACAACACCGACAACAAGGGCGCCAGCTACGGTGCCCACGAGAACTACCTGATGCGCCGTTCGACGCCGTTCGCCGACATCGTCGTTCATTTGACGCCGTTTTTCGTCACCCGCCAAATTGTCTGCGGTGCGGGTCGGGTCGGCATCGGCCAGGACGGCTCCACCCCCGGCTTCCAGATCTCTCAGCGCGCGGACTTCTTCGAAGTCGAGGTGGGGCTCGAGACGACGCTCAAGCGACCGATCATCAACACCCGGGACGAGCCGCACTCGGATGCCGACAAGTACCGGCGGCTGCACGTCATCATCGGCGACGCCAACGTCTCGGAGATCTCCACCTACCTGAAGGTCGGCACCACGTCCCTGGTGCTGGCCATGATCGAGGAGAAGGCTCTCCCCGGCGACCTCGGCATCGCCGATCCCGTGACCGAGCTCAAGGCCGTCAGCCACGACCCGTCGCTCAAGCACCTCATCCGCATGCGCGACGGGCGGCGGTTGTCCGCGCTGGACATCCAGTGGGCGTTCTACGAGCGGGCCCGCGCGTTCGCGGAGGCGCGCCGGGGCGACGACAGCGCCGAGGAGATCACCTTCGACGTGCTGAACCGCTGGGAGAGCGTCCTCGACCGTCTCGGTCGCGATCCCGGCCTGTGCGCCGACGAGCTGGACTGGGTGGCGAAGCTGCGGCTGCTGGAGGGCTACCGCGAACGCGAGTCCCTCGGGTGGGCGTCGCACAAGCTGCAACTGGTCGACCTGCAGTACTCGGACGTGCGGCCGGAGAAGGGTCTCTACCACCGCCTGGTCGCCCGGGGCGCGATGAAGACGCTGTTCGCCGACGACGAGGTGCGCCGCGCGATGGTCGAGCCACCGGACGATACCCGCGCCTACTTCCGCGGCCGCTGTCTGGCGCAGTACGCCTCCGAGGTCGTCGCCGCGAGCTGGGACTCGGTGATCTTCGACGTGGGCCGGGAGTCCCTGGTGCGGGTTCCGATGATGGAGCCGGAGCGCGGAACCAGAAAGCACGTGGGCGCACTGTTCGACCGCTGCGCAAGCGCGAAGGATCTGCTTGAGGCGATCACCTCCGGGTAACGTCGGAGGATCGCGGTACGTTGACACGCACAGCACGCACCGGCAGTGTCCCAGAGGAGGCCCCCATGGCAACTCGTGAACCCGGCGGACGGTCGCAGTCGAGCCGTTCCCGCCGCGACGAAGAGATCGACGAGGCGCCGGCCCCTGAGGCCAGTGCCGAAGTGACCGAGCGCAACGAGCAGCTGACCGAGGACGTGGACGATCTGCTCGACGAGATCGACTCCGTGCTCGAAGAGAACGCAGAAGAATTTGTCCGAGGCTACGTGCAGAAAGGGGGCGAATGAGGCTAACCGGTAAAACCGGATATGCCTATGCCCCTTGACGACAGGGACGGATCGCTTCGCCGTCGCTGTCGGAACGCCTGTACGGCAGCACCTGCGAGTACCACCTGAGGCGTCGCTACCGCATCGGCCAGAAGGAGTTTGAGCGCCTTCTGGCCGAGCAGGGCGGCGTCTGCGCAATCTGCGGCAGCCCCGACCCCAAGCATGTTGACCACGATCATGTGTTCGGTAACGTACGTGGCATTCTCTGTTCCAACTGCAACGGCGGCCTGGGTCAGTTCGAGGACGACGTCCAGCGGCTGAGCGAGGCGATCAGATACCTGAAAGGAACCACGTGGCAGCGGGTTTTGATCCATCCGGGCGGCTACCGGCTGTGTTCACCACGCCGGGCACCTCGTCCTTCACCGAGTTCCTGAGCCTCGCCGCACCTGACCTGCTGCCCGGACGGCGCCCGTTGCCGGTCGGCGCGTCCGCCGACGTGTCGCCGCACGCCACGACGATCGTCGCGCTGACGACCGCCGACGGGGTGGTGATGGCCGGCGACCGCCGGGCCACGATGGGCAATCTGATCGCCAGCCGCGACATCGAGAAGGTCTTCGCCGCCGACGCGTACTCGCTGGTCGGCATCGCGGGCACCGCCGGCGTCGGCATCGAGCTCATGCGACTGTTCCAGGTGGAGCTGGAGCACTACGAGAAGATCGAGGGCGCGATGCTCTCGCTGCACGGCAAGGCCAACCGGTTGGCGACCATGATCCGCAACAACCTGGGCGCCGCGCTCCAGGGGCTCGCCGTGATCCCGCTGTTCGCCGGCTTCGACGTGGACGCCGAGGACCCGGCGCACGCCGGGCGTATCTTCAGTTTCGACATCGCCGGCGGGGTCTACGAGGAGAAGGGCTTCGACGCCATCGGCTCGGGCTCGCTGTTCGCCAAGTCGGCGCTCAAGAAGCGGTACCGCGACGGCGTCAGCCTTGACGAGGGGGTCCGGTTGGCGATGGAGGCGCTCTACGACGCCGCCGACGAGGACACCGCGACCGGTGGTCCGGACCTGACCCGCCGGATCTTCCCGGTCGTGATGACCGCCACCGCCGAGGGCTCGCGGCGGCTGACCGATGACGAGGCCGCCGCCGTGGCCGAGGAAGTGGTGCGCGGCCGGATGGAGAACCCGGGCGGCTGACGCCACCCACCCAGTCTGCGTAAGTCGACGACGCCGTAAAGGAGACGCAAGCCGCCGTGGCCATGCAGTTCTACGCCTCGCCCGAGCAGATCATGCGGGACCGCTCGGAGTACGCCCGTAAGGGCATCGCCCGCGGTCGCAGCGTCGTCGTACTCACCTACGAGGGCGGGGTGCTCTTCGTCGCCGAGAACCTGTCGACGGCGCTGCACAAGGTGAGTGAGATCTACGACCGGATCGGGTTCGCCGCCGTCGGCCGGTTCAACGAGTTCGAAAACCTGCGCGCCGCCGGCATCCGCCACGCGGACCTGCGCGGATACTCGTACGACCGCCGGGACGTGACCGCCCGGGCGCTGGCCAACGCGTACGCCCAGACGCTCGGCGCGATCTTCACCGAGCAGTCCAAGCCGTTCGAGGTCGAGATCTGCGTCGCCGAGGTCGGCGCCCGGCCGGAGCGAGACGAGCTGTACCGGCTGACCTACGACGGCTCGGTGTACGACGAGTCGGACACGGGCACGATCGCGATGGGCGGCCAGGCGGAGGCCATCTCCGAGGTTCTGCGGGGTAGCCACCGGCCCGACATGTCGCTGCAGGACGCGCTGCGCCTGGCCGTCCGGTCGCTGGGCAGCGTCGGTGGGGAGGGTGGCCAGCCGCGCCGGTTGGAGGCCGGCCAGCTCGAGGTGGCGGTGCTCGACCGTCGGCGCACCGGGCGTACCTTCCGGCGCATCACGGGCGCGGCGCTCACCGGGCTGCTCACCGCCCAGGAGGGCGAGGGCGAGGGCGAGGCGGCCGCGGAGGAGCCGGCCACGGGGGAGGCCGCCGGCGCGCCGGAGGTCGCCGGACCGGGCTCGTCGCCGGCCGACAAGTCGCCGGGCGGGGTCGACCCGACCGCCGGCGGCGAGGCCTGATCCTGCGCCGCTGCCGGAGCGCTGGTCGGGAAGCGGGGGCGCCATGAAGATCCAGATTGACCCGGCGTCGCCGGTGCCACCGTACGAGCAGGTCCGCTCGCAGATCGCGGCGTTGGCCCGTGAGGGCCGCCTGGCTGCGGGCACCCGGCTGCCCACCGTCCGGCAGCTCGCCGGCGACCTGGGCCTGGCGGTCAACACGGTCGCGCGTACGTACCGCGAGCTCGAGGCAGCCGGCCTGGTCGAGACGCGAGGCCGCCACGGGACCTTCGTCACCCACCGCGCCAGCGGGGTGCCCGCCGAGGCCGAGCGGCTGGCGGCCCGCTACGCCGAGGAGACGCGTCGGCTGGGGCTCGACCCGGAGCAGGCGTTGGGGCTGGTCCGCGCGGCCTTTGGGCTGTCCGAGCCGGAGATCACCGCCGGGCGCTGAGCAGCGGGCACCGGCGGCCGTCAGCCGTCCGTTTCCGGGTGATGACCGTACGCGCGAGAAAACAGACCGATCCACCCCGGATCGGTAGGGCAGGAATGCGTCCTCGGCGGCTAATGTCTTTCCATGGACCGGCGCATCTTCGGACTGGAGACCGAGTACGGGGTCACCTGTACCTACCGCGGGCAGCGGCGGCTGTCCCCGGATGAGGTGGCGCGTTACCTATTCCGCCGGGTCGTGTCGTGGGGCCGTTCGAGCAACGTGTTCCTGCGCAACGGCGCGCGGCTTTACCTTGATGTCGGCTCGCACCCGGAGTACGCGACTCCGGAGTGCGACTCCGTTCCCGATCTCGTCGTACACGACCGCGCCGGCGAACGCATCCTCGAAGGCCTGCTCGTCGACGCCGAGAAGCGCCTGCACGACGAGGGCATCGCCGGCGAGATCTACCTGTTCAAGAACAACACCGACTCGGCCGGCAACTCGTACGGCTGCCACGAGAACTATCTCGTCAGCCGCCACGGGGAGTTCGGCCGGCTGGCTGACGTCCTCATCCCGTTCCTGGTCACCCGCCAGCTCATCTGTGGCGCCGGCAAGGTGCTGCAGACCCCGCGGGGCGCGGTGTACTGCCTGTCGCAGCGGGCCGAGCACATCTGGGAGGGCGTGTCGTCGGCGACGACGCGGAGCCGGCCGATCATCAACACCCGCGACGAGCCGCACGCCGACGCCGAGCGGTACCGGCGACTGCACGTGATCGTGGGTGACTCCAACATGAACGAGGTCACCACGCTGCTGAAGGTCGGCAGCGCCGACATCGTGCTGCGGATGATCGAGGCCGGTGTGCCGGTGCGGGACCTGACCCTGGAGAACCCCATCCGGGCGATCCGGGAGGTCAGCCACGACATCACCGGGCGGCGTAAGGTACGGCTCGCCAACGGCAAGGAGTGCAGCGCGCTCGAGATCCAGCAGGAGTACTTCACCAGGGCCACCGAGTTCGTCGAGCGGCGCGGCGCCGACGCGGCCACGAAGCGGGTCGTGGACCTGTGGGGCCGGGTGCTGCAGGCGGTCGAGAGCGGCGACCTGTCCGGGGTGGAGCGTGAGATCGACTGGGTGACCAAGCTGCGGATGATCGAGGGTTACCAGCGCAAGCACGACCTGCCGCTGTCGCACCCCCGGGTGGCGCAGATGGACCTGGCCTACCACGACCTCCGTCGCGGTCGCGGTCTGTACGCCCTGCTGGAGAAGCGCGGCGCGGTCGACCGGGTCGCCACGGACGTGGAGATCTTCCAGGCCAAGGAGACGCCGCCGCAGACCACCCGCGCCCGCCTGCGCGGGGAGTTCATCCGGCACGCTCAGGAACGGCGCCGCGACTTCACCGTCGACTGGGTGCACCTGAAGCTCAACGACCAGGCGCAGCGTACGGTCCTGTGCAAGGACCCGTTCCGGGCGTACGACGAGCGGGTGGACCGGTTGATCGCGAGTATGTGACCGGAGCGGGCCGGCAGCCGGTAGGCTCGGCGGCGCGATGACACACAACGACTCCGCGGCCGAGCCGACAGCGGCTGCCGACACGGCTGAGCCGCCACCGGCTGAGCCTCCGGTGGCTGACGACGCGACCGCGCCGGAGCCCGCCGCCGCCCACACCGCGCCCGACGGGCGAGCCGGGACGGAGGCGTCACGGCTCGACATGGTCGCGTGGGCCGTCCGCCGCATCGAGCGGCGGAGGTCGAGGATCGCCGCCGAGATCGAGCGCAACCGGCGCGGTGAGCCCGCGATACCGACCTGGATCCTCGCGGTGGCGCTGATCGCGATCCTGGGCGCCTGGGCAGCCGTGGTGCTGCTGTCGTGACCGCCTTCCGCCGGTGACGTCCCAGGAGCAGGGGCGGGTACCGCGGCCGGGCTGGCTCATGGTCCTCCTCGGGACCGTGACCGGTGTCGGGCCGTTCTCGATGGACATGTACCTGCCGGCGCTGCCCCGGATCGCCGCCGAGTTCCACGCCGGACCGTCAGGGGCCCAGCTCACCCTCACTGCCTGCCTGGTCGGGCTCGCGACCGGGCAGTTGCTGACCGGTCCGCTCAGTGACCGCTGGGGACGGCGACGTCCAATGCTGGCCGGCCTCGGGCTGTATTCGGTCGCCTCGTTGCTGTGCGCCGTGGCTTCGTCGTCCGGGGCGTTGACCGCCGCCCGGCTGGGCCAGGGCGTCGCCGGCGGCGCCGCCATCGTGATCGCGCGCGCCGTCGTACGCGATCTGTACAGCGGTTCGGCCGCCGCCGCGTACTTCTCGCGGCTGATGCTGATCTTCGGCGTCGCCCCGGTTCTCGCTCCGAGCGTCGGCGGACTCGTCCTGCGGATGGCCAACTGGCGCGGGGTCTTCGTCGTCCTCACCGCGATCGGCGCGGCGGTCTTCGCCGCCGCCTGGGCCGGGCTGCCGGAAACCCTGCCAGCGGCGCGCCGTCAGGCCGGCGGCCTGACGCAGATACTGCGCGGCGCGCGGTCGCTGCTGTGGGACGCCGGGTACGTCGGGTACGTGCTCACGCTAGGAATGGCGGGCGCCGGACTGTTCGCGTACATCTCGGGCTCGTCTTTCGTGCTGCAGCAGGTCTACGGAGCCTCACCACAGCGGTACGGCGTGCTGTTCGGGCTGAACGCCCTGGGTTTCGTGCTCGTCGGCCAGCTCAACGGCCGCCTCGTCCGGCGGATGGCACCGCGTCGTGTGCTCGCGGTCGCCCTGGTCATCCTGCTCGGAGCGGCGGCCGCGCTGCTGCTCGCCGCCGGCCGGCACAGCAGCCTGCTCGCGGCGGCTGTGCCGCTGTTCGTTTTCATGTCGTCGCTCGGCATGGTGCTGCCCAACACCACCGCACTGGCGCTGGACCTACATCCGGAACAGGCGGGCACGGCGTCTGCGCTGCTCGGCGCGGCGCAGATGGTGTGCGGCGCGGTCGTCGCGCCGCTCGTCGGCCTGGCCGGCGCACGCAGCGCCACGCCGATGGGGGTCGCGATGGCGGCCGCCGCGAGCGGCGGCGTGCTCGCTTTCCTTCTGGTGGCCCGCCGCGGGACGGCCGTACCGGCCGACCGTGAGGCCACCGCCGACGCCTGACCGCCGCGCCGGTCGGTCAGCCGCAGCGGCGGCTACAGCAGCGCGGCCGCGTGCCGGCCCGCCGCGGCGGCGGCCAGGAAGTAGACCGTGTCGGCGTCCAGGTCGCGGCCCATCGTCGACAGCTTCACCGGCAGCGCCCGCAGCGCCGCGTCGAGGCCGTCGACGGCGACCGTGACGATCCGGTGCCGCTGCCGCAACGGGGTGAGCGCCTCGTGGACGCCCAGGCAGGAGTCGACGCCCGCCGGCACCACCAGGTCGGCGGCCGCGAGGGCGACCCTGCCGTACGCGGTCAGGCTGTGGTGGGACACGCCGTGGTGGCGGGGCCGGGGATCGGCAGCGGAGATGCGCAGCGAACCGACGGGGCGCCCGGACAGCGCCGCCACCGCGTTCACCGCCTCGCCGACGGCGACGCCGGAGTAGCCCCAGGGCGTACCGGTACCGAGGTTGCCCGGACCCTGGGTCACCACCGCCACGTCGGCGCGCAGGGCGTGGCGGGCGGCCAGCAGGCCGCTGTGCACGTTCGTGGCCTCGAGATCACCACCGAACGCCTGCCCGACGGTGACCACTCCGGCGAGCCGGTCGGACAGCGCGTCGAGGGTCCGCGAGAACCAGGCCGGAAGCGCGCCGCCGTCGGTCATCACGTACGCAATGCGCGCCTGCGGCCGGTCGGCCTGCACGCCGGCGACGACCGCGGGCAGCGCGGAGTGCAGGTCGGCGGTGACCACCGGCATTCCGTCCAGCGAGTCCGCCGCCGCCAGGACGTCCCGGTGCGGCGAGGCCTCCTCGTCGGCCGCGAGCACCACCGCCTGCTGGGGCGTGTACCGCGCTTTCACGACGTGACCGGGGCGGTCGTCGTCGGGTGGCAGCCGGTCCGGCAGCGCGACGACCAGGGCGTACCCGCCGGTGCCCAACCCGAGCGCGAGCGCGTTGACGTTGAGCAGGACCGTGTCGCCCGGCTCCGGCTCACCCACCAGCGCCGGGTAGGCCAGCGCCCGTACCGATGCGGGGTCCTCGGGCCGGCGACGCCGCAGCGCCACGTCGAGTTCGACCGTGCCGCGCCAGCGACGGCGCAGTCCGGTCACGGTGCCCTGGCGCCATTGGATCACCGTGTCACGCTAGCGCACGCTGGTTGCCCGGCCCGGAAGGCGCGTTCGTCGTACGAGTGTTCGGAAATACCCGGGAGGCGTCGGCGGATCGAGGCTGACGCTGCTAGCGTCGCTAGCGTGTCGCGCAGCCGCACCGAAAGACTCGTCAACCTGGTCATCTGCCTGTTGTCCACGCGCCGCTTCCTGACCGCGGCGCAGATCGCCGCGACCGTGCCCGGCTACGAGCACGATCCGCGGGATCCTCGCGACCACGAGGCGTTCCAGCGGAAGTTCGAGCGGGACAAGGCGGAGCTGCGTGACCTCGGCGTCCCGCTGGAGATCGGCACCGCCAGCATCTTCGACAGCGAGCCCGGCTACCGCATCGCCCGGGGCGAGTACGCGCTGCCCGACATCCATCTCGAGCCCGACGAGGCGGCCGCCGTGGGCATCGCCGCGCGGACCTGGCAGCACGCCGGCCTCGCCGCGGCGGCGTCGTCCGCGCTGACCAAGCTGCGCGCCGCCGGCATCGACGTCGACCCGCACGCCACGCTCGGGGTGGAGCCGGTGGTGCGGGTGGACCCGGCCTTCGAGCCGTTGACCGGCGCGGTGCGCGACCGGCAGGCGGTGACGTTCGACTACCGCACACCCGAGGACGACCAGCCGAAGACGCGCAAGCTGCAGCCCTGGGGCGTGGTGTGCTGGCGCGGCCGGTGGTACGTCGTGGGCCACGACCTGGGGCGCGACGCGCCCCGCTGTTTCCGGCTCTCCCGGGTCGTCGGCGCCGTGCGGCGGGCCGGCAGCCCCGGCGCCTACGAGCCACCCGAAGTCGATCTCATCAGCTACGTCGCCCGGTGGTCGGGACCGCCGGAGCGCACGCGGGAGGCCACCGTGCTGGTCCGGAAGGGGCGTGCCACCGGCATCCGCCGCTACGCCGACCGGGTCGTCGCCGGCGAGGACGGCGACCGCGTGGTGCTCAAGTACGCCGACGCCGAGCGGCTGGCCGGCTGGCTCGTCGGCTACGGCGCGGACCTCGTCGTGGAAGACCCGCCGGAGGTACGTGACTTCGTCGTGAAGCGGCTCCATGAGATCGCTGCCGCCCATCCCGGCGCGGCAGCACCCGGCGACCGGGTCATCGCGGCGGCGCACGGCGGGCGGAGTGATCGGTCGTGAGCGGCTCCACCGACCGGCTGTCCCGGCTGCTCAACCTGGTGCCCTACCTGCTGGCCCGGCCCGGCATCGCGGTCGCCGAAGCGGCGGCGGACCTGGGTGTGACCGAGCGCCAGCTCCGCGACGACCTGGAGCTGCTGTGGGTGTGCGGGCTGCCCGGCTACGGCCCGGGCGACCTCATCGACATGGCGCTCGACGGCGACCGGGTGACCATCACCTACGACGCCGGCATCGACCGGCCCCTGCGGCTGACCCGCGACGAGGCGCTGGCCCTGGTGGTGGCGCTCCGGCTGCTGGCCGAGACGCCCGGGGTGGGGCACCGGGACGCCATCGAACGGGCCCTTGCCAAGATCGAGAGCGCGGCGGGCGAGGAGGCCAGCCCGCCGGTCGCCGTCCGGCTGCCCGGCAACCGCGACCGGCTCGCCGGCCTGCGCGGCGCTGTCGAGCGCGCACACGCGGTGCGGCTGACGTACTACACGGCCGCCCGCGACGAGACCACCGACCGGGTCGTCGACCCGATGCGGGTGCTCGTCGTGGGGGACCGCGCCTACCTGGAGGCGTGGTGCCGCCGGGCCGAGGCGGTACGGCTCTTCCGCGTGGACCGCATCGACGCCTTCGATGAGCTCGACGAACCGGCCGCACCCCCGCCGGACGCCCAGCCCACCGACGTGAGCGAGGGACTCTTCCACGCCACGCCCGATCAGCCGCTGGTCACGCTGCGGGTCAGCCGTGGAGCGCGGTGGATCACCGAGTACTACCCGTGCGAGGAGGTGCGCGCCGAGCCCGGCCAGCACTGGCTCGTGTCCCTGCGCGCCTCCGACCTGTCGTGGGCGCGCCGGCTGGTCCTCGGGCTCGGGCCGGAGGTGACGGTGGTTGGGCCGCCGGAGCTCATCGAGGCCGTCGGCGCCGAGGCCCGCACCGCGCTCTCGGCGTACGAGGAGCAGGTTCCCTGCTGAAGGCGCTGGCGGCCGGTGATCAGCCGGCGGCCGCCACCGCCTTCAGCGCGTCCAGGCTGGGCGCTTCCTGCTCGGCGCCGTCTGGTACGTATCCGGCTCGCTCGTCCTCTTTCAGGCCAGCGAAGTGGCGTAGCACGTGGAGTGGTGACACGTTGTTGGCTTTCGCCCAGCGGAAGCGGGCGACCCAACCGACGTGCGCGTTGAACCCGTCTGCTCCGGACGAACCCAGCCCGACGAAGCCGCCTGCGTCGTCAGTGACCGCTGCCCAGACGTAGCCGACAGGTCTGCCGGTCAGCGTGACCGGAGCGTACCGGACAGCCGCGTCGGTGGTCTTCGGGTAGTTGTCGGGCAGATAGACCGTATGAAACTGGGGGTCCTCCGACATCGGGTCGTGCACCGTCAGGTCGTCCTCACGCGGAGGCGGCCAGGGCCTCGAGCGCCCCGAGGCTCGGCGCTTCCTGTTCGGCGCCCTCCGGTACGTAGCCGGTCAGCGGTTCTTCCGGCTGCCCGGCCCAGTGGCGCAGGGCCTGCAGTGGGGTGATCCCGTTGGCCTTCGCCCACCGCAGGCGGTGCGTCCACCTCACGGCGGCGTTGTACGCGGCGTCCCCACCCTTGTCGCGGACCACGAAGGAGATCGCGTCGTCGGTGACGGCGGCCCACAGGTAACCGATCAGGTCTCCCTGCAGCGTCACCGGGACATACCTGACCGAAGAGGTAGTGGTGTATGGGTACTGGTCGGGTTCCCAGATGGTTTGGAACTTGGGGTCCTCCGACATCGGGCCGCGCGGCATGCAGCCTTCTTCCTTCCTTCGACTCCGGCCGTAGCCTGCTCGGAATGAAATGGTCCCGGCGCTGGTGGTGCCAGGTCCCGGCCGACATTCACGCGGAGGCGGCCAGGGCCTCGAGCGTTGCTAGGCTCGGCGCTTCCTGCTCGGCGCCCACCGGTACGTACCCGGTCAGCGGTTCTTCCGGCCGCCCGGCCCAGTGCCGCAGGGCCTGCAGTGGGGTGATCCCGTTGGCCTTCGCCCACCGCAGGCGGTGCACCCACTTCACGCTGGCGTTGTTGGCGCGGCTGCCGCCGGACGTACAAGGGATGAAATCGAGGGCGTCGTCGGTGACGGCCGCCCATAGATAGCCGATGAGGCCGCCCTCAAGGGTCACCGGCACATACCGGACTGCCGACGTCGTGGTGTACGGGTATTCGTCGGGCGCCCAGACTGTTTGAAACTGGGGATCCTCCGACATCGGGCCTTGAAGCATCGCAATCCTCTTCCATCAGTCGCTACTTCGACTCTGTTATGACGCGCGCGTAGACGTGCCAGCGCCCGCCGACCTCCTCTGAACGCTCTACCAGGTAGGGCAGGTTGCGGCCGAGTAGCAGCTCATGTTCGCTGTCGTATACCGACAGGCCTTCCATGTACATCGCGGGAGTGCCGGCGGGCACCTGGAGGTGGAGAACCACCGGTGCCTGGGGTTTGAAGTTGGGCTCGTTGCCGAGCGCCGTCGACAAGTAAGCGGGATCGCACTGCACTGTGCCGTCCAAACGGCGCATGGGGGCGTTGAACGCCTCGTATCCGGTTTCCCGTAGGACCACGACGTCCTCGGGTACGGGCTGAATGCGCATCGCCTCGTCCATGTGCCGCACGGCCGCCTCGACCTGTGGATCGCCCGGTGACCGGCCCCGGAGGTACCCGTTGATGTCCTTGTAGTTGGGTGCCTCTCCGGGCCTGGGATCCCGCTCCCGGGTGTAGCCGTTGAGGAAATGGCGCTGGTCGTCGGTCAGCTGGTTCTGGGCCTGTTCCCAGGTCGTCTGTCCGTACCTGGCCCCTTCGGCGTTGCTGCTGAAAGTGCGCGGTCCGGTCGGCTCGTGGGGGCTCGGTGACGGCGTGTCCGGCGTGCGACGAGGCGGGCCGCCCGATCCGAGCGCCTCGTCGATCCGGTTGATGTAGTACGGGTCGGGTGGGACCGTGCCGGTCGGCGTCGGGGCGGTGTGGGGCGTGTGCGGGACGGGCGGCGTCTCGACCTGGCCGGCGAGTGTGGGTACGCCCGGGTCCGGGCTACCGACATGTGGGGCGGAGCCCAGATCGGAGTCCGGGGGCCAGAATGTGCCGTCGGCCGGGGAGCCGGCGCCGGTGTGCCATCCGGCCGGCTCGGAGTGCGGCAGGCCGCCGTGGGAGGGGAGGCCGTCGGGCAGGGCACCGTGGGAGGGCAGGGCGCCGAACGAGTCGACCACCCCGAGGGTGTCGGCACCGGCGGCCGCGCGGCGACCGGACCGGAGCGCGGCGAACACGCCGTCGAGCAGCTCGTGCAGCCGGCCGAGAATCTGTGACAGCTTGCGCAAGCTGCGGGTGAGGGCGCGGACGACCTCACTGATCTTCGCGGCCCACTTGGCGACGAGCGAGCCGACCTGGGTGACGACGAGCGGGGTGGCGATGCCGAGGGTGCAACCCTCCTCCGCCAGCCACTCCGGCAGCCGTACCGCCAGCACGGATACGAACTCGGCTATCAGGTCGCGCACGAGCCCCCGCACGAGGGCCACCACCACGCCCGCACCCTCGACGATCTTGCCGATGACCTCGGCGGCCTTGGCGGCGGCCTGCACATTGGTCTGCAGGTCGTGGGCCTGCGCACGGTAGGCGTCCGCCGCGGCGCCGGTCCAGCTGGACACCGTCGCGCCGACCGCGGCGCCGAGGTCGCCGGCCTGCGCGGTGACCGCAGCCGAGACGTTGCTCCAGGTCTGCGCGTACGCGGTGATCTGGTCGGGGTCGCCGGCGAGCCGGTCGAGCGCGTCGGACAGTGGCTTGACGTGCTCGAACAGCCAGGACACGCCCCATGAGACGACGGTCCCGAGTGGGTCGACGACGAGTCCGAGCGTGTCCAGCGAGGCGGACAGCCCGGCCAGGCTGCCGTCGACCCAGCTTCCCGACTCGAACGCGGCGGACAGGTCGTGGACATCCTCGACGATGCCGATACCGGTCCAGCCGCGCGTCGTGTCGTGGCGCTCCGCGATGAGCGGGTTGACCGGGGCGCTCACCGGCCGCGTCCCGAATTCACGATGGTCCTCCCGACAGGGGTCTCGGAGAAGATCACCATAGTGAATCCGGCGCCGCGGCGCGGTCCCGTACAGTGGCGCGTCCCGCGCGGGCACGCGCATCGACATACTAGAGTCGTCGTGTGGTCTGGGGGATCGTCATCGTGCTCGTGGCCGGCCCGCTGCTCGCCCTTGCGGTGGTCGCGGCGCCGCTGCTGCGGCGTCTCGGCGAGGTGGGCGTCACCGCGCGCCGGCTGCGGCTGCACCTGGTGGAGGCGCAGCGGCTGGTGCCGGCCGTGACGGCGCTGCAGCACCGCGTCGAGCTGCTGCGCGATGAGCTGCTGGCGGTGCAGGCGAAGGTGGCACGGACGCGCGGTGTACGTCAGCCGAGCGGACCGTTAACAAAGCTGTCCGATGGTTGACGCCTTCGAGTCGGCTGGCTGAGACTTCATCGGCGGCTCATCGCGAGCGGGCTGGGTCGAGCGCGCAAACACACGTACGATGAGCTGGCACTGACAAACACTGTGAGGTGGCTTCACATGGGTAGTCTTCGACCGTGGCACATCGCCGTTCTGGTGGTGGTCCTGATCCTGCTGTTCGGAGCGAAGCGCCTGCCCGACGCCGCCCGTGGCCTGGGCCGCTCCATGCGCATCCTGAAGGCTGAGACCAAGGGCCTGGCCGACGACGACGTCAACGCCAAGGCGGACGCGCAGCACGGCCGTCAGCCGCTGGCCTCGACCGAGGACGACCGGCCGAGCGTCGTGGACCCGGTCGAGCGGGTTCGCGACAAGTAGCACCTGGCCCGTGGCACTTCCCGTCCGACGGAAACGTCAGTCCCAGTTCGACCGGGCCGCCGACGGCTCCATGACGCTCATGGAGCACCTTCAGGAGCTGCGCAGCCGCCTGTTGAAGGCATGTCTGGGGGTGCTCGCCGGCTTCATCATCAGCTGGTTCCTGCTGGCCAAACCGGTACTAAGCGCCCTGAACTCGCCGTACTGCGATCTCATGCGCAAAATGGCGCTCGACAGCAGCCACCACCTGCCGCCCGACTGGAAATGCCCGCTGCAGGTGCTTGGCCCGACCGATTACTTCGTCCTGCAGATGAAGGTCGCGCTGTGGGTCGCTCTGATCCTCGCCGCGCCGATCTGGCTGTACCAGTTGTGGGCGTTCATCGCACCGGGCCTGCACCGGCACGAGCGCCGCTGGGCGTACGCGTTCGTCGGCGCGGCCGCGCCGCTGTTCGCCGGGGGCGCGGTCCTCGCGTTCTTCGTCGTGACGAAGGGCCTGGAGTTCCTGCTGTCGTTCACGCCGAGCAACGTGTCGACCAACCTCGAGGTCACCCGGTACGTCTCCTTCATCACCAACCTGATGCTCCTATTCGGGGTGGCGCTGGAGTTCCCGCTGATCGTGGTGTTGTTCAACGTCACCGGTATGGCGAGCGCCCGCCGGCTGCTCGGCTGGTGGCGGGTTGCCGTGTTCCTGTTCTTCGCGTTCTCGGCCATCGCCACGCCGACGCCCGACCCGTTCGGCATGACTGCGCTGGCCATGGTGCTGACGGCGCTGTACTTCGCGGCGGTCGGGTTCGCGTTCCTCAACGACCGCCGACGCTCGCGCCGCCGCCGGGCAGAGTTCGGCGACGTGGGTGACGACGAGATCTCGCCGCTGGAGTACGCGGTGGATCCGATCGAGGCCGCCGGCCCGATCGACACGGTCCCGCCGGCCGAGACGCCCACCCCGGTCACCCGACCGCGCCCCCTCGACAGTGGCTACGACGACTTCACGTAGAGCCGCAGCGGCCGTACGCTGCTGGCCGTGACCAAGAGCGCGACCAGCGGCACGACCGGCTCGGCCCGTACGGGGGAGATCGCCGTGCTGGCCAACCCGGCGGCTGGCCGGGGCCGGCTCGGCCGGTTGCTGCCCGACGTCCTGGCCCGGCTGGGCGCCGCGGGCGCTCCCGTTCGGCTGTTGGAGGCTCCGGACGCCGCGGGGGCCGAGGACGCCTGCCGGGCGGCGGTCGCCGACGGCGCGGCAGCGCTGGTCGCCGTCGGTGGGGACGGCACCGTCCACACCGCGCTCCAGGCCGTCGCCGGCACGCCGGTGCCGCTGGGGATCGTCGCCGCCGGTACCGGCAATGATTTCGCCGCGGCCACCGGGCTTCCCACCCAGCCCCTCGCTGCCGCGGACGCCGTCGCCGCGGCGTTCGCCGCCGGCCGTACCCGCACGGTCGACCTGGCCCAGATGCGGGCGGACGACGGCCGGCGCCGCTGGTACGGGGCGGTGCTCGCCGCCGGGTTCGACGCCATCGTCAACGAACGGGCCAACGCGATGCGCTTCCCGCGCGGTCCCCGACGGTACGACCTGGCCATCCTCGGTGAGCTGGTCCGGCTGCGGCCCCGCCGGTACACACTGCGCCTAGACGGTGTGGCGCACTCCGTCGAGGCCGTGCTGGTGGCGGTGGGCAACACGGCCAGCTACGGCGGCGGGATGCGGATCTGCCCGGCGGCCGATGTCACTGACGGTCTGCTCGACGTGGTGATCGCCGGCGCGGTGGGCCGGATGGCGCTGATGCGGATCAAGCCCCGGGTCTACCAGGGCACCCATGTCGAGCACCCGATGGTGACGTCTCTTCGGGCCCGCACCGTCGAGCTGGCCTGCGACGGGATCGTCGGCTACGCCGACGGCGAGCGGGCCTTCCCGCTCCCGGTGGCCGTCACGTGCGTGCCGGGCGCACTGACCGTGCTCACCTGACGGGCGCGAAACCGCCTACAAACCGGCGAGGTCCAGCACGGCCCCGATGCCGTTCGTCCCGCCCGGCGGCGCGGCCGGGACGATCAGCGCCCGGCAGCCGGCCGCCACGGCGCCGGCGTCCGCCGGCGAGTCGCCCACCATCAGCACGCGTTCGGGGTCGACACCCAGCAGGCCACAAGCCTGCTGGAAGATCGCCGGATCCGGTTTGCACCGCCCGACCTCGTACGACAGCACGAACGCGTCGATGAGGTCGGCGAACCCGTGCTGTGCCGTGATCGGTCGGATGTCGAAGCCGATGTTGCTCACGATCGCCACCGGTACGCCGGCGGCGCGCAGCGCCTTCAGCGTCGGGACGGTGTCGGTGTAGGGCACCCACCCGGTCGGGCTGAGCAGCCGCGCGTACAGCGCCTCCGCGAGCCCGTCGACGCCGCAGTCCACCGTCTGCGCCAGCCCGGTGTACGCCGCGCGGTGCGCTTCCGGATACAGGTCCCGGTCGGCGTACACCTCCGCCAGCTGCGGCGGTACGCGGCAGGGCACGGGGCCGCCGGCCCGGCCGGCCGTGACCAGCCGGTCGGCGATGACGGTCGCCCGCGACCGGTCCAGCTCGGTTCCGCAGCTGTGGGCGGCTTCGCGTACCCAGGTCACGGCGTCCTCGACCTGGGTGAGCGTGCCCTGGAAGTCGAACAGCACCGCCTGCGGCGGCTGCGCCGGCTCCCGTGCCGCGACCGACGCAGGTGCTGCTGCGGGGGCACGGTCCGGGACCGGATCGTGGTTGCCCTTCGGCGTGGCGGGGCGGTGCGACACGCCGAGCACCATACCGACCGCGGCGACAGGGCCTGCACGCCACCATGGTCGGCGCGGGTTCCGCCGCTGCCGACCTGCCCACCGGCTCCGCCGTGTGGCCCGGATAACCTTAGGGTCATGACCAGCCCGGCCGAGCGGTACGCCGCGGCCCGAAAGCGCGCCGCCGAGGTGGCCCGCTTCCCGGCGCTTCACGAGTTCGCCGAGGGGTTGTCGTTCGCGCTCGACGACTTCCAGCGGGAGGCCTGCGAGGCCCTCGAACAGGCCAGCGGCGTGCTGGTGTGCGCGCCGACCGGGGCCGGCAAGACGGTCGTGGGTGAGTTCGCCGTCCACCTCGCCCTGCGCGGTGGACCCGACGGAAACGGCGCCGGACCGCTGCGCAAGTGCTTCTACACCACCCCGATCAAGGCGCTGTCCAACCAGAAGTTCCACGACCTGGTCGAGCGTTACGGCGCCGACCAGGTGGGGCTGCTCACCGGCGACAACGCCATCAACGGTGACGCGCCGGTCGTCGTGATGACGACCGAGGTGCTGCGCAACATGCTGTACGCCGGATCGAGCGCGCTGCACGGTTTGGCGTACGTCGTGATGGACGAGGTGCACTACCTCGCCGACCGGTTCCGCGGCCCGGTCTGGGAAGAGGTGATCATCCACCTGCCCGAGACGGTGACGCTGGTGTCGCTGTCGGCGACCGTCTCCAACGCCGAGGAGTTCGCCGACTGGCTGGTCACGGTGCGGGGCCACACCGAGGTGGTGGTGAGCGAGCACCGGCCGGTCCCGCTGTGGCAGCACATGCTCGTCGGCAAGCGCATGTTCGACCTGTTCCACGACCCGGAGGCGGCCGAGAAGCACGAGGTGCACCCCGAGCTGCTCCGCTACACCCGCGAGACGCTGCGCCGACTCGGCGAGTACGACCCCCGCCGCGGCGGCCGGGGCCGGCGCTGGCTGCCACCCGCGCGCGCGGATGTCATCGACCGGCTCGACCGGGAAGGGCTGCTGCCGGCGATCGTGTTCGTCTTCAGCCGGGCCGGCTGCGACGCGGCGGTGCAGCAGTGCCTGCAGGCCGGGCTGCGGTTGACCGCGCCGGACGAGCGCGCCGAGATCCGCCGGGTCGTGGAGGAGCGCACCGCGCACATCCCGTCTGAGGACCTCCAGGTGCTCGGCTACTGGGAGTGGCTCGACGGCCTCGAGCGGGGGTTGGCCGCCCACCACGCCGGGATGCTGCCGGCGTTCAAGGAGACGGTCGAGGAGCTGTTCGTACGCGGTCTGGTGCGGGCCGTTTTCGCCACCGAGACCCTCGCGCTGGGCATCAACATGCCGGCGCGGTGCGTGGTGCTCGAACGGCTGGTCAAGTTCAACGGCGAGGCGCACGTCGACCTGACCCCGGGGGAGTACACCCAGCTCACCGGCCGGGCCGGTCGGCGCGGCATCGACGTGGAGGGGCATGCGGTCGCCGTGTGGGCGCCGGAGGTTGACCCCCGGCACGTCGCCGGGCTGGCCTCCACCCGTACCTACCCGCTCAAGTCCAGCTTCCGGCCGTCGTACAACATGGCCGTCAACCTCGTCGGCAGCGTCGGCATGGAGACCGCACACGAGCTGCTGGAGTCGTCGTTCGCGCAGTTCCAGGCCGACCGATCGGTCGTGGGCTTCGCCCGGCAGGTGCAGCGCAACACGGACGCGATGCGCAGCTACCTCAAGGAGATGACCTGCCACCTCGGCAACTTCGAGGAGTACTTCGCGCTGCGGGTGGCGATCGCGGACCGGGAGCGGCAGCTGGCCCGCCAGGGCAAGGCGCAGCGCCGCGCCGCCGCGGTGGAATCTATCGAGCGGCTGCGCATTGGTGACGTGATCCGGGTGCCGCACGGGCGCCGGGCCGGACTCGCGGTCGTCCTCGACAACGGCTCGGCCGGGTTCGGCGAGCCACGCCCGCTCGTGCTCACCGAGGACCGGTGGGCCGGCCGGATCTCGTCGGGTGACTTCGCCGAGCCGGTCGAGCCGCTGACCCGGGTCCGGGTACCCAAGCACTTCAACCACCGCTCGCCGCAGGAGCGCCGCGATCTTGCGTCGATGCTGCGCTCGGCGGCCGGGGAGGTCGACGGGCACCGGCGGTCGCGGCGGCGCCGCCCGGACGAAGGTGACGACCCGGAGCTGTCGCGGCTGCGTGAGCGGATGCGCCGGCATCCCTGCCATGCCTGCCCCGATCGTGAGGAGCACGCCCGGTGGGCGGAGCGACGCTGGCGTTTGAGCCGCGAGAACGAGGCGCTGCAGCAGAAGGTCTCCAGCCGTACGGGGTCGCTGACCCGTACGTTCGACCGGGTCTGCACGCTGCTGCGCGAGCGCGGTTACCTCGGCGACAAGGGTGCGGTGACGCCGAACGGCCGGATGCTCGCCCGGATCTGGACCGAGGCTGATCTGCTTGTCGCGGAGTGCCTGCGCCTGGGCGTCTGGGAACGCCTGGAGGTGGCCGAGCTGGCGGCGGCCGTGTCGGTGGTGCTGTACGAGTCGCGGCGGGAGACCGAGGACCGCGCCTCGGTGCCGCGCGGGGCGCTGTCCGACGCCGTGGACGACACGTTGAAGCTGTGGTCGGAGCTGGAGCGCGCCGAGTCGGCCCTGGGGCTTCAGCTGACCCGCGAGCCTGATCTCGGCTTCGTCTGGCCGATGTACCGGTGGGCCCGTGGTGAGTCACTGTCGAAGGTCCTCGGAAGTGCGCACGGCATCGACGGCGACATGCCGGCCGGCGACTTCGTGCGGTGGGCCAGGCAGGTCGTCGACCTGCTCGGGCAGATCGTCCAGGCGGAGGGTGCCTCCGAGGCGGTCCGCGCGACGGCGCGGCAGGCGGTCGCCGCCGTCAACCACGGAGTGCTCGCGTACACCGCGCTGGCGTGACATCCGGGTGTCGCACCCGCACCGATTGAGCTAGGAAACCGCTGGCGGAGGTTCACCCGGTCCGGGTGATGATGACGAACCCGTCCCGCCCCTACCGTTCTGGGCGTTGCGGACGATCGGCGATATATCGCCGTCGTTCGACATGGCAGACCCCGAGCGCGGGAAGGGGTATCTCCCCATGGGTGTGCGCTCCCTGGCGACCAGCGAGGCGATCCGGCGGTTCATGCCGCCCGCGCGCGGGTGCCTGGAGCGGTCGGCACTGTACGGGTCGGCGGTCGACCCGCGGCCATCCCCACCCGAGAAGGCCGCGCCGGGCCTGCCATCGACCGACCCCCCGCTGACGCGTCTCGGGCGCCGCTTCCATCACGCGCCAAGCGACCTCGCGGATGCCGCCCCGAACCGGTGGTCGCGCCGCCCCACCCACCGGACGAAAGCGTCGGCCTGACGCCACCTCGACCGACAGGGGCGGGCGTAAGGCCCGGTCGCTGCCGACGAATTCACCCCTTACCGGTAATGAAGGAGCATTCATGGACCAGTCACCCGCGCAACCCGCCGCGACGGCAGCTGTACCGGAGATGGCCGGCGAGGACGCCCACGCGATGGGCGAAGAGAGCGACCTGCAAGCGTCTGCCGGGTTCGACGGGGCGCTGCGCGGGTACGACCGGCGGCAGGTCAACAAGTACGTGCAGCGCACCCAGAAGCGTTTCGAGGAGCTGACCGCGGAGCTGACCACGGCCCGCCGTAACGAGCAGATCCTCTCCGCCCGGGTCGACGAGCTGACCAAGCAGGTGGCGATGTGCAGCTGCGACCCGAACAAGCCGGAGTCGTCCGTGGTCGGTGCCCGGCTGCGCCAGATCATCGACATCGCCAGCTCGGAGGCGGCCGACCTGCGCCAGCGTGCCGAGTCGGAGACCATCGCCATGCGCGAGGAGGCCGAGAACCTCCTCGCAGGCGCCCGCCAGCAGGCCGAACAGGCGAGCTCGGCGCTGGAGGCCATGCTGGCCCACCGCCGGGCCGCCGAGGAGGCCGCGGCGGCCGAGCGTCGTGCGGCGATCGAGGGCTGGGCGGAGCGCCACGTCAACGAAGCGCGGGACACAGCCCGGCGGGTCATCGAACGCGCTGGCGCCGTCAGCAGCCAGGTGATCGCGTCCGCCCGGTGGCTGGTCGACGCGCTGGGCGCCCACCGGGACGCACTGTCGGAACAGCTCGGCGGGGTGCAGCGGCGCATCGACGAGCTGCCGTCCTTGGAGGCGGCGGCGGCCATTCCGGGGGAGAAGCTGGCGGGCGTCTCCACCGAGGACCGTTCGAACCGGAACGGCTCTGGTGTACCCGCCACGCGACCTGCCGGGCAGTCCGCGCCGGCACAGCCCGTCTCACCCGGCCGGACCGACGAGGCGGAGCAGGCGGTACGGGCGGTGGTGCGGGTGGCGGGTCCGGCGGGCCCTCCGCTGGCGAACGAGGCGCCCGTGGGCGAACGGCACGACGGCCCCCTGTGGGGCGCCGATCCCCGGTCGGCCTCCGGGAGCGCCCCGAGGCACCCGGCCCACGCCATGCCGCAGGCGCCGGGCGGCGCCCCGACGCAGGGTCCCGGCGGTAGTCCGATGCCCGGCCCGGGTGGCGGCGCGGTGCACGGTTCCGGCGGCGCGCCGGCGCAGGCTCCGGGTGGCGCGCCGACGCCACCTCACAACGGCGCGCCGGGGCAGGCGCCGGGCGGCATGCCGATGCCTGCGCAGGGCGGTATGCCGATGCCTGCGCCGGGCGGTGTGCCGATGCCTGCCCCGATGCAGGGTCCCGGTGGTAGTCCGATGCCCGGCCCGGGTGGCGGCGCGGTGCACGGTTCCGGCGGCGCCCCCGCGCCGGCTCCCGTCAGCGCCCCGCGCCACGCCGCGCCACCCGATACCCCTCCGTTCAACCGCACCTGGACGCCGGTCGCCAACCCCGGCTCCGGCACCGGCGGGCTGCACCGCGGCTAGGGCCGGCGGGCTGCACCGCGGCTAGGGCCGGCGGGCTGCACCGCGGCTAGGGGATGTCCGGCGCGTCGACGGCGCCGGGGCGGGCGCTCAGCGCGTCGACGGCGCGCCGCGCGGCACCGGCGATGTTCCACTTCTCGGCGAGGGCGAGCAATCGCTCGCCCTCGACGGGCGCCGGGAGCCTGCCGTCGACGGGCGGCACCGCCACGTCCAGGGCCACCCGTACGACTTCCGGGGCGGCGCCCAGGTACTCGCGGGACGCCGCGAGCTTCGTGCGCAGCCCCGGGGCCAGCCCCGCGCCCGGATCGTCGATCGCGGCGAGTACACCTGCCAGGGTGCCGTAGCGGTCGATGAGCCGGGCGGCGGTCTTCTCACCCACGCCGGCGACCCCCGGAAGCCCGTCGCTCGGGTCGCCGCGCATCGCCGCGAAGTCGGCGTAGCCCGCGGCCGGCACCCCGTACCGCGCGCGTACCGCCGCGTCGTCGAACACCTCGAGCTTGGCCACGCCGCGACCGCAGTACAGCACGCGCACGCCCCGGCCGTCGTCGATCACCTGGAACAGGTCGCGGTCGCCGGACGCCACCTCGACCGGGCCGGGTTCGCGGGCGGCGAGCGTGCCGATGACGTCGTCGGCCTCGTATCCGGCGACTCCGACCGCCGGCACGCCGAGCGCGTCCAGGACGTCGAGGATGATCGGCACCTGCGCCGCGAGTCCGTCCGGGGTCTGTTCGCCGCCACCGTCGGTCAGTCGGTGCGCCTTGTAACCGGGGATCAGCGCCACCCGCCAGGCGGGGCGCCAGTCGGCGTCGAGCGCGCACACCACGCGCCCCGGTCGCCGGGTGCGGACGAGGGTCGCGAGCATGTCCAGGAAGCCGCGTACCGCGTTGACGGGGGTGCCGTCCGGCGCGGTCACGGCCGATTCGGGGATCCCGAAGTAGGCGCGGAAGTAGAGGCTGGCCGTATCGACGAGCAGCAGAGGTGGCGTCACGGCGGCAAGCCTAGTGAAGTCGGCGCCTCGACGGGGCGGCTCCCACCGTACGTCGGCATCAGCGTCGCCGGATGAGTGCGCGGCGGGGGTCGGTGGCGGCCCGGGTGAGGGCTGCGCGCGGCGGGTGGTGACCGTTCCGGGTGAAGCAGGGTCACCCGATCGAGGCCCACGATCGCGGGCAACGCCCCGGCCGTCGGCCGGGCCTCACCACAGCTCGACGGGAGCCGCTCATGACGGGTATCGGTCCACTGGAGTTCCTGGTCTTCGCGTTTCCGGGCGAGGAGCTGCCGGATCGGATCGCGGCCGTGCTGTACGCCGTCGAGCGCGGCGGCGACGTCCGGGTCGTCGACGCGCTCGCGGTGGCGAAGGACCGCGACGGCCGGGTTCGCAGCGCGGAGCTCGTGGACGTGCCCGCCGTGGCCGGCCTGGGCGTCGAGCGCGGCTTCGCCGAGCCGGGTGTGTGCCTGATCGACGCCGCCGACGTCGACGAGGTCGGCCAGGCGCTGGACGCCGGCACCGTCGCGCTCGCCGTGCTGGTCGAGCACGCCTGGGCGCGTCAGGCCGACGCCGTCGTGCGTGAGCAGGGCGGCGCGCTGGTCGGCGCGGTGCGGATCCCCGAGGCGTACGTGGCCGAGGCGCGTGCCAGCCGGGACGTGCCCGGCCACCGCGTCCATTGACCCTTGACCGATTGTTGCCCTTGTGACGAGGAGGAAGCCCATGGCGACCCGTCGACGCGGAGCGCCGCTGCTGCGCGGCGCCCTCAGTGTCGGGCTGGCGCACCGCAGAGCGGAGGAGGCCGTCGCGGCGTTGTCGGCCGGCTGGCTGGCGCGCACGCCGTCGCGTCCGGTGCCGGTGAGCCCGATCTCCACGCCGCCGTCGCTCGCGGACGGCGGCGACGATGTGGTCGTCCAGCTGAGCCAACTGGTGGATCTGGCCGAGCGGGGTGTGCTGACAGCACCGGAGTTCGCGGCCGCGAAAGCCCGTGTACTGCGCCACGAGCAGTGGTGGTGAGCGCGTACGGCCCGCGCGCCGCGGTCCACGCCCCCGGGCGTCGCGGCGGCGACCCGACCGGGCTCGCTGGCGGACCGTGGCGTACCGCGTGCGGCAGGAGCGGGCGGCGTTGTCGGCCGGTGAGCCGCCCGGCGGGTGAACATGCTCCCTGTCGCGGCCCGCCTGGCGAGCCTGCTGCGGCGGCCACCTCCCTCGGGTACGCGGGTCGGACCATGACGGTACCGATCGTCTCGGCGGCCGGGGTGACCGTACGTCACCTGTGTGGGGTGGTCGCTTCGGCCCGCGTCCGGAGCCGGGCCTTCGTCCGGCGGAGCGAGGCGCGCTCACCCCGGTCCGGCGGATGATAGGCGCGCTCGCAACCACCACTGCCGAGCGCGTCGCGCCTGCTCCGGGGCGCGCGGCGGGGAGCGTGTGCGCTTCACCTTCGAGGGGTGAAGACGGATCACCTCGGGTCCCTAAAGAATTCCCGGCGTGTTGCGCATCAACGTGCGGGGGGACCGCTGGGTGAACGACAGGTTTGGCGGTGACGGCCGGGGGCGGTGGCACCCGGCCGGCCGCTGGGGTGGCCGACCGGGCGAGCGCGTCCGCGTACCGGCGGCGACCGGTGGGGGCCGGCATGGTCTCTGAGAGCCGGCCGGAGCCGACCGTCGCGGTCATCGACGCGATCCCGCCCAGCACACTCGAGTCCCTGCTACCACGGCCGCCCGTGCCGCAGCCGCCACCGAACCTCGTGGAGCGGCCGCGCCTGTTCGAGCTGCTCGACCAGGCCGGCGAGCATCCGCTGACCATCGTGTCCGCGCCGGCCGGGTGGGGCAAGACGACGCTGCTGGCGGCGTGGGTACGCGCCGGCCGCGCGCCCGGCCCGGTGGCCTGGATGACCGCTGAGGCCGCGCGCTCGGGGGAGTTCTGGGAGCAGTTCGCCGCAGCGCTGTCCACGGTCGAGCCGTTCGCCCGGCGGGCCGACAGCCGCGCCGCCATCATCGACGAGATCGGCACCGCGCTCGAGGCGCCCGGACCGATCGTCGTCGTGGTCGTCGACGACGCGCACGAGGTCACCGACGCGCAGGTGTGGACCGAACTGGAGGCGGTGCTCGGCCGCGCCTCGTCGCGGTTGCGGCTCGTGCTCGGCTGCCGCGCCGATCCGGCGCTCCCGCTGTACCGGTGGCGGATGCGCGGCGCGGTCACCGAGGTCCGCGGCCCGCAGCTGGCGTTCTCGCTGGGCGAGACCGGACAGCTGCTCGCCGCGCACGGGGTGCGGCTGGCGGAGCCGGCGCTGGTGAGCCTGCACGCCATGACCGAAGGGTGGGCCGCCGGCCTGCGCCTGGCGGCCCTCGCGCTCGCCGACCACCCCGACCCGGACAGCCTGGTACCCGAGTTCGCGGTGCACGACCGGGCGCTCGGCGAGTACCTGATGGGTGAGGTGCTCGGCAAGCTGCCCGGCGACGTCCGGGAGGTGCTGCTGGTCACGTCGATCCTGGAGCAGGTGCGCCCGGAGCTGGCACAGGCGTTGACCGGGCGGCCCGACTGCGACCGGATCCTGGCCTCGCTGGAGCAGGCCAACCTGCTGGCCGTCCACGGCACCGGCAGCCGTGGCTGGTACCGCTGCCACCCGTTGTTCGGCCTCATGCTCTACAACGAGGTGCGCCAGCGGCGGCCCGAGCAGCTGCCGGAGCTGCACCGGAGGGCGGCCGAGTGGTACTTCGCGCACGACCTGCCGGCCGACGCGATCCGGCACGCGCTCGCGGCGGGCGAGTGGGCGCAGGCCGTCGCGGTCGTCGACGCCAGCTGGCACGAGCTCGTACCGGGTGCCCGCGTGCGTACCCTGAAAGAGATCGTGCCGGCGCCGCCGCAGCAGGTCCAGCACGACCCGAGGCTCGCGCTGGCGTTCGCCGCGGAGCGCCTCGACGCCAGCGATCCGCGGGCGACAGAGGCGTTTCTGCACCTGGTGGACCGGTCGGCGTACGCGGGCGCCGACGAGTCCACGCGCGACCGGCTCCGCCCGATCGTCACCGCGTTCCGGGTGGCGGAGGCGCACCTGTCGGGCGACCAGGAGCTCGTCCTCACGACGGCGCCCCTGCTGTTGCAGGAGGAGGTGCCGCTGTCCGAAGGGGACAGCCATCAGGTACGCGCGCTCGCGCTCACGGCGATGGGCGGCGCGCGGCTGAGCCAGGGCGACCTGCAGGCGGCCGAGCCGCCGCTGGAGGAGGGGCTCGTGCATGCCCGGCGGTCAGGGGTGGCTCAGGTGCAGATCGCGTCCCTTCGCCAGCTTGCCGCGCTCAGCGCGATGCGGGGCCGGCTCAACCTCGCCGTACGGTACGCCAAGGAGGCGGTGAGCCTGGCCGACCAGCACGGGCTGACCCAGGGCGCCGACCTGGTCTGGACGCTGCTGGTCCTCGCCGACGTCTGCTACCAGCAGAACCGGCTCCGCCCGGCCGTGTACTACCTGGAGCGCGCGGTCAACAGCGGCGGCCTCGTCGAGCCGGGCATGGTCGCCTCGGCGGCGATCGTGCGGTCCCGCCTGCAGGCCGCCAACGGCGACGTGGCGGGCGCGGCCGGTGAGCTGTCGGCGGTGCGTCGGCAGTTGATCGACTGCCAGATCTCCGGTCTGTTGTGGCACTGGTTGACCCTGGCGGAGGCGGAGCTGCACGTGCAGGCGGGCGAGCCGGCCGCGGCGAAGCGGCTGCTGGGCGTACCGCCGCCGGAGCCGCTGTCGCTGTGGTACACGCTGGTCCAGGCGAAGGTGCACCTGGCCGAGCGGCGGCCGTCGCCGGCGGCGTCCGCGGTCGTGGCGCACCTCGAGCCCGGTGGCGTCTCACTGCTGTGGACGATCGAGGCCAACCTGACGTACGCGCGGGCGATGCGGGCGCTCGGCGACCGGACGAAGGCCGGACGGTCGGTGGAGCAGGCGCTGCGCCTCGCGGACGAGGAGGGGATCCGGCGCCCCTTCCTGGAGGGCGGGCACGCGGTACGGGAGCTGCTCACCACGTACGTGCCGGCCGGCAGCAGCTACCGCGGCCTGGCCGACGACCTCGCCGGTGATCTGGCGCAGGGCGCGGCCCGGCACAACACCGCGGCGAGCCGGCTGCCGGAGCCGTTGACCGAGCGGGAGCTGACGGTCCTGCGGTACCTGCAGAGCATGCTGTCGGCCGCCGAGATCGCGTCGATGCTGTGCGTGTCCGTCAACACCGTGAAGACACACATGAAGAGCATCTACCGCAAGCTCGGCGCCGGCCGGCGCCGCGAGGTCATCCAGCGGGCGCGCGAGCTGAATCTGTTGTGACGCCGGAGGGATGCGCGGATGCGCGTCAGCGCTGGCGCGCATCCGGCCACCGGCCGGAGATCGCACCGATGATGGGTGGCGCCGGCCGCTTCGTCGCGGTCGTGGGCGCGACCGGCGGACTGTCGGGGGCCGCCTGCTGCGGTGAGCTCGGCAGCGCGCGCGGTGCGGTGTCGCCGCGTGAGACGGCGGCGCGGGCGTCGGGCACGACCGCCGTACCGGTGACGACCGCAGCGGCACCGGTCGCGACCGGGTCGGCAGGCCGCGGATCGTCGTCGGTCAGCGGCGGGCCCAGGACGAGAGTGGTGTCGGCGGCGGGCACCTCGTGGCGCGGCCGGTACCGGATCCGGATGCCGGCGCCGACGGGACCGGCCCGGCCGGGACCGACCATGGCGGGCGGATGCCGGCAGGTGACGGCCCGACCGGCCGGGGTGGCGCGCCCCGCCCCGGCACCGGTGGACCCGCGGGCCATGCTCGCGGCGGCTCCGGCCGGGGTCGCGGTGAGGGCGAAGATGATGACGACGTCGAACGAGATCATGAGTAGCGCCCAGGCGGGGAGCGCGGCCAGCACGCCGAGCTGGCTGAGGGCGTGCACGCAGACCACGGACAGGGCGGCCGGCCGCACCCGGATCGTCACGACCGACAGCCACATTCCCAGCGCCAGCAGCAGCGCGCCGAGCATCAGGGTGACCCGCGCCCAGCCGGCCAGGCCGAGCAGCAGGAGCCGGTCGGGGTCGACGTGCACCGCGCGCCGGTCGTAGAGCGCGACGAGACCTTCCGCCACGTTGAACGCCCCCATGAGGGCGAGCATCGCGGCGCTGAACCTCCTCCACTCCGCCCATCCGCTGTAACCCATGGCAACCTTTCGGCAGGCAACCTTTCGGTGGGCAGCCGCGAACGCGCCGGCCCGGCGTTAACCGGACCGGCGCGCTCGTACCCCCCGGACAGTAAAGTCAAGCGGTGTGCCGGCCGCGCGGCGATCGCGGCCGGCACACCAACGGAGGTCCGTCCAGCGGCGTGGACCCTGCGGCGAGTGCGACAACACCGGCCGCCATCGGCAAGGGTCGGTGCTGTGCGGATACCGGAGCAGGGTGGCCCGCGTGCTCGCGCCCACCGCGAACCGATGTCCGGGTCTCCACTGCCGCCATGAACGCCTCCACCCCCGGCACTCCGTCGTGCCTTGCTGATATGCAACGCCATCGCGGGGTGAGTGACCATCACCCTCGCCGGGTGAAATTCGATGCCGCCGCTTACGGCGACGCTGTCGCCTGGGCGGCGAGCATGCACGCGTCGTCGTACGGGTTGCTGCGGTGTAGACGGTCCAGAATGGACGGCAGTTGGTCGTCGGCCGGCGCGGCCAGGCCTTCGCCCACCCTTTCGGCGAGGTCGCGGACGCCTTCGTCGATGCCCCGGCCGCGCTGCTCGATCAGGCCGTCGGTGTACATGAGCACCAGGTCGCCCGGGTGCAGCCGGGCCGAGGCGTGCTCGTACCCGGTGGTGGGGTCGACGCCCAGCAGCATGCCGGTCGGCTCGTACCGGGTGTCCACCCGCCCGCGGCCGGCCAGCATGATGGGCGGGTGGCCGGCGCGCGCCCACGTCAGCTCGCCGGTGCGCGGGCGGTAGCGGGCCACCACGGCGGTCGCGGTCGCCCAGCCGCCCTGCCGGCACAGCAGCAGGTTGAGCGCGGACAGCACTTCACCCGGCTCGTGGCCGGCGAGCGCGTACGCCGTCGCGGCATGGCGCAGCGCCACCATCGGCGGGGCGGCGGCGAGTCCGTGCCCCACGACGTCGCCGACGGCGAACACGACGTCGCCGTCGGCGACCGGCAGGGCGAGGTACCAGTCGCCGCCCACCTCGGTGGTGTCGTCGGCGGCGAGGTAGCGCACCGCCACGCGCATCCCGGCCAGCTCCGTGACCGCCGTCGGGACCGGCAGGATCACCTGTTGCAGCTGGCCGTTGATCTCGCGTTGCTGTGCCAACGCGCGCTGTTGCGCCACGACCGTGCGGTGGCTGACGAGCAGCCGGTCGCGGACCCGGTTGAGCTCGGTGAGGTCGTTGACGACCGCGTACAGGGTCTGGTGCGCGCGGTGCAGTTCGAAGGTCGCGCGGATCGGCCGGGACCGGTCCGCCGCGCGCATCAGGTACTCGATGTCGACGGGCGCGCCGTCGTAGAAGAGCCGGTCGACGGCGGCCACGACCCGTCCGCGGTCGCCGGGCGCGGCGAGGTTGAGAAAGCCCGGTAGCGCCAGCGCTCCGTCGTCCTGCCGCCGGCCGGTCAGCCGGTACAGCCGCTCGGACCACTCGACGTGGTCGGTGTCCAGGTGCCAGGCTCCCCAGCCGAGCCCCTGGTCCGCCGTACCCGGGCCGGGGTCGATCGCCACCGCGCTGTGCGCACCGGCGCGGATCTCATCCATCGCACCTCCCGTGCTCGGTCCGCCTGACAGACCATGGTTGGCGCGGTGTGGTGACCCCGGCTCCCCCGAACCGGGTGATGTTCGGCTGTTTCCCCTGTTGCCGCAGTAGTCCACCCGAACCGGGTGGTCCCGGCTCGCGCGAACGCGCCCGAATACCGTCCGTTCGGTCGAGCCAGGGTCGACCGGACGGACGAGCCGGCCGGCTTCAGATCAGCCCCACCTCCTGGGCCCGGCGGATGGCGTCGCGGCGCCGGCCGACGCCGAGCTTGCGGTACACGTTCTTGACGTGGGTCTTGACCGTGTTCGCGGACACGCACAGCATCGACGCGATCTCCGGGTTGGACATCGTGCTGCGCAGGTGACGCAGAACGATGAGCTCCCGCTCGGTGAGAGGCTCGATCCCGGACGGCCGGGGCGCCGGCCGTCCGCCGGGTTCGTCGACGGCGACGCCGGTGAGGTCGGTGATGAGGGGCGCGTAGCCGACGCCGGCCGTCAGCTGGGCCACCAGCAGGTCGTGTACGAGCGCGGCGTTCACGGCGAACGGCTGCCGCAGCCCCTCGGCGTTGGCGATGCGCAGCGACCGCTCCAGGAAGTGCGACGCGGCGTCGTGGTTGCCGAGGCAGCGGAGAGCCTGGGCGTGCAGAAGGCACGCTTCGGCCGAGCGCAGCGACGCACCGGCGGGGCTCACGGCGTACCGGCTGATCGCCGCCATCGCCGCCGTCGCGTCGCCGGCGGTCAGGTGCAGGCGGGCGCGGACGATCGCGGTCCACGCCGCGAACGGCGCCGCCGTCGTGGCGGCGTCGATCAGCCGTCCGGCCTCCCGCTCATCGCCGAGCGCCAGCCGCAGCTCGGCCTCCATGAGCGCCAGGACGGCGCTGAACATCGGCGGCAGGCCGTGGGCGTCCACGTCGAGGCGGCCGGTGACGATCGTTTCCAGGCCGCGCAGGGGCTCGCCCCGCAGGTGGTGGAGGCGGGCCTGGACCGTCGCGGTGAACGTCCGGATGGCGGCGTCCGGGTGTTCCGGGCCGGCCATGTTCTGGTCGAGGTGGTAGGCGGCCTCGTCGACGCGGCCGCGCAGCAGGCTGGCGCTGCCGAGGATGAGCCGGGCCCAGTCGACCTCGCTGGCCTGGGTCAGTCCGGCGCGCGACACCACGCCGAGCAGAGCCTGGCAGGCGTGGACCGCCGCGCCGAGGCGCCCCCGGGCGAGGTCGATGAGCGCCTGCTGGCGCAGGGCGGCGAGGTGTCCGCGGGGTGAGCCGCTGCGCCGCGCCAGCGGCAGCGCCTCGCGCAGGGCGGCCTCCGCGGCGTCGGCGCGGCCGAGGGCGAACGAGGCGTCCGCGGTCGCGGTCAGAGCCATCGCCCGTACCTCGTCGACCACGGCGGCCGGTGCCCCGCGCACGCCGTCGAGCAACCGGTCGGCGAGGGTGAGCGTGCGCTCGGGGTCCCACGAGGCGCGGGCCTGGGCCAGGAGCGCGGCGCTCAGGATGGGCGACACCGACTCGTCGACGTGCGGGCTCTCCTCGGCGCGGCGCAGGAACGCCCGCATCCCGTCGAGGTCGCCGGCCTCGTGGTGGGCCACCGCGAAGGCCAGCGCCAACCGGGTGTCGGCGTGGACCGCCTCGGGTGGCGCGGGTATGGCCGCGGCCGGGCTGGCGTGGCCGCTTCCGGTCAGCAGCTCCCGCCAGTGCCGGACGAGCAGGACGCTCGCGCCGTCCCAGTCGCCGGCGGCGAGCGCGTGCCGCAGCGCCTCGGCCGGCATCCCGTTGCGGGACAGCCAGGCGGCGGCGGCGGTGTGCAGCGCGGCGATCCGGTCCGGCGCCTGCCGGACGAGTTCCGCGCGCATCGCCCGGCGCAGCAGGTGTCGGTACCGGTACCAGCCGTGCGACCCGCCGCAGTAGACGACGAACGCGTTCGCCTGCTCCAGGTCGCCCAGGATCCGGGCGCCGTCGCGCCGGCCGGTCACCGCCTCGACGAGTCCGGGGCAGACGTAGTCCAGGACGGAGGTGCACAGCAGCAGCTCGCGCGCGTCGTCGCCGAGCAGGCGCAGCACTTCCCGGTCGAAGTAGTCGATGAAGGCGTGGTCGCCGACGCCCAGCTCGTCGACGACGCGGTCCGGCTCGCCGTGCCACGACATGGCCCGGGCCGCGAGGGTCAGGCCGGCTGCCCAGCCTTCGGTGACGGCCAGCAGCTTGCGGACAGTGGGGCGCGGTACGTCGAGCCCGTGGCGGCGAAGCAGGTCCTCCGCCTCGCCAGGGCGAAACGACAGCTGCTCGGTGCGTAGCTCGGCGAGCTGTCCGGTCAGGCGCCACCGGTACAGCGGCAGCTGTGGTTCGCTGCGGGTCAGCAGGACCACGCGCAGGCGGGACCCGCCGTGGTGCAGCAGCCGCTCGACGTTGGCCAGGACGGCCCGGTCGGTGACGTGGTGGAAATCGTCGAGGACGAGTACGGCCGGCGCGTCGCCCGGATCGTCGGTGCGGTCGTGCTCGGCGCTGTCGCCCCGGACGTGGACGCCGACCCGGCCGAGCGCGGCCACGATCTGGTGCCAGCCGCGGAACCCGTCGGCGGGACCGAGTCCGACCCACGCCACCGGGCCCGTGGCCCGGTCGGTGCGGGCCCAGGAGCTGAGCAGGACGCTCTTGCCGGACCCCGCCGGCGCCACGACCACGGTGATCGGGCTGCGCAGCGCGAGGTCGAGCCGGTCGAGCAGGTGGGGGCGGGGTACGTAGGTCGCCGGCAGCTCGGGGGGCAGGTACCGGGATGTCGGCTGCGGCCAGCGGGTATGGTCGCCCGGCGCGTCGGGGGGTTTCGGGACGATCCCCTTGCGCCGGCCGATCGGCGTACCCGAGTCGCGGTGGGACCGGCCCACCCTCGTCGCGCCGAGGCGGCGCGGTGCGGGTAGGTCCGATCCGGCTAATGGGGCCTCATTCGTGGAACGGCGGCCGTCCGGTCCCGTTCCCACGCGTGTCGCGGATATCGGCCCCCACCTCCCTCCAATGGCACTGGCTCACCCCATACCCGTCGTCAGGGCGTGGGTACGGAGTGTTCTCGGCCCGCGTTTCTTGCCACCGTGGCCGGGCTTAAACGTCGTCGAGCGGCCATGAATGCGCGGCGCCCGCGGGCGGCCTCCATTTCGTCGCCATCCCAGCGGGCGGGTACGCACGTTTCACCATCGACGCCTGGCTACAGAAGGTATTTGTCGCGGTAACAATCCGCAGCATGAGTACCGGAAATTCTGCCCATCCGCGCAAAAGGGGAGACGGTCGCGCCGGAGCGTGATCCGGGTGCTCCGCGTCGGGGCCTGCTCGCGGGTCCGATGTATCGCCGGGCCGGCTGGGATGCGGGTGGCTGCGACAACACTCCGTGCGAATGGTGCTACCCGAAAGTAGGGCTTAGGCCGCGCGCCATGGTTACCCACGTACCGGGAGACAGTCGCGGATCATTACTCAGAGAGGCGTCGCGGAGCGCAGGGTCTTTTCCGACATTCCCGATAGCGGGCGCCACACTTCGCGGCCGGTCGTCTCACATACCCACCCGCCAACCCTCCCGTTTCACAAGTTCCTCAGATGGCGGAAAAGGACGTTGGGGCGCCGGACGTTTTGTGTGGGCGATGCCCCGACCGTCGTCGGGCGGCTGTTTCCGGCCGCCGACGACCGCCCATTCCGCCAGTGGGCAGCGCCATTCCGACAGCGGCCGGCCGCCCATTCCGGCAGCGTATGGCCGACCATTTCGCCGGCCCGTCGGCGACCGTCCCGTCAGCGCCCGGACGACCATTTCGCCGGCCCGCGGCCGGCCGCTCGGCCATGCGCCGCGCCCGGTCCGCCGACGCGCTCGTGGCGCGGCTGACCGCGGACCCAAACGAACGTTAAGCTGTCAGGTGTGGTCGACGACGCCTTCCCCATGGATCCGGTGAGCCTGTGAACGTCCACTCCCACGTCGAGCGCATCCTGCCGACCGATGAGGCGGCGGCGCTGCTCGACCTGACCCGCGACATCGCCGATGCCGAACTGGCGCCGTGCGCGGACGACTTCGAAGCGCGCGGTGAGTTCCCGCGCGAACTGCTGCGCGTGCTCGGCCGCACCGGCCTCCTCGGCCTGCCGTACCCGGAGGAGTACGGCGGCGGCGCCCAGCCGTACGAGGTGTACCTGCAGGTGCTCGAGGAGCTGGCCCGCCGGTGGCTGGCCGTCGCCGAGGCGGTTTCCGTACACACCCTCGCGTGTTACCCGATCGCTGCCTACGGCTCGGACGCCCAGCGCAAGCGGTTCCTGCCCGACATGGTCGGCGGTGAGCTGCTGGGTGCGTACTGCCTGTCCGAGCCCGCGGGCGGCTCCGACGCCGCGGCGATGACCACCAAGGCCGTCCGCGAGGACGACCACTACGTCGTGACCGGTACGAAAGCGTGGATCACCCACGCGGGCCAGGCCGACTTCTACAACATCTTCTGCCGTACCGGCGGGCCGGGCGCGGGCGGCATCTCCTGCCTGCTCGCCGATGCCGTGACGCCGGGGATCGAGCCGCAGGCGCGGGAGCGCACGATGGGCCTGCGCGCCTCGCCGGTCGCCCAGATCGTGTTCGACGCCGCACGAGTGCCCGCCGACCGCCTCGTCAGCGAGGAGAACCGGGGCTTCCGCATCGCCATGAGCGCCCTCGACGGCGGGCGGCTCGGGATCGCGGCGTGCGCGGTGGGCCTCGCCCAGTCGGCGCTGGACTACGCCGTGGCCTACGCGCGCGAGCGGGAGCAGTTCGGCCGCCCGATCGCACAGTTCCAGGGCATCGGCTTCCTGCTGGCCGACATGGCGACGCAGGTCTCGGCGGCCCGCGCGCTCGTGCTCGCCGCCGCGCGGCTGCGCGACGCCGGCCGCCCGTACAGCGTCGAGGCGGCCAAGGCGAAGCTGTTCGCCACCGATATGGCCATGCGGGTCACCACCGACGCCGTGCAGGTGCTCGGCGGGTACGGCTACGTGAGCGACCACCCGGTCGAGCGGTACATGCGGGAAGCCAAGGTGCTGCAGATCGTCGAGGGCACCAACCAGATCCAGCGACTGGTGATCTCGCGCTCGGTGACCAAACCGTGAGGCGGCCGACGGGGTGGGCAGTGTAGTTTTCCCCGCGTGGAAGAGACCGATCGGGCCATTCTGAGCGCGCTCGCCGACGACGGCAGGCAGTCGTACACCGACCTCGCCGAGAAGGTGGGGCTGTCGGTGTCGGCCGTGCACCAACGGGTGCGCCGGCTCGAGCAGCGCGGCGTCATCCGGGGGTACGCGGCCCGGTTGGACCACGAGGCGCTGGGCCTGCCGCTGACCGCGTTCGTGGCCATCCGGCCGATCGACCCGTCGCAGCCCGACGACGCGCCGGAGCGGCTGGCCGACCTGCCCGAGATCGAGGCGTGCTACTCGGTGGCGGGCGACGACTTCTACCTGCTGCTGGTCCGCGTCGCGAGCCCGGCCGATCTCGAGCGGCTGCTCCAGGAGATCCGCAAGGCCGCGAACGTGGCGACCCGCACCACGGTGGTGCTGTCCACCCCGTACGAGGGCCGCCCGCCGCAGATCAGGTGACGGGCGCGTTCCAGCGCTGGATCACCTGCTGCTCGCGTTCGAAGCCGAGGGCGGACAGCGTCGCGGTGTCCAGTCGCAGCAGCGCGCCGGCCGACGGCGGCAGCCCCACCCAGCGGGCGCCGACGACCCGCAGGCAGTGGCCGTGGCCGACCAGGGCCACGTCGCCGTCGGCGAGCAGCGGTCGTACCCGGGTCAGGAGGCGGTCGATCCTGGCGCCGATCTGCTCCGGTGACTCGCCGCCGGGGCATCCGTCGGTCCACAGCGTCCACCCGGGCCGGGACCGGCGGATCTCTTCGGTGGTGACCCCCTCGTACTCGCCGTAGTTCCACTCCGCGAGGTCGTCGTCGACCGCGGTGACGGCGAGCCCGGCGAGGTCGGCGGTCCGCAACGCCCGCCGCCGCGGACTGGAGATCACCGCGACGAACCGCCGGCCGGCGATGGCCTTTTCGACCGCCTTCGCCTGGCGCTCGCCCTCCGCGGTCAGCGCCAGGTCGGTGTAGGAGGTGTGCCGGTGTGCCTTGCTCCACTCGGTCTGGCCGTGGCGGATGAGGACGATCTCTGCCATCCGGTAATCATGCGCCCGGGCACTCCGGCGGAGTCCGGCGGCACCGACGGATTACTGTCGCTGCCGTGTGCCGCGATGTGACCACCGTGCAGACCGCAAGGCTCGTGCTGCGCCGATGGCGATCCGACGACGTGGCGGTGATGGCCGAGATCAACGCCGATCCCGAGGTGATGCGGTGGATCGGCGACGGTGCGGTCTCCGACCACGACCGGACGGCGGCCGGCATCACCGCGTGCGAGCGGGAGTGGGATGAGCACGGCTTCGGGCTGTTCGCCGTCGAGGTCCGTCGCACCGGCGAACTGGCGGGCTTCACCGGCCTGGCGGTTCCCACGTTCCTGCCGGAGATCATGCCGGCCGTCGAGATCGGCTGGCGGCTGGGCCGGCGGCACTGGGGACAGGGGTACGCCACCGAGGCGGCCCGGGCGGCGCTGCGCTTCGCCTTCCTCGAGCGGGGGCTGGACCGCATCGTGAGCGTGCACCAGGTCGGTAACGTCGCCTCGGAGCGCGTGATGCGGAAGCTCGGCATGAGCCTCGACCGGGAGACGGTCCAGCCGTCGTGCGGCCGTGCGGTCCGGGTGTACGCGCTCAGCCGCGACGAGTACGTACGGCAGGGCCCGGCAGCGAGCGCCTAGGAGTCTGCCCCCGCTCCGACGGTCAGCGCCCGGCTCCGGCGGTGACCGCGTCGAAGTGCGCGACGACGCCGCGCGCCGCGTCCACGGCCTCCGCAGCCTCGTCCGTGACCGGCACCGCCCGCTCCGCGACGTGCCGCACATGCCGGTCGACCGCCTCGGCGAGCCGCCGCCAGCGCGTCGCCTGCGGCTCGTCGGCTGCCAGGGCGTCCCGTAGCGCCTGCAGGTTGTCCAGGCCGACACCCCTCACGTCCGCGGCCCGCGCGAGGATCATTCCGATCACCGCGACGAGGTCGTCGTGGTGCCCGCCGAGCCACCGCCGTACCCGGTAGATCCGGCCGAGGTCGGGCCAGCGCTTGCGGGCGGCCTGCCGGGTGCTGCCGCTGGTGGTCCCGAGGTCGGCGAGGCTGGCGCCCAGCCAGACGGCGTCCGCGGCCTCCGCCGCGGTGAACTCGGCGGCCGCCCGTTCGACCAGGGCGCTCGCGACCTGGGCTGCGCGTACCCGCATCAGCTGGTCGCGGCGCTGCCGGTACTCGTCGTCGGCGTCGCCGGTGCGGGGGATGGGCTGGAGCTCGCCGATGCCCGGGTGGGCGGCCAGCCGCTGCGTCAGCTGCTCCATGAGGTCGCGGGCCAGGTGGCGGAGCTCGGCGCGGTCGGCGGCGGGCAGCGCGCCGGTGAGAGGGTCCACGTACACGCTCCTTCGACAACCAGGGGTTCACAGCCTATCGGTCGGCGTGAACCAGAAGTTGACACAGCTCACCGCTAGAGTCGGTTTCATGAGCGGGGGAGTGCTGGTCCTGTGGGATGTCGACCACACGCTGGTGGATGCGGCCGGACTGGGGCACAGGGCCTTCCAGGCCGCGTTCCGGCAGGTGTTCGGCCGCGACTTCGGGTACGTGCCGCCGATGGCCGGGCGTACCGACCGGGCGATCGCCATCGACCTGTTGATCGGCAACGGCGTGCCGGAGCCGGACGGCTACCTGGAGGAGTTCCGGGCGGCGGCCGAGAAGGCGCTCGCCGAGCTGGAGGGGCTGCTGCGCACGGAGGGCAGGGCGCTGCCGGGCGCGGCGGCGGCGCTCACGGCCCTCGCTGAGACCGCGGCGGTCCAGACGCTGCTCACCGGCAACATCCGCGCCTTCGCCGCGGCGAAGATGCGCGCGTTCGGCCTCTCGGAGCACCTGGACCTGGACATCGGCGCGTACGGGTGGGCGCATCCGGTGCGGGCGCACCTGGTCGACCTGGCCCGGTCGGCGGCGCGTGCCCGGCACGGCCGGGCGTTCGGCGGTCGGGCGACGGTACTCGTAGGGGACACCCCGCGCGACGTGGAGGCGGCCCTCGCCACCGGCGCGTCGGTGGTCGCGGTCGCGACCGGCAGCTACACCACCACAGAGCTGCGCGCGGCCGGGGCGCACCGCGTCCTGGCGAGCCTCGCCGACACGCAGGCGGTGCTCGCCGCCATCGCCGAGGTGGCCGTCGCCCCTACCGACCATACCTAGCATCCTAGGACGCCTTAGCGGTCGTGACCTTGATCTCCGGAACGGGCAACGGGCATCGATAGCCGGCTATTCTCGCCGCCATGTCTGACCGGTGGGCGAGGGTATGGTTCGGCGCGACGGCGCTGGTCGGCTTCGCCGCGGTCGCGGTCCAGCTCGGCCTGTACGGCTCACACCCGGTTCCGCACTTCGGCTCGGCCGCCGCCCGGACCGTCAACGAGCTGTTCTTCTTCACGATCGAGTCGAACCTGCTCGTCGCGGTGACGGCGCTGCTGCTGGCGATCCGGCGCGACCGCGCCTCGACGGCGTTCGGCGTGCTGTGGCGGGCGGCGATCGTCGGGATCGTGATCACCGCGGTCGTGTACCACGTGGTGCTGGCCCGGCTGGCGCACCTCACGGGCTGGTGGGTGGTGACCGACCTGTTCCTGCACACCGTGGTGCCCGTACTGGCGGTCGCCGGCTGGGTGTTCGCGGGCCCGCGGCGGCTTGCCTCGTGGCGGACGGCGCTGCTGTCGCTGGTGTACCCGGCGCTGTTCCTGGCGGTCACGTTGATCCGGGGCCGGCTGATCGACTGGTACCCGTATCCGTTCCTCGACGTCGCCCACCTCGGATACGCTCGCGTCCTGCTCAACTCGCTGGTGATCGCGGTCCTGTTCGTGCTCGTCGCGCTGGGCGTGAACGGGGTGGACCGGTGGCTGGCGCGCCGGGGGAGAGGGACGGCCGGGGACGAGGTGGCGCCCTACCGGGAGCTGAAGACGTCGGCGAGGTAGGCGGCCGGGTCATCGGTGTGTCGCGCCCAGGCCCGCGCCTCGTGCGCGATGACGAACCCGTGTCCTGGTTGTGTGGCCGGCAGCACGTCGGCGGCGTGCTCGAGCGCGGCCGCGACCAGGCTCGAGCGCGGAACGGGGTCATGGGCGGCGATGCCGTAGACCTTCAGACTCCACCCGGCGATCTCACGAACCCCCAGGGGCGCGGTCGGACGCGATGGCAGCGGCATGGCAGGACCCTACCGGCAGAGCGTGGTTCGCAAGATCCTGCCGATGTCCGTGTTGTCGAGGTGTCAGCGGCCGGCAGACCTCAGCAACGCGGACCCGGGCACGATCATGGGACAGCCCGGACGGGCGCTCCGACCTACAACCTAGCGTCCTAGGACGCCCTGAGCGGATGTGGCTACCGCCACATCACACGAAAACGCCGCTACGCGGCGGATCTCCCGGTTTTCCCACGCGCCCGGTCGACCGTGGGCAAAAAGAATCGGTGCGGCCCCGACACTCGGGGCCGCACCGATTCCTGACGGCGGGGTGAGGGTCAGACGGCTACCGTCGCCTCCTGCTTGCGCCACCACTTCTGGCCGGACTCGGGGAGGGTGTCGATCGGGTCGTAGTAGGGGTACCGGCGCGACAGCGCCTCGGCGTCGTCGGCCTCGATCGAGGTGCGGTAGTTCTTGGTCCAGTACGAGATGCCGTGCTCGCGGTCGTACTCGGTGAGCATGTGGACCCAGCGTTTGCCCACGAACGGCACGTCGCACACGATCCGCGGGGTGGCGTAGCCGGGCAGGTAGCCCATGATGTCGTGCTGGAGCTGCTGGGCTTGCCAGACGGCGACGCGCCAGTGCTCGGCGTTGGGGATCATGTCGCACATGTAGAAGTAGTACGGCAGGATGCCGGCCTCGCCTTGCAGGGCGAAGCACAGGTCGAGCAGGTCGGCGGAGGTGGCGTTGACGCCCCGCATGAGGACGCCCTGGTTGCGGACATCGCGGACGCCGACTTCGAGGGCGGTCTGCGCGGCCTTCGCGACCAGGGGCGTCAGGGAGTTGGCGTGGTTGACGTGGGTGTGGATGGCGAGGTTGACGCCGCGGCGGGCGGCGGTGCGGGCGACGCGCTCCATGCCTTCGACGACGTCGGGCTGCAGCCAGTGCTGGGGGAGGCCCATGAGGGCTTTGGTGGCCAGGCGGATGTCGCGGATGGTCTCGATGTCGAGCAGGCGCATGAGGAACGACTCGAGGTTCTTCCACGGCACGTTGGCGACGTCGCCACCGGAGACGACGACGTCGCGGACGCCGGGGTGGGTCTTCAAGTAGGCGATCATGCCTTCGTAGCGGTCCACCGGCTTCAATGTCAGCTTGAGCTTGTCGACGGTCGGGGTGGAGTTGCCGACGAGGTCCATGCGGGTGCAGTGGCCGCAGTACTGGGGGCAGGTGGGGAGCAGCTCGGCGAGGACCTTGGTGGGGTAGCGGTGGGTGAGTCCTTCGGCGACCCACATGTCGTGCTCGTGGAGTGAGTCGCGGGTGGCGTAGGGGTGGGACGGCCAGTCGGGGCGCCGGTCGGAGGCGACGGGGATCATGTAGCGGCGGACCGGGTCGGCGTAGAGCGCCTCGGTGGTGGGTGCCTCGTGCGGGACCATCGTGTTGAGCATCTGCGGTGGTACCAGCATGGACATGGTGGCGTGCTGTTGCTGGTCTTCGGCGAGGTCGGCGTAGAAGCGCTCGTCGATGAGGTCGCCGAGGACGGCGCGGAGCTGTTTGAGGTTCTTGACGCAGTTGGCGCGTTGCCACTGCGCGGACTCCCACTGCTCGCGGGTGACGTGGCGCCAACCGGGCAGTCGCGTCCAGTCCGGTTCGACCAGCTCGCGGCGCTGGTACTGGTAGGGCTGGCCGGTCTCGTTCACGGCGGGCTCCTTCACGACGACGTCGACAACACGATGACGATGAAAATATCCGGCAGATAGACTAACCTGCCATAGGATTTGTCGTCATCACCCGTATCAAACGTAGGAGTTTTCATGACCTCGCCCGTCGGGTTGCATCGGGTACTCGCCCCGCACGGTGTGTTGCCCCAGGCCGCGCAGCGGCTGGACAACCGGCCGGAGATCGGCGCCGACGAGGTGCGGGTCCAGGTTGAGCGGCTCAACCTGGACGCGGCGAGCTTCCGCCAGCTGGCCACCAAGCACGGCGGCGACGGCGCGGCGGTGCGGGCCGAAGTGCTGGGGATCATCGAGGCGCGGGGCAAGATGCACAACCCGGTGACCGGCTCCGGCGGGATGCTCATCGGCACCGTCGACGCGGTCGGCCCGGCCTCGACGCTGGGGCTGAAGGTCGGCGACCGGGTCGCGACGCTCGTGTCGCTGACCCTGACCCCGCTCGCGGTGACCGACGGACTGGCGCGCTGGGACGGCCTGAGCGAGCAGGTCCCCTGCGACGGGCATGCCATCCTGTTCGGCCGGTCGATCGCGGCGGTGCTGCCCGATGACCTTCCGGCGGAGCTCGCCCTGGCCGTGTTCGACGTGTGCGGCGCGCCGGCGCTCACCGACCGGGTCGTACGCCGCTACGACAGTCCGAGGGTCGCCGTCATCGGCGGTGCGGGCAAGAGCGGGTCGCTGTCCCTGGCAGCCGCGCGGCGCGCCGGCGCCCGTACCGTCGGGGTGGTCCCCACGGCCGCGGAGCGCGACCTGCTGTCGCACGCCGGCGTGGCGGACGCGGTGGCCCTCGCCGACGCCCGCGACCCGGTCGCGCTGAGCACGGCCGTGAGCGAGAGTCTCGGCGGCCCGGCGGACGTGACGGTCGTCTGCGTCGACGTGCCCGGCTGTGAGCACGGGGCGATCCTGTCGACCGCCGAAGGCGGCACCGTGATCTTCTTCTCGATGGCCACGTCGTTCCCGGCCGCGGCGCTCGGCGCGGAGGGCCTGGCGGCGGACGTGACGATGCTGATCGGCAACGGGTACGCGCCGGGGCACGCCGACTTCGCGCTGGACCTGCTGCGCGGTGAGCCGGCGGTGCGCGGTCTGTTCGAGGCGCGGCTTTCGGCAGACTGAGGCCATGACTCCCGCCACCCTTTACCGCAACGGCCGGATCTACAGCGCCTCGGTCCCCGCTTCGACCGCCCTTCTCGTCACCGACGAGGGCCGGGTCGGCTGGCTGGGCGCCGACGACGCCGCTCCCGCCGCCGACCGGGTCGTCGACGTGGGCGGCGCGCTGATCGCGCCGGCGTTCGTCGACGCGCACGTGCACACTCTCGACACCGGGATCACGCTGCTGGGTCTGGACCTGGCCGGTACCCGGTCCCGGGAGGACGTGCTGGATTCGGTCGCGCGGTACGTGGCGGACCTGCCGGGCGACGCGGTGGTGGTGGGGCACGGCTGGGACGAGTCGGGCTGGGCCGACCAGCGGCCGCCGACCGCGGCCGAGCTGGACCGGGCCGCCGGCGGCCGGGCGGTGTACCTGTCGCAGGCGTCGGTGCACTCGGCCCTCGTGTCGTCGCCGCTGCTGGCGCGGGTGTCGCCGGACGAGCCGGGTTACGCGGCCGACGGGTGGCTGCGGCGCAGTGCGCACCACGTGGTGCGGGCCGTCGCCCACGGGTCGGTCACCGCGGCTCAGCGGCGCCGGGCGCAGGAGGCCGCGCTGCGGCACGCCGCGAGCCTGGGGATCGCGGCGGTGCACGAGTGCGGCGGGCCGGGAACCTCCGACGAGGAGGGGTTCCAGGCGCTGCTGGCGACCGCGCGCGAGGGTGGCCTGCCGGAGGTGTACGGGTACTGGGGTGAGCTGGGCGCGGCGGCGAAGGCCCGCGAGTTGGGCGCGGTCGGGGCCGGTGGGGATCTGTACGCCGACGGGGCGCTCGGTTCGCACACGGCGCACCTGCGGGAGCCGTACCTGGACGCGGACACGTCCGGGCACGGGTACGTGACGGCCGAGCAGGTGGCCGACCATCTGGTGGGCTGTGTGCGCGCGGGCGTGCAGGGCGGGTTCCACGCCATCGGTGACGCGGCTATCGCGACGGTCCTCGACGGGTTCGCGCAGGCCGCGGCGGTCGTCGGGCTCGACGCGTTGCGGGCCGGGCGGCACCGCATCGAGCATCTGGAGATCCTCGACCGGGAGCTGATCCGCGGCCTGGTCGAGTACGGGGTGACGGCGAGCATGCAGCCGGCGTTCGACCGGCTGTGGGGCGGTGAGCACGGCATGTACGCCCAGCGCCTCGGCGTGGCGCGGTCCCTTGCGGCCAACCCCCTCGGTGCGCTGGCCGGGGTCGGGGTGGCGCTGGCGTTCGGCTCCGATTCGCCGGTGACGCCGTTGGACCCGTGGGGGACGATCCGGGCGGCGATGTGCCACCACAACCCGGTGTACCGGGTGAGCGCGCGGACGGCGTTCGCGGCGCACACGCGGGGCGGGTGGCGGGCGGTCGGCCGGGACGACGACGGGCGGTTGGCGCCGGGGACGGCGGCGACGTTCGCGGTGTGGGACGTGACCGGGTCGCTGGACGGCGGTCTGCCCGCGCTCAGGGAGGACGACCCGCTGCCGATGTGCCGGCGTACGGTGCTGCGCGGCGAGGTGATCTACGACGTGGAGGACGCGTGAGCGGAAAACTCGACCTGGACCCGGTGGTGGTGCGCCGGGCGCGGCGACTGGCCCAGAAGGCCGGCCGGCCGGTGGTGGACCTGGCGCGTAGCCACACGACGATGTCGGTGGAGCGGGCCGTGCTGCGGTTGGCCGGGGTGACCGGGGCGGACGCCGACGGCATCCCGTGGGTCAACCGCCTCGTCGACGCGGTGGTCGCCGACGTCGGGCTGGGCCACGGGGCGGCGCTGCCGGTCTTCGACGCGCTGGCCCGGGAAGGCCTCGACGACGTGACGTTGCTGGCGCAGAAGGCGGCGGCGGGGTCGGTGCGGTTCGAGGTGCCGGCCGGGAAGGCGGCCACGGCCGCGAAGCGGGCGTCCCGGCGGGCGGTCGCGGCGGGCATCCGGCGTATCGACCGGCGCCGCGCCGAACGCGACCGGTTGATCAAGCGCCACGGGGATCCGGCGATTGGTCTCGGTCGCGGCGCGGCGTCAGACGCGCCGAGCGAGACTGATCGTAAGCGGCCGTGGATCTACATCATCGTGGCGACCGGCGACATCTACGAGGACATTCCGCAGGCGCAGGCGGCGGCGCGGGAGGGCGCCGACATCATCGCGGTGATCCGGTCGACCGGACAGTCCCTGTTGGACTACGTGCCGGAGGGCGCGACGCGTGAGGGGTTCGCCGGCACGTACGCCACGCAGGAGAACTTCCGGCTGATGCGGGCGGCGCTCGACGAGTCGTCCAGGGAGCTGGGCCGCTACATCCGGCTGACCAACTACGCGTCCGGGCTGTGCATGCCCGAGATCGCGACCCTGGCCGGCCTGGAGCGGCTGGACATGATGCTCAACGACTCGATGTACGGGATCCTGTTCCGCGACATCAACCCGATCCGGACCTTCGTCGACCAGCGGTTCTCGCGGCAGATCCACGCCCGGGCCGGGATCATCATCAACACCGGCGAGGACAACTACCTGACCACCGCGGACGCGGTGGAGGCCGCGCACACGGTGACGGTGTCGCAGCTGCTCAACGAGTACTTCGCCCATGAGGCGGGGTTGGCGGACTGGCAGCTCGGGCTGGGTCACGCGTTCGAGATCAACCCGGATCTGCCGGAGTCGTTCCGCCTGGAGCTGGCGCACGCGCTGCTGGCGCGGGAGCTGTTCCCGGACGCGCCGCTGAAATGGATGCCGCCGACGAAGCACATGACCGGGGACGTGTTCCGCGGCAACCTGCTCGACGGGTTCTTCAACCTCGTCGGTGCGATGACCGGCCAGGGCATTCTGCTGGTGGGGATGATGACCGAGGCGGTGGTGACGCCGTGGCTGTCCGACCGGGACATCGCGCTGCAGAACGTGCGGTACGTGCTGAACGCCGCCGGTGGCCTGCGCGAGGACTTCGTGCCGGCGCCGGGCGGGTTCATCCAGTCGCGGGCGCGGCAGGTCCTCGGTGAGGCGGTGGAGCTGTTGGAGCGCATCGTCGACGACGGGCTGCTCAACGCGATTGCCGACGGCACGTTCGGGATCATGAAGCGCCCGGCGGACCGGGGCAAGGGCCTGGACGGGGTGGCGCGCCACGAGGCGGACTACTACAACCCGGCGACCGAGATCCTGGAGGCGGCAGCGTGAGGCACGCGCTTCCAAGATCCGGGCAAAGAGTCATTCTTTGCTGGCTCAGCACCGCGGATGACGGCAACAAGTCACTTCTTGTAGGGATCTTGATGGGGGGTGAGGCGTGAGCGGCGACATCGTGCGCCCGTACGGCGACACCACCGGCGACGGAATGGTGCAGCTGTCGTTCACGCTGCCGGTGCCGTGTGACAAGCGCGCCGAGGGCGCGGCGCTGCAGCTGGCCGGCAAGATGGGCCTGGACCCGGCGATGGTGGTGCACGCCAAGCAGATGGGTGAGCGGTTCACCTTCTTCGTCGTGTACGGGCGGGTCAACCATCTGGTGGACCTGTCGGCGGTGCAGGTCGTGGAGCGGGACTTCCCGCTGCTGTCGGCCAAGGACGTCAACGCGCTGATCAAGCGGCGGCTGCGGCGCAAGCTCGTGGTCGTCGGGGCGTGTATCGGCACCGACGCGCACACCGTCGGCATCGACGCGATCCTCAACGTCAAGGGCATCGCGGGTGAGAAGGGCCTGGAGTACTACCGGGAGCTGCGGGTGGTGAACCTGGGCGCGCAGGTGGCGGTGCCCGACCTCGTCGAGGCCGCCCGGGCGGAGAAGGCCGACGCGGTGCTGGTCAGCCAGGTGGTCACGCAGCGCGACGCGCACCTGCACAACACGCGGGAGATGTCGGCGGCGTTCCGGGAGGCCATGCCGGCCGACCGGCGGCCGCTGCTGGTCGTGGGCGGCCCCCGGTTCGACGAGCTGATGGCCGTCGAGCTGGGCGTGGACCGGATCTTCGGCCGGGGCACCACGCCCCGTGAGGTGGCCAGCTACCTGGTCCACGCGTTGATCACGCAGAAAGCGAAGGCAGCATGAGCGTCGGTCTGACCGTCACCCACCGCCGGTACGTGCCCTACTCGCACGCCCACTACGCCGGCGACCTCGTCGACGGCGCGTACGCGCTGGGGCTGTTCGGTGACGTGGCCACCGAGGTGTGCATCCGGCTCGACGGCGACGAGGGGCTGTTCGCGTCGTACTCGGACGTGCAGTTCAAGGCGCCGGTGCGGGCCGGCGACGTCCTCGAAGTGACCGCCACGGTGGCCCGGATGGGCACCCGCAGCCGCACCATCGACTTCACCTGCGCGGTCGTGTGCCGGGGCCGGCCCGACAAGGGCGAATCGGCCGCGGACGTGCTCGATCAGCCGATCGTCGCCGTGACGGCCACCGGCACGGTCGTCGTACCCGCGCGTCCGTGACCACCGGTCCGCGCGGGCCCCTGGCGGTCTGCGTCGACGTCGGGTCGACGTACACGAAGGCGGCGGCGGTCGACGTGTCCGACGGGGCGCTGGTGGCCCGGGCCGAGCATCCGACCACGGTCGGCACGGACGTGATGCGCGGGGTCGACGCGGCCGTCGGCGCGCTCGCCGGGCGGCTGCCCGGGCACGACCTGTCGACCGTGTACATGTGTTCGAGCGCCGGTGGCGGGCTGCGGCTCGCGGTCGTCGGGTACGAGGCCCTGGTGAGCGCGGAGGCAGCAGCTCGGGTCGCCACCAGCGCGGGGGCGCGGGTGGTGCACGTGGCGGCCGGCCGGCTCGACGGGGCGGCGGTGGCGGCGCTGCGGGCGGCCGAGCCCGACGTGGTGCTGCTGGTCGGCGGCACCGACGGCGGCGACGCCGACACGATCCGGCACAACGCCGGTCGCCTGGCCGCCGCCCGGCTGCGGGTGCCGGTGGTCGTGGCCGGCAACGTCGAGGCCCGCGACGACGTGGCGGCGGCGTTGACCGCGGGCGGCGTGCCGGTGGTGGCGACCGACAACGTGCTGCCCCGCATCGGAGTGCTGGCGCCGGCCCGTGCGCGGGCGGCGATCCGGGAGGTGTTCCTGCGGCACGTCATCGGCGGGAAGCGGCTGTCGCGGGACCGCCGGTTCGCGGCGGCGGTGCGCGGGGCGACCCCGGACGTCGTGCTGACCGCCGTGGAGCTGCTGGCCGACACCGGCGCCGGGGACTTCGCCGTCGTCGACGTGGGCGGCGCGACGACCGACGTGTACTCGGTGGTGACGCCCGACGCCGAACGCGCCGACGGGCCCGCCCGCGAGGTGGCCGGGGCGCTGTGGCGCAGCCGTACCGTCGAGGGCGACCTGGGGGTGCGCTGGAGCGCGCCGGGCGTGGTGGTCGCGGCGCGCGCCGAGAAGCTCATCGACGACGCCGAGGCCGACCGCCTGGCCGTCGCGGCGGCGGCCCGCGCCGAGCGGCCGGACCTGCTGGCCGACGACGTCACCGTGGATCTGCGGCTGGCGCAGCTCGCCGCGGTGGTGGCGGTGCGCCGGCACGCCCGGGGCGAGCCCGCCGGCGGGCCGGGCGGCGGGCCCCGCCGGGGCGGCAAGGACCTCGGTGGCGTCCGGCTGCTGATCGGGTCGGGCGGGGTGCTGCGGCACGCGTCGGCCGACCGGTCGGCGACGGTCCTCGACGCGGTGCTGGCCGACCACGCCGGTGGGTGGCGGCTGCCGAGAGCGGCCGCCGGGCGGGTGGACCGGACGTACGTGCTGGCCGCGGTGGGGCTACTGGCGGGTGACTTTCCCGACGCCGCCATAGCCTTGGCGCGACGGGAACTGTACGGTCAGTGACAGGCGCGGACACGCCGGAACGACACGCCGTATCGTTCGGGCGACACCCCCCTGACCTGTTGACAGCGGCAGGGGCGGATCGCGTACCTTCTTTGAGTCCTACTTCGGCAAGCGGCTGTTGTTCGCTTCGCCTCTTCGCCCACTGGCAGTACGCCGTACCAACCGGTACGCGTGGGCCAGGTCCAGTGGGCGGGGGTCGGCGAGGCGGCGCGAACCGGTCGCGTTCCGGTACGGGCAGCGGGTCACGCACGGCCAGTAGACAACGAGCCAGCGGTGGGCAGCCGGTCCACTCCTGGCCGGAACGAAGGTCGGGTGGAGGCCATGCTGCCTCCCCGGCGGAGGAGGGCCTGGGAGCACGGGGCGCGGCCATGGCCGCGCCCCGATTTCCATGTCTGCGGGACCATCCGTCGGGGCCTATCAGCGTTTTCCCAGCTGTTGCGGGCAGAATGGGCAGCCCAGAGCCCGGTAGAGAGAGGCCCTCGTGACGGCGGTAGGCATGGACGCAGCGGCACGCCCGGCACCCGTGGAGGCGGCTGCCGCGCGCCGGGACGTCCCCGCGGGGCGCGCGGTCCGGCTGGCCGGCGCGGTGGTGGCGGCCGTCGCCGCCGGGCTGGCGCTGCTGGTGTCGTTCCCGCCGTACGGGCTGTGGTGGCTCGCCCCGGTCGGGGTGGCGCTGCTGACCCTCGCGGCCACCGGCCGGCGGGTCGTAGGCGGCCTCGGGGTGGGCGCCGTGACCGGGGTCGCGTTCTTCCCGCCGCTGCTGCACTGGACCAACATGCAGGTCGGCTGGATGCCGTGGCTGCTGCTGTCGGGGTTCGAGGCCCTGTACCTGGCGCTGCTCGGCGCGGCGCTCGCGTACACCGGGCGGCTGACCCGGCGGGTGCCGGGGCTGGTGGCGCCGGTGACCGGGGTGCTGTGGGTGGCGCAGGAGGCGCTGCGCGACCGGGTGCCGTTCGGTGGCTTCCCGTGGGCGCGGCTGGCGTTCGCTCAAGCGGACTCGCCGCTGCTGCGGCTGGCCGCGCTGGGCGGCGCGCCGGCCGTCACGTTCATGGTCGCGCTCATCGGCGGCCTGCTGGCCGCCGCGGTGCTGAGCGGGGTGCGGGCCGCCGGGACGCCCGGCCGCCGGCGGCTGCTGCGGGCGGTCGGCGGGCCCGTCGTGGCCGCGGTCGCGCTGGTGGCCCTCGCCGCGGCCGTGCCGACGGCGCGGCCGTCCGGGACCGGCGTGACGGTCGCGTTCGTGCAGGGCAACGTGCCCCGGCTCGGACTGGACTTCAACGCCCAGCGCGAACAGGTGCTGCGCAACCACGTCGAGGGCACCGAGGCGCTGGCGCGCAAGGTCGCCGCCGGCGAGCTGCGCCGGCCCGATCTGGTGGTGTGGCCGGAGAACGCCAGCGACGTCGACCCGGTCGCCAACCCTGACGCGGGTGAGCTGATCACCCAGGCGGCCCGCAGCGTCGGTGTGCCGATCCTCGTCGGCGCGCTGCTGGAGGGCCCCGGCGACCACGTGCGCAACGTGGGCCTGGTGTGGACGCCGCAGGGCGGCCCGGTCGACACGTACGTCAAACGCCATCCGGTGCCGTTCGCCGAGTACGTGCCGATGCGGTCCCTCGCCCGCAAGGTCACCACCAAGGTCGACCTGGTGCGGGAGGACTTCCTGCCCGGCGACCGGCCGGGGGTGCTGCGGGTCGGCCCGGCGACCGTCGGCGACGTCATCTGCTTCGAGATCGCCTACGACGACATCGTGCGTGACACCGTCACCGGCGGCGGCGAGCTCATCGTCACCCAGACCAACAACGCGACGTTCGACGCGGACGAGGCGGCCCAGCAGCTGGCGATGGTGCGGCTGCGGGCGGTCGAGCACGGCCGGGACGCGATGATGGTGTCGACGGTCGGCATCTCCGGCTTCGTCGGGGCCGACGGGCGGGTGCAGGGCGCTACCTCGTTCAACGCCCCGGCGGTGGAGGCACGCGAAGTGACGTTGAGCCGGAACCGTACGCTTGCAACCGGGCTCGGCGCGGTGCCGGAGTACGTGCTGCTGGTCGGCGCCGGCATCGCGATCGCCGGCGCGGCGCTCATCAGACGACGACCGCGGCCCGCCGAGGCCGACACCACCGTGCACAACAAGGGGGAAGTGTGAGCGAGGGCGCCAAGACGCCGGACCGGTCGGCGGAGGGTTACCCCGGTGTGGGCCGGGTGCTCGTCGTGATCCCCACCTACAACGAGTCCGCCAACATCCGGTCGATCGTCGGGCGGGTGCGCCGGTCCGCGCCGGCCGTCGACGTGCTCATCGCCGACGACAACAGCCCCGACGGCACCGGCGCGATCGCCGACGAGCTCGCCGCCGCCGACCCGCAGGTGCGGGTGCTGCACCGGCCCGGCAAGCAGGGCCTGGGCGCGGCGTACATCGCGGGGTTCCGGTGGGCGCGTGAGCACGGCTACGACGCGGCGGTCGAAATGGACGCCGACGGTTCGCACGCGCCGGAGGAGCTGCCCCGGCTGCTCGACGCCGCCCGCGACGCCGACGTGGTGATCGGCTCGCGGTACGTGCGCGGCGGCAAGTTGGTCAACTGGCCGGCGCACCGGCTGCTGTTGTCGCGCGGGGCGTCGCTGTACACCCGGATCGCGCTGGGGCTGCCGGTACGGGACGCCACCGCAGGTTACCGGGTGTACCGGATGCCGGTGCTCGACAAGCTCGAGCTCGACCAGGTGGCCTCCCAGGGGTACTGCTTCCAGATCGACCTGGGGTGGCGGGCCTACCGGCAGGGGTTCCGCATCGTCGAGGTGCCGATCACCTTCACCGAACGCGAGCACGGTGCGAGCAAGATGGGCACCAACATCGTGGCCGAGGCGCTGTGGCGGGTGGCCACCTGGGGTGTGCAGGCCCGGCTGGAGACGGCGAAGCGGGCCTTCGGCGGCCGTAGGCGCACCGGCTAGCGGGAGAACCGGCAGCATGCGACGCGCGCCCATGATCGGTCTCGCCATGATCGTGACGTTCGTGGTGGAGATCGCCGTGTTCGTGGCGGTGGCGAAGCTCGTCGGCTGGGTGTGGGCGTTCGTGGCGCTGCTGGCGGTATCGGCGGTCGGCGCGTGGCTGGTGCCCCGGCAGGGCGTGCGGGCGTGGCGCCGGTTCCGCGCCGCCGCGGTCGATGGTCGCGCACCGGGCCGGCAGGCCACCGACGGGCTGGTCGGGTTAATCGGGGCGCTGCTGCTGGCCGTGCCTGGTTTCGTGACCGGCCTGGCGGGTGTGGCGCTCCTGACGCCGCCGCTGCGCCGGTTCGCCCGTGGCCGGGTGGAGCGCTCCGTGGAGCGGCTCACGTCACCGGCGCTCGCCGGGCACCTGTTCGGCCCGCGCCGGGTCCGCGTACGGGTGCGCCGCGGCCGCCGGGCGACACCGCCACCTCCACCCCCGCCCCCTCCGCCGCAGCAGCCGCCGCCGGCCATCGAAGGTGAGATCGTCGACGACACCTGACGTCGACGACACCGGACAGAGATTCCGGCCGAAACGACAGACAGCCGCCCCGACGTGACGTCGGGGCGGCTGTCTGTCGTTTCAGATGCGGCTCAGCGTCCGCGCCGGGCGCGGATCTCCTGCAGCCGTTCGGCGAGGATGTCTTCCAGTTCGGCGATCGAACGCCGCTCCAGCAGCATGTCCCAGTGCGTGCGCGGCGGCTTGGCCCGCTTCTGCTCCGGCTCGCTGCCGTCGACCAGCCGTGCGACGCTGCCGTCGAACTTGCATTCCCAGGTCATCGGGACCTCGGCGTCGACGGCGAAGGGCACCTCGAACTGGTGGCCCTTGGCGCACAGGTACTCGCGGGTCTGTCGCGGCGCCAGCTCGGTATTGCGGTCGGACTCGTAGCTGACGGCTCCGAGGCGGCTTCCGCGCAACATGCGCTCGCCCATGATCGGATCTTCCCCTTCGGGTAGTGTGCGGTTCGTTCAGTTCAACGACACGGGTCGGTCCGACGATTCCCGGGCCGACGAGCCGCGGGGCCGCACGATGGCTGTCCGGGGCCGCTGGCACGCGAGTCGGTTGCTCCAGTCTACTCATGATTCATTAGTGGCGGCGAATCGTACGCCCTGTGACCTTGGCGGGCAACATCAGGGCGCGAGGGCCGCCGCGAGCGTCGCGACCTGCTCGCCGAGGCGGCTGACCTGCGCGTTCGCCGCCGACAGCTCGGCGCGGACGGCGTCGCGCTCCCGCTCCGCGGCGCCCAGCCGGTGGCGCAGATCGTCGGCCTGGCCCTTGGCCGCGGCCAGCTCGGCGGTCATCGCGGCGAGCTGGCGCTGCGCCGCCGACAGCTCCTCGCGCAGCCGGGTGACCTCGGATTCGGCGTCTTGTGCCCGGGTGAGGGCCTGGTCGCGGGTCGCGGCGTCCCGGTCGGCCCGCGCGCGGGCTTCGTCGCGGTCCCGCAGCGCGGCGTCCCGGTCCCGGGCGGCGCCGTCGGCGTCGCGGAGCGCGGCAGCGTGGGCGGCCTCCGCGTCAGCTGCCCGTTGGCGGGCGGCGTCACGGTCGCGGTGGGCCTCGGCCCGCAGCGCCTCCGCGGCGGTGGCCCGGTCGCGCGCCTCGTCGCGTTCGGCGGCGGCCCGCCGGGCCTCGGCGAGCGCCCGCTGCTGCGCCTCCGAGGCCGCGGCCGCCTGCCGTGCCGCCTGGTCGGCCTCCGCCCGGGCGCCGTCGATCAGGGCCTGCGCCGCGGTGTGCGCGGCCGTGACCGCCGCGTCCGCGTCGGCCCGGGCGGCCTCGATCGACGCCTGGGTTTCGGCGCGGACCGCCGCGACCGTCTGCGCGGCCTCGGCGCGGGCCGACTCCAGGGCCTCCTCGGCTTCCGCCCGGGCGCGTTCGGCGACCGCCCGCGCCGCGTCGGCGGCCTCCCGGGCCGTGCGGGCCTGCCGGCGCGCCGCCTGCGCGTCCTCGCGCGCCTCGTCACGTTCGGCGTGCGCGGCGGCCACCGCGGTGGCCGTCTCCGCCCGTACCGCCGCCACCTGCCGCTCCACGCCGGCCGGCGACAGTTCGTCGTACAGCGCCTGCGCGAGCGTCTCGGCCACCTGCTCCAGCCGGTCGACCACCTCGAACGCGCGCGCCACCTGGCCGGTCAGGCCCGGGGAGTTGCGCTGGCGCATCCGCGCGGCCCGCGCCGCCGACTGGCAGGCGCCGTCGTTGTCGCGGCAGTACCGGAACGGGCGCCCCGCGCTGCCGCGCTGCGGCACCGGCCGCCCGCAGTGCGCGCAGGGTCGGGTCGACTCAGCCTGATCGGTCACCCGGGCGAATCTACTGGGTGAAGCCGGCCGGGCCGCGGCGTGGACACGCGGGCCGTCGGCGCGTCACCCGGCGGTTGCCGGCCCGGCCGGGCGACGGTCGGCGCCCGCCGGCGCCGCGGCGACCACCAGCGTCGACAGCAGCAGGCTGAACACCGCCAGCACCGCGAGCACCGCCAGTTCGCTGGAGGCGAGCCCGACGACCAGACCGAGGACGGCCTGCAAGGCGAGGGCGCCGACGATGAGCGCGCGGGCCCGGCGGCCGAGCGGCCGGTGGCGTACCGCGGCCCGCACCAGGGGGACCGCCGGAGCGGCGAGCAACGCCGTCAGCGCCACCGCCAGGATCCACAGCGCGACCTGTCCGCCGGTCGCGGGCAGACCACCCATCGACATCGAGTAGTCACCGATCACCACGCCCAGCACGTACAGCACCCCGCCGACGACGAGCGCCTCCACGACCGTGGCGGTCGCGGCGAGCAGCAGGATGACGGTACGCATGACGCCTCCGGGGCTCGGTGGGGGTACCGCAGAAGTTACCGGCAGGTAACGGTGTTTATCAATCCCCACTGTCATTCCAGGAAGCGCGCCAGCTCGCCTCGTACCGGCGCAGGTAGCCGCCGAACAGCGGATCGAGGTAAGCGTCGTCGTCGGTGTACGCGACACCGACCGCCGGCAGGAAGACCCGCAGCCGGTCGGTGTCGCTGCCGCGGGAAGCCGACCCGGCCGTCACGCCACGCGGCCAGGTGTGGTCGCCCAGCGTCCCGTCGAGGTCGAGGAGCACCCCACGGATCGGCGTTCGCCGGTGGGTCACGCCGGGACTGTACGGGCGTCGGCTCCGTCAGCGCTTGCGCCTCACGCGACGGGAGGGCCTAGCGTCGGCGGACATGAGCGCTCATGAACAGGCGCCCGCCGGAGCGGTCCGGACGTGGAGCGTCGGGGAGCTGGCCGCGGCCACCGGCCTGACCGTCCGCGCCCTGCACCACTACGACGAGGTCGGCCTGTTGACCCCGACGCTGCGCAGCAGCGCCGGGCACCGCCGGTACACCGCAGCCGACGTACGGCGGCTGCACCGGGTGACCGCGCTGCGTGGATTCGGCTTCACCCTGGCCCAGATCGGACAGGTACTCGACGATGCCGACCTCGACGTCCGCGAGCTCGTGCGCCGGCAGCTCGACCAGGTGCACGACCGCATCGCCCGGGCACACCGGCTACGTGACGGCCTGAACAGCGTGCTCACCGCGCTGGACAGCGCCGCCGAACCGTCCGCACCCATGCTCATCCAACTGATTGAGGTGATGACCGCCGTGGAACGCTCCTACATCCCGGAGGAACTGCAGAAGATGGCCGACAACCGCCGCGCGATGACAGCACAGCTCTCCCCACAGCAGCTGGCCGAGCTGTCGCAGCGGCGCCAGGCGTACTTCGACACCCTGTCGCCCGAACAGGTCGCCGAGCTGCGGCAGCGGCGTGGCCTTCCGGCGCCCGGTGGCCAGGAGGGCTGACCCACCGTCGCCGTCGGGCGCGGAAAGGCTTCCGCGCCCGACGGTCGCACCACGGTTCGGCGGCTGCGCAGTGGACCACCGTCGTGCTCGGCGTGGACCTGACCCCGCCAGTCCGACGGCCGCGTCCGCCACACCCGCATCACAGGAGCGCGGACTGCTCGACCCACATCAGCGGGACCTCGCAGTCGAGGTACGCCTGGCCGGTGGTGAACCACGTCGGGTCGTAGTCTTGCTTGGACATCGTGACCTTCACGAACACCCAGATCGCGAAGACGTCCGCACTCGTCCCGACGAACGACAGGCCGGGGTCGCCGCCGGGGAACTGGCCCTTGCCGTTCTGCCAGCCGTAGCCGGTGCCCGTGCCGGTGTACTTGTCCCACAGCGGCACCGACCGGCCGGCGTACGACTCGAAGTCGCCGAAGCTGTTGAGCCGGAGGGCGAGTAGTTCGAACTCGCCCCGGCTGTGCGCGGAGTTCACCTTGCCCTGCGCGGTGGGTACGTCCACGCGGTGGCCGAACGCGTAGTGCACCTCGGGCTGGAAGACTAGCCGGGTGTACTGGTGGTTCGGCCGCACGAGCACGCCGAGGCCGGCGCGGGCCGTCCCCGACGTAGCGCCGGGCACCGACCGGAACGTGTTCTGCGCGAACAGCTTGCCTGTCCCCAGGTCGGCGACCTTGACCTGGGTGAAGTCCAACGGATCCGGGTCGGTCGCGGCCAGTTCGTACCGGTGGCCGGTGCCCGGGACGGGCTCCGGCGGCAGGTCCGACGGCAGGTAGATCCATTGGAAGAAGCGCGCCGCGCCGAGCCGTTCCACCGACCCGACGTACCAGCGGAACGCTGGGTCCTTGCGCACGACCGAGCCGCGCAACGCGTCCACCAGCGCGGATCGGCGTGCGTTCAGTTCGTCGCCGACCAGCTCACCGCGACCGGCGAGTGCCTCGACCGCTGCGAGGGACGCGAGGACCTCCTCCTGCGCTGCGTCGACGAACGGGTCCGGCGCCGGCCGCGTCGCGGCCGCAACCGCGCGCGCCACGAGTTCGTCGTCGGTGATCTGTTCGGTGATGGACATGCGCCCAGCGTCCCAAGGAATTCCGGGACCTGGGAGGCGCTTTGCGGCTATCCGACACTGCCCGGTAGGTGACAAGACTTCGTCGTCACGCCTACCAAGGGCAAACAGCGCGACACACCACACGCTCGGACACCTTGATAGATCACACGACCGACCCGGTACCCCGCCGCCGCGACCTCGGCGGCGCTCGGCGGTATGCGCAGCATCGCCTTGCCAGCACCGCGTGGCCGGCTGAGCTCGTCGATCAGGCATTCGACGACCCGCCCGGTCAGGTTGTGGATCTCGACGTTGTGCCGCAACTCCAGGGGATCGACGACCTCAAACACCGGATCAGGAACTCCCGGAATTGTTGGTTACACCTTGGCGGCTGGAGTCAGCCCGCGCTGAGGTCGGTGCGACGGACGAGCCACCAGACGGCGGCGAGGGCCATCGCGGTGAGGCCCAGGTAACCGGTCGCGACGATCAGATGGAAGTCGGGGATCCGGCTGCCGGGCTGGTACTGCAGGTGCTGCTGGAGATGGTTGGTGGAGAAGCAGGAGAGCATCTTGCCGAAATCATTGACGGGCGGGCAGAGGCGTTGCAGGTCGACGCCGCTGAGCTGACGCCCGGAGGTGTCGAACGCGCCGGACGGACCTTCGATGCCGAAGCGGATCATGCCGCCCGTGACGACCAGGGCGTTGTGGCGCAGCAGGCCGCTGTCCGGCCCGCCCATTTGCAGGTGCGCGGACAGCGGCTTCATGAGGGTGGGGTACCGGAACTGCACGAACAGCATCAGGCCGATGAAGCCCACGATGACGCCGAACGCGGCGGGGAGCGTGCGCCGGATGGCGGCACCGAGTGCGACGCCGACCGCGAACCAGCCGATGCTGATCGCGACCGGGAGCATCCCGGTGGCCAGGAATGCCTCGTACCTGAACAGGTCTTCGGTGCCGACGTTGGTCCACACGTGCTCCAGGTGGTCGCTGACGCCGGCGACGGCCGCGGTCACGGCCGCCACGAACAGGCCGAGCAGGCCCAGCTTGGTCCACAGCCAGCGCGCCGGGGAGACGTCCTGGCTCCAGGCCAGCAGCAGGGTCCGCTGCTCGTGCTCCCTGGACAACACCGGGACGCCGATGAACATGCCGATCAGCAGCGGCATGTACTGCACCAGCCGCTCCGTGTAGCTGGCTTGCCGGAACAGGCCGAAAGGATTCGCGCTGAGCCGCTGGTCCTGCGGGGAGTTTTGCGGGCACCTCATGTTGTGGCACTGGTGATACAGATCCGTCATCTCGGCGGACAGGTACACCATCCAGCCCACCAGGACCGCGGCCAGGACGAGCGTGCCGAGCAGGGCCCAGCGGTGCTGACGCCAGGTCAGCCACAGCAGACCGCGGACGCCCCCGGCGGACCCGAGATCGTCCCCGCGGTTCGTGGTGGCCGGCGCGTCGGTGACCGGGCTCATGCTGCTGCCTCCAGATCATGGTGTGCCTTGGCCGACGCCTTGAGGTAGGTCAGGATCAGCTCGTCCAGGGTGATGGGTTGGGCGGTCCAGCCGGGGGCGACGACGGCGTTCGCCGTCGGTGCGGCGGGCTGCCGGACGACGAACGTGGACTGTCGGTCGGTGTGCTGCGCCTGGACGATCGCGCCCGGGCCCGGTGGCTGGTCCGCGCGGGGTCCGGTCAGCCGCACGTGGCTGTCGAGCAGCTCCTCGACGTCGCCGGTGAGCACGGGCCGGCCCGCGTCGAGCAGCAGCAGGTGGTCACCGACACCGCTGAGCTCGGCGATGATGTGGGTCGACAGCATGACGGTCATGTCGCTGTCGGCGGCCTCGGCCATGAGCTCGCCGGTCACGTCGGTGCGGGCCACCGGGTCCAGGTTCGCCAGGGGCTCGTCCAGCAGCAGCACCGCGGGGCGGGAGCCCAGGGCGACCGCGAGCGCGACCTGCGCCCGCTGGCCGCCGGAAAGCTTGCCGCAGCGGCGGTCCAGGGGGATGTCGAAGCGCTCCAGCCACGACAGCGCCCGCCGCTGGTCCCATACGCGGTTCATGGACCTTCCGAAGCGGAGCATGTCCGTCACACTGAAGTCCCGGTACAGCGGCTTGTCCTGGGCCAGGATCGCGACCCGGCTCGCGGCAGAACCACCCCTGTCGATGGACCTGCCCTTCACCACCGGTCGGCCGTGGACCAGCAGTGAGCCGGAGGTGGCCGGCAACGTGCCGGCGATGATGCTCATCAGCGTCGACTTGCCTGCGCCGTTGGCGCCGACCAGCGCGATGATGCGGTTGGCGGGCAGTTGGAAGCCGCATTCCCGCAGCGCCCAAACGTTGCCGTAGCGCCTGCTCACGTCGCGGGCTTCCACGGCGATGGACTGCTCGCTCATGCGGCACCCTCCTTCTTCTGGAAGCCAGCGCCCGATGCCGGCTCTCCCTGCGGCCGGTCGCCGCCGGCCTGGGCCCTGCGCGCCGAGTTCTCCACGATCACCGAGGCGAGCAGCGCCTGGACGTCCTCGTCTTCCAGACCGGCCTCGCGGGCCTGGCCGAGCCACCGGGCCAGGCCGCTGCGCAGGCGGGCCATGACATGGGGATCCGTGTGGCCGAGCGTTCCGCTGACGAAGGTGCCCGCCCCCTGCCGCGCCTCCACCAGACCGGACAGCTCCAGTTCCCGGTAGGCCTTCAGCACCGTGGTCGGGTTGACCGTGCACGAGGTCACCACGCTGCGCACGGTGGGCAGTTGGTCCCCGGGCTGTAGCGTCCCGACCCGCAGCCCTTCGCGCACCTGCCGCACCAGTTGGGCGTATGCGGGGACGCTGCTGGACCGGTCGACACGAAAGTTGATCACTAGTGGCCTCTCCCTATCCACGTCGGACACCGCAGATTGTTTGGGTAAAGTAGAACACCAGTTAACCAGCATGGCAAGGACGTGCCCGAGTAGCTGGCGGCATCGAAGCGCTCGTCCCTTTGTCCGCCCGGCCGGCGGTCGCACGCAGGTCCCGATCAGGAACTCCCGGGTTGTCTGTGACCCGCACGCCTCGCCGTGGGGACAGGGGCCGGAGCAGCGGCACGGCCGGTCGGCGGGCACCGCCCGCCACCTCAGTTCCTCTGTGGTCACGGCCGGTCTCGTCCCGGTACGGCACCGCACATCTGCGGGTCGATCGTCGCGGTGCGGCCGTCGCCCGAGGCCACGGCCAGGACCCGCACGCGCCGATCCCGACCACGACCGTCGGGAGCCAGCCGGCGCTGAGCCGCAGCCACGCCTCCTGTACCGCGTCGGCCGGCGGGCCCAGCGTGCCGTTCTCCCGCGCGGTCCTCACGCGTCGTCGCACGGCGCAGCTCTCGCGATTAAGTCGATTAGGAATATCGGTAATCCATTAATCGAGTACACCATAATGCCAGTTATTGTGCGTAATGCATAAGCATGGTGTAGTGGCGTCGTGTGGGCGTACGGGTGGCTCACTCGCACCACGGGTTGGTGCTCGGCGTGGTACACCGCGCGCTGAGGCGGGCCGCCGGCCACGGCGAGGTCGGTGTGCCGGACGTCGACGTGCTGGACCGCGGCAACAGGTCAGGCACGATCAGGCGAGAGGCTGCGTCCGGCCACCGGGCGAACCCAACGCCGGCCGGCGGTACGTCAGGACCAGGACCGAGCCGACCGGTGGGGAGCGTACGGCTGCGCCGCGCTCAACGTGGACCCAACTGCTGGCTAGCGGACCCGTAACCGCGCATCCACCCCGGCCAAGAATGCGTCGGTGAGGCGATGGATTCGATCGGACTTATGTCGGGGCTGGACGGCCGGTCTTCCCGGACGTCCGGTCGTCGTTGGCGTGCAGGCCCAGCCGCGCCCTGGCTCGCCGTTCGGCGTACGGTTCGCGGTCGAAGCTGCGCAGGAACAAGGCGACGAACGGGCCGACCATCACCAGCGAACCGATGAACAGAACTGCGGCGGCCAGGGTCGAGCCGGCGCGGGCCATGGTGCCGAGGACCGCGCCGGACCGGCCGGCCCAGCGGGCCTGGGATGCCGAGACCCGGTTGGGTTTGTCGATCCTGCCAGCTCGCCGCCACGTCAGGACGCCAGTGACGACGCCAAGGATGCCGAACACGATGACGATGACGTTGAAGCCGGTACGGGATTCCTCCCGGATCCCTTTGAGGAGCAGGCCGGCGAAGAGCACATCGACCGCGAGCATCCCGAACATCAGCAATGACAGGACTGCCCGACGGCACCAGTACGCCGGGCCTCGCTCGTACCAGGTCGTGCCCACGATCGGCAACGACCGGATATGTGGACTTGACGCGACCGCCTCCGCGAGAGCCCGCCGTCGTCCTCTGCGTCCCATCTCACCACCTCTGGCCGTCGATCGTGTCAGCCGAAGACACCGTGCCAGATGCCCTTGCCCAGGTTCGCCAGGTCCTTGCCGGTATTGCTGACGACGTGTCCGGTGCCGGTGGCGAGCCCGCCGAGGACGCCGTGCTTTTTGAAGTCTTCGTCCCAGTGTTCGTGGAAGCCTTCGTACACCATGTCGCCCACGCCGACCGCAACAGTGCCGCCGATTAGCGCTCCGGCAGCCACCGCCGCAACGGGAGCGGCGCCCAAGAAGGTGGCAGCGCCGATGGCGACCCCGCCGACGGCGGCGCCGACAGCCAGTCCGGTGACGTTGGCGGTGGCGTCCTCGGCGATGGCCCTGGTGGGGTGTTCGCCCTTGGCGATGTCGTCTTTGGCCTGGAAGTAGGTGCCCAGGCCGGCGGCCGCGACGTCGATGACCGGCACGTCGCTGAGGAACCTGACGGCTTTCGAGCCGTCGGCGGCGTCGGCGAACGCCCCGCCGACGCGGGGCAACTGGCCGACCACGTCGCCGACGTCGACGTTGAGCAGCTTGGCCATCGGGTGGGCGGCGTGGTCGAGCGCGTCCAGCTCGGTTTGCAGGCCCTGCATTTCCTTCATCGCCTCACGCAGGGGTGCCTTCACGTCGTCCGGCATGCGCTGGCCGGGCGGGGTCGCGTCGCGGACCTTCTTCCATTCCGCCTTCGCCTCGTTGTAGTCGGCGCGGGCGTCGCCGATCAGCTTGTCGAGGTGGTCACGGACCGCGGCGGGGACGGCGCCGATGCCGCGCAGGTAGTCGGCGAGGGCGACCTTGTCGGCGCTGGCCAGGCCGGCGCTGTCGCCGCCGTGGTCGATGATCTTCATCATTTCGGTCAGCAGTTCCAGCAGGGCCCGGTCGGCCTCGACCCGGAAGCCCTGCGCCAGCTGGTGGGCCTGCTGCCACTCGATCTGGTAGGCGGTGATGGCCTCGTGGGCCGGGTCGGCGGGGTTGATCGGCCCGGCCTGCGGCCGGCCGTCGACGCCGATGAGCGCCCCCTGGGCGCGGGCCGCGGCCGCAGCCTGCCGCAGGGCGTTCTCCGTGCGGGTGAGCTGGTCAGCGAGGGTCGACAGGGTCGTAGCGGCGGCCGAGCAGAAGGTGCCTACCGCACTGGCGGCGACCGAGGCGATCTCCCAGTGCGCGGCGAACCCGGTGGCCGCGTCGCCGGACCAGCCCGCGTCCTGCGAGATTTTGCGCACGTCCTGGTCGATGTACGTGAGCGCAGTCTTGGTCTTGGCCTGGCACGGTTCCAGCACCTCGACCGCTGTGTGCAGGCTGCCGATGTCGCCGCCCAGCCAACTATCGCCCATCGATGGCCCCTCTACTTCTTCGTGTCGATCGGGTCGACGTTCATGACACTGTCGAAGAGCTCGCGGGCGGTGAGGTTGGTGCGCTGGTAGTTGTCGTGTACCTCGGTCAGCTTGTTCCCGGTCTGGTGCAGCGCCTGGACCACTTTGACGTGCAGGGCGTCCAAAGTCTCCAACGTGGCGTGAATCGTCTTGTTGAGCGCGCCGTCACCGGAGTCGACCCGCAGGCCTTTGACATCGCCCAAGGCACAGGAAAACTGGTCGGCGCCGTCGTGGAACGAACCCGCCGCGTTGGCCAGGTCGCGCAGCGTCACCTGGAAACCGTCACCCACGATGCCCCTCCAACACGCCGGCCAGAGCGTTCAGGTGGACCGGCGTCCACCGGCCCGCCGCCTCGTCCACCGGCGGATCAATCAGAATCCGCCCGATCCTCGCCGCGCCGAAAATGTCTTGCAGGCGGTCCAGCCGGATCGCCAACCACGGCTGTGCCGGCCCGAGTGCGGCGACCAACCCCTCCCGGCTGCGAAACCCGACGCCGACCGGCTCGCCGGTGCTCAGTAGGCGGGTCTCGAACCGCACACCGGTACGCCCCGCCTCCGGGTCCGGGTACGCCGGCACGTACACCACCTCAGGCAGGTCCACGTCACCCCCCACGATCTGTTGCGACCCGCATGGTAGCAGCGATCTTGACGAATATCGTGCCCGATCGATGAGGTCCGCTTCTCGCTCGCGTGCCGACACGACCCACCCGCGATCATTGATTGCCCGCCGGGGGACCGCCGCCGAAGCGCTGTGCCCATGGAGAACCGGCCAAGACCTCTACTGTGCAGTTCGCCGTAGCGTCAGGGGGTGCCGGTAGGCGGTACGTCGGCCCCTCGTCGCCAGCCTGCGGTGGCGCGGGCGTGCGCGACCTCGGCGGCCTGCCGCTGCCGCCAGCGCCGCTGTGCCTCCCGATTGCACGCGCGGCAGCCGCGCCGGTACCGGCCGGTCGTCTCGTCGAACTCGCGAACGTGGCCGTTGCGGCAGTACGGCCGCTGCCGGCGGTCACGGCAGCGCTCGGCGTGGGTCACCTGCCGCAGATGCGTCGGCTCGATGCAGTCCTTCACCCCGCAGGTGTGGTCGATGTCGAGAGCGGGGTCGTATCCGCCGACGAACACCACGTACGCGGCGATGTGCGCCCAGGCCCGCCCGGCGACCTTCTGGTAGGTGCCGCGCCGTGCGCCGTAGCCGTGGACGATCAGGCACCCGTCCGGGGTGCGGGTGGCGCGCTCCAGGAGGTGGGCGCGCAGGCTGTCCGGGGTGAAGTGCCGGGACAGGCCCGTGATGTCGGCCAGCACGCCCTCAGGCTATCCGAACCCGCCTGGCGTAAGGCACAAACTGGTACAACCCGGCCGGCCCGCACGCACACCCGGACCACCGCGCGGCGCGAATTGTCATACCCCTACGGTCTACTGGGATTCGTACACCAGTTCCAACTGGCGTGGATTGGAGCCACCATGTCACCCGAACAGACCGCGCGGGACGCGGCCGACCTCGCCCTGCGGCTGCTGCCGGTGGCCGTCCACGCCGCCGGGGCGCGGCGCGACGGCGAGTCCCAGGGCCAGTACCTGGAGCGGGTCCGGGCGCTCGCGGTCGACCTGTGGATCGAAAGCGGCCCCCGGGGCGAGCTGACCCGCCGGCTGACCGAGCTGATGAGCTCCCAGGTGTTCGTCGGGGTGCTCACCGCCGTCGAGATCGAGCCGTCGACGACGCGCGCCATGCTCACCCTCGACGTCGTCAAGGACGGCGAGACGGTGGAGGAGAGCATCCGCAGCGACCGCACCGACAGCCCGGCCGGGCGCACCCTGTGGGAGACGGCCAGGACCCTCGTCGGCCACCGGGTCGCCGTCTACAAGCACATGGAGAGCCGCGCCGACCCCAACAAGAAGTACCGGTGCGCCAAGCACGTCGTCGACCTGGGCCCGGCCGGCGACGCCGCCGACGAGGCAACGGCCCCGGCCGGGCCCGCAACGCCCCGCTCGGCGCCCGCGGCCCCGACCAGGTCCGGGCCCGTGCCGCCGGCCCCGGCCAGGGTTACGCCGGCGCAGGCCATCCGCGCCGCGAGTCCCCGGGTGGTCGGCCCGCGCCGGCAGGGCAGCCTCGCCGACGCCCGACAGGAGGTGCTGGCCGTCCTGGAACGGGCCGGCCACACTGACGCCGGCTACCGCGAGGCGGCCTGCGCCGGGATCATGGACCGGGCGTCGGTCAGCGGCGACGTGGTGGTCAACCTGGACACGCTGCTGCACCTGGCCCGCACCACCCCGCCGGCCAACAGCGCAGCCGGGAGGATGATCAATCAGCGGTACGGCCGGCACGAGCGGATGACGGCCTGACGCGGGTGCGACGATCGCCGGCTGGGAGGGTGCGATGACCGTGGCGGGGCTACCGGATCGGATGATGGCCGCGTACGTGACCGGGCCCGGGCCGGCCGAGGAGATCCGGTACGGGCTGCTGCCGGTGCCGACGCCCGGCCCCACCGACGTGCTGGTCAAGGTGCTCGCCGTGGCGGTGAACCCGGTCGACACGTTCGTGCGGTCCGGCACCTACCGCACCCCGATGCCGGCGCCGTTCATCGTCGGCCGTGACCTCGTCGGCGTCGTCGTCGCCGGCGGGTCCGGCGTGTCCGGGTTCGCGCCCGGCGACCGGGTGTGGTGCAACAGCCTGGGGCACGCCGGCCGTCAGGGCGCCGCCGCCGAGTACGCCGTGGTGGCGGCCGACCGGCTCTACCCGCTGCCGGCCGGGGTGGACCCGGTCGACGCGGTGGCCGTGCTGCACCCGGCGGCGACCGCCTACCTGGCGCTGTTCCGCCACGCCCGGCTGCAGCCGGGCGAGACCGTGTACGTCGCCGGCGGCGGGGGAAATGTCGGCACCGCGCTGATCGAGCTGGCCGCGCGCGCCGGTGCCCGGGTCGTCGCCAGCGCCCGCGACGACGACCACGAGCGGTGCCGGGCCCGGGGCGCGGCCGCCGTCGTCGACTACCGCGCGGCCGACCTCACCGAGCGGCTGCGCCTCCACGCGCCGCACGGCGTCGACGTCCACATCGACACGTCCGGCCACAACGATCTCACCGCGGCCGTCGGTCTGCTGGCGCCGCGCGGCCGCATCGTGTTGATCGCCGGGCGGGACGCCACCCCACCCCTGCCGGTCGGCGATCTGTACACCCGCGACGCCTCGATCGTCGGCTTCGCCATCAGCAACACGTCCACCGGCGACCTCGCCGCGGCGGCCGCGCGCATCAACCAGCTGCTCGCCACCGGCGCGCTCACCCCCACCACGGTGCAGACCCTGCCCCTGTCCGCCGCCGCCAAGGCCCACCGGCTGGTCGAGGACGGCGCGGCGCACGGCCAGCGGCTCGTCCTGTGCCCTGCCGAGGAGCCGGCCGTCACCAGCCGTTGAGGTGCGGCACCTCGTCGAGGCGCTGGTGCGGCCGCCGGGCGGTGCGTCCGCGCCCCCTACAGTGGGCACGTGCCACGCAGTGAACCGCCCCGGATCGTGCCCATGCAGGACAATCACGCCGACGCGGTGCTCGACATCTACCGCCTCGGCATCGACGGCGGCGAGGCTACCTTCGAAACCGAGCCACCGACCTGGGAACGGTTCGCCGCGACCCGGCTGCCCGGCCACCGCCACGTCGCCGTCGACGCCGCCGGCCGGGTGGTCGGCTGGGTCGCCTGCACCCGGGTGTCGCAGCGCGCCGTCTACGCGGGAGTGGTGGAGCACTCGGTGTACGTCCACCCCGACGCCCGCGGCATGGGCCTGGGCAAGGCGCTGCTGCACGCGCTGATCGCATCCACCGAGACCGCCGGGATCTGGACCATCCAGTCGGCGATCTTCCCGGAGAACACGGCGAGCCTGGCCGCGCACACGGCGCTCGGGTTCCGGGTCGTCGGCACCCGGGAACGCCTCGGCCGCCAGCACGGCCGCTGGCGGGACGTGCTGCTCGTCGAGCGGCGCAGCCCTCTCGTCGTGTGACGCGCCGACGACCCGGGCGGATGCGCCGCCCCGGGCGGGTCGATCAGTAGGATTCGGCGTACCGATGAGCCTGCCGATCCGTGCCGTGCCGCCCACCGGCGCCGCCCTCGCGCCCACCGACAGCCTGGTCGACGTCACCGGCGCCTGGCTGCGCAACCGGCGGCTGTCCGCGCACACCCGCGCGGCCTACCAGCGTGACGTCGACGCGTGGCTGCAGTGGTGCGCCCGCCGGAGCGTCGATCCGCTCGCCGCGTCGTTCCTGCACGTCAACGAGTACGCCCGCGAACTGGAGTCCACAGTGGATGCACGGTCGGGGCGTCCGCCCGCGGCGACGACGATCGCCCGGCGGCTGTCGGGCCTGTCGAGCTGGTACGACTTCCTGGTCCGGCTGCGCGCCGTCGACACCAACCCGGTCTCCGGCGCCGACCGGCCCCGCGTCGACCGCGACCACTCGCCGACGGTCGGGCTCACCGCCGCCGAGGTCGACGCCCTGCTGGCCGCGGCCGACGCGGAGGGCGGGCCGCAGGCCGCCCGGCACCGCGCGATGATCACCCTGCTGGCCGACCTGGGCTTGCGTGTCGGCGAGCTGACCGGCCTGGACGTCACCGATCTCGGCGTCGAACGCGGCCACCGCACCGTGCGGTTCGTCGGAAAGGGCGGCAAGCCCCGCCGGCGGGCCCTCGCCCCGGCCACCGCCGCGGTGCTCGACGCCTACCTCGCCGTGCGCCCCGGCCCACCCGACGGGCCGCTGTTCGTCACCGCCTCCGGCGCCCGCGTCGACCGGCACGCGGTGTTCCGGCTGGTCCGGCGGCTCGCCCGGGAAGCCGGGATCCCCGCGTGGGCCGACGTGTCACCGCACTCGCTGCGCCACGCCTTCGCCACCATCGCCCGCGGCGAGGGCGTGCCGCTCGAAGACGTCCAGGACGCGATGGGCCACGCCGACCCGCGCACGACCCGCCGCTACGACCGCGACCGGCACAACCTCGACCGCGACCCGACATTCGTGATCTCGGCCGCCCGGTCCCGGCGCGGCTGATCGGCCGGACGGCCGGTCACAGTACCCGCGGCGGCGTGTTGCCGGCGGCGACGATGGCCCGCCGCACCGGCACCGCGGCGAGCCCGGCGAACCCGACCACGAAGAACACCACCAGGGACACGATCGCCGCCCGGTAGCTGCCGGTCAGCTGGTAGGCCAGCCCGAACAGCAGCGGGCCGAGCCAACTGGTGCCCTTGTCGGAGATCTCGTAGATGCCGAAGTACTCGGCCTCTTTGCCGTTCGGGATGAGCTGGCTGAACAGCGACCGGCTCAGCGCCTGGCTGCCGCCGAGCACGATACCCAGCGGGACGGCCATCGCCACGAACGCCAGCGGACGGTGGGCCGGCAGCCCGTACGCCGCGACGAGCACCCCCGTCCACAGCACCAGGCTGGCGAGGATCGTCTTGCGCGCGCCGAACCGGCGAGCCAGCCGGCCCAGCGCCAGGGCCCCGGCGAACGCCAGGAACTGCACCAGCAGAACCGTCGAGACCTGGACGTTCTGGCTGAGCTTGAGCTGCTTGTCGGCGTACACGCTGGCCATCGCGATGACCGTCTGGATGCCGTCGTTGTAGATCAGGTAAGTGGCCAGGAAGAACAGCGTCAGTGGGAACGCCCTCAGCTCGCGCAGCGTGTGCCACAGCTGCCGGAACCCGTCGATGACCACCGGACCGCGGGCCTCACCGGCCACGGCCGGCCGGTTACGCAGCCGCATCAACGGCAACGTCGTGAACCCCGCCCACCACAGGCCGGCCGACACGATGCTCCACCGCGCGATCGTGGCCTTGCCCGCACCGCCCGGATCGATGGTGAGGGCGGCCAGGTTCAGCGCGAGCAGCAGACCACCACCGATGTAACCGATCGCCCAGCCGACGCTGGAGACCCGGTCGCGGTCGTCGGGGCCGGCCAGCTGCGGCAGGAACGAGTAGTACACGACGTTGCTGGCGCCGAACGCGACGTTGGCGACCAGGAACAGCACCGCGCCCAGCAGGTACCGGCCGCCGGTCACGAACATCATCGCCACCGTGGCCGCCGCCCCGAGGTACGCCAGCAGCGCCAGCAGCTCCTTCTTGCGCGAGCTACGGTCGGCGATCGCTCCGATCGTCGGCAGCACGAACACCTGCAGCAGCACCGACAACGACACGGTGTAGGCGAACAGCGACCCGGCGGCGACGGGTATGCCCAGCGGGTACACCCGGCCGTGCCCGTCGGCGGCGGCTTCCGCCACCGAGCCCAGGTACGGGCCGAGGAACACCGTCAGCACGGTGGTCGGGAACGCCGAGTTGGCCCAGTCGTAGAAGTACCAGCCGACGCGTTCGCGGCGCGTGCTCGGCTCCTGGCGCACGCCTGCGTCGGCGACCATCGGCGTCCTCATCTCGTCTCGGCGGGCCACAGCCCGCGGGCGCTGTACACCTCGCGCAGCACCTCGATGCGATCGGTCATGATGCCATCCACGCCCAGGTCGAGTAACTCGTGAATCCGGACGGGATCGTCGACCGTCCACACATGGACCTGCAGGCCGAGCCGGTGCGCGTGCGCCAGGAACCGCGGTGTGACCACCCGGATGCCGTTCTGGCTCACCGGAACCTGGGCGGCCACCACACCGGCGGGCAGCCGCCGCAGCCGGCCCAGCCGGGCGCCCGCCCACAGCCGTGCGACCTCCCGGGTACCCATCGACGTGGCGACCGCCGGCCCCAGCTCGCGGCGGATGCGCCGCAGCCGGGCGTCGGAGAACGACGCGAGCAGCACCCGGTCGTGCGCGTCGCCGCGGCGGATCACCTCCAGGGCCGGTCCGAGCGCCTGGTCGGACTTGACGTCGATGTTGAACCGTACCTGTGGCCACGAGTCGAGCAGGTCGTCGAGGCGCGGCACCGCCGATTCGCCGGCGATGCGCAGCGCCGCCAGGTCCGCCCAGCGCACGTCGGCGACCCGCCGCCGGTCGCCGGTCATCCGTGCGAGCGTCGGGTCGTGGAACACCACGGCCACACCGTCGCGGGTGGCGTGCACGTCCGTCTCGACGTACCGGTACCCGAGCGCGACGCAACGGGCGAACGCGGCGACGGTGTTCTCGTCGCCGCCGGCCGCCCCGCCGCGGTGCGCGAACGCCAGCGGGGTCGGCGCGTCCAGGTACGGGTGCGGGTGCGGGTGCCCAGCCATGGTGTGCATTGTGCCGGTCCCGCGCACCGGCGCCGAGCCCCGGTGTGCGGGACCGGCGCCGCACCGGACGACGGTGGGGGCCACGCACCGGGCGCGGCCCCCACCGTCGGGGCGAACGGGCGGCTAGAACGTGCCGTGCTTGGCGTTCGTGCCGTCGCCGGCGGTGTTGGGGTCGGGCCGCAGGACCGGCGCGCGGGTGGGGGCGGGGGACGGCGTGCTGCTGGCGGACGTACCCGCCGGCGGCGACCCGGCCGGGGCGCTGGGCGCCGGAACGCCGGTCGGGCGGGTCGATCGGCGGCTCGGGCCGGTCGGCATGCCGCTCGCGCCCGACGGGGTGCTCGGCGCGACCGTGGCGGCGCCGGCCGCCCCGGCGCGGGTCGGGCTCGCCGTGGCGCTCGCGCCGGCGCGGCCCCGGCCGGAGGTGCCGGTCCCGCCGCCGGTGGTCGGCTTCGCGGTGACCGTCCTGCCCTGGCCGAAGAAGAGGGCGTCGACCACGACGCCGTTGCGCTGGATCAGCGTCACCGGGCTGTTCATCCGCAGCAGGTTGCGGCAGCCGAGGTTGGCGAACGAGGTGTCGAGCCGGTTGGCCAGGAAGCTGAACAAATTGTTGGCGGCCGCCGGGTCCGGTGAGGTCACCCGGCTGAACAGGCCCCGGTCGGCCTGCAGCCGCTTCTGCTGAATGTCGATCATGTTCTGGCAGTACGTGGTCGCGAGGTTTCCCGCCTGGTCGAGCGGCGGCATGTCCACGCCCGCGCGGTACAGGTTCACCTTCGCCAGGCTGGTCCTGTTGTTGACCAGGACCATGGGGTCGTTCGGCGGCACCAGGGCGACCGGCGCGCCCTGCCCGGCCGCCGCCTGCAACTCGTTGAGCGCCAGCGACGTGACCATCGTGTTGTTGTCGGCCAGGTCGGGGGCCGTGAACGGGGTACAGCCGAGAGCTTTGTCGATGAACTGGTCGACCAGCAGGTTGTCGCTGGCGTTGACCTGGACCTTGCCGCGGCCACCCAGCCGGGCCCGGTTGGCGGCGGTGTTCTGCGCCGCCGTGTTGCCCACGACCAGGTACGTGGCGGTGACGTTGTCGCTCTGGTCCTGGTCGACCGCGCTGAAGTCGCGGGTGCTCGGACAGGCCTGCCCATCGGCGGCGGTGCCCAGCGGCGGCACGACGAGCTTGCCGGCCGCGATGGCGTCGTTCGCGGCCCGGAAGAACTCCGGCGCGTTGCAGTAGGCGTACTCGCCGAACACCGAGGTGCCCAGGCCGTTGACGCAGTGACCCGCCTTCAGGCTTCCGTTGGTGTCGCGCAGGGTCAGGTTGGTGCCGTTGAAGCCGAACCACAGGCCGACGACCGCGCCGGCCGGCAGCGTCGGCGTGACCGGCGTCGCGGCGGGGCGCTGGCGGTCGTCGACGACGAGCGGGTTGTACACCGACAGCTTGCCCGTGGCCGGGTCGAGCACCGTGCCCTGCACGAACGCCGCCTGGTTGGCGTTGGCCTCACGGCAGGGGCCCTGACGGGGGTTGGTGGCCACGAGCCGGTACGGCGTGGCCAGGCCTGCAGCGCTGAGAGGCTGGGGCGGCACGATCAACGTGCAGTTGGGGTTGGCCTGGTCGGAGTTGTTCTGGGCGGCGAGCGCCATCCGACCCCCGACCATCAGCGCGAGGGGGACGAGCAGGCTGACCGCGACGACGAGCACACGTCGTGGTTGGCGGCGTACACCTCGTCGCGCGGCGTCCCGGCCTGGCGATTCGTACCGCTGGTTATGCATGGACTGGCGCTGACCTTTCCTGTGGATCGTTTGCCGCGGTCACCGGTGGGTGGGCCCGCCGCCAGCGGGGGCGGCCGTGGGGGAGGCGCCGGCGCTGGGGGAGTCCGGCTGCCCGGTGGGCGCGGGTGCGGGCGGCGCGACCGGCAACCAGGTGTCCGGGAACTGTCCCGACTCCGGTGCCGGCGGGCGGTCGTCGAGGTAGCGGTACGGCGGGCAGGCGGTCACCACCGCGCATCCGCGCCCGCCTCCCGGCGCCGGGCCGGCGGAATCGCCGAGCAGGGCGGCGAGCGCCATGTGTGTACCCCAGGTGGACAGCGCCAGGGCGGCAGCGGCGCCGCAGAACACGGACACCCACCGACTGACGTTCGTCACAGGCCCGCCTCACCGACCGCAGCATGCGGAAGTCTCAGAATGGAAGTTGCAATCACGTTCCATCCCAGGATGCGGGGCGGCCAATTCGGGCGGGAGGGGCAAAATCCGATTTAAAGCGAAAGCTAAGGAAGCGCTTAATCCGAGTGACTTTGTCGCGTGGGTAGGTCGCCCCCCAGGGAGCACGTCGGCGCCAACCGCCCGGTCAGGACGTGCCGCGAAGCTCCGCCAGACGCGCCTCGACCTCCGCCAACTCCGCGCGCAGCCGCTCCGCCGTGGCTTCCGCCTCGGCCCGGTCCGCCGCCACGATCTCCTCGACGGCCTCCTGAACCCCCGGAACGTCGAGCATCCCCACCATCTTCAGCGCCTCCGCCGCCTTGATCAGATAGGGCTTGGCGAGCACCTTGCCGCCCTGATGCGCGGCGACCGTCCACTCGCCGTCGGCATAGGTCACCGTGACCGTCAGCGCCGACGGCTGCCTACCACGACCGGCCTTGCGAGCCGCCGCCTTCGCCGCCGGCCGGCCGGGCCGCGCACCACCCTCAGCCGCCGACCTACCCGCAGCCTGGGCCGTCCGGTCCCCACCGGCCGGCGCGGCAGCCGCGACCGGCGGGGGAGCAGCGGCAGGCTTGGCCACCGAAGGCTCCGCTGGTGGCAGCAACGGCGCACCGGGCGCGACGGGCGCCGTTGCCGGCGACCGGCTCGTCACCTTCGCAGCCCGCCGTGGCGCCGCGCCCTTGGGCGCCATCGCCAGATCCGTGGGGGAGAACGGCAGCTCGTCACGCCCGAACCGGACCACCACCCACTCCTCGCTGCGCTCCGGGTCGCCCAGCTCCACGACCTGGCCGTGCTGGCCGGCGATCTGCCCGGCAGCCTGAGTGAAGATCACCTTGGGCCGCCGACCCGCGGCAAGGGCGCCGCGGATGTGCGCCAACTCCTCCGGCGACAGCCCACGGGCATTGTTGCGTACGGCCATGGTCGAACCCTTCCCCACATGCCTTCGGTACATATGTTCTAGCAGCAGGGTCCGGCAGATCGGCGCGACGCCCTTCCGTACGTCAGCTCCCACCGGCACGCGAAGGTCGACGGCACCGGCACCCGCTGCGCCGACACCGCCGACCAGAACGTTCACGTAGTCCCCGGCCGCTAAGCGGTGGCCATCACCCGCTGGTTCATCTCGTGGCTGATCCGCTTCAGCCGGCCGACGCTCTCTTCCTTCATGACCAGGTTGCTCGCCAGGATCTGGGCACACTGCGTCTGTCCCATGGAGGTGGCCTTGTCGACCAGGCCGGCGTAGGCGCCACTCCCGTACGCCGAGAGCTTCATCATGGTGCCCACGGCGAACATCTCGAGGCACTCCGGTGAGGGCTGCTGGCTCATGAACTGCTGAGCCTCCGCCCGCACCCCGTCGACCATCAGACAGGGAACGTCACTGGGCCGGCCACCGAGAGCCTGGAAACACGACTCCAGGTTCTTGATCCTCTGCTGACCCTCCTGCTGCTCCGCACGGAACATCTGCTGCACGTTTCCGTTCCGGATCTGGCCGGCGATCTCGCCCTTCCACGCGGCGGTCTTCTTCTCCGCGTCGAGCACGCCGGACATCTCGTAGAGCAACAGGTCCTTGGGATTGCTGATTGCCATCAGGCTCCTCCTGATCACGTCGAGTGGAGCGGACCTCGGGCCGACTACCCCTGCCGACGTCACCTAGTCCCACACCTCACCGCGAAACCGCCCATATAGGACAAATTCGATATAGTGTCGCGAAGGCGTGGCCACATGGGGGAGACCCACCACGAAAGCCGGGCATGCCGGTCGGTGACGACGGACCCGGCCAGCCGATCCACAAGCGATCACGCCGACGGCCGACTTGGGTGCCGGCGCGCCGGGCGTCCCGGCGGTGCGCCACGGTAACGCGCGTCCAGCGCCGACGTCAGCGAGCGGATGCCGACCGTACGCGCGTGACGCGACGCGACCGTCGGCATCGGTACGACGTACCGCACGAAAGCTCCGGTCTGTCGCGGGGCGGAGACAGGCCCTTGACGAGTGCGGATCCAGGACGGTAATAGTTGGTCGATAATGCACATTATGTCAAGCTGAGTGGGTGAAGGCTCGGAGAGGGGCTTCCCTGGGGCACCCCGGCCCCTCGTGACGTCGGCACGACACACAGGAGAAATGGCCCACGCGCGCCACGGACACGGCACGCCGGATGCTCGTGACGCGGCGCCCTGTGGCGGCCCGCACAGACAGCGTCCGCAGCCCCCGGATTCGTCTATCGGCGCTGAACCGTCGCCGCACCCGACCTTCGTCGACGCTCCGTCGCGCGCCCCGTTGTGCCAGCGTGCCCGCTCGTCGACGCGGACGCTTCTCGAGGCGGACGCGAGAGGCGCGTCGCAAGCGCCGGTCCGACCGTCGGGCAACCCCTCTTCCCGTCCATCGACGAGTACCGGTAAATCATGCATAATATTCCTTATGCAGGACAAAGAGGACGAACGCGTTCTGGCGCTGATCGAAGAGTTTCTGGCCGCCCGCGCGGCGCGTAAACCCTCTCCGCACACCCTTCAGGCGTACCGGCGTGATCTGGTGGCCGTCGCCGGGCTGGTCGCGGAGGCCGCTCCCCTCCCCCTCGCCACGCTGCCGATCTCCGCGCTCACGACCCGGGCGCTGCGCACCGCCTTCGCGACGTTCGCCACTCCCCGCGCCCCCGCCTCGGTCTACCGTGCCTGGTCGACGTGGAACAACTTCTTCACGTTTCTGGTGGCTGACGGTGTCGTGGCCGGGAATCCGATGTCGGCGGTGGACCGGCCGAGCGCCCCTGTCCCCCTGCCGAAGCCGCTGCGTGGTGAGGACACTCCGGAGCGGTTGTTGACGGCGGTGGCGCGCGACGACCGGCGTCAGCGCCATCCGTGGCCGGAGCGCGACGTGGCGGTGCTGGCGTTGGCGTTGTGCGCGGGGCTGCGGCTGTCGGAGCTGCTGGCGCTGCGGGTGGGTTCGTTCACCGGCCGGCCGCGGGAGCGCCGGGTGGAGGTTGCCGGTAAGGGTGGTCGGCCTCGGGTGGTGCCGGTCGAGCCCGAGCTGGATGCGGTGCTGGAGCGCTATCTGGACAGCCGGCGGCGGCGGTTCGGCGCCCATACGGTGCGGACGGACTCGGCGCTGCTGGTCGACCGGCACGGTGAGCCGTTGCGCCGCGGTGGGCTGCAGTACCTGGTGGAGTCGTGTTACCGGCGGGCCGGGATCACCGACCGGGTGCCGCGGGGTGCGCAGTTGCACGCGTTGCGGCACACGTTCGCGACCCGGTTGGCCGAGGACGGGGCGACGGCGTCGGAGATCATGTGGCTGCTGGGGCACGCGAGCCTGGCGACGAGCCAGAACTACATCGACGTGACGGCGGGTCAGCAGCGGGCGGCGGTGCGCGCCAACCGCACCAACCGGGCGTTGGGGACGTTGCTGGGTGGTGCGCAGGCCCCGGCGGACGAGGCGTGACGGACGCGGGCTGGGGTGATCGGTTGGCCGTACTGGTCAGTGGTGCCGCCGGCCGGCGCCCGTTGACGGATGGTGCTTGTTGCGGTGAGGACTGTGTCCCACGTGGCGAATGCGATGGCGTAGTTGGCCGAAGTACCCGGCGCGGGCGATGACCACGAGCACGACCGCGGCAAGGACCGCGAGGTAGATCAGCCCGTGCCAGGCTGGCCCGCACTTGTGTGTGCACGGCACGCCGTAGGCGATCGGCAGGGCCGTCATGTGCTTAGCCTATCTGGCGGTGCGCGAGGGCCGGTCAGACGGGAACGGGCTCGCGTACGGTGTCGTCTTCGTCGAGGCGCCAGTGCAGGTCCTGGATGCCGGGTTCCAGGGACAGGCGGGCGATGGCGGGCTCCAGGGCTTGGGCGGTGTCGCCGCTGACGGTGACGGTGGCACGCAGGCTGACGGCTTCGGTCTGCCCGCGCTGTGCGCGCAGACCGGTTGGGGTCAGGCCGCTGGCTGCCAGCGACTGCAGGAGCAGGGCGCGGATGTGCGGCTCGTCGCCGCGTTCGCAGACCAGGTGGATGGTGGCGGCCTGGGTGGTGTCCGGGTCGGAGCCGGCCGACGGTGCGCGGTCGAGCAGGCGTCCGGCGGGGCGCAGGACGAGGTGAACGGCGAGGACGGTGGCGGTGCCGAGGAGGGCGAACGTGGTCTTGCCGGTGGCCGACAGCACGCCGACGGCCGCGGAGCACCACAGGGTGGCGGCGGTGTTGAGCCCGCGGACCCCGCCGCGGTCGCGCAGGATGACGCCGCCGCCGAGGAAGCCGATGCCGGACACGACGTAGGAGGCGACCCGGGTGGGGCTGGCCGGGTCGCTGGTCGCCACGCTGTACAGCACGAACAGCGTGGCGCCCGTGGCGACGAGGGCGTTGGTGCGCAGGCCCGCCATGCGGGCGCGCCACTGCCGCTCAATGCCGATGAGGGCACCACAGGCCACGCCTGTGGCCAGCCGGGTCAGGAACTCGAGGGTGGTCAGTGCGTGCACGGGGCACCTCCTTCGGGCGGCAGTGCGGCAGCGGTTTGGACAAGAATGCGCGGCTTTCCGGCGTGCGGCGACTGGCTTGCTGGCGGCGTGCCTGGTCTGGGGATCGTCGGGCCGTTCCCGGAGTTTCGGCGCCCCCGGGAGTGGTCAGCGGCCGAGCGCCACCTGGACGATCTTGATGATCACCAGAACCGTCGCGATGACCAGGTAGGTGCGCAGCGCGCCCATGCCGATCTTGTAGGAGGTCGACATGACCGGCTTGGTCAGCGTCTCCAGCGGGGGCATCCGCCAGGTGTCGCGCCCGGTGCGGTCGATCGGGTCTTCGACGGTGCCGGAGCGGCGGCGGGTGAACGCGTACCCGGCGACGATCACCCCGGCGACCCCGCAGGCGGCCATGATCTGCAGGATGGCGGTCGCCGAGATGTTGGGGAACAGCACGGCGGCGGTCAGGATTACCGACAGGGTGACCAGGACCCCGATCACGGCGGCGGTGAAGGCGTTGGTGCGTGGCCCGTTCACCCACGGGCCGAGCACGGCCCGGTCGTTGCACAGCAGCAGCAGGAACACCGACGCAGAGGGCAGCAGCACCCCGGCGAGGGTCTGCACGCCCTCGGTGAGCAGGCCGAGCGGGGAGCCGGGCAGGAGCACGATGGCGGCCGCCGCGGCGACGAGTCCGGCGTAGACGGCGTAGAAGCCCTTGGCTCCGGACACGCCACGGTGCAGGGAGTGCTTGAGACCGAGCACGTCGCCGATGGCGTACGCGGTGGACAGCGAGACCGCGAACGCGCCAATGATCGAGGCGTCGAGCAGCGCGATCGCGAACAGCACCCCGGCCACCGTGCCGGCCTTGGCCTGCAGCCCGGCGGCGATTCCGGCGGCGTCGGTGAAGTGGGCGAACCCGTGCGTGCCGGCGAAGGCCGCCGCGGTGAAGCCCATCATCGCGGCCGCCCCGACGACGACCACGACGATGCCGAGCCACAGGTCGGCCTTCTCGTAGCGCATGAACCACGGGGTGATCCGCTTGTCGATCACGTACGACTGCTGGAAGAACAGCTGCCAGGGTGCCACCGTCGTGCCCACGATGCCGATGACCAGCAGCATCACCGTGGCCAGCTGACCGGATCCGCCGGGCAGGGACGGCACGACGAAGTCACGGGCCATCCGGGAGGCCGCGGGGTGGACCATGACGTAGATCGGCACCAGCAGCAGCGACGCCGCGCACAGCGTGATGGCCACCCGTTCGAAGCGGCGGAACGATCCGGTGAACGCCGACGCGACGATGATCACGGCGGCCAGCACGACGGAGGCGACCTTCGGCAGGCCCAGGTAGCCGCTGGCCAGGGTGATCCCGATGAACTCCGTCACCAGTGTCAGGGCGTTGAGCAGGAACAGGTCGATCACGCTGAACGCGCCCCAGAACGTGCCGAACCGCTCCAGGATCAGCCGGGCGTGCCCGACCCCGGTCACGGCGCCGAGCCGCAGCACCATCTCCTGGTTGACATACAGCACGGGTACGAGCAGCAGCAGCGTCCACAGCAGCCGGGTGCCGTAGTCCTGCCCGGCCTGCCCGTAGGTGGCGAAGGCGCCCGCGTCGTTGTCGCCGACCATCACGATCAGCCCGGGGCCGATGATCGCCAGCAGTGTCTTCAGTTTCGCCGACAGTCCGTTGCGGGCTGCGGTGTCGCCCAGGCGGATGGTGCCAAGCGCGCCGTGGATGTCGCCGAGGTGCGCCTCGTCGAGCACCGCGGTCGCGCGCGGCGCCGGCGCCTGGAACTGGATCGTGTCGCTCATGGTGGCCTCCCAGCGCCCCTAGCGGGGCCAGGTGTTGGAAGGCACGCAGCCACCATTCCCCCTGCGTGAACGCACAGGGGCCCGTCAACCGGCCACGATCATGGCGTGGACGTGGGCGCGGCCGGACGCCGCGCAGGAGAGGTGGTTACCGCGCGCCGGAAGAATACGAGGACAGGCGGACAACGGGCCGTCTATGGCCCGGACTACTACTGCAATCCATGTCTCTCGCCTCCTTCCGGCCGGGACGCGCATGAACTCGCGCCCATCTCGACTCGGCAAGGAGCGGACCGGCCCGCCGATGCGGCCGGTTCACCCCAACTCGTCAGAGCTTTGGCACTTCACGGCGTGATCCCCTCGCAGGGGAAGCCACTTGGGGTCACCCCTTAGGCCGGGGAGACCTGTCCTGATCCGGAGCGTCTCTCGACGGGTGGGATCAGTGGCCTGTGTCCGTGAAGACGCCTCACCGAACGAGGTGCCCTCTTCAAAACCGTAGACAAGGCTAGCCCTCCCTCGCGCACACCCGCAACCGCGGGTGCAGGCGGGAGCGGTGAGACACCGCACCTTCGACTCGGCTTACGTCGTGCCGAGCGGCAGCCGGCTGGTCATGTCGAGCCTGACCTGGCCGTACGGGGCGAGGTGTGTCCAACACAGCGGGGTCGGCCCGCATAGGTCGGGGTTCGGCCGGCGGTCAGCAGCCGCGGAACCGGTGTCGTCGCCGTGTGAGGCGTCAGCCAAGGGCTGGTAACAGGGCGGTCAGCGTGTCGACGGTGTGGGTGGCGGCCAGGTGTGCCGGTAGGCGGCGGCCGTCGCGGCTGACGAAGGCCGTGTCGATACCCACCTGGCTGGCTCCGGCGATGTCCGAGGATGGGGAGTCGCCGACATGGATGACGTCGGCGGCGGTCAGGCCCAGCCGTTGCAACGCCAACTGGAACGGTTCGGGACGCGGTTTGTAGGCCCGGGCGTCCTCGCTGGTCACCAGGGTGTCCACGGTGATCTGGTGGAGAGCCAGGACGGCTTCCAGGTCGTCGCGATCGGCGTCGGAAACCAGGCAGACCGGGACGTCGACGGCGGCCAGGAAGGGACGGCTGTCGGGAAACAGTGGCGGGCGGCGCCAGAACTCCATCTGCCGTCGACATATCTGGCGGGCGTCGACGCGTACCCCGAAGTGGGCTGCGGTGTCGGTGAGGCTGCTGAGGTTCAGTTCCGCCAGGTGGCGGAAGTCGGGACCGTGAGCGGCATCGGCCATGGCGCAGATACGCGTGTACCACTCTTGTGCGACGACGTCGGGGGTGACCGCGGCCAGGTCGGCGACCACGGTGGCGGCTTCGTCGACCTGTGTGTCGTCGTCGTGCACGAGGGTGCCGTATAGGTCCAGCAGTATCGCCCGGTACACGCCGACGATGCTAGGTCGGACCGTGACGCGCCGGGCGGGCGGGTCGATCGACCCACGTCGACGTCACGGCCGCGGCTCGCCGGAGGGCAGTCCCCCGGGCGTTCGGTTGGCACGTTTGAGACTTGGTGCGGCTAACCCCGGGTTTCGCGGCAGAATGTCCCGGAAAGTCGCAAATAGAGGCGTTACGCTGCCGGGGTGACGACGATCCCCCGACCCGACGGCAGGCTGCGCGCGACCGGTCTGGCGCAGGCGGCCGGGATTTCGGTCCAGCAGGTGCGCAACTACGTCGAGCTGGGCATCCTCCCGCCGACGGCCCGCACGGCGAGCGGCTACCGCATCTTCACCGACGACCATGCGGCGGCGTTGACGGTGGCGCGCCGGCTGGCCGACGGGCACGGCTGGACCCGTACCCGTCAGATCATGCGTGCCGTCCACGACGGCGACCTCGACACCGTCCTGGCGGTGCTCGACGCCAGCCACGCCGAGGCGGGCCGGGATCGGAGCCTGCCGCGGCTGCGCGCCGCCGCGGCCCTGTACGCCTATCTCCGGCGACGCAAGCTGATCGAGGCGTGACGCGATGGTGTGACTGACGTGACGGTGGACGCTGCCCGGCGGCCGGGACGGGCGGCCGTACGGTCGGAGCATGAAAGACGTGATCAACGACGCGGTGGCCGCCGTCATGGGTGGTCTGGGCGCGGACGGTCCGGGCGCGCTGGAGATCAGCGGGGATGCGCCGGTGCTGGCGTCGGCGTACCAGGTGGACGCCGCGGCTGCGGCCGCCGTGGCGGCGACGACGCTGACGGCCGGGCGGCTGTGGCACGCCCGTGGCGGGCCGGCGCCGCGGGCGTACGTGGATGTGCGGCATGCGGCGCTGGCGTTCCGCAGCGAGCGGTATCTGCGTATCGACGGCGAGGCGCCGCCGGTGTGGGCGGATCTGTCGGGCGACTACCGGGCCGCTGACGGGTGGGTGCGTCTGCACGCGAACTATCCGGCCCACCGGGACGCGATCGTGCGGGCGCTCGACGTGCCTGCGGAGCGCGCGCGGGTGGCGGAGGCGGTGGCCGGCCGGGCCGCGGCGGCGGTCGAGGAGGCGGTGGCGGCCGCGGGTGGCGCCGCCGCGGCGCTGCGGACCCCGGCCGAGTGGGCGGCCCACCCGCAGGGCACCGCGGTCGCCGGGCTGCCGCTGGTGGAGTTCGAACGGGTGGGCGATTGCCCGGCGAGGCCGCTGCCGGCGGCCGACCGGCCGCTGGGCGGGGTGCGGGTGCTGGACCTGACGCGCGTGATCGCGGGGCCGGTGGCGGGGCGGACCCTTGCCGCGTACGGCGCGGACGTGCTGCGGGTGGGCGCGGACCACCTGGCGCTGGTGCCGGCGTTGGTGGTCGACACGGGGTTCGGCAAGCGGTTCACTCATGTGGACCTGCGTACGGAGGCGGGGCGGGAGGCGCTGCGTGCGCTGATCCGCGGCGCGGACGTGCTGGTGCAGGCGTTCCGGCCGGGGGCCCTGGACGCGCTGGGGTTCGGCCCGGCCGAGTGTGCGGCGCTGCGGCCGGGCCTGGTGTACGTGTCGGTCAGCGCCTGGGGGCAGGTCGGTCCGTGGCGGCAGCGGCGCGGGTTCGACAGCCTCGTGCAGTTGGCGACCGGGATCGCCTGGTCGCCGGCGGGGCGGCCGGTGGCGTTGCCGGCGCAGACGCTCGACCACGGTACGGGGTGGCTGGCGGCTCTCGCCGCGATGGAGGGGCTGCGCCGGCGGCACGTGTCGGGTGGTTCGTGGCACGCGCGGTTGTCGCTGGCCCGGACGGCACGCTGGCTGGACGGGCTGGGCCGGGTGGGCGCGGCGGAGCCGCCGGCCGAGCCGGCCTTCCCGCAGGACCTGGTGTCGCGGATGGACAGTGCGTTCGGCGTGCTCGACTACCTGCGGCCGCCGGGCGCGCTGGACGGGTACGTGCCGGGGTGGGTCACTCCCCCGCACCGGCCGGGCGCGGATCCGGCCGCCTGGTGACGGTCGCGGCGGGGTGCGCGGGCCGCACCCCGCCGCCGTGGCCGGTCAGGCCGGTACGGAGATGCCGACGCCGCCGCGGGTGTCGGCGCCGTAGCGGGCCTTCTCGGCGGCCAGGTCGAGGGGCCGTGGCGCGGGTCCGGCGGTGCGGGCGGCGTCGTCGAGCAGGTGGGCGGGGATGATCCAGACGACTTCGAATTCGAGGCCGTCGGGGTCCTTGGCGTACAGGCTCTTGGTGGTGCCGTGGTCGGAGGCGCCGACGAGGGCACCGGCGTCGGCGAGGACCCCGGCGAGGCGTTCGAGTTCGGCGAGGGTGTCGACCTCCCAGGCGAGGTGGTACAGGCCGACGCGGCCGCGGCCGGCGCCGGAGTCGGCCGCCGCCCCGCCGATTGCGAACAGGCCGAGGTCGTGGTCGTTGGTGGAGCCGGGCGCCTGCAGGAACGCGGCTCCGGGGAACGACATGACGGTACGGAAGCCGAGGGCGTCGCGGTAGAAGGCGACGCTGCGGTCGACGTCGCGGACGTACAGGACGGCGTGGTTGAGGCGGTGGACGGGCATCGCTGTCTCCTCAGTAGTGCAACGTTCAATCACCGTAGCAACTTAGTTGAGCCCTCAACAAGTACGGTATGGTGGACAACATGGCCGAAGCCCGCTGGCTCGACGCCGAGGAGCAGCGCACCTGGCGCACCTTCCTTGGCGCCACCCACCTGCTGTTCGACCGGCTCGACCGCGAACTGCAACGCGACGCCGGCATCCCTCATGCCTACTACGAGATCCTCGTGCGGCTGTCCGAGGCGCCCGAACGGTCCCTGCGCATGAGCGAGCTGGCCCGCCACACCGGATCGTCCCGCAGCCGCCTGTCGCACGCCGTCGCCCGCCTGGAGGAACGCGGCTGGGTCGCCCGCCGCGACTGCGCCACCGACAAGCGCGGCCAGCTCGCCGTGCTCACCGACGACGGGTACGCCGCCCTCGCCGCCGCCGCACCGGGGCACGTCCACGGCGTACGCGTACACCTCTTCGACGCGCTCACACCCGAACAGGTACGCCAGCTCCGCCAGATCAGCGAGGCGATCATCGGCCCGCTCGCCGCCGGCGACGCGGCCGTCACAGCTGCACCACCAGCGGACGGTGGTCGGACACGCTGACCACCGGGGTCTCCACCACCCGCACCGGCGGCAGCGCCCCGCCACCACGCGGATCGAGCAGGATGTGGTCGAACTGCACCCGCGGCACCGGACTCGGATACGTCGGCCGCCGCGCCAGCATCCGCCACCCCGACACCACCCCCGCCATCCGGCCGGGAATGTTCAGGTCACCCAGCAGCACACGCGGCCCCGGCAACGTCCGCAGCGCCCGGATCACCTGCCGCAACTGCCGCACGTTCCACCCCGGGATGAACGACAGGTGCGTCGTGGCCACCGTCATCGGCCCGACCGGCCCGTCGACCACGGCGGCCAGCAGCACCCGGGGCTCGTCGTCGAGCAGGATCAGCCCACCGGGCCGGCCCGGCGAGTAGACCGGCGAACGCATCCGCGCCGCGGGCAGCCGCGCCACCCGCCACGCCAGCACCGGCCACCGGGTCGCGAGAGCCACCCCGTAGTGCGGCTCGCCGGCGCCCGCGTCCGTCGCCGTCACCGTCCGGAACGCCTCACCCGGCGTACCGATGACCGCCGGCGCGAACCGGTGCGCGGCCCGCTCCCCCAGCACCGCCGCCGCGAGCGCCGCCAGGTCCACGCCGCCGCTGCGCGGCTGGTCCCGGTCGACCTCCTGCATCCCCAGCACATCCGCGTCCAGCACCGCGACCGCCGCCCGCAGCCGGGCAGGATCGACCCGGCCGTCGTACAACGACCGCCCATGCATCAGGTTGAACGTCGCCAGCCGCACCTTGAGGCAACGATATGGTCCCCACGGTCGTCCCGCCCAGCCGCCACCCGGACCCCCTGTGATCGTCCCCGGTGGGCGGCGACCCGGCACCCGCTTGGCATGATGTGCGCATGCAGGTCTCCGCCCGCGGCGACTACGCCGTCCGGGCCGCTCTCGTACTCGCCGCCGCCTACCCGGACACCGTGTCGGCCCAGGCCCTCGCCCAGGACCAGGGGATGCCCCGCAAGTTCCTCGAAGCGATCCTGGCCGACCTGCGCCGCGCCGACCTGGTGCGGGGGCTGCGCGGCGTCGACGGCGGGTACCTGCTGACCCGCCCACCCGCCGACATCACCGTCGGGCAGGTGCTGCGCGCCGTCGACGGCCCGCTCGCCGCCGTACGCGGGCAGCGGCCCGAAGACACCACGTACGACGGCGCCGCCCTCCACCTCCAGCAGGTGTGGGTCGCCGTCCGCGCCGCCGTCCGCAACGTCCTCGACGAGGTCAGCCTCGCCGACCTGATCCGCGGCCGGCTGCCGGCCCACGTCCGCCGCCTCACCGCCGCACCGGATGCGTGGCAGCCGCGCTGACCCGTCCGGATCGGCGAAAATGCGCCCCCTGACCCAGCCGACCCCACCCACCCGACGTATCCGGCTCGTCCCGCTGCCCGCAACCGCTCCGGGCGGGTGCGGGCACTCGGAGTGCTAATCGGCGAACCGCGGGTATCCCGGCCGGTGCCGGAGGAGGTGACGGGTGCCGGCGACACAGGCGACGCCGGGCCCACCCGAGGAGGGGGCGCAGCGGGCCCGCAGGAACCAGACGCGTTTCGCGGTGGTCGCCACGATGGGCGGGCTGCTGTTCGGCTACGACACCGGTGTGATCGCCGGAGCCCTGCCGTACATCCGTCAGGATCTGCGTCTGTCCTCCGCCGCGCAAGGGCTGGTGGTCAGTTCACTGCTGGTCGGGGCGGCGTTCGGCGCCTCCTTCGGGGACAGGCTCGCGGACAGCGTCGGGCGCCGTAGGACAATTCGCCTGACCGCGATCGTCTTCATCCCTGGGCACGCTCGGCTCGGCGCTGGCGCCCAACGCCGCCGTGATGATGGGGGCCCGGATCATCCTGGGGCTGGCGGTGGGCTGTGTCTTGGCGACGGTACCCGTGTACATCGGCGAGATCTCCGCGGCGGACCGCCGCGGCCGGCTGGTCAACCAGAACGAGCACGGCATTACGTCACCTCGAAGCCCTCGACGTCGTCTGAAGGCCCGCGAGGTCGGCTGAAGGCCCTCGACCGCACGGCCCTTCACCCCGTCAGCGGCCGATCTGCTCCAGGCGCCGGAACCTGGCCGCGGCCCAGGTGGCGTCGAGCGACACCAGCGATACGCCGTGCCAGCCGAGACCGGTCAGCGCCGGCATCAGAGTGTCGCGGCTCAGATCCGACACCCCGCCCTTGCGGTAGGCGATCCACACCTTGCCGTCGTCGTCAGCCGCCGCCAACACCACGGGCGCGTACTCGCGCAACTCCGCGCTGTCGCCGGCGAACATCAACGCGACGTCAGCGCCACCTCCACCACCCGCGGTCTCTACCCGCACGCCGTCGGGCAGCGACCCGAGGATCGTCTCCGGCGCCCCCGGCGCGTTGATCAACACCAAGGTCGAGCCGGGCTTCACGCCCAGCTTCTCCGCCGGCGTCTTGGCCATCATCTCTCCTTCTCGCGCCACACCTACCGGGCGGGGATCAGCTCCCGAGCCGGCACGAAGGTATAACCGAGCGACCGGATACCCGCCACCAACTGCGGCAGGTACTGCAACCCCAGGAACGGGTGATAGAAGAAGCTCGCCACCCCGTCCCGGACCACCAACTGCCGCCGCGCCGAATCCAGGATCTGCGCGGGAGACCGAGGCTCGTTCTGGTTGTACATCTGGGTCGCGACGTTCCCCAACGTCTCCGGAATGACAGCCGCGCCGTAGACGTCACGCACCGGGTACGGGAAGAACTGGCTCGCGTACACCGCCGGGTCCACCCGGCCGCCGGTCAGCACCCCCGCGAAATAGTTCGCCCGCTCGTACCGCGCCGCGACCAGGCCGGAGATCGCCCGGTAGTCATCCGCACTCGCCAGATAGTGCGGGAACTCGAAGATGTCCGGCGTCGGCAACCCCACCGCCGCCCACTCCGCCCGCGCCGCTGTCAGCCGATCCGCCGCCCAGGACGGCGAGTCCTCCGGCACCGGCCCGTCCAGCACCACCTGGTTCGCCGCGTCCACATGCGAACGCCAGAACTCGAAGTCCTCGGCGCTCACCCCGTACGGATTCGGCCCACCCGCGTACCCGTGCGTGTACCCGTGGGCGATCAACGTGCCGCCGTGCGCGGCCATGTACTCCAGCGCCGCCACCACCTCCGGCGCGTCCCGCAACCGCCGATGCACCGGCCGGCCACCGTTGTAGACCCCCGCGGCGTCGTCGTACTCGGCGAACACCGCCACCGCGAACGGCACATGCGCGCCCGACAGATAGTCCGCGATCGCCCGCAGCTGCGCCGGATCCGACTGCGGACCCACATCCTCGATACGCACCAGCGCCCGGTGCCGCACCGGCGTCGACGGCGCCAGCAGATCGAACAAAAGATCGGTGAACGCCAGGTACCGATCGTCCGGCGTCATATACGCGAACGGCAGCTCAGCAAGGTACGTCAACGCGCCACTGCGCACCGCCCACGGCAACGTGCCACCGTCGCCGCGCACCGCCTCGGCCAGCGTCGCGACCTTCGACCCCGCGGTGACCTCGACCCTCCTGACGCCCGACGTATTGTGGGCCGCGTCCCGCGCCAGCGACGTGCCCTTGTACCGGACCTCCGCCACCGGCGACCGATCCAGATCCCCGAGCGTGAAGCCCAACCGCGACGCCACGCCCGCCTTCCGGGCCATCAACTGATCGAGGTTGTCACCCAGCCACATCACCGGCACCCGCGCCGCCAGCACGTCGTCGAGGAACGCGGCGGGCAACCGGGCGCCAGCCACCCAACCGATGTAGACCACCGCCGTGTAACGGGCACCCTCGCCCCGCGCGTACCCGCCCACCGGATGCGCCGTCCACCCGCCGAAGTGCGACACCAGGTTCGCCACTTCCATCGTGTACAGCTCCGAGTACTGATCCCCGGCGTCGTACAGCACCAGCGTGGACGCGCCCGTCGCCACCAGGCCGGGCGACGACGGCCAGTGGGTGCCAGTCGACTGCGCGGACGACGTCGAGCCGGACGGAAGGCCGGGCGACGAACCGCACCCGGCGGCCAGCAACACGACGCCCACGAGCGCGGCGACGAGCAACCGCATCCGGCGCGGCCGCGACCTCTTGGAAGCCATCGTCCCCGAGGCTCCGCGACCCACGTTGCCCGAGCGGAGCCACTCAAGTGCGATCCGGTTGTGCGTGGTCTGACGTCGTACGCCGCCTGGATGTATCCGGGCCTGGTCGTACCCGACGGCGAGCGGCCCGGGCGGGCCGTGCCGCGTAGCGGCTCTTTTGTGCGGCGTGGCGGTAGCCACGTCGGCTAGGGCATCCTAGGACGCTAGGTTAGGAATCAAAGGAGCTGAGGCGTGTTTCCTCGAGGCTTGGGCGCCATCGTCAGGCGGTGGTCGTCGCGCCGAGACCCCGCCATCCGCTGCGCTGCCGGGAGGCCGGTGCGCGCCGACGCGGCCACGGCGGAGACCCCTCGGCGATCTTGGACATCTAGGCCACCTATAACCGGCGTAGATGTCCAAGATCGCCGAAGCGCCAGGGGGAGCCGCCCCTCCCCTGGCCGGCCTGATCGGCGCGATCCGCGCGCGGTGACCCCACCCACCGCGCGTAGGCCATCCTAGGATGCTAGGTCCCCTCCTGGACGCGACCGTCCGTATCGACCCGATAGCCTGAACAACAGCCGCGGGCGACAGGGGGTGCTGGGTGGCGCAGCGAGGCAGCAGCGGCACAGCGGCACCCTCGGCCGGCGGCACCGAGCAGACCACCGAGGCCGCGCTCGGCAGCCGTCCCGCGCTGCGCGCCGCGTACGCCGCAGCGCTCCCCGGCGCCCGCGCCGCCGTCCTCTCCCGCCTGTGGGGCGCGCTCACCCGCGAACCGATCAACGGGGTGACCACCGTTGCCCGCCAGGGTGGCGAGCTCGTCGTCGGCCTCGCCGACGGCCGGCTGCTGCGCGGCCCCGCGACCGCCGCCCGGCCCTTCGCCGCCGTACCGGACGGTCTGGCCCTCACCCTCGACGGCGCGCCCTTCGACCACCCGGCGACCCTCGTCGCCGCGCTCGGCCTGCCCGGTCACGCCGCGCGGCTGCGCGCCGAGGTCGACGACAGCGTCGCCAACCTCGCCCTGGCCCGCGCCGCCCAGCCCCCACCCGACGGCGGCCCGCCCGTCCTCGACCGGCTGTCCCGCCGCGACCCCGCCGCCGCCGTCGCGTACGCCGAGCAGCTCGTCGTCGACGGGCACCCGCTGCACCCCTGCTGCCGTACCCGCATCGGCCTGTCCACGGCCGAGATCCTCGCGTACGCCCCCGAGCACCGCCCGATCGTCGACCTCGCCGCCGTCGAGGTGCCCGCCGATCGCTGGCTCGCCACCGGCACCGGCGCACCGCCCCGGCTGCTGGTACACCCGTGGCAGCGCGACCACGTCCTCGACCGCTATCCCTGGCTGCGGGTCACGGGAGCTACGGTGCCGGCCCGGCCGCTGATGTCGCTGCGTACCCTCGCGCCGGTCGCCCAGCCGGACCGGCACGTGAAGACCGCCGTCGACGTTCAGATGACCAGCGCCGTCCGCACCGTGTCCGCCGCGGCCGTCCACAACGGACCCGCGCTGTCCGCGCTGCTGGTCGACGTCGCCCGCGACCTGCCCGGGTTCGAGGTACTGGCCGAGGTGGCCGCCGGCGCGGTCGTCGACGACGGCGCGCCGGTACGCAGCCTGGCCATGGTGCTGCGCCGCGCGCCCCGCGTACCCGCCGGCGACGTCGTGGTGCCGCTGGCCGCCCTCGCCGCCCGCTCCCCCGCTGACGGTCGGGCCCTGGTCTGCGAGGCCGTGACGGCCGGGTACGGCGGACGCCCGGCCGGGTTCCTCACCGACCTCATCCACCTGCTGTTCGCCCCGTTGACCACGCTGCTGCACCGCGGCGTCGCGCTCGAAGCGCACGGTCAGAACATGTGCGTGGCGCTACGCCGTGGCCGGCCGGTCCGGCTGTTCTACCGCGACTTCGGGGGCGTGCGCGTCAGCCCGCGGCGGCTGGCCGCGTGCGGCTACGCCGCCCCGCCCCTGCACGGCGACCTCGAAAGCGACGACCCGGCCGTGCTGCGCACCAAGCTCGCCGCGGCGCTGCTGTCCACGGTCGTGGCGCAGCTGGTCGCGGTGCTGGCCGGCGAGTACGGCCTCGAGCCCGCCACGATGTGGCGGATCGCCGACCGGGCCCTCGCCGACGCGTACGCCGCGCTGCCCCCCAGCGCCGGCGGCGACGCCCGCGCGCTCCGGAGCGGACCATGGCCGGTGAAGGCGACCGCCGCGATGCGGCTGGCCGACGATCCGCTCGACGACCTGTGGACCTGGCACGACAACCCCCTCGAGGCCCGATGACGACCCTCGCGCCAACCGCCCTGGACGCCGCCGTCGCCGCGGCGCGGGGCCAGCTCGCCGAGGTGGCCCCCGACCTGCGCGCGCGCTTCGCCGACACGCTGCCGCGCGCGGTGCAGACGGTCGCCCGCCGGCTCGTCGACGCCGCGTACCGGGAGGACCTCGCCGGCCTCCGGGAGCCCGGCGCGCTGTCGCGGGTCGCCGCCGGCGTGCGGTGCCACGCCTTCGACCGGACGAGCACCCGGGCGGTCCGCGACCCGGCCCGTGTCCTCACCGAGCTGCCCGACCGCATCGGCGGCCACGGGCTGGCCGTCGAGCTGGCCGACGCGGCGGTCAACCTCGCGCTCGCGTACGCCCGGCCGCCGGTCGCCGCGCCCGCCGGCGCCGCCGACGCCGTGGAGCTGGCCGCCCGCCACACCCCCGACGACCAGGCCGTCTTCTTCGAACGGCTGTCGACCGAGGGGCACAACCTGCACCCGTGCGGGCGCACCCGGCTCGGCTGGCGCGTCGCCGACGCGCTCGCCCACGACCTCGAGGCGGCCACCACGACGATCGGCTTCGTCGCCGTCCGCCGCGACCTGCACGTCGGCGACGACGTCGGCGCGCTGCTCGGCGTCGACGCCGCGCCGCCCGGGTACGTGGCGCAGCCGGTACACGCCTGGCAGCGCGCCCAGGTCCTGGGTGGACGGTACGGCGACCTGACCGCCGACGGCGCCCTGCTGCCGCTGGACGGCCCGACCCTCGCCGGGTCGCCGACCGCCGCGGTACGCACCCTGCTGCTCGACGCGCGCCCCGGCCAACCCCGGCGCTACCTGAAGCTGTCGCTGGACATCCAGGTCACCTCGACCCGCCGCACCATCTCCGTGGCGAGCACCCGCAACGGCCCCGCGCTGGCGGCGCTGCTGGCCCGGTTGCTGGCCGGCGAGGAGCGGCTGCTGCTGTTCGACGAGGAGGCCGGCGCCGCCGCCCGGGTCGGCCCCGGCGACCGGGGCCTGGCCGCGATCGTCCGCCGCGGCCTCGAGGGCCGCCTGCACGCCGGTGAGGTGGCCGTACCCGGCGGTGCGCTCTACGCGACCTCGCCGGTCACCGGCACGACCGTCCTGGCCGAGCTGGTCGACCGGTACGCCGCCACCCGGCGGTTCACCGGTCGGGCCGCGGCCGCCGCCGCGTTCCTGGCCGAGTACGCCCGACTGCTGCTGCCCCCGCTGCTGCGGCTGGCCACCCGCCACGGCATCGCGATCGAGGCGCACCTGCAGAACTGCGTACCCACCTTCCGCGACGGGGTGCCGTACCGCCTCGCCCTGCGCGACTTCGCGGGCCTGCGGGTGCACCGGCCACGGCTGGCGGTCGGCGGTCACTCGGTGTCGCTGTGGCCCGGCTCGGTCATCGCGTGCGACGACGCCGACGTCATGCGCGCCAAGCTCGCGTACACGGCGCTGCAGGCGCACCTCGGGGAGCTCGTGGTGCGCCTGGTCTACTCGCACGGCCTCGACGAGAAGGCGACGTGGCGGGCGGTCCGCGGCGTCGTCGACGAAACCTACGACGAGCTGCGCGGCGACCCCGCCACGGCGGCGGCCGCGGCCGCCGACCACCGGTTCCTCACCGCGCCGCTCGTGCCGCACAAGGCGCTGGTACGAATGCGGCTGCGCGGCAGCGGCGACCTGTACGTGCCCGTCCAGAACCCGCTGCGATGAGCACCGTCCCACCGGCGGTGGCCGCCGCGCTGCTCGCCCAGCCGCACCCGGTCTGCGCATACGTGTACGACCTCGACGCGCTGCGGCGCACCGCCGCGGCCGTGCGCGCCGCGCTGCCCACCGGCGCGCTGCTGTTGTACGCGGTGAAAGCCAACGGCGACCCGAAGGTCGTGGCGGCCCTCGCCCGCCACGTCGACGGCCTCGAGGTCGCCTCCGGCGGCGAACTGTCGCTCGCCGCGAGCGCGGGCGCGGCGGAGGTCGTGTTCGGCGGGCCGGCCAAGACCGACGCCGAGTTGGCCGCGGCGGTCACCGCGGGCGCGTTGGTGCACGTGGAGAGCCCCCATGAGCTGCGCCGCCTCGCGCTCATGGCCGGTGACACCGGGGTACGGGTGGCGCTGCGGGTCAACCGGGCCGGCGCCGGGCTGGCCGGCACCCACCGGATGACCGGCGTACCCACCCCGTTCGGCATCGACGAGGTCGCGCTCGCCGAGGCGGTGACCCTCGCCCGCGACCTGCCCGGCTTGCGGCTGGTCGGGTTCCACCTGCACGCTGTCTCCAACAACCTCGACGCGGTCGCGCACGCCGCGTACGTCGCCGACGCGCTGGACTGGTCGGTCGCCACGGCTCGCCGGCTGGGCGTACCGCTGGAGTACGTCAACGTCGGCGGCGGGTTCGGCGTCGACTACACCGGCGACAAGCGGTTCGACCTGGACGCCCTGCGCGCCGGCCTCGCCGCGGTGCAGGTGCCCGCCGGCGTGACGCTCGCGTTCGAACCCGGCCGGTTCCTCGTCGCCTCCGCCGGCTGGTACGCCGCCGAGGTGCTCGACCTCAAGCGCACCCACGGCCGCTGGTTCGCGGTGCTGCGCGGCGGCACCCACCACTTCCGGCTGCCCGCCGCGTGGGGTTACAGCCACCCCGCCGCGATCGTGCCCGTCGACGGATGGTCGTACCCGTTTCCCCGCCCCGAGGTGCGCCACACGGCCGTCGATGTCGCCGGCGAGCTGTGCACCCCGCGCGACGTGCTCGCCCGCGACCTGCCGGTGGACCGGCTGCGCGTCGGCGACCTGCTGGTGTTCGCCAACGCCGGCGGGTACGGCTGGGACATCTCCCACCACGACTTCCTGCGCCACCCGTACCCGCAGGTCGTCGTGATCGGCGGCTGACGTGGACTGGCATGATGATCGGCGTGTCCGTACATCTGCCGTCGGCGCTGCGTCCCGGGTACCCGGTCCGAACCGAGCGGCTGCTGCTGCGCCCGCTGACCGTCGACGACGTCGACGCGCTGCTGGCCTACCGGAGCCGGCCGGACGTCTGCCGGTACGTACCGTTCGAGCCGATGACCCGCGAGGTCATCGACCAGCGGCTCGCCACGGCGTGGGCCAACACCGAGCTCACCGACGAGGGGCAGGCGCTGACCCTCGGCATTCAGCTCGCCGGGACCGGTGACCTGGTCGGCGACGTGGTGCTGTTCTGGCACAGCCGGGAACACGGTGGCGGCGAGATCGGGTGGGTCGTCAACCCCGACTTCGGCGGCCACGGGTACGCCACCGAGGCGGCGCACGCACTGCTGCGTCTCGGCTTCGACGAGCTCGGCCTGCACCGCATCATCGCCCGGATCGACGAGCGCAACGAGCCCTCGGCGAAGCTGGCACAACGGTTGGGGATGCGGCAGGAGGCCCGGCTGGTGCACAACGAGCTCTTCAAAGGTGAGTGGAGCACCGAACTGGACTTCGCGATGCTCGCCGACGAATGGCCGGCGTACCGCGGCGCTCCCGATTCCCGTGGTGCACGCACGGTGCGGGACTGACAGGGCCCGGTTGGGCCACTAGGCTCGCGGCTCGGCGGCGGGATACGTGCCTGAACCACGTCGGTCCGAAAGGGACGGTGTGACCATGAGCGGGGACGACCGGATCGAACGGGCCCAGGTGCGCTACGAGCGCGCGGTCTTCGACGGCGACGTCGACGCCCTGGCGACCGCGGAACGGGACCTGGACGCCGTCGCGGCGGATCTCGCACTGGCCCGCGGCCGAATCCTGCATGCGCGGTTCATCGAAGAGGGCGCCGAGAACCCTCAGGAGCTGGCCCTGTTCGAGCGCGCGGCGCAGCTCTACCGGCTGCTCGGCGACGTGCGTGGCGAGGGCGAGGCGTTGTTCTGGGTCGGCTGCTTCCACCAGGTCGTCCGGCGGGACGACGACGCGGCGGTCCCCGCTCTCGAACGGTCCTACGAGCTGGCCACACAGGCCGGCGACAAGCTGACGCTGTCGTACGCGCTCCGGCACCTGGGCATGCGCAACCATGGCGCCGGACGGTTGGACGCGGCGCGTGAGCAGTTGACGGAGTCGGTACGACTCCGCCGCGAGATCGGATTCCTGCCCGGCGTCGCCGCGAACCTCGTCGGGCTGGCCTACATCTCCGCTGGAGCGGGACGTCGCGACGAGGCCCTCGCGCTGCTCCAGGAGGCGGACACGATCGCTGAAGCCAGCGGCGCGCGGCGTGTCCTGCGGTGGGTCGAGGAGGCGCGCGCCGCGCTGTAGGCGGCCAGTGCCGCGCCGTCTGCGGGTTCGGGTTCTGTCGGACCCTCTTGGCAGACTGCGGACATGGCAACCTGGAAACAGTTCGAAAGCGAGGCGGGTGACTTCGCGGCAGCGGTCCGCGCCCGGTTCGAGTCGGCCGAGACCCATATCCTCGCGACGCTCCGCAAGGACGGCTCACCACGGGTCAGCGGGACAGAGGTCGACTTCACGGGGCCGGACCTGTCGTTCGGTTCGATGCTCAACGCGGTCAAGGCCCGCGACCTGCAGCGCGACGGCCGCTGCGCCATCCACGCCCACCCCTGTGAAAGCGGCGACGCCAAGGTTGCCGGGATCGCGACGGAGGTGACGGGTGCGGCCAAGGAGGCCTACGCCACCGGCACCGAACCTGCCGGTGGCTTCCACGCCTTCCGGCTCGACCTCCGCGAGGCGGTGATCACCGCGGTCGACGGCGACGAACTGGTCGTGCGGCTCTGGCGTCCAGGACACCCCGTACGGACCTTCCGACGACAGTAGCGCAGGTCGGACCGGATGGCAGGTCAGCAGCGCCCGGCCACCATGTCCATGAGCCGACCCAGGACATGCTCGCCACCCGCGCGCAGCCCGTTGTGCTCGTACTCGTTGGTCACCCACACCCGCGTGTTGCCGACCGAGCGGGCGGTCTGCACCTGCAGGTCGGCGTCCACGTACATGTCGTCGAAGTACACGGCCGCCGCCAGTGGCACGTCGTTGGCCGCCAGCCGCGCCGGGTCGTACAGATGGGGCCAGTCAGCTGCTTCGGCGAGCAGGTCAGCGGCAGCGGCGAACGGGGTGAGCGCGGCGATCTCGCGGAACATCCACGGGTACATCATCTCGCCGGTGAACAGCAGAGGGTCGGCGTCCTCGGCGAACTGCGGGTACGCGGCCATCGCCCGGTGGGCCGCCCACCCGGTGGCCGCCGCGCCCTGGCCGTAGATGAACTCCTGCAGCGCGTAGATAGGGTTGTCGATGAACCCGGTCGCCGCCATCACCTGGTACCGGAACGCGTCGGACAACTCACCGCCGCGCCACGCGTCCTCCAGCATCCAGTGCACCCGCTCGTACCCGTCGCTCATCCCGAACGCCTGGCCCAGGGTGCGCAACCGGCGCGTGGTCAGCCGGTCGCCGTCGGGCAGCCGCACGTCGGTGCTGTCCAGGTGGTCGGCGATCGCACGTACGGCCGCGACGTCCTGCGGGTAGCGCCGGTAATACTCGGCGTTCTTGGCGGCCACCCGCGGATAGGTGCGGGCGTACGTCTCCTCGGCGGTCGCGGTCAGGCCGGGCAGCCCGCCCGTCACGTAGCAGGCCCGCAGCCCCTGCGGCGCCTGCGACAGATAGGTCAGGGTGATGAACCCGCCGTAGCTCTGCCCCAGCGTCTCCCAGGGAGCGCCGCCGGTCAGCCGGGCCCGGATCAGCTCGGCGTCGGCGACGATGCTGTCAGCCCGGAACAGCCGCAGATACCGGGCCAGCGCGGCCGGCTCCATGCCGCGTACGGTCTGGGCGGTCACCGGCGTGCTGCGCCCGGTGCCACGCTGATCGAGCAGCAGGACCCGGTGCGTCTTCACCGCGTGGCCCAGCCAACCGCTAGCGCTCTCCGGTCGCGGCCCCTTCCCGCCCGGGCCGCCCTGCAGGTACACCAGCCACGGCAGGTCCTGGCCCGCCTTGTCCACCGCACACGCTTCCCGGGCGAACACATCGATCGTGGGGCCTTGCGGATCGGTGTGGTCGAGCGGCATGGCGAACGTGTGGTCGGTGATGGCGAGGCCCGGAATTTTGATCACGTGCACACGGTAGTTCCCGGGTTGGCCGGTGCGCGGTTGCCACCGGCACGGTTACGCAGACGGAATAGAACAGTCGTTCGATCGTTGGGTATGCTCTCCGCCATGACCGCCGCCGCGCTGCAAGGCTCCCTTTTCGACCCGGTCGACGCCGTCGCGGTCGGACCGCTCGACGCGGTGCGGCGCACGACGCTCAGCCGGGGAGCCTGGGTCGACGTGCTCCCCGGCTGGCTCACCGGCGCGGACACGCTGTTCGAGCGCCTGGCGGGACGGGTGCCGTGGCACGCCGAGCGGCGGCAGATGTACGACCGGGAGGTGGACGTGCCGCGTCTGCTCAGCTTCTACGGCGAGGGCCAGCCGCTGCCCGACCCGGTCCTCGACGCCGCCCGCGCCGCGCTCACCGACCACTACGCGGCCGAGCTCGGCGAGCCGTTCCACACCGCCGGACTGTGCTACTACCGCGACGGCCGCGACAGCGTCGCCTGGCACGGTGACACCATCGGCCGCGGGCGCACCGAGGACACCATGGTCGCGATCGTCTCCGTCGGTGCTCCGCGCCCGCTGCTGCTGCGCCCCAGGGGCGGCGGCGAGACGATCCGGTACGCCCTGGGCCACGGCGACCTGATCGTGATGGGCGGCTCGTGTCAGCGCACGTGGGAGCACGCCATCCCCAAGACGGCAAGGCCCGTGGGCCCGCGCATCAGCATCCAGTTCCGCCCACGCGGCGTGCGCTGAGTCCGGGCACGCACGGCGACGTGCGGTCGGCCGCGTACCCGGGCAGTGTCCACATCGAGCAGCCCGGCCAGGGTCGGATGCACCCCCGACCCGGGTCGATCATCCACGATGGAATCAGCGCCGTGAATGGACCGCGGAGCTGCGAGGCGTACACGCGGCGGGAGGGCCCGAGTCACCGTCCGGCCGCGTGTACGCCTGGTTTCCTCGCGAGGTCCGCCGCTCGCGAGCGGGCGTCGACCACCAACGACCGCTGCCGACGAGGCGACTGATAGGCATTCCGGCGAGGGCGGGTGCCGGCGTGCCACGCGGTGGGAAACACGGAGCGCGACCGCAGGCTGGCCAGCTCCGCACCGTGAACCTTAGGCGGATCCGGCCCGGCCGCTCCAGGCCCGCCAGCCAACCTAAGGCAGTCTTATGACGAGGCTCAATCGCAGCTAATTCACGGCGCGAGATAGCGGTCGAGCAGCAGCCGCAGCTGGTCGTCGAGCCCCGCTTCGTCGACTCCGTCGGTCATCGTCGACATCGACAGCACAAAGCCCTGCGCGGCGAGCAGTACCGCACGCGCGAGCACCTGCGGGTCCCCGGCGCGGATCGATCCGTCGGCCGCACCGGCGGCGATCGCGCCCGCCATCATCGCCAGCATCTCGTCCTGACTGCGCCCACGCCGGTCGACCAGATAAGGCAGCAGGACCTCCGGGTCGAGCTCGACGATGCGCCGGAACACCGGGTGGTGACGCAGCGCCCGGACGGCGGCCACGACCGCCGTCACGAGCCGGCGGCGCGCGTCCCCGGCGTCGTCACCGGATCCGGCATCGGCACCGGATCCGCGCGCACCCCTCGCGGTGTAGTCGGCGGCGCCCACGCCCCGGTCGCCCACCGCGATGTCCATCGCCGCCCGGGTCAGCGCGCCCCACTCCCGGGTCATGAGGTCGCCGACCAGGGCGGTCATGTCGGGCCAGCGGCGGTAGATCGTCATGCGGGACACCCCGGCGCGCCGCGCGACATCGGTGAGGGTCATGCGACGCAGCCCGACGGCGAGGATGCCGGCGCGAGCGGCGTCCAGCAGGGCGTCCTCCTCGGTCCGCGAACCCTGCTTGTTACAACTGGACGTCATATGTAACATCGTAACACATGGATGAGTTGAGCGCCGCGTACCGCTGGGGCGACCCCGACCGCTCCGTCAACCTGCCGGACGGAGTCCGCGCCCTGCTGGCGAACGCCCTCGGTGTCCGCGAACCGCGCCCACCGGCGCGGGTCGCCGCGCTGCCGCCCGCCGCCCTGCCCGACAGCGCCCTACGGGCACTGACCGCGGCCTGTCCGCAGGTGCGCACCGACGAGGCCGCTCGGCTCGCGCACGCCGCCGGCATGTCGACGGTGGACCTGCTTCGGCTGCGGGCAGGCGACGCGACCGGAGCCCCCGACGCGGTCGTCATACCGGCCGGCCACGACGAGGTCGTCGCCGTGCTGGCGGCGTGCGCCGCCCACCGCGTCGCGGTCGTCCCGTTCGGCGGTGGCACCTCGGTGGTGGGGGGCCTGCGGGCCGGCCGCGGCGGCTACGCCGGGGTCGTCGCCCTCGACCTGGCGCGGCTCGACCAACTGCACGATGTCGACCCCGTCTCGCGTACCGCGACCTTCGACGCCGGCGTACGCGCGCCGCGCGCCGAGGAGTTGCTGTCCGGCCATGGCTTCACGCTCGGCCACTTCCCGCAGTCGTTCGAACGGGCCACGCTCGGCGGCTTCGCGGCGACCCGGTCGTCCGGGCAGGCCTCGTCCGGCTACGGGCGGTTCGATCAGATGGTCGTCGGCCTGCGCGTCGCCACCCCCGCCGGTGACCTGCGGGTCGGCCGCGCGCCGCACACCGCCGCCGGACCCGACCTGCGGCAGGTGTTCCTGGGCTCCGAAGGCGCCTTCGGCGTCATAACCGAGGTCACCGTGCAGATCCGGCCCACCCCGCCGGAGCGCCGCTACCTCGGCTGGCGCTTTCCCGACTTCACCGCCGCCACGCAGGCCGCCCGTGCCCTGGCCCAGGACGGCCCGCTGCCGGCCGTGCTGCGCTGCTCCGACGAGCTCGAGACCACCATCAACGCGGTCAGCGACGGCGCCCAGGCGGCCGACGACGGCTGCCTGATGATCACCGGCCTCGAGGGCACCGCCGGCGCGGTCACCGCCATGGAGTCGGCGCTCGCCGATCGGCTGTCCGGCCTAGGCGCGCAGGCGCTCGGCCCGCGGCCGGGCCAGGCCTGGCTGCGTGGGCGGTTCGCCGCGCCATACCTGCGCGACGCACTGCTGGACGCCGGCGCCCTCGTCGAGACCGTGGAGACCGCCGCGTTCTGGGGCGCGCTGCCCGACACGTACGTCGCCGTCCGCGACGCGCTCGCCACCAGCCTCGCCGACCTCGGCACGCCGCCGCTGGTCTTCTGCCACGTCTCGCACGTGTACCCGAGCGGAGCATCGCTGTACTTCACCGTCGTCGCCGCCCAAGCGGCGGACCCGGTCGCACAGTGGCAGGCCGCGAAGGCCGCGGCCGGCGACGCGATCGCCGCCGCCGGCGCCACCATCACCCACCACCACGGCGTCGGTCGCGACCACATCCCGTGGTACCGCGACGAGATCGGCGCGCCGGGGTCCGCCGCGCTGCGCGCGGTCAAACAGGCCCTCGACCCGGAAGGCATCCTCAACCCGGGCGTCCTGCTGCCATGACGGCCACCTACCTGTCGGCCGACCGCCGCGCCCGTGAGCTGGCTGAACTCGCCGATGGCCGCACCGTCGACGTCCTCGTCATCGGGCTCGGCGTCACCGGCGCCGGGGTCGCCCTCGACGCGGCCTCCCGCGGCCTGTCGGTGGCCGCCATCGACGCCCACGACCTGGCGTACGGGACGTCCCGGTGGAGCTCGAAACTCGTCCACGGTGGACTGCGCTACCTCGCCGCGGGCGCGGTCGGGCTCGCCTACGAAAGTGCCGTCGAGCGCGGGATCCTGCTCGAACGCACCGCGCCCCACCTGGTCACACCGCTGCCGTTCGTGCTGCCGTTGACCGCCGAGGTCGGCCACGTCGGCGCCGCCACCACCCGTATCGGCCTTTACGCCGCCGACGCGCTGCGCGCCACCGCCGGCACCCCCCGGTCGGCCCTGCCGGCGAGCCGCCGGATCAGCAGCGTTGAGACCCGCCGGCTGTTCCCCGCCGTCCGCAGCCGCGACCTGCGCGGCGCCCTGCTGTACTGGGACGGCCAGCTCGTCGACGACGCCCGCCTCGTCGTGGCGCTGGCCCGTACCGCCGCCGGCCACGGCGCCGCGATCCTCACCCGCTGCCGGGCGCAGCAGCCGCGCGCGGGCGTGGTGCCCGTGCTCGACACGGTGTCCGGCCGGCGCTTCGACCTGCGGGCCCGCGTGGTGGTCAACGCGGCCGGGGTCTGGGCCGACCAGCTCGACCCGTCGGTACGGCTGCGCCCGTCCCGCGGCACCCACCTGGTCCTGCCCGCCCACCTGCTCGGCCATCCGACCGCCGCGCTGACCGTGCCCATGCCGGGCGCGCGCAACCGCTTCGCGGTCGTGCTGCCACAGCCCGACGGCCGCGTGTACGTGGGGCTCACCGACGAGCCGGTCACCGGCCCGGTCCCCGACGTCGCCCAGCCCGACCCCGGCGAGGTGTCGTTCCTGCTGGACACGTTGCGCGGGGCGCTCGACGTGCCGGTCGGCGCCGAGGACGTCCTCGGCGCGTACGCGGGGCTGCGCCCGCTGCTCGCCGGCACGGCGGAGCGCACCGCCGACCTGTCCCGCCGCCACGCCGTACGCACCTCAGCGGACGGGCTGGTCACCGTGGTGGGCGGCAAGCTCACCACGTACCGGCGGATGGCGCGCGACGCGGTCGACGCGGCGGTGGCCGTCGGGCGGCTGCGCGCCGGCCCGTGCCGGACCGCCCGGCTGCCGCTGGTCGGCGCCGGGCCGGCGGCGTGGCCGGCGACGGGCGCGACGGGTGGCCCGCCGGCCCGGCTGGTGGCCCGCTACGGCGCCGAGGCGGATTCGGTCGCCGGCCTGGCCACTCACGATCCGGCGCTGCTGCGCCCGATCGCGGCCGGCGTGCCGGTCACCGGGGTCGAGGTGCTGTGGGCGGTCCGACACGAGGGCGCGCTCGATGCCGACGACGTGCTCGACCGGCGAACCCGCATCGGACTCGTACCGGCCGACCGGGAACGTGCCCTGCCCGCCGTCCGCGCGCTGCTGGCCGCGACCAGCGGCGATGGGCGCGGATGACCGGGTTGAAAACGGCCTGAAGTTCCTTTTAAGTGCCTACTGCCGGTGTCCGCCCGCGTCGTACGTTGTCCGGCGGGACCCGGACATGGGCCGGGTCCGGTCCGCTGCGGTGTCACGGACGTCCGATCGGAGGCCGGTCCCACTTGTTCAAAGACCCGATCATTCCGCTGACGGTCGCCACCGTGCTGGCATGGCTCGGCGTGATCGCCTGGAAGCTGCGTCGCTCCCGACTGGCTGACGAGATGGACCGCGAGAGCGGCCCCGCGTACGGGCTGCGCGACGCGGGCCGCGGGCCGCGCCGGCTGCGCACCGAACCCGACGAGTACGACCGCGACCCGCGCGAGTACGACCGCGGCTCCCGGGAGTTCGACCGCGGGCCGCGCCGGCTGCGCTCCGCGCCGGACGAGTACGACCGGGAACCACGCGAGTACGACCGGGAACCACGCGAGTACGACCGGGACCCACGCGAGTACGACCGGGAACCGCGCGACATCAGCCGTGGACGTCGGGACTATGACGGCGAGCCGCGCGACATCAGCCGGGGGCCACGCCGGCTCCGCCCGGAGTCGGACGACCTGGACCGCGAGCCTCGCGAGTACGACCCCGAGCCGCTGGAGTTCCGGCGCGGACCGCGGAACCTGGCGGACCGGCCGCGGGACATCGCGGACCGGACAGACATCGGGGATCGGCCACGGGACATCGGGGATCGGCCACGGGCGGGCTCGCGCGGCCCGCGCGGGGAGGACGACCGGCGCTGGGACGACGAAGTCCCGCGCCGCGACGACGAAGCCCGGGACTGGGACGACGCTCCGCTCCCGGACGACGCCCCGCCCGTACGCGATGATCGAGTCGACGAGCCCGCAACGCGCGAGCGCGGCGGCCTCTTTCGGGCCAAGGGCGCCGAAGTCGAGATCAATCCCGGCAAGTGCATGCGGTTCGCGTTCTGCGAGCACGAGGCGCCGGAGATCTTCAAGCTCGTCGGCGACCGGATCGACTACAAGCCGTCGGTACCCGCCAGCCAGGTGCACGAAGCGGTGATGGCCGCCAAGATCTGCCCGGCCCGTGCGATCAAGGTGAAGGTCCCCGGCACCAAGCCGTACCTGCCGCAGCCGCCCGTGGACGACGAGACGAGGCGACCGGTTCGGCGCTGAGCGCCGCTCGTGGGGCGCGACCTGGCGCGCTGGACCGTTGTAATGCAGTCGCATTACATTTGGTGGGTGGGATACGAGTGGGACCCCTGGTACCTGCCTCGCCTGTTCGGTGTCGAGCCGTACGAGGTGATGCAGGCGCTCTACGACGACCGGCCGCGCCTGCCGCAGAGCATGCGCAGCGCGGAGGGGTTGCTGGTTCCCACCGTCTGGTGCCGCACCCGCTCCGGTCGGCCGCTGATCGTCGTGCTCGGCGCGACCGAGAAGCCGTTCGAGTGGTTGATCCGCGGAGTGCGGGACATGGACGAGGCAGAGGCCGCCATCTTCGCCGCCTGGGAGGCGCACCATGGCTGATCGCAGTCACCACGACACCGTCCCCGTCACACCCGCCGAGGCCGCGGAGCGCCGCGCCGTCGATTGGGCCTTGACCACCAGTCTCGCCGGAGCACCGGTGGACGAGGCGGCGACGGTCCGGCTGCGGGAGCACCTGCCGGTCGCGCCCGCCGAGCCGGTCACGGCCGAGACCACCGACGCCATGCTGGTGACGACCTCGCTCCGGCTGCCGCTGGGCACGCTGCGTCGGCTGCAGGCGTACGCCGAGAAGCGCGGCACCAAGCCCGGCACCCTCATGCGCGAGTGGGTCGAGCAGATGCTGGCCGCCGCGGAGAACGATCACCCCATCTCGCTGCAGGACGCCATGCGCGCCCTCGCCCAACTGCCGCCGCAGCAGGCGGCCTGACTCACGCGCTGAGCAGGGCGCTGGTCCACAGGTCGACGTGTGCGTCGAGGTACGCGGCGGTGGCGCGCCAGTACGCGCCGTCCTCGGTCCAGATCCGGGCCCACGGCTGGCGCCGTTGTCGGGAGCTGGCGCGCAGGAAGTCGTACATGGCCGCCGCACGCCGTCCGAGCATCGCCGCGAGCGCGGGCCGGGCCGCGCCGTCCAGGCCGTACCCGTCGACGAAGGCGCGCAGCCGCACCGCCGACTCGCGCGGAGCGCGGTCCGGTCGCAGGCCCGCCACACTCTGCGCCGAGTAGGCAAGCTCCCACAGCCGCGAGCCGGGTCCCGCGGCGTCCCAGTCGATCAGCACCCAGCCACGCGGGGAGTCGACGAGGTTCCAGGGCGCGGCGTCGTTGTGACAGATGATCTCTTCGGCGTCCGGGGCGATGACCACGTTCCATACCGCCGAGGCGGGTGGCACGAAGCCGGCGACCGCGCGGTGGAGGTCGGCCAGCAGTCCACCGATCTGCCTCAGCTGTGCCGTTGGGTACGTGCCCGCCTCCGGGCCGATCTCGCCCGGGACGTACTCCAGCACCTGTCGGCCCTGGTCGTCGCGGCCCAGCGGACGCGGCGCGCCGCTGAAACCAACCGTCCACAGGTGCGCAAGGAGCGCGTCGACGGTATCCGTCCACGGACCGACCGGACGGCGAACGGTGTCACCGACCCGCACGACGCCCGCCGTCGCGTTGCCCGGTAGCGGCTGTTCGATGCCCGACACAGCACGATCGTCGGCCAACCGGTGGTCTGCGGGCAACGGCCAGCCGGTGTTGCGGTCAGAGTGTCGGGCCGGGCGGCGGCGCGGACGCGGAGCCGCCTCCGACGATCGCGAGCGCCCCGGTCATCTCCAGGGCGCGGCGCACCGCCCCGGTCGGGTTCACCACCCGCAGCGAGCAGCGCTCCCGGCGGGCGAGCCGCCACAGCCGCACGATCGCACTGACCCCGGCCGAGTCGAGAAAGCGCAGGTCGGCCAGGTCAATGTGGAGCAGTCGCGGGCGCCGCTGCGCGATGAGCCGTTGTGTCGCGCGCTCGAACGAGTCGGACCCGTCGGCGTCCATCTCGCCGTGCAGGCTGACCACCAGTCCCGCCCCATCCGCGCGCACCCGCTGCGTGAACGTCAACGCCAGCCTCCACCCCATGAAGCTGCAAGGGTTGCCACCCGCACTGATTGTGCGCCGGTGGACCCGGCTGGCCGACGATGTGACGGGTTGCCGACGGATCTTTCCCATCGACGGGCGCCGCGGACCGTCGACGGTCCGCGGCGCGCCGGGGGTCAGCTCACGGCCGCGAGCCGCCGCTCCGAGCCGGTACGGGTCCGCTGCGGCTGGCTGACGGGCTCGGGCTGCACCCGGACCGGGGTGTCGATGAGCATCGCGCGGGTGACCTCGGTGAACGCGCGGGCCGCGTTCACCGCGATCAGCCCGACGAGCTCGTCGTCGCGGTAGTAGCTGGCCATGACCCCCGCCCGGGCGGTGTCCTTGCGCCCCGGACGCATCTCGGTCATGACGATGTGGTCGGTCGGTTTGAAGTCGCCGGCGACCATGACGCGCAGGCCGTTCTGCAGCGTCCAGTACCGCGGCACGATCCCCACCGGCGGCACCTCGCGGTCGCCGGCGAGCAGGGTACGGGCCGCGGCGTGGCCCATCTCGACGGCGGCGATCCACTGGCCGACCATCATCGGCTCGCTGCTGTACAGGAGGTTCGGCCAGCGCACCGCCGCGCCCGCGGCGACCACGCCCTCGGTGCCGACGACCCGCAGGCTCTCGTCACAGAGGATGCCCCGGGAGATGTCGATGCCGGTGCCCTCGAGGAAGGCGGTGTCGGGCTTCTCCCCCAGCGAGGCGACCACGACGTCGGCGTGCACGTACGAGCCGTCGTCGAGGGACACCCGCCAGCGCCCGCGGCGGCGCTCGACCTCCTTGACCCGCCGGCCCAGCCGCATCTCGACGCCGAAGCGCCGGTGCTCCTCGGCGATCATGTAGCCGATCGGCTCGCCGACGGCGCGGCCCATCACGTACGGCTTCGGATCGATGAGCACGGCCTCCCGGGCGAGCTCACGCACCGCGCAGGCGGTCTCGCAGCCGGTGATCCCGCCGCCGATGATGGCGACGCGTTCGGCATGGCGCAGGTCCTGGCGCAGCTGCCAGGCCTCGTCCACGGTGTGGAGCACGTGCATGCCGGGGCCGTCGGGCCAGCCCTTGGGCAGCGCGGCGTAGCTGCCACTGGCGATCACCAGGCCGTCGAAGGGGAACTCCTCGTCGGTCTGGGTGAGCACCGTACGCCGGCGCATGTCGACCTCGACGGCGCGGCGCCCGTGCATCCAGCGCACGTCGAGACTGCCGTCGATGGGCATCCGAACGTCCTGCGGGCGGGCGTGCCCGGTGAGGAGACTCTTGGAGCAGGCCGGCCGGTCGTACGGTGCGTCCGGCTCGTCGCACAGGAGCGTGATGTCGCCGGTGAAACCCCGACGGCGCAGTTCCTCGGTAGCTGCCATGCCCGCCGGGCCACCTCCGATCACCAGGATCCGGTCCGACCAGCCGAACGCCATCGATTGCCTAGCGCGACGCATGCGTCACTTACCTCCACGGCGGTGAAGCCCGGTGACGGCGGCGAGATGCTCCGCCGGCCGTTCCCCGGTCGTCTCCACGGTCTCGTTCTCGATCTTGGGCATGTACACCCGGGACCCGGCCCGGTTGATCCGGATGGCCCGCGCGGGGCACATCCTGACGGCGCGCGACACGGCCTCGATCTCCTCGGACGGCACCGTGGACCGGTACCCCAGCCGCCCATCGGCGCGCAGTTCGAATACGGTCGGCGCCTCCTGCTCGCAGAGCCCGCACCGGACGCACTTGCGGGTGTCCACGGCGACCTCGGCCATCTGGCCGCGCATCCGGTAGGTCGCCCGGTCGGTGAGCGCGCGCTTGCGCGCGAGCGCCCATTTCGACACGCCCAGCCACAGCACGACGGTGCTCAGCCACATCAGCAGGATCGGGATCCTGACGAACAGCGGTCCGACGTCGGAGCCCGACAGCAGGACATGCCCGGCCACCAGCGTGAACGACGCGTACGCGAGGGAGTGCAGCATCCGCCAGCGGGCGTAGCCGAGCCGTCGCTGCAGCGGTATCGAGATCAGCAGCGCGGTCATGATCTCGATGGAGATCACGCCGACGCCGATGCCGATCGGGTCGCGGCCGTTGACGAACGGCACGAACTCGTCGATCGGATGGACGGTGTGCAGCGGGTTGGCCAGCTGCGTGAAGGCGTGCCCCCAGCCGAGGGTCATGCCGACCAGCGCGAGGGTCATGTGGGTGGCGTACAGCTGGGAATGCTTGAACCGGGTCATTCCCCACCCGCGGCCGAGCATCATGCCCCAGATCACGGTGACCCACAGCAGGAAGTACGACAGGAATCCGGCGGTCATCGCGACCAGGTGCACACTCTGCGGGGCGGTGCAGTCAGGGGCTATCAGGACCCGGCAGTGCGCGTCGGCGAGCACGCGGGAGACCTCTCTTTCTTTCGTGGCAGGCGGGTTCTAGGACCCGCGGACGACGCGGCGAATGCTCACCAGCGCCAGCAGGCCGGCGACGACGACGAGCGCGGCGACCGGAAGTCGGAACACGTTGGTGTCCTTGGGCGCGAGGGCGGTCTGCGCGGCCAGGGCCGCGGCCGGCACCCCGATCGCCGCGTGCGGCAGGTTGTCGAACTGGACCAGCCCGGTGCTCTCCAACAGCGCCATGTGCCTGTTGACCATGATGTTGGCGCGCTCCGCCAGCAGGCGCACCGTCTCGTTGCGGGTGCTGGCGCGCACCGAAGCGATCGCGGAGAAGACGCCGCCGTGTGCGAAGCGCAACCACTTGACCGCGGTGACGTCGAAGTCGTGGCCCTGCGCCTGCCAGATCTCCCGCATCCAGGACTGCTGATCCGGTGCGGGCTGGTCAGGCAGGGCGACGTTGAGCTCGCGCGCGACGAACCGGCCCTCGTCGTCGAGCTGCACATGCTCGGAGGCCAGCACCTGGCAGATCTCCTTGACCCGCGCGCTGGCGGCGTACTGCTGGGCGCGCAGGCAGGTGGGGCGCTCCCACAGGCCGGCCTGACGGACCTTCACCAGGAACAGGCGGTCGACATCGTCGATCACACCGAACCTGGTCTGGGTCACGTTGGCGCCGGGCATCGCGCTGGTGACGACCTGACCCGAGCCGGGTGGGTTGTTGGCGGGCGGGAGCGCGCCCTTGCCATCGCTGACGTCGCCGGGAATGGCCCCGTTGAACGGGTCGGGTGCCGCGGCCACGGGACGGCCGGCGGCGGGCAGGTCAGGGGCGTGCAGGTCAGCCGCGTGAAGGTCAGCCGCGTGAAGGTCAGTGCCGGGCGCGGCGGGGGCGGCGAACGCGGTGGCGGCCGGCGCGATCGTCCACGCCGTCACCACCGTGACCACGAACAGGGCGGGCCTGGCCCAGAAGCGGTTGAACACCGGCTTGAACACTCCCCTTCCGTTCCCTTATGTCGTTGTCTCGCGCGTGCCGCGCCCGCGGGCCCTGTGCGCGGCTCGCGGATCACGTTCCACCGAAAAGCTAGGCCGCCCGGATGACCAGGAACAGGCACTTAAGGAGGAGTTATGACGCACCTTCACGAGGCTTTACGGATCTTCGTCCGGCAGCTCCGGGGTCAGCCGGGGACGCTCACGAGCAGGTTGCCGCTGACGGTACGGACCTCGAAGCGGGACACGTCACCGAGCTGCAGGTCGGTGCCGCCGTGCAGTACGAGCGGGTCCGGTTGGGCCGCCGTCCCGTATCCGGCCGGCGGCACGCTCCAACCCATCACCACGTTGCTCTGCCCGGTCTTGGAGACCGCCACCAACCGGCACGTCACCGGCCCCTTGACGCGTGCCATCTGCAGCGTCACCTGCGAGCCCCACTTCTTCTGCTCCACCTGCACCGTGGCCTCCGCACCGGTGAGGTCGTCGACGGCGTGCAGCTTCTGCGCCGCCGGCGACACGGGCGGCAGGCCGGGCAGCGCGGTCCGCCCGAGGCCCAGGCTCACCGCGACCAGGGCGCCGGCCATCAGGAAGAGGACGGACGCCGCCAGCGCCAGCGCCTGGCGCGACCTGGCCCGCCGCCGGTCGGACCGTACCGCGGACAGCAGCGCGTCGGCGCCGCCCGGCGAGCTTCCGGCGTGCTGGGCGAAGGCGAGGCTCTCCGCGTCCACCCACGACAGGAGGGAGGCCACGGTGGACAGCTGCTCGAGCTCGCGCGGACACGACCGGCACACCATCAGGTGGTCTTCGAAGCGCGCGGTGTCGCGCGGGCCCAGGACGCCCAGGGCGTACGCGCCGACATCCCGGTGGATGTCCTCCGGCGTCATCATGCCGTCACTCCCTGCTCCTCGAGCGCTATCCGCAGTGCCCGGAGGGCGTAGTAGACCCGTGACTTGACCGTGCCGACGGGCAGGCCGAGAACGTCGGCGGCCTCCTGCACCGTGCGTCCGCGGAAGTACGTCTCGAAGACCACTTCGCGGTGGGCCGCCGTCAGTCCCCGCATGGCGTCGTTGAGCACCAGCAGTTGCAGCACCCGGTCGGTCTCGTCCGGGGCGGCGACGGTCGCCAGCGAGGCGTCGTCGGTCTCCGGCGGCCGCGCCTTCCGGCTGCGGTAGCCGTCGATGACGATGCGGCGGGCGACCGCGACCAGCCAGGGCCGCAACGAGGCCCGGCCGCCGTCGGCGAGCTCGTGCGCGTGGCGCCAGGCCCGTAGCAGCGTCTCCTGGACCACGTCCTCCGCGCGCTGACGGTCACCGCCGGTGAGCCGCAGCACGAACAGGAGCAGGCCCTCGGCGTGCTCGGAGTACAGCGACCGGACCAGTTCCTCCTCGCGTGCGGCCGCGTCGCAATCCTGGTCCTGCCCACGCCTGCCGTGCGTCGCGCGTTGGCCCATCAGTGCCGGTGCGGGCTGTATCGGCGCACTGCCAGCGTAGGGGTCACTCCGACCACCGCCACCACCTCCGTAGCCTTGCGTGGCTGTCGCCCCTACGTACGCACGGACGGCGCGGCCGGCTCAATCACATCCGCGTAACTTTCCCCCGGCGTCCGCCGCCCACGGGGTGAACCGGTGGGCGGGTTCATGCGTACCTTGGATCGATACACCGACTTCGACGAAGGAGTACCCGAGGTGCGCCGAGCGACCTTGGCGGCCGTGGCGCTGGCCACGGCCCTGTCCACTGCGGCGTGCACGTCCCCGAGCCACGACCCGGTCGCCACCGCCGCCCCGGCGAGCCCCCAGCCGGCCGCCAACGTGCAGGGCGTGCTGGTGCTGCGCGTCCAGAACCTGCCGCAGGTGGGCACCGTGGTGGTGGACGGGAACGGCTACCCGCTGTACCGGTACGACAAGGACAGCGCCAAGCCACCGACGAGCAACTGCATGGACGACTGCTGGATGAAGTGGCCACCGGTGATCGACACCGGTGACGTCCGCATCGAGGGCATCGACCAGGCCCAGGTCGGCAGCTTCATCCGCCAGGACCCCACCAAGACCAGGCAGGTGACGATCGGCGGTTGGCCCGTCTACCGGTACGCCGGGGATGCCGCACCGGGTCAGGCGATGGGGCAGGGCGTGGGCAACGTGTGGTACGCGGTCACACCGCAGGGCAAGAAGGCCGCCGCGCCGCCGGCGAATGGGGCGGCTGCGAACAACCCTGGCAACTGACCGTGACGGCGAGCCGGCTCACCGCGACGCCCATGGGCGCGGGCCGGCCGACCATCCGAGTCGTCCGGCCCGCGCTCGCACCTGCCGACGCGCGCGGCGATGCCGGACCGCAGGCTCCGTCGCGGCCGTCGCCTTCCCCCGCCCGTGCGACGGCCGCGACGGAGCCATCCTTGCCCACCCCGACCGACGGGACAGGGCAGGATATAGATCGACGTTAATTTGCGGTGAAGTTGGCCTGAGCATTCGACCGCACCACAACGATCCAGGTCTACGCTCTGCGGGTCCTTGATCGGCGTTCACCGGAGGTTGTGTGTCGCACCAACCGGCCCGCGGGCCCGCATCGGTACCCGATCCGCCGCCGCAGGTGGCCACCGCGCCCACGCGGCGCCCGCCCCGCCGGCGGCGGCGGGCGATGCGGCCAGTGGTCGTCGCGGCGGCCACGGTAGTCGCCGTCGCGGTCTCGTCCGCGGTCGGCGCGGTCGCCTCCGGCCACGTCGCAGGCCGCCACGCCACCGGCCCCGACACGGCAGCGCCGGTCGTCGACGCGGGTGCGCCGGCCGACGCGACATCGTCGCGAGGCGCGCGGGTCGGCGTCTCGGCCGCCGACGAAACGACGGCCGGCGAGCCCGCGCGGACAAGCCCACCGACGGACACGGGGGCCGTCGGCGGGTCGGTGACGCCCGGACCCGCACCGCCGACGCCGCCATCCGGCGACGCCGGCACCGAAACGGCGGTGCTCACCCTGGTCAACCAGGCACGGGCAACGGCCGGTTGCGCGGCGCTCACCGCGGACCCGAGGCTGACCGCCGCCGCCCGCGCGCACTCCGCCGACATGGCCCGGCGCGGCTACTTCGCGCACGACACGCCGGACGGCGTCACCGTCGGCGCCCGCATCACCGCCGCCGGGTACCGCTTCTCAGCGGCCGGCGAGAACATCGCCAAGGGGCAGCAGAGCGCTTCCGCGGTGATGCGGGCGTGGATGAACAGCCCCGGGCACCGCGCCAACATCCTCAACTGTCGTTTCCGTCATCTCGGGATCGGGCTGACCCGCCAGGGTTCCACTCCAGTGTGGACACAGGACTTCGGCGCCCCGCTGGGCTGACGCGGGACGCCGCCCGGGCGGACCGGCGCGAAGCGGGTCCGCCCGGGCGGCGGGCCGGGATCAGCGGCGCAGAGCCTCGTGCGCCTGCTCGATCGCCTTCCATGACCGGGGCGCGGCCGGTAGCACCCGTGGGGCGCGCGTCACCGTAGCGCCGAGCGTTGGCCGGCCGGGCGTGAACAGCCAGGTCGCGAAGAGGGCGCCGAGGTTCTTGCCGGACACCCCCTGGGCGAACTCCTCGAACTGCTCGATCGTGGCGTTGCCGTACCGGTGGTTTTCGGTCCAGCCGCGCAGGATGCGAAGGAACACCTCGTCTCCGACCGCCAGGCGCAGTTGGTGGAGCGCCATAGCGCCGCGCGTGTACACCGCCCGGTCGAACGGGTCCCGCGCGCCGGGGTCGCCCGGCTTCACCTGCCAGAACGGGTCGTCGGCCGGGTGTGCGGCGTAGCTGTAGTCGAACAGTTCCTGGGCCGTGCCCTCACCCTGAGCCTCCGACCACAGCCACTCGGCGTAACTGGCGAAGCCTTCGTTGAGCCAGATGTTGCGCCAGTCCGCCACCGACACCGAGTCGCCGAACCACTGGTGGGCGTTCTCGTGCACCACCACGTACACGTTGGCGCCGCCCTGCCAGAACTTGCTGCTGTACACCGGCCTGGTCTGGTCCTCCAGCGCGAACCCGATGGTACCAGGTGGAGCGACGACGCCGCCTCGCGCCTCGAACGGGTACGGGCCGAACAGCCCACTCTCCCAGTCGACCACCTCGGAGGTGCGCTCGACCGCGGCGTGCGCCGCGTCGGCGTACTCACCGAGGTTCTGTGAATACGCGGTGACGACCGGCTGGCCGGAAACCGACACATCGGTGCGGATCTCGTAATGGCCGATGGCGAGGAACGCCAGGTAGGTGGCCATCGGCTTGACGGAACGCCAGTTCCAGCGGCTCCAGCCGGGCAGTTCCCGATGTGCCGGCGCGGGCATCACACCGTTGCTGACGACCTGCGTGCCGTCGGGTACCAGCACCGACACGTCGAAGGTCGCCTTGTCGCGCGGGTGGTCGTTGCTCGGAAACCACCACCAGGCGATCTCCGGCTCCCCGACGGCGACCGCGCCGTCGGCCGCACGCGCCCACGCCGTGGCGCCGTTCACCTTCACCGCCGAGGGCGTGTCGGCGTACTGGACCACCACGGTGAGCGGCTGCCCGTCGGTGACCGGGCGGGCCGGGGTGACCACGAGCTTGTGGGCCCCCTCCCGGGCGTAGGAGGCCGGCGCTCCGTTGACCCGCACCGACGTGACCGACAGCGCGAAGTCGAACTCGAACCGGGACAGGTCCTGCGTGGCCCGGGCGAGGATGGTCGTGGTGCCGGCCAGCCGGTCGGTGTCGGGCCAGTAGCGCAGCCGCACGTCGTAGTGCGACACGTCGTACCCGCCGTTGCCGTAGTCGGGGAAGTAGCTGTCGCCCAGGCCGGCGCTGCCCGGCGCCGGGCCGGCCGCGCTGTGTACGGCGGCGTTGGCCGGTGTTCCGGCCAGGACGACCGCGAGAGCGGTGACGACTGCCGCGAGCGCTTGTCGCACTGTGTGGGCTCCCTCCGGTTGCGGGGCGCGACCCGCCCGGCCGGTACGCCGTCGCGAACCGACGCCCCAGGTGTGTGGTCGGCGCAACCGTATGGACGCATTGAAGACCGCGTAACCCCGCGCCTGCCGCTGTCGGGTCCCATCAAGGGCATTTCTGCGCAGACAGGCAACGGGTGACGCATCGTACGGTGGTGCTTTCCGACCCGCCGGCGGACCGGAAATTACCGCTGGCCGAGCGGCCGAGCGGCAACGTACTTACGGTCATCGAATCGATGATCGTGTAAATCGTCACGTGGTCTTCTTGTTCCACGCTTCGTGTCGCTGCCGCTACAGTGCTCGCGGATTGGAACACTCCGGCCGTTGGGGAGGCACCGGGTGGATCGACGCTCCTGGTTACCGGAAGACGTACGCGCGCACAACCGGGGCCTGCTGTTAAGACTGCTCACCGAGCAGGGGCCCCTGTCGCGTCGGGAACTCGCCGGCCGCACCGGCCTGAGCATCCCGACGGTGTCGTCCATCGTCACCGACCTCGCCAGCGAGGGGTACCTGACCGAGTCGATCCCGCGCGTGCACCGGCCCGTACGCCGCGGTCCACGCGCCTCGGTCGTGACGCTGTCGCGCCACGGGTACACGTTCCTCGGTGTCGACATCGGACCCGAGGAGGTGCGGCTGGGCCTGATCGACCTGTCCGGACTGGTGACCCAGACGACCCGGGCGCCGTTCGAGCGCGGCGCGTCGCCCGGACGGGTACTGGAGCTGGCGACCACCACCGCGGCGCCGCTCATCGAGTCGGCGGGGCGTACCTTGATCGCCATCGGCGTGGGCGTGCCGGGTCCGGTCGACCCCGACCGGCGCCGGTGCGCACTGTCGCTCGCGCTGGGCTGGCGCGAGGTGGACATCGCCGACCGCTTCGAGCAGGAGTTCAGCCGGCCCACCGTGGTGGACTACAACGTCCGGGCGATGGCCGTGGCCGAGGCCCGGTACGGTGTCGGGCAGCTGGCCGAGAACCTGCTGTACGTCCACGTCGGCGAAGGTGTCGGCTTCGGTTTCATCGTCGACGGCCAGCCGTTCCGGCAGGGCGCGCACGGGGTGTCCGAGCTCGGACATCACCAGGTCGCCGGCGACGGCCCCCGCTGCCGGTGCGGGTCGGTGGGCTGCCTGGAAGCGGTGCTGAGCGAGCCGAACCTGCGGGGGCGGGTCGAGCAGGCGGCGCAGCGCAGCCCGACCCTTGCGCGGGCCCAGCGCCAGTACCGTGGCCTGCTCGACGCCCTCGACGCGGCGGCGCGCGCCGATGACGGCCTCGCGCGCGACCTGCTCGAGGAGTTCATCGAACACCTGAGCACGGCGATCGCGCTCAACGTCAACGTCTTCAGCCCCACCCGGGTGGCGCTCGGCGGCATCCTCGCCACCGCCCCCAAGGAAGTGCTGCAGCGGATCCTGTCGGCCACGAGCCCCAAGATCTGTTCTGTGCTGCGCGGTCAGGTCGCCGTCGAGCCGTCGACCCTGGGCCAGCACGTCGGCGTCCTCGGCGCGGCCACGGTCGCCCTCGACCGGATCTTCTACGAACGCGGCGCGGTGCCGGTGAACGGGTAGGGCACCGGCACCCGCCGTACGGTCACCTCCGCTCACCCGCGGCCCCGGGTTCATGCCACGAGCATGACCGGGGCCGCACTCAGGCAGCGGCGCCGTCCGGTTCGCCAACGCGGCCAACCCCGGGCGAACCCGCGCGACCTGCGAATTCAGCGCGATTGGCGGGAACCGCCCGGGCGCGGGGCGAAACCTTCGAACTTTTGCGTGATGTGCGCATCGGCGCTGATGAACATTCACGAAAACTGGGCGCTGAGGGGTCCCTGAACCGTCACCGGACGACTACCGTGCGATGGGGTTCGATCGGAGGCGCCGGTGAGCAGCTCACAAACCCGGCGGACGAGGCCACGATCTACCTGATCGCGACGGTCCCGCGCGGCCAGTTCCAGGTACGGCAACTGACGGCAGCCACCGGCCGGTGGCTGCCCGAACAGGTGCGACACGAGTCAGACCCGGGCACCAGAGGGAAGGAACGGGAGACGAATGGACACGGCTATGGACGTATCACCCGCTACCAGGTCGATGTACGACCGACTCGGTGGTGGCGAGGTGGTGCGGTCCGTCGTTGAGCGGCTCTATGTCCTGATCATCGAGGACGAGCAGCTGCACAGCTACTTCGACAACGTTGACCTGGCCAGTCAGAAGCGGCACATGGCCGCGCTGTTGTCGCAGGTGCTCGGCGGCCCGAAGGAGTACGACGGCCGCGCCCTCGCCGTGGCCCACGCCCCGCTGGGCATCACCGCGGAGCACTACGCGCGCGTCGGCGACTACCTGACCGCGGCGCTGCTCGTCGCGCACGCCCCACGTGACATCATCGACGCCGTCGGCGACGTCCTCACCGCCTCCCGCAGCCAGATCGTCGCCGAATCCATGGTCGGCGCGGGCGGGCTGGCCGGTCAGGTCGGGTAATGGATCCGGCCGCGCTCAAACGAAGCTGGGCGGCGGTCGTCCGCCACGGCGACGCCGTGCCCAGCTTCTTCTACGCCATCCTTTTCATGGCGCACCCGCAGCTCAGATCGATGTTCCCGATGTCGATGGCGGCCCAGCGCGACCGCCTCGTGTCCGCGCTGGGCCGAATCGTGTCCAACGTGGACCAGATCGACGCCGCGGTGCCGTTCGTGCAAGGGCTGGGACGCGACCACCGGCGGTTCGACGTACGGGCCGAGCACTACCCGATGGTCGGCGACGCGCTGCTGCGCACGCTCGCGCACTTCCTCGGCGAGGCGTGGACACCGCAGCTGGCCGAGGACTGGGGCGCCGCCTACCAGCTCGTCGCCCAGGTGATGAGCGAGGCGGCCGAACGTTCGGCCGCCTCGACCCCGGCGTACTGGACCGCCACCGTCGTGGGCCACGAGCGGCGGGGGCTGGACATCGCGGTGGTGCAGCTACACCCCAAGCAGCCGTACCCGTACGTCGCGGGGCAGTCCTGCGCGATGGAGATCCCCGATCGCCCGAGGCTGTGGCGCTACTACTCCCCCGCCAACCTCCCCCGTCCGGACGGCCGCATCGACCTGCATGTGAAGGCCGTGCCGGGTGGGCAGATCTCCACGGCGATCGTGCACGGCCTGCAGCCCGGCGATGTGGTGAAGCTCTCGGCACCCGTGGGTCAGCAGCTGACCCTGGCGCCCGGTGCGACCCGCGACCTGCTGCTGCTCGCCGGCGGCACCGGGCTGGCCCCGTTGAAGGCGCTCGTGGAGCAGGTCGCCGCCGAGGGCGGCCGGCGCCGGGTCACCCTGATCGTCGGGGCCCGTACCCAGCCCGACCTCTACGACCTGCCGGCGTTCGAGGCCCTCGCCAGGCAGGCGGGCTGGCTGACGGTGGTGCCGGCGCTGTCACACGACCCCTGGTATCCGGGCGAACGGGGCACCGTCGGCGAGGTGGCCCAGCGGCTGGGCCGATGGCACGACCACGACGTGTACGTGTGCGGCTCGGCGGAGATGACGACGGCGACCCGGGAAGCGCTGCTGGCCGGCGGGGTTCCGGCCGAGCAGATCCGGTGCGAGGACTACAACAACGACCCGTACCGGCCGATGGCCGGCGACGCGGTCACCGAACTTGAGGAGGTGCCGACCCGATGACCGGGTCCACCGTCAACGGAAACCACCAACACACCAATGCGCATGAATGGGTGCCCCTGTCGGCGGAACGGATCCGCCACCAGACCTTCCGGGAGACCCCGCTGGGGCGCCGCGGTTACCGCCCGGAGGAGGTCCACCTGTTCCTCAACCGGGTGGCCAGTGAGGTGGACCGGTGGACCGCCGCCTACGCCGAGGCGCAGAACGAGGTCCACCGGCTGCGCAACTACTTCCGCAACCAGGGGGTCGACCCCGAGGCCGGGCGCGCCCAGGAGCTGTCGAACGAGGCCGTCACCGTGCTGGTACGCGCTCAAGCCCACGCCGACCGTCTGATCGCCGACGCCCAGGCCCATGCCAGCGCCATGCAGCACGACGCCCGCACCCAGGCGGAGGCGATCGTGGCGCGGGCGCGGCAGGAGGTCGACCGCGCCGCGCACACCTATCGCGCGGTCGCCGGGGTGGAGTACAACGCCGACCGGGAGCAGGCGGAGCGGTTGGCCGCGCTCGGCCGGAGCATCCTGTCGGCCGTGTCCGGCGCCACCACCCAGATGGACGGCGCCACCACCCAGATGCGCGCCATCGGCGAGGCGTTCGCCGCCGAACTGGAGAAGCTGACGGTGCCGTTCGCCCACGCCGGTCACGCCGCCCGACACGGGTAGCGCGACCACCGGGGAGTACCAGGGGCGGGTGCCGCCGGCCGTCAGCCGGCGGCACCCGCCTCAGCGCAGCTCGGCGGCCCGCTGCAGGTCGTGGCGCACCGCGCTCAGCACGTCGGCACGGCCGCCCTTGAGATAGAAGTGGTCACCGGCGAAGAGCCGCAGCGTGAACGCCCCGCTCGTCTCCTCATGCCACCGCAGCAGCCCGTTCCGGTCGACCTCCGGGTCGTCGACCCCCATGTACGCGACGACGGGACAGCGCAGGCGCCCGCCGGGAAGCGGCCGGTACGTTTCGCTGAGCTCGAAGTCCGCCCGCAGCGCCGGCAGGAACATCTGCAGCAGGTCGGGCTCGCCGAGGACCTCCGGCGGGGTGCCGCCCATGCGCCCGACCGCCGCCACGAAGTCGTCGTCCGGCAACGTCCACAGTGTCCGGCGCGCGGATACCGCCCGCGGCGCCTGCCGCCCGGAGACGAGCAGGCAGATCGGGCCGGGCCGGCCGGCGTCGGTCAGCCGGCGGGCCACCTCGAACGCGACCGCCGCGCCCATGCTGTGGCCGAACAGCGCGTACGGTGCGTCCAGCTGCGGCGAGAGCGCCGCGCAGAGCGGGTCCACCAGCTGCTCGATCCGCCGGTACGGGGGTTCGTCCAGCCGCGCCTCCCGTCCGGGCAGCAGCACCGGGCGCACGTCCACGGTCGGTGCGAGCGCGGTCCGCCAGGGGCGGAAGAACGCCGCGCCGCCGCCGGCGTGCGCGAAGCAGAACAGCCGGACGAGCGCGCCACCGGCCGCCTGCGGCCCGTCGCCGACGATCCAGCGCGTCGCCTCGGCGGGGTGCCCGGCGCGGACGTCGACGCCGTTGCGCATCACCATGTCTCCTCCCTCCAGGTCGTGTGTTCACGACGGGTGCCTCGCCACCGGCGTGCCGGCGGCGAGGCACCCGTCGTGGTCAGGACTGCGTCGCGCTGTCCATCCGTTCGCGCAGCGACCGCGGCCGCATGTCGGTCCACACCTCGTCTACGTAGGCCGAGCACTCCTCCTTGGTGCCCTCCTTGCCCACCGGGTGCCAGCCCGCGGGCACCTCGGCGTCGGCCAGCCAGAGCGAGTACTGGTCCTCGTCGTTGCGTAGCACCTGGTACCTGGCGTTGTCGTCCACCTTGCTGTCTCCTTCCGTGGGGTGAACTGTTATGGGGAACTCACACGCTGACCGCGGGCTCGTCCGCGGTCGCGTGGCGGGGAAAAGTCCGCAGCGTCGCGCTGAACGTGACCACGACCGTCACGGTCAGGATGCCGCCGGCGCAGATCATCACCGCGACGGTCGGGGTCAGCGCCTGTACGAGCACACCGCCCAGGGCCGGGCCCACCGCGGACGAGACGCCGACGATCAGGCCGAGCACGCTGCTCAGCCGGCCGCGCAGCTCATCCGGGGTGAGCAGCAGCTGCTGGGTGGTGATGGTGGTGTTGGCGGTGGGTGGCAGCAGCGCCATGGCGAGGAACAGCGCGCCCATGACGTACCCGCTGCGGGCGAAGACGGCGAGCGGGGTGAGCGCCGCCAGCACCCAGAACACCGCGACGATCGACGCGTACGGGGTGAGCAGGCGGTGCAGGTACGGCGCGGCGAGGGCGCCGACCACCCCGCCGAGGCCCAGCATCGCCGCCATGACGCCGATCTCGCCGGCGTGCACGCCGCGGGCGCGGGCCAGCACGATCACGACGATGTAGAAGGCGCTGAAGAACAGGTTGAGCGCGACCGCGCACAGCGACGTGACCCGGATGTGCCGGTGCCGCCACACCCAGCGCAGCCCCTCGGCCACCTCGCGGCCCAGGTGGCCGGCGGGTCGGGTACGCGGTTCGCGCGGCGGCAGGCGTAGGAACGCCAGGGCGCAGAACGCCACGCTGTGCGTGACCGCGTCGACCACGAACGGGACCGCCCGGCCCACGGCGAACAGGAACCCGCCCACGGCGGTGCCCGACAGGTGCCCGAGCGACGCCCGTGCCGAGTTCATGGCCACGGCCGACGCGACCTGCTCGACGGGGACGATGCCGGGCAGCGTGGCCTCCTCGGCGGGTTCGAACAGCGCGGCGCACAGCCCGATCACGGCGGCGACCACCAGCATGTGCGCCACGCTCACCCGGCCCGACACCACGGCTGCGACGAGGCTCGCGGCGGCGACCGCCTGCGTCGCCTCACACGCCAGCATGATCTTCTTGCGGTTCCAGCGGTCCACGAGCGCGCCCGCCGGCAGCCCGGCCGCGAGCTGCGCGACGGCGATCGCACCCAGCACCAGGCCGGAGGCCGCGGGCGAACCGGTGACCGAGAGCACGAGCAGCGGGAAGGCGATCGCCGTCGCGTTGAAGCCGAACTCGGCGAGCGCCTGGCTGCCCCACAACAGCTGGTAGTTGCGGTTTCGCGCCAGCGACGTCGTCACCGCGCCCTCCGGCAGTCGTCGGCGATGCGCCGCAGCGCCTCGGCGAAGTCGGCGGCGACGTCCGCCACAGTAGATCGGGTGAGCACGTCCGGGCGGTAGGACCACGAGAACTCCAACCGGCCCGACTGGACCTCACCCGCGATGTCCAGCAGATGGGAGCCGACGTCGGCGGGGTCGTGGTCCTGTCCCAGCGAGCCGTGCACGGCACGGTAGAGCCCGTCGGCGTCCTCCTGGGACCGGGCGTCCCACTGGCCCAGATAGTTGAACACGATCTGCGGGCCGCCGGCCCCGGCGGAGAGCCGGTCGCACACCGACGGGGGGCCGAGGTAGCGGAGCGCGCTGAAGCCGAACCCGTTGCCGGGGATGGCACGCAACTGTCGTCGTACGGACTTGACCAGGGCGCGCCAGTCGGGCTCGTCGGCGGCCGCCACGTCGAGGGCGACCGGGAAGATCGTGGTGAACCACCCCACCGTACGCGACAGGTCCACCCCGTCGAGGATCTCCTCGCGGCCATGGCCCTCCAGGTCAACGGTGACCCGGCTGTGCCCCGTCCAGCGCGCCAGCGCCCACGCGAGAGCCGCGAGCAGCACGTCGTTGATCCGTGTGCGGTACGCGGAGGGCGCACCCCGCAGCAGCACCTCGGTGTCGTCGGCGCTCAGCGCCACCGGCACCGGCTCTGCGTCGGCGTCCGGTTCGGCCCCGGGCGGTGTCGCCGGGAGCGGGGGCGCGTCCACCGCGCCGGCCCAGTAGTCCACCTCCGCGTCGAGGTGACCGGCGGCCACGTACTCGCCCAGGCGCTGTGACCACTCCCTGAACGACGTCGACTTCGGGCCGAGGTTGATGTCCTTGCCCTGGGCCGCCTGCTGGTAGGCCACGCCGAGGTCGTCGAGCAGGATCCGCCAGGAGACGCCGTCGACGACCAGGTGGTGCGCGACCAGCAGCAGGACGGGTGATCGTCCTGCCCCGCGCTCGAACAGCACCGCTCTGAAAAGGGGGCCGCGCTCGAGGTGGAGGCTCGCATGGACCTCGTCGGCCGTCTGCTCCATCGCCCACTGCTGCGCGTCGGGATCCGTCGTCGACAGGTCGTACCGCTGGAGCACCTCCACCGGCTCGACCGGGCCGTTGTACTGCCGCCACTGCCCGTCCATGCGCTCGTAGCGCAGCCGGAGCGCGTCGTGGTGGGTCAGCAGCGCCTCGAGCGCACGCCCGAGCAGGTCGCGGTCCACCTCCTCGACGAGCTCGACCAGGGTGGACTGGTTGAAGTGGTGCGGGTTGGCCGGATGGGTCCGGAAGAACCAGTGCTGAATCGGGGTGAGCGGCACCGGGCCGACGACGGGCTCCTCCGCGCCGGCCCCGTCGTCGGCCGCCGAGACGTTCGGCGCGAGCGCCGCGACTGTCTGGTGCAGGAACAGGTCCTTGGCCGCCAGGTTCAGCCCGGCCTGCCGGGCCCGCGCCACGACCTGGATGGTCAGGATGGAGTCCGCGCCGAGTTCGAAGAAGTTGTCCTCGACGCCGACCCGCTGCACCCCGAGCACGTCGGCCCAGATGCCGGCGAGGACCCGCTCGGTCTCGGTGCGCGGCTCGACGTAGCCATCGCCGGCCGCGGCGGCGAAGTCCGGGGCGGGCAACGCCCGCCGGTCGACCTTGCCGTTGGCGTTGAGCGGCAGCGCCTCGAGGGTCACGAACGCCGACGGCACCATGTAATCCGGCAACAACCCACCCAGCAACGCCCGCAGCGCCGCCGTCTCCGGCGCCTCGCCACCGGCCGGCACCACATACCCGACCAGACGCTTGCGGCCGGCATCGTCGGCACACGCCACCACGATCGCCTCCGCGATACCGGGATGGCTGCGCAGCGCCGCCTCGATCTCCCCCAACTCGATCCGGAAACCC
>NZ_JAATVY010000015.1 GCF_011947195.1 Planosporangium thailandense | reverse complement strand
GGGCATCGCCGCCCGCAGCGCGGCGGCGTCGCGGCGGACCCGGTCGAGCGCCCACCGGTCGAGCGCCGGCGCGAGGCCGGTCGCCTCCGCCACGGCGACGAACCTGGCCGGGGACACCGAACCGCGGCCCGGATGGTGCCAGCGGGCGAGCGCCTCCACGCCGCGTACCCGGCCCGTGGCCAGGTCGATCACGGGCTGGTAGTGCAGGACCAGTTCGTCGCCGACGAGGGCGTCACGCAGGTCGTTGGTCAGCGCCAGCCGGTCGGCGGACTCCGTGGCGAGCGCGGCGTCGAAGAGCTGGACCCGGTTGCGGCCGCGCGCCTTGGCGTCGTACATGGCGGCCTCGGCGAACCGGACCAGGTCCGGCGCCGAGTGCGGCGGGCACACGGCGACGCCGACGGACGCGCGTACGTGCAGCCGCTGCCCGTCCAGCGCGAACGGCTCCGAAAACGCCGTCACGAGCTGGTCGGCCATCTCCATGGCGCGGTCCTGGTCGGTGTCCTCGCAGACCACCACGAACCCGTCGCCGCTGAACCGGGCGACGCTGTCCTCGGCCCGCACGACCACCAGCAGCCGCTCCGCGACCCGCTTGAGCAGCTGGTCGCCGGCCTCGTGGCCCCAGGTGTCGTTGATGAGCTTGAACTGGTCGAGGTCGATCATCATGACGGCGAGCGGCGAGCCGGTCCGCGCGCTGCGGGAGACGGCCCGGTCCAGCCGGTCGGTCAGCAGCGCGCGGTTGGCCAGGCCGGTCAGCTCGTCGCGCAGCGCCCGGCGCTGCAGCTCGCGCTCGGCCCGGCGGGCGCCGGTCACGTCGGCGATCATCGCCAGCGACCCGGCGTGGCCGGTGTCGTCACGCAGCGGACTGGCGCTCACCCGCAGCATCCGCGCCCCGCCGTCGGGGTGCGGATAGTTCACCTCGTACTCCTCGGCGCCCCGCGCGGCGCGGGTGCGTATCCGATCGGCGATCATGCGGGCGTTCGCCGCGCCGACGAGCTCCGGCACCGGCCGCCGGTAGATCTCCTCACGGGGCACACCGAGAATCGCCGCCAGCTTGTCGTTGGCGTACAGGGTGCGCCCGGTCGTGTCCATGGTCCAGATGCCCTCCTGCGCCGTCTCGGCGATGGCCCGGTACCGGGCCTCCGACTCCCGCAGCGCCTGCTCGGCGGCGCGGAGATCGCGGAGGTCGTGCAGGAAGGTGCCGACGCCGTACGGCGTGCCGTCGGCGTCCTTGAGTACCGCGGAGTGGATCAGTACCGGGACAGCCGAGCCGTCCCGCGCCTGCAGGACGCGTTCCCAGGTGGCCGTGTCGACCGTACCGCCCAGCATGGCCGCGATGTGCTTTTCTCCCGCGCCGGTGTCGCTGGGGTGGTGGAACCGGTGCAGCGGGGCGCCCTCGAGCTCCTCGCGCCGCCGGCCGAGCAGCCGGCACAGTGCGTCGTTGACGCTGAGGAAGTGCCCGGACAACGAGATCGAGGCCTGCGGGAGGCCCACCTGGTCGAAGCGGGCCCGGAACATCCGTTCGCTGGCGGCCAGCTCCTCTTTCGCGTGCAGCTCCGCGGTGATGTCCCGGGACAGCGCGCTGACTCCGATGATTGATCCGTCCTCGGCGCGGACCGGCGACAGGCGCACCGCCACGTCGACCACCGAGCCGTCCGTGCGAAGGAACTTCGTGGACAGGATGCCGGGGGACCGGCCGGCCAGTGCCGCGGCCCGCGACGCCTCGACCCGCGCGCGCTCCGCCGGCGGGATCAGCAGCTCGAAGTCCCGGCCGACCAGCTCGTCGGGCTCGTACCCCGTGATGCCCGTGGCCGCCGGATTGACGGTGCGGATGACGCCGTCGGAGTCGATTTCGACGATCGCGTCGTCGGAGTTCTCGACGATGGCGGCGAGGTGACGGGCCTGCCGTTCCAGCAGTCGCCGGGTGGAGACGTCGTAGGAGACGCCGAGGAGCGCGACCACCTGGCCGCTGTCGTCACGGATCGGCGTCGACGTGAGGTAGGCGGTGAATATCCGGCCGTCCTTGTCGCGCAGCTGCCAGTCGCCGTTGAAGGTCTCGCCGTCGCGCACGCGGGCCCACCGGTCGGCCACCGCGGCGCGGCCCGGTGCGGGGATGATGAGATCGCTCAGCTCCCGGCCGACGGCCTGCGCGGCCTCGTACCCGTACAGCTTCTCGGCCGCGGCGTTCCAGTACAGCACCCGTCCGGTGAGGTCGGTGGCGATCATGGCCTGCCCGACCGCGGCCAGGATGCCGTCCCGCAACGAGGTCGGCAGGGAAGCGTTCACCGCGTGCACTCCGATCGTGCCCGGTCTGGCCCGGCAGACGCTGGTCTTTTAGTTCCTGCGGTCCGGGCGAGGATGGCGTCGGCTTAGCAAATCGGTCGATGGACCGGGGCCTTGAGGTATTTCCGGCCGGCCGGTCAGGCCGGGGGATCCGCGGCGTCCGGCCCCGTGAGCGTACGGTGTGCCCCGCCGGCCACCAACGACACGGTCCCGTCCTCGTGGTCCACCTTGAACAGGGTGCCCGGCGGGAACGCCCCGAGCACCTCCGGGGGCAGCTGGACGGTCCCGTCGCCGGCCACCACCGCGAAGTCCTCCCCGTCGCGGCCCTCCGCGCCGACGCGGCCGTCGCGAATGGTCACCGCCCGGCCGAGCCGGGCGCCCACCTCGCCGTCGTGGGTCACCACCACGATCGTGGTACCCAGCTCCCGGTTCACGGTTTCGAGTACTGCGAGCACCTCGTCCCGGCCACGCACGTCCAGCTGCGACGTCGGCTCGTCGACCAGCAGCAGGCCCGGCCCGGCCGCGATGCCGACCGCGAGGGCGGCCCGCTGCCGTGCCCCCGGAGCCAGCTCATCGACCTTGGCACGGCCCATGTCGCCGAGCCCGACCAGGTCGAGGATGCGGTCCGGGTCGTCGAGCCGGATGCCCGAGGTACGCGCGGCCTGCCGCTGCGCCAGCCAGATGTTGCGGTGCAGGCTGGCGTACCCGAGCAGGTTGCGCGCCGCGCCCTGCAGCACCACGCCGATCTCGGTGCCCCGCAGGCGCGAGATCTCGGTGTCGGACAGCTTTCCCATGTCGTAGGTGCCGATGTTCACCCGGCCCGCGGACGGGCGCATCAGACCGGCGAGCAGAGCGACCAGGGTCGACTTGCCGGAGCCGGACGGCCCGACCAGGGCCAGCATCTCTCCCGGGTTGATCGACAGGTCCACGCCGGCCAGGGCGACCACGTCGCCGGCCTGAGCCCGGTAGATGTGCACGACCCGCCGGCAGGCGACCGCCAGTCCCGTCACGTTTCCCTCCCCGCCTCGAACTTCCCGCGCATTCCGTCAGTCCCGGCCGCCGTCGTCGAGCTCGGCCGCCGATATCCGCGCGGCTACCAGCGCGGATCCGAGCAGCACCAGGCCGGCCGCGGCCCAGCCGGCGGCGAGCAGCGGCCACGCCGGCCAGCCGGGGAGCGGAACGGTCTGCGCCCGGTCGGCGAACAGCGGGATCGACCGGCCGGTCAGCAGCCAGGCGGCGCCGGCCGCGAGCGGTCCGAGCAGCAGTGCGGCCAGGACCAGCCCGGTGTACCCGTACCGGTTCGCCGCTGCGAGGGTCGGGCGGGGCACACCCTGTACCCACAGCGCGCGCAGCTGCCCACCGGTCCGCCGGTCGACGGTGGCGACCAGCGCCAGCCCGCCCAGCGCGAGCAGAATCGCGAGCGCTCCGGCGAGCAGGTGGAAGCGCAGCCCGGTGGCCGGACCCTGGCGTTGCAGGTAGCGCACCCGGTCGGCGTCGGTCTTGCTGCCGACGACGGTCAGGCCGGCCTGGCGCAGCTTGTCCACCAGCCCGTCCGGTGCGTCAGCGGCGAGCAGCACCTGCGGCTCGACCGCTGTCCCGGAGTCGCGGGCGGTCCGCTCGGCGTACTCCAGATCGACCAGCACACCGCGGCGGCCGAGCTGCGGCAGGACGGCCAGGGTGCCGGCGGTGCGTACCCGCTGCGGTGTCGCGTCCGGGCCGCCCAGCACGTCGCCGGTGAGCGGACCGGCGGTGACCACGGGCAGCGGGTACACCCCGTAGGTCGGCATGATCCAGGGGTCCGCCTTCAGCCCGCCCAGGCGCAGACTGACCGCGAGCCCGTCCGGCCCCGGCGTCAGCGTCGGGACCGTGGTCGCCGCGCCCGGTGCCGGCGCCCGCCACCGTCCAGGCTGGACCAGCCCGGCGTCGATCGGGGTGGCCGGATCACCCTGGTACAGGCCGTGCAGGACGAGGTCCACGTCGGTGCTGGCCGACAGCGCGACCTCGATACCGACGAGCCGGCAGCCGCCCGGACAGTCCGCGATGGACGCGCTGTACCGGTGCCGGCCGGGCACCAGCACACCGAGGTCGGCCGGCTGCGACGGGCCGCCGGCAACCGGGGCGAGATGGACCACCAGGTGCGGTTGCCGCTCCGCGGGTACGTCGGTCGCGGTCGCCTCCACGCCGATCGACGGGCCGCGTACCAGGATCGGGTCGAACCCACCCTTCGGCCGTAGCCGGTCGGCCGCTTGCGCCGCGGTCAGCGGGCCGAACTCGGGCAGCCAGGTCGTGACGCGTGCCAGGCGGGTCGCGTCGACGGCCAGCGTCGGCGGGTCCCCGTCGTTGACCGCCGGCACAGTGGCCGCCGCCATCGCGTACCGGCCCGTCGGATCGGCCGTGCGTACGGCGCGGAGCAGGTCGGTCCGCGGCAGCGGCAGCACGGTCAGCACCCGCGCCGCGCCCAGCTCCACGGCGGCCCGATCGGCGGTCGCCCGCTGCGCCACGCCGGCGGCGGTGACCGCGAAGCACAGCTGGGCCACGGCGATCACGAGGAGCGCCAGCAGCCGCGCGGCGCCGGCCCGGCGAGCCAGCCGCAGCGCGCCGAGCGCGACCCCGAGCCGGCCCCGCCGCATGGCCCGGCGTCCGATCGCGCCGATCACCGGTCCGGCCAGCCGGGCCGCCAGCAGCGCGACCGCGAGCACGACCAGGCCGGGCGCGAACAGCGCGACGCCGGTCAGCGGGCCGGGATTGGCCCTCAGCTGCACGACGGCGGCCACCGCGAGCGGGTAGAGGACGGCCTCCAGGGCCTGCCCGCGCCAGCCGCCGCCCCGGCTCGGTACCTGGCGCAGCAGTTCGGCGACCGGTGCGGCGAACGGACGGCGCTGGGCGAGCAGGGTGACGCCCACGGCGCCGAGCACCCCGATGGCGGCCCAGCCGAGAGCGTGCCCGGACAGCGTCACCGGGCCGGCGCCCGGCAGCAGCAGCCGGGCCGTCGCCGCGACCACGGCGTACCCGACGAGATAGCCCAGCGGCGCGCCGACCAGCACGGCCAGCGCGCTTTCCCCGAGTACCAGCCACCACCGGCCGGCCCGGCCGGTACCGCGCAGCTTGAGCAGGGCGACCTCGCCGCGGCGGGCGTCGGTGGCGGCGCCCGCCGCCAGCAGCAGCACCATCCAGGCCAGCACCACCAGCGGTATCGCGGCCAGCGGCACCACTTCGCGCACGCCTGCCCGGTCGGCGTCGATGCGGTCGAGCAGGTCGGGGAGGCCGGTGCCCAGCTGGATCTGGTTCTGGCCGCTGCCGATCGGGATCGGGCTCTGCTCGGCGCGCGCCCGCACGGCGGACATCGTGGCCCGGACCGCGGCCAGCCGCGCCGGAGTCAGCGTCGCCGGGTCGAGCAGCGCGTCCACCTTCTGCAGCTCGTTGTGGTGGCGGAGCGCCTCGACCGTCCCGCGGCTGGTGAACACCGGCTCGCCGACCCGGAACGCGTCGTCGCCGCCCTGGGTGGGGTCGAAGTAGTGCTGGTCCGCCCAGTACCGGTCGCTCGGATCGCCGATCTCGAAGATGCCCACGACGGCCAGGGTCGCCGGTGGCCCGGTGGGGGCCGGCCCGTCCCGGGTGACGACGCTCTCGTGCTCCACCACCGGCTGTCCGTTGTGGATGCCGAACCGCGCCGCGGTGGCCCGGCTGAGGACCACCTCGCCGGTGCCCGCCGGACACCGCCCCTCGACCATCCGCAGGTGCGCGCAGACCCCCTCCCGGAAGGTGAGCCGGGTACCGCCGCCACCGGTCGGCCCGTCCAGATAGGCGCCGAACTCCGCGGAGAACACCGGGGTCAGGCCGGGGCCGGACACCAGCTGCGGCCCGACCTTTTCGAACGTGCGGCTGCGTTCCTGCCACAGGTCGATGGTGTCGCGCGCCTGCAGGGTCAGCTCGAACGGCGTGGCGTGGGCGACCTCGTCGGCGATCGTCGACCGGTCGGCCGCGGCGAGGAACACCGGCCCGGCCACGGCCGCCGCCACCGCGGCGACCGTCAGCAGCAACAGCGCCAGCGCCCGGCCGGGTCGGGCCCGCAGCGCGGCGAGGACCAGCGCGATCATCGGCTCACCCGCCGGGCGAGCTGGTATCCGGCGAAGCCGGCTGCCGCGCCGATCAGTACCACGGCGCAACCGACGGCCACCAGCAGCGCGCCCGGCCCCAGCAGCGGAGGCGGCGGCAGTACCCGCCAGTCGTCGCTGAACAGCGGCAGGACGGCTCCGGTGACCAGCCGGTCCACCGGGGCGACCAGCAGTCCGGCGAGCAGCGCCGCACCGGTCAACCAGGCGTACCCGTCGAAGGCGCTCGCACGGGCGGCCCGCGCCGGCAGGCCCTGGTGACGCAGCGCGGTCAGCTCCTCGGCCCGGGGGTCGCGCTCCACCGCCGCGACCAGCACCACGCCGGCCCCGGCCAGGATCACCGCGAGCACCGCACCGAGGAGCTGGAAGCGCAGCGCCGCCACCGGCCCGGATCCCGCGTACCGGGCCGCCCGCCCGCCCACCGTCTCGTCCTCGAGTACGCGCAGCCCGGCGGCGCGCAGCCGGTCCACCACGGCCGCCGGCGTGCCGGCGGCCAGCCACACCTGCGACACCCGGGGACCGTTGCCGTCGTCGACCAGTCGGTCGGCGTAGTCCAGGTCGACCAGCGCGCCCGCCCGACCGAGCCGGGGCAGCACCGGGACCTGCGCGGCGACCCGGACCGGCACCGCGGTGGAGGCGAACAGCCCGACCGCCGGTTCACCGACCAACCCGGCGTCACGGAGCTGTCCGGCGAGCACCACCGGTACCGGCGTCGGCGCGTCGACCAGGAGGATCTGCCCATCCCGACGGACGCCGTCGGTGAACGAGTCGCCGGCCGGTAGCGTGACGTGCAGCCCGCTCGGGTCACTGTGGAGCACCGGGCCCACGGAAACCGGATCGGTGCTCGGACGCCACCGGTCACGGTCGGCGAGGCCGGCGCCGGACAAGCTGTGCAGCACCAGATCCAGGCCCGGGGCCGGCGCGTCCAGGGGCCGACCCGCGACCGCCGCCGCGCCGGTGAGGGCGAAGCCGTCCAGCCGGCAGCCGGGCGGGGTGGCACAGGGCGTACCGGCCGTCTCGTAGTCGTGCCGGCCGACCGCCAGCGGCCCGTAACCGGCCAGCACCCGCCGGCCATCCGGGCCGCTCAGGATCGCGGTCAGATACGTCGACCCGGGACCGAGCGCGTTCACGGTCACGGTGAACCGCAGCCGGTCGGCCACCACCGGGACCGGGGCCGGCGCCGGCGGGTGCAGCAGGGTGGCGAGCCGGTCCGGCACCGACCCGTACCCCGGGCTCCAGGCGGCCACCGCGGCCAGCCGGGTGCTGTCCACCGCGAGCACGGCGGGCACGGCGCTCGTGGCCGTCTGCACCGCGGCCATGGCGTACCGCCCGGACGGATCGGCCTGCCGTACCGCCGAGAGCAGCCTGCCGGTCGCGACCGGCGCGACGGTGAGCACCCGGTCCGCGCCCACCTCCAGGACGGCCCGCTGGTGCCGGGCCGCGGCCGAGGTGCCCCAGGCCAGGGCGGCGTACCCGGCCAGCGTGGACGCGATCGCGACGAGCGCGAACAGCCGGCCCAACCCGGGGCGCCGGGCCAGGTAGGTGCCGGTTAGGGCGGCGCGCAGGCGGCCGCCGCGCAGGCCGGCCCGCGCCACCCGGGCGGCCACCGGCGGGAGCAGCCGCGCGGCCAGCAGCCCGGCCGCGAACGCGACGAGTCCGGGCGCGAGCACCACGAGACCGCTGCCCTGCCCGGCCGAGTGCACCTGGTACACGGCGGCCAGCGCCAGCGCGGCGAGCGCGAGGTCGACCATCTCGGCTCGCAGGATCCGGCGCCGGCCGGGCTTCGGGCGGCGCGGCGTCCGGCGCAGCAGTTCGGCCACGTCGGCGCGGACCGTGCGCCGCTCGGCCATCAGCGCGGCGAGCAGGCCGCCGAGGACCGCGACGGCCGCCGCGCCGGCGGCCAGCGCGACGGCGAGCCGGCGCTGGCCCGGGTCGGCGACGCCACCGGCGAGCGCCCGCGCGAGCAGGTAGCCCAGCAGTACGCCGGGGAGCAGGCCGGCCAGCACGGGCAGCGCGCTCTGCAGGCCGGCCAGCGACCAGATCCGGCGTCGAGGCAGGCCACGCAGCTTGAGCAGGCCGATGTCGGCCCGCCGCGCGGTCGCTTCCGCGGTGACCGCGAGGAACAGGGCGTACCACCCGAACAGCACCAGTTGCCCCGCGCCCAGCGGTACGCCGAGCTGGATCGTCCGCTGGTCGGTCAGGACCCGGTCGACGAGGCGGGGGAGGTCGGTGTCGAGCTGGTACCCGTCGGCCTTGAGCCTGGCCGCCCCGTCGTCGACGGCCCGGCCGATGTCCGCCGCGGTGAGCGCGTTCAGCCCGGCCGGGGTGGCGATGTGGTCGACGGCGTACCTGGCGTCGGCGACCCGGGAAGCGCGCAGGCCGTCCCAGGTGACGAACACCGCGTCCGGGGTTCCCCTGGGCCTGTCGGCCGCGGCGGAGGCGGCCGGCCTGGTCGCGGTCGCCAGCAGGCCGCCCGCGCCCCAGTACGGCGCGGCGGGGTCGCGCGGCTGGTAGAGCCCGCTGACCCGCAGCACCAGCGGGGTGTCGCGGGCGGGCGTGGTGAACCGGACCCGGTCGCCGACCCCGACGCCGAGATCCGCGGCGGTCTGGGTGGATACCAGCGCGTCGTCGGTGCCCGTGGGGCATCCGCCCCGCAGCACCACCTGCGCGCAGACGTCGTCGCGCGCCGCCAGGGGGGACGCGGCGCTGCCGGCCGGTCCGGTGACCACCCCGTCCGCGGTGGCCCCGGTCACCTGGTCGAAGCCGGGAAGTCGGAGGTCGCGGCGGATGTCGGAGCGGTACTGGTCGAACGGCGCCGACCCGTCCGACACCGACAGCGCGCGGGACGCGGTGACCAGCCGCTGCCCGGCCGGTGCGAGCGACACGTCGTGGGCAGCCAGGGATTCGCTCGCGGCGAGCACGAAGAACGGAGCGGCCACCGCCGCTGCGGTCACCAGCGCCGCGATGAGCAGCAGCACAGCGGTCTGGGCGCGCCGCGCCCGAAGGGCGCCGAGGGCCACCGGGACCATGGACATCGACCGGGTCGAGCGGGTCATGCGCCGGCCGGGAGGTCGGCGTACCCGCGGACCAGTTCGGCGCGGCCGTCCACGAGATGCAGCTCGGCGTCGCAGCTGGCGGCCGCCTCGGGGTCGTGGGTGGCCATCACGACGGCGACGCCCCGGGCGGCCTCCTCGTGCAGCAGGTCGATCACCTTCTGCCGGTTCTGCGCGTCCAGCTCACTGGTGATCTCGTCGGCGAGCAGGACGGCGCCGCGCAGGGCCAGCCCCCGGGCGGTCGCCGTGCGCTGCTGCTGTCCGCCGGACAGCTCCTCGACGAGCTGGTCGGCCTGGCCCGCGAGGCCCAGCCGGTCCAGTGCGTCCAGAGTGGTGCGCCGGGCGTCCGTCGGGCTCGCACCCTGCGCGATGAGGGCGACCTGGACGTTCTCGGCGGCGGTCAGGATCGCGGCGAGGCCGTTGCCCTGCGGGATGAACACCACCCGCGCGGCGACGGCGTGGTCCCGGTCGCGCAGCGGCGCGCCGTCCACGGTCACCGTGCCGTGCTCGGGCCGCAACAGCCCGGCCATCGCGCGGAGCAGCGTGGTCTTGCCGGCCCCGGACGGTCCCGTGACGGCCAGGACCCGTCCCGGCTCGACCCGTACCGACACGTCGCGCAGCACCGGCGCGCCGGCGGCGTACCCCGCCGTCAGCCCGTCCACAACGAGGGTCGTCACGATCTCTCGATCCTGATCGCGGCGGGCGGGACATCGATCATGAGTACAAGTCTCACATCGACACGTATATCGGATCACCCCCTCGTTCGGATGATCCTGCGTCGGTCAGCAGGGCGACGGGCGCGGGGGATCAGCGTACGAGTGGGAAGACCGCTCCGGCGGCGACGGCGCCGAGGACCGCGCCGACGACCGTCTGGGCCACGGTGTGGTCGCCGAGCCGCACCCGTGACCACCCCACGAGCGCGACGACGGGCCAGGACAGCAACAGCCAGGGGCCGAACACCAACGCCAGGGTGGTGACGGTGCCGGCCGACACGGCGGTGTGAAAGCTGACCTTCCAGACCACCGTGACCGCCAGCGCCAGCGCCAGACCGGCCAGCATGGCCACCACCAGCGCGACGAGGTCGCGCGGCGCGTGGAACACCGCCATCGCGACGAGCCCGACCACCACGGACGCCCCGGCGAAGAGGATGACCGGCGGGCGGCGCTCCCGGGCACGGACATGGTGGTCGTCGTAGTGACCCTGGCGGATCCCGCGCAGGACGTACAGGAAGGGGACCGCGCTGGCGAAGCCGGCGGTCACCACACCCCAGACCGGGGAGCGGCTGTGCCAGGCGACCGCTATCGAGATGGCCGCGACCAGCACGGCGGGCGACAGGGCCTCGGTCACCAGTCGGGCGACGCGGATGGAGGCGCCGCGCGGTGGCGGGTGTGTCGCGGTCGGAGGCACGCCGCACAGTGGACCACATGTTCTTCGCCCGCGTCGCCCTGGTCCGGCCGGGTGATCGTGGTTTCACCGGGCCGCGGGATCGCTCACACCCCTGACAGATGTCATGGTGCGGACGTGACGAGCGGACGATCGACGGACGGCATCGGCTGGCCAGGATGAGAACATGGTCATCACCGCCGATACCGCGCCCGTCACCCGACCCTCCGACCACCTCGCCGTCGACCTGGACGGGGTGGTCAAGAGCTTCGGGACGGTGACCGCCGTCAACGGCATCACCTTGCAGATCCGTCCCGGCGAAGTCGTCGCGCTGCTCGGCCCCAACGGCGCCGGCAAGACCAGCACCATCGACATGGTGCTCGGCCTGTCGGCGCCGACGGCCGGGCAGGTCCGCGTGTACGGCCGCCGGCCGCGCGACGCGGTCGCGCTGGGCCTCGTCTCCGCGGTCATGCAGACCGGCGGGCTGCTCAAGGACTACACGGTCGAGGAGACCGTCAAGCTGACCGCGACGCTGTTCGGCCGCGGCGGCGGCACGGTCGACGAGGCGCTCGAGCGCGCCGGCATCTCCGACATCCGGCGCCGCCTCGTCGGCAAGTGCTCCGGGGGTCAGCAGCAGCGGCTGCGCTTCGCCATGGCGCTGGTGCCCAACCCGGAACTGCTCATCCTGGACGAGCCGACGACCGGCATGGACGTCGGCGGCCGCCACGACTTCTGGACCGCGATCCGGGAGGACGCCCGATCCGGCCGTACGGTCATCTTCGCCACGCACTATCTGGAAGAGGCCGACGCGTACGCGGACCGGGTGGTGTTCGTCCGGCGCGGCGAGGTCGTCGCCGACGGCACCGCCGCCGAGGTGAAGGCGCTGGCCAGTGGCCGCACGGTGCGGGCCACCCTGCCGGGCGCGGACCAGGCCGCGCTGCGTGCTCTGGCCGGCGTCGACTCCGTGGAGGTCCGCGGCGACACCGTCGTCGTGCACGCCCGCGACGCCGACGCGGTCGCCCGGTACCTGCTGACCCGCACCGACGCCCGCGACCTGGAGATCACCTCGCGCAACCTGGAACAGGCCTTCCTCGCCCTGACCGCAGACGACGCAACCGACAACGGGAGCAGCCGATGACCACCGCCACGCCCGCTCGCACCCTGCCGCCGCTCGGGGGCTTCTCGCCCGCCCTGGTCGGCCTGGAACTGCGTCGCATGCTGCGCAACCGGCGCACGGTCATCTTCACGTTCGTCATGCCGGCCGTGCTGTTGCTGCTGTTCGGCAACAACGCCAAGTACCGCGGCACCGGCGTGGGGGCCGGTAACGTCACCGGCTACATCATGGTCAGTATGGCCGTCTACGGGGCCATGCTCGCGACCACCAGTGGCGGCGCGATGGTCTCCGTGGAGCGTGCCGCCGGCTGGAGCCGACAGCTGCGGCTCACGCCGTTGCGGCCGGTGGCGTACATCGCCGTCAAGCTCGTGCTGGCGATGACGATCGGGCTGGTCTCGGTGATCGTCGCGTTCGCGGTGGGCGGGGCCATCGGCGCGCGGCTACCCGTCCACGCGTGGATCGAGTGCGGTCTGCTGGCCTGGGTCTGCGCGCTTGTCTTCGCGGCCTTCGGCCTGTTCATGGGGTACCTGCTGCCCAGCGAGAACGTCATGCAGATCCTCGGCCCGGTCCTGGGCGTGCTGTCGTTCGCGGGTGGCCTGTTCGTGCCGGTGGACCAGCTCGGCCACGTCTTCGCGACGATCGCGAAGTTCACCCCCGTGTACGGGGTCGGCGAGATCGCCCGCTACCCGCTGAGCCACGACGGTTCGCTGTGGCTGGGCGTACTCAACGTGGCGGTCTGGACCTCCGTGTTCGCCGTCGGCGCGATGTGGCGGTTCCGGCGTGACACCGCCCGGGTCTGAGCGACCGGTACCGTTCCCGCCATGAGCGACGCCAACGCCAGGTGGCCCCGCTACGGGTGGATCTCCGCTGCCGTATGGCTGGTCTTCCTCAACGGGAACCTGACCGCGCTGCTGGCGCGGCCGGACGGGTGGCGACGTGACGTGGGGCTGGCGGCGCTGGCCGCGTTCGCCGTGCTGTACGTCGTCGCGTTCACGCTGCTGCGGCACGTCCGCCACGCGCTGCCCGCGGACCCTGAACCGGGCATGGTGTGGAGGATCTGGCTGGCGCTGGTCACGCTGCTCGTCCTCGCCGTCCTGCAGGTACCGGGAGCCGGACACCACGCCCTGGCCTGCCTGGTCTACGTCGCGCCGATGGCGATCGTCTACCTGCCGCGACGGCAGGCGGTACCGGTGGCGGCGGTGCTGGCTGTCGTCGGCGCGGGCCTGCCCTACCTGGTGCCCGGTTGGAAGGACGGAAGCTACGGGCTCGCGGTGCTGCTCGGCTCGGTGGCCGCCTGGGGTATCCGGCTGGCGATCGAACGGCAGCGCCGCCTCCTGCGGGCGCAGGAGGAGCTCGCGGCCCTCGCCGTGGCGAACGAGCGCGCCCGCATCGCCGCCGACCTGCACGACATCCTCGGCCACTCGCTGACCGTGGTGACGGTCAAGGCGGAGCTCGCGCAGCGACTGCTCGACGTGGATGTCGACAAGGCCCGCGCCGAGCTACGCGACCTGGAGGCGCTGGCCCGCGACGCGCTCTCCGACGTGCGGGCGACGGCCCTGGGGGTACGCGGTGTCTCCCTGCCGGGAGAGATCGCCGCTGCCCGCTCCGCGCTCGCGGCCGCGCACGTCACCGCCGAACTCCCCGGCGCCGCGGACGAGGTGCCCAGCCGGTTGCGGGAGCTGTTCGCCTGGACGATCCGCGAGGCGGTCACGAACGTCGTCCGGCACAGCCGGGCCACCCGCTGCGAGGTCCGGCTCACCGCCGACAGCGTGGAGATCGTCGACGACGGCGTCGGCCCCGACCCCGTCGCCTCCGGCGGCCAGGGCCTGGCCGGGCTGTGCCGGCGCGCCGAGGCGCTCGGCGCCAGCTTGAGCGCCGGCCGGCGCGACGACCAGCCGGGATTCCGGGTACGGGTGGAGGTGCCCTCGTGATTCGACTGCTGCTCGCCGATGACCAGGCCCTGGTACGCGGTGCGATGGCCGCGCTGCTCAACCTGGAGCCGGACCTGACGGTGGTCGCCGAGGTGGGTCGCGGCGACGAGGTGGTCGGCGCGGCCCGTGAGCACGCGGCCGACGTGGCACTGCTCGATGTGGAGATGCCCGGTCTGGACGGGGTGGCAGCCGCGCGGGAACTGAACCGCGAGGTGCCCGGCTGCCGGGTCCTGATGGTCACCACCTTCGGCCGGCCCGGTTACCTGCGGCAGGCGATGGCGGCCGGAGCGAGCGGCTTCGTCGTCAAGGACACGCCGGCCCGGCAACTGGCCGATGCCGTCCGCCGGGTGCACCAGGGGCTGCGGGTGGTCGATCCGGTGCTGGCCGCGCAGTCGCTGGCGCAGGGCGACTCCCCGTTGACCGACCGCGAGACGGACGTACTGCGCTCGGCGCGGGACGGGGGCACGGTCGCCGACATCGCGCGCGCCCTGCACCTGTCGGAAGGGACGGTCCGCAACCATCTGTCGTCGGCGATCGGTAAGACCGGAGCCCGCACCCGGGCCGAAGCGGTGCGGGTCGCCGTCGACAACGGCTGGCTGCTGCGCTGATCCGTCGGCCCGGCAGCCGCGACGTCACTGTTCACCTGCGCGTCGGTCGCCGGCTATGTGCCGGGATGCGAGCGGACAGGCGCGGGTACTTGGTTGTGACGAGATCCCACTCGGCTGTCGTACGACAGCCGACCGGCACCTCGCAACAAGGAGAGCGCATGAAGCGGCGACATCTCGCTGCGCTGGCCTCGTCCGTCGTGGCCGCGACCCTGTCCTTTTCCGCCATCACCACGTCCGCCTCGGCGTCGGCCGACACCGGTTACACCTTCGCCGTCATCGGCGACATCCCTTACGGCGCAACCGCGATCGCCAACTTCCCCAAGGCTGTCGCGCAGATCAACGCCGACCCGGCCGTACAGTGGGTCACCCACCTCGGCGACATCAAGGACGGGTCGAGCGTCTGCAGCGACACCTACTTCCAGCAGATCAGGAGCGACTTCGACCAGTTCGAGGACCCGCTGGTCTACACCGTGGGCGACAACGAGTGGACCGACTGCCACCGCGCCAACAACGGGGGATACAACCCGTTGGAGCGGCTGGCCGAGGTCCGGCAGGTGTTCTTCCCGCAGCCCGGCCGTACCCTGGGCCGGCACAGCGCGCCCGTGCAGTCGCAGGCCGACCTCGGCGTGCCGGAGAACGTGCGTTGGCAGCGGGCCGGCGTCGGCTTCGCCGCCGCCGACGTCGTCGGCAGCAACAACAGCCTCGCGCCGTGGACCGGTAACACCGCGCCGACCCCCGAGCAGACGGCAGAGGTGCTCAGCCGTACGTCGGCGACCATCCAGGAGATCCACGACACCTTCGCCGACGCCCGCCGTGAGCACCAACGGGCCGTGGTACTGATGCTGCAGGCCGACATGTTCGACCCGACGGTGTCCAACCCGACGTTCACCGACTACTACGGCTTCCAGCCGATCGTGGCGGCCATCGCCCGCGAGTCGGCGGCGTACCGTGGGCAGGTCTACCTGTTCAACGGCGACAGCCACGTCTACAACACCGACAACCCGTTGGGTGCCGGTTCGAAGTGGCTGTCCTTCTACGGCATCAGCAAGCCGGTGTCGAACCTGACGCGGGTCACCGTGGACGGTTCCGGCAACGCCAAGGACTACCTGCGGGTCACGGTCAACGGCCCCGGCTCCCAGGTGCTGACCTGGACCAAGGTCCCGTACACGTTCTGAAAGCGACGGTCGCGGCTCCCGTCCCCGAAAACGTGGGGGCGGGAGCCGCTTCGCGCCTACCTGGTGAGGGTGACGGTGGCCGACGCGGTCAGACCACCCGAGGCGACCGTGACGGTGACCGTCCCGGGACGTACCGCGGTCAACCGGCCGCTGGTCAGATCGAGTACGGCCAGGGTCTTCGAGCTCTTGCCGGCCGACTTCACCTCGGACGCCGCGTTCGCGACCACGAGCCCGGAGCCGCCGCTCCAGGTGACGCTGGCGGGGAAGCGCAGCGGGAACTTCAGGCCGAACTCGCTGGTGACGCCCGTCGCGGACACCACGGCCGAGGCGCCCACCGTGAGCCGGTCGGGCGCGGCCAGCTCGATCCCGTCGATCAATGGTCGGCTCTCGGCCTTCAGCCACTCCCGGGTCTCCGGGCTCGGCTGTCCCGGCTTCACGCGGGCGGGTCGCGGATCGACGCCGACGTGCATCCAGCCGAAGAACCCGCCGTGGTCGGGTGAGCTGTACGGGGTCTTGCCCACGGCCGGGGTGCTGACCTCGAGTACGCCGTCGGCGCGCGTGACGGCCGCGGTGTGCGCGTGACCGGTGAACAGCGCGACCGGCTTGCCGGAGCGTTCCCGGAAGTCGGCCAGCCAGCGCTTGAAGAGTCCGGCTTCGAGCTGGTCGGACAGCTGCGAGGCGCCCGCCCCGGACGGGTCCTGTAGCGGGTGGTGGAAGGAGACCACGACGCCGGTGACCGAGGAATCCTTCGTCGCCTTCGCCAGCTCCGACTGCAGCAGCGGAATCTGGTCCCAGTCGGAGGTGCGCATGTCGCCGGTGTGGGAGTCCAGCAGGATGAAGCGGGTGCCCTTGTGGTCGAAGACCTGCCGGTTCGGCCGGCCGGTCCTGGCGAGGAAGGCGTCGAGCCCGCCGGTCGCCGACAGTCCGGCCTCGTGGTTGCCCGGCGTCCAGTAGACGGGTAGGTCGCTCGGGACGTGGTCGCGCAGCAACCCGTTGGCCAGGTCGAAGTCTGCCGGGCTGTTGTTGTCCACGAAGTCGCCGTTGATGAGGATGAAGTCGGGTCTGCTCGCGACCGCCTGGTCCAGGGCGATCGCCGCCTGCCGCCCCGAGAAGGAGTTCAGGCCGGCCGCCGCGCTGACGTGCAGGTCGGACAGGACGGCGAACGTCCACCGGCCGCCCGGAACCCCGCCCTGCTCGACCACGTAGGGATCCGGCTGCGGCGGCTCCGTGACGCCCGGCTGTTGCTGGCCGACCTGTGCGGCCAGCCCGTCGAACTCCACCTGACCGGCGTTCTTGTTCGTCTGTGAGGTTTCGACGACGTAGATGCGCTCCAGCGTGACGGGGTCGGAGAAGCCGGCGGGGAGGTCGCCGACGACGCGCCGCCAACCCGTCCAGTCGACCGCGAGGGCGAAGGTGAACGGCACGTTGGTGGTGCCCTGGGAACGCATCTGCGCGCGCAGCCAGTGCTGCCGGCCGTCACCCTTGACCCACAGCGCGAGCTTCTTCGCCCCGGCGGGCAGGGTGATCGGGGCGGGACCCGCCACCGCGTACGCCGCAGAGGTGCTGGACTGCCCGGTGAAGTCGTACGTCAGGCGCAGGGAGTGGTTGCCCGCGCCGGCTCCCGGGCGGTCCGGGGCCGCGACGAAGTCGACCGACGCGGTGCCCCGCGCCGAGGTCGCGGTCCAGGTCTCGTTCGGTTCGAACTCGGCCAGCGGGACGTCGATCAGGCCGACCAGCACGGGCAGTTTCGCCGTTACCGAGCGGACCGTCGCCGTGATGGTGGTGGCCTTGCCGTCCGCGTTCGTGCCGCCGGCGATGGTGAGGCTGCCGTCGGACTCGGCTCTGACGTCGATCACCGAGTGGTCGTAGTCGAGCGTCACGTCGCGGGGCACCACGGGGGCGTCGAACCCGTCGGCGTCGTACCCGGTCAGCCGTACGCGCGCCGTCGCGCCCGGATCTATCGTGACCACCCGCTCGGTGAAGGCCAGCCGGTGCAGGTCGCCGATGACCCGCAGGTCGTGCTCGCCCGAGGCGGACCCGGAACGGGCGCGTAACCGGCCCGCTCCCGGCTTCCTGGCATGGAAGACGCCGTCGCTCGCCGTACCCAACGAGGCGGGGTCGGCCGTCCAGGTGACCGGGTGCGTGCCGATCGCCGCCGGAGCCCAGGTCTCGTCGTAGCCGGCGGCCGTGACATCCACGGTGAGCCCCGGGACCACCCGGTCGGCCCGGGGGCGCACGTCGAGTCCGCGCAGGGTCCCGGAGCCCTTCCGGGCGAACAGGCCGACGCCGTTGGGTACGGGTCGCTCGTTGCCGTCCGACGGCGTGTTGACGACGCTGACTCCGGTGTCACCGGGGTGCCGCGCCACCAGTTCGGTGGAGCCACCGCCGTCGAGCATGAACGCGTCGGTGGCGCCCAGGCGGACCAGGAGCTTCGCCATGTCGTCGAAGCTCAGGCCCGCGGAGAAGTTGGCCGACCCGTCCACGGCGACCAGGAGCAACCGGTGCCCGCCGTCCAGCCAGGCGATGGCCGTACGGGGCTTGGGCGTGTCGTTTCCGGTGCTGGGTGGGAAGTCGATCGCCGCGCCGTTTCGCACCAGCACCGACCCGCTGCCCAGCGCCGTGCGAAGGGGCGACTTCGCGTCGGTCTGCGGCGCGAAGGACACGGTGACGGCGTCACCGGGCCGGGTGGCCGCGAGCTGGCCGGCCGCGGCGCCCTGGCCGAGGACGATCAGGCCGTTGTCCGGTACGGGCGTCGTGGTGAGCTGGCGGTTGACCGCGGTGACCGTGCCGTCCGCGACGACCAGTTCGGTGTACGGGCCGGGCTCCTGGATGAGCGTGCGGTTGCCCGCGCCCCACAGCGGGGTGAACACGCCGATGCCGCCGGTGGGCACGGTGATGGAGTTGAGGGAGGCGAGCGGCCGCCGCGTGCCGGCCACCGTGACGGTACCGGTGACCACGAGGTCGGCGAGCCGGGCGACCCGGTCGGCGCCGATCGCCGCGACGGTCGACGACTGGCTCGTGGCCTTGCGCAGCTGTCCGTTCTGGATCTCCGGGCCTTCGGCCGCGTAGGTCTCGGTGATGTCGAAGTAGTCACCGTTGACGGCGGCGACGGCGTGCTGCGCGTCGGCCGCCCGCGACAGCGCGCGGGGGTCGCTGATCTTGTCGGCGACGAGGTCCACGCTCACGTACTCGTTGCCCAGGTCGACGTTCAGGACATGGACCCGCAGCCAACCGGTACGGCCGAAGGTGTCGAACGAGGTCAGCACGATTCCCGGTGCCACGGGGTGGTCGACCCGGCCGGCCTCGACGGACTCTCCGGGCACGGCCGTCTGGTACGTCGGGACGACGAAGGTGAGCGGATCCCCGGAAGCCGCGACGGAGCGGCCGAGGGGGTTGGCGCCCGGTCCGGATCCGATCTGCCGGCCGGGGCTGGCGGCTGCGGCGCGGCCGGTCGCGACGAGTCCGGCGGCGGCGACAGCGCCGAAGATGAGCCCGCGACGTGTGACACTCGCGGCCCGAAGGTCATGGTCGTTCATGATCGGCGACGCTATGGCGACCGATTTACGGCGAAATGAACGACAAGGTGAGGCCGGGCGTCCACGCAATGATCTTGTGGAGGCCGCCGTGCCACCGGACGACCGTGCTGGTTCGGGCGGTGGCGGCCAGTTCAGGCGGTGGCGGCCAGGAGGGATTCCCCGAGCGCCGTGCGGGCGTAGAGGACCGAGCGTCCGGTACGGTGTGCGCTGACCATGCCCGCGTCACGCAGGGCGGTCAGGTGCTGGGAGACACCCGCCGCGGAGATGCCGGTGCGCTGCGCGAGCTCGCTCGTGGAGGCCGGCGCCTCCAGCTCCGTGAGCAGGACGGTCCGAGTCCGGCCGAGAACGGCGGCGAGCGCCTCGGTGGGCGCGGTCGACCGGCGCTCCCAGAGCGTGCCGGTGCCGCGGGCGGGGTACGCGAGCTGCGGCGGCTGTGCCGGGCGGGACCAGGTGAACACCTGCACGGCGAAGGCGGACGGGATCATCAGCAGTCCCGGACCGGTGGTCGCCCGCGAGATCCCGCATTGCCTGCGCACCATTCGCAGCGTGTTGTCGTCCCAGCTCAGCTCGGAGTGCAGCTCGTTGAAGAGGTGGCTCGCGCCGTGTTCGGCCACCTGCCTGGCGCGGTGGAACACGTCGGCGTCCAGCACGGCGCGGATTCTGGCCCAGTACGGGGCGAGCGCCAGTTGCCAGTAGGCCTCGATCTCTCCCACGAGCCGGTCCAGCCAGTCCTGCGGATCCGTGTGCAGGGACCGTCCGCGGCGACCGCCGCGGTCGAGGACGTCCAGATCCGCGCGGATCTGATCGGCCGGGGTGGCGCGGATGGCGGCAAGCTCGGTGTCGAGGCTGGGGGCCGGCTCGTCCGGGGGCGGGGTGAGGAAGTCGGCGAGATACCCGTGGGCCGGGATCAGCTCGGCCAACAGCCCGGAGTCGAGCCCGGCGGCGGCGATCCGGGGCCGTACCTGATCCATCCAGCCGCCGTGCACGGGATGTGCCGAGCCGGCCGCGAGGAGCCGGTAGGTGGCGATGACCTCCCACATCGGTGAGACCGCGAACCGGGTCAGGGCCAGGTCGTCGGCTGTGAAGGCCAGTTCGGACAGCACGGTCGCTCCATGGATTCAGCCTGGGCTTAATCAATGGTCACGAGCGTACCCGAGATCCACGATTCCGGTCATGATCTCCACCTTCAGCGGGCTGCCCCGTGCGGCCTGGATCATCTTCGCCGGCACCATGGTGAATCGTCTCGGCTACGTGGTCACCCCGTTCCTGGTCTTCTACCTGGGATCGCGCGGCGTCCCCACCGCACAGGTCTCGTACGTCCTGGGCGCCCTGGGGGTGGGCACCCTGATCGGTCCGGCGCTCGGCGGCCTGCTCGCCGACCGGATCGGCCGGCGTTCCACGATGCTGATCGGGTTGATCGGAACGGCGCTCGCACAGGGCCTGCTGTTCGCCGCGCCGAACGTGGCCACGATGGCGGTCGCGGCCATACTCCTGAACGGGGCGGGCTCGATGGTCGGCCCGGCCGCCGGCGCCCTGATGGGCGACACGGTGCCGGCCGATTCGCAGCGTACGGCCTTCTCCCTGCTCCACTGGGCGGTCAACATCGGCACGGCGGTGGCCGGGATGCTCGGCGGATTCCTGGCGGTCCACGGCTACTGGCTCCTGTTCACAGTGGACGCGGTGACCTCGCTGGCGTACGCGCTCATCGTGGCCGCGCTGCTGCCGGGCGGCCGTGGCCGTGGCGTCCGGGCCGCCGACTCCCGGGGCGGGTCGGGTTACGGGGTGGTTCTCCGGGATCCCCTGATGCGGGTGCTCCTCCCGCTGTTCGGCATCGCGCTGACGATCTACTCGCTCACCGAGGTCTGCCTGCCGCTGGCCATCCGCGACCACGGCTTGTCCACCACCACGTACGGCCTCATGGCCACGCTCAACGCCGTTCTGGTGGTGGTGCTGCAACCGGTCGCCACGAACGTCCTGGCCCGGTTCCGCCAGATCCCGGTGTACGTGGGCGGCAGCGCGATCACGGCGGTCGGCATCGCGCTGACCGGGGTGGCCCACGGCGCCTGGTCATTCGGCGCGACCGTCGTGGTCTGGTCGGTCGGCGAGGCGATGACCGCCGGCATCCACGGCGCGATCGTCGCGAGCCTCGCCCCGACGTACGCCCGCGGCCGCTATCAGGGCAGCTTCCAGTGGACCTGGGGCCTCGCCCGGTTCGCCGCCCTGGCGGTGGGCGCCACGGTGTACGCCGACGCCGGCCCCGCCGTGGTCTGGTGGTTCAGCGCCATCGCCGGCGTCGTCGCCGCCCTCGCGGTCGGGGCACTGGCCCCCACGATCGAACGTCGCACCGGCGCTCCCGAGCCGGCGGCCACGCCCGAACCCGCCGCCGCGCTCTGCTAGCAAGGCGGGTGGCCTACCCTTGCCCCCATGTCCGCGCTGTCCCTCGCGCCGCTGCGCTTCTCGCCGGAGGAGATCGCCGAGGTGGTCGACCTCTACGCGAGCAACCCGCAGTACTGGCGCGCCGCCGGCGAGTACGACCCCGAGCACATCCGCTGCGACCAGGTCGAAGCCGACCTACGCGAGGAAGCCGGCACGGCCGGCGCTGAGGTGCTGCTCGCCCGTGACGCGCAGGCGCGGCTCGTCGGGCTGCTGTGCCTGCTCGACCGTCACCCCGGCGACGGCCTACCGTGGATCGGACTGCTGATGGTCCATGGCAGCCTGCACGGCAAGGGGGTCGGCCGGCTGCTGGCCGGCATGGTCGAGGAGCGGTTCCGCAATGACGCCCGGGAGGGTATACGGCTGGCGGTGCTGGCGAGCAACCCGTCGGCCCTGGGCTTCTGGAGCCGCCTGGGTTGGCGGGAGATCGGGCGCCGCGCCGACAACCAGCACGGCCGCCCGTGCATCGTCATGCACAAGGAACTGACGGCGCCGGGCTTCACGCGGGCGGTGGCCGTGTGCGCATTGCCCGGTGGCCCGACTGCCGGAGCGAAAAACGTCCCTACTGGTTGAGGGTGCTGCCGGGCCCCATCACTATCCGTGGCCCGGCGGCCGGGTCCATCCAGCCCAGCAGCCACCGCAGGCTGCTCTCGTCGACGGCCACGCAGCCGGCGGTCGCCCCGCCGTTGGCCAGGTGCACGAAGAACGCGCTGCCCGCGTTCGGGGTGTGGCTGGGGTTGATGTTGATCCAGAGCGCCAACTGGTACACCGGGATGTGCAACTGCTCGGCAGACTTCCACCTGCCGTTGGCCGGGGCGGTCTGCCAGGTGTCGTAGTAGGCCGACGTCGGGTCGTCGACCCACACCGAATCGGTGGTCGCCGTCCGCCAGGCCATCCTGGTGCCCGGGTTGGCCCAGCCGAACGCCAGCGGCAGGGCGAACACCCCGATCGGGGTGGACGGCACGCCCTCCCGGTGGCTCCAACTGAAGCCGGACGAACCGATCCTGGCTGACACCGGCCCCAGCACCCGGTGCCAGCCGCCGCCGGTGGTGCGCTGAAAGGCCGAGAGCTTGGCATAGGAGGTGCCCGTCGAAGCGGCCTCGACCACGACAGCCTGCCGGCTTGCGGCGGGAACCTTGGTCATCAGCCACTTCGGACCCTCGTTGAGCACAGCGGGTGGGATCGGCGCTCTGGTCGCCTTGACCGTCGGAGCCGTCGAGCGTGACGGCGATGGGGACGGTGACGGCGACGGCGCGGGAGACGCCGTCGCGGAGGGGGATGGCGACGGGGACGGCGTGCCCGCCAGCACCGTCTGCAGTGGAGCGCCGGAGGAGGCGGCGCGCGCGATCGGACCGGCCGTGTCCGCGAAGCGGAGTCCACCCGAGGAGCCGCCCTCGGCCAGCACCAAGCCGACCAGCCAGACCACGGTGAATACCTTCCGCATGGCCGGGAAGCCTAGCTAAGGATTTCCGCCAAATGAACGGTGCGATTCAATTCATCATTAGCTGTTTCTCGGCACCGAAATAGATATCTGTCGACGAAAAATTTCGGCGGGTTTTCGGCGGCCCATCCAACATCTGCGTCTTTGCCCGGTCCGGCCCGACGTGCATCGCCGCAGCTAGTGGCGATTGAGCGCGGCGCGCCCGGGGGGAAGCGTCCGCTGGCGCACGCGCCGCGGCCGCGGTGGGTGCTGGTCGATACGGGTGCCTTGGTGCAATGCGCGAAATTGCGGATGTCGGCGTCAAGGGGTTAAACCGGCAGGAACTCGGTCCGAGCCGGGTCTGCGGACGGCGGCCGGCGGGACGCTCGTACGGCGAGCGGGCGACCGGGTAGGCGGGCACGGTCGCCGATAGGCGGATGGTGGCCGCTCACGGCCGCGTACCCCGCACCACCACGCTTCGTGAACCCGGTGGCCGGCTGTCGGCCGCCCCGGCGTGCGCTCCTCGCACGAATCCCGATCGACCCTTGCTAGTAACTCCCGTTGTTGCTATACATCGTTTTCAATCAATTAACTTTGTTTACAGTCGGCGGTCACCGACCGGTACGCAGGGCGATCGACGCGCCCTCCGCACCGCCCGGGGTGGACCACCGACCGGACAGTCGCGTCATCACCCCGCCCAGCGACACGGGTGGCACCCGCGGCTGGCGATCACCGGAGGGAGCGCTGTGCAGCACCGAAAACTCATTTCCCTGGCCGCGACGGCCACCGTCGCCCTGGGCGCCGCCACGTTCGCCGTCGCGCAGGCGCGCTCGGCCAGCGCCGCGGTACTCGGCACCAACTGGTACGCGTCCGCGCCGTATCTGATGCCGCTGGACAACAATCCGCCCGACCCGGTCCAGGTCATGAACGCCACCGGCCAGAAAACGTTCCAGCTGGCGTTCATCCTCTCCGGCGGTGGCTGCAGCCCCGCCTGGGACGGTACCGGCAGCGTGGCCGGCGATACCGCGGTCGCCGCGGTCGTCAACAACATCCGTCGCAACGGCGGTGACGTCAGTGTCTCCATCGGCGGCTACAACGGCACCAAACTCGGCCAGGCCTGCGGCGACGCCGCCGCTACCGCGAACGCGTACCAGCAGGTCGTCAACAAGTACAGCCTGAAGGCGATCGACTTCGACCTCGAGGAGCCGGAGTACGAGAACTCCGCAGCGGTCGCCAACGAGCTGGGCGCGGCGCAGATCCTGCAGCGCAACAACCCCGGCCTCTACATCTCCGTCACCACGGCCGGCACCAGCGCCGGTACCGGCTGGTTCGGTCAGCAGCTGCTCAACGAGGCGAAGTCGCTCGGCTTCACCCCGAACAACTACTCGATCATGCCGTTCGACGGGGGATTCAACGGCGCCTCGGCCCAGATCGGCGCGCTGGAGGCCTTCCACTCGCTGCTGATGAGCACGTTCGGCTGGGACAGCGCCACCGCGTACGCCCACGAAGGCGTGTCCATGATGAACGGGCGCAGTGACAGCGCCGAGTACTTCTACCAACGGGACTTCCAGACGGTGCTGGATTACGCCACGGGTCACGGCCTGGCCCGGTACACCTTCTGGTCGGTCAACCGCGACCGCCAGTGCAACCCACCGGACAACCAGCAGACCTCCGGCACGTGCAGCAGCGTGGCCCAGAACGACTGGGACTTCACGAGGTACACCGCCCGGTTCGCCGGCGCCACCCCGCCCCAGCCGCCGCCGGCGACGACGCCTCCGACCACGCCGCCGCCCACCACGGCGCCGCCCACCACGCCGCCGCCGGGCGGTGGCACCACCGACACCTGGCAGCCCAACCACCTCTACCACGTCGGCGATGTCGTCGCCTACAACGGCCGCACCTACAAGTGCCTACAGACCCACACCTCACTACCCGGCTGGGAACCCCCCAACGTCCCCGCCCTCTGGCAACCCACCAGCTGACCGCGGCGACTCCGCGCCGTCGGCGGCACGCCAGCGGCTCGCCCGCGATCGGCAGCGAAGCACGCTCGCGGACGTGGCCCGAACGACTCCGAGAGGAGCGACAGTGAAAGCGATCAGCATGCGCAGCGCCGTCATCGGCACCGTCGCCAGCCTCACCGCCGCAGTGGGGGTGGTGGGAATCGGCGCGGCGATGGCGAGGACCACGGCCGCCGCGGGCACCTCCGGTGGCGTCAAGATCGCCTACTACGACCAGTGGAGCATCTACCAGAGCGGGTTCTACCCGAAGCATCTCGACACCATGGGGATGGCCGGCAAGCTCGACATCCTCAACTACGACTTCGAAAACATCGATCCGGTCAACCTGACGTGTTTCGAGGCGACCAAGGCCGCGGACTCCAGCGAAGCCGGCGAGCAGAACCCCAACGCCGGCGACGGCGCCGAGGACGCGTTCGCCGACATGGAGAAGTCGTACGCCGCCGGCGACAGCGTCGACGGGGTCGGCGACGTGTGGGGACAGAAGGTCGCCGGCAACTTCAACCAGCTCATGAAGCTGAAGAAGAAGTACCCGAACCTGAAGATCCTGGTGTCGATCGGCGGCTGGACCTACTCGAAGTACTTCTCGGACGCGGCCCAGCCGGCCAACCGCGCCAGGTTCGTCAGCTCGTGCATCGACATGTTCATCAGGGGCAACCTGCCGGTCGTCGACGGGTACGGCGGCCCCGGCTCGATCGCGGGCCTGTTCGACGGCGTCGACATCGACTGGGAGTATCCGGGCGGCGGCGGTCACCTCGGCAACCACTCCAGCCCCTCGGACAAGCAGAACTTCACCGGCCTGCTGGCCGAGTTCCGCAGCCAGCTCGACGCGCTGGGCGGCAAGCACTACCTGCTGACGGCGGCGCTCCCGTCCGGCCAGGACAAGATCAAGAACGTCGAGACGGACAGGATCGGCCAGTACCTGGACTACGGCAACGTCATGACGTACGACATGCACGGGGGGTTCTGGGAGCCGACCGTCACCAACCACCAGTCGCCGTTGTACAGCCCGGCCAACGACCCGATGGCGCCGGTGCCACCGGGCAACCGGAAGTACAACGTGGACACCGCGATCACCGCCTACAATCAGGGCCTTTCCGGCTACGGCATCCCTGGCGGGTTCCCGGCCGGCAAGACGACCGTCGGCTTCGAGTTCTACTACCGGGGCTGGACCGGGGTGCAGGCGGGCAACAGCCACGGCGAGTACCAGTCCGCCACCGGCCCCTCAGCGCCGTACCCGCTGTCGGGCAACGTCCACGGCGTGGCGATGTACAAAGAGATCCAGGCCACGATCGACAATCCCGGCTACACCTTCTGGGACCCCGATGCCCAGGCCGCGTACTACTACGACGGCACGAACTTCTGGAGCGGTGAGTCGGCCCGGTCGATCCAGGCCAAGTCGGACTACCTGCACTGCAAGGGCCTGGCCGGCGGCATGATGTTCTCGTTGTACGACTTCGCGCCGGGCAGCACTCCCACGCTGTTCAACGACGCGGTCAACGACATCAACGGCGGTAGCGCCGCATGTCCCACGCCGCCCCCGCCGGGCACCGCGTCCCCGACTCCTCCGCCGACCACGGCGCCCCCGACGTCGCCGCCACCCACCACGCCGCCGCCCGGCGGTGGCACCACCGACACCTGGCAGCCCAACCACCTCTACCACGTCGGTGACGTCGTCGCCTACAACGGCCGCACCTACAAGTGCCTACAGGCGCACACCTCACTACCCGGCTGGGAACCTCCCAACGTCCCCGCCCTCTGGCAACCCACCACCTGACCGAAGCGGCACGACACCTCGAACAGCTCTGCTCATCCGACCAGGACATGAGGGGATGACGTCATGCGAAGACGAAGGATGATCATCGGCGCGTCGGTTGCGACGCTACTTGCCGGGTCGGGTGCGGCCCTGGCCCTGACGGCCGGTTCGGCGGACGCCACACCGGGATACAGCGTCGCCCCGTACGTCGACCTGTCCGCGAACAGTGCCGGCATGCTCGACACGGCTATCGCTCAGGGCGGGGTGACCAGCTATACCGCGGCATTCGTCATCGGAAGTGGCTGTACCCCGATCTGGGGCGACGGCCTCGGCATCGACAACTCCACGGTCAACGCCCGGATCGCGCGCGCCGAAGCGGCGGGCGCCCGGACGATCATCTCGTTCGGCGGTGCGGGCGGCGCTGAACTCGGCCAGTCCTGTACCGATGTGAATGCGTTGACGCAGGCCTACCAGAGCGTGATCAGCAAGTATCACGTGGACCACCTCGATTTCGACATCGAAGGTGCCGCCATCGCCGACCAGGGCTCGATCGACCGTCGCTTCCAGGCGATCAGGAATCTGCAGCGCAACAGTCCGGGCCTGAGCATCTCGCTGACCATCCCGGTCCTGGAGAGCGGACCGGACGGCAACGGCAGCAACTTCCTGAGGTCGGCCAGGAACGACGGGGTGAACGTCGACATCGTCAACGCCATGACGATGGACTACGGCCACGCGGTGAGCGACATGGCAGCCGCCGCCAAGACCGCTGCCGAGGGCACGCTGACCGCGGCGCGCAACGCCGGCTTCAACTTCGGCTACGGCAACATCGGTATCACCCCCATGATCGGTCTCAACGACAGCGGCGGCGAAGTCGTGACCCAGGGCAACGCCCGGGACATCGTCTCCTGGTCCCGCTCCAAGGGCATCGGCCGCTTGGCCTTCTGGTCCGTCGGCCGGGATCAACCCTGCCCGGGCGGAGGGGTCTCGCCGAACTGCTCCGGGGTCGCCGGCAGCACCCTCGACTTCACCAAGATCTTCACCGGGGCCAGCGGTGGTAACCCGCCGCCGACCACGGCGCCACCGACCACGCCGCCGCCCACCACGGCGCCACCCACCACGCCGCCGCCGGGCGGTGGCACCACCGACACCTGGCAGCCCAACCACCTCTACCACGCCGGTGATGTCGTCGCCTACAACGGCCGCACCTACACGTGCCTACAGACCCACACCTCACTACCCGGCTGGGAACCCCCCAACGTCCCCGCCCTCTGGCAACCCGTCAGCTGACGGCAGCACCTCGCCCGGCTGGCTGGATCCGACACCGGAGGTTCCAACCAGCCGCGGCAGGCGGCGAGAATGGGTGAGTGGAATATCCGGCGGAGCCATGGCACCTGTGCGGACAGATGTACGTCTCGGTCTGGCTGGTGCCCCGCGCGCGGCTTCCCCGGTTGCCCGCCGGTCTCGCCGCGGCGGTCCGTCCGGTGACGATCGGCGGTCACGGGATCATCGGCACCGCATGGGTGGAGTACGGGCCGGGCGGCGTGCTGCAGTACCGCGAGCTGCTGTCGGCCGTGCTGGTCCGCGACCGCGCCCGACCGCGGGTCAGCATCGTCGACATCTGGGTGGACAGCCCGGCTTCGCGTGCCGGTGGCCGGCAACTGTGGGGCATTCCGAAGGAGCTCGCCGAGCTGGAGTTCAGCCCGGACGCCGCCGACGGCGGAGACGGTCTCACCGCGCGGGCGGGTACGGGGGAGGGCGTCATCGCGCAGGCCCGGATTTCGACCGGGCCGCGTCGGCTGGGGCGCTGGCCCGCCGGGGCGTCGGTGGTGCAGCTACTGGGCGACCGGGTCACGGTGACCCCGGTGCGCGGTCGGGCCTCGATCCGGGCAGCACATGCGGCGTGGCGGGTGCCGGCGGGCGCTCCGCTGGCCTACCTGAGGGACCGGCGGCCGCTGTTCACCGTGGCGTTGCGCGACTTCGACATCCTGTTCGGACGGCGCTCGGCGCCGCGGTGAGCAGCGGACGCCGCCCGATCAGGGCTAGGCGCCGCCGTTGATGGCGCCCGTCTTGAGCGAGCCCTCCGGCAGCTTCCACTTCTGCAGCAGCTTGTCGTACGAGCCGTCGCGGATCAACTGGTACAGCGTCGTCTGTACCGCCTTCGTCAGCGCCCGGCGATCCTTGGCGATGGCGATGCCGTACGGCGCGGCTTCGATCTGCTCTCCGGAGATCGCCAGCTCAGGCGTGGACGCGACCTTCGCGGCGGCGACCGGGAAGTCGTCCATGTCCACGTCGGCCCGGCCGGCCAGCACCTCGTCGAAGGGTGCGTCCGCGGTGACCAGCCGCAGCGGCGCCGACTTCGGGCACTTGGCGGCCTGCTCGTTGACCATGTCCACGTACATCGTGTCGGTCTGCACCGCCACCGTGTGCCCGCACAGCTCCGCCATGCCGTTGATCGTGGGCGCGCCCTTGCGGATGACGATCGAGCTGCCGGCGTTGAGGTAGTCGACGAAGTCCGCCTGCTGCTGCCGTGCGGCCTTGTCGGTCATGGAGGCCATGGCCGCGTCGATCTTGTGCGCCTGCACCTCGTCGAGCAGCGAGTCGAAGGGGACGTGGATGAACGTGAGGCGCAGGCCGAGCCGCCGCGCGATCTCGCCGGCGAGGTCGACGTCGAACCCGACCGGCTTGCCGTTCTCCATGGACTCCATCGGGGGGTAGGAGATGTCCGATCCGACGGTCAGGGTGCCGCCCGAGCGGACGTCGGCGGGCAGTTGGACGCTGTCCGCGACACCGGTCGTGACGGCCCGGCCGGACTGCCCGGCGCTGGAGCAGCCGGTGACGAGGACAAGCGTCGTGAGGCCGACGAGCCAGGCCGAGGTGCGCATCGGACCCTCCTGAGGTCAGCGGAGCGGTGATCCACGCACCCTGTCGGCAGCAGAAGTTTCCACCTTAGGCCTAAACACCGAGCGATCTGCACCGATCTGAGCGGTGCCTGCGAATTTATGTGCTTCAGCAAGCCGGAGAGGGCGGGCCATGAAATTGACCATCAGGCGGCAGATTCTGGCGCTCGCCGTGGCCGGGTTCCTGCTCGTGTTCGTTGCCGGGGCCATCGGCTACGTCTGTAACGCCCGGCTGGCCGCGGCGCAGCGCACCGCGCGCGACGCGGCGGACGCGGTGGGCGCGGTGCGGTCGGCGGACACGGCGCGCACCGCTTTCCGTGGTGATGTGTTCGCGGCCCTGGTGACCCGCAACAGCACCGAGCGGCAGGCCGTCCTCGACCAGCTCGGCGCTCGGGTCCTCACACTGCGCGACGGACTGGCGACGGTGGCTCGCCTCGAACCGGACCTGGCCAAGCAGGTCGCGGCGATGGACGACCCCGTCGACGGCATGATCGCGACCGGGCAACGGGTGGTCACCCTGTCCAGCCGGGTCGACAGCGACCCCGGGCGGGTGGCCGCGGCCGAGGCGCGCCCCGCCTTCGACGAGCAGTACCAGCGGTTCGACAAGGCCCTGCCGGCGCTGGAGGCGGCACTTCAGCACAAGGTGGACCAGGCGAGCGCGCAGTCCGCCGCCGCGGAGCGTGACTCGCAACTGCTCATCCTCAGTACGGCCGGCCTCGCCGCGTTCGTGCTCGGCGGCTCGGCGGTGCTGCTCGCCCGCCGGATCTCGCGCCGGGTCAACGCGACCGTACGGGCGGCGCGGGCGGTGGCCGCCAAGGACCTGACCGTGGCGGTCGAGGTCACCGGCCACGACGAGCTGACCGAGATCGCCGCCAGCCTGGACGAGGTGGTCGCGGTCGTACGCGGCGCCCTCACCGAGATCGGCGACGGCGCGCACGCTCTCGCCGACGCGTCGGCCCGCCTGCTCGACACCAGCCGTCAGCTGTCCACCGGCGCCGAGACCGCGTCCGACCAGGCCCGTTCGGCCACCGTCAACGTGGAGCAGGTCACGGGCAGCATCGACGCGACGGCGGACGCGACCCGCGGGCTGCAGTCGTCGATCGCCGAGATCCGCGCCGCGGTGGACGAGGCGGTCCGGGTCGCCGGTGAGGCGGTCGACCTCGCCGCGGGCACCAACAGCACCATCGAGCGGCTCGGGGTGTCGAGCGAGGAGGTGGGTGCGGTCGTCAATATGATCACGACGATCGCGGGACAGACGAACCTGCTCGCCCTCAACGCCACCATCGAGGCGGCGCGGGCGGGGGAGCAGGGCAAGGGGTTCGCGGTGGTGGCCGGCGAGGTCAAGGAGCTGTCGCGGGAGACGGCCGCCGCCACCGAGGACATCGAGGCCAAGGTGACCGCGATGCGCGGCGACACCGGCAGCGCGGTCGAAGCCATCGGACGCATCACCGAGGTCATCGGGCGCATCCACGAGATCCAGCAGAAGATCTCCGCCGCCGTCGAGGTGCAGAGCGACGCCACCCGGTCGATCGGTACGAGCGCCGAGGTGGCCGCCCGGTCGTCGGGTGACATCGCGCGGTCGATCGAGAGCGTCGCCCTCGCGACGGAGACCACGCACGGCGGGGCGACCCACACCGAGGCCGCCGCCGGTGAGCTGGCGGAGCTGGCCCGACGGCTGCGGACGGTGGCCGACCAGTTCCGCCGCTGACGGCGTCAGGAGCCGTGACGGAGCCAGCCGTCCTCGGACAGCACGCGTCGGAGCAGTTCGGCGGGGAGGGCGTGGGCGATGACGCCGCCCCGGCCGGCCAGCGTACGGGCGGCGAGCAGCGCGTTGAGAACAGCCTCCTCGGTGGCGTCGACCGCCGCGGTGAACAGGGGGCTGATCCGGGCGTCGGGGAGCATCCGCACCGCCGCCAGCGGAGCGGGGTCGGTGGCGTGGTCGCCGGGCAGCGCGTCGTTGCCGGTGGCGAACGCCAGGAACAGGTCGCCGCTGTAGTGCTCGCCGACCGCGCCGAGGCGGGCGATACCGAGGGCGGCACGCTGGGCCAGCCGGCCGCACTGGTGCGGTAGCAGCGGGGCGTCGGTGGCCACGACGCCGATGATGGAACCGGATCCCTCGGCGTGCCGACGTCCGGTGGTCGCGCCCTTGCCGGGCAGCGGGATCCGGTCGGGACCGAGCAGCGCGCCGACCGGGCATCCGTCTACTGTGAACCGTGACCGCGCCCCGTGGTTGGCCTGTACGAGCACGCCCAGGGTGTAGGTGCCGTGCTCGTCGGCGACGATGCGCGAGGCGGTGCCGATGCCGCCCTTGAACCCGTGGCAGATCGCGCCGGTGCCGCCGCCGACGTTGCCCTCGGCGACGGGCCCGCCGCGGGCGGCGGCGAGCGCGGCGTGCACGTGCTCGGCGCGGACGTGCTGGCCGTTGATGTCGTTGAGCCGCCCGTCCCAGATCTCGCCGACGACGGGCAGCGTCCAGAACTCCTCGTCCGGCCCGCGCTGGGCGGCCTCGTGGGCGACCAGGGCGTCGCGCACCACGCCGACGCTGTGTGTGTTGGTCAGCGCGACCGGAGTGGTGAGCAGTCCGGACTCGCGGACCCACTCCAGGCCGGTGAGCTCGCCGTTGCCGTTGAGCCGGTGGCAGCCGGCGAAGACCGGGTGGTCGAACACCCGGTGCGGGCGCGGCAGGACCACGGTCACGCCGGTCCGTACCGGTCCGGCGTCGGCGGTGAGGGTGGTGTGCCCGACGCGTACCCCCGCCACGTCGGTGATCGCGTTGGCCGGCCCGGTCGGGCCCCAGGCCGCGCCGAGCCCGACGTCACGCGCGCGGACGGCCGGGCGGTTTACCGGGATCGTCATCCCACCCCCGCCAGGAACCGGTCGAGGACCCGGATGCCGAACGTGAGCGCCTCCACCGGGACCCGCTCGTCGACGCCGTGGAACATGGCGTGGTAGTCGTAGCCCGGAGGCAGGCCCAGCGGGGTGAAGCCGTAGCCGGTGATGCCCAGGGCGGCGAAGTGTTTGGCGTCGGTACCGCCGGCCAGGCAGTACGGCACGACGTGCGCGGCCGGGTCCTCGGCGCGCAGCGCCGCCGCCATCGCCGCCACGGTCGGGGTGGCAAGGGGCGCGTCGAGCGGGCGCTCGCGGTGCGCGTACTCCCACGTCACGCGCGGGCCGGTCAGGCGGTCGAGGGTGGCCTCGAACTCCGCCAGGTGGCCGGGCAGGACCCGGCCGTCGACGTACCCGACGGCCGAGCCCGGCACGACGTTGACCGTGGACCCGGCCTGCAGGACCGTCGGGTTGGCGCTGTTGCGCAGGGTCGGGGCCACCAGGGCGGCCGCGGCGCCGAGGGCGTCGGCGAGCGCCGCGGCAGCCGTCTCGTCGAGATCGGCCGGGTCGCCGGTGGGTGGGCCGAGGGCGGCGGCGATGCCGGCCAGGCAGGCGCGCACGGTCGGGATGAGCCGGACCGGCCACTCGTACTCGGCGATGCGTACCACCGCCGCCGCGAGCGCGGCCACCGCGTTGTCGGGGTGCACGCGCGAGCCGTGGCCGGCGGTACCCCGGGCGGTCAGCTTCACCCAGGCGGTACCGCGCTCGGCGGCGCCGATCGGATAGAGCCGGACCCCGGCGTCGGGGTCGGCGTCGGCGCCGGCATCGACGTGGTACGCGTAGCCGCCGGACTCGCCGATCGCCTCGGTGCAGCCGTCGAAGAGCCCGGCGTGCCGGTCGACCAGGAACCGGGCGCCGAAGGCGGCCGTGTCCTCCTCGTCGGCGGTGAACGCCACGACGAGGTCGCGACGGGGGCGGCGACCGTGCCGGGCCCAGGACCGCAGCAGCGCGAGGAGCATCGCGACGGCGTTCTTCATGTCGACGGCGCCCCGGCCCCAGATCACCCCGTCGGCGATCTCGCCGGAGGTGGGCGGTACCCGCCACTGCGCCGGGTCGGCCGGTACGACGTCGAGGTGACCGTGCACGAGCAGGGCCGGCCGGCCGGGTTCGGTGCCGGCGATCCGGGTGACGACGTTCGCGCGGCCCGGCGCCGACTCCAGGATCACCGGGTCGAAGCCCGCGTCGGCGAGGCGTTCCGCGACGTACTCGGCCGCCCGGCGCTCGACGCCGTCGCCGCCGCCCCGGTTGGCGGTGTCGATGCGGATGAGGTCGGAGCAGAACCGGACCGCCTCGTCCGCGGTGTGCGCGTCGGCGAGCGGTTCAGCCGTGGCGAGCGGTTCAGCCGTGGCGCTCGGTTCAGCCATGGCGCTCCTCCGGCGCGGCGACCGGCGGCGGCGCCGCCAGGTGCGGCCGGATGAGGTACGCGATGCCGCCCGAGCCGTGGCCGGTCGAGCCGTCAGCGCGGGTCCACCGGGTACGCAGCCAGACGTTCTCGAACGCGCGCCGGGGGAACACGTGCCGGACCTGCACGTCAGAGTCCGACGCCGGGTCGTTGACGACGACGTCGCCGCTGGAGGTGAAGCCGACCACGACCCACAGGTGGCCGTCGACGCGGTAATCGACGCCGGGGATCTCGCCGGCGTCGAAGGCCTGCGAGGTGACGACGGGGAAGCCGGCGGCGACGAGGCGCTCCACGTCGTCGAGCGAGCGCAGCCGTACCACGTCGGCGTCCAGGCCGTAGCTGGCGGCGTACGCGGTGTTGAACGGCCAGTTCCCGGTGCCCTGGTAGGCGTAGTCGTAGGTGCCCCGGGCGGCGACGTCGACGCTGGGGTCGGCGTAGCGCGGGTCGACGTCGGCGAGCTGCTCCGGGCTCGGGTACCGGCCCCAGTACTCGACGACCATCTCCGTCGACGTGGGACTGCACCACGCCTCGCCGCCGCCGTCCCACTGCGGGTACTCCCCGGCGTGGATGCGCTGCGAGTACGCGGGGACGGGCAGCTCGATCCCGGCCCGGGACGCCGGCCCGGGGCGGCTGGGCGGCACCTGCGACCGGTCGGGCACCGTGGAGGCGACGGCGCCGAGCCGCCACAGGCGCGGCGTGGCGAGGGTGCCGGCGGCGCGGTACAGGGTGACGCGCAGCCGGTACGCGTGTACGCGGTGGCCGGTGGCGGCGGTGAAGGTGTCGGTGTCGACCCGGCCGTACGGCGGCGCGTCCGGGCTGACCGAGGCGCGGCGGATGTCGGCGTCGCCGGCGGCCCAGTGGCCCATGTCCAGCCAGCCGGTGCGGGCGCCGTCCTCCATGGTGGCGTCCAGTTCGACCGTCAGCCAGGTCCCGGCCGGGGTCTGGGCGTTCCACGAGGACACCAGTTCGGTCGCGCCGAACTCCAGCCGGTGTACCGGCGAGGTCCAGGTGCCGTACTGGTAGGCGCGGTCGGTGTGCAGGTACGGGTCGTGGTAGGTGACGGTGCCGGCCGGCTCGCCGACGACGATGCCGGGGCGCAGGCCGGCGAGGATCGCGACCCCGGCGGCGGTACCGGCGGCGAAGTCGTGCCGGGTGGACCAGGCGTGGAGATCCGTGCGCGCGTCGGCCGGGGGGCCGGCGGCGGCGCCGTCCGCGGCACCGGTGGTGGCGGCGAGCAGGCCCGCCGCGGCGGCCGCGGCGAGTCTCGGGTACGACCTGCCGGGCATGGTGCCTCCTTCGTCGGGTACCCGGGGATGGGTGTCAAGGGCGACTATCCGCAGCGGCAACGATGGTCGTCAATAGTTTTCGTCTACTGTTGCAGCTCTGTGGAAAAGTGCCGTCGGTAGGTCATCGCCGCCCGGCCAGCCGGGGGTTGAGCACGGCCTCCAGGGCCCGGCCGCACACCGTGAAGGCGAGGCACACGCCGGCGATGGCCAGGCCGGGCGGCAGCAGCACCCACCAGTCGCCGGCGCTGACCGCACCGACCTGACGGGCCAGTTGCAGGGTGGTACCCCAGGACACGGCGGTCGGGTCGCCGAGGCCGAGGAACGCCAACGTGGACTCGGCGAGGATCGCACCGGAGACGGTGAGCGTGGTCTGCGCCAGGACCAGCGGTGCGACGTTGGGCAGCACGTGGCGGGTCGTCACGTGCCAGTGGTCGCCACCGAGCGCCCTGGCGCGCTCGATGTAGGGCCGGGCCTCGACGGTCAGCGTCTGCGCCCGGACCAGGCGGGCGGTGGTCGCCCACGAGGTGACCCCGATGGCCACCACGACCGTGGCCGTACCCGGCGGCAGGACGCTGGCCAGCGCCGCGGCCAGCACCAGGGTGGGCAGGACCAGGAACCAGTCGGTGACGCGCATCAGCACCGTCTCGGTCCAGCCGCGGAAGTGTCCGGCGCAGATGCCGACCAGCGCGCCGATCCCGACCGACACCACCGTGGCGAGCAGGCCGACGGCCAGCGAGATCCGCGCTCCCCAGACCGTGACGGCCAGCATGGACCGGCCGTAGCCGTCGGTGCCCAGCGGGAAGCGCGCCGACGGCGGCCGGAGCGGGGCGCCCGGCGCGTGGACCGCGCTGAGGTCGGCCGCGCCGACGAAGAGCGGCGCGGCCACGGCGGCGCCGACGGTCGCCAGCAACAGGCACGCGGCGGCGACGCCGGCGCGGTTGCGGGCGTACGCGCGGCCGAGCCGGACCAGCGACCGGCGCCGGTCGCCCCGGCTCATCGGTGCGGGGTCGGCCGCCGTCATGCCGTACGCACACGGGGGTCGAGGACCGGGTAGAGCAGGTCGGCGAGCAGGTTCATGAGGATCACCGCCGCGGAGAAGACGACGAACAGCCCCTCCAGCAGGGGCAGATCGGGCACGCTGAGCGCCTCGTAGAACAGGCTGCCCAGACCGGGCCAGGAGAAGACGGTCTCCACCAGCACCGATCCGGACACCACGAAGCCGACGTTGACGAAGATGAGCGTCACGGTGGGCAGCAGCGCGTTCGGTACCGCGTGCCGACGCCGCACCTGGTCGTCGCGCAGCCCCTTGGCCCGGGCGGTGGTGAGGTAGTCGCTGCCCATCTCGTCGAGCAGGGACGCCCGCATGGTCAGGGCGTACTGCGCGTAGATGACCGCGACCAGGGTCAGGCACGGCAGGGCGAGGTGGGTCAGCCGGTCGGTGAGCACCGCGACGGCGCCGTGGGTACCCGGGGTGCTCGCCCCGCCGGTCGGGAACAGTCCGGGTACCGGTCCCACGCCGACGGCGAGCACGACGATCAGCAGCAGGCCGAGCCAGAAGGACGGTACCGACCAGAGCACGACCGCGACCCCGGTACGGACCCGGTCGCCGACGCTTCCGTGCCGCCAGGCGCTGCGGATGCCGCTGCGCAGGCCGAGTACGGCCGACAGCAGGGTGGCGGTGCCGACCAGGTACACGGTGGCCCACAGATGCTCGCCGATGAGCCCGGTCACGGACGTCTTGTACTGGTAGGAGGTGCCGAGGTCGCCGTGGGTCAGGCGGAGCAGGTAGTCGGCGAACTGGGCGGCGAGCGGCCGGTCGACGCCGAGCTGGTGGCGTAGCTGGGCGAGCTGCGCCGCGCTGGTCGGGCGGCCGCGGGTGAGCGCCCGCACCGGGTCGCCGGGGAGCACCCGGAACAGGAAGAACGCGGTGAGCGCCACGGCCACCAGGCTGACGGACGCGCCGGCGAGCTTGGCGGCGAGATACCGCGCCACGGGTACCCCCTACTCGCGGTCGTCTGCGGCCGCGCGACGGCGGCGCGCGACCACGAGGCCGCCACCGACGCCGAGGATCACCAGGGCGGCGACGCCACCGGCGAGCACGGCCGGGCCGGTGGGGGACGCCGAACGCTTCCCGGGCTTCGCCGACCACCAGCTCCAGTAGCCGTCCTGGCCGCTGTACATCCCGCGCGGCTGGGGCTGCCGGTCCATCCCGGCGATCCGGTCGGACCGGTACGCCTCCAGGATGTCCGGGTAGTACAGCACGTCGATGTACGCGTCGGCGTACAGCCGCTGCTGCATCTGCCGGACGATCGCCGCCCGCGCCGCCGGGTCGTACTCGGCGATCTGACGGGCGTACAGCGCGTCGTAGTCGGGGTCGCAGATGAAGTCGTCGCCGGGGAAGGTGGCGCCGGCCGTGGCCGGGCGGGCGCCGCAGGTCTGGATCGACAGTACGTAGTCCGGGTCGGGGTTGGTGATCCAGCTGTCGAACGCGAGGTCGTAGTTGCCGGCGGTCTCGATGTCGCCCAGCATCCCCTGGTCGACGATCCTGGTCGTGACCTCGATGCCGACCGCCTTGAGCCACTCGGCCACGTAGGTGGCGTTCTGCGCGTCGGCCGGGCGCTGGGTCTGGCCGAGCAGCCGCAGGGTGAGCGGCCGGCCGTCAGGGGTGGTCCGCCGGCCGTCGGCGCCCCGGTGGTAGCCGGCGGCGTCGAGCAGCCGGTTGGCCCGGTCGGGGTCGTAGGCGTACGCGGCAGACGCGTCGGGGCGCCAGTGGTTGGCCGTGAAGATGGGCGGCAGGTACCCACCGCCGGCCTCGCCGTAGCCGCCCAACGTCCGGCGGACCAGGGCGCCGGTGTCGATCGCGTGCATGATCGCCTGGCGTACCCGCTGGTCGTGCAGTGCCGGGTTGCCGTCGCCGAACGCCTGGCCGGAGGTGGTCGTGGCGCCCGGGTTGACGGCCAGCGCGTAGAACGACTTGCCCGGGGACCGGTTGAGCGTCGTGTGCCGCGCGGTGCGCAGCGCGTCGTACTGGGCCGGCGTGAGATGGTCGACGAAGTCCACCTCGCCCTTGCGCAGCGCCTCGACCGCGGCGTCGGAGTCCTTGTAGTACTTGAAGACCAGCCGGTCGAACGCCGGCCGGCCGCGCCAGTAGGTCGGGTTGGCGGTCAGCTCGATGTACTGGTTCTTGGCGTAGCCGGACAGGATGAACGGCCCGTCGCCGACGACCGGGAACCGGGTGTCGTTGTTGAACGTGCCGATGTCGGCCACGTGCGACTCCCACACGTGCCGGGGCACGACCGGGACGTCGAGGGCGAGCATCGTGGCCTGGGGCTGGTTCAGCGTGACGACGACCGTACGCGGATCGGGCGCGGTCACGGACCTGAAGTTGGCGACGAAGTTGCCGTTGGCGGTGGCCGCGTCCCGGTTGGTCATCATCAGCCGGTAGGTCCAGGCGACGTCGTCGGCGGTCACCGGCTGCCCGTCCGACCAGGTCATGCCGTCGCGGATGGTGAACGTCCAGACCAGCTTGTCGGCTGAGGTCGACCACGCGGTCGCCATGGCCGGGACCGGGTGGAAGTCGTGCGCGTCGTAGTTGGTCAGGAAGTCGTACACCAGTCGGTGGATGTAGGTGGGCAGGGCGCGCTGGGCCAGGAAGGGGCTGAGCGAGTCCACGCTGCCGTTGGTCGCGATCGTCAGCGTCCGCGACGCGGCCCGCGCGGGCGCCGGCCGCGTCGCGGCCACGGTCGGGACGGCCAGCGCGGCGCAGGCGGCCGCCAGGGCGAGCCAGCGCCGGGGACCGGCTGCGGCGCGGCGGTTGACGCTCCTGTCGGGGGACATGGTTCCTCACCGGTGGTGTGGTACCTGAATGGAGGTGCATGAAGCCTCGCAGGCATGTAGAAAAATCTCCATGGACTAATCGATGTTTGTCATTTGGCAACATCGTGGGCCCGGGTACCTGTTCAAGCCGCCCGCCGGGTGCGACACTCGGTCGGTTTGGTTCCGACGGGAAGGCCACGCATGGGATCGCCGCCTGGTTCGCGCGGGCCGAGGAGCGGGACATCCGAGCCTCCCGGCACCGCTCGGTTGCTCGACCTGGAGCCCCATCCCGAGGGCGGTTGGTACCGCCAGACGTGGGCCAGCGACCGGTACTTCAGTCCGGCCGGCTACCACGGCGAGCGCGCGAGCTGCACCGCCATCTACTTTCTTCTCGAGCCTGGCCAGGAGTCCCGCTGGCACCGCGTACGGTCTCCCGAACTGTGGTTGTGGCATCGTGGCGCTCCGCTGGTGCTCCAGCTCGGCGGGACGGGTGAGACGCCGGACCCTGATCCGAGGACGGTTGTTCTCGGGCCGGACATCGCGGCCGGACAACGACCCCAGGTCCTGGTTCCCGCCGACGAGTGGCAATCCGGAAGACCTGCCGCCGACGACGAGGTTCTCGTGTCCTGCGTTGTCTCCCCGGGCTTCGACTTCGCCGACTTCACGATGCTCTCCTGACCTCTCGACCGCTTCGCGGTAACCGACGGGGTGTCGTCGGCCACCCGCCCATGGCGCGCCACAGCGCCGTGAGCGCGGCGAGGGCCCACACGATGCCGAGCATGACCGCGAGACCGGTGGCGTAGTCCCGGTCCAGCAGGCCGGGGTTGGGCGCGGCCGGGCGCGGTCGCCAGATCAGCGGCACGGCGATCAGCAGCAGCGTGCCACTGACCGCGAGCGCCGCCGCGACGGTGCGGCGGCGGCCGGCGAGCGCACCGACGCCGCCGATGAGCGGCGCGACCAGAAGGTCGTGAACCAGCGGCCCGCCGGCGAGCCAGGGCAGCACCGCCCAGATCTGGGGAAGCAGCAGCGACGCGCCGTAGCCGGCCGCCGCGACGCCGGTAAGGACGAGGATTCGCCGGATCATGCCGCCTCGATTCTGCTGACCCACTTGGTCTGGAGCACGCCGGGACGGCTCGCGGTGATGAGGCGGCACGGGTACCCGTGGTCGGGGCTGAGCACCCGGCCGTTCATGCGCAGCGCGAGCAGCGTGAGCGGATCATTGACATGGGCGGTGGGGAGGGTCGACCGGCCGTAGCGGCCCTCGTCGAGGGAGATGACGCGTACCGGGCGGTGGACCGGTACGCCGGCGGCGGCGAGCAGGTCGCGGACGCGGACACCGCTCCAGGTCGCGGAGGCGCTCCAGCCTTCCACACAGGCGATCGGCAGCGTCGCCGTATGCTGCGGCAGGGCCAGCAGGTCGGCGTAGGTGAACGCCGCGGATCCGACGGTGAGCCGCCAGTCCGGTCCGATGCTGATGCCCGCCGCGGCGGCGGTGCGGTTGACCGGAACGCCGGTAGGGGAGCGCCAGGCGAGGAGCGACACCCGCCGCAGCAGCGGCACGGTGCCGCCGGCCGTGGCCAGCAGCGCCGCACCCGCCGCCAGCCCCGTCGTACGCAGGAACGCGCGCCGCCGCGGATCGACCGGCGTGGCGAGCCCGGTGTGTATCGCCGGTAGCCGCAATCCAATGTGTACTAGCAAGCCGCCGGCCAGGATCCAGGCGACCGCGTAGTGCGCGGTGGGGAAGAAGAAGCTCCACGGGTACGACTTGGCGACGTTGAAGCCGCCGGTTACGAGTTCGAAGAACGCTGCCGCGATCAGCACGAGGACCGCGCCGCGCTCGGGGAGCGTGCGAAGCCGGGGCCGTTCGAACAGCTTCGGGTAGACGCTCCAGAGCTTGGCCAGCAGCAGCGGCACCGCGGCTACTCCGGACAGGACGTGCACGCCCTGGGTGACCCGGTAAAGGCCGACCGGACGCGTCGGCCAGGGCAGCTCGGTGTGCTGGACGGCGTGGCTGGCCAGTCCGGTGAGAAAGCACAACGCGAACGCCACGCCCAGCCAGCGGCCGAGCCGGGCGCTGACGCTCACGTCGTGGTTGACCGACCGGAACACGAGTCGCATGGCCGCACCGGCTCGTCTCATGGCCGCACCGGCTCGTCTCATGGCCGCGCCAGCTCGGCGAACCAGCGGCCCTCGGCGCAGCGCAGGCCGTGTACCGTCAGGCCGGCGCAGGCAGCCGCGGCGTGCACCGCGTCAGCGCCCAGCCGGGCCCACGGGAATGCCGGACCGGCCGCACCGACGTGTTCCAACCTCGCGGCGCCCCGCCACAGCCCGGTGCCGGGGGAGTCCAGTTCGACGAGGGCTGTACCGCCAGCCTCCAGCAGGTCGGCGCAGCGGCGCAGCAGCGTGACGGGATCGCCGCCGATGCCGATGTTGCCGTCGAAGAGCAGCACATGCCGCCACCGACCCTCGCCGGGCACGGTCGCGAACACGTCGCGGCGCAGCGCGGCGGCCCCGCGCCGGCGGGTCAGGTCGACCGCTACGGCCGAGGTGTCGATGCCCAGCGCGGTGACGCCTCGGGCGGTCAGCGCGGCGGCCAGCCGGCCGGGCCCGCATCCGATGTCGAGGGTAGGGCCGCCGCAGCGCTCGATGAGCGTGCGCTCGGTGCACTCGGGCGCACCGCGCCAGCGCCTTACCGGCACCATCTCCCGGTTGCCGCCGCCGTCGACCAGCCAGCATTCGTTGCCGTGCAGCGCATCGTCGAAGAAGCCGCCGAGCGAGGCGGCGAAGCGGGTGGCCGGTGATGCCGCCGCCACCTTCCGCGCGTCCGTCATGGTGTCCACATCGGTCAGCACCGGCAGCGGCGCAACCCTCAGCCCCCGGGCCCGCAGCGCCTCGAGGGTGAGCCGACCCGTGTGCGGGGTGGACATCGGCACGTCACGCAGCGCCGCCGCGTACACCGGGTCGCGCAGTCCGAGCGCCCACCAGCCACCATCGGCGGCCGGCCCGAGTACGGCGTCCGCGGCGCCGAGTGCGTCCAGCGCCTCTCCCAGCAGCGCCGGCGTGACCTGCGGGGTGTCCATACCGATCTGCACGACCGTGGCCGGGCCGGCGTCCGCGTGGGCGTTCGCCAACCTCGCGCCGAGGCCGTCACCGCGCTGCGGTATGACCCGGCAACCGGTCAGCGCCGAGGCGAGGTCGGCGCGTCGCGCCGCACGCGACAGATCCCCCGAGAGTGCCACGACCGGCCGCGCGTCGGTCGCGCGTACCACGGTCAGCGTGTCGAGCAGGGCGGCGGCCGCGATGTCGGCCGCCCACTCCGGCGTGGCCGGTGGGCAGAGCCGCGTCTTGACCAGCCCGGGCACCGGCGCCTTCGCGACGACGAGCAGCGTCCTCACCGCAGTGCTCCGATCAGGTCGCGGGTGGCGCGCAGGGTGCCGCGCACCGAGCCGGACACCTTCGAACGGGTGCCGGTGGCGCGGGGCCGGTATGCGATGTCGATCTCCTCAATGCGCCAGTCCGCGCTGCCGGCGCGCAGCAGCAGTTCGAGGGGGTAGCCGAAGGCGCGGTCGCGCACGCCCAGGCTCACCAGCGCGGCGCGGCGGGCGGCGCGGAGCGGCGCGATGTCGTGTACCGGTACGCCCCGTCGGCGCAGCACCGCGGCCAGTACCGCGTTGCCGGCCCGCGCGTGCCAGGGCCAGGCGCCGGGGAGCGGCCGTCGGCGCCCGGCGGCCAGGTCGGCCGCGCCGGACCGTACCGGAGCCACGAGGCGCGGAAGGTCGCCGAGGTCGAGCGAGCCGTCGGCGTCGGCGAAGCAGACGATGTCGGCGGTGGCGTGTTCGAGCCCGGTGTGTACCGCCGCGCCGTAGCCGCGTCGCGGTTCGCACACCACGACTGCCCCGCACGCGGCGGCGACCCGCGGTGAGCCGTCCGTCGAGCCGTTGTCGACGACGATCGCCCGGTACCCGGCCGGCAGTCCGCGGAGCACGGTCGGTAGGGCTGCGGCCTCGTCCAGGCACGGCAGCACGACGTCAATGTGGTCGGTCATACCGTGCGACGTTAGGTCCGGGGTAGCCGCTTCGAGCCCATGGCTGCGATTACGGATCCCTTACCGCGCAACGACATCTTACGAATCGCTGACGGGTGCTCATCGGTTAGCCGCGTCGACCGGCGGTCGTCGTACCGTCGTCGGGTGACCAACGACCCGCCGGTGCGGGGCGACGTGCTGGTCGCGGGCGTGGCGCTCGGACTCGTCGGCGTCGCCGTCGGCATCGGGTGGCTGTGCAACCGGTGGCACGTGCCCATCCGTGCCAACGCGGCCCCGCTCTTCGCCGACTGGCTGCCGCACGTCGGGCCGGGCACGCCCGTCGCCGTAGCCGTCGCCGTGCTCGCAGTCGCGTACGGACCGCAGATGGCGGCGCGATCGCGGTGGCCGTCCCTTCTGATCACGGCCTATCTGACCGCGGTGGCCTGGACGTTCTCCCTGGCGTTGGTCGACGGCTGGCAACGCGGCCTCGCCGGACGGCTCACGACGCGGCCCGAGTACCTGCACGAGGTGCCCCGCGTGACCGACATACCGGCGACCCTGCGCGCGTTCACCGGCCGCATCCTGGACTTCCAGCCCGACTCGTGGACCACGCACACCTCCGGGCACCCGCCGGGTGCGCTGCTGGTCTTCGTCTGGCTCGACCGGATCGGTCTCGGTGGCGGGGGATGGGCCGCCATCGTGTGCGTGCTCCTCGGCGCGACCGCCGCGGTGACCGTACCGGTGACGGTCCGGGCCCTGTGCGGCGAGGAGGCGGCGCGGGCGTGCGTACCGTTCCTGGCGCTGTTTCCCGGCGCGGTGTGGATGGGTGTCTCCGCCGATGCCGTCTTCACCGCCGTTGTGGCGGCCGGCCTGGCGCTTCTCGTGGCGCCACGGTTGGCGCTGTTCGGCGGTGCGCTGCTGGGCTTCGCGATGTACCTGTCGTACGGCCTCGTCCTCGTGGCGCTGCTCGCGCTCGTCGCCGTCGGGAGCGTCCGGCGGCTGGCCTGGGGCGTGGCGGGCGCGGCGGCGGTGGTCGTGGCGTTCACCGCGGCGGGGTTCCGGTGGCTCGACGGCTACCACCTGGTCGTGATCCGTTACTACCAGGGCATCGCGGCGCAGCGCCCGTACGCATACTGGGTCTGGGCCGACCTCGCCTGCCTGGTCCTGTGCGCCGGTCCGGCCGCCGCGCCGACGCTGCGCCGGGCGCTGACCGCGCCCTGGCCCAACCGGCTGCCGGTGACGGCGCTGCTGGCGATCGTCGCCGCTGACCTGTCCGGGCTGTCGAAGGCGGAGGTTGAGCGGATCTGGTTGCCGTACGCGGTCTGGCTGCTCGCCGGGGCCCACCTGCTGCCCGCGTCGACGCGCCGGTGGTGGTTGGCGGCACAGGCGGCGACCGCGCTGGCCGTCAACCACCTCGTCCTGACTAACTGGTAAGCGCCGCGGGCGCCCGCAACGGCGCCCGCGCGAAGTCGGCGATCCCGTCGGCGAAGCCGACCCGGGCGCGGAAACCGAGGAGGTGGGCCGCCCGGGACGGGTCGGCCACGACGTGCCGGACGTCGGCCGGCCGCAGCTCGCCGGTCACCACCGGTGCCGGGCCGGCCATGGCGGCCGAGAGCGCGGAGGCCAGCTCACCGACCGTGCGCGGTTGCCCGGAGCAGATGTTGACCGCCCGGCAGGAACCGGTGGGCAGCGGCGTCTCCAACGCCCGCACGTTCGCGCGGGCCACGTCGGTGACGTGGACGAAGTCGCGGCGCTGCCGCCCGTCCTCCGTCACGCGCGGGGCCTCGCCCCGCTCCAGCGCCGAGCGGAAGATCGCGGCGACCCCCGCGTACGGGGTGTCGCGGGGCATCCGTGGTCCATAGACGTTGTGGTAGCGCAACGCCCAGACCGTACCGCCGGTCTGCCGCGCCCACGCGCCGGCCAGCTGCTCCTGGGCGAGCTTTGTCGCGGCGTACGTGCTGTGCGGCTCCAGCGGCGCGTCCTCGCCGACCAGACCGGGTTCCAGCGGGGCGCCGCAGGCCGGGCACGGCGGCTCGAACGAGCCCGCCCGCGGCCCGGGGCGGACGGTCCCATGTGTAGGGCAGTCGTAACGACCCTCCCCGTACACGACCATCGAACTGGCCAGCACGAGTCGCGGTACCCCCGCCCGATGCATCGCGGCGAGCAGCGTCGCGGTGCCGAGGGCGTTGTGGCCGGCGTACGCCGGCGCGTCCGACGGGTTGAGCCCGTGCCCGACCATCGCCGCCTGATGGCAGACCGCATCGACGCCGGTCAGCAGGTGCGCCAACAGGTCGGCGTCACGTACGTCACCGACCACGACGCCCGGCGGTGGGTCTCCGGCGCCGTGTGCGGTAGGCAGCAGCGCGTCCAGGAGCACGAGCTCGTGTCCGGAACCGGCGAGCCGGTCGGCGACGTGTGAGCCGACGAAACCGGCGGCTCCGGTGATGAGAATTCGCACCTGCCCACCGTATGGCCGACCGGCGCGGCACAACCCTTACGGCGTGGTTACGTCGAAACGGCCGGATCGACGACCAGCGGAAGACGTACCTCGAACCGGCAGCCCGGACCGTGGTTGCGGGCCGCGATCCGGCCGTGATGGGCCTCGACCAGGCCGCGCGCGATGGCCAGGCCCAGGCCGGCGCCGGCCGGTCCGTCGTGGGCGCGGTCGGGGGTGCGCGCGGTGCTGCCCCGGAACGCCACGTCGAACACGCGGGCCAGCTCCTGCGGCGGAATGCCGCCACAGGCGTCGTCGACCCGCAGCCACGCCTCGTCACCGGCCACCCCGACCTGGATCGCCACCGCGCCGTCGGCCGGGGTGTGCCGGACCGCGTTGGCGACGAGGTTGCGTACCACCCGGGCCAGCTCCGGGTCGCTGCCGAGCACGGTCGGCCACTCCTGCGCCTCGGTACGCAGCCGCACGCCCTTCTTGCGCGCCATCGGCGTTTCGGCGCTGACCGCCTCGCTCACCACGTCGCGCAGCGCCACCGCCGACATCGTCAGGCGCAGCGCCCCGGCGGTGATCCGGGACAGCTCGAACAGGTCGTCGACCATGGCGGAAAGGCGCTGCGCCTCGGCGCCGATGCGGACGGCGTACGTGTGCGTTTCGGCCGGTTCGCTGACGACCCCGTCGGCGAGCGCCTCGGCCATCGCCCGGATGCCGGCCAGCGGGGTGCGCAGGTCGTGGCTGACCCAGGCGACGAGCTCACGTCGCGAGGCCTCGGCGGCCCGCTCGCGGGCGCGCGCCTGCCGCTCCCACACGCTGCGCCGGGCGATGCCCCGGCCGAGGACGATGGCGGCCGGCACGGTCACCGCCGCCACCAGTACGCAGATGAGGAGCGTGGTCGTCAGCATCGGGCTGAACATGAACCGGGCCACGCCGAGCACCCCGACGAACGTGGCCGTCAGCGGCACCAGCACCAGTACGGTCATGGCGGTGGTCAGCGACCTGTCGCGCAGCAGCCGCAGGGCGAGGGCGCCGAGCACTGCGACGGGCAGCGAGAAGGCGACCGCGTACGGGGCGATGTGCGTCAGCTTCGTGAACACGGCTCAGCTCCGCGGGTCGTACCGGTAGCCGACGCCCCACACCGTGGCGATCCGCACCGGCCGCGCCGGGTCGTCCTCGATCTTCTCGCGCAACCGCCGTACGTGGACCGTGACCGTCGACCGGTCGCCGAAGCTCCAGCCCCACACCCGGTCCAGCAGGTCGGCCCGGCTGAACGCGGCGCCGGGGTTGGCCATCAGGAACGCCAGCAGGTCGAACTCGCGCAACGTCAGGGCGAGCCGTTCGCCGCCGCGGGTCGCCACCCGGGCGGCCGTGTCCACGCGCAGGTCGCCGTCGACCAGGTCACCGGCGGCCACCGGCGCCGCGCCCCGCGTCCGTCGCAGCACCGACTCGACCCGCAGCGCGAGTTCACGCGGGCTGAAGGGCTTGGTCACGTAGTCGTCCGCGCCCAGTTGGAGGCCGAGGACGCGGTCGGACTCCTCGCCGAGCGCGGTGAGCATGACGATCGGTACCGACGACCACCGCCGGGTCCGCCGGCAGACTTCGACACCGTCCACGCCGGGCAGCATGATGTCGAGCACCACCAGATCGGGTCGGCCGCTGTCGATCAACCGCAGCGCCTCCTCCCCGTCGCCGGCCACGAGGACCCGGTGCCCGGCGCGCTCGAGGTACCGGCGGACCACGTCCCGGACCGTCAGGTCGTCGTCCACCACCAGTACGGTTTCCAACCGCCCCTCCCACCGACGGGCGCCGCCGGCGCCGGTCGGCCGAGCGTAACGGAGTACCGGACGGTTTCGTGCCAGCGGTGGTGAGCCGTCACCGTTCGGTAATAGGTCGTCCCTCGCCGCCGATTGGTCCAATTCAATTGATGCGGTGCATTGCGAACTTGTGCACGGTCAACCGGCGTTCAGGATTCTCCCAGAAGATATAAGTACTTCGATTGCCGCAGTCAGCTGGGGGGGAACGTGCAGACCGAGCGCATCGTGGGCCGCAGATCCGAACTGTCGGCGCTCGACGACGCCGTGGAGCAGATGTCCGGGTCCACGGCGGACCGGACCGTCGCCTGTGTCATCCAGGGCGAGCCGGGCATCGGCAAGACCACGCTGTGGCGGTACGGCGTGCAGCGGGCCCGCGAGCGCGGCTGTGAGGTGCTGGCCTGCCGGCCGGCCGAGCCGGAGAACCTCCTGTCCTTCGCCGGCCTGACCGACCTCGTCGACACGGTCCCCGACGCGGTGTTCCGCGCCCTGCCGGCGCCACAGCGCCACGCGCTGGACGTCGCGTTGCTGCGGGCGACCCCGGACGGCGCGCCACCCGATCCCCGCGCGGTGAACCTGGCCACCCTCAGCCTGGTGCGCCTGCTGGCCGCCAGCCGGCCGGTCATCCTGGCCGTCGACGACGCCCAGTGGCTGGACCCGGCGAGCGCCGGCGTGCTGAGCTACGTCGCGCGCCGCTCGGTCGACCACGCCGTCGGCGTGCTGGCCACGGTGCGCAGCGACGAGCGGTACGCCGAGCCGGTGCCGTTCGGCCTCGGCCGGGCGTTCGACCCGGACCGGATCCGCCGCATCCGGCTCGACCGGCTGTCACCGGCCGAGCTGTACCGGCTGGTCCGGACGCGCACCGGTCTCCACCTGGCCAAGCCGGATCTGCTGCGGCTGGGAGAGGCGAGCGGGGGTAACCCGTTCCTCGCCCTGGAGGTCGCCCGTTCGATCCAGCGGACCGGCTGGCCCGAGCCGTCCGCTCCGCTGCCGGCGCCGGCCACCCTGGACGACGCGGCGGTCGAGCGCGTGACCCGGCTGCCACCGGAGACCCGCGAAGTTCTGCTCGTCGCCGCCGCGCTGCACCACCCCCGTACCGCGCTGATCCGGGCCGCGCTCGGCATGCCGGGCCCCGCGACGCCGGGGCTGGAGGCGGCCGAAGACGCCGGTGTCGTCGAGGTACGAGGCGGCCAGGTGCGGTTCACCCACCCGCTGTTCGCCTCCGCCGTCTACTCGGCCGCCGCCACGGAACGACGGCGGGTGCTGCACGCGCGCCTCGCCACGGTCGTCCCCGACCTCGACGAGCGGGCGCGCCACCTGGCGCTCGCCGCCGACGGCCCCGACGCGGAGGTGGCCGGGGTCATCGCGGACGCGGCCCGCCAGACCCAGGACCGCGGCGCCCCGGCGATGGCCGCCGAGCTGTGGCTGCTGGCCAGCCACCGTACGCCGCCCGGCGACCCGCGCGGACCCCGGCGAGCCGTGTCGGCCGCCGAATGTCTGTTCTCGGCCGGCGACGCGATGGGCGCCCGGACCATCCTGGAAACGGCAGCGGCCGGGATGCCCCCGGGGCCGCACCGCGCGCGGGCGCTGCTGTGGCTCGCGTCGATCCTCTTCTACGACGGCAGCCCGCGCGACGCCGTGGCGGCTCTCCAGCGGGCGATCCCGGAGGCGGCCGGGGATCGGCTGCTCACCGGCACGCTGCAACTGCGGATCGCGTGGTTCGCCGACTACGACGCCGACCTGAGGGTACGCAGCGCGGCGCGGGCCCGCGAACTGCTGACCGGGGTCGCCGACGCGGCCCTGCGGGCGTGCGCCGAGCTTTCGGTCGCGTTCTTCGGGTTCCTCGCCGGCCGCGGCGCCGACCACGAGACGCTGGAGCGGGGCCGGGCGCTGCTGCCGGACCGGGCCTTCTCGTGGGAGGTGGAGTTCGGCCGGTCCATGCTCAACATCTGGGCCAAGAGCTTCGACATCCCGCGGGCGCGGACGGGGTGGCTGGCCAAGTACCGGCGGGCGCAGGAGATCGGGGACGAGCCGGCCGTGCCGCACGCGCTGCTCCACCTGGTGGAGATCGAGTGTTGGCTGGGCAACCTGGACCTCGCCGCGCGGTACGCCGAGGAGATGGTCGAGACCATCGAGCAGACCGGCCAGCGGCGGTGGCGGGGCCAGGCGCTGTACACGACGGCGCTGGTCGCCGCGTACCGCTGCGACGCCGACCCGGCCGTGGCCGCCGCGACCGAGGGGCTGGCGCTCGCGGAGTCCTTCCAGGACACGATGGTGGCCGTCCTGCACCTGTCCGTCCTCGGCTTCGTCGAGCTGTCCCGCGGCGCTCCGGAAGCCGCGGACCGGTATCTGACCCGGGCGGCCGACGCCGTCGCGGGGATGGGGATGCGCGAGCCGGCCCGGTACACCTTCTTCGGCGACCAGGTGGAGGCGGCGCTGCACCTCGGCGACGTGGACCGGGCCGCGGGTCTGGTGGCCGACCTGGATCGGCGCGCCGCGGTCGCCCCGTACCCGTACCTGGTCTGTGTCGCCGCCCGCAGCCGCGCGCTCCTGGCGCTCGCCCGCGGCGACCTCGCGGGGGCGGGAGCGGCGGCCGAGGCGGCGGTACGCGCGCACGCCGACCTGCCGATGCCCTTCGAGCAGGCCCGTACCCTGCTGGTGCACGGCCAGGTCCTGCGGCGGCGCAAGGAGAAGCGCGCCGCGGGGGAGGCGCTGACCCGGGCCGGCGAGATGTTCCAGCGGCTGGGTGCCAACCGGTGGCACGACCGGGTGGTCGCCGAGCTGCAGAGCCTCGGCCTGCGTCGCAGCTCCCCCGACCAGCTGACCCCGGCCGAGCGGCGGGTCGCTTCGCTGGTCGCCACCGGCCACACCAACGACGAGGTGGCGGCGGCCCTGTTCCTGTCCCGGCGGACCGTCGAGGCCCACCTGTCGCGCATCTACCGCAAGGTGGGTGTCCGGTCGCGCACCGAGCTCGCCCAGGCGGTGGCCGGTCAGGGATCGGCCTGACGCCGCGGTGGCGGGCGGACCAAGACTACGTGTTTTCACGGATTCGACGGACCTCTCCGATAGGAGATCGTCTATCGCGTCAACGCCGGCGCCCCACCCGAGCGGGCGCCGGGGTCGAAACGCGAGGAGGAGAGGTACATGCGGATTCGACTGGCCGGGCTGTTGGCCGGCCTTGCCACCGCGGTCGTCGCCGTGATCGCCGGAGCCGCTCCGGCCACGGCGGCCCCAGCCGCGCACCAGGTGCATCCGATGGTCTCGGCGAAACCGGTGGCCGTGCACTTCTACAACGACGGCTGGTACTGGGCGTACGCCGACGTCTGGGGCTACGACGGGAGTGGTCGGGAGGTCTACCACGACTGGAGCGGCAGCGTGGGGCACACGGGCAACCGGTGGTTCACCGTGCCGGCAGGGGTGGCCTCGGTGCACTGGCAGGTCCGGATGGAGCCCTTCGGCAACACCATCCACCAGCAGACGATCAACCCCTGGTACGACTTCAACGACTACTGCACGGACGGCAAGCACGCCACCATCTACGTCGGCGGCACGGCCGGCAGCACCAACGACTACGACCTGCACTGCTCGAACTGGTAGCCCGGCTCAACCGACCGTGACGGGCCCGGGCGGTGCGCTCAACGCCGCCCGGGCCCGCGCCCGCCGACAGGAGTAACCAGATGCGGATTCGATTCGCCAGGCGCATCGCGGTCGGGCTCGCCGCCGCGGTGCTGGTCGGAGCGGCCGTCGCCGCCGCCCCGGCCCCTGCCGGGGCGCGCGTCGGAGCGGCCGACGGCTACCCCAGGTACAACGAGGTCCACGGCACCGCGACCCACAACTCGTACTGGCTCAACCGCTCCGACAAGGCCGACTTCTTCGCCAGCGGTACCCAGGAGCTCATCTCCGACCAACTGCTGCACGAGCATGTCCGCGCGCTCGAACTGGACATCCACTCCGAGGGCGCGCCGGCCGGGCGCTGGAAGGTGTACCACACGTCCGACTCCGAGGACTTCACCTGCCGGTACCTCGACGACTGCCTCCAGCTGCTGCGCAACTTCCAGTACGCGGTGCCGCGGCACGAGGTCGTGAACGTCATGATCGAGCTCAAGAACGTCGTGCCGTACACCGGCGCGAGCTTCCCCGGCATCCCGACCAACGCCAACTTCGACGACAGTCACACCATCGAACAGCTCGACGACACGCTCCGCCAGGCGCTGGGCGGCGCGTTGTACACGCCGGGCGACTTCCTGTCCCGGTGCGCGCCGGACAGCACGATGGTCTCCTGTATGGCCTCCGCGGGCTGGCCGACCGTCGACCGGCTGCGCGGCAAGTTCATCGTCAACCTGATCGGCAACTGGAGCACCGCCGGCGCCGACTGGGTGCGGTACGCCACCCACGATCTTCCGCACCGCGCCGCCTTCCCGATGCAGTCGGTGTTCGAGGTCGATCCGGGCTGCACCGCAAGCTGGCTGAACCCGGCGAGGTCGGGCGTCGCCCCGATCGGGTTCCGCGCATCCGGTCCGGACTCCGACTCGTACTGCGTCCGGGACATCAGCGACTTCGACCCGTCTCCGCCGATCGACGCGGCGGCCCGGCAGGCGGCGTTCCAGGCGTCGGCGTTCTGGCAGCTCGAGGACGTCGGACCCAACGGCACCGCCAAGGCCGGCGCGTACCTTGCGCACAACGGGGTCGTGCGCGGAGCCGACAGCTACGACTACCACCCCGGCTGCGACGCGTACGCCTGGCAGTGCCAGGAGAGCCGGATCAACGCCGGCTACCAGTTCGTCCAGACCGACTATCCGTGGCACGTCACCGGGAGCGGGGATGCGTCCCAGCGGCTGCGCCGCCGCGACGGTGTCGCCGTGCACGAGCCCGGCTCACGCCTGTACGTCCACACCGGACCATCGCCGGCGTACTGGCCGTTCGTGTTCGACGCCGCCCCGGCCACGTCACAGCGCTGGTGGGAGACGACGGTCTCCACCACCCGCAACGGCGACACCTGGGGCAAGGAGAACACCGCCGGGGTGTTCGTCAAGGACGTACTCAAGACCTGTCCGGCGCCCGGGCTGGACAAGCAGGACACCTGCACGAACTACGCCCGCAGCGCGCAGAACGGGGACGGCAGCCTGCGCGCCGCGTCCGCGGACGACTCGAACTGGATCCAGCTAGGCCGGCAGAAGAACACCACGCCGGGCCCCAGCTACTACCAGGAGGACGTCAACCTCTACATCCGGGTGGCGCGGCACGGCCGGGTCGTACGCACCAGCCAGTTGATCGCGCCGCGTTACGGCGCGTGCCGGGACGCCTCGGACCCGAACTCCGACGGCGTGTCCTGGACCTGTATCGGCAGCATGATCGCGTTCTCGGTCGACAACCGTGGCACCGGCGCCACGGTGCACGTGTACTCCGCGGGCCGGGTCACCGCCGCCGGCGTACCGGACTGGCACGAGATCGCGGCCGAGGACTTCGACACGCCGCTGACCCGGCAGGGGCTGAGCGGGGTGGGTGACGTGCTCTTCGCCGGTACGCGCCGGGGGAACAGTGTGTGGCCGGACGCGTCGCTGCGCGAGATCACCCTGGCCGACCTGCCCGGCCGCGGCATCCCGGCCGGCGCCACGGTCGACGATCTGTCCGCGCCCTAGCCGCCGGCGGCGTGCTCCCGCGGCAGCCGGCTGCGGCGCCCGCCGGGCACCCCGGCCGCACCCGGCTGCGGCGCCCGCCGGGCGGTAGCGCTTTCCTCACGGTACGTCGTCGTCGGCGCGCCGACATCCGTGATCGCCAGACCCGGACGACGAGACGATGATGCGCATCACTGTGTTGTCTTTTTGGACTGTCTGCGCAGGTCAGTCGGGCAACGTCGACGGACGGACCCGGGGTGCCCGTGATGTCAACGACATCGATCGATGGTGCGACCGCCGCATCCGGTACTGTTGCCGGCTTGCGCGGCTGCCATACCGTCGCCGTCGAAGCTCGAGGAAGGATCCCGGAACGTGCGTGCGTGGCTCGGGCGTGCCTGCGCCCTGACGCTCGCCGCGATCATGGGCCTGGCCCTGCCGCCGTCCGGAGCCTCGGCCGATCCCACTGCGACCCCCACGCCCGGCGGTGCCCCACCGGAGGGCCTGCCGCAGCTTCCGGATGCTTCCGGGCCGCGTGACTGCCTCCCGGGCGCGCAGACGGTGTACCGACCCGCGCCCTGGGCCCAACAGCGCCTGGCCCCGCAGCGGCTGTGGTCGCTGACCCGGGGCGGCGGCGTCACCGTCGCGGTCGTCGACTCGGGCGTCGACGGCGGCGTGCGGCAGTTGGCCGGCAAGGTGAGCGCCGGGGTCGACGTCCGCACCCGGCAGCGGGCCGACAGCGACTGCGTCGGTCACGGCACGTTCGTGGCCGGTCTCATCGCCGCGAGCCCGGTGGACGGCACCGGATTCGCCGGGCTGGCGCCGGGCGTGCGCATCCTGCCCGTCCGGGTGACCACCGCCGCCGACGGGCGCTCGGCCGACCTTGCGCGCGGCATCCGCGACGCGGCCGACGCGGGCGCGAAAGTCATCAACGTGTCGATCGCCGCGGAGCAGCCGTCGGCGGAGCTGGAGGCGGCGGTGGCGTACGCCGCCGGGCGGGACGCGGTCGTCGTCGCGGCCGTGGCGAACCAGAAACAGTCCGGCAACCCGCGCACCTATCCGGCCGCGTACCCGTCGGTCGTCGCGGTCGGCGCCGTCGACCGGGGGGACGCCCCGGCCTCGTTCTCCGAGTCTGGCTCCTATGTGGATCTGGCCGCACCCGGAGTGGACATGGTCAGCCTCGGTCCTCGTGGCAACGGCCACCTGCAGGGCAGTGGGACGAGCTTTGCCGCGCCCCTCGTGGCCGCGACCGCGGCGCTGGTGCGGTCGTACCATCCCCGGCTCAGCGCGGCGCAGGTACGGCACCGGCTGGAGGTCACCGCGGACCACCCCGGACGCGCCGTGCCCGACCCCGAGCTCGGCTGGGGTGTGGTGAATCCGTACGCGGCGGTGACCAGTGTGCTGCCCGAGGAGTCGGGCCCCGTGCGCTCCGCCGCGGCGGCGCCGGTGGTGGTGCCGCCGACGCCACCGCGAGCCGGGATGACGGCGCGGACCGTCGCGTTCGCCGTCGCCGGGGCGGTCGCGGTCGGCGTTGGAGTGGTCTGGCTCTGTCTGCTGCTCGGGCCGCGTCGGCGGCGGCGGACGGCGGGCGTGACGGTCGGGTGAGGCAGTGCGGGAGGGCAGCGCGGTGGTGACCGGTGGTGAGGCGGTGCAGGTCGGCGAGGTGTGCCGGCTCAGAGTCGTCGGCCCGGGGCGGCGGGTCGAGCTGGCTGTGCCGTCGGACATCCCGCTGGCCGAACTGATGCCGTCGCTGCTGCGCTACGCGGGGGACGACCTGGCGGACGCCGGCAACCAGCACGACGGATGGGTCCTGCAGCGCCTCGGCGAGCCGCCGCTGGACGAGGCGCGGGACGTCGCGTCGCTCGGCCTGCACGACGGCGACGTCGTGCTGCTGCGGCCGCGCCGCGCCGAACTGCCGCCGGCGGACTTCGACGACCTGGTCGACGCCGTCGCTACCGGCGCGGCCGAACGGGCCGACCGGTGGCGTCCGGCCTACACCCACCGACTGCTGGTCGGGCTGATTCCGGTACCGGCGGCGGTCGGGATCTGGCTGCTGCTGCAGCCGGGGCCGGTTCCGGCGCGCGTCGCCGCAGCCGCCGGCGCTGCGGTCGTGCTGCTGATCGGTGCACTGGTCGCGAAGGTGGCGCTGCGGGACCGGTCGGCAGCGGGGACGCTCGGCGCGGTGGCCACGGCCACGGCCGCCGTGGCCGGCGGGCTGGCGACCGGGCTGGCCGGCGGCTCGCCGTCCACCGGGGCGTACCTGCTCGGCGGCGGCGCGGCGGCGCTCGGCGCCGCGGGGGTCATCCTGATGGTCGCGCGCGGCGACGCTTTCCCGTTCCTTGCGGTCGCGGTCGTGTCGCTGGCCGCGGCGCTCGGCGGGGCGGTGGACCTGCTCTTCCCGATGGCCTCCGGCGGCACGGCCGCGGTCGTCGCGGTGCTCGCGCTGCTCGCCGACCTCGCCGTCCCGATGATCTCGGCTCATCTCGGCAATCTGCGGATCGGGGCGCTGCCGACCGGGGCGGACGAGCTGCAGGAGAACACCGACCCCCTGCCGGGCCCGGAAACCCTGGCCCGCGTCGCCGCGGCTGACCGCCTCATGACCGTGCTGCTGGCCGCGCTCGGCGCGGTCGCCGCGGCCGCGCTCCCGGCCCTCTGCGCCGCAGCCGGCTGGTCGGCGCGCGGGCTCGCCGCCGCCGTCGCGGCCCTGTTGCTGCTGCGGGCGCGGAGCTTCGTCGGCGCCCGCCAGCGGCTGGCCCTGATCGCGCCCGGCGCGCTCGGGTTGGCCACGGTCGCCGTCGTGACCCTGCTCGACCTGCCGGCGCCGCTGCGACTGGCCACCGGGCTGCCCGCGATGGTCGTCGCCGGCGGCCTGCTCGTGGCCGGCGCCCGGCACCTGCCGGGGCGGCGGCTGCTGCCGTACTGGGGACGCGCCGGTGACATCTGCGAGTGGCTGCTCGCGATCGCGGTCGTGCCGCTGGCCCTGGCACCGATCGGCGTGTACTCGCTGGCCCGCGCACTCGGTGGCTGAAATGGACGGTGCGGCCCGGCAGGGAAGGGATGGTGGGGATGCGGTCGAGGCGTGAGCAACTGCAGGCACACCGGTTTCTCGTCGGTCGCCTGGTCTCGGCTCTGGTCCGCGCCGAACCGGACGCACCGGAGAGCCCGAATCGACGCTCCGGCACCGGGCTGTTCGGCGGGATGATGATCGCGGTGCTGCTGGTGGCCGGGTTCGCCGTGTACGGGCTGGTGTCCCCGGGCGGTGAGACGGGGTGGCGCAAGCCGGGTGCCCTGATCGTCGAGAAGGAGACCGGCGCCAGCTACGTCCTGGCCGGCGACGAGCTGCGGCCGGTGCTCAACTACGCCTCGGCCCGGCTGTTGCTCGGCACCCAGCTCGAGCCGCACACCGTGGCCAGCGCCTCGCTGAAGGGAACGCGGCACGGCACCCCGATCGGCATTCCCGGCGCGCCGGATGCGTTGCCGGCCGCCGGCCAGCTCACCGGCGCCGCATGGCAGGTCTGCGCCACGCAGGTCGCCGACGAGTCGGGCACGCCACGCTCGCGGGTGGGGCTGACCGTCGGTGGCCGCACCGGCACCGTGCTGCCGGCCGACCAGGCGCTGCTGGTACGGGCGCCGGGCAGCCAGCTGTACCTGGTGGTGGCCGGCCGGCGGCTGCGCTTCGCCGACCGCTGGGTGGTCGACGCGATGGGCTACGGCGACGTGCAGCCGATCGAGGTCGGCGCGGGCTGGATCAATTCGGTGCCGGCCGGCCCCGACCTCGCCCCGCCCGCGATTCCCCGACGGGGCGAGCCGGGACCACCGGTGGACAACAGACCCACCCGGATCGGGCAGGTGATGACCGTACGCGGTGTCAGCGACGAGAGCAGCTACCTGGTCCTCGCCGACGGACTGGCTCCGTTGACCCGCACGGAGGCGGCGTTGGCGCTGTTCGATCCGGCCAACCGGGGCGCCTACGGCGGCGGTCCGGTGCAGCCGGTGCCGCTCGACCCCGCCGCGCTGGCCGGGGCGCCGCGCGCCGCCGCCCAACCGGCACGGCCGCTGCCCACCACCCCGCCCCGGCTGGCGTCGGGGCTCGACCGGGACCGGGTGCCGTGCGTGCGGATCACGCCGCAGTCGGCGGGCGCCCGCAGCGAACTCGTCCTCGCGGCGCCACCACCGCTGCGCGGTCCGGCCGGCGGACCGTTCCCCCCGAAGTACGACTCGCTCAGCGCGGACGGCGTGTGGGTACAGCCCGGACACGGCGTACTCGCGCGGGCCCAGGCGGCTCCGGGCGTCTCCGGCGGCACCCTGTACCTGGTCACCGACGTCGGCGCCAAGTATCCGTTGAGCTCCGACGATGTCGCCGAGCTGTTGGGGTACTCGGCGCGGGAGGCGGTGCCGGTACCCACCACGCTGCTCGCCCTGCTCCCCACCGGCGCGGTGCTGGATCCCGTCGCGGCGCGCACGGGCGGTGGGCCCGCAGCCCGGCCCGGCGGGTGACGCGTGGTGGACGAACTCGACTTTCCCGATGCGAGTGGGCCCGGTCTGCTCGTGCTCGACCAGCCCGGCGACGGCGACCTCCGGGCCGGCCTGGCCGAGGCGGGGTTGACGCTGGGGCCGACGGTGGGCTGGGGAGAGCCCCGCGGCTACGAGTACCTGTGCCGGCTGCGCCCTCCGTTGAACCTGCTCGACGCCGGCGAGGCGCGGCACGCCCGCGATCTGGTGCACCTGGTGCGCGCCGCCCGGCTGCTGGGCCCGGTGGTCGTGGTCGCGCACGCCGGCAGCGACGCGGTCGTCGAGTGTCTGGCCGCCGGCGCGCTGGACGTCATCGACCGGGCCGCGCCGCCGGCCGAACGGGCCGCCCGGCTCCGGGCCCGGCTGCGGCGGCTGCCGGCGCGCGGCGTCCGGCGGTTGGTGCCCGCCGCGCCCGGCGCCTCCGCCCAACGGCTGCTGCTGGGGCTCCTGCTGCACTGGCGACGCCCGATCTGCTGCCATGACCTGCGGTGGCTGTTCGGTCGCCCCGGGCAGCCGCTGTCGTTGTCGGCCCTGCGCGCCCGGATGCACCGGGTGGGCCGGCTGCTGTCGGCGTACCGGCTGCGGCTGGAGGTCGACGCCGGCTGGGGCAGCACCACGTACCGGGCGGTGCCGCTGCCGGGGTAGCGCCACATACCGGGCGGTGCCGCTGCCGGGGTAGCGCCACGTACCGGCCGGTGCTGCTGCCGGGCTGGCGCCGGCCCGGCGGTGCGGCCCGTCACCCCGCGACCGGGCCGGCCGCCTCGTCCACCAGGGCGGTCTGCACCAGGCCGACGCCCCGCCGTGTGATGAGCTGCGCCCGTCCCGGCGGGAGCCGTCGGGGCGGCACGTTGCCCAGGAACGCGCCCTCCTCCCGGCCGCACGACAGCAACAGTGACGGCGTCGCGAGGTCGATGAGGCGACGGACCACCGGGTCGGACAGGACGCGCGCCGCGCCGACGGTGGTACGGGCGACGACCAGGTGCAGCCCGATCTCCACGCCGTGCGCCAGCAGATCCAGCAACGGGGCGAGCGGATTGTCCACCGGATGGGCGATGAGGTCGTAGTCGTCGACGACGACGTACAGGCGGGGGCCCTCCCACCAGTCACGCCGCCGAAGCCGCTCGGTGGTGATCTCCGGTCCGGGGATGCGCTGCCGGAGGATCTCGACGCTGTCGCGGATGTGCTGGCCGAGCGCCGTGCCCGACACCGCGTACCCCAGCTGGTGGTCGGTGGGGACGGCGTCGTGCAGCTCGCGCCGGGTGTCGGCCATCATCACCCGGGCCTCGTCCGGCGAGAACCGGCCGGCGACGGCGCGTGCGACCAGGCGCAGCAGGTTGGTCTTGCCGGTCTCGCTGTCGCCGAACACCATCAGGTGCGGGTGCTGGCCGAAGTCGTGCCACACCGGCTGCAGCCGCGCCTCGTCCCAGCCCAGCGGTACGCGCAGGTCCCCGTCGGGGGCGGGCAGCTCCGCCAGCGGCAGCACCGGCGGCAGCAGCCGCACCGGCGGCGCGCCCGGTCCGCTCCACGCCTCGGCGATCGCTTCGACCAGGGCCCGGCTGTCGTCGGGCAGGGTATCGGTCGCGCCGCCGCTGCCGACCCGCGAAAGTCCGCCGATCCGGGGCACGCCGGCGAGGAAGTGCAGGCGCTCGGAGGTCAGCCCGCGGCCGGGCAGCGCCGGGACCCCCGCCGCCGCCCGCGAGTTGATCTCGGAGTCGGCGCTGTCGCCGAGCTTGAGCTCGAACTTGGTGCCCAGCAGGTTGCGCAGCCAGGGCCGGACGTCGGCCCACCGTCCACTGGTGACGATCAGATGGAGGCCGAAGCCGAGCCCCCGCGCGGCCAGCTCCTGCACGACCGGTTCCAGGTTCTCGAAGTCCTGGTGGAACGTGAACCACCCGTCGATCACCAGGAACACGTCGCCGTAGGGGTCCTCGTCCTGGAACCGCCCCTGCCGGCGCAGCTCCCGGTACCGTTCCATCGACTCGATCTCGTGCTCGCGGAACAGCTGCTCCCGACGGGTCAGCAGCCCTGCCAGCTCGGCCAGGGTCCGCGCCACCCGCTCGGGATCGAGTCGGCCGGTGACGGCGCCGACGTGCGGAAGCTCACGCAGCGACGCCAGGGTGCCGCCGAAGTCCAGCAGGTAGAACTGCGCCTCCCGGGGCGTGTGGGTGAGCGCCAGGGCAGTGATCAAGGTGCGGGCCAGGGTGCTCTTGCCGGACTGCGCGCCACCGGTGATCCCGACGTGGCCCGCTCCGCCGGACAGGTCGGCCAGCAGCAGGTCCCGCCGCTGCTCGGCCGGGCGGTCCACGAGCCCGACCGGTACCGTCAGCGCGCCGCGTCCGGGCCACTCGGCCGCCTGGAGCCCGTACTGCGGGTGCGGCACGATCGGCGGCAGGAGCTCGTCGAGGTCGGGCGGGGCCGACAGCGGCGGCAGCCACACCTGGTGCGCGGCCGGACCCTGGTCGCGCAGCCGGTCGACCACGATGCTCAACATGCTCTCCCGGCTCGCGGGCGCCTCGGCGGGCGGGGCCAGGGGCTCCGGCGGCGGCGGAGCCGCGGTGACCGGCGCCGCCTGCGGCCGGTACTCCACGACCTGCTGCGCCACGACCGCGGGCGGGCGGGCGGGTCGCGCCGTCCGGGTCGCGCCGGACACGTACGCGGCCTTGAAGCGGATCAGCGTGGAGGTGTCGGTGCGCAGGTAGCCGTTGCCGGGGGCCGACGGGAGCTGGTAGGCGTCCGGGACGCCCAGCACGGCGCGGCTTTCGCTGGCCGAGAAGGTGCGCAGCCCGATGCGGTACGACAGGTGCGACTCCAGGGCGTTGATGCGCCCTTCGTCGAGCCGCTGCGACGCCAGCAGCAGGTGGATGCCGAGGCTGCGGCCGAGCCGGCCGATCATCACGAACAGGTCGATGAACTCCCGCTTGGTGGCGAGCAGCTCGCTGAACTCGTCGACGACCAGGAACAGGGTGGGCAGCGGGTCGAGCGGCGCGCCGTCGGCCCGGGCCCGCTCGTAGTCGTAGGCGGAGCTGTAGTTGCCCGCGCGGCGGAGCAGTTCCTGCCGGCGGGTGACCTCGCCGGAGATGGCGTCGTGCATCCGGTCGACCAGCGGCAGCTCGTCGGCGAGGTTGGTGATCACCGCCGAGGTGTGCGGCAGCGACTCCAGCCCGAGGAAGGTGGCGCCGCCCTTGAAGTCGACCAGGATGAAGTTGAGGATCTCCGACGAGTGGGTGATCGCCAGCGCGAGCACCAGGGTGCGCAGCAGTTCGCTCTTGCCGGAGCCGGTCGCGCCGATGAGCATCCCGTGCGGGCCCATCCCGCCCCGGGCGGCCTCCTTGATGTCGAGCTCCACCGGGGCGCCGGTCTCCGTGACGCCGATCGGCACCCGCAGCTGGTCCCAGGTGGAGCGGGGCGCCCAGGTCCGGCTCGGGTCCAGGGTGCGGGGATCACCGACCCCGAGCAGCGCGGTCAGTTCGATGTCGGTGCTCAGCGGGGCGGCGCTCTCCACCGAGCCGCCCATCCGGAAGGGTGCGAGATTCTGCCCCAGGACCCGGCAGCGCACCGCGTCGAGCGCGTCCGGGGTCGCCACCGGGGTGGCCCGCTCCACGGCGGGCCGGGCGCCGGTGACGGACTCGAGCCGGCCCGGGGTGGCCCGCAGCCGTAGCGTGATCTGATCGTCCCGCCAGGGTAGGCAGTCGGCCACGTCGATGACGGTGCAGTGGCGGTAGCCCGCGGTCGACATCCGACCGTTCTCGGCCTGGCGCACCCCGTCGAGCAGGATCACCACGTACGGCTCGCCGGCGACCGGGCGGGCCTGCGGGTCGAAGCGCGGCCGTTCGCGGAACGCGTCCCCGCCGAGGAGGTCCTCCATCGCCGCGATCTCGTCGGCGAACAGGCGCACCGGACCGGCCGCGTCCCGTTCCCGCGGGTGACCGGCGTGCGGCAGCCACTTCACCCACTCCCACTCCGGCTGCCGTTCGGCGCTCGCGCAGACCGCGATCTGCAGATCCTCGGGCGAGTGCAGGGTGGCGAGCTGCGCGAGGAGGGCGCGGGCCAGGTCGCACCGGGTGGCGTCGTCGCCGCGCAGCAGGACCCGGGCGAATGACGGCAGGTACGCGCTGACCGGGACCCCGTCGACGCTGCGGTAGGCGCGGATGAACCGGCGCAGGGCGCGGGCGGACAGCGGCTCCAGATCCTCGACGGGCTTGGTCTGCGGCGCCGACAGCCGTACCGCCAGCCGCTGTGCGCCCAGGCCGAGCCGGACCTCGCCGAAGTCGGGGTCGGTGATGCGGCGCTCCCACAGCCGCCGGCTCATCGCCACCGACCACAGCGCGGCCGGGTCCGGGTGTTGCCAGGTCAGGGCGGTGCGCTGCTGAGCGGCCGCCGTGCGGACCCGGCGGCGCAGCTGGGACAGGTAGCGCAGGTAGTCGCGGCGCTCGCCACGCATCCGGCGCTTCTGGTCGCTGCCGCCGCGCCCCAGCTGGCTGACCACCATCCCGAGGCTGGAGACGGCCATCAGGCCGGCTGCGGCGTAGCCGACGGTGTGGTTGCTGCCGGGCTGGAGGAAGAACAGGGCCGTCGCACCGCTGCCGGCCGCCATCGGCAGCGCCATCAGCAGCCCGCCCATACCGCTGCTCTGCGGCTCGGGCAGCACCGGTGGCTCCTGGATGACGATCTCACCGGTCGCGACGTCCGGTATGGACTGTCGCGGCGGTCGGCGGAACGGAACGCTGACCAACGCCTCCTCTTTCCCCGGCGCGCGGATGCGGGCTGGATCGCGGCGGGCGCGGACCCGACGCCCGCGCGGCAACCCGGCCAGGGTATCCCCGCGGTCAACCGGGTCCGGACTGGTGACCGGGGCCACTGTGGAATACGGCACCTCCCACCGGCCGGACGTGCGAAAACGTTGTGCCGCTTCGAAATGCGCGCATAACGAAAGGCTCGCGGCGCGCCCGATTGGACGGATTGGAGGGTGTTTGCCGGCCACAGCGCGTTGGCATCCGGTCGCTACGGTTTGGTTTCCTTGCAGTCGCACGGGGCGACCCGATCGCCCGCGTGCCGCGCACGGCGTACGCCGTGACGAGTCAGGAGGAGACAGGCATGTCCAAGGGCGTCAAGGGCGATATCGGCGCGATGGTCAAGGGCAAGGACGCCATCGCCGACGCGGCCGAGCAGATCCGCAGAAGGCAAGCGGCCACCGAGGACGCGGTTTCCGGGCTGGAGGCAAGCTGGTCGAGCGAGGCCCGCGTGCGCTTCCAGGGCGTGATGGACCACTGGCACCAGGACATGAGTCAGGTCCTCAACCAGCTCGGGCAGATCGAGCGGGAGCTGGAGACGACGATCACCGCCTACCGCAGCCAGCAGGCCAACGTCAGCGCGGCGGTCAGCCTGCCGACCTCCGGTCAGACCAACCCCATCGGCTCCGTGCTGTCCGGTCGACCCGGCAAGTAACGCCCCGCCCACAGAAGCCATTCTCCGGAGGAACGGATGTCCGACGACAGCTACATGGCCAACATCGACGGTATGGTCACCGCCGCCGACGATCTGAAGGCGACCGCGGCGCAGATCCAGCAGGACCTGCAACACCTCGAGCAGCGGATCCGGGACCTGCGCGGGACCTGGGACGGCGGTGCCGCCGAGTCGTACGCCGCCTGCCAGGCCAAGTGGGACGCGGCGGCGGCCGAGATGAAGTCCTTCCTGGACGCGGCGTCGAACTCGCTGCACGAGGCGGCCAACATCTACCACGCCACCGACGCCAGCGTGAGCGCCGGCTGGGGTGGCTGAAGCCGCCATGGTGTCAGGCGGAGGGGAGGTTTCAGAGGATGCCTGAAAATGTGATCCAGGTCGATCCGTCGGCGCTGCGCAGCCTCGCCGGTCGGCTGCAGAACCTGGCGGCCACGTTCAAGGACCCGATCTACGATCTCAACCACAAGCCGAACGATCTCCAGCTGCACGGGCCGGTCCCGATCGGTGCGGGTGCGTCGTTGCAGAGCAGCATCAGCCGCAACTGCCAGCAGACCGCGAACCACCTGCAGAATGCGATGGCCGGGCTCGAGCGGCTCGCCGACGACCTGCGCGCGTTCGCGGACAAGTACCACGACGCCAACGAGCTGGCCAAGACGAGCGCGCTCAACGTGTGGACCGCCTTCGGTCCGGACCTGCAGCAGTACTTCGCCACCGTGTCGGCCGTCAACCCTGCTGGCGCCAGCGCGCCGAACCCTGCGGCGGGAGGGTGACCGGCGTGCCCAAAGATCCGTACACCATGCCCGGTGCCGTCTGGCATGTCGATCCCAACCCACAGGGCGACGTCACGCACCACGACTACGACCACTACAGCTACGAACAGATCGAGAAGGCCATCACCGGCGGGTTCGTCAACGACCCGACTTTCAACGGCTACGTCGATCCGGGTCGGATCCATCAGATCGGTGACCTCATCGCCAGCGCCGGCCGCACGCTGGGCGAGGCCGCCGAAACCCTCGACGGCGAGCGTAGGACGCTGACCGACGAGTGGAAGGGCGCCGGCGCCGACGAGTTCTTCAAAATCATCGACGAGGTGCGGGACTGGCTGCGGCACACCTCGCAGGTGATCGCGATGAACTACGCCGGGGCGACCCACGAGGCCGGCAACCAGTTGGCGCAGGCGCAGGCGATCCTGCACAACATCGCCGCGGCCGCGGTCCGGGCGCAGAACGAAGAGGACGCCGCGAAGGCGGAGGCGGCCGCGCGGCAGTTGGGTTTGGCGGGAGGACACGTTGCCGGACGCCCCTACCTCCATTAACGCGCCCGGCCCGATCACGTCGGACGCGCCGACCTACACCGGGTCGGTCACCATCACCCGGGCCATGCAGGGGCGCCCGGAGCTGCTGGCCGCCGCCCGCAAGCTGATCAAGGAGCTGGACGCCAACTACGAGGCGATCGACCGGCAGGTCGTCGCCCCGACGCCGCCGAAGGCCCCGGTCGTGCCGCCGCAGCCGGCCACCCCGAACCCGTCGCTGACCACCCCGACGGCCGGACCCGGGCTGACCGGTGCACCGCAGATGTCAGCCATCCCCGGCAGCGGCGTACGCCAGCCGGGCCCCGCGCCGGCAGGTGGGTACGGCGCGCTGGGGGACATCGGTGCCCTCAGCACCCCGTCCGCGCTTTCGGCCGGCTCCGTTGCGGGGCTGGATCCCGCCACCCGGCTCGCCGGCACGGGCCTGGCACCGGTCGGCGGAGGCGCGCTGGGTGAGCTGCCCGGCGGGCAGCTCTCCGGGGTGCCGGGTCTGGCGTCGACCTCGACGCCGGGCGGGTCCCTGTCGCCGATCGCGGGTGGGCTGTCGGGCCTGCCCGGCTCGGTGGGCCCGGGCGCGCCCGGCGTCCTACGTGGAGGGAAGCCGCTTCCCGGTGCCGGCGACCTGTCCGAGCTGCCCGGCCTCAGGCCGACCGGTTTCAACGGCATCCCGCTGCGCGCCAACGGCGCGAACCCGCTTCCACGGCCGGCGGGCTCGGGCGGCCTCGGCGCGAACGGCTCCGCTCTCGCCGCCGAGGAGGCCGGCCTGGCCGGTGCCGGCGGTGCCGCCGGGCGGGGCAGCGGTTACCCGATGATGCCGATGGGTGGCGGTGTGGGCGGTGCCGGCCAGCGCGACCAGGACAGCCATCGCACGACCTGGCTGGAGGAGGACCGCGACGTCTGGGGGACCGGCGACCAGATCCTCGACGGGCCGCTCGGGCGGCCCGCACCGTGAGGCCGGCGGACGTGCCGTCCGGTCGGCTGCGTTCCCGTAGGGGGTGGCATGGACCCGTCGATCGAGCAGCGGCTCAGCGAGGCGCTCGCCGGATACCGGCAGAAACGTGACCAGTTCCTGCGGATGCAGCAGCAGTTGAGCACGGCAGCGGCCACGGTACGTTCCCGCGACCGGATGGTCAGCGTCACCGTCGACGCCCGTGGCCAGGTCACCGGGCTGCGCTTCCACACCGACGCCTACCGGCGGATGGAGCCGGCGCCGCTCGCGGCGCTGCTGATGGAGACCATCGCCAAGGCGCGCGGCGAGGTCCGGGAGCAGATCCGCGGGTACGTCACGCCGCTGCTGCCCCGCGACACCAGCTTCGAGCAGGCGGTCAGCGGCGAGATCGACTGGGCGAAGATGTTCGGCGCCGTGCCCTCGGGCGTGGCGCCGGACAACCCGGTCGTGCCCGCAACCGACCCGGCGCCCGTGCGGCCGGGCGACCGGGACTGAGCCGGAGGGAAGCACATGCCCGCTGACGAGGTCTACGTCGACCCGGCCCGACTGGACGCCAACATCGCCCGCCTCCGCGACGTGGCGGGCCGGCTGCGCACGATGACCGACGCGTTCGCCGCGCGACTGCGGGTGCCCGGCCAGCCCGGGGACCCGTACGCCGACAGCCTGCACACCTGGCTCAAGCCCGCTTCCGAGTCGTTCCGCGGTATGGGCGAGGGGCTCTCCAGCGGGGTGGGCAACGTCGCCGAGGGGATCCGGGGCATGAAGGAGGCGTACCAGGCCGCGGACCGGGCGGTGCGCCGGTGACCGGCGCGCGGTCCGTGCCGCCGGCCGGCCTCGCCGGTGGGTACCCGGTCGGCGCCGCCGGGGCGTCCTGACCGTGGACGTCGAACTCCCCAGCGAACTGCAGTGGCTCGCTCCGCTCGTATCGGGTGGGTCCTGGCCGGGGTTGAGCGAGACCGAACTGCGCGAACTCGCCGCCGAGTGGGGGAGCGTCGCCGCGGAGTTCGCGCCGCTGCACAACGAGGTGGTGTACGCCGTCAGCGGCGCCGCGAACGCGGTCGGCGGCCACGGCGGGGAGTCGTTCGACGAGTACATCCGCGACCTGGTGGCCCACGGCCCGGAGATGATCGCCGGCATCGTCAGGACGGCGGGGCAGGTCGAGGAAGGGCTCAACCAGACCGCGCTCGCGGTGGAGACCGCCAAGCTCAACATCGTCATCGCGCTCGCCGTGCTGGCCGCGCAGTTGCTCTACTACGCCGCCATGGCGGTGTTCACCTTCGGCGCCTCGGAGGCCGCCGCCCCGGTGGCGATCGAAGCCACCCAGAGCGTGGTGTGGAGTATCGCCAGGACGCTGATCAGTGGAATCCTCGAGGGCGCCGCGATGATGGCCGGCATCGACGCGCTCGTCCAGGCGATCGAGATCTTCAAGGGCGACCGGCGCTCGTTCGACGTGGGGGAGACCCTCGGTTCGGCCGGCATGGGCGCCCTCGCCGGCGGGCTCGGCGCCGGGGTCGGGATGGGACTGGGCAAGCTCGCTCCCAACCTCGCCGGTAGCGTCGGCGGGCGGATCGCCTCCGGGGTCGTCGTCGGGGGTGTCTCCAACTACGGCGCTCAGCTCATCTTCTCCGCGGCGGAGGGCCAGTTCGATCCCAACCCGATGGGTCTGGTCGCCGGTGCCGTGGGAGGCGCGGTCGGCGGGCTGCACCCGGCGGGTGGACCGCATCCGGCGGGCGAGCCGCATGTGCCGGGGCAGAGCTTCGACCGGCCCTTCGTGCTCGACCACGTCCTGCCCGACGGCGCCGTGCTGCCCCTGTGGGTCGAGCCGACCCGAAACGGTTCCCTGTTCGTCCACGCCCCCGTCGACGCTCCGGCCGTCACCGCGCCCCCGCCTCTCCACGACGTGGTCCGGGACCTGCCCGGCACGCTGGTACTGGACACCGCCGGGCCCACGACCCCCGGTGAGCTGGGCGGCCACCTCACGCAGGTGTGGAACGGGATCCGTGGCGGCCGGCCCGAGGGCGCACCGATGCCGGAGACAGTGGTGCTGACCGCGCCGGCCGGCGCGGGTGAACTCCCCGGCCTGCAGCGGTTCGCCGACGCGCACGGGGTGCGGGTCCTCGCCCCGGACGGCCCGGTACGGGTCGCCGGCGACGGCGCCTCCCTGCTGGTGGACCGCCCGGCCGGCGACCGGGCCGGCACCGGCGCCGGGCAGTGGGCGGTGCTGTCGCCGCGGTCGGAGACCAGCCGCCCCGTCGAACCTGTTGTCGCGCAGGTAACGGAGCGGTCGTCCGGTGGCCCGGATGCGGTACGGACCGTCGTCGAGCCGCCCCAGCCCGGTCGCGCCGCGGAGCCGGTACGGGGTGGCGGGCCGGAGCCTGTTCGGGGTGCGGGTACGGAGCCGGCCGGTGGGGTCGTGCAGGCTGAGCGCGACCCGGCCGTCCGCCCGCGAACGGTGGTGGACCGGGTCGAGACGGCCGGCGGACAGGTCGTCGGCGCCGCCGGGCCGCGCCCGGCGCGGTCGCAGCCGGCGGCGCAGGCCGTGGTGCACAGCACCCCAGCCAGGGGCTCCGCCCCACACGTCACCGAGATCCCGGCGGTTTCGGCGCGGGCCATCCGTGAGCTCAGCTCCGACCCGGGGGAGCGGCACGCGACGGTGACCGTCAGCGCTCCCGGTGGGGCGACGCACGCCCCTGGTCCGGTGCCGCCCAGGTCCTCTATAGACAGTGAACCGCGAAGCGCTTCAGTGGGACAGTCCACAACGGACTCAGATGCGACGGGAGCCCGCCGGCAGCGCACCGGGGACGCCGGTCCCACTCTCGCCCCGGTGGTCGTGGTCGACCCCGGCGCGGTCGCGCATTCGGTGGTCGGTGACCCGCAGCCGGTCCCCGCCGGCGCGCATCCCACGCCGGCCGTGGTCCCGGCCGACCCGCTCAACCGCTGGTACGGCCCGCGTGGCGAGGCGTGGCGCCAGTACCGGGACGAGATCCGGCAGCGATTCGCCGACCGGCTTTCGCTCGAAGAGAGTCTCGGCTGGCGGGCGCGGGACGCCTCCCGCATCGACGAGGAGTTGGCCCGGCTGCGTCGGGAGGATCTGTTCGGCGGCCGGTACCTGACGCCGGAGGCCGCGACCCGGCTCAGCGAACACGGTGAGCGGCGGCTGCGGGAGCTGTGGTGGCACGCCTGGGACGAGGCCGGTCCGGCCCGGCCCGACGCGACCGCCTGGGACGCCACCGTCGACGCGGTGCGCGACGAACTGGCCGGACAGTACGCGTACGAAAGCGGCAAGGGCCGGGCGCTGGCACAGGCCGACGCGGCGCTCGACGCCGCCCTCGGCGACGGTGGCGCGCTGCTGCAACGGGAACCGGTGTCGCCCGAAGGCGAGCAGCGGGTCCGGGAGCGGCTGCACAGCGACGTGCGGGAGGCTTTCGACGCCGAGTGGCGCCCGGACGCCCCGGGCTCGGCGACCCGGTTCGACACCCGGCTGCAACGGCTGATCGACAGCCTGCCGGAGCGGCTGGACTTCGAAAGCCGGTTCGAGACGGCCCGCGACGGGTTCCGTGGCGAGTTCGACGGGGCCCTCGCGGAGTTCCGGCGAGCGGACCTCTTCGGCGGTCGGTACCTCGACGAGGGCACCGTCGCGCGGATCCGCGGCGAGGCCGAGGAGCAGTTGCGTACCGACCTGCGCGACACCTGGTCCCGCGACGGCGTGGACGGTATCGACCAGGCCGGTTTCGGCCGGCTCCGGGAGCGGCTCGCCGCCGGGCTGGCCGAGCGTTTCACGGCCGCGACCGAGCGGATCCGGCTCGACGGCATGGTGCGGGAAGCCTACGACCAGGTCCTGGCCGACGTCCGGGGGCAGGACCTGTTCGGTGGCGCCTACCTGGACGAGGCGCCCCTGGCCGACGTGGCGACGACGTTCCGCGCGGAGGTCGACCGGGTACTCGCCGACGCGCCCGGCGGATCGGCGGCGGCCCGCTGGGAGCGCCACCGCGACATGCTCACCGAGCGGCTACGCCAGCGGCTCACGCTCGCCGGCGAGACCGCGCGCGTCTTCGACCACGGCCGTCGCTCCTGGAGCGAGGACATCACCGGCCGCCGCAGCGACCCGACCGCCGAGGCGAGGCTGACCGACGGCGCACGGGAACGCGCGTACGCCGACTTCGCCGGCCAGGTCAGACGGGCGTACGAGCGGATCTGGGGCGACGAGCCGGCCGGCTACGGCACCGGCCGGCTCGACGACGGACGCCGGACCGCCTGGGAGCACGAGTTGGACCGCCTGGCGGACGGGCTGTTCGACCGGCTTGAGTACGAGCGCGGCCTGACCGAGTCGCTGTCGACCGCCGCCCGCGACTTCGACGAGCTGGCCGGTGATGGACTCACCGGCTACGACGTGCCGGACGAGGCGCTGCGCCGGGTCGGCGACGAGTTCCGTACGCAGTGGGTGGAGGCCTACGATCGGGCCTTCGGCGCGGGCGACCGGGACGTGGCGGGCTGGCTGGCGCACGAGCGCGCGAACGGCGACGCCTTCGGCACCGCCCTGGACCGGCTGCGCGAGGGCCGGGCGGCCGGTGCCGACCGCGCAGGCTGGCGCTCCCCGATCAGCCCGGAGCTGGCCCGCTGGTGGGCCGATCAGCCGCCGCGGCCGGCGCGGGCCGGCGGCGCCGGGCCGGCCACCACGCCGGTCGACGCCGACACGGTGGCACGGCTGTCGCCGGATCGGGCCGTCATCGACCCTCCCGAGTGGACCGTCGACGCCCCGGGACTGCGGGACTGGGTGACCGCGCGCCTGTCCGGGGCGGACCGGTACAACGTGCCGACCCTGGCCCGGTACGAGTACCGCGGCGCCTACCAGCGGATCACCGGCCGTTCGGCGCCGCACCTGCCCGACGAGGCCCTGACCCGCGTCGCCCAGGAGTACCACGGCAAGGGGGCGGTCGCCGCCCGTCAGCTGGCCGAGAACCTGGTGTTCGTCGAGCTGACCGGGGCGCCTCCGCGCCTGCTCGGCGGCATGGACGCCGGCATCACGGAGGTGTCTGACGCCGCACACCCGCTCGGCGCTTCCGGCATGGACGGCGGTCCGGAGTCCGGGACCCGACGCACCGTGCCGCAGACCGAGACGCCGGAGCACCGGAGGTGGACCGAGGCGGCCGAACATGCCACGCGCGGTGACACCGACGCCGTGGACCGGGTCGTCGCGCAGATCGCGGCGGACCGGGGACGCGAGGTGACCGTGGTGGAGATCCGTCAGCGGTTCGCGGTCCACCGGTTGCTCACCGACCCCCAGCGCCTGCCCCGGCTGACCGTCATGATCGACGAAGCGTTGAACTTCGGGCACCAGGCGGCCGGCCTGACCCTCATCGACTCGCTGCGCGAACTGGGGTTCGACCGGCAGTTGACGGTCGTCAGCAGCAGCGCCGTACGCGAAAAGCTCGCCGACCTGGCCGGAGACCGGCTCGACGCGCTGGACTGGGTGGACCGCGACAAGTACGACGCCGAGCAGTCGTACACCGACGCACGTGTCGGCGTCGACGACGGGCCACCGTTGGTGCTCATCGGCGCGAGCGACTCGGTCGGGCCGACCGAGGAGGAAGCCACGAACCTGCTCAACTATCTCGGTGCGGACACGGCGATGGTGTTCCAGCCCTACGCGTGGCGCGCCGGACCTCGGCTGGCCTATCACCGCGCCGGCCCCGGACAGCCGGCCCACGTCATCGACGTCGGTGCCGGGATCGACGAGTACGCGCTGTTCCACACCTACGTGCCACCGATCGGCGGGGTAGCGGACGCGCGGGCGCTGCTCGACGCCGCGCTGTCGCGACCGGTGGCCGGCGGGCTGCACGCGGTGGTCGAGGCCGCGCTGGGCGGCTCCGTCGACGTCATGCCCGTGTACGGGCTGCACCGGCTGGAGGAGGACATCCGCTCCGGCGCGGGCGCGACGCTGGCCGCGGCGCTGCACGAGGCGGGGCTGGACCGCCCGGCCCTGCTGCTGGAGATCAGTGACTCCACCGTGGACTTCGCCCCCGCGTACGCCCCGGCATGGCTGCACCGGGCGGACGCTTCCGATCCCGGGCTGGCGGAGCGCATCGCGGCGCTCGCGCCAGGCGACGTGCTGGTGGTGCGCACGGGCGGCGTGCCACAGGACGTGTTCCGGCTGCTGTACCAGCTGGGTACCGTTCCTGCGGTGCTGGAGGGCGCCAACACCGCCAACACCGCGCAACTGCTCGGCCGCCCGTACTTGTCTCCGCGTCCCGAGACCACCTACGACGCGACGCGGTTTCCGCGCACCGATGAGGCGACTGTCGACGAGGCGGCCATCGCTCGGCTGGGCGAGGTCACCGAAGCGCTCACGGTGGGGACCAAGTGGACTGCGGCGATCCGGGAGAGCGACACGTACGCCGAGCTCGGCCACGTCCGCACCGCTGTCGAGGTCATCGAGGCCCGGCAACGGTACATGGACCGGGCCAAGCCTGCCGGCGAGCCGGCCGACGGACAGTACCTGACGCAGGACGAGTTCGACCGGCTGCGCGCCGCGGTACCCTCCGACCAGCTCACCGGGATCGCGCTCGAGTTTCTCGGCGACCACCCGGAGGTTCACGCGGCGATCGCCCACGATCCCGACAACTACCGCCTGCTGGAAGCGGCGGAGAAGCGGCGGATCCCGGCCAGTCCCGACAAGCTGACGTTGCTGCTGAAACGGCTGCGCGAGAGGCGTGGTGACCTGGTCCGGCAGGCGTTGGGGGAGCACGGGAACGTGTCCAACGACCCCGACCCGGAAATGGTCGCCCGGGTGGCCGCCGCGATACGTGACCTCATGCCGGGCGCGACGGGCCCGCTGCGCGACTACGCCGACCGAGTCGCCCGCGCCGCCCACGACCCCGGTCGCGACCAGGTCCTGCAGGGCCTGTACCAGCTCGTCGAGACGGTCGACCGGTTCCGGCCCGAGCGGCCGCCGGAAGACCCCGGGTCGGACTCCATCCCCGACGTGCTCGCCGGTGCGGTACGCCACCGGCAGCCGACCGACTCCGCCCCCGGCGGGGACCCACCGGAGGCCTGAGGCCGCACCGGTTCAGTTCGGCTCCGGTACGTCCGGCGGGATCAGCAGCCGCAGATCGTCGTCGGTGGCCGTGGTGAGCAGGCTCAACCGCTCGGCATGGTTGGTGATCATCGATTCCAGTACGTGCCGGGCGTACCGGCCGTTGCCGAACGTGCGGTCCCGCGGCACGAGCGTGAAGTGGCGCTCGAGGGCGTCCATCGTCAGTGGCGGGCAGCGGTAACCGGACTCGTGAGCCCGCTGCTCGACGATCGTGACCAGCTCCGGGGGCGTGTAATCGGCGAACTCGACCCGCTGGGAGAACCGCGACGCCAGGCCCGGGTTCGCGGCGACGAACCCGGCCATCTCCTCGGCGTAGCCGGCGACGATGACCACCACCTCGTCCCGGTGGTCCTCCATCAGCTTGACCAGCGTGTCCACCGCCTCCCGTCCGAAGTCGACGGCGCTGCCGCCGACGGGCGTCAGCGTGTACGCCTCGTCGATGAACAGCACGCCGCCGAGAGCGCGGGTGAACGTCTCCCGGGTCCGCTGGGCGGTCTGGCCCACGAACTCGCCGACCAGGTCGGCGCGCGACACCTCCACCAGCTGGCCGCGGGGGAGCACCCCGAGGGCGGCCAGCAGCCGGCCGTACAGCCGCGCCACGGTCGTCTTGCCGGTCCCGGGCGCCCCGGAGAAGATCAGATGGCGGCCGACCGGATGCGTCGGCAGGCCGGCCTGCTCCCGGCGGCGCGCGGCGGCGAGCAGGTTGACCAGCTTGGAGACCTCCTGTTTCACCTCGGCGAGGCCCACCATGGCGTGCAGTTCGGCCAGCAGCGACGGCAGTGACCGCTCGTCGACCTGGCCCGGCCGGGCCGCGCTGGCCGACGCGGCGGCCGGCAGGTCCCGTTCGGTCAGCAGGGTCAGCTCCCGGTCGGTGACCTCGGCCAGCCCCGCCAGCCGGTGCGCCTGGCGCTCCACCATCTCCTCGAAGACCCGCCGGGCGGCCCGGGCGTTGCCGCTGTTGTCGCCGCGGTGGATCCGGTCGAAGTGCCCGTGCAGCGCGGCCCGGGCGTCGGCGTGCAGTTCGTAGCCGTGGCCGGCGCAGAACCGTTCGACGATGGTGACCAGCTCCGCCGGCGTGTAGTCGGCGAACTCGAGCGTACGGGTGAACCGTGACGCCAGCCCGGGATTGGACGCCAGGAACCGGCGCATCTCGTGCGGGTATCCGGCGGCGATCACCACCAGGTCGTCGCGGTGGTCTTCCATCAGCTTGACCAGTGTGTCGACGGCTTCCCGCCCGAAGTCCGGGCCGGCCGCGTGGTCGGGCGGCGCGAGGGTGTACGCCTCGTCGATGAACAGCACCCCGCCCAGGGTGGCCTCGACCTTCTCCGCGGTCTTGAGGGCGGTCCCGCCGACGACCGAGGCGACCAGGTCGGCCCGCGCCACCTCCACCACGTGCCCGGTCCGCAGCATGCCGAGGGCGGCGAGGATCCGGGCGTACAGCCGGGCCACCGTCGTCTTGCCGGTGCCCGCCGGGCCAGCGAAGATCAGGTGCCGGCTGACCGGCGGGGCCGGCAGCCCGGCGTCGCGGCGGCGTCGCGCCAGCCGGTTCAGGTTGACCAGCGTGCCGACCTCCCGTTTCACCTCGGCGAGGCCGACGAGGTCGTCGAGTTCGTGCAGGAGCGGCGACAGCGTGTCGTCGCCCGCACCGGGATCCGGCGGGGCCGGGTCGGCCGGCGCCACGGGCTGGTCGTCCGGAGCGGGGAGCGCCCCGGCGAGGGTCGCGCCGACCTCCGCTCCGTGGTGACCGTCCGCCGGACCGGTGTACGAGGCGGTGGTGCTGTCCGGCCGCCCGTTGCCGCCGCTGTCGAGGTCGACCAGTTCGAACCGGGTCGACGCGACCCGCTGGTCGACACCGGCTCCCGCGTTGTCGCGTACGGCACAGCCCCGGAGCACCACCGGCTCCGCCGTTTCCACGACCACGCCGTCGCCGGTGTTGCCGGTCAACCGGCTGTCGACGAGCAGGCCGCTGCTTCCGGCGGCGAGTCGGACCGCGGCGCCCCGGCAGCGGTGCACCCGGCTACGGTTGATCGACACGTCGCCGCCGCCCTCGACGCGTACGCCGTCGCTGCCCGCCCCGGTGACCTCGCACTCGCGCAGCACGGCCCGGCCCCCGGCGTCGATCAGTACCCCGACATCGGTACTGCCGGTCAGCACCACGCTGTGTACGAGGGGATTCGCCCCGTCCGCGGTACGCAGCCCGGCGAAGCGGGTGTCGCTGACCCGGCTGTCGGAGATCCGGCCCCGGCCGTTGTCGACGACGACGATGCCGTGGCCGCCGCAGCCCGCGATGGTGGCCGCCCGGATGAGCGGGCTCGCGTCCCCCTGGATGCCGACGCCGTGCCCGGTGACGTCACGTATCCGCAGGTCCTCGAACGAGCCGGCCGCGCCGCCGAGGACGAGCAGACCGGTGTCGGAGCAGCCGGTCACCTCGGTGTCCCGTACCCGCGGGTCGCTGGCCTCACCGACCCAGACCCCGACCGCCGGCGCGCCGGTCACCTCGCACGCCTCCACCGTGCCGCGGGCCGCACCCGCGATCCGGACACCGTTGCCGTGCGGGTCGGCGACCCGGCAGCGGCGCAGGACCGGGTCGGCACCGTCGTCGATCAGCACGCCGTGGTCACCGCTGCGCTCGATGAGGCAGTCCTCGACCACCGGTCGGGACCGGCCGGCCACGTACAGACCCACGTCCCGTACGTCGTGGATGCGGCAGTCGCGGAGCAGGGGTGCGCTGTCGTGCTCCACCGCCACGGCCGGTTTCCCGGTCGCCGAGATGTCGCAGTCGGTGTAGCGGCCGCGGGCGGCGCCGGTCACGCAGATGCCGTTGCCGTGCACCTCACGGATCACCGCCGCGTGCACCGCCGGGTCCGCGCCGCCGGTCGCCACGATCGCCGAGGTGCCGATTCCCGTGAACGTGCAGTGCTCCACGAAACCGCCCGAGGCGCCGTTGACCACCACCCCGGCCCCGGCCGGGTTGCGCACCCGGCACCCGCGCATCCCCAGCGTGCCGGGGGCCAGGGCCATGGCCGCCGCGAACGACTCGGCCCGTAGCTCGCAGTCCTCGAGCGTCAACCGGCCCGAGCGCACCTCGACGCAGGCGCCGTCGGGGTCGCCGTCGCCCGACAGGACCAGCCCCACCACCGTCACCGCCTCGGCGGTCGACAGCAGCGCGGGGCCGGTCCCGGGCGCCACCCGTACGCTGCCCGCTCCGCTCGCCGCGGTGACGGTGACCGATGCCACGATGGCCAGGCTCTCCGGGTACTCGCCGGGCAGCACGTTGATCACGCATCCGGAGCGGGCCGCGGCCAACGCCTCCCCGATGCTGCGGTACGCGGCGGTGACCGCCGGATCCCGGGCGACGGTGAGCACCCGGGAGGTCATCGGCGCGACCTCCAGCCGGGTGTGAGCGGGTGGGGCAGCAGGTGGCGGACGGTTGCCGGATCGTCCCGTCGGCCGCATCGACCTGGTCCGTGCACCGCATCAGCGTAGGCGACCGTGTCGCGGCCGGGACCCACCCTCCCGGTCGGTCAGTCGACTTCGGACACTTCCGGCGGAGCCTTGGCCCGCCGGCCGGTGCGGCGATCGTCACGGCGGCGCGGGCGGAAGTGGCGAGTCACGCTGGTCGATAGCTAACATTGACGACCATGGCCGTCTTAGCGAGTACCGGATGATCGTGCCCGAGCAAGGCGGCGACCAGGATTCGTCCGTGCCCACCGAGCTGCGGCTGGTCCGGCCGTTCGTCATGCCGGTGGTGCCGATGGACCATCCGGCCGAGGACGATCCGGCCTACGGCGCCCCCGACGCCCGAAGCGCGGACGACAACGGGCCGGTACCGGCCCCGCCGGCGCGGGCCCCGCTGTCGGCCGCCCCGCCGCCGGCCGCCCCGCCGCCGGCCGCCCCGCCGCCGGCGCTGCCGGTGTCGGGCGGCGGGGACGGCGACGGCGCGCCCGCTTTCCCGGTTGCCGGCCGGAGCCCACGCCGTCGGCGCGTCGCCGTACCGCTCGCCGTGGGCGTCGCCGCTGCCGTGGCGGCCGCCGGGGTCGGCATCGTGAGCCTCCGCTCCAGCCACTCGGACGCGCCGATAGCGCGGACGGCCGAGCGTACGGACCCCACCGCGGGCGGCGCCGACAAGCCTGCATCCGCTCCCACCAGCGCGGCGAAGGCGGCCGCCGGCGGCAGCGGTAGGTCACCGGCCCCGTCCGCGCCGCGATCGAGCGGGTCAGCCCGGTCGGTCGGGCCGGCCGCTGCCAGCTACACGGCCGTCGCGGGGCAGAGTTGCCCGCAGGCGGCGGGTACGGGCTTCTACCAGAAGGGCTGGTCCGCCGACTGGCGCTCGCGGCCGACGGGCGGCTGGAGCGGTGACGGCTGCGCAGGTCAGGTCGTGGCCGTACCGATGAGCGGTGACGCCAACCAGGATGACCCGGACAACGTCGTCGTCTGGTCGTTCCGTACCGGTACGGTCAATCGCGGCTCCTGCGCGGTACGCGTCCACGTGCCGGGTACCGGGGACCCCACGGACGCGGCGGGCAAGCCGGCCCACTACGTCGTCTACGGCAGCGTCGACGTAGGGGGCACCGCCGCCGGTTCGTTCGACGTGGACCAGACGGTGAACCAGGGGCGCTGGGTGGAGGCGGGCAGCTTCCCGGTCACCACGGGACAGCTGGCGGTGCAGATGGTGACCCGGGGGGTCGACTGGGGACCGGGCCGCGACGGCGCGCACCTGGGGGTCTCCGCGTTGCGGGTGGACTGCCGCGCGGATAACGGGCCCCGGTGACCGGGCGCGCGCAGCCGTCCGCGCCGGTGGTCCGGTGGTGCGGACCGGTCATGGTGGTCGGCGAGCCATCCGTACCGCTGGCGGCACTGCCCGACCTGCCGGCAGCTCCCGAGACGCTCACCGTCCTGGTGGCCGCGGATCGGTCCCCGTCGGCCACGGCCCTGGTCGACGTGGTCGGCAACGCCCTGCCGGCGGGCTGCCGGGCGCTCCGGCTCGTCTTGTCGGGGGCCGGGAGCCCGCGCCGCGGCGCACCCCCCGTCGCGCAGCTCGTCGCCGACCTGCTGACGCTGCCGGTGACGGCGCCGGACGGGCCGGTGCTGGTGCTGCCCGGCAACCTGTTCGTCCCCGACGGCGGCCAGTGGCTGACCTTCAGCCCGCAAACGCCGCCGGTGGCGCACGGATCGCGCGCGCCGGCTCCCCGCTGGCAGGGTGCGCTCGCCGCCGTGGCGACCGCCGCCGGGCCCCTGCGCGCGACACCCGTACCGGCCGGCCTGTGGGTGTACTCGGCTACCGACGCCGGCGGCGGCCACGATGATCCGGCCTACGCGGTGCCGGTCCACCCCGCCGGGGTGACGCTCGTGGTCGGGCGCCCCGGCGGGCGGGACGTCGATCCGGACGCGCTCCTACGGTACGTAGGTGACCTGCCGGCCGCGCTACGCCACCACCTCGTCCTGGTGCCCTACGGGCCGGGGGGACGGGTCGTGGACACGGTGGCAACGCGGCTGGTCGCCGCCGGGGCCGTCGTCGAGGTCGCCGCGGGCATGCCGGCGATCGGGCCCGGCGGGTCGCCGGTGTCGGTGACGGTCGACGCGGACGGCCGGCCGGCGGCTCGCCCGTACGCGCAGCGGCTGCGGTACCGCCGGGGCACCGCCCCCGAACTGCTCGAGTGGCTGCCGCCGGTCGATCGCGACGCCACCCTGGAGCCGGGTGTCCAGCGACTCTCCGACGGCTGGGTCGTCGAGGTGGTCCGTTGTGGACTGTGGGTACGCGGCGGCCGGGCGGATCCGGCCGCCGTTGTCGCGACCCTGCCCGCCGACCCTGACCGGGTACTGCTGGTGGTCGGTTCCCCTGGGGTGGCCGCCGGCGATGCCTGGCCGGCGGTGGCCCAGCTGCTGGAGCGGCTACCCGAGGACGTGCGCCGAGCCGTGCGGTTCGTGCTGTCGGCGGGGGCCGGTGTGGCCTGGAACCCGCCGTTCGGCGACCGGTACGGGGCGCCGTGGCAGCTGACCGCCGACGGCCGCCTGGTACGGGAACCAGAGCGGGAGCCGGAACCAGAGCCGGAACCGGAGCCGGAACCGGAGCCGGAGCCGGAACCAGGGCCGGAACCGGAGCCGGTGACGCCGCACGCGGCGGTACCGGAACGGGAGCGGGCCGCGGCGACCACGGCGCCCGAACCGGAGCAGGACGGGACAACCGCGCCGGACCGACCGGCTGCGAGCGTTCCCCCGGTCCCGGTCGGCCACCGCAGTACGCCGGAAGAACGTCAGCGGGTGCGCGAACTTCTGGGGCGCCGCTTCGACGGGCACGCCCGGGCGGTGACCGGTCTGCTGGCCCAGCGGCCCGGGCTGCGCGGCGCCGCTGCCGGCGAACCGCGCGACGCGGCGTTGGTCGATCTCGTCGCCGTGCGGGCCAGGCTGGTCGACGGCGACCTGTGCCGCCCCGAGGAGGAGGCCGCGGCCCGGGCGCTCGCCGGGTGCGTCACCAGCGGCCTGGCCCGGCTCCCGGCCTACATCGGGCCGGTCACGGGTAGCGCCGACCCGCGGTCACGAGCGTTCGAAGCGTCCCGGTCCGGTCAGCGCGTGTCGACGCCGTCCCTGCTGGTCACCGCCCCGCCTGAGGCACCCGCAGGAGGCGGCGAAGCCGGCCCCGACCTTGTCGCCTGGTCGCTGACGGGGCGTCGGGTCGGCGACCTGATCGCCGATGGGCGCCGCGAGACCGTGGTGTTCGCACCGGGTACGGAGTTCACCGTGCTGGCCGTCGATCCGGGCGACGGACCGTGGCGGCGCGTGTGGCTGCGCGAGGCGGTCGCGCCCGGCGACGCGGCGGCCGGCGGCGACGTGCGGACCTCCTCAGGACCCGACGACCGGACGGTTCTCCACCGGCTGTGCCAGGCGACCGGGGTCGAGCGGAGCCCGGAGGGCGGCCCGCATGGCGAATGAACGGGGGGTGGGAAGCGGCCCGCGCGGGCGCTGACCGTACGGCGCCGCGCCGGGGTGCCGCCGCAGGTGTGCGAGACGGTCGCCGGCCAGACGACGACGCGGTGAGTGTCCACCTTGGAAAATGTTGCCGGTGCGGTGCTGTTCCTGAGCTCCCGGCTGAACGGCAACGTCAGCGGCGAGATCGTACGGGTGAGCGGAGGTAGCTGGTGCCCACCTCGGGAGTGTGGCAGATCGACGGCAAGCTGTGCCTGGTGACCGGCGCGACGAGCGGCATCGGTCAGGTCGTGGCGCGGGAACTGGCCCGGCGTGGCGCCCGGGTCCTCATGGTCGCCCGCGACCGGGTACGCGGGCGGTCGGCGGTGGAGCGGATCCGCGCCGGCGTCCCAGGCGCCCGGGTCGAACTGCTGACGTGCGATCTCGCCCGGCTCGGCGACGTCCGCAAGCTGGCCAAGGCCGTCTCGGACCGCTACGACCACCTGGACGTGCTCGTCAACAACGCCGGCGTGTCGAAGTTCAGCCGGGAGGTGACCGAAGACGGCCTGGAGACGACATTCGCGGTCAATCACCTGGCGCCGTTCCTGCTGACGAACCTGCTGCTCGACCGGCTCATCGCGGCGCCGCGGGCGCGGGTGGTCACGGTCTCGTCCGACGTGCACAAGCAGGTGCGGTCGGTGCCGTGGGACGACCTGCAGGGCGAGCGCGAATTCAAGCCGCTGCAGGCGTACAACCGGTCCAAGCTCATGAACATCTGGTTCACCCGGGTGCTCGCGGCGCGACTGAGCGGCACCGGGGTCACCGCCAACTGCCTCAACCCGGGTTTCGTCCACACCGGGCTGGCCCGGGAGGCGAGGGGCGCGTTCGCGCTCTTCACCCGGCTCACCCGACCGTTCCAGAAGTCACCGGAGCAGGGCGCACAGACGGCGATCCACCTGGCCATCTCGCCGGGGGTCACGGACGTGACCGGGGCGTACTTCAGCAACAGCAAGGCGGCCGAGCCGAGCCCCCTCGCGCGCGACGACGACGCCGCACGGCGGTTGTGGGGGCTCAGCGCCGCCCTGTGTGATCTCCCGAGCGGGCTCTGACCGGCACGCGGCGCGGGCCGGGGCCGGGTGGGTGATTGGCGCATCGGCCGCCGGGTCTCGCGCTTTCACCGGTGTGAGGGGTACCAGTGACGGTCGTCAACCCGTACCGTGTGCATGGAAGCCCCCACTGGTCGACACGGATGAACAGGGGATGGCTGTGGGAAACGTCCTCGTCAGTCCCACGTGCCCGGATAGTTCAGCAGTCGCCGTACGCCTGCAGGGCGAGATCGATGCCGCTGCCGGTGCCGATCTGCGAAGCATCCTCATCGACGTGATCATGCACTGCAGGCCGGCCCGGATCCTGATCGATCTGCGGGAGGTCACCGCGGTGGACGCCTCGGTGATCGGTACCCTGCAGGCGGCCTACGACCTGGCCCGCGACGCCGACCTCGCCTTCGCCATCGACAGCGACGGCTCCCCGCTGGCCGCCGAGCTCGGCCGCATGGATCTTCCCTAGGCGGTTTGGACGCCCGTCTCGCGCTCCGCCGGGAGCGGTAGCCGATGAATACCCGCCAGGTGGCGGATGTCTGCCCGCACCGATTCGCCCATAGTCACAGACAGCGTCCGCCGCCCGGTGAAAACGGCGGACCGGCCTGCCGAACGCCGCTGTGCAGCGGTCGTAGGTAACCGCTGGGCGTGTGGCAGGCCGGCCGCCGCGAAGCCGCCGATTCGTGGGTGTGTACGACGGCTTCCGTCGAAGGGAGGAAACGCTTCTACAGGTCGTAGTAGATCGGCGGCGTCGCCGTCGCCGGAGAATTGCCGGCGGTCGCGGTCGCGGTCGCGGTGGCGGTGTCCGGCGTGGTGACGACGGGCCCGTTGTTCGTCGCGGGGCTCAGGTCGTAGTAGATGTTCGGGCTCGTGGCCGTCGTACCGGCTACGAGCCCACCTGCGGCGGCCGCCGCCAGAGCGAGGCCGATCACGCTGCGCTTGATCTGCATGGATACTCCCGCGCGTTGGGTGATTTCTGCCTGATGCCTGGCCAGACGATTGTCACCGTGCCAGATCCGACCGGGCGGGGTCAGCGACCGCGGCGTTAAGAGAAAGGCAATCCTCGGCGGCGGCGCGGCGACGTTACCGTGCGCGCCGACAATTCGGTGCGGCGGTATCTGTTTCCGCTTGAGCGAAGCCGGACCGCCGCATTCAAAACAGATTTGCTAGATGTACAGAACCTGAACTGAACATTTATATGCGGCAAATTGAGGGGTAGCGTTGGCACATGGCCGACGCTCTCCTGGCAGAGCCCCTGATCGGTCGCCAGACTCAACGCGACAGCCTGACCGGCTGGGTCGGAGAGTTGGTGGCCGGCGGAGGTCGGGCCGTGCTGCTGGAGGGTGAGCCGGGGATCGGCAAGTCCGCGCTGGTGCGCGCGGCCGCCGCAGAGGCGAGGGCCGCCGGTTGCCAGGTCTTCTGGGCCGCGTGCGACGAGCTGAGTCGGGCGTTTCCGCTCCTGCCGTTGCTCGAGGCGCTCGGCGTGCGGGAGAGTGCCGACGATCCGGCGCGCAAGGCGATCATGCGGATGCTGCGCACCGGTTCGGGCACGGGGAGCGCCGTCGAGCCGGTCGTCGCGGCCGCCGAGCAGTTGCTGGCGCTGGTCGACGAGCTGTGCGGTGCGGCCCCCGTGCTGCTGGTCGTGGACGACCTGCAGTGGGCAGATCCGGCGACGGTCCTGGCCTGGGCGCGGCTCGCCCGGTCGGTGCGGCAACTGCCGCTGCTCCTGGTCGGAGCGCTGCGGCCGGTGCCGCAGCGCGACGACCTGCGTACGCTCCGCCGGACCGTGGATCCCGACGGGTTGCTGCACGTTCAGGGCCTGCCCGAGCCGGAGGCCGCCCGGCTCGTTTCCACGCTCGTCGCCGGCACGCCCGGCGCCCGGCTGATGCGGCTGGCCAGGGGCGCGTCGGGCAACCCGCTGTACCTGACCGAGCTCGTCAACGCGCTCGCCCGCGGGGGCCGCCTGGTACGCGACGACGGCCGGGTCGAGGTGACCGGCGGACCGACGCCGGGCTCGTTGCCGGACGCGATAGCCGACCGGTTGGAGTTCCTGTCGACTTCGGCGCGGGCGGCGCTGCGGGCCGGGGCGCTGCTGGGCGTCGACTTCTCGGTCACCGAGCTGGCCGCGGTGTCCGGGCGGTCGCTCACCGACCTGCTGCCGGCACTGGACGAGGCGATCGCGGCCGGGGTGCTGCGTGACGACGGCGCAGGGCTGGCGTTCCGGCATCCGCTGATCCGTACCGCGCTGTACGACGGCATGCCGGCGGCGGTGCGCGCCGCCTGGCACCGTGACGCCGGGCGGGCGTTGGCGCGGCACGGCGCTCCGGTCGAACGGGTCGCGCGGCAGCTCCTGCCCGCGCTGTGCAGCGCCGGGTCGCAGGCCGGTGCGGCGGACGACTGGGTGGTGCGATGGCTCGTCGAGTCGGCCCGGCCGTTGATCGGCCGCGCACCCCGGGTCGCGATTCCGCTGCTGAGGTGGGCGCTCGCCGGCACACCCGCGGCGGCCGGGCCGCACGATCTGCTGGCCTGCCGCCTCGCCGAGGCCCTGTGCCGCGTGGGTGAGGTGACCGACGCCGCGCAGGTGGCCAGCCGGGCGCTCGCCCACGCGCCGCAGCCCGATCTCGTGGTCGACCTCCACGGGACGCTCGCCCAGTGTCGGGCCACCGAGGGCCGCTCCGAGGAGTCCCTTGCGGCCCTGGAACGAGCCCTCGGCGACCCGGGACTCCCGCCACCGCACCGGGCCCGGCTGCTCGTTCTCGTCGCGCGGGTGCACCGTGGTCTCGGCCACGTCGACCAGGCGGGCCGGGTCGCGGCCGAGGCGTTGGCCGAGGCCACCGCGACCGGCGACGGTTGGGCCGTCGGCTGGGCCCTGGCCGTACTGACCATGGTGCACGGCATGCGCGGCGAGGTCGTCCACTCCCTCCCCCTCTTCGACCGGGCGCTGACCGTGACCGAAGGCGAGCCGGCCCTGGCCGACCTGCGGATGCTGCTGCAGATCAACCAGGCCAACGCGTTCAGCGACCTCGACCGGTACGACGACGCGATCGCCGCCGTGCGGCACGTCCGGCGAAAGGCCGACAGCGCCGGCAACGTGGTGCGCCTCGGACAGGCCGAGAGCCTGCTGGTCGAGCTGCTGTTCAACACCGGGCGATGGGAGGAGGCCCTGGCCGAAGCCGATCTCGTCGACCAGTCGCCCGGCGCGTTCCGCGACCCGGTCGTCGAGTGCTGCCGGCGTGGTATCGCGGCCACCATCACGCTCCATCATGGACAGGGTGCCGCCCGGCACCTCGCCGCGCTCCAGCCGTACGCCGACCGGCTCGGCAACCGGATGGTCTATCCGCTCGCGCTGGCCAGGAGCCTCGAACGCGAGCAGGCCGGCGCGCCCGGGCAGGCGCTGGCGGTGCTGATGGAGGCGCTCTCCCGCTCGGCCGAGGAGCAGGCGGAGACGGCGCCGCTGCTCCCGGACGCCGTACGCCTCGCGATCGAGGTGGGGGATCTCGCCACGGCCCGGGCCGTCGTCGTCCGCGCCGCCACGCTGGTGGACGGCTCGACGGCGCCGTACCGGCAGGCGACCGCGCTGCACACCCGCGGCCTGCTCGAGCACGACCCCGTCCAGTTGCTGCGCGCCGCTGACCGGTACGAGGCGGCCGGACGTCCGTTGCCCCGGGTACAGGCACTGGGCGCCGGCGGCGTGGCGCTCGCCGACTCCGGCGACGTCGTGGCGGCGCGGGCTCAGTTCACCCATGCTCTAGCCGGGTACGAGGCGCTGGGCGCGCAGTGGGACCTCGCTCGCATCCAGGCCCGGTTCCGCGCGTACGGCATCCGGCGCGGTCCCCAGGCGAAGCACCGGCGCGTACACCACGGCTGGGACGCGCTCACGCCGACCGAGACGAAGATCGCCACCTTGGTGGCGCGCGGCATGTCCAACCCGCAGATAGCCGCACAGCTGTTCCTGTCCCGGCGGACCGTGCAGAGCCACGTCTCGCACATCCTCACCAAGCTGGGGGTCCGCTCGCGGATGGACATCGCCCGGGAGGCCACGCGCAGGGAACGCCTACCCGAGCCGTGAGCGACGACGGTTGTTGCACATCGGTACGACGTACCACCAGGCGCCGAACCAGCCCATCGTGCCGGCGGCCCACCACGCGGCGAACCGGCCGTCGAAGACGACGTCGATGACCAGCAGGGCCGCGGCCCCCACCGAGAGCAGCAGCAGGAGCAGGCCGTACACCATGAAGCGTGCCGTCGCCGCGACCAACTGGCGCTTGAGCCGCCGCTGGAAGAGCATCCGGTGGCACGGCACGGGTGCGATCAGCATCGCGGCCGACGCGGCGCCCAGCAGGAGGCTGACGCCATACACCCCGCGCTCGAACCCGGTGAGGTACGCGAAGCGCGGCGTGAAGGCCAGCGCCAACAGACACGCCAGCAACACCTGTACACCGGTCTGTGCCACCCGCAGTTCCTGGAGAAGCTCGCTGTAACGGCGGTCCGTGCGTCGCATCGGACTCTCCCGCTGCCGGTCCCCGGCGGGTGGCTTCGTCATCGGTATTCTCCCTCCACCTCGGGGCCGGCGCTCTGGTGTGCCGAGGGCCGGACCGGTTGCCACGCTGCGGTCAGTACACCGGCGTTGTTCCGCCAGCGGCAGACGAGCGGTGCGCGCGGTGACGTGGGCGCGCCGGACGGGGATCCGGGCGCGCGCTCGGCGACGAGCAGGTCGACCCGCCGGGGCGCCGTGGCCGGCGACGCGTCCCGGCGGCTGTGCCTGCGCAGCACCGTCCACGGCAGGATGTACCACCAGGCGGCGAACCACATGACGGTGGTGAATCCGAGCGCGGCGGCGAGCACGGACCCGAGCACCACGTCGAGGATCAGGACCAGGACGCAGTTCAGCGAGGCGAACAGCAGCGCCATTCCCCCTGCGGCGCAACGGTTCGCCAGGGGGAGGGTCGCCGCCTTGAGGCTGCGGCGGTAGGCGACGCGGTTGGCGCACGCGGGCGCGATGAGCAGGGCGAGCGCGAGGGTGGCGAGCACGAGCGCCACGACGTACAGGCCGCGCCGGTAGGAGGTGACCGAGCTGAAGCCAGGGTTGAACGCCACCCAGAGCAGGAACGCGAGGAGCACCTGCACACCGGTCTGGGCCACCCGTACCTCTTGCAGGAGTTCGGTGTAACAGCGGTCCAGGCGTTGGGTCGGCGTCTCACCGCGGACCCGGTAGTTCCACAGATCGTGGGTTTCGGCGGGGTCGCTTCCGATGCGCGCCCCGGTGGGCACTCGGCCGGTCTGTATCGCCATGGCGCTCTCCCTGCTCGCTGCCGCCGCCTCGGGGCTGTCCCGGTGGACGGTTGCATCGAGCGTGGTCGAACGACGTGGCGGAAACACCCGCCAACATGCGGTATTCGAACCATCGAACGCGGCGTGACCACCGGGCCCGGTGGTCACGCCGCGGCGGTTTCGCGGTCAGTTCCAGATGTCGCTGATGGGGCTGACGGAGCACGAGTTGGCGACGCAGCCGAGACCGGTCAGGCTCTCGAGCGTGCGCAGGACCGTGTAGTGGGTGATGTGTTCGGGGTAGCTGCCGGTCGCGACGTGCGCGCCGTAGAAGACGGTGGGGATGCGGTTGCTGGCGCTCCGGTCGTCTTCGTCGAACGTCACCACGAGCAGGCTGTTGTGGGTCGTGGCCCAGCTGGCGTAGGCGCCGAGGTTGTTCTTCAGCCAGGTGTCGCCGGTGGAGACGCCGCAGTCGTGCATGTCGTCGCACAGGTTCGGCACGACGAACGAGATCTTCGGCAGCGTGGTGTAGTCGGTGGGGAAGTCGGCGAACCGCAGGTTGCTCGACGACGGCACGTTGCTGAAGTCCACCCAGGGGTTGTGCTTGCGGGCGTACTGGCCGGACGTGCAGCCGGTGTACCCGTCGGACGGCATGCTCTCGGAGTACCCCTTGAAGGTCTGGCCCGAGTTGATGAGCTGATGGCCCAGGTTCTCGGCGGAGTACGTGTGCGGGCAGGAGTCGTCGGTGAGCCCCTGGGTCGAGCCGGAGAACAGGGCCAGGTAGTTGGGTTCGCTCGGGTGGGTCACCGCGAACGACTGGGTCATGTTCGCGCCGCCCGAGGCCAGCGAGGTGATGTACGGCGCGCTGGAGTTTCCGACAACCTCGCTGTACGAGTGGTTCTCCTCGACCACGACCAGGATGTGGTCGTACGCGGGCAGCGCTGCGGCGGCGACCGCTGCCGGTGCCGGTGCCGCTGCGCCGACCAGCGCGCTGGCGAGGCTCATGGCGAGGGAGACGGCGACTGTGGAGATCCGCATGGAGCACTCCTTCGGAGGGCGTTCCGCGGGACGACCGCGGCGGACACCTGTCACGGTCCCAGTCGCCCGGTGACGCGGCGGTAACCGCATGCGACGTCGATACCAATTGCCCGCGACGCTCCGGTGCGTGCCGGGCCGGCCTCATGGGGAGGAGCGGTCGGCGAGCCGGCGCTCGACCCGTTCGGCCACCGCACGGAGGTAGGCCGATCGCTCGTGACGGACCTGCGCGTTGGGCGAGTGCGGACCGTGGCGGTGCAGCGCCTCGGCCAGCCGCTGCTCGAGGCTGAGCCGCTCGCCGCTCGGGCCCACGGTCTGGTCGGCGTAGGTGAGCGCGTCCGACACCGGGGTGTGCTCCCGGGGGTACGCCAGGAGCGCGGCCTCCAGGCCCCGCGCCCGGGCGACGAAGATCGCGCCCGAGTGGTGGGCGACGAGGGCGACCACTCGTGCCGGCCAGTGCCGCCGGTCGAGGAAGCGGGCGCCGTCGAGGGGGTGGAAGCCGGTGTCGACGAGGGGTTCGGCGTAGCCGATGTCGTGCAGCCACGCCGCGGCGACGAGGACCTCGTCGTCCTCGCCGGCATCGAGCGTGCCGAGGAGCTGTTCCGCGCGCCGGGCGACCGCGATCGTGTGCCGCCAGCGTTCGGGAAGCCCGGCCAACTGGGTCTGTGCCAGGTCCCGCGCGTTGTGGACGAGCGCCGGAAGCGTCAAGGCATCCATGTCCGTCACGCTAGGAGGGCAACGGTACGAGCCGTTGGCCGCGGCGGTGAACATCAGGTGACCCGTTCGTTGCGCCCGACTGACCTGCGGACCGCCGGTCAGAGGGGCTCGCCGACCGACCTCCCGGCGCGGAGGTCCGGACGCTCCGGGGCCACCCGCTGTCGCGGCATACGCACCTCGTCGTTCTCGGGCACCAGGCCGGTGTCGATGACGCTGCCCGCGCCGGGCCGCAGCGGTACCGCCACCGCCCGGGTACCCGGGTCGACGTCGGCGGCGGTCGGCGCCCGCCGCACCGCGCGTACCAGCAGGACGAGCAGGGGCACCAGGACCGCCGCGGTCAGTACGAGGTTGAGCGGTCGGGGCGGCCCGGTGACGAGCCAGTAGGCGCCGGCCGCCAGCGCCGCGGCGGTCGGCATGGTCACCAGCCAGGCGACGGCGACGCGGCCGAAGACGGACCAGTTGGCGCTCGTGCCCCGGTTGGTGAGGCCGACCCCGGTGATGGCCCCGGCGACGGTGTGCGTGGTGGAGACCGGGGCGCCCATCGCGGTGGAGGTGAACAGGGCCATCGCCGCGCCGGTTTCGGCGGCGAAGCCGCTGACCGGCCGCAGTCGGGTGATGCGCATCCCCATCGTGCGGACGATCCGCCAGCCGCCCGACAGCGTGCCCGCCGCGATGGCGGCCTCGGCCAGCAGCATCACCCACAGCGGGATCGGCAGCTTGTCCCCGGTGGCGTGCAGATGACCGGTGCTGACCAGGAGCGCGGCTACCACGCCCATGGTCTTCTGGGCGTCGTTGCCGCCATGGCCCAGGGATACCGCGGCGGAGGAGGCGAGCTGCGCCCACCGGAACCCGCGTTCGGTGCGCGCGACATCGGCGCGGGCGAACACGAGCCGGAGCACCACCATGATCAGACCGGCGAGCAGCAGGCCGGCGAGCGGACTGATCACGATGAACAGCGCGGCTTTCTGGACGCTGGCCGCCTTGATCGCGTCCGGCCCGCCGCGTACCAGCCCGGCGCCGACGAGCCCGCCGATGAGCGCGTGCGACGAGGAGGTCGGCAGCCCGAGATGCCAGGACAGGTAGTTCCAGCAGATCGCGCCGAGCAGCGCGGCGAACACGACGGCCATGCCGAAGTACTCGGACTTGACCGTCTGCCCGACCGTGTTGGCGACCGCCGTGCCGACGACCAGGAACGCGACGAAGTTGAACAGCGCCGCCCACGCCACCGCCCACCGGGGGCGAAGGACGCGGGTGGCGACCACGGTGGCGATCGAGTTCGCGGCGTCGTGAAAGCCGTTGGTGTAGTCGAACAGCACCGCGAGCCCGATCAGACCGATCAGGGAAAGCGTCGCTACGCCCATGGCGGTGGCACTGCCCGAGGCAGGTGGCTCGGCGGTGACCCGAACACGAACAGTAGATGACGTGCTGCCGCGCGGGCAGCGGCCCGGCTCGTGTACGGCGGTGTAGGTCGCGCACGTCATGGCGATCTTGGACACTTGTGCCGCCTATAGCCGGCACAAGTGTCCAAGATCGCCAGAACCGGGTGGCTAGCCGCGCAACGTGGGAGCCGCATCCTGGCGCGCGACGCTGCGCAGGGTCACGCCCAACGCCAGGACCGACACCGCGATCATGAACGCGCCGAAGCCCAGGAGCGCGGTGGTGGGGACGACGACCAGCGGGGGCGGTAGGACGAAGAAGAGCCCGAGCACCTTTATCGAGACGATGCTGAGGCCGATCCCGACGGGTACGCCGATGAGCAGGCTGAGGACCACGGTGATGGCACCCTCCGCGGCCGGCGCCGTCAGCACCTGCCGGGTCGTGGCGCCGATGGCGCGTAGGATCGCCGACTCGCGGCGACGTTCGAGAACGAGGAACGCACCCAGGACCGCCACACCCACCCCGGCGATCACGGCGGCCGCGACCGACTCGAGACTGCCCAGGCCGCGGAGGTCGAGCGTGGTGAGCCCACGCTCCTCCTGCTGGACATGCTGGGCGAGCGTGGTGATCATGAGCCCACGGGTCTGCCGGCGTACGTCCTCGGCCACCCGTACCGACGACAGGCCGGGCGCGACGCGGGCGAGGTAGTAGTCCGCGGGCGCGGGGGACTGGACGGCGGTGGACGTGGTCACCACGCCGACCGCCGGGTCGGTCGGCGCGAAGGCGCGGTACACCCCGGCCACCGTGAGGTTGATGTTGCGGAGCCGCTTCTGGTCGTCCGGGAAGATCGTGATGTTGAGCGTGTCGCCCACGCTGACCGAGAAGTCGTCGGCGACCTGGCTGGATACCAGCACGGCGGTGGGGTTGGCGGCCAGCGCGTCGAGCCCCTCGCCTGTCACCATCCGCGGAGCGCTCGCGATGGTCTCCCGATAGGAAGCCACGTCGATCGCCATGATCGGCAAACTGTCGCTGCCGAGCCGGCTGGGAACCATGCGGATCGGAGTCGTCGCGGCGACCTCCGGGCCGAGCGCGGGCACGGCCGTCGCCGGAACGGCGGTGGAGGTCAGGCGCAGGTCGGCGCCGAAAGCCGCGAGGGTGTCCGACTGCCGGGCCACCTGGTAGGTGGCGGCGAACGTGACCACGTTGGTGCCGAAGGCGACGGCCAGGGCGCCGAGGATGACGGCGGTGCCCGTACGGGCCGGACGCCGGCCCAACCAGCGCAGCGCGGTGCCCAGCCAGGTCGCCAGCGGCCGTGGACGGGTCGGGCTGGTTGCCCTGACCAGCAGCCCTCGCAGCAGGCGGACCAGCAACAGGGTCAAGCCCAGCCACAGGGCGATCGGGGCGAGGAGAACGTAGAACGCCAGCGCGAGGTCCTGGGCCTCGAGTCCGGTCTGCCGCAGCCCGCCGGTCCACGCGTTGACGCCGAGGATCGCGCCGGCGACCGCGATGAGGACCAGTTCGAGGCGTACGCCCGTCCAGACGGTCGAGCGTCCCCGGTCGAGCAGCCGCCGCTGGTTGGTGATCTCCGGCCGCCGGGCGGCCCGTACGAGGGGGACGAGCCGGACCGCGGTGGTCAGGAACCCGGCGCCCACCGCGATGAGCGCCGTGGTGACGAGACTGTCGAGAGGGGTGTCCCGCCAGACCTGCCGGCCGGTCACCGCGTCGACGGAGGCTGCGGCGACCAGCAGGCCGAGCGCCGCCCCGATCACGCCGGCGAGCACGCCCTGCGCGGCGGTGAACCGGGCCAACTGGCCGCTGGTGGCGCCGCGCAGTTGGAGGAGCGCCTCCTCCCTGCGGTGCGCCTCCACCAACGCTGAGGCCGCCGCCAGGCCGACCCCGGCGGCCACCAGCGCGCCGGGAAGGCCCAGCAGGAGAAAGAGGATCTTGGCATTGGTGGCGTCCTCCTTGGCCGACGTGAGGGCGTCGGCGGCGTTGTCCGCCACGACGACCGCGCCGGGCGACTGCCGTTCGAGTACCCGCCGCAGACCGTTCGACCAGCGCAGCGCCTGGGCCGGATCGGTCGGGTACGACGCGTGGTCGACGGTGATGTGTGTTTCGAGGGTCGCCGCCGGGAGTTCGCCGCTGCCCTGGTCGAGCACCTGGTCGCTGTGGTCGACCTGCGGCTGTCGTAGGGCGGGCAGTACCGAGCGCTCGAACGTCGCGTAGTCGATCACCAGCGCCTTGGGCACCTCGTCGATGTCGCCCTGCGCGTCGCCGACGGGAACGGCGAACCAGGGGTTGGCCTGGCGTAGGTCGATGGTGCCGCGAACCGGCAGGGAAAGGGACGGCGGCTTCGTGCCCTCCGCGACATCGGGAAGGGTCATGGTGACGGTGGACGCGGCGCCGAATCCGGCCGTGGTCCGCAGCGACTCGCCGAGCAGGGCGCCGTCGCCGATCCGCCCGCTCACCACCCGTACCCACGGATGGTGAGCGGTGTAGCTGGCGTCGACCGCGAACAGGCGCGCGGGCACCTGCCCGGGCACGCCCGGTGCGCTCAGGACCACGTCGGCGGCCGCGAACCGGTCGATCTGCCGTACGTGTCTGACGGCGGCCAAGCGGCGGTCGACCGGCGCCATGTCGACGTTGACCGACGTGGCGACGGCGCGCATCTCGAGTTGGACCGGTGCGAGGGCGTGTGACGTCATGGAGCGGACGGCCCCGTCGACGAACAGCAGGGTGGCCCCGAGCATCGCGACCGGGAACGCCACTCCGACCGCGGCCAGCAGGAGACGCCGGGGAGCGCGCCGCACGCTGTGGGCGAGGAGCCAGAGCATCAGTTCGTACCTCCGGAACGGTCGTCCTCCAGGGCGGCCGGGTCCAGGTGACCCGAGTGGAGGTTTACGACGCGATCTGCGAGCTGGGCGACGGAAGGGTCATGGGTCACGAGTACCACCGCTGCGTGCTGCTCGGTGGCGGCGCCGACGAGCAGCCGGGTGACGACCTCTGCGGTGGCGGAGTCGAGGCTGCCGGTGGGCTCGTCGGCCAGGACGACGGCCGGCCGGGACACGAGCGCCCGGGCGATCGCTATCCGCTGCTGCTGGCCGCCGGAGAGCTGGTCGGGCAGCTTGGCCGCCGAGTCGCTCAGGCCGACCCGGTCGAGGATCTCGGCCGTGCGGTCCCGGCGCTCCGTACGCCCGACCCCGCCCACCAGCAGCGGCACCTCCACGTTCTCGGCCGCTGTCGCCTGTGGAAGCAGGGACATGCCCTGTGGAATGAAGCCGCAGGCGTGCAGGCGCAGCCGGTCGCGGGCCCGCCCGCGCACCGAACGCCAGTCCACGCCGGTGATCAACGCGCACCCGTCGTCGGGATCGTCCAAGCCGGCCAACAGGTACAGCAGGGTGCTCTTGCCGGAGCCGCTCGGCCCCATCACGGCGACGACCTCGCCGCGCGCCGCGGTCAGCGACACGTGGTCCAGGCCGCTCACCCGTTGCCCACCGGCGCGGTACCGGCGGGTCAGCGCGATCGCTTCCACCGCGGGTTGTTCAGTCGCCATCGTCGACCTTTCCGTCGCGCATGACGAGCCGGCGGTCGGCGCGCTGTGCCACCTGGGGGTTGTGGGTCACGGTCAGGATGGCGAGCGATTCCCGCTTCCGCAGATCGTCCAGCAGGTCCAGCACTCGTTCGGTCATGGCCTCGTCGAGCTCCCCGGTCGGCTCGTCGGCAAGGAGGACGCGTGGCCGGGCCGCGAGCGCCGTCGCTATGGCGACCCGCTGCGCCTCGCCGCCGGACAACTGGCCGGGGCGGTGGCGGCTGCGGTCGGCGAGGCCCACCTCCGCGAGCAGCAGGTCGGCGCGCTGGTATGCGCGGCGGCGGCGCTGTCCGTCGAGGCGTAGCGGGAGCGCCACGTTGGCCCTGGCGTTGAGCAGGGGATGAAGGTTGTCGCGCTGCATGACGACGCCGATGTGTCGCCGCCGGTGGCGTGCCCGCTCGCCCGGGTCCAGTCGCGTCAGGTCCTTGCCGCCGACAATCACTGAGCCGGCGCTGGGCCTGAGGAGCCCGGCCAGGACGTGCAGCAGTGTGCTCTTGCCACTGCCCGATGGGCCCATGATGCTCGTCCAGGACGCGGGCTCGACGACCAGGTCGGTGCCGCGCAACGCGACGGTCTCGACCTCGCGTTCCTGATAGATCTGGTGAAGATCGCGAGCCTGGAGCGCGGGCGTGGTGTCCTCCATGCGTTTCTCCCGTCGACCGTTGGCGTAACCGCTGAGCGCTACCGGAGCCACCCTGCCTCCTGGGCGATCCGGATGGCGTCGATGCGGTTGCGGGCCCCGGTCTTCGCGATGGCCTTCGACAGGTGGTTGCGTACCGTGCCGGGAGCCAGCAGAAGCCGGAGCGCAATCTCCGCGACCGACGCGCCCTCGGCAGCCAGGCCGAGGACCTCCAGCTCACGAGTCGTGAGACTGCATTGGGTACCCCTCATCGCCGCCACCGCGACCCGCGGGTCCATCACCCACTCGCCACCCGCCACGCGCCGGATGGTCTCCGCGAGCACCCCGGGCGGCACGTCCTTGACCAGATAGCTCGGCATGCGGCCGGGCCGGCGGGAGGGCAGGATGACCGGCTTCCTCGGATCGACTAGGATCAGTATCGCGGTCTCCCGTACGGTGTCCTGCAGCTCTGCGACGGTTGCCAGCACGTCGTTCGTCACCTGGTCGGCGCTCATCACGACGACGTCGGGCCGCAGGTCACCCGCGAGCGCGACCAGGCGCGCATCCGTCCCGAGTTCGGCGACCACTTCGATGTCCGGCTCGCGGGCGAGCAGCGCGACGAGCGCGCCCCGGGTCAGCAGCATGTCCTCGACGATGAGCACTCTGGTCACGGCGGACCCCGGGAGAGAGTCCCGAGCGGTTCGCTCCGCGACGCGGTGCCCGGTGTCGTCGACGAACGCGGGGGATGATGTCGCGGGGGCTATCCACGCCATGGTGACGTGATGGAGTCTTCGTGAAATTCGTTCACGGTTGCTGAATTACCTCGATTCACGTCGATTCTTCAGCGAGAGTGAAGATTCTTCAGTGAGGGTGAAAGGTTGCGCGGCGCGGTGCGACTGGTGGAGCAAGCAAGATCTTGGCTCGGCCGATGGGCGAAATCTTCACCCGCTCCGTGTGGCCAGGCGTTTTCGTCCGGCAGTTTCGACGCATTCGAATGTGCCAACGGTCGGGATGATTGGTGGTCATCGGCGGGAGGCGACGTTCGTATCCCGGACGTTAACTCGATGGCCGATACGCGTCAACTCCGACCGGCCGGTCCGGGCGTTGTCGAGCCCGGCCCGTGTCAGTGGGAAGGCGGCACGAATTGCCCGTCCGGGGAGTGGCTGAATATCCACGTAGGACTAACGGCCGATCCGTCCGTCGCGCGTCATGCCGGAACGGCGGGGTGGGTCCGCGCGCTCCGCCCTCGTGAAATCGAGGCCGGCGGTCATGAGGAACGCACACGCAGGCAGTGACAACTGCTATGTGGGGCGGCCTCGTGCGGAGTGGCATCGTGGCGTCGAAGCGGGAGAAGCATTCGGCGCGAATGTCGGGCGGAAAGCGGTGTGCGTAAGAGAAGCGGACACGCTGGATATTCCCGGCCGGTACGCAACGAATCATCGGTTGTGTGGTCGGACGTGGTGGCGGTTGCCGGTCGCGCCGCCAATCGTGGATCTGATGATGTAGTCGACAACCAGGGGAGATCGGTGACCAAGGTGTAGACCGTTTGATCTTTGATCTCTGTAGCGATTCCGGCCGGCTGCGAGGGTGCTGGCGGTTCATTTCCGTTCGCCGGGGCTCCCGCTTCTCGCCGAGCCCCGCGCTCGGCGTTGTCGGTAAGCCCAGCGATTGCGCACATCGGATCTACGAGTGAGGACGTGAATGCGAACCGCGACCCGACGACGTTACCTGATGTGTCCACCGGCCTACTTCGATGTGGCCTACTCCATCAACCCATGGATGGACCCGGCGAAACCGGTGGACCGTGCCATCGCCATGGCGCAGTGGGAACGACTTCGTGATACCTATCTGGCGCACGGCCACGCGGTCGAGACGATCGAGCCGGTGCCCGGCCTGCCGGACATGGTGTTCACCGCCAACGCGGCGACCGTTGTGGACGGCAGCGTTCTGCTGGCCCGGTTCCGGCATGCGGAGCGGGCCGACGAAGCCGCGGCGTACCGCACGTGGTTCCACCACCACGGCTACGCCGACGTGCGTGAGCCGGTGCTGATCAACGAAGGGGAGGGCGACTTCGTGGTGGCCGGCCCGAGGATTCTGGCGGGCGCCGGGTTCCGGACCGACCGCGGCGCGCACGGCGAGGCCCAGGAGATCTTCGGGCTGCCGGTGATCAGCCTCGTGCTGGTCGACGAGCGCTTCTACCACCTCGACACCGCGCTCGCGGTGCTCGACGACAACGAGATCATGTACTACCCGCCGGCGTTCTCACCGGGCAGCCAGAAGTTGCTGCGCCAGTTGTACCCGGACGCGATCGTCGCGACCGACGACGACGCGGCCGTACTCGGGATCAACGCGGTCTCCGACGGTCGCCACGTCGTCCTGCCGCAGGCCGCCAGGCACCTGGTGGCCGAACTGCGCAGCCGCGGCTTCGAGGTGACCGGCGTCGACGTCTCCGAACTGCTGAAGGCGGGTGGCGCGGTCAAGTGCTGCACGCTGGAGCTCAGATGACAAGAGGTCGGTGCCCGGTTCGCTGATGCGAGACGTGGACCCGCGCTCCCAGGGTTCTGGTACCGATCCGCTGATCCCCCAGGCGAAACCCCATATGCCGCGCGCGCGAAGGCGTAGGCGGCGACATCAGCCTGCCCGCGTATCCGCCGGCCGGCTGTCGCTGCCGCCTGCCCGCGCGCCTACCGCAACCGGTGCGGAGGACTACCTTTCCATGACCGATCCAACGAGCCCTACTTCCCTGCCCGCCGCCAAAGGCGCGAGCCATCGACGAGTGGCGGGCGCACCTCGGCAGAGGTCGAAACCGTTGAGCAGCCAGCGGGCGGTGCGTCCCGGTGCGGCGCCCGCGCGCCCGGCGAAGACGATCTCCCACCGCCCACCCGGCCCGCGCCGCGCCGGCCGCCTCCACCACTTCTTCGAGGCGACCTGCGACCGCATGCCGGACAAGGTCGCGCTGGAGGACGCCGGTCGGCGCATGACGTACCGGGAACTGGACGAGCGGGCCAACCGGCTCGCGCACCTCCTGATCGGGCTGGGCATCGGACGCGGCAACCGCGTCGGCATCGTCCTGCACCGGTCGGCACAGACGTACGTCTCGCTGCTTGCGGTGCTCAAGACCGGTGCCGCCTTCGTGCCGATCGACGCCGGATCTCCGCGCGACCGGGTCGGGTACATCGTGGACGATGCCGGACTCGATCTCCTGATCTCGACGACGGAGCTCGCCGCGGTCACGGTCGACCTGGCCTGTCCGGTCCTCAGCCTCGACCGGCTCGGCGCGGCCCTGACCAGGTGCCCCGCGACGCGCCCGAGGATCGACGAGGACGGCGACCCGCCCTGCTACGTGATCTACACGTCGGGCTCCAGCGGCCGACCGAAGGGTGTCGAGGTCGCACAGTCGAGCATCTGCAACTTCATCAGCGTCGTGCCCGACGTGTACGACGTCCGCCCGACCGATCGCGTCTACCAGGGCATGACCATCTCCTTCGACTTCTCCATGGAGGAGATCTGGCCCACCTTCGCGGTGGGAGCGACGCTCGTGGTCGGGCCGACCGACTCGCGGCGGCTCGGTTCCGAGCTGGCCGACTTCCTCGACGACACGGGCGTCACGGTCTTCTACTGCGTACCCACGCTGCTGTCGACCGTCCCCCGCGACCTGCCGAAGGTCCGGACCCTGATCGTCGGCGGGGAGGCGTGCCCGGCCGAGCTCGTCGAGCGCTGGAGCGCGCCGGGCCGACGCATCCTGAACACCTACGGCCCGACCGAGGCCACCGTCACCGCGACCTGGGGCGAGCTGCGGGCCGGCCGCCCGGTGACGATCGGCCGGCCACTTCCCACGTACGAGGTCGTCCTGCTCGACGACGACCTGGCCCCGGTGCCGGCCGGCGCGGTGGGCGAGATCTGCATCGGCGGCCCGGGAGTGGCGCGCGGGTACGTGGGCCGCCCCGACCTCACCGCTGACCGGTTCGTCACGCACCCGCTGGCGCCCGGCGGTGGCCGCCTGTACCGCACCGGCGACCTCGGGCGGCTACTCGACAACGGTGAGATCGAGTACCACGGCCGCGCCGACACGCAGGTCAAGATCAGGGGGTACCGCGTCGAGCTGACGGAGATCGAGTCGGTCCTGGCGCAGGTGCCGGGGATCGCGCAGGCGGTGGTCGACACGTACGAGCCGACGGCCGGGATGGTGGAGCTGGTCGGGTACTACAGCCTGAGCGCCGGCACCGCGAGCGTGGACCAGAAACGGATCTACGACGAGCTGCGCGCCCACCTGCCGGCGTACATGGTCCCCGCGTACCTCGAACCGCTCGCGGTCGTCCCGATGTTGCCCAGCGGCAAGGCCGACCGCAAGAGCCTGCCCCCGCCCAAGGGTCCGCGCAGCATCGGCGCTCTGCGCGCCTACGTGGCTCCCACCAACAGGACCGAGAAGCTGCTCGCCGACGCGCTGGCCCAGGTGCTGCGCGTCGAGCTGGTGTCGATCGACAGTCACTTCTTCGACGATCTCGGCGCCAACTCGCTGCTGATGGCGCACTTCTGTGCCCGGGTCCGGGAGCGGCCCGAGCTACCGCCGGTGTCGATCAGAGACGTCTACCTGCACCCCACGATCTCCAGCCTCGCCGCGGCGCTCGGCGACGCGGCGCCGGCCGCCGCGTCGGCGGCCCCGGCCCCCCGTCGGCCGCTGACGCGGGTCAGCACGCCGCGGTACCTGCTCTGCGGGGCGCTGCAGCTGCTGCTGTTCCTCGTGGCTGCCTATGTCAGCGCGGTCGGGGTGGTCGCGGCGTTCCAGTGGATCTGGGACGCCGACGATCTGACCAGTAGTTACCTGCGGTCGGTGGTCGTCACCGAGCTGGCCTTCCTGGCCCTGTGCGTGTTGCCGATCGTGGCGAAGTGGACCCTCGTCGGCCGGTGGAAAACTCAGGAGATCCCCATCTGGAGCCTGAGGTACCTGCGGTTCTGGCTGGTGAAGTCGCTGATCCGCGCGAGCCCCCTGAGGACGTTCGTCGGCTCGCCGATCTACGTGCTCTACCTGCGGGCGCTGGGCGCGAAGATCGGCCCGGGGGTGACGATCTTCTCGACGAGCATGCCGGTCTGCACCGACCTGCTCACCATCGGCGCGGGCACCGTCATCCGCAAGGAGTCGAACTTCAGCTGCTACCGGGCTCGTGACGGCCTGATCGAGACCGGCCCGGTCACCCTCGGCAAGGACGTGCTGATCGGTGAGAACACGGTCCTTGACATCGGGGTCTCCATGGGCGACGGCGCCCAGCTCGGACACGCCTCCGCCCTGTACAGCTCGCAGGCCGTACCCGCCGGCCAGCGCTGGCACGGGTCGCCGGCGCAGCCGGCCGAGGTGGACTACCGGACCGTGGCACCGGCCAGGTGTGGCACCCTGCGGAGGTTCTGCTACGGCACGATGCAGTTGCTGAACCGGCTCGTGCTGGCCGTACCGGTGGCGCTCCTCGTCCTCAACGGACTGGTGGCCCGGCTTCCGATGCTCAGCCGGCTCGTGGACTCCGACGAGGTGGACCTCGCGGGCTGGGGGTTCTACCTCGGCCTGCTGGCCGTCTCCTTCGTGGTGTTCTTCGGCGGCCTGTTCATCGGACTCGTCGCCGTGCTCACCGTGCCGCGCGTGCTCAACCTGGGGATCAAGCCGGGCAAGGTCTATCCCCTGTACGGCTTCCACTACTGGCTCCAGCGCACGATCTCGCGCCTGACCAACACCGACGTCTACATGACCCTGTTCGGCGACAGCTCCTACATCGTCCACTACCTGCGCGCGCTCGGGTACCGCATGCCCGGGTTGGTGCAGACGGGGTCGAACTTCGGGTCCTCGCAGCGGCACGAGTCGCCGTACCTGAGCACCATCGGCACCGGGACGATGGTCTCCGACGGGCTGTCCCTGATGAACGCCGAATTCTCCAGCACGTCCTTCCGGGCCACGCCGGTGGCGGTCAGCTCGAACAGCTTCTTCGGCAACGTCATCGTCTACCCCGCGGCCGCCAAGCTGGGTGACAACTGCCTGCTCGGGACGAAGACGATGGTCCCGATCGACGGGAAGATCCGTCGAGACGTCGGGCTGCTCGGCTCACCGCCCTTCGAGATTCCGCGGTCGGTCCAGCGCGACAGCAGCTTCGACCACCTCAAGAGCGGCGACGAGTTCCGCCGCCGCCTGTCCGCCAAGAACAGATACAACATCGCCACCATGGGGCTGTTCCTGTTCCTGCGCTGGATCCAGTTCTACGTCACGATGCTGATCGCGCTGGTTGCCGCGGACCACCTCGAAGACCAGTTCGGCGACGTGTGGGTCGCGACGGCCATGGCGACCATCGTCGTGTTCGGCACCGGGTACTCGATCCTGATCGAGCGCGCCGCCACCGGGTTCCGGTCCCTGACCCCGCGGTTCTGCTCGATCTACGACCCGTACTTCTGGCGGCACGAACGTATCTGGAAGCTGTTGGCCGGCGACTTCGTGATGTTGAACGGTACCCCGTTCAAGGGGCTGATCCTGCGGACGCTCGGCGTCCGGGTCGGCGCCAGGCTCTTCGACGACGGATGTGGCATACCGGAGAAGACGCTCGTCACCATCGGGCGCGACTGCACGCTCAACAGCACCACCATGATCCAGTGTCACTCGCTCGAAGACGGCACGTTCAAGTCGGATCGCACCACGATCGGCGACGGTTGCACGTTGGGCGTCAGCGCCTTCGTCCACTACGGCGTGACGATGGGCGACGGCGTACTGCTCGATGCCGACTCCTTCCTCATGAAGGGCGAGGAGGTACCGGCGCACGCGCGGTGGGGCGGAAACCCGGCCAGGCCCGCTCCGGAGACCGCGCGCGTGGGCCTGCCCACGGCCACGCTCGCACGGCCGGCGCCGTCGGTCGTCGCCGCGTCCGGCGCCGCCGCCCCACCCCGGCACTCGCTGCCGCGCGAACGGGTGCGCAGGGCCGCCGGATCCACGCGCAAGTCCGCCGCATCCACGCGCAAGTCCGCCGTACCCGAGCGACAGTGAGGTCATCGGCCGGCCTCGCCGGCGCCCGGTGACGCCGCTGGCGGTCGGCGTCCGTCCCGCCCGGCCCGGAGCGTCCCACGTGGGACGCTCCGGGCCGGGGAGGGGCGCCGGTACCCGCGCGAGACTTCGGAGATTCGGGTTTGACGTGGCGCGGTAGTCCGCCGGCCGGCGGCGACGCGGATCCCACCGGCACCGGTGGCGCGCTGGTGGCGCCCGCCGGACGTCCGTCGGGCGGTCACGCGGGCGGGGCGAGGCCACGGATCGTCGGCGTCGACGTCGCCCGCGGCCTCGCACTGGTCGGCATGATGGCGGTCCACGTGTTCGACACCTTCGACCACGACGGCAGGGCCTCGCTGGCGACGGTGGTGGCCGCGGGCCGGTCCGCGGCGACCTTCGCCCTGCTCGCCGGGGTCAGCCTGAGCTGGATCACCGGCGGGCCGCGTACGCTCCGGGAGCGCAACCGCATCGCCGTCGCCGGCGCCGTCGCGGCACGCGCGCTCTGTATCGGCGCCATCGGCCTGGCGCTCGGATTCGTCGGCGACGTCGCCGTGATCCTGCCGTACTACGCGATGTTCTTCCTGCTCGCGATCCCGTTGCTGAGCCTCGGCCCGCGCGTCCTCGCGTTCGCCGCCGCCGGCATCGCGGTGGTCGTGCCGGTGCTGATGCAGGCCACGGGCAGCAATCCGCTGGGTACCCGTCCCGGCAACCCGACGTTCCCGTTACTGGTCGAGCATCCGGCCCGGTTCCTCGACAAGCTGCTCGTCACCGGCACCTACCCGGCGTTGGTGTGGATGGCCTACATCTGCGCGGGGCTGGCGATCGGTCAGCTCGATCTGGCCTCGACGCGGGTCGCGGCGTGGTTGTTCGGTGCCGGGCTCGCCGTGGCCGTCTCCGCCTGGCTCACGTCGTCCGTGCTGCTCTTTCCGCTGGGCGGCCTGCGTCACCTGCGCGATGCCGCGTCGGCCCACGCCGACGGCCCTTCGGCCACCAGCGTCATCCTGTGGGATCCCGACCGTACGTCGTCGTCCTGGTGGTGGCTCGCGGTCCGGGCGCCGCACTCCAGTACGCCGATCGACCTGCTGCACACGCTGGGCTCGGCGACCGCGCTGCTCGGCGCTGCGCTGCTCGTCACCCGAGCCGCTCTCATCGCGCGGCTGCTGTTCCCGGTCGCGGCGGCGGGCAGCATGACCCTGACGCTGTACTCCACGCACGTTCTGTTTCTGGCGACCGGCATCCTGAGCGATCAGCAGGCGGCGTTGTACGTCGTCATGGTCGTCGTCTCGCTCGTCTTCGCCGCGGCGTGGCGGCGGGTGACGGGGCGGGGCCCCCTGGAGGCGGCCGTCACGGCGGCAGCGGGTCGCGCGTACCGCGTGATCTCCTCCCGAGCGATCTCTTCCGCGCGATCTCCCTCCGCGGGGAGACGAGGCGTTCGTCGTCCCGAGCGGTAGCGCGCCGCCAGGCCGGTGGATCTGGTGGCGGACCGCCGTTTGAGCGCGGCCCCGGGTCCCCGTTACCCCCTCGACTACCCGAAAGTGTGAGGGCTGGCGTCCGGGTCGGGTCCTTACGGACTGTCGCAGTAACCCCGACCACATTCAAACGTTTACTTATTTGCAACTTTCCGTACCCCGGCCGGCCGTTCCACGGTCAGCCCGACTGACACCCCCCATTCACAACCCCGGAACGAAGAGGTAATCAGTGCGCAGACCTGTGTGGACAACGCGCGCCGGGCGGCGATTGCGGCCCGTCTACCTGTTGGCGGCCGTCGCGGTCGCAGGCAGCATGGCCGGCGTCACGCCGGCGAACGCCGGGCCCGGCCACGGCCCGAATCCACCGCACGCGTCAGACGTGTTGGGCGAGGGCCACGGCCCGCGCGGCAAGGACAACCGGAAGGGCACCGTGTCACCGAGCGCCCGGCAGCGCGCGCTCGCCGGCCGGTTCGGCACGGTGCGCTGGAACCAGCTGGGCACGCCGGAGGCGATCGGCCCGGACAAAGCCCTGGCGACCGACCTGCCCGCGGACCCGGAATCCGCCGTCCGGCAGTTCCTCGTGTCCAACCACGAGCTGTTCGGTATCGACGAGGCCTCGGTCGAGACGATGCAGACCGTCCTCGTGCAGCCGCTGGGCGGCGCCTCGGTGGTACAGCTGCGGCAGCGCTTCGGTGACCTGCCGTCCGGTCACGACGGCCTGGTCAGCGTACTGGTCGACCACGGTAAGGTGCTCCGGGTCAGCTCGTCGCTGTCCCGGGACACCAGTGCGCCGCAGCCGGCCACCCTCATGCCCGCCGAAGCCACCGACGCGGCGCTGCGTGACGCCGGGCTGACCGCCGGCCAGGTCACCTCGTCGGACGTCTACGAGGTCGCGGTGCCGACCCCGGACAACGGTCCGCGCGCGGCCTACTCGGTCACCTTGATCGCGAACGGCGCCACCGACCCGACGGCGTACACCACCTACGTCGACGGGCGTACCGGCGAGGTCCTGCTCCGTGAGGACCTGGTGAACTTCGACTCCGACAACCCCGACTGGGCCGTGTTCCCGGCGACCCCGCCGAGCAGCATCGCGCCGGGCACCGACCCGCGGACGCACTGGTGCCTCAACCCGCAGCCGGGCTGCACGCAGACGGTCCGCGACCCGGTGAGCGGCAAGGCGTGGGACGTCGACCTCGCGACCGGCAAGCCGACCGGCACCTCGGTGGGCAACGCCGCGAACGACACCGTGCGCTGGGGCGCCGGCAGCGCGTCGCCGACCGCGACGCTCAGCCCGAGCCGTACCTACACCTACCCGTTCACCGACCAGTGGCACCAGGCGCAGTGCAACCCGGCCGGGTTCACGTCGGCCCAGCGCAACGACGCCGACGCCGCCGTGACCAACCTGTTCGCGCAGCACAACCGGATGCACGACTTCGCGTACCACCTGGGCTTCACCGAGGTGACCTGGAACCTGCAGGCGGTCAACCTCTCCGGGGCCGGCAAGGGCGGCGACGCCGAGCAGGGCCGGGCGCAGTCCAACGCCCTCGGCGGCTCCCGCAACAACGCGAACCAGTCGACTCCGCGCGATGGCGCGCTGCCGAGCACGAACATGTACCTGTGGCAGCCGCAGGCCGGTAGCGCGTACCCGCCGTGCGTCGACGGTGACTACGACATGACCGTCGTCGGGCACGAGTACACGCACGCGATCACCAACCGTATGATCGCGGGCCCCGACACCGGGATCACCTCGTTCCAGGGCGGCTCGATGGGTGAGGCGTGGAGCGACCTGGTCGCCGCCGAGTACCTGTACGAGAACAACCTGCGCGCGCCGGGTGCCACCCCGTTCGTCATCGGCACCTACGTCACCGGTAACAACGAGACGGGTATCCGCGACTACGACGCCAGCAAGAGCCCGCTGAACTTCTCCGACATCGGGTTCGACCTGGTCGGACCGGAAGTGCACTCCGACGGCGAGATCTGGGTCGCGACGAACCTGCGGGTACGCGACGCGTTCGTCAAGCGGTACGGCGCCGGCACGCCGCAACTGCAGCAGAGCTGCGCCGACGGTTCGACGCCGGTGGAGTCCTGCCCGGGCAACCGGCGCTGGATCCAGCTCATGTTCGACTCGTTCCTGCTGCAGGCCAGCGGCCAGGTCAGCATGGTCGACATGCGCGACAACATGCTCGCCGCCGACATCGCCCGCTTCGGCGGCGCGGACCAGGATCTGATCTGGCACGCCTTCGCCGAGTCGGGGCTCGGCCGGGACGCCGCCAGCGGCCCGGACGACACCGACCCCACGCCGAGCTTCGCCTCCCCGTACGCCGACAACGCCACCGTCACCCTGCGGCCGGCCGGTGACGGCAAGGACGCCGTCGTGCGCCTGTACGTGGGCGACTACGAGGCGCGGGCGGTACCGGTCGCGGACACCGACCCGGCCACGCCGCTGCCGGCCACCTTCCAGATCGTGCCCGGCAAGGAGTTCACCTTCACGGTGACCGGCGCCGGGTTCGGCAGCGAGAAGTTCAGCGACACGTTCCAGGCCGGCAAGGCCAAGGACCTGCGGCCGAACCTGCGCCGCAACCTGGCGTCGACCGCGTCCGGCGCGACGGTGACCGGCGACGGTATCAACCTCGACAAGATCGCCGACGACACCGAGTCGACCGACTGGGCGTCGCTGACCGGCGTCGCGGGCAAGCAGGTCACCGTGGACCTCCCCGGTGACAAGCCCGAGGAGATCAGCCGGGTGAACGTGAGCGCGCTGCTGCGCCCGGCGATCACCGGGGACGCCGACACCGGCTCGCAGAACCGGTTCAGCGCCCTGCGGTCGTTCGCGGTGCTGGCCTGCGACGCGAAGGTCGCCGACTGCACCAAGGACAGCTCGTACCGCCAGGTGTTCGTCAGCAACCCGGACGCGTTCCCCGGCGGCAAGTTCCGGCCGACCGCGCCCGAGCTGAACCTGCGGTCGTTCACGTTCAAGCCGGTGGTCGCCACGCACCTGCGGCTGCAGGTACTGGCCAGCCAGTGCACCGGCGGCCCGGACTACGCCGGTGAGCAGGACGCCGACCCGGCCACCACGACCGACTGCACGACGGGCAGCCCGTACGCCCAGCAGGTCCGGATCGCGGAGTTCCAGGCGTTCAAGAACTGACGACCGGTTCACCACTAACGGGCGTGGGGCCCTGCGGACGCCGTCCGCAGGGCCCCACGTCGCAGGTGCGGTTGCCGGGAGCCGCGACGCGCAAGCGGACGATCGCGGGGGCCGCGCTGTTCGTCGTCGCGGCACACGCGCGCACGTCACCAGTGGGCGAGCAGCTTCTTCATACTCGACACGAATCTGACCGATCCGCCGCTTTCCACGATGCCGCACGAGGAGTAGACGCTGACGATCGCGTTCGGCGCGTCGTCGTAGGTGAGGACAATTTTGTACGTCTCGGTGTTCGCGGCTGCGCAGTAGTGGACGGGTGTCGCCTCCTGGGCCGGATGCTGGTCTGGCGGCGCGTCGGCGGACAGGTCGTTCAAGAATCCGGTCACCGCAGCGGTGTCAGCGGCCGGCTTGCTTTGGGTGGCGAGCGGAACCGGGTCGGTGAAGGCCGTCGAGAAATACGTGCACAGGAGCGCCCGCCGGGCGCCGGGCCGCACCAGCTGCCCGGCCCGGGCCCCGCCGCGCGGACCGGCACCGAGGCGGAACGAGGCCGGGCAGTCGTCGGCGTGGGTGGGCACCGTGCTCGACGACGGTTGCCCAGGGGCGGAGGACTCTCGATTGGCTGCTGCCGTGGCGTGGGCCGGCACGGGCGAACTCCGCAGCGCGGCGACTCCGGCGCCCACGCCGATGGCGAGCACTACGGCAGCCGTGGCAATCAGAGGTAGCGACGGCTGAGAACTGCTGCGTGCCCGGTACGTCGTGTTGTTGTCTTCGTGTTCCACCAGAGCCCGCCTCTTCAACTGTCGGTCGGCCGGTCTACCGGGCCGTCCACGGGAGAGCAAACCAAAACTGCCGAGCTTCGCTGCCCCGGCCTCGCGAGGATTCCGGGCCGGGGCAGCGAACGTGGTCATCCGGTCAGCGGCCAGACCGCGTTCCAACCGGAGGTACCCGGCCCCGACCGGGACGTGGTCACGTCTGCCATATCTTGAAACAGCAGGTGTGTCCCGCTTCCGGCGGAAACGACGCCTTTGGCACGGACCCCATCGCCGTCGAGAGAGAATACCGGTCCGCCGCTGTCGCCGGGCAGACCCGCCGTCCGCCCGTCGACCTGGGTGGCGCCGATCAGTCCATGGATGGTGTAGCAGTCACCGTCAGAGTCGCACTGCGAGTTGGAGTAGTTGACATTCTCGGTCTTGAGGCCGCACACCGTGCCGCTCGTCGACCCTGACTGGCAAAGAAGTTCGCCGTTCGCCCAGTACCCCCACGAGTGCACCGTCTTGTGGAATGACGTCGTCGGGCTCCCGTCGAACATCCACTGGAAGCCCCGGGCTTGGACCAGGATGAGGTCCTTGTCCCAGTCCTCGTTGATGGAGGCGCGACCCATGTACTCGCGGCTGTAGTCGTACACGTCATCGCCGCCACCGGCATGCCAGGTGATGCAGTGTGCGGCCGTCAGGATGTAGGTCGTTCCGCTCGCGTTACTCACACCGAATCCGGTTGTGCACTGGTTCGCCTTGCCCTGCGACACCAGCACGTCGTACATGTAGTCGCCCGAATTCCACGGAGACGTATCGTCACGACGGTTACACCCCGTACTCGGACAGCCGAGAAAATGTGTGGGCGCTGCGGCGGTCCGCAGTTCGACCGGCACGTTTACGAGCGCCTTACCGACAGCCTCCTCGGCGCCCACAATCGGTTGGTGTAGCTTGGCGGACCGCGCCGCGGCAGCAACCGGGGCCATTTTCTCCACCACCAACCCGCTACCGTCACCCTTGAAGCTGATCGACTGGATGTTCGACCGGCCCTGCCCCGCCGACTCGATCTTCGCGGCGGCGGTCTCCAGTTCCGCCTTCGAGTACGCGGCAGGCTTCACCTGCACCGATCCGAACTTCCTGGCAGCCCCAAGGGCCGCAGTCATTCCGGTGGGCAGCGGCCCCTTCCAGTACAGCGACAGGCCGTCACCCTCGAAGGCGAAACTGGAGAAGCCGCCCGTGGGTGTTTTCATCGCCTCCTCGGTCAGCACGGTGAGAGCGGGATTGAGTGCCTCCTGTTTTCTCATCGTCGCCAGCAGCGTCGGGTCGAGGTTGTCCGTTGACTGCGCGTCCGGGAGCGGTGCCGGCGTGCCGTCATCCTTCGCGCTTGCCGGGGGAGCGATCGTAAGGACAGTGGACACAGTGGCAGCGGCGGCGATCGTCATCGCCACGCGAAGGCGGCTCCGTATCAGCCGCGTGATAACGATAGATTTCAAAATCCTCCCCATTTCAACAGATTTGGCGATGCCGCAGATCTGAGCGCTCGCCGACTTGATCGACTCGAAATTGATCGAGATCTTTCCAATGGCGAGGCGGGACGGCATCATCCGAATGGATAGTTAGCGAGGCCGGTCATACTGACGGACACGCGTTGCTCGGACGACGGCATGCGAGTGGTGGCGTCCTGATGTACGACGGCGGCCAGGCCATGGCCGCGCCGGCCGGCGATCAATGCCGCGACATCAATGCCCAGGTCAGGCAGGCACGCTCAGTTCGTGCGCGCCGCCGCGAACGGACGGCGTCGGCGTCGCCCGGCCGCGTAGCGGGGACGCAATTGTTCAGCCGTTGGTCAATTTCGCGTCGTGTCCCGCCCGCCCGGTCGTGATCTGCGCTGCCTTGACTACCGCTGTCCATTCCCGGAGAGAGGGTAGGAAATGGCTCTACGAAAGCGGTCGATCGCGGGTGCCGCCGTGTTCGCCGTCGCGGCCGCAGGGGTCGGCGCGCTCAGCGCCGGCACCGCCAACGCCGACGAGAAGCTCAACTGGACGTCGATCGCGGCCAACCCGGCCGTCCGCGGCGTCGCGGCGCCCAACGCGCTGTCGCCGCAGCTGCGCGAGTACATCGTCGCGCAGGGCTCGAACGTGCTCGAGAACCCGACCGACCTGGTGAAGTACTACGGGTACCTGAACAACGGGACCCTCACGCCGGACCCGGCCAAGGGGTTCGCCGAGGCGAGCAAGACCGAGCCCGACAAGAACACGTACCTGCGGCTGTCCGGCCTGCACGGCGCCGACCCGACCTACGACTACGGCCGCAACTTCGTGTTCCAGGGCCACGAGGGCGGCCCGGCCGGGTACCTCACCCGCGTGAACCTCGACGCCGACCCGGCACACCGGGTGACGCTGCTGGCCACCACGCTCGCCGACGGCAAGACGCCGATTCCGGACATCGACGGGTCCACCTGGGACCCGTGGGCCAAGCGGCTGCTGCTGACCGCCGAGAACGGCAACAAGGGTGCGGTCCTGCAGGCCACCCCGGACGTGAACAGCAAGGTGGAGGACATCTCCTTCGCGCTCGGCCGGGCCGGTTACGAGGGCGTCCAGAACGACTCCGCCGGCAACGTGTGGCTGGTCGAGGACGCCAGCGGCGCCTCGCCGGCCGGTAGCAAGGCGAAGAACCCCGGCAGCTTCGTGTACCGCTTCGTGCCGGTCGACCGCAGTGACCTGACCAAGGGCGGCAAGCTGCAGGCGCTCCAGGTCGTCTCCAACCGCAGCCACGCCCCGATCACGTTCCAGGGGATCGACGCGGCCCACCCGACGGGCGGCGTCTTCACCGCCGACCAGGCGGACCTCAGCTCGTACGGGAAGGTGTTCGACACGGCGTGGGTGACCGTCCACGACACCGCCACCGACCACTCGGGTCTGGCGTTCGACGCCAACGCGCTGGCCAAGCAGGCCGGGGCGACGCCGTTCAAGCGGCCGGAGAACGGCGTGTTCCGGCCGGGTACGAAGTTCCGCGAGTTCTACTTCACCGTTACCGGTGACACCAACGCGGCCAGCGACGCCAACGCCGCGTACGGCGGCTGGGGCGGCGTGTACCAGCTCACCCAGGACGACCCGCGGGCCGACCACGGCAAGCTGCGGCTGTTCTACGCCGGCGACCAGGCCCACTCAGGTCTGGACAACATCGCGTTCGTCGACGCCGACCACCTGGCCGCCGTCGAGGACGCCGGTTCGACGCTGCACAACCAGCGCGGCGCGCTGGACTCGGCGTACCTGTTCGACGCCGGCGCCGACTACCGTACGGGCCGCCAGCCGGTACGGTTCCTCGCCGAGGGGCGTGACGAGGCCGCGACCGAGGACGCGCTGCTGATCGGTACGCCGGGCTTCAACAACGACGACGACAACGAGATCACCGGTATCCACGTCTCCAACGGAGACCCTGGCCCGGCCGGCATCCTCGGAGCGCAGAACCCCAAGCCGTTCAAGGACGGGTGGCGCGTGTTCTGGAGCCAGCAGCACGGCCAGAACATTCTGTGGGAGATCACCCGCAACGACGGCTGACCGTCCCACCGGTCCCGGGTCCCTCGCGGCCCGGGACCGGTCCGTCGAGGGCGCCGACCTTCCGGCCGGTCCGTCCGGATGGCATGATCATCCGTCAGCGCGCGGCCTGCCCCGTGCGCGAGTGAGGATGTCATGGGCACCATCGGTGTGATCACCGTGCCGGCCGATCCACAGGCCGGCGCGCGGACGCTCGCCGTGGCCACCGCGGCCCGGCTGGACGCCGCGCTGACGACGTATGAGGCCCTCTTCGCGGGTGCCGGGGTGCGAACCGGCGAGGTGCGGCGGTGGGCGGACTCCAGCCGGGCCGCGCTGACCGAGTGGGCGCCGGACCTGGTGGAGGAGATCGAGGCGTACGCCGACGCTGCCGGAGTGGAGGCCTGGCGCCTCCATGCGTTGAACGCGCGCACCGAGATCCTCGCGGCCGGCGCGAACGCGCGCCGCGGCGAATGCTCGACCGTCGCCCACGCCGGCGGCGACAACCTGTTGGCGGCACAGACCTGGGACTGGCATGTCGAGCTCACCGGCGCGTTCGACGTCGTGCGGCATGAATCGGCCCGGCTGCCGTTCGCGACCATGACCGAGGTCGGAGTGCTCGGGAAGATCGGCATGAACGCCGCCGGAGTCGGCCTGCTCGTCAACATCCTCGGCCACCGCAGCGATGCCGCCCGTCCCGGCGTTCCCGTGCACGCTCTGGCCCGCCGGGTACTGGACACCGCGACCAGCCTCGAGCATGCGCTGGCCATCATCGGCGAGGCACCACTCGCGGCCTCGACCTGTTTCACCGTCGTCAGCCCGCAGGGCATCGCGTGCGTCGAGGCGTCACCGGCCGGTGTCGCCCGCGCGCCGCAGGTCGGCGACTGGGTCGTGCACACGAACCATTTCGTCGACGATGTTCTCTCCGCCGGTGACACGCGGGTCGGGCTGGAGCCCGACAGCGTGGACCGGTACCACCTGCTGGCCAGATGCGTCGCGCGGACGTCCGGGCCGGTACGCGCTGACACGCTGGTCGGTCTCCTGCGCGCGCACGACGTCGACGGCGGGCCTGTCTGCTGCCACGCCCCGCAGGGCGGGCCGCTCGGCTCCCGCTGGGCGACGCTGGCCACCGTTGTCCTCGACCCGGTTGCGGCCACGATGGGCGTGGCCGGCAGCCGTCCCTGTGACATCGGGGTCGACTCCTGGACGACGTTCACGTTCTCGTGCGGTGCCCGCGAACGTTCGCCGGATTGGTGATGTTGTCGATCCGCCCCACCTGGTGGTGGGGCTGACCCCTCCGGTGCCGCCGGTCGGTCAGAAGCCGTCGGGCCGATCCCATGTACGGTTGCGGACCGGTCCCGAATCGGCGATGCCGTCGCCGTACGCACGGTCTCCGGTGACGTCACGCCGCGAGCCACGGAAGTAGCTGGCGGCGTGCGTCGCGACCGATGCCGCGTCGCGCCTGATCGCCGCGGTGTTCTCTCCGGGGGCCGCCGATCCGGGAACGAGGTTGCTCATCGGGGCGCGTCTGGGTAGGCCTACTGTCGTCGAACCCGCCAGCAGAGGCTGGGCGGCCCGGTTGGCGGCTTGCCATCCCTCGTCGGCCGGCCCGGTCCAACCGCCGGGAGTGTCCGCGCCGTTCTGCGGGGACCGGGCGAACCAGGCCGAACGGGCCTGTTGAAATATCGGCAGTTCGTCATCCGACTTGTCATCCGCGACCGGATCGGACGGGAGCGGGTCTACCAGCCGCAGTACGGGCGGGTCAGCGAGCAGCAGATCATCCGCCTGCCACGGTGGCTGGACCCGCGCCTCGCGCTGCCGGTCGGTGAGCGGGTCGGGCAGGCGGTCGGTGAGCGGGTCGGGCTGGCGCGCGGTGAGCGGGTCGGGTAGGCGGGCGGCGAGCGTACCGAGCAACGCGGACACCGCGTCGTCATGGGCCCGCACAGCGGCGGCGACCTGGTGGACGGCTCGCGCCGGGCTACGGGCCAGGCGCGCCGGCCCGATGTGCTGCGGCGTACGCCGAAGCGCCTCCTCGAGAGTGGCCACCGCCCTGGCGACCGTGGTGGGGTCGGCGCCGCTGCTCTCACTGAGGTCGCCGACCAGTCGCCGGACCCATCGGTCGGCTTCGCCCGAGGGTTCGAGGAGTAGTTGGAGATCCGGCAGGGTCGCCAGTATCGCGAGCGGTAGCTCGGCGGCCGGGTCGGGGAAGGCGCGCAGCACCGCCGGATACAGCTGGCGCAGGATCTCGTACAGGGCTGTCGCTGCCCCGTCGCGGCCGTCGAGTGCAGCCGTGTGCGCTGCCAGGACGTGTTCGAGTCCACGCAGGTGCTGGGGCACCGGCTGGGCGACGGGCACCAGGATTCCGGTTCGCAGCGCGTGTGCCATGCCGACCGCCCGACGGTCCGCGGAGCCTGCGGTATGCCCGCTGAGGGCTTGAGACGCGGCGAAGTGATCGGCATAACCCTCGGCCGATCTGAGGTCGGTGATCGACAAGTGTCGGCCCGCCGTGCACAGCAGATCGGTCACCACGCCGTCGGCGTCCGCGGCGATCCCGGACGATGCCGGGTGTCGGGCGAGAAGGGCGAGCAGTTGGCCGTAGCCGTAGACGTCGTCGTCGGCGTCGCGTAGGTCCAGCAGACGGCCGCCGTCGTCGACGAGCGCAATCTTGAGGGTGCGGGGGAGGCGGGGAGTGGCGGGGGAAGGCCCATCCACCGCCACGCCGAAATGCACGCGGGTGGTCGCCACGCTGTCAGCCTCCGCCGTACGGACTCGCCAACAACGCCGATAACCTCCGAGACGTACGGTTGCGAACAGCCCACGCTATCCCGCCTGTCAATGTCCGCAACCCCTCCGGACAGGCACCCGTGATCGCCTGCAGGTCGGGCACGAGCACTGAGGTCAATCATCGAACTGGATATATCACCTCCTTGTACGACATGGACGGACGCGGCGGGGTGCGGTCGCCAACCGACGTCGGCCGCACCCCGCCGGCCCGCTATTTCGTGCTCGTGGGCGCCTCGGTCACGGTCAGTGAGTGCTGGGTGTGCTCGGTCAACGTGATCGTGAACCCGGTGACCGTGTCACCGGGGGCGCCGGCGCACCACAGATCCAGAGACTCGCCGCCGCCGGTCTGGTACTCGAAGCTGTTCGGCAGTTGGTCGAGTGGGAGCGCGTTCGTCACCGACCCCATGATCCCGCGAGGGTCTCCGGTTGGCTTCATCAACTGGCACGTGATGCGAGGGCTGCTGCCCTGCGCCGACCAGGTGACGTCCCAGTCTCCGCCCGGCAGCGCCGCGGTCCGGAAGGTCGCCCTGGACCGCGGGCCGATGTCGTGGGTACCGGTGGCTGTACCGCTGTAGGTCGTCGCGCTGCTGGGTCCAGCGGGTCCCTGCGGTCCGGCGGGCCCCTGTGGTCCAGCCGGTCCTTGTGCGCCGTCGGCGCCGGCCGGTCCGGCCGGCCCCTGTGGTCCAGCCGGTCCCGGCGCCCCGTCGGCGCCCGCCGGCCCGGTGGCGCCCGTGGGGCCGGCCGGGCCCGCCGGTCCGGTCTGGTTCCAGCTGAGTGCGACCTCGTTGGGCCGGCAGGACTCACCGGCGGCGACCACCCTGACCTCGCCGCTGTGCTGCTGGGCGCAGGCATGAACGACGCCGGCGGCGTCGACCGGATTCAACAGCACCGAGCCGGCCACGGCCGAGCCCGCGCTGGTGGCGATGATGGCGACAACACCGACGCCGACGAGCGCGGCTCTCCTGTGCTTGCGAAACATTGACGGTCCTCTCGTGCGGAAACGCTCGCCGGCGATGCTTGCGCGGTGACCGTCCCAGGCACCAGGGACGGATGTCCCGGGTGACCGGACATGGGAGTTGGCCGCCGGCCGCGTGGAATCAGACCGTATGGGCCCGGCGAGACCTGCGCATCCTTCCACGGGATGATCGGTATCCGTCGCTGGGCTGACGCGCTCCCGGCGCGCGGAGCGGGTGGGAGGTGCTGAGGGGCTCGATCCGAGACCATATGCGGCAGGCCCGCCGCTCCGTCCCCTGACGACTACCGGAGTTCCCGTTCGGGCCGCGCCCGGTCCCGGTTTCGTGGATCGTCCCGAGCGCAGACCCATCCGGCAGACTGGTGGAAGGTCGCCTGTCCGGCCTTCGCCGCCCGTCGCATGGCGCACCCCGGTGGACGGTCCGCTAATCCGGTCGGAGGCCGGCGAAGAGGTCGTCTTCGGGGATCGGGGCACCCGTCTTGTCGTACGCGCGGGTGAAGCTCTCGGTGCCGAACACCTCCTGGAACAAGGTGGCGGGGACCTTCGCCGCGAGTGAGGAGCTGAGCTGGCTGGCGTGGGCGAACAGCGCCTGCCGCTTCTTGTGGGCTACCGCGGCGACGTCGATGTTTGTCGTGATCCGTTGCTCGACGAGCTCCATGACGCGCAACCGCTCGCCGGTCGGCGCGGGACGCTCGATGCCCGCCTGGGACAGGGCCTCACGAATCCCCTTCCAGTACGTGCTGCCGTTCGCTTTGAAATAGAGCTTCGCTGGGATCGGTGTCGTCTGTACCGCGAGAGCCGTCGCGCGTGCGGCGTGGACGTGGTCGGGATGCTGGTAGGTGCCCTCCGGGTCGTAGGTGACGACGACCTGTGGGCGAAAGCGTTCGAAGACGGCGGCGATGCGGCGTGCGACGACTTCGAGGGGCACGTTGCAGAAGACGTCGGGGCGATCCTTGTAGTTCCAGTCCAGCATGCCGGAGTCGTGGTACCCGAGCAGTTCGACGTGGGAGACCCCGAGCTGCGCGCAGGCGGCCTCGAGCTCCGCCAACCGGGTGGCTGCCACCTTTTCCGGGTCGTGGCCGCTGTCGCCGGGTTTGGCACCGTCGGGGCTGTCGCCCAGCTCACCGTTGGTGCAGGTCACCACGATCGTGCGGACGCCCTCGAGGGCGTAATGGGCCAGGATTCCCCCGGTGCTGGTCGACTCGTCGTCGGGATGGGCGTGCACTGCGACGAGCGTCAGGTCCGGTACGGCCATGTCTACCATCACTCACCCTCGATCTCGTTCGTGACGTCAGCCGGCGCTCGGTGGAGCGCGCTGTTGTGACCGGCACGAGCGCGCCTGCCGACCAAACCCTTCGACAAATGCCAATATCGTAGGCGACAGCCGGGTAGCTTCGCCGTACCCGGCGCATGACAGCGCGTTGCCGCGGTTGGTGTATTCACACGTGCTGTTGTGAAAGCGAACGATAGAACGTCCATTATGGATCATGCGGGCGCGGCCAACTCGCTTTCTGTACTATTCGCAGGTCAGATTGGGGATATGCCGTGCCGGAAGAACCGAGTATCTGGGAGATCCGGCTGGGCATCTATGCGACCCCGCAACAGGCCGAAGAGGTCAAGGAACGCATCTCGCGGATGCTCTGTCCGGACCCTGATCACGCGCCGCCTTGTCCGGTCCCATGGTCGATTCTGATGCTCCACCAGTCGGATCTCGATGATCCCGATTCCTACGCCCATGTGGTCGAACAGGGTCTGGCTGAGCGGAGCTGAAAGCCGTCGGGGGCCAGGGGCGCGATCGCATACGCCGCACCCCTGGCCCCCGACGGCAGTGGGCTCCAGTGCCCCGCACCGATATGGCGTCGGCGTCTATGCTTCGCGGCGCGCGTCGACCGCGAGCTGCGTGATCTGTGCCCAGTCGGCGGCGGCGACGAGTTTCGCCGGGGTGAGCCAGGTGCCGCCGACGCAGCCGACGTTGGGCAGGGCCCGGTACAGCGGCGCCGTGTCCGGGGTGATCCCGCCGGTCGGGCAGAACCGGGCGTCCGGCAGCGGCGACGCGAGGGACTGCAGGAAGGTCCGGCCACCGCAGGCTTCGGCGGGGAACAGCTTCATCTCCTGCTGTCCCCGTTCGAGCACGCGCAACGCCTCCGAGACCGTGGCGATGCCGGGCAGGTACGGCACACCACTGCCGGCCATGGCGTCGAGCAGCGCGTCCGTGGTCCCCGGGGAGACGAGGAAGCGCGCGCCGGCGGCGACGGCCTTGTCGACGTGGGCCGGGCTGGTGACGGTACCCGCACCGACGACCATGTCCGGCACGCGCTCGGCGACCGCGGCGATCGCGGCCAGTGCGGCGGGCGTCCGCAGGGTGATCTCGATGACCGGGATGCCGCCGGCGAGCAACGCCTGCGCGAGCGGGACCGCCCGGTCGGCGTCGTCGAGGACGACGACGGGGATCACCGGGCTCAGGGTGAGCAGGTCGGCGGAGGTCAGGGTGGTCATGCGGACGCCTTTGCTAGGGAATGGATGACGCTGGCACCGTACTCGGCCGGGCCGACGCTGCGCCGGAAGGCGGCGAACAGCTCGCGCCCGGTGCCGACCGGGTCGTGCTGCTGCGGTGGTGGCGCCGCGACGGCGCGGGTGGCGAGCTCGCCGTCGGGAACGTCGATCTCGAGCACGCCGGTACGGGCGTCGAGGCGGACCGGGTCACCGTCGCGGATCCGCGCGATGGGTCCACCGGCCGCCGCCTCCGGGGTGACGTGGATGGCGGCGGGGACGGTGCCGGAGGCGCCGGACATCCGCCCGTCGGTGACCAGCGCGACCCGGTGACCGCGCTCCTGCAGCACCGACAGCGCCGGGGTCAGCTTGTGCAGCTCCGGCATGCCGTTGGCGGCCGGTCCCTGGTACCGGATGACCGCCACCAGGTCGCGGTCGAGCGCGCCGGCGGAGAACGCGGCGAGGAAGTCGTACTGGTCGTCGAAGACGGCGGCCGGGGCCTCGACCACGTGATGCTGTTCGGCGACGGCGGAGACCTTGATGACGGCGCGACCGAGGTTGCCGCGCAGCATCCGCAGGCCCCCCTCGGGGGCGAACGGCGTGCTGGCCGGCCGAAGCACCTCGAGGTCGAGGCTGTCGGCCAGCGCGGGCTCGTAGGTCAGCTCGTCGTCCGCCAGGGCCGGCGCGAGGCGGTAGGCGTCCAGGCCCTGCCCGGCGACGGTCTTCACGTCCGGGTGCAGCAGCCCCGCGTCGAGCAGTTCCCGGATGAGGAAGGCGGTGCCGCCGGCGGCGTGGAAGTCGTTCACGTCTGCCGCGCCGTTGGGATACACCCGGGCGAGCAGCGGCACGACCGCGGACAGATCGGCGAAGTCCGCCCAGTCCAGCTGGATACCGGCCGCGGCCGCCATCGCCGGCAGGTGCAGCGTGTGGTTGGTCGACCCGCCGGTGGCCAGCAACGCCACCACCCCGTTGACGACGGCCCGCTCGTCGACGACATGCCCGATCGGCGTGTAGGTGTCGGTGAGCGCGGTCAGCCGCAGCACCTGGGCCGCGGCGGCGCGGGTCAGCGCGTCGCGCAGCGGTGACTGTGGATGTACGAAGCTGGCGCCGGGCAGGTGCAGCCCCATGACCTCCATCAGCATCTGGTTGGAGTTCGCGGTGCCGTAGAAGGTGCAGGTGCCGGGGGAGTGGTAGGAGGCCATCTCCGCGGCCAGCAGCTCGTCGGAGCTGGCCAGCCCCTCGGCATACCGCTGCCGGACCCGGCTCTTGTCCCGGTTGGGCAGGCCGGAGGCCATCGGGCCGGCGGGCACCAGGATCGTGGGCAGGTGTCCGAACGCGAGCGCGCCGATGACCAGACCCGGGACGATCTTGTCGCAGACGCCGAGCAGCAGCGCCCCGTCGAACATGTCGTGGGACAGCGCCACCGCGGTGGCCATGGCGATCAGGTCCCGGCTGAACAGCGACAGCTGCATGCCGTCGCGCCCCTGGGTGATGCCGTCGCACATCGCCGGCACGCCACCGGCGAACTGCCCGATCCCGCCGGCTTCCCGCAGCGCCTGCTTCAACAGCGCGGGGTAGGTCTCGAACGGCTTGTGCGCCGAGAGCATGTCGTTGTACGCCGACACGATCGCCACGTTCGGCTTGACGAAACGGCGCAGCGCGTCCTTGTCCGGGGTGCCCATCGCGGCCAGGCCGTGCGCGAAGTTGGCGCACGCCAGCCGGGATCGGGCCGGCCCCTGTTCGGCCGCGGCCGCGACGCGGTCGAGGTACGCCGCCCTGGTCGCCGCGCTGCGCCGACGGATCCGGGCGGTGACCTCCTGCACGACCGGGTGCACGGTGCCGTGTGTCGGCTCATTCATGTGTGGTCCTCGTTCCAGCGACGGCCGTCGGATTCGATCAGTGCCCTCGCCGCGTCCGGTCCGCCGCTGCCGGCGGGGTAGCGGTGCATCCGGGCGTGTCCGGCGTGCCAGGCGTGCAGGATGGGTTCGGTCCATTGCCACGCCGCCTCGACCTCGTCGCGGCGCATGAACAACGTGGGGTTGCCCCGCACGACGTCCATCAGCAGCCGCTCGTAAGCCTCCGGCGTACGGTCGGGGAGCTGGTCGGCGAAGTTGAGCCCGAGGCTGACCGGCCGCAGCCGGACTCCGCCCGGTCCGGGCTGCTTGGCCAGCATGTGGAGCCGGATGCCCTCGTCCGGCTGGAGGCGGATCACCAGCCGGTTCGGCGTCATCGCGGATTCCAGCCCCGGCCAGATCGAGTGGGGGACCGGTTTGAACACCACGACGATCTCGGAACGGCGGGCGTCGAGCCGCTTGCCGGTCCGCAGATAGAACGGCACCCCGCGCCACCGCAGGTTGTGCACCTCCGCCTTGAGCGCGACGAAGGTCTCCGTGGCGCTCTCGGCGCCGTCCAGCTCGTCGCGGTAGCCGGGCACCGGTCGGTCGTCGACCGCGCCGGCCTCGTACTGCGCCCGGACGGTGTGCGTCGCGGAGAGCTGCCCGGTGACCGGGCGCAGCGCGCGGAGGACCTTCAGCTTCTCGTACCGCACGCCGTCGTCGGTGACGCTCACCGGAGGCTCCATGGCGACCAGGCAGAGCAGCTGCAGAAGGTGGTTCTGCACCATGTCCCGCAGCGCGCCCGAGCCGTCGTAGTAGTCGGCCCGCTGCCCGACGCCGAGCGTCTCCGCCACGGTGATCTGGACGTGGTCGATCGCCGAGGCGTTCCACAGCGGCTCGAGCACCATGTTCGCGAACCGCAGCACGAGCAGGTTCTGCACCGCCTCCTTGCCGAGGTAGTGGTCGATGCGGAAGACCTGCGACTCGGCGAAGACCTGGCCGACCTGGTCGTTGATGTCACGGGCCGACTGCAGGTCGGTGCCGATGGGCTTCTCCAGTACGACCCGGGAGTGCTCGCTGACCAGTCCCCGGCGCGCGAGTGTCCGGCTGATCGGACCGTACAGCCGAGGCGCGCAGGACAGGTAGAACACCCGGATCCGCTGCGGTGCCTCGGCCAGCAGGTCGACGAGCGCCGGCCAGTTGCCGCTGCCGTCGGCGTCGGCGCTGACGAAGTGCAGCCGGCGCAGGAATGCGTCCACCGCCGCAGCCGACTGCTGGGCCGGCGGGACGTGCGTGCTGAGCTCGGCCGCGACCTTGTCCCGGTAGCCGTCGCTGTCCAGACCGGCGCGGGAGACCCCGATGACGCGGAAATCTGCCGGCAGTTGGCCGTCGATGTCACGTAGGTACAGAGCTGGCAGCAGCTTGCGCATGGCCAGGTCGCCGGTGCCGCCGAAGACGATGAAGTCGCAGGCGGCGACTGGAGTGGAAGACATTGCACAACCCCGGGTTCGTTCGAAGAGACCTCGGTCACCGTAGGGCACTTCCGACGGCTAATGCAAGAACTTAGGTACTTGAAAGACCTAAGTAGCCCACTGGTGTTAACTTGTCGTACATAACGTGGCGATGGTGTACTGGCTCCGTGACGCTGTCCGATGCCGCCGGTGACCGCCGCCGCCTTGCCGACCACCCGGCGACCGCCGGCGAGATCATGCAGTTGGTCCTCGCCGAGGGTGCGCTGAGCCGCACGGACATCGGACGGATGACCGGTCTGTCGCGGACCGCGGTGACCGCCCGGGTCGGCCAGCTGCTCGCACAGGGGCTCCTGGTGGAGGAGTCGGGCGCCGAGTCGACCGGTGGCCGGCCCGCCGGACGGCTGCGGTTCAACGCCGCGGGCGGCATCGTGCTGGTCGCGTCGGTCGGTCGGAGCCGGATCCAGCTGGCGGTGGCCGACCTCGGCTGTTCCGTGCTGGCCGAGTGCTCCATCGAGGTCGACCAGGGGATCGGCCCGCAGCGCTGTCTGCCGCCCGTGGTGGACCAGCTGTATCGGATGGTCACCGACTGCGGGCGGGACCTGGCCGACGTACGCGGCATCGGGGTCAGCGTGCCGGGCTGCGTCGACCCCGACTCGGGAGCCATGGTCAGCTCGACCGCGCTGCCGTCCTGGGACGGCATCCCACTGCGCGAGTTGTTCCGCCGCGAGCTGGACGTACCTGTCCTGGTGGAGAAGGACGTCAACGTCATGGCGATCGCCGAACGCCGCAGTCCGCTGCGCGGAGTGCCCGACATGATCATGGTCAAGGCCTCGACCGGGATAAGCATCGGCATCGTGCTGGGCGGTGTGCTGCAGCGGGGCGCGCTGTTCGCCGCCGGCGAGCTCGGCCACGTGCCGATCGGGGTCGAACCGCCCGTGCTGTGCCGCTGCGGGCAGACCAACTGCCTCGAAGCGGTCGCCGGCGGCTGGGCCATCGCCAAGGCGCTGCAGGGGCTGGGACGCGACGTCAAGCACGTCCGCGACGCGGTGGCGGTCGCGCTCAAGGGTGACCCCGAGGCGCTCGGAATGATCCGCGACGCCGGCCGCCGGGTCGGTGAGGTGCTCGCGGCTGCCGTCACCCTGCTCAACCCGGAGGTCGTCGTCATCGGAGGCGACCTGGCCAGCGCGTACGAACCGTTCGTCGCGGGGCTGCGCGAGACGGTCTATCAGCGCTCAACCGCGCTTGCGACCCGCCAGCTGCGCATCGTCGCCAGCACCTTCGCCGAACGTCAGGGGCTCATCGGCTGCGCCACCCTCATCAACGACTGGATAACCTCCGCGTCCGCGATCGACTCCGCCACCACGGCGCCGAGGAGCCTGAACCTGGCCTAACGCTGCGGCGCGTCCCCCGGCTGTACGCAGCACGCCCGCCTGCTCTCGCCGACGTAGTGCGGGTCGTGCCACCAGTACCCGCCGTTGGCCGGGTGGTCCGGGACCGGTGGGAGCACGGTGGTGGCGACGGCGGCAGCCGGCCGGGCGGTCGTGGCGAAAGGAGCGAGCAGCTCGTCGACGGTGTGCAGGCCGCCGTTGACCATGACCTGGCGTACGTTCGCCGCCTGGGTGATGTCCTCGAGCGGGTCGCCGGCCAGGAACGCGAGGTCGGCGTACCCGCCGGGCCGGATCTGCCCGACGGGTTCGCCGAGGAACTCGCCCGGCGTCCGGGTGGCGGTGGTGAGGGCCTCGTAGGGGGTCAGCCCGTACTTCACCATGGCGCGCAGGTTCAGATGGGTGCTCACCGCCGTGTGGTCGATGGGCGAGTCGGTGCCGGTGATGACCCGCCCACCGCCACGGATCATCGCGGCGACCTGTGCCACCTGGCGGGCCAGGTTCTCACGGATGACCGTCTGGTCGGTCGTGCCGGCGGCGGTCACCGCAGCCTGCAGCGAGGCGTACTCCCACCGCGGGTACAGCGTCACCACGCGGCGGTCGGTCACCAGCGACGTGTCCTCACGCAGCAGCGTCGCCGACCCGAACAGCGTCGGCGTCCGCACCGCCTGTGCGGCGTCGAAGATGTCGACGACGTCGCGGTACCCGGTGCCGAGCGCGGTCACCGTACGCGAGTAGCCGAAGCGGTTCGTCGCGCCGATGTGCTCCATGCCGTCGCCGCCGAAGGCGAAAGCGGGGTAGTGGTAGTGCGACGTGGCGTGGACGCCGTGCGCATGGGCCCACTCGATGACCTGCTGCTGCCACTCGGCCGGCAGCCGCACGTACGCCTTCATGAGGTCGTAGTCGAGCGCGCCGGCCCGCTCGAGTTCGCGCGCGAGCTGGTGGGCGTCGAAGGTCGGTCGCATGAAGTTGTAGAAGATGCGGGAGCCGTCGATCGCCTCGCCGGTGGCGAAGTAGCGGGGGGCCAGGCGCGCGCCGGACTGGACGGACTCGCGCTCCTCGACCATGTGGTAGGCGGGGCTTCCCGGTGACCGGGTCGTGGTGATGCCCAGCGACAGCCACAGCCGCCCCTGGCGGTCGCCGTAGCAGTAGCCCTGCATCTCCCGGTGGTTGTGCATGTCGATCAGCCCGGGAACGACCACCGAGTCGCTGGCGTCGACCAGGCGGCCCGCGCGGCCGGCGCGGTGCGGCTCCACGGCGACGATCCGGTGGCCCTCCACGACGATGTCGACGTCGTCGCGCAGGCCGGGGCTGCTGCCGTCCCACATCCGACCGGCCCGGATGACGGTACGGCCGCGCGGCTGGGTGTTGGTCCAGGTCAGTGGTACGGGCACGGTCCGGGTACCGGTGCCGTCGCAGTCGACCAGGCGCAGCCGGCCGTTGTTGAGGTAGAGCAGCCGGGTCGAGTCGCCGCTCCAGCTCACCGCGTCGGTGACCTCGTGCGTGACCTGCCGTGGGGTGCCGGCGAACGTGCCGTCGGGGTGGACGTCGACCACCCACAGGACGCTCGCCACGACGAACGCCATCTTCGTGCCGTCGGGCGACCACACGGGGCCGTCGTCGCCGCGGGTCTGGATGGACCGGTCGGGCAACGGGTCGACGTAGGTGGCCGCACCCGTGCGCCGGTCGACGAGCAGGATCGCGCTGCGCCCCTCCCGGTAGCGGGCCGAGTACGGCCTGATCGCGGCGAGGGCTATCACGTTGCCATCGGCCGACCAGGTCGGGCGGCCCGGCTCGAAGGTCGCGGTGAACACCTTCCGCACGTCCCCGGAGGCGACCTCGACGGTGTGGAGAGCCCCGGTGTGGTCCAGGAACGCCAGGTGCTCACCGTCGCGCGACCAGGTGCCGGACACCGCGGCGGCGTCCGGCAGGTTGGTCAACTGACGGTCCGTGCCGGTGCGCAGGTCGCGGATCCAGATGTCGAGCTTTCCGGCCCGGTCGGTCGAGTACGACAGGTAGCGGCCGTCCGGCGACCAGGCGGGGTGACACTTCCAGAACCGGTCGCGCGTCAGCGGGAGCGGCGGCTGTCCGATCCTCATCGTGTAGATGTCGCCCAGGGCCCGGAACGCCACGTGCTCGCCGTCCGGCGACAGTACCGGGCTGCCGATGCCTTTGACCGGCCGTGGTGTCGGGGAGTCGAAGTCGCGCTGCCGTTTGCGGTACGCCGGCCGGACGACGGTCACCGGCGCGCTGAAGCCGATGTCGTGCGGCGCGCCGCCCAGCGTACGGCGTCGGATCGCGCCGTCCGCGGTGTAGACGAACTCGCGCGCAGACAGCCACGAGACCCGGAAGGGAAACACCTCCTCGCCGGTCACCAGCGGCGCGCCGGAACACCACAGCTCGCTGCGGCCGTTCACGACGAGGGTGTAGACGAGATCCCGGCTGTCGGGAGTCCAGGTAGGACTGTGGATCAGCTGGCCGGCGGGAACGGTGACGGCAGTGCTCCGCGCGCCGGTCGCCACCTCGACGACGTCGATGCGGGTGTTCGCAACCACGAACGCGATCCGGCTACCGTCCGGCGACCACGCCGGCTCGTACTCCTCCAGCGGCGTGTCGGCGACGGGTGTGACGACGCCCGTGGCCAGCTCGAGAGTGTAGATGCCGTAGCTTCCGGACCGGTCCGACGAGAAGACGATCCGCGTGCCGTCGGGCGCGAACCGTGGCTCCCGGTGGTCGTAGGGGCCGCGGGTCAACCGGCGTAGCCCCGACCCGTCCGGACGGATCAACCAGATGTTGAACGCGCCGTCACGGTAGGACTGGAACGTGATCGCGTGGCTGTCCGGAGACCACTCGGGCTGGGCGACATCGAACAGGTCACTGGTCAGCCGGCGCGCCGGGCCACCGGACGCGGGCAGCACCCACAGCACGCCGACGACGTCCATCGCGATCGTCTGAGCGTCGGGGGAGAGTTGGGCCGCGAGGTTCGTGCCCTCGTGCAGGCTGATGATCCGACCGGCGCTGTCGGCCGTCGCGGCCGACAGCGCCCCGGTCGAGTCGAGTCCGGTGCCGGCGACCGCCGCCGCCCCGGTCGAGCCGACCCCGGTGCCCGCGACCGCCGCCGCGCCGGCCATGCCAGCCAGCAGGTCCCGCCTGCTGATTCCCGTCATGTGGCCCTCCGTCGCATCACGCTCGACCGTGGTTCCACCTACATTAATCGCCATCAATATAATTCGGCAGGGCTGCGAGGTGGGGGTGTGATCGATGACGGGCGGCTTCCGGAGGCACGACGGTGCCGTTCTGCCACGCGTTGGCAGGATCGGGACGGGGCCGGGCCGTGCGGTCGTACGACCGTCCTCGCCGTCGTTGCCCTGGCGCTTCGCGCCGGCCCGGGAGCGATACCGCCGTAGGTCGGCGTCGTCATGGTGTGTCGGTACCCGGGGTTCTGCGGGTATCGACGCCGCAGTGGTCGACGGCCCTCTGAGGTGAGCATTTCGGTGTGCCATGAGAGTGAGCCCTGTTGCGAGGCTATCGGCTCAGGATCGGGCACGCCACCCGCGTGCGCGACGGTACTGTTGGTCATTGTCCTTGACGGAAGTGACTGCGGCTCGGCGGGGAGCCACCCGGCGGGAGAATCCGCATGGTGAGCGTGGAGATCGCCCTGGCTGCTCGGGCCGCGTTCGCGGAGTGCCCGACCTGGGACGCGGCCAGCGGGACCGTGCTCTGGGTGGACCTCGGCCGGTGCGCGGTCCATCGCTACCGCCCCGCCGACGGGACCGACGTCTCGACGACCTTCGCTCAGCCCGTGGCTGCGGCGAAGCCCCGTGCGCACCAGGGCCTCGTGCTCAGCCTCCGCGACGGGGTGGCGGTGACCGAGCCCGACGGATCGTTGCGGTGGCTGGTGGACTGGTCCGCGCACGGGGTGCGCGGAAACGACGTGGGCGTCGACGGCGAGGGACGGCTGTGGGTGGGCACGATCGCCAGCGAGTCCTCCCCGGGATGGCTGGCGCGCGTGTCATCGGAGGGCGCGCTCGACGTGGCGGCCGCCGACGTCCGCATGAGCAACGGCATAGCGTGGAGCCCGGACATGACCCGGATGTACTACGTGGACACACCTACCCGCCGCATCGACGTCTTCGACTACCACGCCGTTACGGGTCGGGCGGCCAACCGGCGGGTGTTCGCGGTGATCGCCGATACCGCTGGGGTGCCGGACGGCCTGTGCACCGATTCCGCAGGCGGGGTCTGGGTGGCGCTGTTCCGGGGAGGAGCGGTGCGCCGCTACGCCCCGGACGGGCGGCTCGACCGCGAGATCTCCTTCCCGGCGTCACTGACCACAGCGTGTGCTTTCGGCGGACCGGCGCTGACCGACCTGTACGTGACCACCGCGCGTCGTGATCTCGGAGACGTTGAGCCGATGGCCGGCAACCTCTTCGTCGTCCCCGATGTCGCCCAGGGAAAGCGGGGCGTACGCGTTCGCAGGGTAGCCGCGGGGAGGCGCGGCCCGCGGTCACCGGTTGCGTTGGATATGGCTCCCCTGTCTCTGTACGTGGTGGTGTGCTGTGCACTGTGCGCGGTCACCTGTACGGGCACCAGCCGTCGCGGTACTCCACGGCCGGCCGGTCGCGGCGTAACCGGACCTCGTCGTGCCGGCCGCCGGGTACCGGCTCGGTGTGTACAGCGGCGGGCCGCTCCACGACGACGCACACCTTCTCGCCCGGCCACCACCACCCGCAGGAGCGGGCCAGGGTCGCCCAGTCGTCGAGATGGTCGTTGTCCGTGCGCTCGAATCGGGCCAGCTCGAGCCGGCGCGCCATGTCGTAGTAGGCGATCCAGTACGCCTCCTGCTGCCCGTACCAGGCCGTGGGCAGCAGGCCGGGAGCGGCGAGGACGGAACGCACGGGCAGGTAGAGGCCGTCGGCGAGGCTGACCCGCAACGCTTCCCACACGCCGTGGCGGAGGACCGCACGTAGCGGGACACCGGCATCAAGCGCCTCCAGGGGCGGAAGGCTGGTCCAGGCTGTTCTGCCGGCACGTGGCGTTTTCGTCCGTCGCGACGGTGGCGGATCAAGATCCGGATGCGTGACGCATGCGTCCAATGCGCCGCGCAGTCGCGACACCGCCGTCACGAGGTCACTGGCCAGCGGCGGTGCCCCGGGCGGCCGGGTGGCCCTGGCCCAGGCGTGCAGGACCTCGTGCGTGGGCAGACCGGATACGAGGGGCAACGCCTGGCGCGGCGAGGCCACCCAGACGAACCGCGGGCGGCCCCGGGAGAGCCGGGCATAGATACGGGCCACGCTGTCCTCGGCGGCGGCCCGGTCGGCCGGCCGGGTGCACAGTCCGTGGGCCAGCCATTCCCGCCGGATCTTCACCGCATGGGACCAGTGCTCGACAGCAGGTCCACGGTGCTGAACAGGACGAAGGTGAGCGGCGGCGGTCCGCCGCGTGAGCGCGGTCACCGCGCGAGGGCGTACACGCCCTTCCTGTAGACGATCATCATTCCATGATGGTGGAACGGGTGCCGTGTTCGCAACCCGTTATCCCTCAGAGCGAATCGGTCAGCCGCGGGCGGACAGCTCCTGGACGATCTGGATCATTCGCGAGTCATGCGCGGCCACCATGGGGTAACCCCTGCCTTCCATCAGGGTTCGCCGGTATCGCAGGTACGAAGCGTCTACATCGGACTTCCTCTGGTCGCGATGGACGCAGGCGGACCCGGGGTCGACGCGGTCACGTCGCCTCGTCCTCGTCGGGTGGGCCCACGAGCCCGTCGCGCACGATCGTGCGTCAGGTGTTCATGGGCCAATTCGTGGGCGCGGTGAGATCCCGCCCACTATTTCGCGGCAAGCCCGCTGGCGGTGAACGGAACGCCGGGATCGCACGTAGGTCACGGTAACGGTGAATGGTGACCCGTATGGCCCGAGCCGGGAACGCGCCGCCCGAACGGGCGGACCGCACACCGAGAAGCGGAGGACGACTTGAGCCAGATGGACCACTTCACGTACGGCTGGGTAACACCGGTTTTCGCGTACGCGATGTCCTTCCTGGGCTCGTTGCTGGGACTGGCCTGCACGGCCCGGGCGCGCGTGGCGGGCCAACGGCGGCAGAAGGTCAGCATGCTCCTGCTGGCGACGTGGGCGCTGGGTGGCACCGGGTCCTGGGTCATGCACTTCATCGCTTTCACCGGCTTCACGGTCGGCCGATCCCCGGTCCGCTTCGACCTGTCGCTGACCGTCGCGAGCTTCGCCACCGCAATCGTCGTGGTGGGCGGCGCGGTTTTCGTGATCGGGTTCGGCCGCCCGTCGACCTGGAAGGTGGTGGGCGGCGGCCTGTTCACCGGCATGGGGGTGGCCGGCATGCACCACCTCGGCGTGCGGGCGATGCGGCTGGACGGGCCGGTCGGAATGAGCCCGGTACTGGTCGCAGTATCCGTGGCGATCGCCGTCGCCACCGCCACGATTGCGCTGTGGTGCACACTCAGGGTGAGCAGCGCGCCGGCTACCGTCGCCGCGGCTGGCGTCATGGGTCTGGGCATGTGCGCGACGCACTACGCCGCGATGGCTGCGATGCGTGTCGGCGCGCACACCCAGCCGGACCCCGCGCGAGGTATCGGCGCCGATACCTTCCTGATCCCGATCGCGTTGTTCGTGGTCGCCCTGCTCATCGCGCTCGGTTACGTGTTTCTCGTCCCGCCGGAGGTCGACGAACGACAGTTCGACCTGCCGCAGGCAGCCGCTCCCCGGCCGCCTGACGGCTCGGCTGGAGTGACTTCCGTTCGAGTCGGCCCGCTCCTCGCCATGTCAAGGCGAGCTCCTCATGCGTTTCCGCGAGAGGGGAGCGGGTGACGTGCGGTGCGGTAGCCGCGATTAAGCCGGGATCTGATGGGGAGGCGCCTGGCCGGGTCTGTTCGTGTCACCGGCTGTCACGGCGGGAGTTCGCGTTCGGGACGCGTGACTGCTGTCACACGGAGACAGGGCCGGTGGTCTATCCGGCGACCGACGAATCGTGTTGTATATGTTGCTGATCGAAGAAGTTAAATACTCGAATCGAAGGAGGGTGATGTCCACTCCTGGTTACCCCGCACAGTCGCTGTCCCCTTATGAGCGCGTCGGCGGCGTGAAGGCCATTCAGTCCGTCGTCGATCACCTCTACTTCCTGATCATGCGTGACGAGCAAGTGAAGCGATACTTCAATCAGGCCTACCTGCCGTCGGTCAAGGCGCACATGGTCAAGCTGCTCAGCCAGCTACTCGGCGGGCCACGGGAGTACACGGGTCGCGAACTTGACGACGCACATCGTCACCTCTGCATCGAGCCGGAGCACTATGCCCGGGTGGGCCGGTACGTGCTGGCATCGCTGCTGGTTCACCACGTCCCGGAAGACATCGTGGAGGTGGTGAAGGACGTGCTGGTGGCGCATGAGGAGGTCATCGTCGCCGCGCCGAGGACGGGCGTCGGCTGGTCGGTATGACCACGGCGTCTCGTCACGCGCGCTCTTCGTAGGCCGCCCTTCACATCTGTCGTTGCACGCCGTAGCGGTGCGATGTGGTGCGCCCCGCGCCGCAACCCGCTGCCGACGCAGTGACGTTCTCGCCTCTCCGTGATTGCGTTCCAATGTGGCGGACAGTCTACAAACGACGGATGCCACGCCGGGAAGGCGCCGACGTCGGCGGGGGCTCGCTCTACCGCTGTCGCGCGGTTTGCGGGTGTCCGGTCGGGTCGCATGGACATCCTCTCCCGAGTGTGACCGCACTCGGGAGAGGATGTGCCCAGGCCGAGGGCGCGGGTGTGTTCGGCTGAGTTTCGCGCCCACCTCGCGAAGGTGTCACGCGTCGGGATGTCGCTCCAGCACGCGGCCGGGGCCGAAGTGATCGACGCGAGTAGTGGCAAGGGCGTGGTTCGGCACACTTCGGACGTGGCGAGTTTGATGCCGGTGCGCAGAGCGGGTAACGTGCGCGCACCTACCCCAGTACGCATCGGGTCGCAGCCGACGCTGAATGCCGTCACTCCGACCGGCGCCGGTAGCCGGAAAGGAGCTTGTGTGCCCGATCATGTGCCCGGCCGGCCACACCGGTCGGCGGGCGAGCGCCCGTATCGCTACGGAGTCGCGGGTCTGGCGCACCACCTGCCGCACGGAGTTACCGCAGTTGCCGTGACCGACGAGCGACCGGTGCTGGTCTGGCATTGTGCCGGACCGTGGTTGGCGATCTCGTCGGGTGCCTACGGTGGCGGGCTCGGCGTTCGCAGTTGGGTGCTCAATGCCACGGTTCCGCCCGGATACGACCGGCCGGACCCGGCCGAGCACATACAGGAGGTGGCCACGCGGCTCGGGCTGGCCGGTGCCGGTACGGGGTTGCTGACCGCCGTCGACGTCCGGCATGTCGTGTCGGCAACGAGTCACGGGGTTACGGTGCAGGTCACGACCGGGGTGAGCCAACCGGTCTGGGCCGCCGGTCCGGATGTCGCAGCCGTCGGCTGTCAGCCAGGGACGATCAATGTGGTCGGCTGGTCGCCCGTCAGGCTCTCCGACGCCGCGCTGGTCAACGCAGTGGCCACGGTCGCCGAGGCCAAGGCGCAGGCGCTCGGTGAGGCGGGGGTGGATGGCACCGGGACCTGCACGGACGCCACCGTGCTGCTCTGCCCGGCCGACGGGACCGCCGAGCCCTATGGCGGCCCGCGGTCACGGATCGGGTCGCTACTCGCGCGGACCGTGCACCAGGCAGTGTCGGCCGGGCTTCGGGTACCGGATCCGACCATCTGGCCCGAACCGACTACGGGTAGATCATTCCGGTAGTCGCAGAGCGCTCGGAGACCCCGCCCAGCTGATCTTGCGGGTACTTGAGGCAGCCCCAGCTGGAATACATGCAGTCACCCTCATGTTACGGTCAGCGACCGAACCTGAGGGAGATCATGAGAAAACCAGCTGTTATAGTGGGATTGGTCTGCGCCGCACTGATCACGTTCGTGTTCGTCGCCGCGAAGGCGACACGGTCGGCGCAGGCGGCACGGTCGCCTCAGTCGGCGCGGAGCATGGTCGGCCTGCACGTCAGCGGAACGAACATCGTCGAAGCCAGCGGAAACAGCTTCGTCATGCGCGGCGTCAGCTACCCGTACGCCTGGCACAAGGGCCAGAACCAATCGTTCTCCGAGATCAAGAAGCTGGGCGCCAACACCGTGCGCGTGGTGCTGGACAGTGGCGTCGGAGCCGGCGAGGTGCAGAACATCATCTCGATGTGCAAGCAGAACCGGCTCATCTGCGTCCTGGAGGACCACGACACCACCGGTTACGGCGACAACGCCGGCGCCGTCACGCTGGACCGGGCCGCCGACTACTGGATCGGGCTGAAGAGCGTGCTCGCCGGCCAGGAGAGCTACGTCGTCATCAACATCGGCAACGAGCCGTACGGCAACACCGACACCTCCGCCTGGACCGGCGCGACGAGCGGAGCGATCAGGAAGCTGCGCGACGCCGGCCTCAAGCACCTGATCATGGTCGACGGGCCGGGCTGGGGACAGGACTGGTCGGGCGTCATGCGCAGCACCGCCTCGTCGGTGTTCACCAGCGACCCGCAGCGCAACACCGTGTTCTCCGTCCACATGTACGGCGTGTACGGCACCGCCTCCAAGGTCACCGACTACTACAACGCTTTCCGGAGCGCCGGGCTGCCCCTCGTGGTCGGCGAGTTCGGATGGAAGCACACCGACGGTGACGTGGACGAGGACGCCATCATCAACGAGGCGCAGTCCCGCGGTATCGGCTACCTGGGCTGGTCGTGGAGCGGCAACAGCGGCGGCGTCGAGTACCTCGACACGACGACCAACTTCAACCCCGACCAGCTGACCTCGTGGGGTCAGCGCATCTTCAACGGTGTCAACGGCATCCGGGCGACCTCGAAGGAAGCCACCGTCTACGGTGGCCGGGTGGCCGCCGAGTAGGTCGGCGACCTCGGCCGGAGGCATGCCTGTTTCGCTGAGCGCGAGGAGATCGCGCTGAGGTTGGCCCGGGGGTGCCCGGGCACCGGGAAGGCGACCCGGTGCCGGGTAAGGACAGCGCCCCCGGCGGCCGCGACCTCGCGCACGTTCACTGTCGCCACCGACGCCCGGTCTCCGTCCGCGCTCCGTACAGCTAATGACCAGCGCGGCAGCAACGAAACACCGACGGCCTGCTACGCCAGTACTACCCCAAAGGCAAGGCCGAGTTCCGCACCACAACCCAGGCCGACCTCGAGCCGTCTACGGGTAGTCACTCACATTGCCCGGCGGCTACGAGCACGCAGGGGAGAAGCGAAAGTGGGAGGACCGAAAGCTGCACCTCCGGATTGGGACGCCTGGCTTGATTGGGACGCCTGGCTCGCGGGCCGGGAAACGCTGAGCACGGGGCAGTTCCGGGTCGCGCTGAGCTTGTTCGGCCCGCGGCAGGCGCGAGAACTGCACCGCAGGCTCGCGCACTGGAGGCCAGCGTTCCTGCCGCTGACTCTCTCCTATCTGATAATTGTGGTGAGTGACTTCTGGTCCAACGCCCCGGTAGCCGGCGTGCTTGGCTGGCCGCTGACGCTGCTGTGGACGTGGCCAATCTTCACCACGCTCACCGGTATCGTCGGTATACGACGGACTCGTAAGGCACTGCGCGAGTCAGCGGCTCGGTGGTCTGGACACGGGCTGACGAGAAGCGAGGATTTCCTCATCGTCGTCGTTCCTACCATCGGCCGGCATGACACCTACCCCGCGCTCGAGCGCTCGGTCCTGTCCTACATCGCCTATCTCCCCAGGTGTTTTCCCCGGCTCAGGATCGACATCGTCATCGACGAGGGCTGCGAGGCGACAGGCCGGATCGCCAGACTGGCCGCCGGAAGCAAGCTGATACGGCTTGTCACCGTACCGAGGCGGTATCGCACCGCCAACGGCACGAGATTCAAGGCGCGTGCCGCCCACTACTCACATGAGCTGCGGATCCGCGAGCACGAGGATTGCGACGACGTGTGGGTGCTGCACATGGATGACGACACCGGTGTGGGCCCCGATACCGCCCTGGCCATGGCCCGGTTCATTGAGGAGCAGTTCCAGGCTGGCCGCGATGCCAAGCACCTGGCTCAGGGCATCCTGACGTACCCGCGCGAGTACGCCGTGAGCAGGCTCGTCTGGCTCGCGGACTCGGTCCGACCCGCCGAGGACGTGGGGCGCTTCTCGGCCTGGACCGGCAGCGGCACGCCGCGCGCGGGCGTGCACGGTGAACTCCTGCTGGTGCGGGCCTCGATCGAGGCGACGATAGGCTGGGATTTCGGCCCTCGGAGCATTGTCGAGGACGCCCAGTTCGCACTGATCTTCAGTGCTCGCTACGGGGGCCGGAGCGCCTGGTTCGGCGGGCGGTGCTACGGCGCGTCGCCGGCGAGCCTCCGCGACTTCTTCCGCCAGCGCGAGCGCTGGTCCTGGGGCCTGGCCGCCTTGATATTCAACCGGTCGCTGCAGCTGCGAAACCGGCTGCTGCTCGGATATTCGGTGATGTCGTGGGTCCTCGGCCCGATCACGAATGTCGGAGTAGTTCTGCTCCTCAGCATTCTCGTCGCTTCCAACACATCTCCGGAGACGCTCGTCGTCATCCCACTCTGGGCACTGAACATGGCGTACACGATCTGGATGTACTGGGAGGGCCTGCGGGTCAATGCCGGGGTGTCCGGTGACGGCCGGCGCAGGTGGTGGGAGCCGTTGGCCGTGATCCTGCTGATACCGGTCTTCGGGCTGATGGAGAGCCTCCCCGGGATGCGCGGATTCGCGAAGTTCGCCCGGCGCACCGAGAACAGGTTCACGGTCATCGCGAAGCCGTCTTGAGTACCCGAGTTCTCGCCGAACGTGAAGCCGAAGGCCGACACGATCGACCTGGCCAGGACGCGTGCCCGGTCCGGCCTTGATCGATCAGGGGAGTTCTTCGCGGCTGATGCCGGCTCCGAGGGCGACGAAGCGGCTGACGAGATCGCTGTGGCCGCGTTCGATCATGGAACCGTTGGTGACGACGGTTTCCCCGTCGGCGACCAGTCCGGCCAGCACGAGGGAGATGCCGGTGCGCAGGTCGCGGGCGACCACCTCCGTTCCGGACAGCGTGCTCGGTCCGCGCACGACGGCCTTCTCTCCGTCGACGGTGATGTCGGCGCCCATCTTGGCGAGTTCCGACACGAGGGCGTAGCGGGCTTCGTGGATACGTTCACGGAGGTAGCTGGTGCCGGACGCCTGAGTGGCGAGTGCCATCAGCGATGGCTGGAGGTCGGTGGCGAAGCCGGGATGTGTGTCGGTGATGATGTTGATCGGGTGGAGCGGGCCGGTGCGGGTGGCGGTGGTCACGGCGCCGGAGGAGGCCAGGTGCACACCCATCTGTTCGAGCTTGTGCTTCGCCACGCCGAAGTGATCGATGACGTCGCCGCCGACCAGGGTCACCTGCCCGCCGGTGATGGCGGCCGCCATGCACAGGACCCCCGCGTCAATGCGGTCGGGCATGATCGTGTGCTCGACCGCGCGCAGCTGGTCGACGCCGTCGATCACGACGCGGCCCGTGCCGCCCCCGGTGATGCGCGCGCCCATCGCGTTGAGAAACGCGATCACATCCAGGACTTCCGGTTCCAGGGCGACGTTTTCGATGACGGTACGACCCGGGGTCAGGGTGGCGGCGATGATGAGGCTTTCGGTGCCGGTGTGCGACGGTGTGTCGAGGTAGAGCTCCGACCCGCGCAGCTGTCCGGCCTTGATCCAGATGGCGCTGCCGCGCTCCTCGATGTGCGCGCCCAGGCGGGCCAGGCCGCGGTAGTGGAAGTCCAGGCCGCGGGTGCCGAGGTTGCAGCCGCCGGCGCCTTCGTACGTGACCTCCCCGCAGCGGTGCAACACCGGGGACAGGAACAACACGCTGCCCCTGAACCGCCGGGTCAGCTCGGCGGGCAGCAGCGGGTTCGCCACGGCGCTGGCGTCGATGATCAACAGCCGGTCCCCGGCGTGGTACTCGACGGTCGCCCCCACCAGCCGGGCGAGCTCGACAGCCCGCGCGACGTCGGCGATGGCGGGCACGTTGCGCAGCACGGTCCGGCCCTCGGTGGCGAGGAGCGCGGCGGCGATCATCGGCAGGGCGGCGTTCTTCGCGCCCTGGATCACGGCGGTGCCGCGCAGCGCCGTTCCGCCGCGCACGTGGAAACGCACCTCGGTCATCAGGTTCCTTCCTTCCAGGAAGCTCAGGGCGCGGTAGCGACAGCCGGAGCTCGGGGTAGACGTAGGAGTTCGGGCAGGCCGGGCAGGCGGGGCTGTCCTTTCGGTGCGCCGTGTGTACCGGCCGGGGACCACCTGGCCATCGCCGTGCGGATCTACGCGTGGGCCGCCGGCGTCGCACCTTTCGTCGCCGGTCCGGCCGGCTGCGGCGTCGAGGGCACCAGGGAGCGGCCGGCACCCCCGGCGGCTCCGGTCCTCTTGGCGCTCCTTGAACCCTCGGCGTCATCGCCGGCCCGGGCATCGCCGGCGTCGGTGCTGCCGACATGGGCCGGTGGTGGCAGGGCGATCGCCGGCTGACCGGCGAGGGCGGCGGTCAGGAAGTCCCGCCACAACCTGGCCGGCAGCCCGTCGCCCTGGATCGGCGCACCGGAGGCCTCCCGGATCGGACCGGGTTCGGCCCGGCCGAGCCACACCACCGCGGCCAGTTGCGGCGTGTACCCGACCATCCAGGCGTCGGAGTTGTCGTCGGTGTCGCCGTACTGCTGGGTCCCGGTCTTGCCGGCCGCGGCCCGGCCGGGTACCGGTCCATCGGTGCCGACGGCGTCGGCGAGGACCGCCGAGACATCGGCGGCGACGGCCGGCGGCAGCACCCGTACGTGTCGAGGCGACGCCGCGTACCACTGTCGGCCGTCCGACCCGGAAACGGACTCCACGAAGCGGCGGTCGACCCGCGTCCCGCCCGCGGCGAACGTGGCGTACACGCTGGTGAGATCGGCCGGTGTGACCGGATAGATGCCGAGCGCGATATCGGCCCGGGTTCGGCCCGGTGTCGCGTCGCCCGGCCGGTCGACCATGGACGGCTTTCCGTCGTAGCGTTCCGACACGCCTGACGCCACGGCCAGGCTGCGGATCCGCGCCGGCCCGACCCGCTCGGCCAGCGCGTAGAACGGCGTGTTCAGCGAGGCCACCATCGCCTCGTCCAGCGTGCACACCGGGCACTGCAGCCCGTCGTGGTTGACCAGCGGCACGCCGCGACGGCTGACGAATGTACGGGGCGAGCTGCCGTCCCACAGCGACGCGTAGGAGACTCCCTGGCGCAGTCCCTCGGCGAGTACCAGCGGCTTGAACGTCGAGGCCGGCGGCCGCGCCGCCGCCGCGTCGTCGAAGAAGCCGCTGCCCTGTGCGCCGCCGTAGTAGGCGCGGACCGCACCGGTGGCCGGCTCGACGGCGACGAGCGCGGCGCGCAGCTGCGGTGGCTGGCCCGCCAGCGTCGACCTGATCTGGTTGAGGGCGGCCTGTTCGGCGCCGGCGTCGAGGGTGGTGACCACGCGCAGCCCGGCAGTGCGCAGCACCTGTGGGGGAATGCCGTGCCCGGCCAGCTCGCGCTCCACCTGGTCCGCCACGAGTCCGAGCGGACCGCTGGTGGCGTCCGCGGACCTGGGAGCCACCTGGGGGTACGGCAGTCGTACGCTTTCAGCCTGGTCAGCCCAGCCCAGATTCACCATCGTGGTCACGATGTAGCGCCACCGGTCCCGCGCCGCCTGCGCGTTGATGGCGGGGTCGAAGTTGGTGGGGTCCTTGATAACTGCGGCCAGTACCGCGCCCTGGGCGATCGTGAGCCGGTCCGCCGTGGTGCCGAAGTACGCCGACGCGGCCGCCTCGATGCCGTACGCTCCGCGCCCGAAGTAGACGGTGTTGAGGTACCGCTCGAGGATGGCGTCCTTGGAGTACCGTCGCTCGATCTTCACGGCGAGCACCGCCTCCTTGGCCTTGCGCTCGGCCGTTCGCTGCTGCGTCAGGTACGCGTTGCGGACATACTGCTGAGTGATGGTCGAGGCCCCCTGGCTGTCGCCGCCGAGCACGTCGGCCAGCGCGGCGCGCCCGATACCCCGTACGGAGATGCCGGCGTGGTGGTAGAAGTTGCGGTCCTCGGCCGTCAGCACGGCCCGGCGTACCGCCAGCGGCACCCGAGCCAGCGGGACGTCGGTCCGGTTGTTCGCCCCGACCCGGGCCAACACGGTGCGCCCGTCGCGGTAGTACAGGACCGACGCCTGGGCGACCACGGGGTCCGCCGGCAACGGCACCGAGGATGCGTACGCCGCCACGCCGACGCCGCCGGCCAAGACGAGCAGCAGTACCGTCACCAGCCCGTATGCCAGCCATCGGCGCGCCCGCGAGCGGCCCGTCCCCCGCCGTCGGCGCGCGCCCGCACGCCCGGCCCGGTGGACTCCGACGCCTGCGCGGCTGGGAGTCGAATGGCCTCCATCGATCATCCGACCACGGTGGACGCCGCATTTCATGGGTGGATCCGGGACGTGTCACAGCCTTGTCACAAGTGCTGCGGTGGCGCGTGGGCCTCACCCCCGGCGCTCCGGTACCGTCACCGGACAGGACACCGGGCCACGTTCGTGACCGCTGACCTTGTCGCGCAGGGTCACCCGACGGACGGGTGCCTCCACATTCCTCGCGGCGGTCGCGGTGCAGGCGATCTGCGCGACCGCGAGATCGGACAGCTGGTCCGGGTCCGCCGGCTGTTCCGCGCCGAACAGGAACAGCGTGAGCTCGTCGCCGGCCTGTTCCGCCGGAAAGATCCGGATGCCGGTCGGCAGCTCCGTGGTGATGCCGGCGTCCTGCTCGGGTGGCAGCGGGCCGGCCGCCAGCAGGTCGAGGCCCTCGACCCGGACGACGGCGCGGGGGAACGGCGTGTCACGCACGGAGGGTGATGTCGCCGGCGAACGCGCGACCGAGTGGAGCCGGCCGTCCTGCACGAAGTACACCTGCTCGGCATACAGCCGTGCGCGCGGCGCCGCGGCGAACGAGATCGGGCCGGTGGGGGAGATCCCGCAGCCGGCGGCCCCAGCGGTGCAGCCGGCCGCGAGCAGCACGGCGACGAGCCGACGTGCCGTCATAGCGGTGCCCCGGTGCCGGCCCGGTCGGCGGCGGTCGCCGCTGCCGACGCCGTGGGATGGCGGGGGAGCCGCAGGGTGAACCGGGCGCCTTTGCCGGCCGCGTTGCCCGCCTCCAGTACGCCGCCGTGCAGGCGGGCGTTCTCCCACGCGATGGCCAGGCCGAGGCCGCTTCCGTCGGAGCGGGCACGGGCCGAGTCGGCCTTGTAGAAGCGTTCGAACACGTGCGGCAGGATCTCCGGAGCGAGACCGGGTCCACGGTCGGTGACGGTGACCACCACATGGTCCCGGTCGACGGCGCGCAGCTCGACGGTGACCGGTGGTGCGCCGTGCTTGAGCGCGTTGCCGACCAGGTTGGCCACGATCACGTCGAGCCGGCGGCGGTCGAGCTCGGCGACGATGCCAGTGGGCAGGTCGGTGTGGACGATGCCGGTCCAGCCGCGGGCGGTCAGGGTCGCCGACACCACCGCGGCCAGGTCCACTCGCTCCGGCCGCAGCACCGCGCCTCCGGCGTCGAACCGGGAGATCTCAATGAGGTTCTCCACCAGTTGCCGCAGCCGCCGCGTCTCGGTGCTCATGATGCGGGCGGCGATGGCGGCGTCGCCGCCCAGGCTCGCCGCCTCCTCTTCGAGGGCGTCGGTCACCGCGGTCATCGCGGTCAGCGGCGTGCGCAGCTCGTGGGAGACGTCAGCGACGAAGCGCCGGCCGTTCGCCTCCATCCGCCGCAGTTCACCGACGTTGTGCTGCAGCTTGCCGGCCATCGTGTTGAACGTGCGGACCAGTTCGGACAGCTCGTCGGAGCCGCGGACGCGCAGCCTGGTGTCGAGCCGGCCCTCGGCCAACCGGCGCGCCGCCCGTCGCAGGTCCCGTACCGGCCGCAGCACCCCGGCGGCGGCGCCGAGCGCCAGCAGGACGGCGGGTAGGAGGGCCAGCGCGAGGATGATCGCCGCGGATCGGGCCAGTCGGTCGATCGTCTCCTGCTCCGATGTCAGCTTCTGGACAGCGTAGACCTCGATGCCCGTGCGCTGTCCGCGAATGTCCTGCACTTCGGTGCCGGCGAGCACGTACGGCTGTCCGTCCAGGACGATCCGCTGGACGACCACCCGGCCCCGTTCCCGGACGGCGCGGCGCAGCTGGGGCGGTACGCGGTCCAGCGGCACCGGCTGGAAGCTCGACCGCCGGTCGCCGTAGACGGCGAGGCCGTTGATCGCGTCGCCGATCCGTTCCAGCTCCTGCTGGTCGGGCGGCAGCTGCGGGGGTGGGTCCAGCTCTTCGAGGCTGTTACGGGTACGGTCGGCGACCTGGTCCTGCGTCTTCTCCAACACGATGGTGCGCGCCTGCCGGTAGCTGGCCGCGGCCACCGCCGCCCCACTGAACAGGGCCACCAGGGCGAACGCCACCACCAGTCGCGGGCGCAGACCGAGCAGTCGGGAGAGGACCGGCCGGTCCAGTGGGGATCGGTGTCTGGACACGTGCGTGCTCACCGTCAAACCGGACCGAATCGGTAACCGAAGCCACGGACCGTCTGCACGTAGCTCGGCGTGGACGGGGTGTCCTCGATCTTCATGCGCAGCCGTTGCACGCAGGCGTCCACCAACCGCGAATCACCCAGGTAGTCGTGCTCCCACACGGACTGCAGCAGTTGTTCGCGGGTGAGCACCCGACCCGGTGAACCGGACAGTTCCAACAGCAGTCGCAGTTCGGTCGGGGTGAGGCTGACCGGCTGTCCCCGTTTGTGCACGGTGAGCGCGGCGCGGTCGACCGTGAGGTCACCATAGGTGCCCGTGTCGGGCTGGGTCGGCTCACGGACGGTGCGTCGGAGCACCGCACGCAGTCGGGCGTCAAGCACCCGCGGTTCGACCGGCTTGACCACGTAGTCGTCGGCACCCGCCTCCAGTCCGCTGACCACGTCGAAGTCGTCGCCCCGCGCGGTCAGCATGATCACCGGAACCGGGCCGGCCGCTCGTACCTGGCGGCACACCTCGAACCCGTCGATGCCCGGCAGCATCAGGTCGAGCACCACGATGTCGGGGCTCGACCCCCGCAGGCGGGTCAGTCCGTCCTCCCCGCTCGACGAGCACTGCACCGTATGACCCTGCCGGCTCAGCGCAAACTCCAGGCCGTCGCGGACAGCCTTGTCGTCTTCGATCAGCAAGACATGAACCATCATCTATTTGTATCGGATGGGTCAATTGAGCGCGGGCGCGTGTTCGCTGGGCGACATCGCGTTACGGCATGGCCTTCGTGACCGGCCGGGCGGGCTCCGCCGCGTTCGCCGCAGTCCGGGCCTTTCGTCCTCGCCTGGCGGCGGTTGCGCATTGCCGACGGCATCGAGCGGTCGCTAGCAGAAAACCTCCTCTGTTGAGGCGGAACGGGCAATATTGAGGACCCTCTTGTGGAGGAACCCACGTCCTGTTAGGTTCACGCCATCACAACGCCCGTTCTTCCTCGTTTAATGTGGAAGAACGGCCATGAGTCCACGAATGGTTCGGTGATGCAGACGTGCTCCTGACGGGCTACCTCAACCGCCTCAGCTATCGGCCTGGGGACACAGTCGACGTGCGGGTCAGTACCGATGCAGACCAGGTCACACTGGATCTGGTCCGACTGCGCCACGGCGACGTCAACCCCGCCGGGCCCGGGTTCCGCACCGACGACGTCCCAGCGGTCGCCGCCCAGCGGATCCCCGGACGTCTGCAGCCCATCCACCCCGGCTCCTACATGCGAGCCACCGGGGTCGTCGCGGGAGCGCGGGAGGTTCGGCTCAGCGTGACGGTATGGCCGACCACGCCCGGGGCGGGCCGCGTCCAGGGGGTGCTGTCGCTGACTGACGAGTCGGGCCGGCACGTAGCCGCACTGGCACTTGACGAGGCCGGCACTCCGGTGCTGACCACGCCGGACGGCGTCGTGGTGCGCGCCGCCCAGCCGCTGCTGGAGCGCCGCTGGTACCGGGTGACCGCCAGCCTGGCCGCGGACCGTTGTGAGCTCGCGGTCACCGCGCTGAACCCACTTCCGGGCGACCACGACGGTACGCCGCAGTCCGGTGCCGGCGTGCCCGTGGACCGGGCCTCCGGAGTAGTCGCAGCGGCGCTCGACGTGGTCGCGGAGTCGGGACACCAGGTCCCCGCCGGCCTCTACAACGGCAAGATAGAAGCTCCCGAGGTACGCGGCGATGGCGCCATCGCTGCGCGCTGGGCCTTCGAGGATCTGACCGACCTGGCCGTCGCCGTCGACGCGTCGGGCCACGGTCACCACGGCGAGCTTCGCAACGGGCCGGCCCGCGCGATGACCGGGTCGAACTGGACCGGCGACGTCGACGACTTCCGCCAGGCACCCGAGCAGTACGGCGCGATCCACTTCCACGACGACGACCTCATCGACGCCGGGTGGGACGTGGACACCACCGTGACCCTCCCCTCCGACCTGCCCAGCGGGGTGTACGCCATCCGGCTGCGCCGGGTGGAGGAGGTTCCGGCCGAACTTCCCTCGCCCGACGTCGACCACATCCCGTTCGCGGTGCTCCCGGCGGTCGGCGCGCCCCGCAAGAGCGTCGCTTTCGTGCTGCCGACGTTCACCTACGTCGCCTACGCCAACGAACGGCTCATGCACCGCCTGGATTACGAGGCCGCCGGCATCACCGACCACCCCATCGTGCCGGGCTTCCACGACCGGTTGCTGGCCGAGCACCCGGAGTTCGGCTCCAGCCTGTACGACCACCACAGCGACGGCTCCGGCGTCTGCTACTCCAGCTTCCTGCGGCCGATCCCGAACCTCCGGCCCGACTACCGGATGTGGCTGCAGAACGCCCCACGTCACCTTCCCGCCGACCTGTACACGGTGGCGTTCTTCGATCACGCCGGTATCGAGTACGACGTCCTCACCGACCATGATGTCCACGCGGACGGCGCGGCCGCGCTCGACGGGTACCAGGTGGTGGTCACCGGCTCGCACCCGGAGTACTACAGCGGGACCATGCTCGACGCGGTCCAGGCACATGTCGAGGCCGGCGGATGCCTGATGTACCTCGGCGGCAACGGTTTCTACTGGGTGGCGACGCCTGATCCGCGTCGCCCCGAGGTGATCGAGGTGCGGCGCTCGGCCGGCATCCGTACCTGGGAGGCCGCGCCGGGCGAACACCACCACAGCACGACGGGGGAGCACGGCGGCCTGTGGCGCTGGCGCGGCCGGTCGCCGAACAAGCTCGTCGGTGTCGGGATGTGCAGCCAGGGCTGGGACGAGAAAGCACCGCCGTTCATCCGCAGCGAGCTGTCGTATGCGCCGGAGTACGCGTGGGTGTTCGACGGCATCAGCGACCACGAGATCGGCGACTTTGGACTGATCATGAACGGCGCCAGCGGCGACGAGCTGGACCGCTACGACCCGGCCCTGGGCAGCCCGCCGAACACCGCGGTTCTCGCCACCTCCGGTCGGCACAGCAACTACTACCAGCTCGCCGTGGAAGACGCTCTCATGCTCTCGCCCGGGCTCGGCGGTGAGGACTGCGACGACGTGCGCTCCGACATGGTGCTCGTCGAGCACGCCGGCGGCGGCGCGGTCTTCTCGGTCGGCTCCATCTGCTTCACCGGATGCCTGCCCTGGAACGGGTTCGACAACAACGTGGCCCGGCTCGTGCACAACGTTCTGACCAATTTCCGTAACCGCAACAGCAAGAAGTCCTAACCCGCTCCGGCGTGTTTCCCGCGCCGATCCCACCAGTGCTAGGAGATCGAATGTCTCACCGCACCACGCGCCGCGCCGCCCGCTGGCGGTTATCCGCGGCGTTCGTCGCCGTCGCCGTCGCCCTGCCGCTGGCCGCCTGTGGCGGCGTCAAGGAAGACACCGGCAGCGCGAAGTCGGGCAGCTGCCAGCGTAAGAAGGACAAGGTCATCGGGTTCGACTACCCGTTGACGTCGCTGGCGGTCTACGGCGACCTGAAGCGCTTCGCCGAGCAGCGCGCCAAGGAGCGGGGCTACGAGCTGCGCTACACCGCGGACGACGAGAATCTGCAGAAGCAGAACGCGAACATGCAGACGTGGGTGACCCAGCAGCTGCCGGCGATCGTCTCCTACCCGCTGGAGCCGGCGTCGATGGAGCCCCTGGCCAAGCAGGCCCGCGCCAATTGCACCGTGTTCGTCTCCTACGCGACGCCGCTGCAGAACGAGGATGCCTCCATCCTGTTCAGCGGCCTGGAGAGCGGCAAGGCGCTGGGTAAGGCGGCCGGCGACTGGGCGGCCAAGCACTCCGGCCCGGTCAAGGTACTCATCCTCAACAACCGCGACCTCGCGGTCGGTGCGCAGCGCGACGACGGGCTGAAGGCGACCTTCCCCGGCGACGCCAAGAACGCCGAGATCGTCTCGACCCAGAAGGCAGGCACCCGGGCCGACGGCGAGCAGATCACGCGGACGGTGCTGCAGGCCCACCCGGACCTCAACATGGTCCTCGCGTACGACGACGACGTCGCCATCGGAGCGCAGCAGGCGTTCCTCAACGCCGGCAAGGCCGCCGACGACCCGAACATCTTCATCGGCGGGCAGGACGGCTCCAAGGAAGGCCTGCAGGCGGTACAGAAGGGCGGTATCTACCGCGTCTCCGTCGCGGTGCGTATCCGCGACATCGGCTTCGCCGTGACCGACGTCGCCGCCGACCTGCTCGAGGGCAAGCCGAACAAGGGCGTCAACGTGCCGCCGGTCGCGCTGACCGTCGACAACCCGCAGCTGAAGGACTACCTCAGCGACTACAGCTGACCGGATGGCCCGGCGCGTGAGCCAGCCGCTCGCGCGCCGGGCTACCCAAGAGGAGAGCCATGACCCTGCAGATGGTCGGTATCGAGAAGTCCTACAGTGGCTTCCGAGTGCTGCGTGGAGTCGACCTGAGCGTCGCACCGGGCGAAGTGCACGCGTTGCTCGGACCGAACGGCGCCGGTAAGTCGACTCTGATCAAATGCATCGCCGGAGCGATCAACCCGGAGGCCGGTTCGATCCGCCTCGACGACGCACCGGTCGAAGATCTGACGCCCACGCGCGCCTTCGAGCTCGGCATCGCCGTGATCCACCAGCACCTCAGCCTGGTCGACGTGCTCTCCGTGACCGACAACCTGTTCATGGGGCACGAGCTGCGACGGGGACCCCTGATCAACCGGCGGGCGCAGCGGCGGGTCGCCCGCGAGCTGCTCGACCAGTTCGGCATCGACGTCCCGCTGGACGCCAAGGTCGGCACCCTGCCCATCGGTACCAAGCAGCTGCTCGAGATCGCCAAGGCGTGGCATCGCACCGACGTGAAGGTGATCGTGCTCGACGAGCCGACCGCATCGCTGTCGGAAAGCGAGACGCAGCGGCTGTTCGCCGAGGTGGCCCGGATGAAGCAGCGGGGCGCCCGCATCATCTACACCACACACCGGCTGGGCGAGGTGTTCCGGATCGCCGACCGGGTCACCGTCCTGCGCGACGGCATGGTGACGCTGCAGGAGCCGGTCGCGTCGCTCGTACCGCAACGGCTTGTCGCGGCGATCTCCGGCGGCAACGAGGAGGCGGCGGGCAAGCGCACCGCCACCGCCGGCGAGGTGGTCCTCGACGTCGACCAGCTCGCGGGCCCACGATTCGGCCCGGTTTCCCTGCAGGCGCGCCGCGGCGAGATCCTCGGCCTGTACGGCGTCCTCGGCAGTGGGCGTACGTCGCTGCTGGAGACCCTGGCCGGACGTTTCCGGCCGTCGGCCGGTCAGGTGACCGTCAACGGCACCCGCGTGGCGGTGACGTCCCCGGCGCGGGTGCAGCGCGCCGGCGTCGCCCTCGTTCCGTCCGACCGTCAGCGGCAGGCGTTGTGGGCCACCCGGTCGGCCTCCGACAACCTGCTCCTGCCGTCCTTCGGCCGGCTGGCGGCCGGAGCGCTCCGACGCCCGGGCCGGGAGCGCGGCCTCTTCCAGCGGACCGCCACGGCGCTCGACCTGCAGCCGCCGGACGCGCGCCGGGCCGGTGGCGCCTTCTCCGGGGGCAATCAGCAGAAGCTGGTTCTGGGCCGCTGGTTGGCACGTATCGACGAGCTTTCGGTGCTCCTGCTCGACGAGCCGACGCAGGGCGTTGACGTCGGCGCCCGCAGGAAGATCTACGACGTCTGTCGCGAGCTGACCGAACGCGGCGTGGCCGTCGTCTTCGCCTCCACGGACGCCGACGAGGTGGCCGCGCTGGCCGACCGCGCGCTCGTGATCGACGCCGGCCGCGTCATCGCCGAGCTCGCCGGCGACGAGATCACTGAGAAGTCGCTGCTGGACCACGCGCACCAGTTCACCGGCGTCACCGCCTGAACTTCCCGTGCCTCGATGTTTGGAGCCTTGATCCGATGACCACTACGACCTCCACCACGACGAGCGCCGCATCGGCTTCGGCGCCTGCGGTCGGCGCCAAGCGCGATCCCATCGCGGTGGCGCTGCGCTCGGCGCTACTCATCGGGCTCGTCGTCCTGACCATCTTCTTCACGGCGCAGAGCAACCTGTTCCTGACGGCGGGCAACCTCAAGAACATCGCGCTGTCCGGCGCGGTACTGATGGTGGTGGCCGTTCCGCAGGCGCTGCTGGTCATCATGGGTGTCGTCGACCTGTCGGTCGGATCGGTGATCGGCCTGGCGGGTGTGGTCACCGGTCTGCTCATCGTCGACCACGGCATGGCCTGGCAGCTGGCGGCGCTCATCGGCATCGCCATCGGCGCGGTGGCCGGCCTCGTCAACGGACTGCTGGTCGCGTTCACCCGGCTCAGCCCGATCATCGTCACGCTGGGCACGCTCCAGCTGTACCGGGGCATCACGCAGTTTCTCCGCAGCAACCCGCCGGCGAACTTCGGCAAGGGCATGCAGCTGCTCGGGCGGGGTCTCTACCTCGGCGTCCCGGTTCCGGTGTGGATCGCGCTGGTCGTCTTCATCATCGGCGCCATCGTGCTCTACGGCACCCCGTCCGGCCGGTACGTCTACGCCATCGGGGTCAACAAGGAAGCCGCCTTCCTGTCCGGTGTGGCCACCCGCGCGCTGCCACTCATCGTCTACGCCGCCACCGGCGCCGCCGCGGGGATCGGTGGGGTGCTGCTCTCCGCCCAACTCGACTCCGCGCCGCCCGGCACCCTCGGGGTCGGATTCGAGCTCAACGTACTGACCGCGGTGCTGCTCGGCGGGATCGCCTTCAGCGGAGGTCGCGGGACGATGTTCGGAGTCCTGCTCGGCGTCGCGTTCCTGGGCGTGCTCAACAACGGCATGACGTTGATGAATGTTCCTTACTACGCTCAGGAGATGGCCACCGGTGCCGCGCTCATCATCGGGGCTGGGCTGGACGAACTCAGCCAGCACTCGCAGCTGATCCGCGCCATCGGTCGTCGACGCTGAACCACAGTCCATCCTTTCCACACAAGGCCGGAGGCCGGCACATGCTCCCCGACAAGCGCCGTGAGCTGATCTTGCGTCTGCTGGAAGAACGCGAGGTCGCCAGGCCTGCCTTCCTCGCCGAGCAGGCCGGGGTCTCGGTGGAGACCATCCGCCGCGACCTGGTCTCGCTGGAGCAGGAGGGCGCGGTGCACCGCGTGTACGGCGGGGTCGCCCGGGCCCGGCTGTCGCACAGCACCGAACCGTCGCGTGCCGAACGGCTCGCGCTTCAGGGTGGCGCCAAGGCCGAGATCGCCGCGCTGGTCGCGGGGATCATCGAGGACAGTGACACGGTCATCTTCGACGTGGGAACCACCGTGGAGATGTGCGCACAAGCGGTGGCCCCCAGCTTCCACGGCCGGGTCATCACCAACAGCGTCCCGGTCGCGACCCGGCTCGCCTCCCGGTCCGGACTGGACGTCCACCTGCTCGGCGGCCACGTCCGCCCGGACGAGTTGAGCTGCTCGGGGCCGGACACCGTCGCGCTGCTCAAACAGTTCCACGCGGACAAGGCGATCCTCGGATCCGGCGGCGTCCACCCCCAGGCCGGCCTCACCGACTACCACCTCGACGAGATCGCGGTGCGGCTGGCGATGATCGACGCGGCCCAGCAGGTCTACGTCGTCGCGGACGCCATCAAGATCGGACATGTCGCCCTCCGCAAGGTCTGCGACTGGGGCCGGATCACCGCCGTCATCACGGACTCCTCCGCCGACCCCGCGCAGGTGGCCCGGCTCCGGGAAGCCGGCGTGGAGGTCCTGCAGGGCCGGCCGTCCGACCAGGACGCGTCGGTCTCCGACCAGACGACGAGCGATTCGGCCGCGGCGACGTCGCCGACCCGGTACGACGGCGGTGGACCCCGGTGAGCGACGCCGTCCTGGCCATCGACCAAGGCACCACCGCCACCAAGGCGCTCGTCGTCGCGGTCGACGGCACCGTTCTCGCCGATGCCGAACAGCCCGTCCCGGTACACGCCACCGGCGACGGCGCGGTCGAGATCCACCCGGGCGACCTCTGGGAGTCGGTGGTCTCCGCCGGTCGGGCCGCGCTCGCCAGCGCCGGCGTACCAGTCCGAGCGGTCGGGCTGGCCAACCAGGGGGAGTCCGTACTCGCCTGGGACCAGACCACCGGCGAGGCGCTGACCCCCTGCCTGGTCTGGCAGGACCGGCGGTCCGCGCAGATCTGCGCGGACCTGCGCCCCGCCGGCGACCGGCTGGCCGCCATCAGCGGACTGCGGCTGGACCCGTACTTCTCGGCTCCGAAGATGCGCTGGATCCGCGACCGGATGACCGGCGACGGCGTGGTGACCACCACGGACACCTGGCTGCTGCACAGGCTCACCGGCGAGTTCGTCACCGACGTGTCCACCGCCTCCCGGTCGATGCTGCTCGACGTGGACACCCTCGAATGGTCTGACGAAGCCTGGGAGCTGTTCGGCCTCGACGAGGCGCGACCCCGGTTGGCGCGCAGCGACGAGACGATCGGCGCGACCGGAGCGTTCGGCGACACCGTCCCGGTCGGCGGGATCATCGTCGACCAGCAGGCCGCGTTGTGGGCGCAGGGAGCGCGCGAGCGCGGGCAGAGCAAATGCACCTACGGAACCGGCGCCTTCCTGCTGGCCAACACCGGCGACACCCCGACCCGCAGCCTGGCCGGGCTGGCCACCTCGGTCGCCTGGCGCCTGGCCGGGCAGGCCCGCTACTGCCTCGACGGGCAGCTGTACGCGGTCGGGGCCGCTTTCGCCTGGCTCAACCGGCTAGGCCTGCTCGCCGGCGCGCACGAGATCGAGGCCGTTCTCACCGCCACGCCACACTCCGGCGGCGTCGTCTTCGTACCGGCGCTCGCCGGCCTCGGGGCCCCGCACTGGCAACCCGACGCGCGCGCCGCGTTTCTCGGCATGTCCCTGTCGACCACGCGCGAGCACCTGGTCCGTGCGGTCTGCGAGAGCATCGCCGCGCATGTCGCGGAGCTGGCCGGCACCGTGGCCGCAGAGCTGAGCCAACCGCTGACCACGCTGCGGGTGGACGGCGGGCTGACCCGCTCGCCCGCGTTCCTGCAACTGCAGGCCGATGTCGCCGGAGTGCCGGTCGTCGCGTGCCATTCACCGCATGCGACCGCCTTCGGCGTCGCTGACCTCGCCGCCCGCACCGCGTACGGCCACGGCATCGCGGAGGTTCCATCGGCGGCCGCGGTCGAGCCCCGCGCCCGCGCCGGGTGGGCCACCGAGCTGATCGGGCGCTGGCGCACCGCGGTCACCCTCACCTCGAACTGGAGCACCTTGTGACCTTTGCTGTCCCGCCTGCCACCGACGCCGAACCCTACGATGTCGCCGTCATCGGCGCCGGAGTCGTCGGATGCGCCGTCGCGCGCGAGTTGAGCATCCGCGGAGCCCGTACGGTGCTCATCGAAGCTCGCAGCGACATCGGTGACGCGACCAGCAAGGCGAACACGGCGATCCTGCACACCGGCTTCGACGCCAAGCCGGGCACCCTGGAGTCCCGCCTCGTCGCCCGGGGCTACACGCTGCTCTCGGCGTACGCCGCGCGGGCCGGCATCCCGGTCGAGGTTCCCGGCGCGCTGCTCATCGCCTGGGATCAGGAGCAACTTGACGAGCTGCCGGTGCTCGCCGCGCGGGCGGAGGCCAACGGGTACCGCCGGACCCGGCAGATCGGAGCCGACGAACTTTACGCCCGCGAGCCGCATCTGGGCCCAGGTGCGCTCGGCGCCTTGGAAGTGCCGGACGAGGGCATCATCTGCCCGTGGACCACCTCGTTGGCGTTCGCCACGGAGGCCGTGCGCCACGGCGCCGCGCTGCGGCTCGAGTCACCGGTCACCGGCGTCAGCATCGGTGACGACGTCACGGTGGTCGAGACCGCGACCGGTCCGGTCGCCACCCGCCTCGTCGTCAACGCCGCCGGGCTGGGCAGCGACCTGGTACACGCGATGGTCGGGCTGGAGGGGTTCACCATCACGCCGCGCCGCGGCGAGCTCATCGTCTTCGACAAGCTCGCCCGGACGATGGTCAACCATGTGCTGTTGCCGGTGCCGACCAAGATGGGCAAGGGCGTCCTGGTCGCGCCGACCGTGTACGGCAACATCATGCTCGGCCCCACGTCAGAGAACCTCGACGACCGCACCGCCACCGGATCGAGCGAGGACGGGCTGGCGTTTCTGCGGAGTCACGGCCGGCGGATCATGCCTGACCTGCTCGCCGAAGAGGCGACGACCATCTACGCGGGCCTGCGGGCCGCGTCCGAACACGACGACTACCAGATCAGCGTGCATCCGCAGCTGCGCTACGCCTGCGCGGGCGGCATCCGCTCCACCGGCCTCACCTCGTCGCTCGCGATCGCCGAGTACCTCGCCGAATCGATGACGGAGGCGCTCGGGCTGTCGCTCAAGCCCATGGTGCACCCCGACGCCGACCCGCAGCCGCCGCGGATGCCGAACATCGGTGAGGCGACGCTGCGCCCCTACGCGGACGCGGCACGGGTCGCCGCGGACCCCGCGTACGGCGAGATCGTGTGCTTCTGCGAACGGACGACGCTCGGCGAGATACGCGACGCGCTGCACAGCGACGTACCGCCCCGCACGGTTGAAGGGCTGCGGCGACGCACCCGGGCCACCATGGGGCGCTGCCAGGGCTTCTTCTGCGGTGCCAAGATCCGTCAGCTGCTCACCGCGCCGGACTCGTCCACCATGGCGCCCACCGCACGCAACAATGAGGGGACCAAGTGACCTCGACCGGACCAGTAGACACCGACGTGGCGATCATCGGCGCCGGCCCGGCGGGGCTCGCGGCGGCCATCGCCCTGCGAGAGGCCGGCGTCGCCGGAGTCACGGTGCTTGAACGCGAGGCCGTCGCCGGAGGCATCCCCAGGCACTGCCACCACACCGGGTACGGCATCCGGGACCTGCACCGCTTCATGAGCGGACCGCGGTACGCGCAGCGCTATGTCGCCCGCGCCACCGCGGCCGGCGCGCGGGTGCTCACCTCCACCATGGTCACCGGGTGGACGGCCGACGGCGGTATGTGGCTGACCTCGCCGACCGGGCGGCGTGAGCTCCACGCGTCGGCGGTGCTGCTAGCCACCGGCGCCCGGGAGCGGCCGCGTACCGCCCGGATGGTGCCGGGCGACCGGGGGGCCGGCGTCTTCACCACCGGCCAACTCCAGCAGTCCGTGTACCTGTTCGGACAGCCCGTCGGTACGCGCGCGCTCGTCGTCGGCGCGGAGCACGTCAGCTACTCGGCGGTGATGACGCTGCGCCACGCTGGTGTGGACGTCGTCGGCATGGTCACCGATCGCCCGCACCACCAGAGCTATGCGGCGTTCGCCCTGGCTACCCGCGTCGCGCTGCGGGTACCGCTGCACACGGACACCAGGGTGGTCGAGGTCCAGGGCCGACCGCGCGTGACCGGCGTCGTGGTCGAGGACATCAGGACCGGCCACCGTCGCACGATCGCGTGTGACACCGTCGTGTTCACCGGTGACTGGATCCCCGACCACGAGCTCGCGCGAGCGCGCGGACTGGTGATGGATCCGGGTACGCTCGGCCCCGCGGTGGACGCCGATGCCGCCACCGAGATCGACGGTCTGTTCGCGGCGGGCAACGTGTGCCATCCGGTGGAGACCGCCGACGTGGCGGCCCTCAGCGGCCGCGCGGCCGGCCACGCCATCGCTGGGTGGCTTGCCGACCGCCGTCGCGCGGCGCGGCGGGCGGGCGTACCCATCGAGGTCGACGAGAGCTTCGCCTGGGTTCATCCGCAGCGCGCGAGCACCACTGCCGACCTTCCTCGCAACAAGATCATCCTGCGTCCCCGGGTTTTCGCGAGTTCGGCACCGGTCCGGGTCATGCAGGCCGACCGGTGTCTGTGGGAAGGGCAGGTACGCCACCTGGTGCCCACCCGCCCGGCCTCGATCCCGACCGGATGGCTGGCCCGGGTCGACCCAGCCGGAACACCCGTCCGCATAGAGTCGGCGACACGCGGCACGCATCAGTAGACCGGTCGGGTCAGCGACCCGGACGTACGCGGACCTCCCCCTCCCACGGGAGGGGGAGGTCCGCGTACGTCCGTGCCCTACCAGGTGTATCCCTCTGGTAGGGCGTTCACGCCGGGGCCGGACACGTGGAGTACCTCGTAGCGTTCGGTGGCCGCCGTGTCCGGTGCGACGGCGTTCGTCCACAGGACGAACCGCATCGCCTGCCAGTGGTGGGGGTCGACAGCCAGCGCGGCGGTGTGGACGCCGTCGCGGCGGGCCAGCTCACGAAGTGCCTCGGTCTCCCGCTCGATCCATGAGGTCAGGGCCAAACCGGTGGCGTCGGGATCGGACCCGACAGGTATGGACGTGAGCAGGCGCGAGGCCGCCCTGGGGGACACCGACCGGTCGGGGCCGGCATGGCAGGCGACACCGGTCCAGTGGTGGACGACCGGACGCCCGAAGTCACGGATGATGTTCTGGAATCCGCCGCCCCCGAGCAGGAAGTGAGCCATGGCGCCGGTGTCGTTCCACAGATAGAACGGCGCGTACTGGTTGACCGGCGAACCGTCGATGCCGCGTTCACGGATGACGTAGGCCTTCAGCCCGAGCCCGGCGCGGTCGTCAAGCACGTGGCCGCCCTTGGCCACCCGCTCGCGGATGATCTCCATGTCGTAGTCGGCGGGCAGGGTGATTTCGTACTGTTTCGCGTACACGAAGGACGCTTCCTTTCCGGTTCGGTGCTCAGCGGGACAGGGGCCGGGTGTGGTACTCGGTGTCGGTGACGAGGGCGCCGCGGTCGGCTTCGGTGCCGTCCTCGGCAACCTCCTGGATGGCCAGATGGGTCATGGCGGTGTCGGGCGCGGCGCCGTGCCAGTGCCACTCATCCGGGGCGACGCGCACGCTGTCGCCGACGCGAATGACCTCCACGGAGCCGCCGCGGCGCTGCACAAGCCCGGTCCCGGCAGTGACGATCAGCACCTGGCCGAAGGGGTGCCGGTGCCAAACGGTACGGGCTCCCGGAGCGAAGTGGACCGTATCGACGCGGAGTCGCGACGGGCTTTCCGGGGTGGCGATCTCCCCGACCCGGGCCGATCCGGTGACCCACTCCGGAGGTGCGACAGCGGTGGATGGCGGCGTACGCGATATTCGCATGTTGGCCCCTCTCTTTGTCGTCCTTTGCAGATGTGCTGGGGGAGGCGAGCGGAGTCACCACGCCGTTGACCGCTCGGTCGAACGGGCCGGTGGCGGCAGCCGCCCCGCGGCACCGCGCGCGGGCGGTGCCCAGGTCCTCGCGGGCGAGGGGTGTCGGGTCATGGCTGGCGCCATCGCGCCGCGAACGCGCGGGCCGGATTCTCGCGGAGGATCGCCGAGGCGAGTTCGGGTCCGAGGTCCCGCTCGATCCGCGGGCGCAGGCCGCTGAGCAGGAACGGCATGCCCGGACCCTCGGCGCTGGACCGGGCGGTAGGGGTGATGGTGTCGGCGCCGAGCAGGACCTGGTGGGCGTAGCCGCTGTCGGCGAGGGCCTCGAGACTGTCGAGCAGGCGCCAGTCGGTGCCGTGGTGCGTACGGGACGGGCCGTCGAACGCCAGGAACACGCCGGCCTCGGCGGCCTGCCGGTGAGTTCTCGTATCCGGGAATCGGTGCGCGTGTCCGAGGATCACGCGGTGCGGGGCGACGCCGTGGGTCCCGCACAGCAGGTCGAGCACGTCCAGGGCGGCGGTTCCGACCTCCAGGTGGACGCCGACGGGCGCATCGGTGGCGTGGTGCGCCTCGGCGGCGGCGGCCATGACGTGCCGGGCGTGGTCGTCGAGGCGGTGATAGCCGCCGGCGACTTTGATCATTCCCGCCTTCACCGGAGCGTTGGTCAGCTCACGGATGAACAGGTCGGCCAGCCCGTCATGGACACGTTCCAGCTCCCCTGGACCGTAGTGCTTGGCCTGGTGCATTCCGGTGGCGGAGACGATGTGGACGCCGGACTGCCGGGACAGACCGGGCAGGTCGTGGACTCGTCGCCTCAACCCCCATGGCGTCCACTGCACCACGGCGCGGCCGCCGAGCGCGGCGAAGGCGTCCAGCTCGGCGAGCGCGGCCCGCGCGTCGTCCAACTCCTGGCCCGGCAGCGTCGGCGAGCTGACGAACAGATGGTCGTGGGCGTCACAGACACCGAGCTCCTCGGGTGGGATGTCCCCGAGTACGGTGCGGACCATCGCTCTCATCGTCCGGCTTCCTGGTCGGCGTCAGCGAGCGCGGCCGCGGCGACGCGCAGCCCGGCCAGCGCCTTGGGCACGCCGATGTAGGGCGCCAGGTGCACGAAGACCTCGATGACTTCCTGGCGCGTCATCCCGATCCGCAGCGAGGTCTTGACGTGGCCGGACAGTTGCGGGTCCACACCGCCGACCGCGGTGAGGGCGGCCAGGTTGATGAGCTGCCGGTCGCGTAGCGACAACCCGTCGCGCAGGTAGGTGCCGCCGAACAGGGCTGTGATGATCCAGTCGGCGTACCCGGGGGCGACCTGCTCGAGGCCGGGCAGCGTCGCCTGCTGGGTGGCCTCGTCCTGGAGTAGGTCCAGCATCCGGTATCCCTCGTCGCGATCCAGCTTCGCCGGGGTCAGCTGCTCCGACAGTTCGCGGCTCGTCGTCATGGTCGTGCTCTCATTCCTCGTCGTGCTTCGTAACGGTTAAGGCGTTACGAAGCACGCTAGCAGACGTAACGCCTGAAGCGTTACCATTTCCTGCATGCCTGAAGAGGACAAGCTGGCCTTCCGCTTCGACTGCGGCGCCGTCTGGCTGAACTTCCTCGCCACCAAGGGCCGCACGTTCAGTGCGGCCCCGATAGAGCGGCTGGGTACGCCCGCCCGCCTCGCCGAGTGGCTGGGACATTGCGAGCTGTCTCCGGTTCAGCCACCCGATCAAGGCGACCTGCAGCGGGTCCGGGCGCTGCGTGAGACGCTGCGCACGCTTGCGCTGGCCACTGTCGACGAGCAGCCACCGCCCGCGGACGCTGTGGCGGACGTGGCCGCATTCCTGGCCGAGCACGCCGATCCGGTCCGGCTGACCGCCGCCGACCAGCTGCGCCGCGAGCCCCCGGCGACCACGGCGCACGCCCTTGCCCGCATCGTCCGCCAGGCCGTGGACCAGATGACGGGCGCGGACCGGCTGGCTCTCAAGCGCTGCCCGGAAGAGGACTGCCGGGGCGTCTTCATCGACCCGCCCGGGCGCCGCCGCTGGTGCCCGTCCCCGGCGTGCGCGAGCCGGGGCAGGGTCCGCGCGCTCCGCGCCCGCCGAAACGCCGACGCCCCTGAGGCGGACGATGGTCCGGAGTCCCTGCGGCTCCGTCGCACGCGACAATGACGCCTGAACGATCAGCGAGGCAATGATCAACCGACGTCACGCGAGTGCGACGGCCGCCCGCCCAGCAGCACCGGACCCATACGATCACAGTGGACGGTGTCAAGCGGACCTTCCACCTCTACCGGCCGGCCGCTCTGGCGAGCCCGGCCGCACTGGTGGTGGTGCTGCACGGTGGCTTCGGCACCGGCCTGCAGGCCGAGTCGTCGTACGGCTGGGACGCCGAGGCCGACACCGGACACTTTCTGGTCGCCTACCCCGACGGCCTCGACCGGGCTTGGGCGGTCGGCGGCGGGTGCTGCGGCGCTCCGGGGCGTACCGGCGTCAACGACGTCGCCTTCCTCACCCAGGTGGTCCGCACCGTCTCGGGCGAGGTACCGGTGGACGCGGCCCGGGTCTACGCCACCGGCATCTCCAACGGCGGCCTCATGGCGTACCGGCTGGCCTGTGACACCACGGTGTTCGCCGCGATCGGACCGGACTCGGCGACCCTGCTCGGCTCGTGCCCTTCCCCGGCGCCCACATCGGTCATCCACGTCCACGGCACGGCCGACCACACCATCCCGTACGCCGGCGGTCAGGGCGACGGCCCGGCGAGGATCAACGGTCCCGCGGTGACGGACGTCGTCGCGATGTGGCGTGACGTCGATCATTGTGGTCCGACCACGGCAACCACTGCCGCCCCGGTCACCACGTCCGTCGCCGCGTGTCCCGACGGCCGTGCGGTGGCGCTGGTGACCGGCGCCGCTGGCCTACCTGTGGCGCCCGTACGTCGCCTACCGCGCACGCCGCGGACGCGTCCCGGCCGCTCGGCGACGCCGTCACACCGGAGATCGCCGCCGCCGGGGACGGACCGCTGCTGCTGATCAGCGCCGGGATCGGGCTCACCCCGGCGATGTCGGCGCTGACGCACCTCGCGGTCACCGACGCGGGGCGGCAGGTGACCCTGGCGCACGCTGACCGCACCCGGTCCGCACACGCCCTCCGCGGGGAGCTGGGCCGGCTGATCGACGAGCTGCCCGGGGTCACGGTCAACCTGTGGTACGAGGAGGTCTCCTCGGACTGTTGGCTGCCGGGCGCGCAGGTCAAGGCCGGACTGGTCGACCCCGATCACATTCCCCTGGTTCCCGGCGTACGGGTGCACCTGTGCGGGGCGCTGGAGTTCATGGCGACGGTACGCAGCGGACTGATCGCCCGCGGCGTCCCGGCCGAGAACATCGCGTACGCGGTGTTCGGTCCCGGGATGCTGCCGATGGCGTGAACTGGGCCGTTACGCACGGTATCGTTCTATTAGTGGGGCACGACGGCCTTCAGTCCTATGGACCGGAGTGGGACGGGCATCTGTTGCTGTTGCACGGCTCGGAGGCTGAGCGACTCTCCAGCCTGACGGCATGGATCCGGCGTGGGCTGGACCGCGGGGACAAGGTCATTTGTGCCGAAGGACCTCGGCCGGCGGGTGGGTCGGTACTTGACCTCGTAGACGGCCACGGAGCCGACCTCGCCGCCGCGGCGGTGGCGTCCGGCCAGTTGGCGGCGCTGCCGTCGGACCGGTTCTACCCGCAGGGTGACCAGGAGGCGGTTGTCGAGCAGGCCCTCGCCGAGGGTTTCCCGTCGGTACGGCTGGCCGCCGACGCCACCGCCGCCTTCGGTACCCAGCCCTGGCCTGCTCACCTGGACATCGAGCGAACGATCGACCGGCTGTGCCGGACCGGTCCGGTGTCGGCGGTGTGCCAGTACGCGCATCCGAAGATCGAGCCGACGATGCTGCGTGAGCTGATCGAGGTGCACCGGTACCGACTGTGCAACGCTGCCCTCAGCGTCGCCGCTGACCCTCGCGGCTTGACCGTAAGCGGCGAGATCGATCGCCGAAACGCGGAGGTGTTCGCCACCGCCGTCGACAGCGCGGTTACCGGTGGGGAGCGGGTGCTGCGGCTGGACCTCAGCGGCTTGGAGTTCATGGACGTGGCGGCCTGCCGGCAACTGCTGTACGCCACCGATGACTTCCGACGGCTTGGCGGGCACGTGGTCTTGGCGTCGCCCCAATGGATGGTGTCCTGGACGCTGCGGCTGCTGGGGGTCGACCAGTTCACCGGTATCGAGCTGGCCGGGGTGAGTGAGCCGTGAGCGGGCGGACCGCGGCCGATTACGTCCACCAGGTGCTGTTCTTCGCCTCACCGGACGAGCTGCTCACCGCGGCCGTGCCGGCCGTGCGGACGGGGCTGGCCGGCGGCGATGGGGTGATCCTGACCTGCCGCGATGAGTACAACGCGCTGCTGGCCGACGCCGTCAGTCCTGCCCCGCGCATCCTCCGCGCCCGGGCCGCGACCATGTACCCGCGGGCGGCCACGGCCGTCGAGGCCTTGCGCCGGCTGGTAACCCGGCAGCTGGCCGGCGGCGCCCGGCGGATCCGGATAGTGGGCGAGGCGAGCTTCGGTACCGGCCCTGACGGCTGGGCGGAGTGCGGCCGGTACGAGGCGGCCGCCGACGCCCTGCTGTCCGCGTTCCCGGTGACGGCCACCTGCGTCTACGACGCCCGGGTCGTGCCCGCGTCGGTGACCGGGAGACTGACCGAAGCCCACCCGTTCGTGCTCACGCCCACCGGCCGACGCGCGCCCAACGAACGGTACGTCGACCCCGCGGCGTTTCTTCGCCGCGCAACGGCTACCGGGCCGGATCCGGTGGAGCAGAGCGGTCTCCCGACGGAGTTCGCCCCGGTCACCGATCTCCGCGAGGTCGACGCCCTGCGTCAGCGGCTGGCGGCCGTACTCGCCGCCCGTGGCGTGGATCGGCGGATCGCCGCCGACGTCGTGGCCGCGATCCACGAGGTGACCGTCAACGGCCTCATGCACGGCAGGCCACCGGTACGGCTACGACTCTGGACCCCACCCGGGCGGCTGGTGTGCACTGTCACCGATGCCGGCGAGGGCTTCGACGACCCGCTCGCCGGATACCTCCGCCCGGACGGCGATCCGTTCGGTCCCGGAGCCGGGCTGTGGCTGGTGCGACAGCTGTGCGACCGAGTCGAGATGGCGCAGACGCCGGCCGGATTCACCGTGAAACTGTCCACCTCCTCGATTGCCGGGGCGTAATCGATGCCCGCGACACCTCCGCGTGGCGCCGTCCCCGGCCACCGTGACCACCCATGGCGCCCTGTGGGGTCTAGCGGCGCAGCTCGGTGAGGAACTGGCCGGCGCGGGCCTGCAACGACTCGGCCATCTGCGACAGTCCCTGGTCGGCCCCGCCCGCTTCCGGTCGGCCCTCAGCCGCCACCCTGATGCCGGCGACCATGCTCTCGACGTCGCGCATCGAGGCTGTCACGGTCTCGATCGCGGTGACCACCTCGCTCGTCTGGTCGCGGATGCCGGCCACCTGCTCGCTGATCTGCGCGGTGGCGCGGGCGGTGGCGTCGGCCAGTTGTTTGACCTCGTTGGCGACGATGGCGAATCCGCGTCCGGCCTCGCCGGCACGGGCGGCTTCGATCGTGGCGTTGAGGGCGAGGAGGCGGGTCTGGGCCGCCACGCTGTTGATGAGCTGCACGACCGCGTCGATCTGCACTGACGACTCGCTCAGCGAGCGGATCGCCCCGGCCGAACGGTCGGCCGCCACGACGGTGGCGCGGGTCGACTCGGCGAGGCTCGCGGCCGAGGCGCTCAGCTCCGTGGATGCGGCCGCCACGTGCTCGGACGTCGACATGACCGCCGTCTCGAACTCGTCGGCCAGCCCCAGCCGGCGCTGGTTGGCCTCCTCGAGGGTCCGCGCGCCCCGTCGGATCGCGCGCCGGGCGTCGTCGATGACCTCGGCGCCCCGCCGGAACGCCCCACGCATGCCGCGGTGGAGGAACCGGCGGTGGTAGTTACCGGCGCTCGCGGCGGCCAGCGATCCGGTCGACTCCCGGACGAACGCGTCGACCAGGTCCATCAGTCGGTTCAGGCCCTGGCGGGCGGCGGCCACGTCGGCCAGGTGGTCCTCGCCGGGCAGCCGCGGCAACCGGACCTCCAGGTCGCCGTCTGCCGCCTGCTCACAGAAGCGGGCGATGGCGCGCAACGCCTCGCCGAACTCGTCGGTGCGCATCCCCTCGCCGCCCCGCGGGTGGCTGCTGTCGTTTCGGCGCATGAGCTTCACAGGGACACCTTCTCCGGTTCCAGAGACCACACGTACTCGTCGTAGCTGCCCGCCTCCGCGCTGACGAGGTCCGCCAGCAGCGCGCCCGAGGCGGCGATGGCGTCGGCCGGGCGGCTGTGCCGGCGCTCCTCGGCCAGCAGCCGCTGATAGACAGGCACGATACGGGCGACCGCGGCCCGGTCGGCGGTCCGCCGGTTGGAGTGGTAGCCGGTGATCTGCCCGCTGGCCGAGAACGTCGGCGTGATGTGGGCGAAGACCCAGTAGTGGGCGCCGTCGCCGGCGAGGTTGACCACGTAGGCGAACAGTTCGTCGCCGCCGCGGATCGTCTCCCACAGCAGGTGGAACACGCAGCGCGGCATGTCGGGATGGCGGATGACGTTGTGCGGCTTGCTGAGCAGTTCGTCCTCGGTGTACGCGGAGACGCGGGTGAAGACGTCGTTGACGTACGTCAACCGCCCGGCAGGGTCCGTCTTGCTGACGATGATTTCGTCGTCGGCGAAGGTCCGCTCCACGCCGCTCGGCCGTATCAACCCCTGTCGCATCCCGCCTCCACGCCGGATTCTGTGCTGTCGCCGATGCCATCGGCGGCGCCGCCCGGCACATGAGTGATCTTGGAGCGGTGATGGCGCAGGTCACCGCCGGTCGGCGCGGCCACCCCCGATGCCTAACCGTTGGTGGGATCCGCCGCGGTCGGCTCGTCTGGAACCTTGCGGTGGCGGGCTCGGTCAGCCGTCACGACTTCGGTCATCTCATCGGAGTCAAGCAGATAGGCGTATGGGCATTCGTGGGGACTCGGCGCGATACACGCTCCGCACGGTCGCGATCGGTCGATGACGCACTTCGGATCGGCTCCCACGCGGCCTCCTCATTGACTCTGGCGTACGGGCATCGGCCCGGTCTTAGGTCCCGGTGCCGGCGCCGGCGGTGGCCGTACGCGTCGGCGGCCGGGCGTGGCGCCCGGCCGCT
>NZ_JAATVY010000014.1 GCF_011947195.1 Planosporangium thailandense | reverse complement strand
TGGACGCGCGACCGGCCGGGGGGTCAGAGCTCGATGTGGCCCTCGAGGTAGAACGCGCACGAGCCGTGCAGCTGCACCCGGTCGCCGACGAGCCGGCAGGCCAGCTCACCGCCGCGCCGCGACGCCTGGTACGCGAAGAAGGTGTCCTTGCCCGTCCGTGCCGCCCAGAACGGCACGAGCGCGCAGTGCGCTCCGCCGGTCACCGGGTCCTCGGGGATGCCCTTCGCCGGTGCGAAGTACCGGCTGACGAAGTCGTGCATGCCGTCGCCGGCGGCGGTCACCACGACTCCGGTCCGGTCCAGACGGGCGATCGCGGCGAGGTCCGGTTGGAGGGACCGGACGTCGTCGGCCCCGGAAAGCAGGGCGAGGTAGTTGTTCCCGTCGATCGCTGTCTCCACCGGTGTGACGCCGAGCGCGGCCGACAACGCCAGCGGCGGCGGCACGGCGCGCACCGTGCGAACGGGCAGTTCCATCCGATACGCGGTGTCCTCGCGGTCGACCGTCAGCGGCCCACTGGCGGTGTCGAACACGACGCTGTCGCGGCCGGGCTCCAGCCGCTCGACGACAACGGCGCCCGCCGCCAGCGTCGCGTGCCCGCACAATGGCACTTCCACTGTCGGCGTGAACCAACGCAGCCGGTACCGCCCCTCGGACGGCACGACGAACGCCGTCTCGGCGAGGTTGTTCTCCGCGGCCACGGCCTGCAATAGAGCGTCATCAAGAAACCGGTCCAGCACCACCACGGCGGCCGGGTTGCCGGCGAAGCGGCGAGTGGTGAAGGCGTCGAGCTGGAAGATCGGGACCCGCATGGCCGCATGGTACGGACGCGACATCCGCGGGCCCGCGACGGTCGCCGTCCGCCCCGGCGATGCGGGACCGAGTGATCGGTGCCTCCCCGGCTCACACCCACGCCACCGGCGCACTGGGCCACCGGTTCACTCATGCCGCATTCCGCTCGACGATCCCCCCGGTCACGCTGCGAGCGGGAGTGCACGCTGGGCACGTACTCGTGACAGGTGGCGCAGGGTGGTCGCGATGCAGGCGACCTGGAGCCAGCCGGTTGCCGAGGTGGTGGTGTTCTCGAACGACTTCGCAAGACGGCGGGAGCGTCCGAGGCGGCCGTGGGCGACCTCGACGCGCCAGGCGTGCCGGATGGGTCGCAACACCAGCTGCTTGTCGTCCCACCCGACTCGGCGCAGCTCGAGGTCGTGGTGCCTGCCGAGCGTGCGGGCAGTGGCCGCGCTGACGCCCCGGTCCACCAGGACCAGTTCAAGCCGCCCGGTGACGCCCTGACGAGTCAGGTGCGCCAGCATCAGCTCACTGGCCCGGTTCTCATGGGTGGAGGCCGGCACGACCAGCGCACCCACAGGCAGCCCGGTCACGTCGACCGCCACGACGCGCTTGGCGCCTTTGGTGTGGCCGTAGGGGCCGCCGCGGTCGTGGAAGGTGAACCCGCCGTTGGACGCCCCGCGGGCGAGGTGAGTGTCGATGACCACCATCGACGGCGTCGGCTCGGCGCGGCCATCCGCCTCCCGTGCCGCCTTGTGCAGCACCGTCAACGCTCGCGTCCAGGTGCCGTTGCGCGACCAGCGGCGGAACTGCGACCACACCCGCGTCCAGGGCTTGAACGACTCGGGCAGGAACCGCCACCGGCAGCCGGTGTGGGAGATGTAGAGCATCGCGTCCACCATGCTCCGCAGGTCGGGTGCGTGCCTGGGTCCCCGCTTGCCCGGCGCGTTGAACACCGGTTCCAGCAGCGCCCACTGCTCGTCCGCCAGGTCACTGGCGTACGTCATGCCGCACACGGTGCCGACCAAGCCGACGTCGGCAGTCACACCCAAATGGGACACACCCAGTGAGTCCATCAGCGACAGCCGAGCCGCCAGAGACGGTAAGCGCTGCCTCAGCGTTTATGGGATCCGCCACGACCGCAACACGATGCCGACTCGTTCCACCCAAGGTGGATCGCCGTCACGGCAAGCTCTGCCACCTGGACCGGTCAGAGACGACGAGCGGCGCCGAACCACTTGGGCAGCTGGCTGAGCAGATTCTGCTGATCTTCACCGATCCACGCCACGTGGCCGTCCGGCCGCAGCAGCGCAGCGGGCACGTCCAGTTCCTCGCTGACGTCGACGACGTGGTCGACCCGATCCGCCCAGCCCGCCACCGAAAGCCGGCCGGTCTGGTCGAGCAGCAGTCCGCGTCCGCCGTGCATCAGCTCGTACAGACGCCCCTGCTTCAGCCGCACGTCCCGCAACCGCCGGCCGAGCAGGTCATGCCCCTCGCCGAAGTCGTAGCGGACTCCAATCGCGGTGATCTTTTCGATCAGGTACCGGTTCACGTCCTCGAAGTCCATCAGCTCCGACACGAGGCGGCGCACTGCCTGGGGACCCGGCTCAGTGGACATCAGCTCCATCTGCGCGCGGGTGTTGTTCAGCACGTCGGCGGCCACCGGGTGCCGTTCGGTGTGGTAGCTGTCCAGCAGACCCTCCGGGGCCCAGCCGCCGACCTCGGCGGCCAGTTTCCAGCCGAGGTTGAACGCGTCCTGGATGCCGAGGTTGAGGCCCTGCCCGCCGGTCGGCGGGTGGATGTGCGCCGCGTCGCCGGCCAGCAGCACCCGGCCGACCCGGTAGCGCTCGGCCTGCCGGGTGGCATCGCCGAAGCGGGAAAGCCAACGCGGGGAGTGCACGCCGAAGTCGGTGCCGGCGATCACCCGCAGCTGCTGTTTGAACTCCTCGATGGTCGGTGGGACCGTGCGGTCCTCGGCCACCCCCTCGGCGGGCACGACGACGCGGTACACCCCCTCCCCGAAGGGCCCGACGCCGAACCGCTTCTGGGTCTTACGGACTTCGGCCACCACGGCGGCCACCGTTTCCGGTGGCGCGGCCACCTCCATCTCGCCCAGCAGCGTCTCGACCCTGGTGGGCTCACCGGGGAAGCCGACGCCGAGCAGCTTGCGCACCGTGCTGCGGCCGCCGTCGCAGCCGACGAGGTAGCGCGAGCGCAGCCGCGTGCCGCCGGCCAGCTCGGCGGTCACCCCGTGGTCGTCCTGGCTCAGCCCGACCAGCTCGCAGCCACGCCGGATCTCGGCGCCGAGCTCGGTGGCGTGCTCGGCCAGCAGGCGATCGGTGGTGGTCTGCGGGATGCCGAGGACGTAGGGGTGCGCGGTGTCCAGCCTGCCGGGTGCGGGCTTGTCCATGCCGGCGAAGAAGCCACCGACCGGGTACTGCCGGCCGAGCGCGAGGAACCGCTCCAGCAGACCGCGCTGGTCCATCACCTCGATGCTGCGCACGTGCAGACCGAGCGCACGGACATACCTGGTCGGCTCCGCCTCCTTCTCCAGCACGACGGTATTTACGCCGTGCAACCGCAACTCACTCGCCAGCATCAAGCCCGTCGGTCCGCCGCCGACAACGATCACGTCAATCATGAAAACCCCCAACGTTTCTCGGCCAGCCGCTCCGCGCAGTCCAGCGGTACGCACCCCCGCACCTGCGCGCCGGGTGCCCGCAACCGCACCGCGAGCCCCACCGACGGTTCAACGTCCCGTGTGATCCATACGAGATTTCCCATAGGTTCTGGGCTCGGCCGACGATTCTGCGCCACGACCCGGGCCTTGCCGCAAGACCCCCGGTGCGGTATATGTTGAGAGTGGCAGGGAGTAGGTCCTCTCCTTGCCTTTGTTGTCCGCTTTGGACGGACATTCTCCGCTGGAAGCAGTGACGCGCCGCGTACGGGGACGCCGGTGGTCCGGGAGGATCTCGCGCGGGCCTGCGGATGCAGCCGCAGAACGAAGAGGTTCTTCGCGGATCGCGAGGCACTCAAGGCCTACCAGAGGACGCGGCACACGCTCCGCCGTGAACTCGGCGTCGATCCACACCCGACGCCGTACCAGCGGTAGCCTGCCGATTCCTGCACGGGAATGGTGCGAACGGTGGTGCCGGCGAGTTTGGCCGGCTCGCTGATCCGTAGCATCGGCCGATCTTCCTGCCCGCCCCACGTCTGCGCCATCGTAGTTTGCTGCAGGGCCATTCGCGGTGGTCCTCCCGCAGCCCACAAATATCATCACGGCGGCGATCTTGGCCCGAGTCGCTCTACCCACCTTTGTGCCGAGAGTATGCCGCCCACCCCATGTTTGTAAGGAGCCCCCAAATGCGACGTCTCATCACAGGTGTAGCCTGCGTAGGCGTTCTCCTGCTGGCAGCCTGCGGTAATTCTTCCCAGAGTGGGTCCAGCTCCCACGACGCCGCTACCACGACTCCGACCGCCACTGCCGCGGCGAGTCCAACCACTGACCTGGCCGCGAACACCTCGCAAGTGTGCGATGCCGTAAAGCAGCTCAACACCGACTACCCCGCAAAGTTCACGACCCTGTTCAACCAGATCCTGCAGCTGGCAGCGCAGGGCGCCGACGAGGCGAGCGGGCAGAAGTATGTAGACCAGATGAACGCGCTAACCAAGGAATGGGCCAATAGCCTGCAATCAGAGGCAGCCAGGGCGAGCAACCCCGAGCTACAGAAGACGGTCAATAGCCTCGCCGCGGAAGTAACCAAACTGGAGTCCGGTGACGCCAGCATGAATGACATGAACAACACCGTCCAGAGCGGCAACGCCAACTTGGCCAAGGTCTGCAGCTGAATATCGCCTCTTCCGTTATCGCACACGTCGACGATCCGCCTTGGCGGGAAACCTTGCGCCTGGGCACTGGATCCGGTGAGCCAGCGTGGACCGCAACAGTGGGCACGGACCCAGCCGGATGGCTCGCCACACCGCCCCGTCCCCGCACCGGTGCCAGGATCCTCGACACACGGCCGGGGTCCAGGGTGGCCGAAGGCCATCGGCGTAGCCGACGCGAAGCGCCCTGGACCCGGGGCGGGGTGGCGTGAACGATCAGGCACCCACCCGGATACAGCACCCGGTCCACGCCTCCACCCTGCGGCATTTGCGCGCGCATCTGGGCCCGGCCGCCCCGCTCGCCGCGCTCGAAGAGCCGGACTCCGCCTAGCCGACGACAGCGCTCGTCCCGCGGGCACGGCGCCGGGGAGCTACGGCCGGTGGGCCGGCTCCCCCTGGGTGGTGGACAGACCGAGCGCACGGCGCACCGCCAGCACATCGTCGCGCCCGACGGCCTGGTATGCCCGCACCGCCAGAGCCTGGACCTCCGCGTCGGTCGCGGCAGCGCCGACCTGGTGCCACAGCCCGATGGCCGCATCCTGGTCGGCGACGAGCCGGTCCACCGCCGGCTGCACCGCGCTCGACCAGGGCGCCGAGATCAGCGTCGCCCGCTCCGCAACCTGCGCCGACGCCACCCAGACGGCGAGGGTACGCACCTTCGACCATGACCCGGTCGACACCGCATCGCCCATCTCGGCTATCTCGATGTTGTACTGGTTGACGGCCCGCAGGTACCGCTGCTGCTCCATGGTCAGCGTGGTGTCGTCCTCCCGTAGCGACCTCGTCACCGACTGCTGCTCGGAGGCGAGGAAGCACGTGACGTCGTGCAGACCCAGCCGCCACCTGGACTCGAGCGGGAAGTACCAGCGCACGCCGGTTTCGGCCGGCAGCGACAGCAGGTCGAACACGTACGAGTGCAGTTGCTCGTCGCACAGCCCCTTGGCCCGCTGGCCGAGCGCGTCGCTGCCGGGGTACTCGGCCTCGTCGCCGGCGGACACCAGTCCTATCACCTCGGCGTTGTGCGACTGCGTACACGGGACCACGGTGACCCGGGCCGACGCGGTACTCGTGCCGTCGGTGAACGGGCCGTGCCGAAAGCAGTCACCGGCCCTGAGCGTGAAGATCCCCACGACGCCGGGCCGGGTCACAGCACGCGCCGCGTTCCGGTCGCTCCGGATGGCGGTGGCCACGCCGATGACGACCACGAGTGCGATGACCAGTAGCCACACCCCGGCCAGCGTCAGACCAGCGATGGCGAGGCCCTTGCCCCGCTGTCCGGTCTTTCTGATCTTGACCAGGGCGACGACACCGAACACGACGCTGAGTAGCACGCCGCCGACCAGGCCGAGCACGAACGAGGCGATCGCGAAGCCGTTCCAGTCGGTGCGCCGGACCGGCGGCTGGGGGCCGTACGCCCAGTACCCCGCCGGCGGAGCACCCAGGGTCGGCGCCGCAGCCTGCGCAGCCGGAGCACCCGGGACCGGCACCATCGGCGGCGCGATCGGGGCTCCCTCCCCCGGCTCACCGGCCGGCTCGGGGCCGGACACCGGTTCCTCGACGGTCACGCGCACCCTCCCGGCAGATCCATGACGATCAACAAGATCGGCAGACTAGCGCCAATGCCAGGACGGGACAGTCAATCTAACGGCTGATCTTGGCTGTTGGGTTGGTCAGTTGTCGGCCGGGGCGAGTCGCGTCACCGACGCGGCCGGTGCCAGTGACGGCTGAACCGTGGCCGGGGATCCCGATCCGGGGCCGCGACGCCGCCGGCCGGGCGCCCGATATCCGGCCACTCCGGGCCTGTGCTCAATTGTGGTCGTGGCGCAGCATCCCGGGACCGAACACCTCGTACGCGATGTTCTCGGCCGGGACGCCGCGGGCGACGAGTCCGCGGCGGACGCCCGCCATGAAGGCCACCGGTCCGCACAGGTGCGCCCGGACCCCGGGAACCAGCGGGATGAGATCCGGGTCGACCAGGCCGGCCTTGACCTGCGCGCCGGGCAGCCCACAGTCCGAGACGACCTCTTCGTACCAGAGCTGGACCGCGATCTCGGGCAGCTCGTCGATCAGCCGCCCCAGCTCGTCGCGCAGGGCGTGGGCGGACTCGGTACGGTCAGCGTGTACCAGGGTCACCTGCCGCTGCGGTGCGGTCGCGGCGAGATGGTCCAGCGCCGACATCGCCGGGGTGAGCCCGATTCCCGCGCTGACCAGCAGCAGCGGGCCGTCGCCTGAGACCGCGTTCACCTCGCCGAACGGCGGGCTGAGCCGCAGCGTGTCCCCGACCGCGACCCGTTCGTGCAGGTAGGTGGAGACCGCACCGGCGGGGGCGTCGGGGGTGCTGCGGACGCGCTTGACGGTGATCCGCAGGCTGTTCGTGCCGGGGCGACCGGACAGGCTGTACTGGCGGATCTGCTGGTCGTGCGGGCCGCGGTCGACGGCGACCGACACGTACTGTCCAGGGGTGAAGGCCGGCACCGGGCCACCGTCGGCGGGTGCGAGGGTGAGCGAGACGATGTCGGGGGTCTCTTCGATGCGACCGGTTACCCGCCAGCTGCGCCACACGTTGACCTCGGGGCCGACGCCGGCGCTGTGGTAGAGCCGCCCTTCGCGGGCGATCAGCTCGCAGGCCATCAGCCAGTACACCTCGTCCCAGGCGGCGGCGATCTCCGGCGTGACGGCGTCGCCGAGGACCTCGGCCACGGCGGCGAGCAGGTGGCGCCCGACGATCGTGTACTGGGCCGGGGTGATGCCCAGCGAGGCGTGCTTGTGGGAGATCCGGTCGAGGATGGCGTTCCACGGCAGGTCGGTGGCACCGGTGAGGTGCTCGGCGTACGCGACGACGGACGCGGCGAGTGCCTGCCGCTGCGCACCAGTGGCCTGGTTGCCCCGGTTGAACAGATTGAGCAGCTGCGGGTGGGCGGCGAACATACGGTCGTAGAAGGTGCCGGTCACCTCATCGCCGTGCGCCGTCACCAGCGGCAGCGTGGCGGCAATGATTGATGCTGACGACGCCGAGAGCACGTGTGTCTCCTCAGATCTGGTAGGGCTTGCAGCGTGGTGCGCAGGTCAGCCGGGCATGACTACCCGTTCCAGCCGTACCCGCCAGAGCTCCGGGCCGGACTGCAGCCACTGCGTCTCGATCTGGCCGGGCAGGTGGGCGTCGACCTGTGCCAGTACCGGTCGCGGCGCGTGGTCGGCGACCAGGACCACCGCCTCGCCGGGCGCGAGGGACTTCACGGTGGACAGCACCAGTGCGTGCCGCTCGTTGTGTGGCGCCTGTCGTACGTCGAGGAGGGCGTCGACGCCGAGCGGCTGAACCGGGGCGGAGCCGGCGGCGCGGTCGCCACCTCCTCCACAGCCGCAGCCTCCGCAGCCGCAGCCTCCGCCTTGATCGACCGATGCCGGAGCGTCGGGAGCATGCCTGTGCGGAGCGTGCGCGGCGCCGAGCAGGTCGTGCATGCCCGCCAGCAGATCGGCCAGTGCCACCTCGGGCGCGTTGACCAGCAGCGGCAGGATCAGGTCGTTCTCCTTGGCCAGGTGCGTGGCGAACAGCGCCGTGAGGGCGCGCGCGGCGCTCGCCGCCCGGATCAGCGAGCCGCTGGCGGCGATCTCGTCCACGAGTGCGGTGATCGCGCGATGCTCGCCGAGCATCCCCTCGACCAGCAGCGCACCGGCCGGACGTCCGGCGGCGGCCGGGTACAGCGTGTCCTCCTCGGCGAGCGCGTGCGGCACAAGGTCGCGCCGCAGGTAGGCCACCAGGTCTTGGCGGGCCTGCGCCGCCTCGGGCAGAGACTGGTTGTCAACCAGTCGCAGCAGGGACTCGGCGTGCTGGTCGAGTTCGTACGCGAGCTGGGCGTGGTGGCGCCGCACGGCTGCCGCGGCCGCCCGGTCACGGTCTGCGGCCTCGGGGACAGGGTGTGACATGGAAGCCCTCCCTAGTTTTGATGGCGAATACCGTTATAACCTTGTCTACCGTGAGTACGCCACGGCACGGCCCTTTCAGTGGCCCACCAGACACTTCCCGCCACCGGGCCCTGGCCGCGGCCAGCCGGGTGCGCATGCTGCACCTGGTCCGCCGCTCCGAGTCCGGGCTCACCGCCGCCGAGGTGGCCGACGCGACAGGGCTGCACCCGAGCACCGTGCGCGCGCACCTGGACCAGCTCGTCGACTCCGGCCTGCTGGTGCGCCGACGCCAGTCCGACGGATCACCCGGCCGGCCCGCCTGGCACTACCACCCTGCGCCCCGGACCGAGGATGGGAACGAGCCCGCGGCCGGCGCCGGCCTGGCCTACCGCGGCCTGGCCGCCGCCCTGATCGGGCACCTGGCCCGGGTCGAGGACGACCCGCACACCGCCGGCATACGCGCCGGCCGCGACTGGGGGCGCGCGCTGGCCGCCCCACTGGGTCGCGCCGCGCCCGTCGATGGGCTGGTCCGGGTGCTCGACGGCCTTGGCTTCACGCCTGCGGTGGCACAGCGGGACGACTCCGACTCGGCCGTACTGCACCTGCACACCTGCCCGTTCCTGGAACTAGCCGAGACCAATCCGGACGTCGTGTGCGGCGTACACCTCGGCGTCATCGGCGGCGCGCTCGGCGCCCTCGGCGCATCGACCTCCGATACCGACCTGGAACCGTTCGCCGCGCCCGGCGCCTGCGTGGTCCGGGTCCGGGCCGGCACCCCCGCCCCACGCGACGAGCGGCCGGACCGGTGACCGGCGGGCGCACCGTCCCGGTCGAAACCCCGGTGCGCCCCGTCCGGCAGCCCGGGAAGGGCACGCGCCGGCGACGCTTCGTCCCGCCGCAGCACGGCGCGTGGGCGATGCTCGCGGTGCCGTACCTCGCCGGGCTGATCGCGGCCGGCTACCGGTGGCCCGACGCGCCGCTGCTCGTCGCCTGGGTCGCCGGGTACCTGCTGTCCTACTACGTGTTCCAGGCGGTCAAGTCCCGCCGGGTCAGCCGGTACCGCGACCAGTTGGTGCTGTACGCCGCCGTGGTCGCGCCGCTGGCGGCGGTCGTGGTCATCGTGCGCCCCCGGGTACTGCTCTACGCCCCGGCCTACGCCGCGCTGTTCGCCGCCAACGCCTGGTACGCCGCCAGGCGTCGGGAACGGGCGTTCGTCAACGACGTCGCTTCGGTGCTGCAGAGCTGCCTGATGGTGTTCGTCGTCGGCGCTGTCGCCGGCGCCCGGCCGGCCGCGCTGCTCGGGGTGTTCGCGCTGTGCCTCGCGTACTTCCTGGGCACCGTCTACTACGTCAAAACCATCATCCGAGAGCGCGGCAACCCCGCGTACCTGCGCCTGTCCGTCGGCTATCACGTCCTCGCGTTCGCGGTCGCCGCCTGGTTCGGACCGTGGAGCGCCGCGCTGTTCGCCTGGCTGCTGGCCCGCGCCGCGCTCCTCCCCCGGCTCGGCTGGACGCCGAAACGGACCGGCGTGGTGGAGATTGTGAACTGCGTGCTGCTGTTGCTGGTCGTGGTAACGCTGCGGTAGCGCGGACACCGCGCAGCGATGCCCGGCGGCGGGCGGGCTACTCGACGTCGGCCTGCCACAGGTCCGGACCGAACACCTCGTACTGGATGTCCCGGGCCGGCACACCCCGCTCGATGAGCGCGCTGCGGACCGCAGACATGAACGGCAGCGGGCCGCACAGGTAGTAGGCGGCGTTGTCGGGCAGCGTGACCTGCGAGACGTCCATCAGGCCGGCGAAGACCCCGGCCACCGGCAGGCGGGTCTCCGCGCCGTGTTCGTACCAGACGTACAGCGAGGCGTCGGGCAGCGCGGCGATGTCGGCGACGATCTGGTGGCGCAGCGCGAAGGAGTCCTCGTCGGCGTCGGCGTGCAGCAGCATGATCTGCAGATGCGAGCCAGCGGTGACCAGGTGCGAGAGCATGCCGGCCATCGGGGTGATCCCGATGCCGGCGCTGGCGAACACCACCGGGCACCCGGCGTCGTAGAGCACGACGTCGCCGAACGGCAGCGACATCGTCAGCACGTCGCCCACGTTGACGGCATTGTGCAGCAGCGTGGACACCTCCCCGTCGGGCTTGCCGTCACCGTGCACCCACTTGACCGTGAATTGACGGTGCTCGCCGTCGTCGGCGCGGGTCAGGCTGTACTGGCGCGGCTGGCGCACACCGTCGGGCATCGGCATCTGCACGGTGACGTACTGGCCGGGCAGCGACGTCTTCACCAGGCGGTCGTCGATGCGTTTGACGACGAACGTCACCACCTCCGGAGTCTCGGTGATCTTCTGTTCGACCTCCCATTGCCGCCACACCGTCTCGGGGGTGACGCCGCGCGCGCTGTACAGCCCGCGCTCCTGGTTGATCAGCGCGTAGGCCATCAGCCAGTACACCTCGTCCCACGCAGCCGCCACCTCCGGGGTCACCGCGTCGCCGAGCACGTCGGCGATGGCCCACATCAGGTGGTCGTGGACGATCTGGTACTGGTCGGGCCGGATACCCAGGGACGCGTGCTTGTGCCCGATGCGGGACAGCAGCCGGTCGGGCAGCCGGCCCGGCCTATTGATCAGATTGCTGGCGAACGCTGCCACTGAGCCGGCCAGCGCCTGCTGCTGGGCGCCGCTTACCTGGTTGCCGCGGTTGAAGATCCCGTCCAGCAACTCCGGGTGCGCGGTGAACATGTGCCGGTAGAACCGCTCCGCGATCTCCTTGATGTTGTCGGCCACGACCGGCAGCGTCGCCTCGACGATCGGCCGGGATCTGTCGGAGAGCATGGCGGCTCCTCGCCCAGAGGTGACTCGATCGCTCGCCGCGCCCGCCGCATCCGCCTCCGGACCCCGTTGCTCCGCCACGCGAGCGACTTTCGAACCCGAACCCGCTCAGGCGAGGCCCGGTGCCCGTCCAGGCGACGCCATGGCCCGACGAGTGCGCGGATTCCGGTACCTCACCTCCAACTCTAGATCCCAGCGCACGCACGTCCAGACGGCAACGAAGCCCAGGAGACGGACCGGCGGCGCGGCGGTCGGAGCGTCGAGCGTGTCCGCGGGCGGTGCTGCCGCCCCGGGGTAGTCGGCGGCGAGGCAGCACCGCGTTGCGCAGACGCTCGTCCTACGGTCCGGTGACCTCCTTGGCGGCGCGCTCACCGGATTCGACCGCACCGTTGAGGAAACCGAAGTAGTCGATTGAGGTGTGCTCCCCGGCGAAGTGGACGTTGCCTTCGCGGGCGGCCTCGATGCCGAAGAAGCCGGTGTACTGGCCCGGTCTGGGGCACGAGTAGGCGCCCTTGGTCCAGGGGTTGAGCGGCCAGGCGTCCCGGTAGGCCTTGCCGTTGTAGGCGGCGGTGACACCGGGGAAGATGGGCTCCAACTGGTTGAGGAACGCCGTCACCTGCCCGGCCGGCGCCGCGCCGAACGCCGCGCCGGTCCACGCCTTGGTTTGACTGCCGCCCGGGAACTCGCAGATCACGCCGGTGCTGGTCGGCTGGTTGACCGCGTCGTCCCAGGCGCACTGGAAGCCGGAGACGTTGGTGTAGGCGACGCCGCCGTAGCCCTGGGCCACCCAGGGCCGGCTGGTGAACTGAACGTGGATCTTCGCGTTGCTGCCCAGGTCGAACTGGTTGATGGAACGCATCTTCACCGTCGAGAACCCGGCCTTGGACAGGTCGCACTCGCGCAGCATCGTGAACGGCAGGGCGAGGATCACCTTGTCGGAGGTCACGTCGGTGTACTTGTTGCCGGCCTGGAACGTGCACGTCACCGAGCCGTTGGCGTTGGCCTTGACCGCCACCAGCTTGCGGTCCAGGGTCACGGTGCCGGCCGGCAGTTGGCCGACCATGGCGGTCAGCAGCTGGTCGTTGCCGCCGATGATCGTGTACTTCTCGTCGTCCCCGGGGAGCGGGGCCAACGAGTTCTGCCCGTTCCAGGCGAGCAGGTAGATGAGGTTCAGCGCGGACTGCTGGTCCGGGTCCATACCGTACTCGGCGACGACGTTGCTCTGCATCAGCTTGGCGAAGCGGCTCGACAGTCCACCGGGGATGTTCGCGTCCAGCCATTGATTGACGGTCTGGTTGTCCAGCTGCAGACCCGCCGCGGTGTAGCTGTTGTAGGTCTGCGGGTACGGGGCCGCCTGCTGAGCCGCCTTGAAAGCCGCGTACACCTGGCCCCAGTCGGCGTTCGCGGCACTGTACGGGTAGTCCGCGCCGTCGATCCAGTACTTGTCCCCGCCGGGTGGCTGGTTGCCGCCGTTCGCCACGCGCAGGCTGAGCCCGAGGTTGTTGGCGAGGTTCCGGATCGTGTTGTGCTCGGTGTTGATGAACGCGCCGCCGTGCTCGACGACGACGCCGTCGTCGAAGAAGCCGCGCAGGCTGTAGCAGCGGCCACCGATCCGGGAGCTGCCTTCGTAGACCGATGCCCGGATTCCCTTGACCTGGTAGAGCCAGTGCGCGGCGCGGATGCCGGCGAGCCCCGCCCCCACGATCGTCACCGACGGCGGCGGGGTGGGCGCGGCGGCCGCGGCGGCCGGCCGGGCGACGCTGGCGGCTGAGGTGACGGCCGCCGCGCCGACGACGGCGGCGCCGCCGAGAAGCGTGCGGCGGGACACGCCCGCGGCGTGCATGTCGATGACTTCGTCGACCGGGATCCCGGTCCGTTCGGATTCAGCGTGTGCGGCGAGTACGGCTCGTAGACGGCTGGTGAGTTGTGTTCGACCTCTGGGACCCATGACTGACCTCCGGTCGCGAACGCCTCAGCTGGCGTGCTCGCATTTAAATCTGAGTTCAGTTAGTCAGTCAAGGATGTCACTTTTCCAGTGACATTGGTTGACATCCGAGCTGATCTCTGTTTCAGATGCTGGCCGCCCACCACCGGGCGGCCACGAGCTCGGCGACCAGCGTCTCGGTCAACAGGCGCACGCCCGGGTCGTCGTCGCCGGGATAGCGGATCACCGCCGCGGCGCCGGCCACCTCGGCACCGACCGCGAGCACGGTGGCCCCGCGCGCCGACAACCAGTCCAGCGCCGGCGGGTCGTACCGGGACCCGGGGAAGAGCAGCGCGCGGTAGTCGAGCGTCTTGGTGAGGTACACGTCGACGTGCGACCAGTCGCCCGTCTCGCATCCGTCGGCGGGGCGGCGCGGCCCCTCGCGGACCATCAACGCCGACTGCCACGCGGAGGAGAGCCGCTCCACCGGCGCGAGGGCGTACAGCCCGTGCGGGCCGTCCAGGAGGTCACTGGCCCGCGGCAGCCACTCGTCGCGACGGGCGAGCAGATCCTCCGTGGCATCGGCGGCGCGCCGCGCGAGGCCCGCGCCGTCGCGCGGCGCTCCGGTCAGCCGATCCACCAGATCCAGCAGGAGCAGCAGCGTGTGCTGGAAGGTCCGGCACGCCACCCCGCCCTCCTCGGTCCCGGCGTGCATCGGCACCACGAGGTCGGCGACGTCCGCCAGCGGCGAATCCGGTGAATTCGTCAGGGCGACGAGCCGCCCCGACCCCTGGTACCGGGTCGCGGCGTCGAGGGTCTCCTGGCTGTTCCCGGTCGCCGAGATGGCGACCACCAGGGTCCGCGGTCCGGCGGGATAGGAGTTCGCGGCCGAGGCGTATTCGGCCACCGCGTCGACGCCCGCCGCGCGCAGCCGCAGCGCCGCCATCTCGGCCGCGTAACGCGAGCTGCCCATCCCGAGCAACAGCACCCGCTCGACCGGCTCGCGCAACCCGCGCCACACGTCGCCGGTGAGGGTCGAGGCCAGGCGTCGCAGCGACGCGGGTTTGGCTTCCAGATCGGCCAGGAACAGGCGCGGGTCCACGAGGCTCCTTGCTCTAGTCGTACCAGGAACGCAGTACGCCCATCGGGGCGTACCGCCAGCGGGGCAGAAAACGGGCTGCGTAGCACAGCTCGCGGCATTCCTGCTCGACCTCGAAGGGCCGCAGCAGCCGCTCGTCGAACAGGTGCGCCATGCCGCGCTCGTCGAGGGTGCGGCGATACGCCACGAGAAGGTCGTCGACGGCGCGCTGACACCAGTCGGCCACGGCTGTCCGGTGCCGGTACCCGGTCCGCCGGTTGGCGATCTGCCCGACGTGCAGCAGGCTTGTCCGCAACTGGGCCACATCGCGGGCAGCCGGCTCGGTTAGGGGCCCGCCGTCGGGCGTCGCGAGGGTCGGGTTTCCATCGAAGTCGGTCACCGCGAGCCCACCTCGCCACCGCAGGATCTGTCCCACGTGCAGGTCACCGTGCGGTTGGATGACGTACGCCCGATCCACCTCCCGGGACCGCCCGATATCGGCCGCGAGCCGGTGCGCCCGGGCGGTGAACCAGCGCGCGTCCTCGTCGTCGACGTCGGCCACGAGCCGGTGCGCCTGTTCGAAGACGGCCAGGCCGTCGCCTGCCCAGGTCGGGTGTACGACCTCGGTGACCGGCACCGGGATGGTCCCCGACGGCGTGGCCAGGGCGCAGTGCAGCTCGGCGGCCAGCACCCCGATGTCGCCGGCATGATCGTCCGGCGGTCCCCCGTCGAGCTGGCCGAGCAGCGCGTCGACACACCAGTCCCATCCGTCGGAGGCGTCCGGCAGGAATCCGGTCACGACGGCCGCGAGGCCGCCGTCGGGTCCGTCGTGGTAGACCGCCGCGTACGGCGTCGGCGTGCGGGTGAAGCCGGCGGCCGCCAGATGTGCCAACAGGTCGGGCGCCCGATCGGGTGACCGCCCGCCGGCCGCGGGGCGCATCCACTTCACCACGACGCGCTCGCCCACCACGACCGAGGTGTTCGTCTGGTCGACGGTGATCATCCGTTCCTCGAGCGGACCCGAGGCGAGCGGCACGAAGCGGCGCACCCGTAGGCCCGCCACTGCGCCGCCGGTGGCGAGAGCCTCGACGAGCGCGGCGGAGGCACCGGGCCGGACCCGGTCATTAGTTGAATCCAAATTCAGTGTCCGACCTAAAATATCGGCTGCAAGTGGCTATTTGAGTCTTGCGTATGTTGACGCTCGTTGCAACACTCCGGATCACTGTCCCGACTCCCGACAGGAGCACGGAGTGTTGCTGTTCAGCAGTAGCCGACGCGCCGCCGGCCCGGCAATCATCGCCGCGGGCCTCGTTCTCGCCATGACGGCATGTGGCGGTGGCGGCGCCGACGGCCGCGCCGCCGGCCCGGACACCCTCGACCCGAACGCGGATCTGAGCAAGCAGAAACTCACCGTTTCCAACTGGGACGGCTACATGCCGGAGGATCTGCCCGAGAAGTTCAAGGCGGCGAAGGGGCCGACGGTCACCGTCACCAAGCACGCCACGAACGAAGAGATCATGGCGAAGCTGACGGCGGGCGGCGACAGCCACATCGACGTCGCCTTCGTTTCCGGGCAGTTCGCCCAGGCGCTCAACGAGCAGGGCCTGCTCGAACCGATCCACGCCGATCTGGTGCCCAACCTCAAGAACCTCTACCCCGAAGCCGGGCAACTGGCCTTCGACAAGGGCAACAAGTTCTCCGTGCCGTACACCTGGGGCACGACCGGCCTGTGCTACCGCACGGACCTGACCGGCTACACCCCCGACAGCTGGGAAGACCTGCTCACGCCGAAGCCGCAGCTGGCCAAGAAGGTGACCATGATGGCCACCGAGCGGTGGCTCATGCTCCCGGCCGAGAAGTCGCTCGGCTTCTCGGCGAACACCACGGACGCGAAGCAGCTGGAGCAGGTGAAGCAGAAGCTGCTCGCGGCGAAGAAGACCCTGCTGGCCTACGACGACACGACGTTCGGCGACCGGCTCAAGTCCGGCGAGGCGGCCCTGGTCGAAGCGTGGGACGGCTGGTGCCCGACCGATGACCCGAAGATCAAGTTCGTGGTGCCCAAGGAGGGCAGCGACCTCTGGGTGGACACGATGGTGATCTTGAAGACGTCGAAGAACAAAGAGGCCGCCCACGCCTTCATCAACTACATCCTCGACGCCGACAACCACTCCTGGGCCGCCGACAACATCCTCTACAAGGTGCCGAACGCGGCCGCCATGGCCAAGGTCGACGCCAAGGTGCTGGAGACCCACCCGCAGTTGAAGATGGCCCCGGCCGATCTGCTGAAGAACGAGGTACCGGTCGACCTCGGCGACGCCGCGCCGACCTACACCCGCATCGCGACCGAGGTGTCGGCCGGGTAGATGAGCGCCACTCGCACACCCCCGCGCGCCGCCCGACGGGAACGCCTCGTCGGGCGGCTGGCCACCCTGGGACCCGGGCTGGGCTACCTGACCGTGTTCATGCTCGTGCCGCTCGCGCTCGTCCTCGGCTACACCCTGTTCCACCGTGGCCGATTCGGCGGGATCGTGTACGAGGCATCGGCCGACAACTACACCCGGGTCGCCGACGGGCTCTACCTCGGCGTCATCTGGACCTCGGTGAAGATCGCCGGTATCACCACACTGCTGGCGCTGCTGCTCGGCTACCCCACCGCGTACCTCATCGCGCAGCTCCCCCGCGCCTGGCGCACGGTCGCGCTCGTCCTCGTGGTCCTGCCGTTCTGGACCAACTTCCTCATCCGCACCTATGCGTGGATCATCCTGCTCAACAGCGAGGGCATCATCAATCGGGCCCTGACCGGGCTCGGAATCATCCAACGGCCGCTGGAGCTGCTCTACACCCAGGGTGCCGTCGTCGGCGGACTGCTCTACGCCTACCTGCCGCTCATGGTGCTGCCGCTGTACTCCGCGATCGAACGCCTCGACCCGCAACTGCGCGAGGCCTCGGCGAATCTGGGCGCCCGCCCGGCTCGCACCTTCTGGTCGGTGACCCTGCCGCTCACCCTGCCCGGCGCGCTGACCGGCTGCGTGTTCGTGTTCGTGCCGAGCCTCGGCAACTTCGTCATCCCCGAGCTGCTCGGCGGCGGGCGGACGGTGATGGTCGGCAACCTCATCCGCGACCAGTTCCTCAAGGCGCGCGACTGGCCGTTCGGCTCCACCCTCGCGCTCATCGTCATCGCGCTGCTTGTCCTGCTGCTCATGGCGCAGGCGTGGGCGGCGCGCCGGCTCACCGACGGGACGGACCGTGCGTAGATCGAACTGGCTGTACGTCCCCGCGGGCCTGACGTACCTGTTCCTGTACCTGCCGATCGCGGTCCTCGTGGTGATGTCCTTCAACGCCGCCGACACCCCGTACCGGTTGGACGGGTTCGGCACCGCCTGGTACGGCAAGCTGTTCGCCGACCGGGCGGTACGCGAGGGGCTGGTCAACACGCTGATCGTCGCGGCCGGCGCGACCGCCCTGTCGACGGTCCTCGGCACCCTGCTCGCGGTCGGCCTCGCCCGCTACACCCGGTCGAAACTGCTCGACGCCATCGCGGTGGCACCCGCGGTGCTCCCTGACATCGTGCTCGCCATCGGCCTGCTCGCCTTCTACACCGCCGTGCAGTTCACGCTCGGCCGGCACTCCATCCTCCTGGCGCACGCCGTATTCGGCACGGCGTTCGTCGCGGCCGTGGTACGCACCCGCCTGGCACACGTTGACGGGTCCCTGGAGGAAGCCTCCCGTGACCTCGGCGCCACGCCGCTTTCGACCTTCGCCCGGATCACCCTGCCGTCGCTCGCGCCGGGCATCATCGCCGGTGCGCTGCTGGCCTTCTCGCTGTCCATCGACGAGTTCGTCATCGCGTTCTTCACCACCGGTCCGGACAACCCGACCCTCCCCATCGTGATCTATTCGATGGTGCGTTTCGGCGTCACACCCGAGATCAATGCCCTGGCCACCCTCCTGTTGGCGGTCAGCTTCACGTTCGTGCTCATTGCCCAGCGCCTGTCTCGCCTCACGGAGTCCATATGACCGAGCCCCTGGTCCGCATCGAGGCCGTCAGCCGGCGCTTCGGCGAGATCCGCGCGCTGGAGCAGGTGAGCCTCGAGATCCGCCAAGGCGAGTTCTTCGCCCTGCTGGGCCCCAGTGGCTGCGGCAAGACGACCCTGTTGCGGATCCTCGCCGGCTTCGAGCACCCCGACAGCGGATCGGTGACCCTCGACGACGCCGACCTGCTCGCCGTCCCACCGCACCGGCGACCGGTGAACCTCATGTTCCAGTCGTACGCCCTCTTCCCGCACATGAACGTGGCGAAGAACATCGCGTATGGGCTGGAGCGCGAGCATCTGCCGAAGGCGGAGATCCGCGAACGCGTGGACGCGGTGCTCGCCACCATCGGCCTCACCGGGCTGGCCCGCCGCCGGCCGAACCAACTCTCCGGTGGCCAGCGGCAGCGCGTCGCGCTGGCTCGGGCGATCGTGAAGCGGCCGCGGCTGCTGCTGCTCGACGAGCCCCTCTCGGCCCTGGACAAGAAGGTGCGCGCCGAGATGCAGCTGGAGCTCAAGCGGTTGCAGCACGAGGTGGGGATCACCTTCGTCGTCGTCACCCACGACCAGGAGGAGGCGATGTCGCTGGCCGACCGGGTCGCGGTGCTCAGTGAGGGTCGGGTGCGCCAGATCGATGCACCGGTGCCCCTGTACGAGCGTCCCGCCGACCTGTTCGTGGCGGACTTCATCGGAGCCAACAACCTGGTCACCGGCATGGTCGGCGCGGACGGCCTGCAGGTGCCCGGCGTCGGCGTGCTGCCCTGCCCGGTACCGGCAGCCGCCGTGGGGCGGGCGGCAACCCTCGCGGTACGCCCCGAGCGGGTACGGCTGGGCACCGAGGGCGGGTTGGCCGGCGTGGTACGCGACGTGACCTTCTTCGGCGGGACCACGCGCGTGGCGGTGGACGTCACCGGACTCGACCGGCCGCTGCTGGCCACGGTCGCCGGCGCCACCGCGGTCGCGCTCGGCGACAAGACCCGGGTGGACTGGTCGGCGTCCGACGCCATGCTGCTCGGGAACGACTGACGCCGTCGTGGCCCTACGCCGTGGACCTGCGTCGTGGGTCTAGGTCGTGGTCCTAGGTCGTGGTCCGCCGGGCGCGCCGGGGTTTGGCCGCCTCCGCCGGCACGTCCAGCGGATTTCCGGTGACCAGGCGCGCGTACGACAGGATCAGCTCGATCGCCTCGGCGGTGTGCAGGGTCGGGTGGCGGGCCACGATCCGGTAGCCGTACGCATCCTCGAGCGCCACCAGGTTGCGCGCGATGGTCTGCGAATCCGCGGCGAGCGTGAACGCGCCCTGGACCACGCCGAGTTCGAGGATCGTCTGGTACATCGAGACCTGCCGGTCGTAGAGCGTGGTCAGCAGGGCGGCGTAGACCCGGTTGCGACCGGCTGCCCCGCCGAGCTCGCAGAGCAGGCGTACGTCGGCGTCCTCGGCGTCCGTGGGCAGTCCGGAGCGGATGGTCACCACCAGCTTCCGCACCGGATCGGCGATGTTGGCGATCTTCTTCACGCGCAGTTCGTAGAAGCGCTCCATGCCCGCGTGGTGCGCTTCCAGCAGCAGATCCTGCAGATCCGGATAGTGGTACAGGACCGCGCCCGAGGTGAGGCCGGCCTGTTCGGCCACCTGGTTCAGCAGTACCGAATCGGTCCCGTGCTGGACCATTGCCCGGCGAGCGGCCTCGATGAGGTCCTGGCGGCGTTCGGCACGGGACTTACGAGAGGTCATGCGGCACCGATCCGGGGTAGGACGTCAACACTTTCGCCACCACCATAGTGCCTGCATATTGACTCCGAACCGGTGGCCTTGTTGAATTTCGATTCAACAACCACACCGGGAGAGGCGATGTCCCAGCTGACAGTCCTGTTCATGCCCGAGAGCGCGTACGGCCCCACGAACAACTGCATCGGCATCGGCGACGTGCTGCGCCGACGCGGGCACCGGGTGGTGTTCGCGGCCGAGGCGTCGTGGCGGGGGAAGCTCACCGCGCTCGGCTTCGAAGAAGACCTCGTCGACCTCGCCCCACCGGCGGAGAACGCCGAGGAACAGGACGCCGGCCAGTTCTGGAAGGACTTCATCCGCGACACCGCCCCCGAATTCCGCAAGCCGACGATCGAGCAGCTCGAGACCTGGGTCAAACCGGTGTGGGTCGAGCTCATCAACGGCGCCAAGTACTGCCAGCCCAGGCTGCTGGAGATCATCGATCGGGTACGGCCGGACGTCATCGTCGAGGACAACGTCGTCGCCTTCCCTGCCCTCAACACCGCCGGGGTGCCCTTCGTCCGGATCGTCTCCTGCAACCCGCTTGAAATCAAGGGCCCGGACATCGCGCCGGTCTTCTCCGGCTACCCCGCCGACGACCGCTCCGGGTGGGCGGCGTTCCGGGCCGAGTACGACCGCGTCCACCGTCCGATGTGGGAGGAGTTCGACGGCTGGGTGCGCGAGCAGGGCGCGCCGGGGCTGCCCGACCTCGAGTTCATCCACGAGGGCGACCTCAATCTGTATGTCTACCCGGGAATCGCCGACTACACCGACGCGCGGCCGCTCGGCCCGACGTGGCAGCGGCTCGAATCATCGGTACGGGAAACCGACGGCGAGTTCGCCCTGCCCGAGCAGCTCGCCGGCCGGGACGGCGCGCTGATCTACTTCAGCCTCGGATCGCTCGGCTCCGCCGACGTCGAGCTGATGCGCCGGGCCATCGACTCGCTGGCCAAGACACCGCACCGCTACATCGTCTCCAAGGGCCCGCTGCACGCCGAGATCGAGCTGGCGGACAACATGTGGGGTGCGGAGTTCCTGCCGCAGACGAAGATCATCCCGCTGGTCGACCTGGTCATCACACACGGCGGCAACAACACCACCACCGAGGCGTTCCACTTCGGAAAGCCGATGATCGTGCTGCCGCTGTTCTGGGACCAGTACGACAACGCACAGCGGGTCGACGAACTCGGCTTCGGGGTACGCCTCGACCCGTACCGCTTCACCGACGAGCAGATGCACGGTGCGATCGAGCGCCTGCTGGCCGACGACGACCTGCGCAGCCGGCTGGCGGCGCACGGATCGGCGATCCGGGATGCCGACGGTCTGCGGCAGGCGGCCGACGCGATCGAGCGGCTGGCCGGCACGGCCGAGGCCGGTCGTTGACGAACTGGAACGCCCCCGCGCCCCGCACCGGCCCGTCCTCGGCGGTGCAGGCGAAGGCGCGGCAGGCCCTCGCCGACGCGGCGCCGACCATCTTCTGGACCGACCGCCCCGACGGGCCGCAGCCTCGGGCGCGGCTCACCGGAGCACGCGACACGGACCTCGTGGTCATCGGCGGCGGATTCACCGGGCTGTGGACGGCCATCCTGGCCAAGCAGGCCGATCCCGCCGCCGACGTGGTCCTGCTGGAGGCCCGGCGGATCGCCTTCGGCGCGTCCGGGCGCAACGGTGGCTTCATCTCCGACTCACTCACCCACGGCCTGTCCCACGGGATCGCGCGCTGGCCGGGCGAGATGGCGACACTCGTCCGGCTCGGCCGCGAGAACCTCGCCGCGATCGCCGACACCGCGCGGCACCATGGCATCGACGCGGGCCTGCGACTGTGCGGCAAGACGACCGTCGCGGTCGCCCCCCACCAGATCGCCGAACTCGCCGCCCTGGCCGACCTGCACCGGTCGTACGGCGACGACGCCACGCTGCTCGACAGCGACCAGGTACGCGCGGACGTGGCATCGCCGACCTACCTCGGCGGCCTACGGTTGCGGGGCACCGGCGGCCTGGTCGACCCCGCCCGGCTGGCCTGGGGGCTGGCAAGGGTCGCCGAATCGCTCGGGGTGACGATCCACGAGGACACCCGGGTCACCGGTTTCGACCGGTCCCGCGGCGGTGTCGTGGTGCGTACCCCCGACGGGCGGATCTCCTGCCACCGGGTCGTCATCGGGACCAACGCCTATCCCCCACCGCTGCGGCGGCTGCGGCACTGGATCCTTCCGGTCTACGACTATGTGCTCGTCACCGAGCCACTGACCGACGCGCAGCGGGCGGAGCTGCGGTGGCCGGATGCGCAGGGTCTCACCGACGCCGGCAACCAGTTCCACTACTACCGACTCACGGCCGACAACCGCATCCTGTTCGGCGGCTACGACGCCATCTACCGGTTCGGCAACCGGGTGGACGAGGCGCTCGAACAGCGCGACGCCACCCACCGCCTGCTCGCCCAGCACTTCGCGGAGACCTTCCCGCAGCTCGACGGGGTACGGTTCACCCACCGCTGGGGTGGCGTGATCGACTCCACCACCCGGTTCACCCCGATGTTCGGCACCACCCGGGACCGCCGGATCGCGTACGCCGTCGGCTACACCGGTCTCGGCGTGGCCGCCTCCCGGTTCGGTGCGCAGGTGGCCCTGGACCTGCTCGCCGGACGCGAGACCGAACGGACCCGGCTGCAGATGGTACGGCGACGGCCGGTGCCCTTCCCGCCGGAACCACTGCGGTTCCCGGTGGTGGAGCTGACCCGCCGCGCGCTCGCCACGGCGGACGCGCGGGGCGGGCGCCGCGGCCCGTGGCTGCGGCTACTTGATCGATTCGGCGTCGGCTTCAACAGCTGAGGAGCGCACGTGGCACTACTGACCAACCCCGCGACCGGCGCCACCATCGGCGAGATCCCCGACACGCCGGCCGGGGATGTCTCCGACAAGGTGGCGAAGGCGCGGGCCGCCTTCGAACAGTGGCGCGAGGCCACCCCGGCCGAACGGTCACGGGTCCTGCTGCGCCTGGCCGACCTCGTCGAACGCGACGCCGAGGAGCTGACCCGCCTCGAGGTCGAGGAGACCGGCAAGCCGGCGCCGGTCATGCGCGACGGCGAGTTGCCGTTCGGCGTGGACAACCTGCGCTTCTTCGCCGGTGCGGCGCGATCCCTGGACGGGACCGGCGCGGGCACCCTGTCCGCCGGATACACATCAATGCTCGTGCGCCGACCCATCGGCGTCGTCGGCTCCATCGCGCCATGGAACTTCCCGCTCATCATGGCAATCTGGAAGATCGGTCCGGCCCTGGCCGCCGGCAATGCGGTGGTCATCAAACCCGCGCCCCAGACACCCCGCACGACGCTGGCGCTGGCGCGCCTCATCGAGGAGGCCGGAGCACCGACCGGCCTCGTCCAGGTGGTCACCGGCGGCGCCGACGTGGGGGCCGCCCTGGTCGAGGATCCGGGCGTGGACATGGTCAGCCTCACCGGGTCGACACGCACAGGGCGAGAGGTGATGCGCGGCGCCGTGGCGGGCCTCAAACGCGTACACCTCGAGCTCGGCGGGAAGGCCCCAGCCATCGTCTTCGACGACGCGGACCTGTCCGAGATGGCCGCCGGCGTCGCGATGGGCGCCACGTACAACACCGGCCAGGACTGCACCGCCGCCACCCGGGTCTACGTCCAGCGACCGGCCTACCAGGACGCGGTCGGGGCGCTCGAAGCCGCTATGGCGAAGATCCGCACCGGCGATCCCTGGTCAGCCGAGACCGACATCGGCCCCCTGATCTCGGCCGACCACCGGGACCGCGTGGCCGGCTTCGTGGCCCGGGCGGTGACCGACGGCGCAACCGTCGCGCTCGGCGGCGCGCCCGCCGACGGGCCCGGCTTCTTCTTCCCTCCCACCCTGATCCTCGACGCCAAGCAGGACAGCGAGATCGTGCAGGGGGAGGTCTTCGGACCCGCCGTCGTGGTGCTTCCCTTCGATGACGAAGAAGAGGCGGTACGGTTGGCCAACGACACCCCGTACGGCCTGGCGTCGTCGGTGTGGAGCCGCGACGTCGCCCGCGCGCTGCGGATCAGTCATCGGCTCGATGCCGGTGTGACCTGGGTCAACGACCACCTGCCGATCGCGTCCGAGGCGCCGCACGGCGGAGTCAAGGGCTCCGGATTCGGCAAGGATCTGAGCCAGGAGGCGGTCGCCGAGTACTCCGTCACCCGGCATCTCATGATCAAACATGCGGCACCCGCCGCCCGCGACTCCTTCCGCCCGGCCTGACGCACAACTGTCGATTCGACGCACGTCGGTGATGGTGACCGCCGTTATCGCCGAGGGCCTTCATCAGCCGGCCCGACCTGCGTTATCCCGAAGGCCCGACAGGTCAGATTCGCGGCCCGCAGCATGATCGCTGCCGGCGCAGTCGGTCCGGCCCGCCTGTCGGGTGACCGCCGTCAGGGACCGGGCCGGACCGCAGTCAGTCGTCCAGCAACGAGAAGGGGGCATATTTCATCGGGGGATATGCCCCCTGAGCTGCGTCGGGACGGCCGGATTCGAACCGGCTACCCGACCCTTTGACCCCTAGCTCGGTCGAGGTCTCCGGACGACCGACGTGTTTGGACAAATGCGCAGGTCAGGGCGCTGGTGCTCGTTGGTCTGCGCGGGCGTGAGACGGCGGTTTCGGCAAGATCGCCTCCCGGATTTCCCCCCCAGCGTGGATCATGGACCCCGCTCCCCCGGCTGGTGGCTCCCCGTCGCGCAGGTTTCGCCCTGCCGGGCTGCGGCCGCCTTGGGGACGCGGCGGAAGGCCGAGGGCTGGACGCCGGCATCCCAGAGCGCCCGGGTCCAGGGCTGGAATCCCTCGCAGTCGGAGGCAAGGGTCTGATCCCTCACCGTTCGCGGAACCGCTGGCTCACCCGGGACGGTGGTTCACCGTTGCGGACCTTCGCCAGGTGGTACGCCGCCAGGTCCCGAACGACGACGTTGTCTGAGTGGGACAGTGACTCCAGCGCGGCGACGGCCGCGTCGGTGCGGATGTCGCTGAGCGCCCACATACATTTGCGGGACAACGCGCGGTTTTCGTCGTACTCGAGGTATGGCAGATCCAGTTCGGCGGCGCGGCGCAGCGCAGGCACGGCCGCCGGGTCCGCCAACTCTTGGAGATACCTTGCGACGTCCTCGTGCTTGTGGTGCCAGTCGGCTATCAGCAGGTCACACAGCACCGGGACGCGCTCGGGGCCGAGCTGGTCAAAGCTGATCATCAAGCCGAGGCCGGCTTCGACGCCGTCTGCATCGTGGCGGCGCATAGCGCCGGCCAGGAGTTCGGGCAAGAACTCCCTGTCTGCCCGTGGATCTACACCGAGGGCTGCCACCATATCTGCCTTGGACTTTCGCCCAAGTAGGAAGTCCCACACGGCCGTGTACTGGGACTTGCTCAGCATTCCCGCCCCGCTCCCCTGCCTGATCTCGATGCGCCGCGCCGATCATGCCAGTCGGCGGCACAGTCTCGCGACCGCCGGGAGTTGGGCCCGGTCCGGTTCGTTACGCCTGCCAACCGGGCAACGGCGCTCGACTGAGGGCCATATATACCGACCCGTAGGCGCTCTGAAGTTGCCACCAGGCTCCAGGCGCCCGACCTCCTCGTTCCGAACTACGGGCAACGTGGTCGCGTGAGGCCCCGTAGGAGGTCAGACGGACTGTTGCGGTTCCTCGTGGTCTCGCGCCGTGCGATCGTTTGCTGTACGTCGCTGCTGTACCTCGCCTCGTGGTGGCAGGTAACCAGCCTGGTTGCGCGAGCGCCCCAGCAGACGGACGAGCAAGACGGCTGGAGCGATCAGCACGACGATCAACCACTGGAGCCCTACGACAATGTGGACCAGGAAGGCTATCGCTTCGTAGTCGCCTACCTGGGTATGGCCGGCGGTCGGGTCGGAAATCGAAGTGCCCTGCTCCGGGAGCCAGCGTGGAACGCGTGGCCGCCACGCCAACCACAGGGACTGCCGGTGGTTAGTGCCGTCGTCCACCTCAGGTGGGGTCTCGGTCATGCTCGTAAGCACCCCCTCTCGACTGCCATCCCGATGCTTTCACGGAAGTCAAGCGAGGCTCAGCGCCGCGTGTGCACGTTGAGCTTGGGAATCAGGTTGATCTCGACGCGTGCAACCGTTTCACCGAGCGCGGATCTACAGAAAGTGACGATGCGCCCCGATTGGATGGCTGGTGTTGACCGCTGCTTACCACTACGTCGGGCACGGGATGAGGGGCCGCGTGCAGTTTGGTTACGGCTTCCGAGCAAGAGCGATGGTTAGTGACACCTGCAAGGCAGCACCGGTGGTGATGATGACCGCCGTAAGCCCCAGGACGACGGTACGGAACAGCCAGCTCAACATCAGGAACCCTTGCAATCCCAGCATGAGCATCCCCGCGCCCAAGAGGATCTGCGCGAGTCCGAGCAGCCGAACCTTGCCTCCCCGATGGTGATTAACGCGTCGGTAGCCGACGGCCACGGGCCGGCCCGATATGGCGATGAACGCACCCAATAGCACGATGACCAGAGCGAGGCAGACGATGGCCGTTCCCATGACACGGAGGCTCAGGCTGTCGGCGATCACGCTCTTGCCATTGGCGATCGCGTTCTCGCCGGGGCCCGCAAGGTTGATCACCATGTGTCCTCGCTGCTAGAAGGGGCCGGTGCGCTGACTGTAGGTACGTCAGCACCCGATAACAAGATCTATCCGAGTCGACGTCGCCGTCAGGAGGAACGACGTGGCGGCCGTATGACCGGAGTGCGGGTGCGGACCCGACCATGTTGGCTCGCCGCGCCGCCCCGGAGCGGGCCGGCCCGAGCCGCAACTGCTTGAATGAACAGCTTGGGTCAGAGGGTCCGCACCTGCTGGTGCCGGCCCGGTCGCCACGATTTGCCTGTCCCAGGCGTTGGATGCGGCGCCTGCCGCCCGCAACCACGCCAAGCTGGACAACAATGCGAGTACGGCACCGCTGCGTAGGTAGGCCAGCTCGGCGCTCGACGACTCGATGCCCGTCTGCGTGATGCCGGCCGTGGCGGCGTACCACCAGATCAGCATCGCGCAGGCAATGATCGTTGCCAGGTCGGCGAAGTCGACGGACATGATCCTCAGTGTGCGGAAGGCATGCCACCTGCTTGGACGGCACTGGTGCGAGCTAGGGCAGGCGGTCCAGCAGGGCGCGGCCCTGGTCGAGGGCGACCTCGACCAGGCGACGGTCGCCGATGGCGCTGAGCACGCCAAGATCGTGGAGGACACCGTCGGCGAGGGCGTCGGTGGTATGGGAGCCGATGCCTCCACTCGGTTGCTGGAAGGCTCGAGCCCGGACCACGTGACCCTGTGACACTAATTCGCTCGATAGCCGTTGGGGTGCCAGTGGTGCTCGAAGACCTGAACGGTGTTGCCGTCCTGCTCGAAGACGTGGGCCAGACGCCAACCACGGACATACATGTCATTGAGGTGCCGCTGCCATGTCTGCATCCGAATGGATCCCTTATTGACCTCGGTAACAAAGTGCTGGTCGGGACTAGGGCAGTGGGGCACACTCATCCAAAATTTCTACCGGAACGCCACGCCGCCCCGCAATACGCCGCGGATACACGGCGGGTTTCACTGATCGCTCAACAGGCGATCGGCCGGACGGAAGCAGGGGGCGACGTTCCCCGACACCTGCGCCCGGCTGCCCTCGACGCCGGGATACGCGATCTGCGGCTCTTCCAGGTGAGCTCCACCGCCACCGCGACCGCCAGGGCGCCAACCTCACCTTTCGGCTCGTCTTCGCCACCACCGCCGGCACCGCCCTCGACCGGCACAACGTTCTGCGCGCCTTCCGCCCGATCGTCCGGAGAGCCGGACTCGACCCCAACGAGTGGACCCCGCGCGAACTGCGCCACAGCTTCGTGTCCCTGCTCTCCGACAAGGGCATGCGCAGCGAGGACATCACCGACCTCCGTGGCCACTCGGGCATGACCGTCACCGAGAGCGCCTACCGGCACCATCTACGGCCGGTGCTCCTGAGCCGCGCGATCGCCATGGATGAGATCTTGGGCGTCGAGCCGGAGCCAGGTGCTTAGTCACCCCGTTTGTCACCCTGCTACGACGAGAGGGCACATCCGACGATCAGATATGCCCCTCTGAGCAGCGTCGAGATGGCCGGATTTGAACCGAGGATTCCTTGACCCCCAGGACGTTGGGATGCCGATCGTGCGGCATCGCGCACAACGCGTGGTCCCCAATTGGTCCCTGGCCGGCGCGCAACGCTACCAAATCGACGGATGCCCAAGGTCATCCGAATAGGACGCTCGATTGACCCGAACCGACGACGTGCAGATACATACCGCGATCATCAAATTCGCTACAGTCCCACTGTGATCAATCAAGGGGCCACTGGATGAGTGGGCGCGTTCAGGTCATCCCCACCGGCCGTCAGCGTTACCACTCAGCGCTACGACAAGCGCAGGCGCGGGCAACCCGGGCGGCAGTGCTCGACGCCGCGACCCGCCTGTTCGCAATCGAGGGCTTCGTGCGCACCACCATGCAGGCCATCGCCACCGAGGCCGGCGTTGCGGTGGAGACGGTGTACGCCCAGGGGAGCAAAACGGCACTGCTACTAACGTGCGTGGACCGGACCCTGACTGGCGACGACGACGACCTGCCGTTGATCGAGCGGACGCCCTTCGTCAACGCCCTGACCGCCGGCTCCCAAACGGAGATCGTCGAGGCGTTCGTCCGGCTCCTGATCGAAATCGCGGAGCGCGCGGGCGGCCTGCTGGTGGCTTTCGAGCACGCCGCAGCCGCCGACGCCAAGATCGCTGCGCTGTGGGAACAGGCCGAGCAACGCCGCCGCCAGGACTACCGCCGCCTGGTCGAGGCCCTCGCAACGGCCGGTCCGCTAGGGCAGGGCTGGGGGGTCGAGACCGCCACCGACGCGCTCTGGGCCACCGTCAACCCGCGACTGGCCCACGTGATGCTGCACCAGCTCACCTGGACCCCGGACCGCCTTCTGAACTGGATTGTCGGCGCGGTCGCCGCGATCCTGCCATCCACCACCGACAGGAGCAGCAGATGACCGCAACGACGCCGGAGCAGGTCGACACCCGCGACATGCTCGTCATCCATACGGCCTTACGCCGCGAGTACCGCCTGGCACCCGCGCTCGTGCGCACCGTGGCCCCACGCGACACGACCCGGGCCTGTGACGTCAGTGAACACCTCGAGTTCCTCAATGGCATGCTGCACCACCACCACAGCGGAGAGGACCGACTACTGTGGCCGAAGCTCCTGGAGCGGGTCCCCGCCGAGGTCGCCCCGACGGTGGAACTGATGGAACAGCAGCACCACGGCATCCACGACGCCATGGAGCAGGTCAACGCCGCGATGGCGCGCTGGCGCGAGCACGCCACCACGGCGGACCGCGATCAACTCGCCGATTCCCTCGATCGCCTCAACGCCCGCCTAACCGAGCATCTTGCCGCTGAGGAGGAGCACATCCTCCCGCTGGCCGCACGCTCACTGACACCGGCGGAATGGGGACAACTCGGCGAGGAAGGCATGGCCGGCGTACCCAAAAACCAGCGTGCGTTGGTCTTCGGCATGCTCATGTACGAAGGTGACCCGCAGGTCATCGCGGAGATGCTCGCCCACGCCCCGCGCCTGCTCCGCTTCGTCCTGCCTACCCTCGCCCGCCGGGCCTACGGCCGCTACGCCCGCCGTGTCCACGGCACGCCGACGCCGTGACCGCCCGGCCCTGGCGCACCGGCGGGTCGGTCAGCATCCACATCGAGGCGACGCCCGACGAGGTCTACGCGCACATCAGCGACGTCACCCGCATCGGCGAGCGCAGCCCTGAGTGCCACTCCGCCGAGTGGCTCGACGCCGCCACTCCGGGCACGGTCGGCGCCCGCTTCCGCGGACACAACCGGTCCGGACCCGCCGCCAGATGGTCCCGCACCTGCGAAGTCATCGATGCTGTTCCCGGGCGATCGTTCGCCTTCCGCACGCTGCCGCAACGCGATCCCACCCGACGCGATTCAACGATCTGGGCATACCAGCTCCAGCCGGGCGGCACCGGCACCCAGCTCACGCACTCATACGAGATCACCATGATGCCGCTGCAGCCGTTGCGCGCCCTCTACGGAATCCTTCAGCCACAACACCGAGATATGCGCCCGCAGATGCTGCAATCCCTGCAGACGCTGAAGGCGCTCCTCGAACACCACAGTCATCACTGACGTCAGAAGAGGGTTATGCGGTGAGAAAACTCCGTTAGGACACGTCCAGGGTGGCCGGGCGGCGTACAGCGGGCTGTCTCGTGGGCGGCTAACCTCTGCCCGTCAGGTCCGGGACCGGGGAGGAAACGTGCGGCGGATCCTACCGCTGATCGGTGCGCTGGTGGCTATCTCGGCGCTTACGGGTGTGGCCGCCAACGACCGGTCTGCCGATATTTGACACGGAAGCGGTCATCTCGCTTGCTCTCTGCCGTTTCGACCCAATGGATAAGGCTCAGCTGACGCTCAAGATCGGTGGGACACCGTGGATGGCGGCGCTCTGCTACCGTGCGCCGTTGCGGAAGGCATGAGTTGGGCGGAGCCGGTATGGTCGATTTCTTCCGGGTGGAGCTGGACACGCTGAGCCAGTACATAACCACCTTGCAGGACGCGCATCAGCAGCTCGCCGACCTGCCCAGGCTACTGTCCGGCAACGACAACCAGCTGGGCAACGACAAGCTCAACGCCGCAGCGGAGGAGTTCCAGAAGAGCTGGGATTACGGCGCGAAGCAGCTCGGCGAAGCGGTCACCGAGACCACCGACGCGGTCAAGAACGTACAGCAGGCATACTCCGGGGCGGACGGCGCTGTCGCCGACGCGGTGTCCACATTGCAGCAGCCGTTGGATGCGATGGACCAGGCCGCGAACCAGCTCAACGGCACCGGCGCGGGCCGCGGGTAGCAGATCTCGGAGGTTTCGATGACACCGACGGACCCGATCCGGCCGGATGCCGCGCTGGCCGATCCGAACCTGCACGTGGCGCTGGCGGAGCGGCTGCCCGCGCTTGAGAGCGCGGCGGCGATGGGCGGTCCGAAGGACAAGGCAGCGCTCGAATACGCCCTCGACGCCTGGTCGTTGTTGGCCGCGTACCCGTGGCAGCGCCTCAACTACCGCTATGGCCGGTGGCAGTCCGAGGTCACGGCCTGGAAGGCGCTGCTCACGTTTGAGCTGTGGGAGTCGTACCACTGGGAGCGCAACACGGAGTCGTTCCAGGTGCTGGACCCGTACACCGGGGTCCGGCTGGGCGAGTTCTACGCACAGGCGGCCTTGCGGAAGTTCACGTGGGGTGGCCAGCCGTACATGCAGCCGGATGTGCTCGCCATGCCGGGCGGGACCCTCGAGTTCGCCGGTAACCCGGCCTCGATCGGGGTGTACCGGCCGGTCGGCGGAGGCGCGGACACCATCAGGCTGTCGTGGTGCCCGTGGCTGAACAGCGGGACGCTGCGCGAGGGCATCGCGGCGCTGCGGTCTGGCAGCGCCGACCGGCTGCCACCGCCATACCAGTCCATCGATCTCGACCTGCTCGACAAGTACCGCGCGTGGTTCGTAGACGAGCCGGACAAGCCCCAGCGCAAGGCGCCCTGGGCGTATGAAGCGCGGACCTACCGGCCGGGCGGCCCGGCGCGGTTCGGCCGGCCCCGGTAGGAGAGGACAGCAGATGGGTTCCACCACGGCGTACCCGAACCTGGGTTTCGACCCTTGCCCGGGCTCGCTGGAGAGCGTGTCGACGTTGCAGCAGCGGATCGCAAGCGCCGCGGCGTCCATGCGGCAGGCCAATGATCTGATGAACCGCCTGCGCAACGACAACTCCGGGGTCTGGCAGGGGGCAGCCGGCGAGGCGTTCCGGTCACATTTGAACGCCACGCTCATCGACGACCTGGGCCGGGCCAACCAATCGCTGAACAAGGCCGTCGAGACACTGCAAGGCTGGGGTTCCAGCCTATCCGGCTACAAGCAGCGGGCGGATGCGCTGGAGCAGCAGGCCGCGCAGGCGCAGCAGAAGGTAACCGCGGCCCAGGCCCGGCAGCGGAAGGCGGCGAGCAGTCCCGACCTGAACCTGGCCGGACAGCACTTCGCCACCGACGCCGCGCTGCACAGCGCCCAGCAGCGGCTGGACAACGCCGCGCTGGCGCTGCGCAATGCCAACAGCGACCTGGACGCCGCCCAGGAGGCGCTCGACCACATCCGCAAACAGGCCCGTGAACTGCACGCCGAGTGGGACCAGAGATCCAGTAAGGCGGCCGGTGAGCTGCGGGATGCCGCCGAGTTCACCCCGCACCAGCCGGGACTGCTCAGCCGGATCGGCAACAGTCTCTCGCATGCGGTGTCAGGAGTGGGTGACTGGGTCAAGAACCACCTCTCCGACATTCACGCCGTGCTCAGTACCGTCTCGGCCATCGCCGGCCTGGTCGCGCTGTGTACGCCACCGCCGATCGACGCGGTGGCGTTTGGCGTTGCACTGGTCGCCGGAGCCGGCGCACTGGCCACGACAATCGCCGACCCCAAAATCCGCAAGGATCTCGGCGAGATGTTGCACGGTCACTTTGCCGGCAACTGGGGTGCGGCGATGCAGCTCGGCGGCGACGTGATCGGCATGGTGCCTGGCGTCGGCGCGGCGGGGAAGGCCATCAAGGCCGGTGACGTCCTCGCCGAAGGCGCCCGTGGATTCCCGAAGATCGTCGACATTGCCAGCAATGCCGCGCATGACCCGGGCATCCTCATGAAGACGGTCGACAAGCATGTCCCAGGTGTTCAGCGTGCTCTGGTGGAGACAAAGCTACTCACGCCGCGCACGGCCGAGATCGCAGAGGCGCGCGCGGACATGCTCAACTTCCTCCACAAGACCTACAGTACGGGCAAGGCGACGGTCACCACCGTCTGGAGCGAGGCGACCGGTGGAAACCACAACTGAGCCGGAACCCGCCAGCGTATGGCTGTCCATCCCGGACGGCTACGCGGCCCTGCCGCTGGAGAACATCTCGGATACCATCGCCGCCACCGGACAGCTCGTCGCGGAGCTGGGCACCCCGCAACAGCGCCAGGCCAGCGACGACGTGCTCGGTTCACTGAACGCTTTCCTGGAGACGCTGGCCGAACGCCGCGCTGTTTACTGCGGCATCGGGCGGCATTTGTCGGCGATCAACGGTCAGCTCATCACCTCGTCGCTGGTCGTGACGTTGCTGGAGTTCCCGGGACAGCGCAACCCGCGCCTGGTGCTCAAGGACCTGCTCCAGGGCAAGGTGGACGCGGGCGAAGGCGGCCAGCCCGACCTGGTCGACTTGCCGAACGGCCCGGCACTGTTCTTCGAACGCACCCTGATGCTGCCGACGCCAGCCGTCCCGCAACAGCACGTCCTGACCGAGGGCACCGAGTCGCCGGTATGGCAGCTGGAAGCGTTCGTGCCGTCGCCGGATGGAGACAAGCTGGCCACAATCGAGGTGTCGACGCCGTTTGCCGAACACGGGCCGCAATACCGCACCATGACCGTCACTATGGCCGCTGGCGTCCGCTTCAGACCGCCGGTGGGGCGCGACCCGCTCTCCGCTCTGCTGGGCTAGCTCCAATTCTGTCGGCGTTTCGCAGTCAGACGCTGCGGTGATGGCCCAGACCGCGAACAAGTTCCGATCGACCAACAGCGAGCTTGCCAACATGCTCACGCGGCTGATGAACGAGCTGGAGAGCCTGCGTGCGGGCTGGAAGGGCCGGGGCGCCCAGGCGTTCGACAACGCCCGGCTGCAGTGGGGCCAGGACATGTCGACGCTGCACCGCGCGCTCGACGAGACGGCCCAGGCCATCGAGAAGGCGGGGACCTTCTACTCGTCGTCGGATGCCGAGTCCGCCAACCGCCTGAACGCGTTCCAGGGCGGCGCCACCGTCAAGCTGCCGCTGTAGGCAAGGGGAGGGTTTCCACCATGGCAGAGCTCCTGGTTCAATTCGGCCAGCTGCAGGCGGCCGCCGGGCACATCGATTCCGCGATCAGCGCGCTGCACACCCAGCTCGACGACCTCGGCTCGGCCGCGAAGCCGCTGGTCGCGACGTGGAACGGCGCCGCTCAGGACGCCTACCAGCAGCGTCAGCAGCAGTGGACGCGCGCGGCGCAGGACCTGACGAACATCCTGCAGAACATCAAGAAGGCCCTCGAGGAGTCCACGCAGGAGTACATCCAGACCGAGAAGACCAACACGAGTCTCTTCGCGGGCTGAAACTTCCGCAGGACAGAGGGCGGCCGGGTGAGCCTCACCGGGCCGCCCTCCGCCATAGCGGCTCACCTGTGTGAGGAGCTGCCGAGATGAACTCACCGCCAACAGGTGTATGTCAGCTTCGGCCGCTGACGGCGGCGCTGGTCCAAACGGCCGTACGGTCTGCCGTAGACGGAACAGCGGGTCTGACACGGCGGACCCCCACAAACCAAAGTCGGGATTCCCCTGAGCGGTCGGCTGCTTTTCCGGACCGCTCGCGTCGGCCGACCTGGTCACCGCCGCCACGAGCCGTTCACGCTCCCCCATGCTGGCGACCGACGGGGCCGGGCACCGCATCGCCGATCGGGTTGCTGGTTGCCGTCCTGGATACAGGCTCACGCCGGGCGACCCCATCTACCTCAGCTCCGCGCATCCAGCAGCACCGGGAGTGCCTGGAGTGCCCGGCTTCGGAAGGACGGGCGCCATTGAAGTTCGTCGGCGGACACCGCCAGCTTGATGGCCGGGAATCGCCGGACAACGGTGCCGATGGCGATCTCGATTTCCATGCGCGCGAGAGGGGCGCCGAGGCAGTAGTGGATGCCGTGGCCGAGGGTCAGGTGGGGGTTGTCCGCGCGCTGTGGGTCAAAGTCCTCTGGTTCGGTGAATCGGTCCGGGTCGCGGTTGGCCGCCGCTACCGCGAGGAGCACTGTTTCGCCTTTGGGTACCGTCACGCCGCCGATGGTGATGTCCTCGGTGGGGAACCGTCGGATCGCCACGGGTGATGGTGGCTCGAAGCGGAGTATTTCCTCGACGGCGCTCGTGACGTGTTGTGGTTCGGCCCTTAGGTTGGCGAGTGCGTCGGGGTGACGCAGCAGGGTTAGCAGGCCGTTGCCGATGGTGTGGACGGAGTTCTCGTAGCCGGCGAAGAGGATGAGGAAGGCCAGGGAGGTCAGTTCGTCTTCCGATAGCCGGTCGTCCTCGTCGCGTGCTGCGATCATCGCCGACAGCAGGTCGTGGCCGGGTTCGGCGCGCCTGGCGGCGACCAGGTCGGCGAGGAAGGTGTGGATGGCGCCGACGGCCTTGGCCGCGGCGCGCGGGTCGTCCGGAGGTGGGGCGATCATGGCGTCGGTCCAGGAGCGGAAGTCGGGGCGGTTCGCCTCGGGCACGCCGATTAGTTCGCAGATGACGGCCACGGGCAGTGGTCCGGCGAGGTCGGCGATCAGGTCCGCGCGGCCGGTCGGAGCGACGGTGTCGAGCAGGTTGTCCGCCACGTGCTGGACCCAGGGTCGTAGTCGGTCAATGCGGCGAGCGGTGAACGCCTGGCCTACTAGCCTGCGGATGCGGGTGTGGTCGGGAGGATCCATGTTGAGCAGGTTCGCGTCGAGCGCGGGCGGTAGGGAGAAGCCGCGCCATCCTCCGGTGGCGTTGGCCTTACTCAAAGACAGTCGAGGGTCGGCCAGGGCGGCACGAACGTCGGCGTAGCGGGTGACCAGCCAGACCGCGGAACCGTCCGGCAGGGTCATCCGGTGCGCCGGCCCGGTCTGCCGCAGCCGGGCGTAAAAGGGGTAGGGGTCGGCAAGGAAGTCGCTCGTCACGGGCAGCGACGCGGAGCCGGCCTGGGATTGCACGTCTACATCCGTCCCGTCATGTCGATGTCTATTGTCGCCCCGGCCCCGGGTGGGGTGGGGCAGGTCGCGAACGCCTGCGACACACTGGTCAGCCAGGCGACGTGGCCGACGAAGTCCTGCTGCCGGGCGCGGCCGCCTGGCTTGCGCGCAACGGCATTGTGCTGGCGGCGCTGGGAGTGGGCGGCTTCCCAGGCTGCCGGCCAGGTCCCGGCCCAGGTATCCCAGCGTTGTCGTCGGGTCAGCTCGGTGGCTGTCGCGGTCCCTTGCGCGTCAATTCGTGCGCGGCGTTCCTGTTCGAAGCGGTACAGGGCCGCTCGGATTTGCGCGGCGACGGCTGGCGCCGCTTGTTGACCGTCGGCGGAGTCGCCGCCGTCCGTGGAGGACGCCGCTACGACGTCGATGCCAGGGTCGAGGTAGGGCCGCAACTGGCGGAGTCCATCACCGATTTCGATGACGCGTCGGTGTAGGCGCTCGTCGAGGCGGCGAAGGACGAACCGGGGTGCGCGTCCGCCGCGGCCCAACCGTGCGTCCATCACCACCTCGGGCATCGTGCGCCGCACCGCATCCCACAGCGGGTAGAGCTCGCGGTACGAGCGCTGTCGTTGCGCCCAGGTCCGGGCGGCGGACAAGCGGGGCCCCAGCGCAGGCAGGGTCAGCCCCACCACGATCAGAAACGCGCCAACCGAGGATGTGATCGGGACGAGGAATTCCCAGGACTGGGGATCGACGCCGAGCTGCGCTCCGACCAATGTCGCGGCCCGGATAACGCAGTACACCAGGCCGAGCCCGGCGCCGATCGCGGCCGCTCGTAGTCCCCTACTCAGCCAGGAGCGGCCAGCGTCGCGGGCGTGCGGCAGGCACAGGCGGACGATGTCGATGACGCCGACCGCCACCATCAGCAGGTAGAACGCCAGGTACAGCGCGTAGGCGGGATCGCCGGCGTACGCGGCCGCCGCCGCGCGGATCCGCTCCGGACCTGGGTGAACGCCGAAGAACAGCACGGCCATCACCGCAAGCACGGCCAGCACGGCCAGCACGGCCAGCAGGCGCCATCGTGCGCGCCGCCACCCGTGGCGTCGGTCGTGCGTCCAGAAAATGATCAAACACTGGATGGTGCCGGAGAAGGCGATGACGCCGCTTTGCGATAGGAGCAGCGAGAAGTTGGGGACGTTCAGTGTGTGATCGATGGCGCCCCACACCCGTGGCGTCGAGACCGTGAACACCAGCCCCATGAGGCCGAAGGCGCCACAGACGACATACAGGGCCGGATCGCGAGCATCGCGCCTGACGCCGCGGACCAGGCGATAGAGCAGTGCCGTCCACGCAGCTGCGGCGGCGAGCGGGTAGAGGACGTCATTCACGCGCGGCTCCGTCGCCGAGTGCCCGCTCGATATTTCGGATCACGTGGGCGGCCTGCGCCGGGACGTCCCAAGTCTGCTCAGCGGGCCATGGATTGAGGTGGCCGAACATTTCGGTGCCCAGCACCTCGGCTTCCCGTTCGGGGACGCCGTCGTAGCAGGTCCGCGCCAGCGTGCGTTCCACGGGTGCGGTGAGCGCCTGCTCCACCGCCCACGGCTCGATGGTGGGAAGTATCCGCTGGGTCGCGTCAGTGTCGGTCAGCGGCGTGAGGTGGTGGCCGAGCAGCAAATGGGCCAGCTCATGGCAGGCGATACCGTCCTGCAGCCAGGGTTGGGCGAGCGCGTCGACGAACACGCCGAGGACGTTCGGCGTCACGACGACGACCCCGCTTGGGAGGTCTGGTGGCATCTCCACTCGACGTAACTGGATCGGGCTCCCCAGATGCGACCCCACGATCTGGCACAGCCTGTCGATAGTCAGTCGTCGCGGCAGCCGGAGATCTTTAACGATCCTGGCGTAGCGACGCCGCCTTGCTACTTCGCCCACCTGTTCGCCGTCCCGTTGCTCGGTGATCCCCCATTGCCAGGTTGCGACCGTCATGCGCGTGTCACGTGTTGTGCTCCGGTTGATCCGAAGCCGGGCTCAGGCCCTCCATCTCCAACAACTGCTGGAAGATAGCGGTCATCGCCTGCTGACTGCGGTCAGATAGACCGCTATCCGACAACACGTCCCGCAGGAGTACCTTCTGTACGCCCAGGCGGCGCATGTGGTCCAGCCGCTCCAGGTCCCGTTCCACATCGCGCGACCTCGACGGACCGGGCTCGTCACCGGTCAGGTACCAGGTCGGCACCCCGAAGGCAATCGCCAACGCCTTGAGGTGACTGAGACGTGGGTCGGTCGACTTGCCTTGACGCAGTTCGCCGATGTAGGCGCCGCTGATCGTGACCTGCTCCCCGACGATGCGGCAGATCCGCTCCGACGTCTCGCCCGGGCCGTTGATCCGGTCGGCGATCTCGCTGTTGTAGTACTCGCGCCCCGGCCTGCCGCGACCTACCGCGTCTGGGGCGGGCCGGAGCATCGCGAACAGGTAGTTGAGCCTGTCGGCAAGGGAGCCCCGAGGGCTTCGGGGAAGATCCAGAGCCATAGCAGTTCCTCGCACCCACGCCTTGACGGGGCCCGCTGCTCGAGGCCCGACAGCTACCGTCGCCGAGTCTAGGCGGCCATAGATCATTACAACAGCTGTTGAGCAACGCCAGATGTCGGATACCAGCATCAGCCCAGTTAAGAAGCAGACATTAGGTAATGAAATCGTCGGAATATACCACCATAGCAGTGCAGGATATGCACGCAATGTCATGCCACCACTGCGAAGAGTGGTGATCGACCTGCCCTTTACGGCAAACTCATTAAACGCGCGTTGCACCAACCTGTCTCGCGCGCGTAACATCGCCTCTCATCAATGGTAACCGTCCCAGCCGATCGCGGGCGTACGCCGCCGCACGCGGATATGAGTGGCGGCAATGCCCGAGGAGTGCATATAACGATGCCGTCACTCATACGCAAACAGGGCTGAGTAACACCTCTCGCAGACACGTAGCCAATGACCGACGGCCCGTCACCGGGCACCACAGGCGAGCCGATAGTCAAGAACGGCGGACCGAATCCAGGACGCCGTCAAAACCGCGACATCTAAAGCGTGGCAGCACATCACAGGCGGAGGTACCACCCGACAAGCACGCTGCGAGCCGACCTGAACTCGCAGCCCTTTTAACAAATTCGAGAATCGGGGTGCGCGTGTGCTTCATGGAGGACAATTTCGCTCGTTTCCAACGAGCAGCGAGGATCACTCCTTACGCCGCGAGACGAGAGCGGACCTCACACTGCAGTTACGGTCTTTGCCATACAACCAAGCCCCCGCCGTTCATTCAGCCGTCAACCACAGTCAGCTACGAGCAACGATCGCCATGACAGTGGGCGACGACAGACCTGTTGAGCACTGTGCATCGTGCGGCCAGCCTCTAGGTTATTGGGTAACCGACAAGCTCACTGGCCTACTGGATCGGTGGGGCTGGGACAGCGAAGCAGAGCAAGCCCTTCAGGCAGCCCGCCGCGACGGACGAGCAGCAGCACTGGCGATCATCGACCTGGACAACTTCAAGCAGGTGAACGGATCCTTCGGCCATCTCGTTGGTGACGAACTCCTACGTGCTGCCGCTGCGGTTGTTCGCCTCGTCGCACGAGACGGAGACGTGGTGGGTAGATACGGCGGCCACGGAGGAGACGAGTTTCTCGCCCTATTGCCGAACACTGATCGTGCAGGTGCCGTGACGGTGGCAGAGCAAATCCGTGAAGGGATTCAGAACGCCCGAATCCCCGTCGTCGGGGGCAGCAGAGGGACGGACACCTTCGTTGCTCGTACCGCGTCAATTGGGGTTGCCGGTGGCTCACTTGTTCACGGCATCACTGTCTTCGAACTCATGAGCCAAGCCGACACGGCCTTGCGAGCAGCGAAGAACGCCGGCCGTAACCGTGTGTGTCACGCCGACCAGCTGCTCAGCCAGAACGCCATACCCAACGCCAGGCGCGAACGAGAGAGCCCAGGTCATGATCATGACCTCAGTCGCGGCCGTTGACGTACGACCAACCGACCAGCGTCGTCGTGCTTGCAGAACAAATGACATCGCCCGATTTCAGCCCGTTCTTTCAGGATGAGGCAATAGGAAACGCGCCACCTCGCCCACCGCGCCACGCTGTCGATCGGCTCATTCGCACGGCCTTAACTCATCGCTCTCGCCGCGCAGCACGCCCGAGACCGCAGAAACGTCCACGGGGGTACACATGAAGGTTTCCTTGTTGGGACCGCTCGCAGTCAGTGTCGGCAGGAAGCCCGTTCGCCTACAGCGGCCCCGACAGCGAGCAATGATGGCAATCCTTGCGCTTTACGCCAACAGGACCGTGCGCACGGACACCATCATCGACATGATCTGGGGATGCTCGCCACCACCGGCGGCGCGCAACCAGGTGCAGGTCCAGGTCTCGCACATCCGCAAGACACTGCGCACCGCCGGCGCCGCCGATGTCGTGGAGACCCAACCGGACGGATACTTGCTCCGCCTCGAGCCGGCAGCGTGCGACTTCACTGTCTTCACCGCGCTCGAGTCGGTAGGCGAGATGGCTCGCAAGGAACATCGCTACCGCGCCGCCTCAGAAGCGTTTCGACTGGCGCTCCGCGCCTGGAGTGGACCTGCACTCGCCGAGCGCCGACTCGCGGTGTTCCAGCGATGGGTCGATCTCGAGATCGGCCTTGACCGACATGCACGCCTTCTACCAGAGCTGTTCCAAGCTGTCCGAGCCGAACCGCTGGACGAGGATCTCTGCCTGCGCCTCATGGCTTGCCTACAGCGGTCAGGGCGGATCGCCGACGCACTCAAGACCTACCGACGGACGCGGCAGACGCTGCGCCGTGAGCTTGGCATCGATCCGCACCCGACGCTACAGTCCGCCGAGGCGGCCATCCTGCGCGGAGACCTCATCGAACATCCTAACTGGAGCTTCCTCGAACTCGAACCGTCACTGTTGTCCTAATCCCCGCCGCTAGCGTCCCCCGAACCGAGCGGATGGTTCCGTGGCGCGGGCAGTACGGCTTACCTCAGCCGAAGCTGATCACCGCCTCGGCGTGTTCGTTGGTGACCGGGTCGAGCGCCACGAAACTGCACTGAACCGCCGCGCAGTCGACGCTGCGCGCCACGCCGTCCCCACCGACGCCAGCGAACGTCCGGTACGCCGGCAACGACACCTGGAGCCGCCCGTCGCCGTCGACCGAGGCGTGCCGGTACTCGGTGCTATGGCATGCCGGTCCACTCTGACCGCACTCAACTACGTACACGTCATGACCCGGTTGGAACCCGCTGGCAGAGACCGTGACGGTCTGCCGGTCGGCCAAACCGCTGGATGGAGCCACCGTCAACCCGGTGTCGGCGAATGCGGGCGCGCCGACTCCGGCGGTGCATCCTGCACCAATCGCGACGACAGCGAGCACTCGTTTCACGCCGCGACCAGGCCACGCTCGTACCATCTGCACAACCACCTCTCCGTTCCGACCGGTACGCCTCACCGGCGACCAGCATCTGGACATGCGTCATCTCGTCAGCCGGCTTGACGAGTGCCGGCCGAGTAGAAGCTGGATCAGCGCCGACCGCCGCGTGGGTCGGACGGTTCCCGCGACGCGACGCGCGGTGCGACGGCTTCCCTCAGCAGCCGCACGGCGTCCGCTGGGTCATCGGCATCAAACCGCAGCCGCCGTACGGTGTGGCGGCCCCTTCTGCCGAGGTCGACCTCGTGCGGTTCGGCGAGGTCGACCAGTACGGTGCTTGTCCCCATGAGCGAGACCGACAACGTCTCGTCGTCGGTCTCGACGGTCTTCCGGTGTGTTCCCGTGGTGTTCTCCACTGCGGTGGCGATCTTCTCCGTGGGCACCGCCAGGTCGGTGAAGGGGCCGAACCGCAGCCGGAGAACCCGCGGTCCGATCGTGTGCGGGTAGACCGACAACGAGGCGACGAAGCTGACCACCCACAGCAGGCCATAGATTCCCAACGCCAACAGCACCCAGCGCACAACCGGCCAGGGCACGAACGCTTCGACCACCGCGACCTCGGCAAGCGACAGGCCCGCGAGCACGATCAACAGCCCGCGCAGTCGCCTACCGTAGGGCAGCGCGCTGTCGCCGGGGCTGACCCTGGTACGCCGTCGCACGACCGACAGCAGGCTGCCGAACACCCGCAGCTCCTGGCGGATCAGCATCGCGACCACGGGTGGCAGCGCGGCGTCCAGCGCAGCCGACATCGCCGGTGCCCGGTCGGCGCCCGACCGGCGGGCCTTCCGGTAGGCGGCCCGCATGGTGACCACCTCACCGACCACGACACCAAGCAGGGCAATCTCGATGAGCACCACCGCAACCGCGGCGTCGGCGAGGCTGACCACGCCTCCCACCACCAACACAAGCTCGGTGGCCACCACGAGGAACGGCACCCATCGCAGCACGCGTCCACGTCTCTTGCCGGCCATAGCCCACCCATTCCGATCGCTCCGGCTACCGTACGGATCTCAGCCTGAAGGTGTGACGTGGCGTCAGGGCAAGTCGGATCGGGCGGCCGGCTGCTCTCCCATGCGGGCGCGGGGAGCGATCGCACTCACCGTCTCGATCACGCGCCGTTGTGCGAGCGAATAGGAGTGCAGGTGGTCGGCGAACACCCGGCTCGCCGCCTCGGCCGTGGCGATATCGGTGGCCCCGTGCGTCTCGCCGAGCCAGCCGGGGTACAGCGCGACGAGATCGCCGACCAGCCGCTGCACCTCCTGCTCGTCGGCCGGGGCAGCGGCAAGTTGCTGGAAGCGGTGCATGACGTCCATGGCGGCCGCGAGCTTCGCCGGCTCCGCGCGGAGCCGCGTGTACAGCCGCACGAAGTTCGCCGTGGCGTCCGGAGCCAACGCAAGCAGCAGCATGGTCGCCTCCTTCTCCTGAGCGAGCAGTTCCGGATCGACTCCAGCCGCCGCCAGGTCCTTGAAGTAGACGGCTATCGCGGGCGGTAGGTCCGGGTCCAGCGACTGGGAAGGCGATCGACGCGGCGGCCGCCATGACGGTGCCCTGGGCTTCCTCGTCCGGCGCGATACCGGCCTTCTCCTCGAGGAACTTCTGCAGCTCCTCCGAGTCGATGCCGGTCAGACCGGCAAGAGCCTTGTCAGCGTCCTCAAGAGACATTTCTATACCTCCTCGGTATGTGCCGACGGGCGCGCGCGTTCGTCCATCGGCTGACGAAGTCGGTCGGCGGACGTGCCGACCAACCGATCAGCAGCCTGACGGACACCACTGAACAGTCGCTTAACGGCGGTTCGTTAGGGCCGGACAGGGCGCGCGGCGTCAGCGGGGTGTTGACGCACGTGATAGCTGCGCGTCGGGCCTGCCCCTGCGCCAGGGCCGTTGGATGAGTACGCGGCCGGCTTTGACGGATTGTTCGCCTCCCTCACCCAGCGGCGCCGCTGCACGTGGCGGCCTACACCCCTGCCTGGCCGGCTGCCGGGCGGCCCCACCGAACCGCCTTCGCTACCAAACCGGGGATCGCCGGGTCTTTCGCGACTCGCGTGAATCCTTCCCGTTGGACATCTTCTTTGGTGCCTGAACTGAGCGGTTGCCCAGAGCAGCAAAGTCGGACAGCCGACCAAGCTTCCACTGTCATACATCGACGTCCCTGATAGTGTCTTCACGAGTGGAAGGTCGCACAGCATGGGCGCGCCGGAGGGAAACCGATGGCGATACAGGCGGGGCGGAGCCTAGGCGAGAAACTGAACTACCTGTTCGCGACGATGAAGCCTCGCGGCGGGCAGAAGTACAGCAACGAGCAGGTCGCCGCCGCGATTCGCAAGACCGGTGTGACGATCTCGCAGAGCTACGTCTGGCAGCTGCGTCGAGGCATGAAGGACAACCCGACCCTTCGTCATCTTCAGGCGCTCGCCGACTTCTTCGGCGTGCCCGCTGCGTACTTCTTCGACGACGAGGTGACCGGGCGGGTCGAGGAGCAGCTCGAGCGTCTCCGGATCGAGCAGGCACGCGTCAACGAGACCAACGCCGGTCGGGACGTGCGGCTTATGGCGATGCGGGCCGGTGAGCTTTCCGCCGAGCGACGCCGGCAAGTGATGGATCTGCTCGACGTGATCTATCGGCTCGAGCAGGCCGAGCGCGACGGCTCGGCGCCGACGTGACGAGCGCGCATGGATGCGGGGATTGACGTGCGGGAGCGCGAGTTGCGGCGGCGGTGCAGGCGGGAGCTACGGACGCTGGACATCCAACCGCCGCTGCGGGTCGATGTCCTTTGCGCACGGCTCGGGGAACGCCGTGGCCGGCCGATCCGGCTGCTGCCCTACCCGTTGCCGGTGCCGGGGCCGTTCGGCTTGTGGATCGCTAGCGCATCCGCCGACTACATCCTCTACCAGCGGGAGACCAGCAGGACTCACCAGGACCACATCGTTCTGCACGAGGTGGGCCACATTCTCGCCGATCACCAAAGCGACGACACCGACGACGAGTTCTGGCGGCAGATGTTTCCCAACCTCTCTCTCGACGCGGTGCGGCGGGCGCTGCGCCGCACCTCCTATGACGAGGAGCACGAACGGGAAGCCGAACTGGTGGCCACGATCATCCTGGAGTGGGCGTCCGTGCTGGATCGGGTCGCTCCGAAGTTGGCCGACGATCCGTCGCTGCGGCGGGTGCAGACCGCGCTGAGCGACCGACGGGGCTGGCTATGACGGCCGTCAACGTCCTGGTCGCCCTCATCTTCGTCACCGCCGTCGGCTGGACGCTCCGTCAGGTCAGCAGGGCGCCGCACGACCGGCCGCTGCGTGCGGTGACGCTCTGCCTGGTGTCCGCTGCCGTCGCCTATCCGATCGGCCTGCCGAAGGGGCAGGCGGTGATCGACGGCGCTGTCGGCGTCGGCGCAGCCAAGCTGGCTCAGAACATCCTGCTGCTGTGCACCGTGTACTGGCTGATGTGTTTCTACCTGTACTCGGCCGCGGATTCGCGTCGCGGGCAGCGACGCGCCCGCTGGGAGGCGCTGCCCCTGCTGACGACAGCGGTGGTCATCACCGTCGCGACGGTGCTCACCCCACCCGGCGTCCGTGACCGCACCTACGCAACCGCCGACATGCGGGTTCCCGAGCTCGCGGTGTTCTACCTGACTGCCGGGCTGTACCTGGTGTACGCGTTGGCGATGGCATTGCGCTGGACCTGGCGGTACGCCCGCAGCTCGCGGCGTCCGCACTCGGTCGGGTTGCGGCTCGCCGCGTTAGCGATGGCGGGCATGGTTCTGGCCGGTTCGGCTCGCGCGGTGTTCGTGGTGGTCCGCTGGCGCGGCGGCACGGTGCCGCCGGAATTGCTGGTCGCGGCGTCGCTCGCCGTCACGGTCGCCGTCCCGCTGTTCCTGGTCGGGGTGACGTATCCGGGGGTCGCCACCCGCATCGTGGCAGGGCGGGTGTGGTGGCAGCATCGCCGGACGTACCAGCGTCTCTACCCGCTGTGGGCCCTGCTGCACGAGGCGTTTCCGCAGGACGCGCTGTCGCGGGTGCCGTCCAGCCGGTGGCGGGACGCGCTGCGGCTGCGTGGCGTGCACCGGGGGTACTACCGGCGGCTCATCGAGTGCAGGGACGGGCTCGTGCATATCAGCCCGTACCTTGCCGAGGCCAGTGCACCCGGCGAGGCGGCGCAACTGGCCGCGCATCTGCGCGCCGCGCTCCGCCGGTACCAGGCCGGGGAGCCCGCCCCGGCGGGCGCAGTGCCCGTCGCGGTACCGGCCGAGGATGGGATCGACGCCGATGCCGAACAGCTCGTGGCGCTGTCAGAGGCGCTGCGCCAAGGCTGAGACCACTACCGAACCAAGATGGAGAGCCGTGACCGAACCGCGCCGCACAGATCCGACCACGATGACCCGCGAGGAGATGCGGGCCTTCAACACCGCGATGGTGGACCGGATCCGGGCCGCCGAGCCGCAGCCGTACGCCGAGGAGTGCTACGTGCTGCGCGTGGTCCACGTGTGCGGTCGCCACTCCGGGCAGCTGCGGACCTTCCCGATCGCGGTGACCCAGCTGGACTGCCGGCGGTACCTCTGCGCGCCGCACCGTGGCCGCGACTGGGTGCGTAACCTCCTCGCCGCCGGGAACTGTCGGGTCGAACGCGACCCGGTGCCCGATCACCGGGCCGTGCTCGTCGACGGCGACGAAGCAGCCCCCGTCGTCGCCGCCTACCTGCGCAAGCTGGACCGGCCCACCAACCAGTGGCCGTTCCGGCCCGACGCACCGGTGTCCGAGATTCGACAGCACACCGACCAACTGGCGATCTTCCGGCTCGAGCCGGAAGCCGACTGACCACGTGAAACTACGGGTAGACAGGGAGGGACAGGGCATGGAGCTGCTGATCTGCGCGGGTCAGGCACTGCTCGGACCGGCTGGACAGCGGATCAAGGACGGCGCGGTGCTGATCCGCGACGACACGATCGTCGCCGTCGGCACCGAACCGGAGGTACTCGCGACCGCCGCGCCCGACGTCGCAGTACTCTCCTTTCCAGACGGTACCGTGCTACCGGGATTGATCGACGGACACGTCCACCTCGCCTTCGACGCAAGCTCCGACCCTGTCGGTGCCCTGCACGCCAGCAGCGACACCGACCTGCTGCTGGGCATGGCCGGCCGGGCACGACAGCTACTGGACAGCGGAGTGACCACCGTGCGGGATCTGGGCGACCGCCACGGGCTGGCCATACAGCTCGGCCGGGCGATCGAGTCCGGCACCCTGCCCGGCCCACGCGTCCTCGCCGCCGGCATGCCGCTGACCTCACCCGGCGGGCACTGCGGGTTCCTCGGTGGCGAGGTCGACGGCGAGGACGCGATCCGCGACCTGGTCCGCCGCAACGCCAGCGCCGGCGCCGCGGTGGTCAAGGTAATGGTGACCGGCGGCGGGCTCACCAAGAGCGGGCCGCCGATCTGGGCGACCCAGTTCAGCGCGGCCGAACTCGCCGTGGTGGTCGAGGAGGCACGAGCGGCGGGCCTCCCTGTCGCCGCGCACGCCCACGGCACCGACGGGATCGCAGCCGCCGTCACCGCCGGCGTCGACACCATCGAGCACTGCACCTGGATGGCCGACGGCGGCTTCGACGTCCGGGAAGATCTCGCCATCGAGATGGCGGCCAAGGGGATCCGGGTCTGCCCGGCGGCCAGCCCGAACTGGCGCAGGTTTGCGGAACGGTTCGGCACCGAACGTGCCAAGGTGATGTTCGACCGGTACCGCTGGCTGCACGATCACGGCGTCGGTCTGCTGGCCGGCACCGACGCCGGGGTGCCGCACGCGGTCTTCGACAACCCGGTGGGCAGTCTGGAGTTCTTCGAGTACCTGGGCTTCTCCCGAGAGCATGTGATCGAACTGACGACGGTGTCTACCGCCGAGGCACTCGGGATCGCGGCGGAGACCGCCCGGCTCGCCGCCGGATACCGCGCCGATGTCCTGGTCGTCGACGGCGATCCGCTCACCGACCTGGACGCGCTGCGCCAGGCGCGGCTGGTGGTCGCCGGGGGCCGACCGCACGTCCCGACGCGCGTCGCAGTCCGCGCATTGTCAGCATCCTGACGTGCGGTCCGAGGCACCCGACCGTCGCCTACTGGCAGCGATGCTGGTTGGATCGGTGCAGGTTACGAATTCACCTGACGCAGGGGATCTCCTAGTTTGGCGCGCTGTTGAAGGCGAGGTGTCGTGCCTGCGACCTGTCCCTTCTGCGGGGCAGTTGGGAAGCTGACCGGCGAGCATGTGCTGGGTGACTGGCTGTCTCGGATCGGTCTCAAGCTTGATCCGGTGGCCCTTACGACGGGGCCGTTGAACCGGATCGGGCGCAATATCGGTGTGACTCCGCCGTTCAACCGTAAAGTTCGTGATGTCTGCGGGCCATGTAACAACGGCTGGATGAGCCGGCTTGAGGACGTCGCGAAGCGTGTGCTGACGCCGCTCATCCTCGGGGAACCGGGAAACATCGCTCAAGCTGGCCAGGGGCGAATCGCCGCATGGTTGGAGAAGACCGTGCTCGTGGCCATGCTCATGTCCTCGGAGGAGGAGCGGGAAGGCGGGTACAGTCTGCCGGCGCAGGAGTATAGGGCGCTGTACGATCGACGCGCAGCAATGGAGCCGCTGCCTGCTTCGCAGGTCGGGGTCGAGACGAGCGCCGGCCTCGCCCAGCTGTGGCCGGTCATCCAGGACATCGCCTGGCGCCATCGCCAAGGCGCTGCGACCGGTCTACACTGCCCCCACCGAAGCCGCCGCGAGGGCGCGGTTCGCCGAGTTCGCTGAGGCCTGGGGCGGCAAATATCCGGCTATCGTGCGGTTGTGGGAGCAGGCTTGGGCGGAGTTCGTACCGTTCCTGGCCTTCGACGCCGAAATTCGTAAGGTCGTGTGTTCGACCAACGCCATCGAGTCGGTCAACGCCCGCATCCGTCGTGCGGTACGCGGCGGCCTCGTTCGGGAAGTGGCCGCGGGCCCGACGACCCCTTGACCCCAGGACGTTGCGTTACACGTTGCCGCACGTCAAACGCGGTATGCCGCCCCGACTGACGTGCCGAGAGGTGCTGCACGTTCGGCATCGCGCACGACGTGTGGTCCCCAACTGGTCCTCGGCGCAGTCCGGCATCCCCGTAGCCGCCGGGCTATGCCACGAGGCGCTGCGCCTGCCACAGCTGCCCGACCTCTTCCGCGTGAACGTCGATCCGGGCTGCGACTCGTTGTCGTTCGCTGTCGTGCGGTGCTGGCTCCTACAGCTCGCCAGAGCGTCCACGTCATCCAGGAGCACAAGTGAGCATCGCGTTCGCTGACTTGCTGCTGACTGTTTCGTGTCGACGAACCGCCTTGCGCCTCAGCCCTCAGTAGACGTGTTTCGGAGCCGCTTGATGAGCCACACGTACGCACCTGCGTTGGCGGCGGCCAGGGCAACCGCGATGAGATTGATCCAGGCGTCGCCGTAGTAGACGGGGTCGGCGTTCGTAAGCCCCAACACCCACGGAAGGCCGATAGCGAAGCTCGCGACCGTCACGCCAATGATGGCCAATGGGGCAAGGACAAACGCCGCGATGCCGGTCGGAGTGAGCAGCGTCGGACTGTTAACCGCGACCAGGACGACGGCAACGGTGATGCCTACGTACCCACCTACCAGCACAAGCCTCGCAAACGAGGGCCTCCTCATCATGAAGCGAGTAGAGCATGCTGATCACGCCCGGGGAATGGACGAACGGCTATCTCGAAGCTGTTCTAAAGAGCTTTCATGGTTCGGTTGATGGGATGGTGAGTCCGGTTCGGTCGAGGAACGACCACGGTAGAGCGGAGTTGCTGCGGATGCGTCGCAGGCCGCGATGGGCGGCGCGCCACAGGTCGGTGAGGTTGGTGGCGGCGTAGTTGGCCAGGTCGTGGCCCTTGCGCGCGGACCACAGTCCTCGACGGGGTTGAGCTCGGGAGCGTAGCCGGGCAGCCGCACGACCTGCAGCCAGGCGGTCTGCCCGACCAGCCAGTCGTTCATCTGCCGGCTGCGGTGCGCGGCCAGGTTGTCCCCGACCAGGATGACCGGGACGCCACCGACGAGTCCGGGTAGCCGTTGCAGGACGGCAATCAGGCTGGCGGTGGTGTAGGTACAGGAACGTGGCCGACGAGTAGTCGTACCCGTCGGCCGTCGGGGTGGAAGCAGATCAGCCCGACCACCGACAGGTTCTCGCGATGGCCCATGTGATGGCGCAGGATCGGGGTGTGCCCGCGGGGCGCCCAGGTGGTGCGGCCCGGGCCCCGCCGACTGGTCGGCCCATGTGCCCCCGAAGCGATCTATGATGGCTCTGGCCTGCGGAAACGCGTGCTCTCCTAACCCTTGAGGAGCTGCCGTGCCATCACGATGCGCTGCACCTGGTTGGTGCCCTCGTAGATCTGGGTGATCTTCGCGTCGCGCATCATGCGCTCAAGTGGGTAGTCCTTGACGTAGCCGTAACCGCCGAGCAGTTGGACGGAGTCGGTGGTGATCCGCATCGCCACGTCGGAGGCGTAGCACTTGGCGGTGGCTCCGAAGAACGACAGGTCCGGGTCGGCGCGTTCGGATTTGGCGGCCGCCGCGTACACCATCTGGCGCGCCGCGGCGAGGGTCATGGCCATGTCGGCGAGCATGAACTGAATGCCCTGGAACTCGGCGACCGCCTTGCCGAACTGCCGGCGTTGCTTGACGTACGCGAGGGCGTGGTCCAGAGCGCCCCGGGCGATGCCCACCGCCTGCGCACCGATCGTCACCCTGGTGTGGTCGAGCGTTCGGAGAGCAATTTTCAGGCCGTCGCCGACCTCGCCGACCCTGCGGTCGTCGCCGATCCGAACGTTGTCGAAGAACAACTCCCGGGTGGGAGAGCCCTTGATGCCAAGCTTGCGCTCCGGCTCGCCGAACGAAAAGCCCTCGTCAGGAGGACGCGCAGGCGCGGGCGACCTCTTCGATGACGATGCAGGTGGCCACGGCGTCCGCTCCAACGCCGCCGTACTCTTCGCCGATGTGTGGGGCGTGGAAGTCCGCCGCCCGCAGCGCGTCATAGGCTTCGATCGGGAACCGCGACTGTTCATCGACGTCCGCGCGTACGGGGCGATCTTGTTTTCTGCGACGGCGCGGACCGCGGCCCGCAACTCTTCGTAGTCGTCGGGAAGTTTGAACAAATCGAACGTCGCTGCGCTCACCGCCGACCCTCCCCGTAGCGGTAGAAGCCGCGCCCGGACTTACGGCCGAGCAGCCCGGCGTCGACCATCCGGGCCAGCAGCGGCGGCGGCGCGTACAGCGGCTCCTTGAACTCCTCGTACAGCGAGTCGGCCACCGCCTTGGTGGTGTCCAGGCCGATGAGATCCGCCAAAGCGAGGGGCCCCTGCGGGTGGGCGCAGCCACGCACGAAACCCTCGTCAACGTCCTCGGGGGTGGCGAACCCGGACTCCACCATCCGGACCGCCGACAGCAGGAACGGGATCAACAGCGCGTTGACCACGAACCCCGCCCGGTCCTGCGAGTGGATGACGTGCTTGCCCAGCGTGTCGCGGGCGAACCCGCGCACCCGCTCAGCCACCTCCGGATCGGTCAGCAGGCTCGGCACCAACTCCACCAGGGACAGCACCGGCACCGGGTTGAAGAAGTGCAGACCGAGCACCTGGCTCGGGCGGGACGTCGCCACCGCCAGCTTCATGATCGGAATCGAGGAGGTGTTCGACGCCAGGACCGCGTCCGGAGCGGTCACGATCCGGTCGAGCTTCCCGAACAACTCCACCTTCGCGGCCTCGTCCTCGACGATCGCCTCCACCACGATCTCCCGGTCCGCCAGGGCCTCAAGGTCGGTGACCACGTCTATCCGGTCCAGCACCGCCGCCGCGTCCGGGATCTTGCCCTTGGCCTCGGCGCGGCGCAGCGACGCGGCCAGCCGCTCGCGGCCCGCATCCGCCGCCGCCTGGCTCGACTCGACCACCACCACGTCCAGTCCCGCGCGGGCGGACACCTCGGCGATGCCGGCGCCCATCAACCCGCAACCGGCCACACCAATCTTCTTCACACTCACGCCTCCCTGCAGGTGACACCCGACCGGCGTCACGCGTTGCGGCGGCACTGGCCGCCGATTTCGAAGCACGCCTCGCTGACCTGCCCGAGTGAACAGTGGCAAACTGACGTGCGGGGCGGCTGGCCAAATGGCGCGCCGCCGGCATGCGGCAACCTCCGCACGAGGTCCTGCTGGCCGAGTCGCACGCCGCGCACACGCTCGACCGGCCCAGAGCGGTAATCGACTCATCCCATGTCCGGGCGCTCAGGCACGACCGCAAAATCCGAGCCGGGTCGACCGCGTCAGAACCGGCCTGAAACACCAGGTGAGCGCCGACGGCGCGGATCGCTCCGGCCGTCAGTCTCACCGGCGGCGACCGGCGCGACGTCACCCAGGAGGTTCCTAGCGCGGGCTCATCCGCAGGGCGCCGTCCATCCGGATGGTCTCGCCGTTGAGGTAGTCGTGGTCGATGATCGCCATGGCGAGTTGGGCGTATTCGTCGGGGCGGGCCAGGCGGTTGGGGAACGGCACCCCGGCGGCGAGGCCTGCACGGAACTCCTCGGAGACGGTGGCGAGCATCGGCGTGTCGACGATGCCGGGGGCAATAGTGCACACCCTGATGCCGTACTGCGCCAGGTCCCGGGCTGCGGGAAGGGTCAGCCCGACGACGCCGCCTTTCGACGAAGAGTAGGCGGCCTGACCGACCTGGCCCTCGTAGGCGGCGACAGAGGCGGTGTTGATGATGACGCCGCGCTGTCCGTGCTCGTCGGCTTCGGTCTCCGCGATGCGCTCGCTGGCCAGGGCGAGGACGTTGAAGGAACCGACGAGGTTGATCTGGACGACCTTGGCGTACAGGGCCAGGTCGTGGACGCCCTTCTTGCCGAGGATACGCATCGATGGGCCGATGCCGGCGCAGTTGACGACGGTTCGCAGCGGTTGGCCCGAGCCGGCCGCCTGAGCCACCGCGGACCTGACCTGGTCCGGGTCGGTGACGTCGACCGCGACGTACTCGATGCCGTCGCCGCCCTGCGCCGTCTCGATGCTGGCGGGCAGGTCGAAGGCGAAGACCTTCGCGCCGCGCTTGGCGAGCGCCTGGGCCGTGGCCGCCCCCAGCCCGGAGGCGCCTCCGGTCACGATGGCGGCAGTGTTCTCGACGTACATTGATTCTCCATACTGATCGGTGTTTCCTGGTCCGGTCTGCCGCCTCGCCCGTCCACTCAGGAACGGCTGAGGAACGCGTCGATGAGGGCGGAGGCCTCGGGGCCTGCGAGGAGACGTGCGATGGTGTCGGCTTCGTCCCGTGAGATGTCCTCAGGCGACGCTTCCCAGCCGGTGCGCAGCAACCGTTTGGCCTCGCCGTAGGCAGTGGTCGGGCCGGCGGCGAGGTGTTCCGCGATCGCTGTCGCCTGCGGCACGGCCACCTCGTCGTCCACGACGTCGGCGATCAGTCCCCAGTCCCGTGCTTGCTCGGCGCCGAGCGGGCGTGGTGTGAGCGCCATCTGCAGGGCGCGCTGCTGCCCGATCGCCCGGGGCAGCAACGCGGACACGCCGCAGTCCGGGGTCAGTCCCACGCCGGTGTAGGCGAAGGCAAACTTCGTCGAGCGGGCGGCCACCACGAGGTCCGCGCCGAGGACGACGCCCAGGCCCGCGCCGGCGACCGCTCCGTGCACGGCGGCGACGACTGGTTTGGGCAGCGCGGCCAGGCGCCGCAGGCCCCGGTCGAGCACCAGGGCCAGTTCGCGCACGTAGCCGGCGGGGTCCTCGGCGGCCGCCATCGCTGCGAGGTCGCCACCCGCGCAGAACCGTGGACCGGTCCCGGTGAGCAGGACCGCCCGCACGTCGTCATCCGCACCGGCGCGGGCTACCGCGGCCTCGAACGCGTACGCGGTGGGCAGGTCGACGGCGTTGGACACCTCCGGACGGTTGAGGGTGATGCGGGCGACGTTGCCGGGGACGGCGTACCGGATGCTGTCGGCCACGGACTCCTCCTTCCTCATACCCGGCGGAAGAGGGCGGCCATGGCCTGCCCCCCGCCGATGCACATCGTGACGATGCCGAGCTCCCCGTCGGTGCGGGTCAGGTGCTTGGCCACCCGCAGGGCGAGGATCGCGCCGGTGGCGCCGACCGGGTGGCCGAGCGCGATGGCCCCGCCGTACGGGTTGGTCCGCTCCGGGTCCAGCCCCGCGTCCCGGATTACAGCCACCGCCTGGGCCGCGAACGCCTCGTTGAGCTCAACCACGTCGATGTCTCGGGCGCTGGTGCCCGTCTTGTCGAACAGCTGCTTCAACGCCGGCACCGGGGCATAGCCCATCAGTTCCGGCTCCATCGCCGCAGTCGCCACCGCCTCCAGGCTCACCAGCGCGGTCAGCCCCCGCTGCGCGGCGACGGACTCCCGGGCCAGCACCACCGCGGCGGCGCCGTCGTTGATTCCCGACGCGTTGCCCGCCGTGACCGTACCGCCCGTTTCGAACGCAGGCCGCAGCCCGGCCAGCACCTCCAGCGTCGTTCCGGGCCTGGGGTGCTCGTCCCGGTCGACCGTCACCGGCTTGCGCCCACCGACCTCGACAGCGACGATCTCCTCCGCGAAGGCCTCCGCGGCCGCCTCCGACGCCGCGCGTCGCTGCGACTCCACCGCGAACTCGTCCTGGGCCTGCCGCGAGACGCCGTACTTGCGGGCCACGTTCTCCGCGGTGACGCCCATGTGGATGCCGTGGAACGGGTCGGTCAGCATCATCACCGTGCCGTCGACCAGGGTGCGGTCACCAAGCCGGTAACCCGACCGGGCGCTGAAGTCGTAGAACGGCATCCGCGTCATATTCTCGTCCCCACCCGCGACCACGATGTCCGCGTCACCCCACCGCAACTGCATCGCCGCTGACCAGATCGCCTGCAACCCGCTGCCGCACAACCGGTTCACCGTGTACGCCGGAGTGGCGACCGGCAGACCGGCGGCCAACGCGACCCGGCGCGCGTTGTACGCGTCCGGGCCAACCTGGCCGATGCAGCCCATCACCACCTCGTCGACAGCCTCGGCGGGCACGCCCGCCCGGGACAGCGCCACCCTGACAGCGGTCGCCCCGAGTTCGTGCGCCGGCACGTCCTTGAACGCGCCACCGAAACTGCCCACCGGGGTCCGGGCCCCGTCAACAAGGAAAACTCGCTCCGAGCTCACCATCCACCTCCAGATAGCCACGCCGCATCCCCGGCACGGGTTTCCTCACCGCCGCGTCGCCGCACGTCGGCGACGCGAAACTCGCCCATCTCGTTGTCCGCCAGTCCCCACTCCACGTCGATGATCATCTGGATGGCCAGCGCCTGGCGCACCGACAACGGGTGGGAGTGGTCACCGCCTCGTCGTACGCATTGGTGTGCAGGCTGCCGGCATCGTCGCTAATCATGCTAATCATTATCTCCAATGATGCCCAATTGACAACACCCGGAGACGACTCTTCACGAGAAGTCCTTCACGGCTTCCCCGTCGGACAGGAGTTGCGCTGATGGACGAGACGACGGAGCTGCGAACGGGGCTCGTGCTGGGCTGGTCGGCCGGCGGCCCCGAGGTTCCGCCGGCCGACCAGTTCGCCGAGCACGTCGCGCTCATCGAGGAGGGCCGGAGGTTCGACCTCAGTCTGATCGCCAGCGGCCAGCACGTCCTGCCCGAGGGCTCGCGTTTCTACCAGCCGGTCCCCTAGCCCGCAAACCTTGCCCACCGCTTCCGGAAAATCCGCCTGGGCACCGCGTTCCTGCTCCTCCCGTTGCTGCACCCGGTCGACGCCGCTGCGCAGGTGGCCACACTGGATGCTGTGTCCGGCAGTCTGGTGGTGTGCAGCGTGGGCCTGGGCTACACCGACCGCGAGTTCGACCTGTTCGGCGTGACGCGCTCCGAACGGACCGCGCGCCGGAGGAGGCGGTGCAAGTGATGCGCGCGACTGTGGTCGGGGGACCCAGTTCACCACACGGCCGGTTCTTCGACGTGGAGTCCGACCGGCCGGTGGCCGCTCCAGCGCAGCGACCGGGACCACCAATCTGAGTGGGCGGGGGCGCGCCGCCTCGGCCGACCGTGCGGCACGCATTGGCGACACGTTGTACCCGCCACCGTTGGTGGACCAGGACCCGCTACGCACGCTGCACGCGACGCACCTCCGCAGGCGCGAGGACTTCGGCCGAGTTGCCGCGAACACCGTCCCGGTCCGGCATGACCTCTACATCGCCAACTCCGCCGAGGAGGCGGCCGCGCGGATCGAGCCATTCGTGAACGGGCGCAGCCGGACCTACCTGAAGTGGGTATGGGCAGTGGGCGACGTCGGTGCCACCGCCATGCGTGACGAGCGAATCGGCAAAAGCACCGAGGCGCTCTCCCACGGCTTCTGCTCGACACGCCGCAGGGCGTCGCGAACGGGCTGAGCGCGCTGCGCCGGGACGTGGGGATGACCGACTTCGCGCTCCGCCTGCAGTGGCCGGGGATGCCGGTCGGAGAGAGCTTCGAGCAGATGCGCCGGTTCGGCGCGGAGGTGCTGCCGCTCGTGACCTGAGGGTCGGCCTTCAATCAAGGCTTGTCCCTAGTAATCATACGCATAGACATGCTACAAATAGTGATGTCAACCACGCCGACGTTGGGAGCCTGCCGATGACCCAGACCACCGACGCTCCGGGGAGTGCCGCCGCCCACGGGTTTCCTCACCTGTTCTCGCCGATCACGGTGGGGACGATGCAACTTCGCAACCGGGTCATGCTGCCCCCGCACGCGTCGGCGATCGGCAACATCTACGGCACCGACGAGGACGCCGCCCGCAACATCGCCTACTTCGAGCAGCGGGTCCGCAACGACGGGGTCGCCTGGGTGGCGAGTCTGTCCACCCACGTGAAGAACCACCTCATCCCAGGTTTCGAGCCGACCGGGGTCGGGGCGGCCACGCTGGGATTCTTCCGGCTGCCTTTCTTCGTCGAACGCGTTCAGCAGTTCTCCGACGCGCTACATGCACACGGTGCCACCGTTTCGGTGCAGATGGTGCACCAGGGCGGCATGCCACACGGCGCCTCCCACGTGATGAGCGCGCCGACGATCAACCTGATGCCGCACGTAATGAACCAGAACGACATCGACGCGTTCGTCAAGGAGTACGCCGAGTCCGCCCGGCTATCCATGCAGGGGCGCGCCGACGGGGTCGAGCTTCATCTCAACCACGACGATCTGCACGAGTGGTTCCTGTCCCCGCACACCAACCACCGCACCGACCGCTACGGCGGCTCTCTGGAGAACCGATGCCGATTCGCGGTGGAGACGATGCAGGCGATCCGCGAGGTGATCGGCACGAGCATGACGCTCGGCATCCGGCTCAACATCCGCGAGGAGGTCCCCGGCGGGTACGACGTACCGGGCGGCGTCGAGCTCGCGCAGTACTTCGAGTCCACGGGGCTGATCGACTACGTGCACGGCGTCATTGGCAGTCCGTGGGGCAACCCGAGCTACATCCAGCCGACGTACTTCGACCCGGCCCAGTTCGCCGGGCTCGCCGCCGAGCTGAAGAAGGGCATCTCGCTCCCCGTCGTGCACACCGGCCGCATCAACGGACCGGAGGTCGCCGAGCGGGTGCTCAGCTCCGGCAGCGCCGACATCGTCGGCATGGCGCGGGCGCACATCGCCGACGGCGAGGTGCTGCTCAAGGCACGCGAGGGCCGGCTCGCCGACATCCGGCCGTGCGTGGGCGGCAACGAGTGCATCAGCCGCCGCTACGTGGAGGGCCTGCCGTTCGGCTGCGCGGTGAACCCGGGCACCAGCCACGAAGTGGAGGGGCCGTGGCCGCGGCCGAGGACCAGCCGCCGGCTGCTGGTCGTCGGCGGTGGCCCGGCCGGCATGGAGCTCGCCGCACTGACCAGCGAGGCTGGCCTCGACGTGGAGCTCTGGGAGGCTGAGGACGAGCTCGGCGGCCAGCTCCGCTACGCGCCGATGGCGCCCCGGCACGAGATGTACGGCGAGTACCTCGCCTGGCAGCGCCGTCGCCTCAAAGGCCTCGGCGTCAAGGTCACGCTCGGCAAGCGCGCAACCGCCGACGACGTCCGCGCCGCGGGTGCCGACGTGGTGGCCGTCGCCACCGGCGCCGGGCCCCGCACCCCGGCGATCCAGGGCGTCGAGGCCGACCACGTGCACGACATCCGCAACGTGCTCGCCGGACGTGCGGCTCCCGGCCACCGGGTGCTGGTAGTGGCGCAGGATGACCACGTCGCTCCCCTCTCGGTCGCCGACCACCTAGCCAGCAACGGCCACGAGGTGACGGTCATCTACGCCACCGCACAGGCGGCGCCGCTGATGGGTCGCTACATCATCGGCGGCATCCTGGGCCGGTTGGACGACAACAACGTACGCTTCCACTTCAATGAGGAGGTCGTGCGTATCGACCGGCACACGGTCGAGAGCCGTCACGTGTACTCCTGGAAGAGCCGCACGCACGGCGAGTTCGACTCGGTCGTGCTCGCCTGCGGTAGCGTCTCCGATCCCACCCTGTACGACGAGTTGCACGCCGACCTGCCGGACGTGCACATCCTTGGCGACGCCTACGCACCACGGCGCCTGGTGTTCGCCACCCGACAGGCCTGGGCGCTCGCCGAGCAGCTCGTCACCGCCTGAAGCCGAACCGAAACCGAAGGAAAACGGAGACACCATGCTTCTCAAGGACAAGGTCGCGCTGATCACCGCCGGGGCCTCCGGCATGGGCCGCGCAGCTGCCGAGCTGTTCGCCCGCGAGGGCGCCCATGTCATCGTCGTCGACGTGAACGCGGAGGCCGCCAAGGAGACGGTCACGGCCATCGAGGCCGAGGGCGGCAGCGCCACCTCGTCGGTCGTCGACGTCCGCGACCTCGGGGCGCTAAAGGCACTCGCCGAGCAGGTGACCGCCGAGCACGGTGCGCTGCACGTGCTCTTCAACAACGTCGGCATCCCGGGTGCGGCCGGTCTCGACCTGACCGAGGAGGAATGGAACACCGGCCTGGAGATCAACGCACGGGCGTCGTTCTTCCTCAGCGGGTACCTGACCGACGCGCTCAAGGCCGCCGGGAACGCCTCGGTGATCTTCACCAGCTCGACCTCGGGCCTGATCGGCTCGCCGTACAGCCCGATGTACTCCTTCACGAAGGGTGGCGTGATCGCACTGGTCCGCTCGATGGCGCTCGCGTTCGCCACCGAGGGCATTCGGGTCAACGCGATCGCCCCGGGATCGGTGGAGACCCCGGGTCTGCCGGCATTCTTCCGCATCGATGACCCGGAAGAGATCGAGAAGCGCAAGCAGGCGTTCTTCGCGACCATCCCAATGGGACGGGCTGCCGATCCCAGCGAGATCGCCAAGGTGGCACTGTTCCTGGCCAGCGATCTGTCCTCGTACGTCACCGGCGTGACCATCCCCGTGGACGGCGGCATCACCGCGAAGTGAACCACAGAACAACGAAGAGGCCTCGATCCCGGCTCGGATCGAGGCCTCTTGGCGCCGGCGGCGGATCAGACGACCTGCACCGGCTGCTGCCATGGAGCAAGCGTTGCGCCGGGGTCGGCGTACTCCTCTCGGGCAGGTCGTCGGTCATCGCCAGCGACACCCCCATCCGGCCGTATCCGACGAACGTCGCCACCTGGAATGACAGGTCCATCAGCTCCACCTCGTTGGATGCTGCTTCAGCCCGACCGCCACCGGCGATTTCACGCTCGGCCCAGGCAGGTCGAACGTGCTCGTCGCCTGCGGCCGCTTGAGGATGATCTGATCTGCCCCACGGATCCGCGTCCCGCTCGAACCGAACCCCACGCGCCTCGGCCATCAGTTCTCCGGCAGGGACAGGGCCGCCCGCATTGCACCGACCGGGTTACGGAGTGCAATCCCAGCGCCGTGCGGGTTGAGGAAGGCGGGCTCCTCTGAATTAGCTATGTCTGCAACCACCACGACTTTCGTGGTCCTCGCCGCAGCTTCCGCGCTGGTGTCGCAAGCGATTACCTCGCAGGGTAACGACCGGCATAGGGCAGATGTTGCGGAGCCGCACCCCAGTCGTCTGGCGACGACGAGGCCCTCCAGCGTGTCTACGTCGTGTCGCGCGCCAATCCACGATCTGTCGCCGGTCAGCGACACCGCGCATTCGTCGTGGGCGAAGGCCGAGCGGATGCCGAACCTTGGCGCCACACGTACCGAGGGCGGGTTGAGCAGCATTGTCGTGCCCAGGCCACTTGTGGCAGATCCGCCATAACTGCGGCGACCCCGTGACTGGCCCGAATGGCGCTCATCAACGGAATCAGGACCTGCCAGGGTTTGCTCACACCTGAGGCTCTCTGGTCATTGGGGTGCCGTTGGTGGTGGTGCGCTGCCGTACCGGTCTACCGATCCCAGCGGCGATCATCTCGAATTTTGCGACTTTCCTGGCTGATCCGCGTGCTCCGAGCCGGCCATCCTGGAGATGGTCTCTTCCATCAGGGTGCCTCCCACGTCGTTCGCACGCCCCAGCGCGCAGCATCGCCTGCGTTCCCGCGGTTGCGAGCTTCACCAGCCAGCGCCGACAACAGTGCGTCGACCCGGGCCTTGGCGAGCGGCACGATGTCGGGTGCCGTCACCACGTAGGCGCGACGGGACTCGATGGCGTCGACCACCTGCTCGGCCACAACCTCGGCCGGAACCTTCTGCAACTCCAGGCCGAAGTCCGGCTTCGGCAGACCGTCAGGCTCTGTGGCCGGCGGATCGGCCACCAGTGACGCGGGGCGGTTGCGTGCGGCGTCGTGAATCCGGCTCGGAACCGGACCGGGGCAGAGCACGGTCACGCCGACCTCCGGTGCCGCCCGGGCCAGCTCAACGGCCAGGGTCTCGGAGAGCCCGATGACGGCGTGCTTGGTGGCCGAGTACACGCCGTTGCCGCCACCTGGAATCGTGGACAGGCCCGCCATCGACGCGGTGTTCACGACGTGGCCGCGTCCGGCGCGGACCATGTGTGGGACGAACGCACGAACCCCGTTGGCCACACCGTAGAAGTTGACACGCGTGGTCCACTCCAGGTCGGCGAATGACTGCTCCCACACGGGTCGGCGCGAGGTGACCACACCGGCGTTGTTGCAGATCACATCGACCCGGCCGTACGTCGAGAGCACGTGGTCCGCGAGCACCTCCAACCGGTCCGGTGTGCCGACGTCGACGACATGGCCCTCGGCGGTGGCGCCGGTCGCGGACACCTCGGCGACGGCGCGCTCAAGGGCCTCCTTCTCCACGTCCGCGAGGACCACGACGAGCCCGCGCGCCACGAACGCGTCGACCATTGCCCGGCCAATCCCGCTCGCCGCCCCGGTGACGACCGCAACCTGCCCCGCCTCGACCCTCATCGGGTGAGCTCCGCGACCACCTTGGTGCCGAACTCCTCCAATTGCTTCATTGCCTCGCGGTGCGGCAGCCCGGGCCAGTGCGGCTTGTACACGAAGTGGGTCATGCCGAGCTCCTCCTCCAGCTTGGCCAAGCCGTCGGCGACCTCCGCGGCGGAGCCGAGGATGAACCGGTCCTGGATGTCGGCGCGCAGCTGCTCGCCGGAGTCGATCGGTGTGTTCTCGCCGGACAGGCCCCACTTCTTGTAGGTCTCGTAGCGGGCGCGGTAGCGCTCGAGGGCGGCGTCCATCCCGGCCACGCGGTTCGGTGCGATGAGCACCTCACGGCGCAGCGGGAAGTCGCCGTCGAGGGAGAGCCCATGCTCGGCCCGGGTGTCGAGGAAGAGCCTGCGCAGGGTGGCCAGCTCGGCGTGCGTGGGAAACGGCGGTGAGTACCACGCGTCACCCATCCGCGCGGCGCGCTTGACCGCTCCGGCTGCCTGGCCGCCGACCCAGACCGGGATGCCACCCTCACGGATCGGGCGCACGGACGGCCGGGCACCGTGCACGCTGGTGAACTTCCCGCTGAAGTCGACCTCCTCACCGCTCCAGAGCTGCTTGACCAGGCTCAGAGACTCCTCGAACCGATCCACCCGGGTGCCCGGCTCGACCCCGAACGCGTCGAACTCGTGGCCGCTGTAGCCGAGGCCGACGCCGAAAATCGCCCGTCCGTCGGTGAGGACGTCCAGTGTGGCCATCTGCTCGGCGATGTCGACCGGATTCACCATCGACAGCAGCACGATGCCGGTGGCCACCTCCATCGACGGCGCCACCTGTGCCATGTGCGTCAGCCACGGGACCGGCTGGAAGTAGCGCAGCTCGGAGCCGAGGAAGTGTTGCCCGCAGACCATCAGGTCGAAGCCGAGCTGCTCGGAGGTGCGGACCAGGTCCTCGTGCTCGGCACGCTGGACACGCGCGTCGACGCTCGCGTCGTACACGGAAGTGAGCAGGATGCCGAACTTCATGCGGGGACTCCTTTGGAAAGAGCTGGGACCAGCTCGCCATCGGCGAGCGGCGTGTGCAGGTGGGCGCCGAACATGTCAGCGCAGAACGGGTCGGCGCTCGAGGACCACCGCAGCAGCGAGACCTTGGCGGCGCGGATCCGGTCGTCGAAGTAGACGCCCTTCACGCGCGACTCCTCGACGCCGTACGCCTGCGCGACACCGGCCACGGTGAGCAGCATCGAGCCCTTGGCGATCGAGTAGCGTTCCTCGTCACCGAAGAACAGATCGATGGTGAGCGTGAACGGTCCGGCGTTCTTGCTGCGGATGATGTCCGCGCACTCATACAGCCGCATGGGCGGCCTCCTCCTTGACGGCGCCGGCGCGCGGGAACCGCTCGACACTGAGCCGGAACGGCTCCAACGGGTCCGCCAACGGCAGCAGGTGGTAGATGGAGAACGTGTAGACGTCGGAGACCGGAATCACCACCGGCATGATCGGTGCCGCCGCGTTGCCCGCGGTGGTCTTGCGTCCCGGGTAAGGGCCGATGAACAGCCGGATGAAGGCGAAGTACGCCACCTCCCTGGCCAGCTCCTCGTTATCCGCGACCACGTCGACGAGCACACCGGCCTCGTGACCGGTGATCGCCCTGTTCGGCTCAAGTTCTCCGAGCACCGCGTCCAGCCCGAAGATCCGGGTGCTGATCCGCAGCCTGCCCGCGGCAACGTGCGCCGCGAATCGAGGTGCGGACCGCACCTCCCGCTCGGCGGCATCGGTCCAGGTGCGTGCCTGCCGGAGCAGCTCGGGCTCCCGCACGCCGAGCAGGGTGACCGCACGGAAGCCCTCCCTGCGCGCGCCCTCGAGCAGCAGCGTGTACGGCGCCTCGTGCCACTGCGCTCCCGCACACCGGATGCCCGTCGCGGTCTCGTGGTAGGTGGCCTGGGACAGGTCGAGGGCGCCGCCGGGGTTCTCCTCCAGCGTCGGGTGCGCGCGCTCGTAGAAGGTGTGCGACACCAGCGAGCGGACCGAGGCCCGTGCCTGCTTCGAAGGGGAACGCACCTCGAAGCCGGTCTCGTCAAGGCTCGCCCAGATGCTCCGGCCCGAGTCACCCGGCTCCAGGGCGAGGCCACCGCACTCGAGCAGCTTGCCGGCGTGGGCGGCGACCGCGGTCGGGATGCCGCGCATCATCGGCAGCGCCATGAACAGCCCGATGTCGAGGGCGCGGCCGGTGATCACGCCGTCCACGCCGCGGCCGAGCAACTCCTGCACCGGTTCCGGGCCGATCAGCGCGACCACCCTTTCCGCGTCCGCGACGTCGGCCAGCGTGAGTGGCTGGTGTCCGGCGCCTTCGGAGCAGGGCACGACCGGTGGGCCGTCCGCGACGGCGGCGGCCAGGTAGTCCTTGCCGATCTCGGAGCGGACCACGCCGACCTCGGGACTCCACCCGTTTCGCTCGCACATCTCGTCGAAGCTGCGCAGGCAGGTCTCCAGGTGCACGTCAGCGCCCGCTATGCCGAAGGAGAAGACGAACGGCACGCCGTGCTGGAGCGCGGCCCGCACGTAGGGCTCGACGTTCGCGGCCTGGTTGGCGGACACCTGCTCACCCGAGCCGAGCCAGTACGGCCCCCAGTCGCTGCCGGTCCCCTGGGCGACGACCACGTCGACGCCCCACTCGAAGGCCTGGCGGATTTCGTCCTCGATGTCGGGCACGGGGGCGATGTGGTTGACGAAGCCGAGAATGCGGACGGGCCTGCTCATGCGTACTGCTCCTGGAGTCGTCGTCGGAGGATCTTGCCGGTCGGGTTCCGGGGTAGGTCATCGACCACCACCACGGTGCGTGGACGCTTGTACCCGGCGAGCAGCCCGTCGGTGAACGCGACGAGCTCGTCGGGGGTCGGAACGCAGTCGGGTCGCGGCACCACGGCTGCGGCCACCGCCTCGCCCCAGCGCGCGTCGGGTATCCCGAAGACGGCGACCTCGGCGACACCCGGGTGCCGGCGCAGGACCTCCTCGACCTCTTCGGGATAGACGTTCTCCCCGCCGGTGATCACCATGTCCTTGACACGGTCGGTGAGGAAGAGCCTCCCCTCGGCGTCGAGCCGTCCGCCGTCACCGGTGCGCAGCCAGCCGTCGTCGGTGAGGAGCGTCCGCGTCTCCTCGGGCAGGCCGAAGTAACCGGGTGTGTTCTGCGCGGAGCGGGTCCACACCTCGCCGTACTCCCCTGTCGGCACCGACGCCCCGGTCTCGGGGTCGCGGATTTCGAGCTCGACCCAGGGGTACGGGCGGCCGGCGGACCGCAGAAGCGGCGAGTCGGCGGGCAGGTCGGGGTCGGCCGGCATCTCGGTGAACGCGCCGGTGGTCTCCGACATCCCGTAGACGTGGTGCAGCACCGGACCGAAGGTCTGCAGCGCGGCCGCCTGTCCCTCCGGTGTTATCGGGGAGGCGCCGTACACAATCGCCCGCAGGTCGGGGAAGGTGGCGTCCGGCGCCGCCGCCTCGCAGAGCCGGGTGATCATCGCCGGCACCAAGAACGTGTGGCTGATCCGGTCCTCGACGAGGTGCCGCAGCAAGGTGGCCGCGGACGCGTCGCCGGCGAGCACGGTGGTCGCTCCGGCGTACATCCCGGCGAGCCCCCAGCTGAGCGCACCCACGTGGAACAGCGGCGTGGCCAGCAGGCTCATGCTGTCCGCGGACAATCCCCACAGCGGGGTCACCTGCGGCACCTTGGCCTCAAGGTTCCGGTCGGTGATCAGCACACCCTTTGGCCGTCCGCTCGTGCCGGAGGTGTAGACCTGCAGCACCACCGTCTCCGGGTCACCGGCCACCGGCTCGAAGGCGCGCCGAGGGCGGGACAGCCATTCGTCGTATTCCTCCCCCACACGGAGGGAGAGTCGTACGTCGAGCCCGTCCGTCACGCTTCTGAGCAGGTCGGACAGCGACGGGTCGGCAACGACTGCGCGGGCCCGTGCATCGCGGGCGACTGCACGCGCCTCCTCAGGGGCGAGCCGCCAGTTGACGGGTACGGCGACCAACCCCGCACGGGCACAGCCGATCAGCAGCTCGAATGTCTCCGGCGCGTTCGGCATGAGCAGCAGTACCCGGTCCCCGGGCACCAGCCCGGCCTCTACCGCAGCCGCCGCGAATGCGGAAGCACGAGCGTCCAGCGCGGCGAACGTGACTCTCCGGTCACCGTGCACGAACGCGACCGCGTCCCGGCGGCCGTCCGGCACGTTCGGCTGCCGCGCGAGGCGGTATCCGTGCTCAGGCAACTGGTGCGCCTAGGTCGGTGGGCAGGTGCTGGATCGCGCGCAGCATCGCACTGCCTCCGTAGGTCGGCTGGTCGTCGAGCAGCCGCGCGTCCGGGAAGCGGGTGAGCAGGCTGGTGAAGGCGACCTCGCCCTCCAACCGGGCGAGCGCGGCGCCGAGGCAGTAATGGGCGCCGAACGCGAACGACAGGTGATCGGCCTTGTTCGGCCGGGTCACGTCCAACACCGTCGGATTCGGGAAGTGGCTCTCGTCGTGGTTCGCGGCACCCATAACCACGATCAGGGTCTGGTTCTTCTTCAGCTCGATGCCGTGCAGCTCGAAATCCTCGGCGACCACGCGCGGGAGGTAGTGGTGCGGGGAGTCGTAGCGGATCAACTCCTCGATCGCGGGACGCACCAGTTCTGGGTCCTTGACCAGCATGTCCCACTGGTCGCGGTTGCGCTGCAGGGCGAGGAAGCCGTTGCCGAGCAGGTTGGTGGTGGTCTCGCTGCCTCCGAAGAGGATCAGCAGGTACATCGCGACAAGCTCGTCCTCGGTGAGCGCCTCGTTGTCGCGCTGCTCCAGCATCGCCTTCGCGAGCGCAGGTCCCTCGCCGGTACGCCGTACCCGGTCAACGGTGCGACCGACGTACTCGCGGAACGCGTCGATCGCCTCGTCCGCCCCGCGCAGGCTCTTCTCGTCGAGCGAGAACAGCCGGCCGACCGCCTCGGACCACTCCCAAATCAGATCCCGGTCCTCCTGCGGGACACCGATCAGGTCCACGATCACCCGGACCGGCAGCTTGTTGGCCAGGTCCTGCTTCACGTCCGGGTCGGGCTTGGCGAGCATGTCCTCGATCAGGTCGTCCACGTGCTGCTGCACCGATGCCCGCAGCTGCTCGATGCGCCGCGCGGTGAACGCGCGGGCCGCGATCCGACGCAGCCGGGCGTGCTCCTCGCCCTCCTTCCGGCTCATGAACAGGCTCTCGAAGTCGAGCACCTTGAAGAAGACCTCGTGCTGGTCCATGGGGAGCCGGGCAATCGTGCCCTCGGCGAGCTCACCGAAGCGGTAGGCGTTCTGGATGATCGGGTACGCGCCGCTCATGACGGCCTTGACGTCGTCGTAGTGCGTCACAACGGTGGCGGGCCCGCTCTTCCATCGCAACACCCCGGTGCCTTCACGCCAGCGCTCGTACATGGGATAGGGCCACGAGATCGCCTCCGGGTCAGCGCTGAAGAAGGCGGTGATTTCCTCGTCCACGGCTCACTCCATCCCGTTCTCGACCTGCTACCGCATTAACCAAATCCCTATTATTTATGATTATAGTTATACTGTTAGGTTAGTCACGCCGAACCGGGGTGTCAACGTCCTCAGCCCGGTGCACGTCGTCGCAGGCTGGCACGAGCACGCATCCGACCAACACCGCGACCACCCCGGCCAGGCAGGCAACGGCGAGCGCGGCGACGTAACCCTGCTCGAGCGGGTTGTGCATGCCGGGCGGCGTGTAGCGGGCGAGCACAGCGGTCATCACCGCCGCCCCAACCGCACCGCCCATCAACCGCAGCACCTGGTTGATGCCGGTGGCACTCGCGGTTCGCTCCGCAGGGGTCCGGGCCACGATAAGGGCCGGCATCGCGGAGTAGGCGATGCCGATGCCCATCCCCATCAGGCCCATCATCGCGGCGATGTGCCAGGTGCGGTCGTGCCAGACCGCGAACCCGCCGAACGACAGGGTGACGAGCGCGGAGCCGAGCGGCAGCACCAGCCGGGGCGGCATCCACCGCTCGAGCCAGCGGGCCATCGCCGGGCAGACCAGGCTCGCCACCGCCATCGGCAGCATCAGTAGGCCGGTCTCGAACACGGTGTAGCCGAAGCCGACCCCGTCCTCGACCGGCCGCTGCGCAAGGAGGAGCACCACGGCAACCCCACCGAAGATGTTGATCCCGAGGAGCACTGCGGTGAGGTTCACGCCGACCAGGCCTCGGGCGCAGGCCAGGCGCAGGTCGACCATGGGCGCGGCCACCCGCAGCTCTACCACGGCCCAACTCGCCAGAAGAACGACCCCACCCGCGCCAAGGCCGACGGTCAGCGGCGCGGACCAGCCCCACACCTGGCCTCTGGCCACCGCGAGCAGCACGCCGGCGAGCCCGCCGCCGAGCAGCACCGCGCCGGCCGGGTCCAGCCTGATCTTGTGCCGGGCGACACCGGCGACGGGGACCCGCCGCCACGCCCACAGTGCGCCTCCGGCGGAGACCACGAACGCGAAGCCGAACGCCGCGCGGTAGTCGTAGACGAGCACGCAGAGACCCATCACCGGGTTCCCCACGCCCACCCCGACCGCGATGCTTGTCGACAGCACGCCCATGGTCCGCGCCAGGACTACGCCGTGGAGGTGGTCGCGGGCGATGCTCACCGTCAACGGCACCATCGCGTACCCGAAGCCCTGCAGCGCGCGACCGGTGAGCAGGCCGCCGAACGTCGGCACCAGCGCGCCCACCGCGCAACCCACCGCGGTGGCCAGCAGGGCTCCGATGAGAACTCGCCGCTTCAGGTCGCCGTCCGCGAGCCTGGACAGGACCGGTGTGCAGATGACGCCGACCAGGAGCGTGATGATCAGCGTCCACTGTGCCGAGCTGATCGACACCTCGCGCTCGACAGAGACCTCGAGCACGATCGGGCTGCCCAACCCGGCCACCACCGAGCCCGTCATCGCGGCGAACGCGAGACAGGCGACCAGCGACCCCTGTGTACGCGTCCGCGGCGCGATCGTCTCGGTGACCCCGGCCGTCACCTCAGACCAGCTCGAGCAGCGTGGCGTTCGCCATCCCGCCGCCCTCGCACATCGTCTGCATGCCGTAGCGCAGGTTCTCCCGCCGCATCCGGTGCACCAACGTGGTGAGCAGCCGGGCACCGGTGCCGCCGAGCGGGTGGCCCAGGGCGATAGCGCCACCCTGCGGGTTGGTGCGCGCCGGGTCCGCGCCGGTCTCTTGTAGCCACGCCATCGGCACGCTCGCGAAGGCCTCGTTGACCTCGAATGCACCGATGTCCGACAGCGCGACACCCGCGCGCGCAAGCAGTCTCTCCGTCGCCGGGATCGGGCCGGTGAGCATGTAGACCGGGTCTGAGCCGACGACAGTCATCGTGTGCACCCGGGCCAACGGGGTGAGCCCCTGCTCGCGCACCGCGCGCTCGGAGGCGACGAGCAGCGCGGCGGCACCGTCGGAGATCTGGCTAGCCAGCGCCGCGGTGAGTCGGCCGTCCTCCCGGAGCGGCTGAAGCGTGGCGAGCGTCTCCGGCGTCGTCCCCGGTCGTGGGCCCTCGTCACGGGTCACGTCGCCGTAGGGCAGGATCTCGTCGTCGAAGAGCCCCTGCTCGATGGCCTCGATAGCCCGCCGGTGACTCTCGACCGCATACGCCTCCATCGCCTCGCGGGTGAGCCCCCACTTCGCGGCGATCAGTTCCGCTCCGCGGAACTGCGAGATCTCCTGGTCGCCGTAGCGCTCCGCCCAGCCGTTCCCGCTGCGCGGGTGCGCCATCCCCGCTCCCAGGCCGATCGTGGTCGGCGACGCGATGGGCACCTGGCTCATCACCTCGACGCCGCCGGCGACGACGAGGTCCTGGGTCCCCGACATCACCGCCTGCGCCGCGAAGTGCAGGGCCTGCTGCGAGGACCCGCACTGTCGGTCCAGGGTCGTGCCCGGCACCGACTCGGGCAGCCCAGCGGACAGCGCCGTGATCCGCCCGACGTTCGAGGCCTGCGGGCCGACCTGACCGACGCACCCCCACAGCACGTCGTCGATGCGCGCGGGATCGACCCCGGTCCGCACGATCAGGCCTCTGAGAGCGTGTGCCCCCAGGTCGGCCGGGTGTACGGCGGACAGCCCGCCGCCGCGCTTGCCGATCGGTGTGCGGACCGCTCCGACGATGAACGCCTCAGCCATGCTCGCTCCTGTCCCCGCCGCTCTTCCAGGCCGGCTGTCGTTTGCCGAGAAAGGCCGAGGCGCCCTCGGCCAAGTCACTCCCGAGGAAGAACGTGAGGTTCAGGAATTGCGCGGCCTCCAGCGACTGGCTTGCCGGCATGTCCGCGAGCAGGCCGAACGCGCGCCGGCCGAGCGCCACCGCCGTGGGGCTGGTGTCAGCGAACATCGCGGCGTACTCGTCGGCGGCCGCCCACATCTCATCCGTGTTCGCACAGACGCGGGACAGGAAGCCCGCACGTGCGGCCTCGTCCACACCGATCGCTCGCCCTGTCAGCATCATGTCCAGCAGCAGCCGTCGAGGCAGCAGCCGGGCAAGGTGCGCGACGATGATCATCGGGAACAGCCCGATCCGCACTTCGGGCATCGCGAAGGATGCGCGCCGGGTGGCCAGCACAATGTCGCAGATTCCGGCCAGACCCATACCTCCGGCGTACGCCGGACCATCGACCAGTGCGACCAGCGGCTTGGGCGCCTGCAGCGCCAGCTGGTGCAGGTCCACGATGGCCCGGGGCCAGGCCCATGCCTCCTCAGCCGGACGCTGAGCAAGCTCCTTCATCTGCCGGAGGTCGCCGCCGGCGCAGAACGCGGAGCCGTTCGCGCCGATCGCCACCGCCCGGACCTCGTCGTTAGCGAACGCCGTGCGTAGCTCGTCGAGGAGCGACTGGGACAGCTCCGGGTCGAGTGGGTTGCGGTCGTCCGGCCGGTTCAGTGTGAGCACCGCGAGCGGGCCACGCCGGGAAACCAGGACGTGCGGCTCGCTCACCCGGGCCCCTCGATCTCCATCCGCAGCAGCCATGCGTACATCACCTTCCCGAGGTGGTCCGAGCGCAGCGAGAGCGTGCCGCCGCCGTCGAGGGCCCGGGTGAGCACGAAGTTCAGCGCCTTGATGCCGGGCATCTCGTAGCGGGTGACCGTGCCCTTCACCAGGTCACCGAAGTGCGCGGCGACCCGCTCCTCGGTCACCTCCCGGCGCAGGATCCGGTAGCCCTCGTCGTCCCATGCCACCAGCCCGACGTTGCAGGTGTCGCCCTTGTCGCCGGAACGGCCGTGGGCGATGTCGACGACGCGCATCCTCACACCTCCAGCAGCTCGACGGACTGGCGCACGTGCTCCCGCGGGATCAGGCAGGGCCAGATCGCGTAGAGCTCTTTCAGCGGCGGCCGGGTGCCGACACCGGCGACGCCGGCGGGACCGTTGTTGTAGAGCGCGACACTCTCGGTGAACACCTTGCGGGCCTGCTCCTGGTCGGGGCAGCGTGCGGCGTACCGGACGACGATCTCGGGGATGTCCGGGTCACGGGGCTCCGGCACGCGGCTGCCCCACATCGAGGTCTGTCCGAGGTACTCAATGATCTCATCGGTGTACTCGAAGCCGGCGCGCTCCAGCCGCTTCTTGAGGAACGTGATGCCGCGCTGTGCCTTCTGCCAGGCGTCCGGCCAGGTGTAGGTGAACTGGGCCTCGCCGACGAACCCCGCGCGGTACCCCATGTTGACCTTCAGCGTCTGGGGAGCCGGCTTGCCGGTACCACCGGTGATCCGGACCCGGTCCAGGCCGACCTCCTCGAGGGTCACCCCGGTGAAGTCCGCGGTCACGTCGGCGGTGAGATAGTTGGCAGGGTCCAGGATCTCGTAGACCAGCTGCTCGCTGACCGTGCCGACGTCGACGCGGCCACCGGAGGCGGGGGTCTTCGTGAGCACCGCGGTGCCGTCCTCGGCAACCTCCGCGATCGGGTACCCGAGATTCTCGAGACCGTCCACACCGGCCCAGTCCCCGGCGTACAGCCCGCCGGTTGCCTGCCCGCCGCACTCGATGGCGTGTGCGACGACGGTGGCCATGCCGAGCCGCTCCCAGTCATCGGTGGCCCACCCGAACTCGTGGATGAGCGGCCCGAGGTAGAGGGCGATGTCGGTGACCCGGCCGCAGATGACGATGTCCGCGCCCTGCCGGAGCGCCTCCACAATTCCCTCGCAGCCGGTGTACACGGCGGCGTGGGTAAGTCGGTCGCGCACGGTCGACAGCGGCTCACCGGTGTCCAAGTTCGCGAAGTCGACGCCTTGGCCGATCAGGTCGTCGATGTCTGTCTCAATGTCGTCACCGGTGACCACCGCGACCCGTACGCCGGAGACCCCGAGCTCCTTGCAAAGGGCCACCACGCCCTCCGCCGCAGCCCGGGGGTTCGCCCCGCCGGAGTTGGTGACGACCTTGATGCCCTTCTCGACGCAGGTGGGCAGGGCGCCGCGGAGCAGGTCGAGGATGTCCCGGGTGTAGCCGAGGGACGAGTTGCGGGCGCGTTGCTTGGCGAGGATCGACATGGTCAGCTCGGCGAGGTGGTCGCAGCAGAGGTAGTCGATGTCGCCTCGCTCGACCATCTCGATCGCGGGCCGGACGCTGTCGCCCCAGAACGCCATGCCGGCGCCGAGCCGGACGGTCCTGCTCACGCCGCGCTGCCCGCGAGGCCGAGGATCCGGGCCAGGTTGCCGCCGAGGATGGCATCCTCCTCGTCCCTGGTGAGACCGAGGTTGCGGATGGCGGCGATCTCCGCCCCGGGGTTCGCCATCGGCCAGTCCGAGCCGAACACCACCCGGTCGGCCCCGTGTGTGCGGACCAAGTCGCGGATCCGCTCCGGCTCAAGCTCGGCCATAGTCGGCGGCCACGAGGTCTCGATTACCACACGCGTGCCGACCACGTGCTCCTGCGCCTCGTCGAGCCGGTGGTAGCCGCCGTAGTGGCAGGCGACCAGGGTCAGGTCGGGGATTGTGTCCGCGACCTTGCGCAGCAGGTGTGGCGCCCCCCGGTCGCTCGCCTCCTGGTCCCCGCCGGCGCCGGCGTGGGTCACCACCGGGATGCCCTCCGCGGCGAGGGCGGCCAGGATCTCGTGCACCTTCGGGTCGGCCAGCGATACGGACTGGAACAAGGGGTGCAGCTTCACACCGACGATCCCGTTGTCGCGCAGGTGTTTGAGGTTCTCCTCGACCGACAGTTCTGGGTGCACGGTGCCGAATGGCAGCAGCCGGTCACGCGGCACAGTGCCGATGAACTCGTTGGTCCGGGCGACCGTGGAGGCCTTTACCGCGACTCCGAGTGCCAGCGCCATGTCGATGCCTGCCTCGTCCATCGTGCGGAGCAGCCCGGACAGCTTGCCGTCGTACAGGAGCTTCAGCCCGGCCGGGCTCTGCTCCTGCATTGCGTCGGCGATGTGGTCGGGCCAGACGTGTGTGTGGCAGTCGATGATCACTTCTTGGTCGCCCCCTTGGCCCGGTCTTTGACCAGCTTCTTGGCGAGTGAGTCGAGGATGACCTCGGTGGATCCCTCGTAGATCCGCATCGGCCGGGCTTCGCGGTAGAGCCGCTCGATCTTGCTGCCGCGGACCAGCCCGAACCGGCCCATCACCTGTACGCAGCGGTCGGTGACCCGGCCGGCCACCTCGGTCGCGCCGACCTTCGCCATCGACGACAAGTCCAGCGCGCCGAGTGGGTCGTGCGCGGCGGCCGCGGCCGCACGGTAGGTGAGCGAGCGCGCCATCTCGATCTCGACCCAGCTGGTCGCGAGCGACGCGGGCACACCGCCGAGCCTGGCCAGCGGCATGCCGAACTGTTCCCGCTGGCTGGCGTGCCGTACCGCTTCCTCGAGGGCGGCCTGAGCCACCCCGACCGCGGCACCGGCGACGGACACCCGGAACGTGGCGAGGGTGGCGAGCATCAGCTTGAAGCCGGCACCGGGCTCACCGAGCCGGTTGGCCAACGGCACGTGGACGTCGTCCAGGATCACGTCGCCGAGCACGTGCGGTGCGATGATCTGGTGCGGCTTAGCCACCGAGACTCCTGGCGTGTCCGCGGGAACAAACACCAAGGAGTAGGCATCGCCCTCCTTGGCCAGGATCCCGTAGAAGGACGCGTCACCGGCGTTGGTAATGAAGGACTTGTGGCCGTTGACGACCAGCTCACCGCCCTTCTCCTCCACGGTGGTGGTGATCGACCGCAGGTCAGAGCCGACGTCGGGCTCGGTCAGGCCGATCGCGCTGATCGCCTCCAGGGCGGCGACCTTCGGCAGCCATTCCTTGCGGATCTCGTCGGAGCCGCCGACGGAGACCGCGTAGCTGCCGATTCCCTGCATCGCGAACATCGAGTCGAGGTGGCCGCTCTCGTAGGCCAGCGCCTCGCGGACCACGGTGGCGGCGAGGGAGTCGACCGCCTCGAAGCGACCGCCGTACTCCGCCGCCACCAGCACGGCAGCAAGGCCAGACTCCTTGAGCCGCGTACGCACGTCGGGGTCGAGGCTGTCCGCCTCGTCGGCGCGGTCGGCGATGTCCGCGCATGCAGCTGCCAGTGCCCGCGCCTCGGCCTGCAGGTCGAGGTACTTCTGGCTCAGCTCGAACCGGCTGGACATCAGTCCGCTCCCTCCCGAGGGCGCTGGTTAAAGCTGCGCCCCGTCAGTTCCGACGCGATCCTGACACGCTGGATGGCTGGCGTCCCGCCCGCGATCGCCCAGCCGTGCGCGTCCCGGTGCAGCCGCTCGATGCCGTACTCCTCGCTGTAGCCGTTGCCACCGTGCAGCTGCATCGACCAGTCCGAGACCTGCTTGCCCATCTCGTTCGCGAAGCATTTGGCTACCGACACCTCGTAGGGCACCGGCAGCTCCGAGCCGGCGTTGAGCGCCGCGCGCTGGATGAGCAGCCGGGCGGCCTCGACCTGGGTCGCCATCGACGCGAGTGTCATCTGCACGTTCTGGAAATCGATCAGCGGTCGGCCGAACTGCTCGCGCTCCTGGACGTAGGCGATGGCCCGGTCCAGACTGGCCTGCCCGATAGCCAGGCTCATCGTCGCGTTCCCGAGCCGCTCGATCGAGAACACGCCGAAAAGCCGGCTGAACCCGCCCGCCTCGATCACTAGGTTCTCGGCAGGCACCCGCACCTCGTCGAAGTACAGGTCGGCACTTGGAATGCCCCGGAAGCCCATCAGCCTTTCAGGAGCACCGGTCGAGAAGCCCGGGGTGTCGGCCGGCACGATGATCGCGCCGATGCCCTTCGCGCCCGGCTCCTCGTTCAGGCGGCAGTAGACCAGGTAGTGGTCGGCGTGCCCGCCGTTGGAGATCCACCGCTTGGCGCCGGTGATCACGTACTCGTCACCCTCCCGGCGGGCCTGGGTGCGCATGTCGGTCGCCGCCGAGCCGGCGTCCGGCTCGGAGATGCCGATTGCCATCGTCACCTCGCCACGGGTGACCGCCGGGATGTACCGCTGCTTCTGCTCCTCGGTGCCGAAGAACTGGATCACGCGGATCGGGCCGACGTTGGCCTCGAAGACCTGGAAAGCTGCCGGACGGCACTCCTTCGCCAGCTCCTCGATGACGATCAGCGCGTCGTAGAGGGTGCCTCCTTGACCGCCGTATTCCTCGGGGAAGACGATGCCGAGGAAGCCCAGCTCGGCCAGCCGCTTCACCTCGGTGTCGGGAAGGGCGGTGCGATGCAGGTCCCACTCAGCGGCGCGCGGAGCGTAGACCTCGCGGGCGACCTGGGCCGCCAGCTCACGCAGCTGGACTTGTTCTGAGGTCAGTTGGAAGCCCGTCACGTGGGACCCTTCCGTGATGGTCGATTCTGGTGAGCTGAGGGCGCCCACCTTGGATGATAACTATGATCACCATACTGATAGATTAGCGCCGCAGCGTCAAGTAACTTCCAGCAACTAGAGTGACTAGGAGCCGCAGAATGACCACCCTCCCGCCACATTTTGATTTGTCCGGAAAGGTCGCCGTGGTCACCGGAGGCAGCCGCGGGCTGGGCCGCGCGATGACGTGGGGCCTCGCTCGCGCGGGCGCCGACGTCGTGATCGCGAGCCGCAATGGCGACTCCTGCGATGAGCTCGCGGCGGAGGTTGCCGGGAAGACCGGCCGTCGGGCGGTCGGCATCGGCGTGCACGTTGGCCGCTGGGAGGCGCTGGACAGCTACGTCGACCAGGTGTACGACGAGCTGGGCCGGATCGACGTGTTCGTGAACAACGCCGGCATGTCGCCGCTCTACGACCGGGTCGAAGACGTCTCGGAGGCGCTGTTCGACAAGGTCCTCGACGTCAACCTCAAGGGCCCGTTCCGGCTGATGGCGCTGGTCGGCAGCCGGATGGCCGAGGGCGAGGGCGGCTCGATCATCAACATCTCCAGCGCCGGAGCCGTCCACCCGCGCCCACACATCCTCCCCTACTCGGCAGCCAAGGCCGGGCTGAACGCGCTGACGGTCGGCTTCGCGCACGCCTTCGGCCCGAAGGTGCGCGTCAACGCGATCATGGCCGGCACGTTCCTCACCGACGTCAGCAAAGCCTGGGACAAGGACGCGTTCGCCAAGCGGGCCGAGGGGTTCGCGCTCAAGCGCGGCGGCGAGCCGGAGGAGATCGTCGGTGCGGCGCTCTACCTCGCCAGTGATCTCTCGAGCTACACCACCGGCTCGATCCTCACCGTCGACGGCGGGCAGCCCTGACCTCATCCTCCCGGTCCGGACCACACACGTGCGCGGTTCGGACGGCGTCCGACGGCCGGAACGGCTGTCGGACGCCGCACGTGAGCGGTCACCCCTCCGGGCAGCGGCTCACCGGTCCCGGAACTGCGCGGGGCGCCGCTCCAGGAACGCGGATGCGTCGCACCTTGACCACCGTCCGCCCGACCGCCTCCTGCAGGGCGTAGCGGGCCTGGATGTCGCCGACGCCGTCGACCCATCGCGCGCCACCGGCCTGGCCCTTGAGGTCGGTCCCGGCGCAGAATGCCCGGCCAGCGCCGGCGAGCACCACCACCCGTTGCCCGCACCCTTCGTGATCGAAAAGGCGGGCTGCCGCGGGTGATCGACGTGCGGTCAAGCGACCTTGACGATCCCCGCACTCGCCAGCGTGTCCAGCGCGTCGCCGTCGAGTTTCAGCAGCTCACCGAGCACTTCACCGGTGTGCTCGCCGATCGACGGCACTCCGTCGTACACGGGCCCGTCGTAGCTCTTCACGTGGAGCACCGGTCCCGGCATGAGCACCTTGCCGAGCGCCTCGCTGCCGGTGAGCTCCACCAGCGTCCGGTCCAGGTAGTGCGGGTCCACCACGATGTCGCTGGCGTCGTTGACCTGCGAGCAGACCACCTCGAACTTCTCCAGGACAGCAAGGACCTCCGAGCGGGTCCGCCCGGCAACCCAGTCCTTGACGATCTCCTGGAGTTCGTCGTTGTGCTGCATCCGGACCTCGTTGGTCGCGTAGCGCGGGTCTTCGATCATCTCCGGCCGGCCCATCGCGGCGAAGAGCCGCTTGGCAATCCCCTGGTTCGACGCGGCGATCGACAGCCACTTGCCGTCGGCGGCCTCGTACACCCCGCGCGGCGACGCCGAGCCGGTGCCGTTGCCCACCCGCCCCTGGACGAAGCCGGTGCCGGTGTAGTTGAGGATCATGTCGCCGACGATGAACATCAGCGGCTCGTAGAGTGCGATGTCCACGTGGTCGCCCTGGCCGGTGCGCTCGCGCCGGTACAGCGACATCGCGGTCCCCATCGCAGCAGAGATGCCGGCGATCGAGTCGGCGAAGCCGAACGGTGGGGAGGTGGGCGGCGTCTCCGGCCACCCGTTGATGTACGCGAAGCCACTGCCGGTCTCGGCGACCGTACCGAAGCCCGGACGCTCGCGGTACGGGCCGGTCTGGCCGAACCCGCTGACGCTGGTGAGCACCAGGCCGGGGTTGTCGGCGGAGAGTACGTCGTAGCCGATCCCCCACTCGGCCATCCGGCCCGGCCGGAACGACTCGATGACGACGTCGACCTGTGCCGCGAGCCGGCGGACCAGGTCACGGCCCTCGGTGGTGCGCAGGTCTATCGCCACCGAGCGCTTGCCGGAGTTGATCCGGGCGAAGCCCATGGACTGGCCGTTCTTCATCGGTGTCCACTGCCGGGCGTAGTCCCCCGACACCGGGTCCTCGACCTTGATCACCTCCGCGCCGAAGTCGCGGAGCATGCGACCACACGTCGGCGCGGCGTACATCGAGCCGAGTTCGAGCACGCGCACGCCGGCCAGCGGCCCGGACGATGTGACCATCAGACCCTCCACTGGATGTGCTTGACCTCGAGGTACTCCTTCATGCCCCACTCGCCGAGCTCGCGCCCGACACCGGAGCGCCCGTAGCCGCCGAACGGGGCGTCCGGACGCATCGCGCCGCCGCCGTTGATCCAGACCGTGCCGGCCCGGACCTGCTCGGCAACGCGCCGCGCCTCGACCGGGTCGTCGCACCAGATGTTGGCGGCGAGCCCGTACGCCGTGTCGTTCGCGAGCCGGATCGCGTCCTCGGTGTCCTTGAAGGGCAGCACGACGGCGACCGGGCCGAAGATCTCTTCCTGGACCGCCCGGGCGTCGTGCGGGAGGTCGCCGAGCAGCACCGGGTTGACGAAGTACCCCTTCTCCGGAAGCGGCTTGGTGACCTCGAGCAGCTTGGTGCCGCCGACCTGTACGGCCTCGTCGATGAAGCCGAGCACCCGAGCTTTGTGATCGGGCCGGATCATCGGGCCGATATTCGTGGCCGGATCCCAGGGGTCGCCGACGACCATCTGGTCGAACGCCGCCGCACCTGCCTCGAGGAACTGGTCGTACTTGCTCTCGTGCACGAGCAGCCGGGCCAGCGCGGCGCAGCCCTGCCCTCCGTTGCGTGACCAGCGCAGGTGCATCTCGACGGCGATCTTGGTGACGTCGACATCCGGCATCACGATGCTGGGCGACTTGCCACCGAGCTCGAGGGTGACGCCGGTGAGGTTCCGCGCAGCCTGCTCCATGATTTTCGCTCCGACGGCGTCGGAGCCCGTGAAGGAGACCCGGTCGACGCCGCGGTGGGAGGACAACTGCTGCCCGACATCGGCACCGCCGATCACCACGTTCATCACGCCGGCCGGCAGCCCGGCCTCCTGGATCAGCTCGCCGAGCAGCAGGGTGGTCAGCGGGGTCCGCGGCGAGGGGAGCAGCACGACGGTGCAGCCGGCCGCGAGCGCGGCACCGAACTTGAAGATCGCCAGGTTCAGAGGGTAGTTGTACCCGGTGATTGCGGCCACCACGCCGACGGGCTGGTGCACCACGTCGCTCTCAGTCGGGTGCGGCTTGTCGTAGCCACCCAGGTGGACGGTCCGGTCCACCTTCGCGGCCTCCGCGGCCCACCGCAGGTGCTCGTCGACGGCCATCTTGACCTGGAGGTACTCCGCGAGGGAGACCGGAGTGCCGACCTCGTTCACGATCGAGGGCAGCAGCTTGTCGGCGGCCTTCTCGAGCACGTCCGCGAAGCGGTGGATGTGCGCCGACCGCTGCTCACCAGACAGCGCGGCCCAGGCCGGGAACGCCTTGCGGGCCGCGGCCACGGCGGCGTCGACCTGCGCGGAGGAGGCACCGCCGACGGTCGCGATGACCTCCTCGGTGGCCGGGTTCACCACGTCCCACGTCTCGCCCTGCGGGTCCTGCATCTCGCCACCGATGAGCAGCGTGCGGGTCGAGGGAACCCAGTCCTTCATGGGGTGCCGGGCGACCTCGGTGGTGGCGCTCATGATGCATCTCCTTTCATGGGTCTTTTCGCCATCAAGCCGACGCGCGTCATCTCGACGACGACCTGGTCACGCTGGTTGAGGCCGATGTGCTCGAACCAGACGATCCCGGAGTCGGTGCGGCTGGTGGACTCGCGCTTGTCGAGGATCGTGGTCTCGCCGCGCAAGGTGTCCCCGTGGAACACGGGGTTGGGAAACTTGATCTTGTCGTAGCCGAGGTTGCCCAAGGTGGTGCCCATGGTCAGCTCCGGCACGTGGAAGGCGCCAATCAGCGCCACCGTGAAGAGGCTGTTGAGGACCCGCTGGCCGTGCACCGTGGTCTTGCTGAACTCCTCGTCGAGGTGCAGCGGCTGCACGTTCATGGTCAGCGAGGTGAACAGCACGTTGTCCATCTCGGTGATGGTCCGGGTGAGGCCGTGCTTGTAGTGCGCACCGACCTCGAACTCCTCGAAGTAGAGGCCCCGCATCGTCATCGGTCTTCTCCTGTCCGCTTGCCGCCGGTGACCAGCGCTGCCCGGTCGAGCCACTCGACCGCCTTGTCGTAGTGCGCCTTGTCGATGTGCAGACCGCGGTAGCGCAGGGCGCCCTTGCCCTCCGCCACGGCAGCCTCGTACGCCTTGACCATGCCCTCGTAGAACCCGATGTCGTCAGCCGACGGTGTGAACACGTCGTTCACCGTCGCCACGTGCGAGGGATGGATGGCAATCATCCCACGGAAGCCGAGCTGCCGGCCGCGCAGCGCGAACTCCCGGAGCCCGTCGAGGTTCTCCAGGTCCTCCCAGAGACCGGTCAGCGCATGGATGCCGGCTTCGCGGCAGGCGAGCAGCACCCGGCTGCGCAGGTACAGCGTCTCGAGCCCCTCCGGGGTCCACTCGTAGCCGACCGCCCGCGCGATGTCGGCGTGCTCGGCGCTCGGGCCGATCATCGCGCCCACCCGCGGAGAGGCGAGCGCGACCTCGCGGCAGTTCTGGATCGCCTGAACGGTCTCGACCGGCACGATGTACTCGAGCCCCGAGACTCCGTTGCGTGCCTCGAAGTGGTCGAGCAGCGCGTCGTACTGGAGTACGTCGGTGGCCTTCTCGATCTTCGGCGCGAAGACACCGTCCAGCCCTGGGACGACGACCGCCTCGAGGTCGGCCCCGGTCAGCCGGGTGGCCAGCGGGTTGACCCGTACCAGCAGGCCCACCTGGTCGTTGGTCTCGCGGACTCGGGCGATCGAGGCGGCGACCACGGCGCGGGCGGCCTCCTTCTCGCCGTCGGGCACCGAGTCCTCCAGGTCGAGGACGACGCAGTCGGCGCCCGCGGCGATCGCCTTCTCGACCCAGGCCGGGCGGTGCCCGGGGACGAACAGGATCGAGCGGTACGGCTTCATCAGTAGCTCCGGGGCAGTCCGAGCACGTGCTCGGCGACGTAGTTGAGCACCATCTCCTGGCTGATCGGCGCGATCCGCATCAGTCGGGCTTCGCGGAAGTAGCGCTCCACGTGGTACTCCTTGCTGTACCCGAACCCGCCGTGCACCTGTAGGGCGACGTCGGCGGAGAAGAATCCCGCCTCCGCACACAGCCACTTGGCGTAGTTGGCCTCAGCGCCGCAGGGCAACTTCTTGTCGACCATCCAGGTCGCTCTCTGCAGCACGGCGTCCGCCGCCTCGATCCGGATCTTCGCCTCGGCCAACTGAAACGCGAGGCCCTGGTTCTGGCCGATCGGGCGGCCGAAGACCACCCGCTCCTTGGCGTAGCGCGTGCCGCGACGCAGGGCGGCCTCGCCGAGGCCCAACATCGCGTTGGCGGCGACCACCCGCTCGGCATTGAGACCGGTCAGGATGACCTTGAAGCCCTTGCCGACCTCGCCGACGACGTCCTCGTCAGCGACGAAGAGGTCATCGATGAACAGTTCGTTGCTGTCGACGGAGTTGCGGCCCATCTTGGGGATCCGGCGGATGGTGACCTTCTCCCGGTCCATCGGGGCGAAGAACACGGTCAGGCCGTCAGTCTTCTTCGCGCATTCTTCCTTCGGGGTCGTGCGCGCCAGGAGCAGCATCCGATCAGCCTGGTGGGCGTTGGAGATCCAGACCTTCTTGCCGGAGATTGACCAGCCACCGTCGACCTTCTTCGCGAAGGTCGACAGGTTGGTGGTGTCGGTGCCCGCGTCGGGCTCTGTGACCGCGAACGATATCTGGAGCTCACCGGTGGGCACGAGTGGGAGGAAGCGCCGCTTGAGGTCTTCGCTGCCGTGATGGAGGATCGGCTCGAAGCCGAAGATGCCGATGTGAACGGCCGAACAGCCACCCATGCCCGCGCCCGATGCGGAGATTTCCCGCTCGACGATGGCCGCTTCGGTCACGCCGAGCCCGCCACCGCCGTACTCCTCCGGGATCGTGAGGCCGAGCCAGCCACCCTCGACGATGGCGTGGTAGAAGTCCCAGGGAAACTCGTGCTTCTCGTCCCTCTCCGCCCAGTACTCGTCCGGGAACTTCTTGCACAACGTCCGGACTGCCTGGCGAATGTCTTCGTGCATCGGGTCGGTGGTGTAATCCACTGCCTTGTCTCCTGCGTGATTCTCAGTTCGCAACCGCGGTGCGGTCGAAGGTGTCGATGGTGATGCCGGCCTCGCGGAGCGCGGCCTTGCGCACCTTCTCCGACGGCGTCTTAGGCAGAGAGTCCACGATCCGCAGGAACCGCGGGATGGCAAACGCGGGGATCTTCCCCTCACACCAGGACAGCAGCTCCTGGGGGTCCACCGGCTCGGCGGCGACGACGATGGCGAGCACCTCGTCCTCGCCGGCTTCCACGTCCGCTGGTACGCCGATGACCGCGCATTCGGTCACGGACGGGTGCTGCAGGAACGCCTGCTCAACCTCGTAGGAGCTGATGTTCTCCCCGCGGCGGCGCAGCGCGTCCTTGTATCGGTCAACGAAGTAGTACCAGCCATGCTCGTCCCTGCGCAGCGCGTCACCGGTGTGGAACCACAGGTTGCGCCAGGCCTCGAGCGTCTTCTCCGGCATGTTGTAGTAGCCGTTGCTGCACGTCCACGGCTGCACCGGACGCACCACGAGCTCACCGATCTCCCCGACCGGGACCTCGCGGTCGGTGTCCGGGTCCACCAGCCGGATGTCGAACCAGTCCGCGGCCTGCAGCCCCGCTGCACCGGGGGGCCGCTCCACGCCGTAGGGCGAGAGGATCGGCGCGCACGTCTCGGTCAGGCCGAAGGCGTCCACGAATGCCTCGATGCCGTAGCGCTCCTTGAACTGCTCGACGATCGTGCTCGCCGTCGGTGCCGCGTACACGCAGCGGAGCTTGTTGTCACGGTCGTTCTCCCGCGGTGCCTGCTTCCAGGCGAAGTCCATCATCACGCCGACGAAGTTGGTCACCGTGACGCCGGAGTCGCGGACGTGGTCGATCCACCGGCTGGCGCTGAACTTCGAGCGGACAACCGCGCGTCCGCCCGCCACGATCACCGGGTAGACGGCCATGAACTGCGCGTTGCCGTGGAACAGCGGGGTAGTGGTCAGGTAGACGTCCTCCGGCGTCAGCCGGGTCAGGCAGACCACCTCCTGGGCGAAGAAGTAAAGCTGGGAGTACGGCATCGCGACCCCCTTGGAGGGGCCGGTCGTGCCGGAGGTGTAGAAGATCGCGCCGAGCTCCTGCGGCTTCGGGGTGGGCAGCTCGACCTTCGCGCCGCTCTCAAGCTCCTCCCACTCCGAGGCCTGGAAGCCGGTCTCGGTGAGGAGGGCGATCGCCTTGTCTCTGATGCCAGCGCCGGTATCACGGATCCAGAACTTCTCGATGCCCCGGGCGTGCTCGGCGATCGCCACCCACCGCTCGGCGAAGGCGTCGTCGATGACGGCGTACCGGGCCTGTGCGATGTTGAGCTGGTGGCGGAGGAACTCACCCTCGTAGTTGGTGTTGATCGGCACCTCGACGAAGCCGCCGACCGCCGTACCCCACCAGGTGCGGACCAGCTGCGAGGAGTTCATCGCCATGATGACGACACGGTCGCCCTGGGCTGCTCCGGTGCGGTAGAGCGTGCTGGCGACGTGCTCGGCGCTGTCCAGTGCCTGCGCGTAGGTCCAGGTCGCGCCCTCCTCCGGCACGTCGAGGCACACCGCATCCGGTCGTTCGGCGGCATGGTGCCGGATCACGTGGTCGAAGGTCCACGTCTCCGGGTCCGGGAAGGTCGGCACCAGGTCCCGGTAGACCATCGGCTTCGACCGGCTCATTCCGCAGCCTCCGGCGCGCGGAACGACTCCTGCGGGATGTCGGTGCGCGGGGTGATCGCGTTCATCGCCGGCACAACCTCCTTGCCAAAGCGGCGGATCGCGGCGATGGTCTCGTCGCAGTCCATGGTCGGCCACTGCGGGCGGATCAGCAGCGGGTCCACCGGCAGCGTGGTGACCAGGTCGGTCAACTGGTTGACCACGTCCTCGGGGGTGCCGATCACGGCGTGCCCGGACACGGCCTTGGCGAACTCGTTCTCCAGGTCGGTGTCCGCCATCACGTCCAGGCCCTTCTTCGCGTAGGTGAGGTAGCGACCCTGGGCGACTCGGGCGTACTCCACCATGGCCTGCTCGCGGCTGTCCGCGATGAGGCAGTTGCGGCGCAGCGGCTGCGCGGTGAACTCCTTGCCCCGCTCCGCGAACCCGTCCCGGACGATGGCGTACCGCTCCGCAACCTCGTGCTTCGGGGTCTCGGGCGGGCAGGCGTAGGCATCGCCGTACTTCGCCGCACGCCGCACGCCGGGGATGGCGTGCGCGCCGATCCAGATCGGCGGGTGCGGCTGCTGGACCGGGAACAGGTGCGGGTGCACGTCCTCGAGGGTCCAGTACTTGCCCTGGTGGTTGACGGTCTCCTCGGTCCAGAGCTTCTTCATCAGCTCCAGCGACTCGTTGAACCGGCCGGCCCGCTGCTGGTAGGGCACGTCGAGGTAGTCGAACTCCTCGGGCCGGTAGCCCAGGCCGGCGCCGAAGATCAGCCGGCCCTCGGTGACCACGTCCAGGGTCGCGATCTCCTCGGCCAGCATCACCGGGTGGTAGAGCGGCGCGATCATGATCTGGGTGACCAGCCGGACGTCGGGGTCGACGTCGGCGGCCAGCCGGGCCAGGAGCGGCACCGGCTGCAACCAGCGCAGCTCGCCGTACAGGAAGTGCTGCCCGATCGCGATGTACTTGAAGCCGTTCTCCTGAGCGGCTTCCACGATGCGCCGGACGTCCCCGAACTGCTGCGCCGGACTGACCGACTTCGGGACGTCACTCAGGAGCAGACCGACCTGGACCATTGCTGCCTCTTCTCTTGCCTGGGGGAACCAGAAACGGAGCGGAGTCAGGCGGAGGCCGGCAGACCGCCGCCTGCCCAGCCGCCGTCGACGGGAAGGACCACTCCGCTGACATAGCTGGCCTGGAGTGATGCGAGGTAGAAGACCGCGTCCGCGATCTCGTGAGGCTCCCCCACGCGCTTCAGCGGGATGCGGCCGAGGTACTGCTCGTTCGACGCCGCACCGCTGGCCACGGCGGTCCGCTGCATCTCGGTCCGGATGGTGCCGGGGGCGACCGCGTTGACCCGGATCCCGTCCGGTCCCCACTCCGTGGCCAGCGAGCGAACCAGCCCGTCGATCCCCGCCTTCGAGGCACAGTACGCGGCGCGGCCGGCGAAGCCCTGCGAGGCGCAGATCGACGAGAGCATCACGACGCTGGAGCCGTCGGTGAAGTAGCCGCGCGCCACTCTGGCCCCGACGAACGCCGCCCGCAGATTCACCTCGAGCAACCGGTCCCACTCCTCGAGCGGGTAGTCCGTGGAGGGGCCGGTCGAGTGCACGCCGGCGTTCACGACGTACGTCGCGAGCCCGCCGCCGAGTTCGGCCGCTCGTTCGCACGCGCGGGCGATCGTCTCGGGGTCTCCGGCGTCCCCCACGACCGCGTCATGCCCGGCACCGAGACCGCTGGCGAACGAGGCCGCGTCGTCGGAGACGTCGAGCGCGACGACCGCTTGGCCGGCAGCGGCGAACCGCTCGGCGATGGCCTTGCCGAGGCCTCGGGCGGCGCCGGTCACGACGACGCCACGAGGGCGTTCGGCGGCAGCCGGTGCAGCGCTTTCGGCATCGGAAAGAACACTCACGACGTTGCTCCTCATGAGGTCCGAAGACGGCGGCCAGGGCCGCCGTCTAATGACGTGGCGACGATAACACTTCTTGCGAGTCCCTGACAATCATGCGCCTGGAATGGCCGTCGATGACCGTGACCTGCCGACCGTGGTGGACTGCTTCGCACCGGACGGGCTCGTTCACCCGCACAGGGGTGACCATCACCGGCCACGACGACCTGCGCACGTTCTACACCTGGATGATGGACCGCTACGTCACCACCCTCCACATCCCGAACATTCACGTCGCCGACGTGGACACCAAGTCGGTCACCGCGACCGGCACCGGACAGGCCGAACTGGAGCGCGAGAGCCGACTGCTGATGGCCGCCAACCGGTACGACGACGCCTGGGGGGAGAGTTACGGCCGCTGAGATGCACCGGCGCCTGAGGGGGCGTCGTCACCCCTCAGGCACCGAAGTCGGTCAGTGCGTGCCGACGTGCGCGTACTGGTTGGCAGCCGCCGGCAGGTGCAGGACACGCTGCACGCGGATCTTCTTGTGGGTGAGCTTGAGCCGACCGCCCTGCTCGACGTGCACGTCGTCGTAGACGCCGATAATCACGCGGGTTCCCTCGTCCTCCAGCATGGTCGCCTGGAAGTAGGCGTGGGTGACGATCTTGTCGCCGTCCTGCTTCGCAAGCACGTTGGTCACCACGTGCTTGCAGACCGGGATCTGCAGCGCGTTGTGCGCCCGGTAGACATCGAGGAAGGCCTCCACACCCTGTTCGGTTGGGTGGTCCCCGCGGGTGATCTTGACGTCGTCCGTGACGATGTCCCGCAGGGTGTCGAGGTCGCCCTCATCCACCGCGCGGGCGTAGGTGTAGTAGAGCTCGGCGCTGCGGGCGCCAAGGGTTGCGGTGTCGGTCATTTTGCGGTCAGTCCTCCGTCGATGGGAATGGTCACGCCGGTCACGAAACCGGCGTCGTCGCTGGCCAGGAAGGCCACGACCCCGGCGATCTCCTCGGGACTGGCGGGCCGCCCGAGCGGGACCAGGCCGATGAAGTTGGACATCAGGTCCTGCATGTTCGCGCCCGGGTCACGGCCGAAGAAGGTCGGCAGCATCGGGGTGTCCACGGGACCGGGGCAGATCACGTTCACCCGCACCTTGTCCGGCCCGGCGAATAGGGCAAGTGCCCGGGTAAAGGAGGTCAGTGCCCCCTTGGTCATGGAATACAGGGGGCTGAAGGGCGAGCCGACGAGCGCGGCGGTGGACGCCGTCATCGAGATCGACCCCTTGCCGTCGGCCTTCTTCACCACCTCATACCCGAGGGTCGCGGCGTAGAAAGCGCTCTTCACGTTGACGTCGATGGACCGGTCGAAGTCCGCCACCGACACGTCGATGCCGCCGGCGCCGGGCATGCCCACCTGGTTGTGCAGCACGTGCAGCTTGCCGTGAGCGGCGTCGATGTCAGCGTAGAGCGAGCGGAGCGCTCCAGGGTCCGTCGCGTCCACCTCCCGGGCGTACGCCGCACCGCCTGCCTGCTCGATCTCGGACACCACTGCCTTGGCCGCCTCGTCGGACAGGTCCGCGACGTACACGGCCGCCCCCTCGGCGGCCAGCCGAAGCGAGATCGACCGCCCCATGCCGGAGCCGCCGCCGATGACCGCGGCGACTCGGCCGTCGAGTCGTCGGGTGGTGTCCATGCTCATCTGCTCACCTCTCATATGCGGGTGGACGGGATCCGGTCGGTGATCGCGGAGAAGAAGCCGACCAGGAAGTACTCGGGATCGAGCGTGCGTGAGACGGAGACCATCGGTTCGCGCCCATCGGCAAGGGCCTCGGCCCGCTCCTGTCGCTGCCAGTCGAACTGCGCATAGGCGCGTTCGTGCCGGTCGTCCTCGATCTCGTAGATGGCGAGGTAGCGGTAGTTGCTGGGCGGCGCACCTTCGAGGTCGGCGAGCTGGAACCGCTGCGCACAGGCGAAGCCGTCAAGGTTGTTGATCGTGTCGAGGATGTGCACGTCGGAGTACCAGCGGTTGCACTCGTCCTCCCGCCCCGGCTTGGCGTTGCTCAGGACCACCATCAGGTGCTTGGCCGTGGTTCAGCCCTTCTTCGGCATGCCGCGGCCGTTACCGGGCAGCTTGCGCTGGTCGTGACTTGCGGTGATCCCGACCGGGCGAACTTCGATCGCCACCCGGTTCGGGCTGTCGAGAAGCTTCCGCCACGACACCGGGTCCTCGGGCTGGAGCCGGGCGGTGAACTCGTCGAGGAACCAGTCCAGCGTCTCCCGATCGCGGCGGACCGTCGCCTCACCTCGCACCGATAGCATCCGGCGGCCATCCAGCCCGCTTCCGGCGCTGGAGACGACGATGGAGACGCGGGGGTCCCGCTCGAAGGAGCGGACGTGCAGCCGCCCCTCCACCGCGGTCAGCCAGAATGTCCCGTCGACCACGATGAAGCTCATGACAACGCCGACCGGCCAGCCCTCGTCATTGTGGAAGATTACGCTGCACTCGGTCTGGGTGGACAGCAGCTCCGCCTGGTCCGCCTTGTCGAGATGAGTGCCCTTCAGCTGCTCCAGGTCGTCGATGCCGAGCCGCGCCAACGCTGCCTCCTCGGGACGTGTGGCCAGTGTGACCGGCCTGGTACGGAACTGGTGCGCACCTATGAAACATGATATTCGTAGGCAGAGATTGGGAAGTCAAGACTTCCCTTCGCGCTGGGTTTCGTCATATGTTTTTGATTATCACTAATTCTGGGAGGGACGATGGCCAACGCCGTGATCGTCGACGCGGTCCGCTCGCCGATGGGACGGGGCAAGGCCGGCGGGGCCCTCTCGACCGTGCACCCGACGGACCTGCTCGCCGCCGTTCTCACCGGCCTCGTTGGCCGCACCGGGATCGACCCCGGCATCGTGGAGGACCTGATGGTGGGCTGCGTCAGCCAGTCCGGCGAGCAGTCCGCGACACCGGGCAGGCAGGCCTGGCTCTCGGCCGGCTACCCGGTGCACGTGCCCGCGGTCAGCATCGAGCGCAAGTGCGGCTCCGGCCAGCAGGCGGTCGAGTTCGCTGCAATGGGCATTGCTGCCGGTGTATACGACGTGGTGATCGCCGCCGGCGTGGAGTCGATGAGCCGGGTGCCGATGGGATCGAACCGTCAAGGTGCCGACCCGCACGGGCCCGGCGTGGCAGCCCGCTTTCCGGGGCTTGTCTCCCAAGGCGTCGCCGCCGAGCTGGTCGCCCAGAAGTGGGGCCTATCCCGGCGCAGTCTGGACGAGTACGCCGTCTCATCGCACGCTCGTGCTGCCGAGGCCGCCCGGATCGGAGGCTTCGACCACGAGATTGTGCCCATCACGCTGGCTGACGGCAGCGTGGTCGACCGTGACGAGACAATCCGTCCGGGCAGTGGCGCGGACAAGCTGGCCGAGCTACGCGCGGTGTTCGGCACCGACGAGCTGACCGCGCGCTTCCCCGACATCGAGTGGAAGGTCACCGCGGGGAACTCCTCCCAGATCACAGACGGGGCAGCTGCTTTGCTGCTGATGAGCGAGGAGAAGGCCGCTGCGCTCGGTCTCACCCCGCGTGCCCGGATCGTCGCCTCGTCCGTGGTCGGTGACGACCCGATGCTGATGCTGACCGGTCCCATCCCCGCCACCCAGAAGGTGCTCGAGCGCGCAGGAATGTCGATTGAGGACATCGACGCGATCGAGGTCAACGAGGCGTTCGCCTCGGTGCCGCTGGCCTGGCAGGCGGAGTTCCCGGTTGCCTCCGAGCGGCTCAACCCGCGCGGTGGCGCGATCGCGCTCGGCCATCCACTCGGCGCCTCCGGCGTGCGACTGATGGCCACGCTCATCAACCACCTCGAGCAGACCGGCGGCCGCTACGGGCTGCAGACGATGTGCGAGGCCGGTGGGATGGCCAACGCCACCATCATCGAGTCCCTCGCCTAACTACGGAGACAACATGAACCTCACGGGCAGCTCCGCCGTCGTCACCGGCGGCGCCTCCGGCCTCGGCCTTGCCACGGCTTCGATGCTCATCGACCGAGGTGTGGCGGTCACCATCGTCGACCTGCCCTCCTCGGCCGGCGCCGAGGTGGCGGTGAAGCTCGGCGACCTGGCGAGCTTCGCACCCGCCGACGTCCGCGACGCCGAGGCGGTAGACCGCGCGCTTGACGTCGCCGAGTCGGCGGCGCCGCTACGGGCACTGGTGCACTGCGCCGGCCGGGGCGGCACCGTCCGCCTGGTCAATAGGGACGGCAGCCCCGGCGACTACAACCTGTACCGCGAGCTCGTCGACATCAACCTGATCGGCAGTTTCAACATGCTGCGGCTCGCCTCGGCGCGGATGGCCGCGCACGAGCCGGTCGACGGCGAGCGCGGCGTGTGTGTGCTCACCGCCTCGGTCGCTGCCTGGGAGGGCCAGATCGGCCAGATCCCCTACGCCTCGGCCAAGGCCGGCGTGGTCGGGATGACGCTGGTCGCCGCCCGCGACCTTGCGCAGCGCCAGATCCGGGTCTGCTCGATCGCGCCGGGCTTGTTCGACACCCCGATCCTGTCCCGCTTCTCGGACGAGATCCGGGAGGGGCTCGCCAAGCAGGTACCGCACCCTTCCCGGCTCGGCCGACCCGAGGAGTTCGCGGCGACGGCACTGCACATCCTGGACAACCCGATGCTGAACGGCGAGACGATCCGTCTGGACGGCGCGATCAGGATGGCGCCGCGCTGATGTCGGACTCCGTGCTCACCGACGTGGTCGACGGCGTCCTCGTCGTCACCCTCAACCGACCCGACGCGCGCAACGCGATCAACACCGAGACCGCGGTCGCGGTCGGCGAGGCGATGGACCGGCTGGACTCCGACCCCTCCCTCGTCTCCGGGATCATCACCGGCGCTGGAGGCACCTTCTGCGCCGGCATGGACCTCAAGGCGTTCCTGGCCGGCGAAAAGCCGTCGATCCCCGGCCGGGGCTTCGCCGGCATCGTCGAGGGCCCGCCCGCTAAGCCGGTCATCGCCGCGGTCGAGGGGTACGCGATCGCCGGGGGGTTCGAGATCGCGCTGGCGTGCGACATGATCGTCGCCGCCGACAATGCGAAGTTCGGTCTGCCCGAGGTCAAGCGTGGGCTCGTCGCCGCCGGCGGTGGCCTGATGCGGCTGCCACAGCGGATCCCCTACCACGTGGCGATGGAGTGGGCCCTGACCGGTGACCTGGTGACCGCGCAGCGCGCACACGAGGTGAACCTGGTCAACCGCCTCGCCGAGCCGGGGATGGCCCTCGACACCGCACTCGAGCTGGCGCGTGCGATCGCCGTTAACGGCCCGCTCGCGGTGGCAGCCACTAAGCGGATCATCATCGAGGCGCCGGAGTGGAGGGCTGCGGAGATGTTCGACAAGCAGCGCGAGATCAGCGTGCCGGTCCGAGAGTCCGAGGACGCCCGCGAGGGCGCGACCGCGTTCAAGGAGAAGCGAGCTCCCCGCTGGCGCGGCGTGTGACATGACGATCCTGCAGGGAGTACCCCGACCTCCGAAGGCGGCGATGCTCCTTGCCCAGCGAATCGTCCGCGACTTTGTGCACCAACGGGTGCCGGCCGGGTCGGTGTTGCCCACCGAACGGCACATGGCCCAGACCTACCAGGTCGGCCGCGGCACGCTGCGCGAAGCGCTCCGGCTGCTCGAACTCCAAGGTGTCATCACGTTCCAGCGAGGGCCGCACGGGGGTCCGGTACTCAACGACCCGGACGCCGGGCACGTCGCGCACACGCTGACCCTGCTGGCCCAGCTCTCCGGTACGCCGTACCGCTCGGTCCTGGAGGTGCGCGCGGCCATTGAGCCGCTGGTCACCCGGCTGGCCACCAACCAGATGGACCCGGCCACGCTGAGCGAGCTCGAAGGCACTGTGAGCACGATGCGCCGCACCCCGCCGAGAGACCACGCCTTCTGGCGGGCGAACAAGCGCTTCCACGCGCTCATCGCCGAGGCAAGCGGCAACCTCGTGCTCTCCCTGTTGGTGGACTCCTTCCTCGGCATCACCGACAGCGAGGCCGTGGGCGTCGGCTATCCCGAGGGCTGCCGCGGCAGCATGCTCGAGGCGCACCACGAGATCTACCAGGCGATCGTCGACGGGTGCCCGCAGACCGCTGCCGACCGAATGTTCGAGCACATCACCGACTACGAGCGGTACGCCGAACGCGCACACCCCGAGGTGCTGGCTGACCCGGTGACCTGGAAGCCGAGCCAGACCGCCCACCGCTCCCGTTGAGTGGGCGGTCATTCTCCGCTCAGTGCGCGTTCCTTCCCCTTCAGGGCGCAGGGTTCTCACTCGGGGGCGGGGAACCGTGGCTTCCGCTTTTCCATGAACGACGCAGCGCCCTCGGCCATGTCGGGGCTGCCGATCGCCTGCACCAGCATGCCGAGTCCGGTGGAGAACGAGTCGCGTGCGGCGTTCCACCAGATGTTCGAACTCACCTTGGTGATCTCGAGATAGCGCGGGCTCAGCGCGGCGAGCTCGTCACACCACCCGGTCACCGCTTCTTCGAGCCGGTCGTCATCGACGACGTCGTTAACCAACCCGAGCTCCATCGCCTTCTCGGCCGGGTACCGGCGGCACAGCATGGCGAGCTCCTTCGCGCGCTTCTCACCGATCTGCACGCCCATCACGTTGGTCGCACCCGTCACCGGCGAGCTGCCGACCTTCGGGCCGGTCTGGCCGAAGGTGGCCGACCGGGCCGCGACCGCGAGGTCGCACGCGACCACCAGCTCGTTGCCACCGCCTGCGGCCGCACCGTTCACTGCCGCGATGACCGGGCGAGGACAGGTGCGCACCGCGTCGAACAGCCGCAGGCTCGCCCGGTAGAGCGCCCGCAGTTGCGCTGTGTCCGGCGCGGCGAGGTTGGTCAGCGCCCCACCGGCGCAGAACGAGCCGCCAGAGCCGGTGATCACCACTGAGTGGTACGACGTGGCACCCTCCAGCGCATCCGCGATCGCGTGCGCCATCGGCCCGTCATACGCGTTGCGGCGCTCCGGCCGGTTGAGGCGGATCCACAGCGCGTTGCCACGGGGCTCGACCTTGATGTCTGCCATCAGCTCTCCTTGCGAAGTTCGGTGCGATGCCTGTCCATGTTCTTCCAGCCCAGCGCGTCGTCGGCGATCAGGATGGCCTGGATGTTCGCCGATCCCTCACCGGTCTGCCAGAGCTTGGCGTAGTTGAGGTAAATGCTGATCGGCAGCTCGTCGCTGAACGCGGCGCCGCCGAATATCTCCGCGGTGGCCTGGGCGGCTCGATTGCACACCTCGCCTGCGTAGTACTTCGCGATCGTGCTCTCCCGGGTCGCGACGAATCCGGAGTCGTAGCCGTCGGCTGCGGCGCGGACCAGAGCCCGAGCGGCAGCGACCTCCGCGGTCATGTCGGCGAGCTGCTTCTTGACCATCTGGAAGCTGCCGATCTTCTCGCCGAAGGCGGTGCGTTCGTCGGCGTACGCCACGGCCGCGTCGAGACAGGCCTGCGCCAGCCCGACCGAACGAGAGGCGACCGACAGGCGCCCGTAGTCCATGGCGTTCATCGCCACCTTGAACCCCTCGCCCTCGGCGCCGAGGACGTACGACGTGGGCACGCGCACATCGGTGAGCGTCACCGAGTTCGTCGGCATCAGCTTGCCGAGCACCCGGCACGGGACCGGTGTCGCCTCGAAGCCCGGGGTGTCGGTAGGCACCACGAACGCGGTCACACCCCGGTGACCGGCATCAGGATCGGTCTTCGCGTAGACCACGGCCACGTCGGCGACGTTCGCGTTGGTGATCCACATCTTCGCGCCATTGATGACGTAGTCGTCCCCGTCGCGCACCGCGCGAGTGCGCATCGCGCCCAGGAAGTCCGAACCGCCTTCCGGCTCGGTCATGGCGTTCGCTCCGAGCAGCTCACCACGTACCAGCCCCGGCACGTAGCGCTGCACCATCTCCGGCGCCCCCCAGTTGGCGATGGTCAGCGGGACCGTCGCCGCCTGGAGGTTCATCGGAGCGGACAGAGGCGGGTAGACCCGGGCGAGCTGCTCGGCCACCGCCGACAGCGCCCGGTACCCGGCGTCGTTGCCGCCCAGGGCCTCCGAGAAGCAGCATCCGAAGAAGCCCAGCTCCCCCATCTCGCGGTAGAGGTCGCGCGGAAACTCGCCCTTCTCCTCCAGCTCCCTGATCCGCGGACGCACCCGGTCCTGCCCCCACTCCCACACGAGCGAGCCGAAGTCGGCGCCAATGTCCTCGCCGGGCCTAACGGTCTGTGCCACCATGCGTCAACCCTTCTTCGCCTGTTACGTGTGCTCGGCCGACGCATGGACGGTCTGTGAGATCTGCCACATGCGTCTGGATGTGCTAATCTTTAACATCATCTTGGACCTGCGAGGACGGAGTCGTCGATGGCCGTTGCCGAGCCAGCACAGCGCCCGCCGAAGGCCGCCATGCTGGTGGCCCAGCGCATCGTGCGAGACGCGCTGCGCGAAAACCTCCGGCCAGGGGACCTCCTGTTGCCCGAGCGCACGATGCTGGAGAAGTACCAGACCGGCCGGGGGACCCTGCGCGAGGCGCTGCGCCTGCTCGAGTTCCAGGGTGTGATCGCGCTCAAGCCAGGCCCCCGCGGTGGACCGGTGCTGCAGAACCCGGACGCCAGTCACCTCGCGAGCACCATCGTGCTGCTCATGCAGCTCAAGCAGGCGCCATTCCGCACGATCGTCGAGGTGCGCAGCGCCATGGAGCCGATGATCAGCAGCCTCGCCGCCCAGCGGATGTCGGACGAGTCGCTCGAGGACCTCGCCGGCACGATCGAGCAGATGCGCGAGGAGATCGACGATCAGCACTCGTTCCTCGACGCCAACAAGCGCTTCCACGACATCATCGCCTGGTCGTCGGGCAACACGTTGTTCGGCTACATCGTCGACTCGCTGCTCGGCATCATGGACGGCACGGTACTCGGTGTGGACTACCCCGGCCACCGCCGCGGCGCGATCTTGAAGGCGCACGAGGAGATCTACTCGGCGCTCAAGGCTCGCGATCCGGAGGCGAGCGAGGCCCGCATGCGCGATCACATCAACGCCTACGAGCGGTACGCCGAACGCAAGTTCCCCCAGGTCCTCAAGGAGACCATCCCCTGGGAGCAGCGCTTCTACGGATAACCTGCCCGAGCACGTGACACGGCCCCGGCCCGCACTCGCGGACCGGGGCCGAAGCCTGTGCCTGATGGTCACTGCTCGGCCAAAGCAGCCTCGCCCAGGAACGCGCGCAGCACCGAGGCGTGGCTGCGCGCGTCGCCGGCGACACCGGAGTAGACGACCTCGCCGCGGGCGATCGCGACCACCTGGTCGGCGACGTCGAGACCGGCGTCGGCGTTCTGCTCGACCATCAAGATGCCGATGCCCGAGTCGGCCATCTGGCGTACCTTGGCGAGGATCGAGTCGACGACCACCGGAGCAAGGCCCATCGACGGCTCGTCCATCAGCATCACCTTCGGCTGCGACATCAGCGCACGGCCGAAGGCCAGCATCTGCTGCTCACCGCCGCTGAGCAGCCCGGCCGCTCCGTTGCCCCGGTCGGCGAGGATCGGGAACATCTCGTAGACCCGGGCGAGCGTCTCGTCGTACGCCTCCTTGGGCGCGGTGTAGCCGCCCAGCCGCAGGTTCTCGGCCACCGTCAGCGGACTGAACACCCGCCGTCCCTCCGGCACCAGCACGACTCCCCGGCGGACCAACTTGTGCGGCGCCAGCCGGGTGATGTCGTCACCGTTGAGGTGCACGCTGCCCTGCACCGGACGCTCCAGGCCGGCCACTGCCTTGAGCGTGCTGCTCTTCCCGGCACCGTTGGCACCGAGCACGAGCGTGACCTTGCCGGGCTCTACATCGAGGCTCACGCCGCGCACAGCCTCGATGTTGCCGTAGTGGACGTGGAGATCCTTGATCTCAAGCATCCTTGCCCCACTTCTTTCCGAGGTAAGCCTCCTGCACGGCCGGGTTGCGCACGACCTCGTCGGGCTCGCCCTCGGCGATGAGCTGCCCGGAGTTCATCGCGAAGACGTAGTCACAGGTGTCCAGCATCATCTGCACGTCGTGCTCGACGAGCAGCTGCGTCAGGCCTTCCTCCCGCAGGTCTCGCAGCAGACCAGAGATCTCGGCCCGCTCGGACTGGTTCATGCCCGCGGTGGGCTCGTCCAGCAGCAGGAGGCGAGGGTCCATCGCCAGCGCCCGCGCGATCTCCACCCGACGCTGGGTGCCGTAGGACATCTCCGAGGGGTAGTAGCTCTCGAAGCCCTCGAGGCGGGTCCGCCGGATCGCGTCCGCGACGCCCGGTGACGCTGCCGGGCCGCGCAGCCGCTCGAACCAGCTCGGCCGACGCCCGGCCTTCTGCTCGGAGGTGGTCCGGGCGTCCGCGCCGATCTGGATGTTGGCGCGTACGTTCAGGTCCGGCAGCAGCCGCACCGTCTGGAACGTCCGTGTCACCCGGAGCTGGGCGAGCCGCGACGGCGGGACGTGCTCGTAGGACGCCCCATCGAAGAGCAGCTCGCCGCGGGTCATCCGGGTGAGCCGGGTAATCGCGCCGATCAAGGTGCTCTTGCCGGACCCGTTCGGTCCGATGATCCCGTAGATCAGACCCGGCATCAGCTTCATGGAGATGCCGTCCACCGCCTTGACGCCGCCGAAGTGCACGGCGAGGTCACGCAGCTCCAGGACGGGCGTGGTGGTCTGCTCGACCGGCTGGGCGCTCATGGCACGGCCTCCTCGTTCAGTGCGAGCTCGCGCACGTCGCCCGTCGTCGGGTCGACGTCACCGGCCGCCTCCTCTGCGGCGGCAGGCGGTGGATCGTGCCGTTCACGACTGCGCCGCTGGAGCCCCTTGTTCAGGTCGACCAGCACGCCGTAGATGCCGCGCGGCAAGAACACCGCGGCGAGCGCTACGACGATCCCGTAGACGAGCTCCTGCCACGCGCCGATCGCCGTGAGGACGTCCGGCAGCCAGGTGAAGATGACCGCGCCGATGACCGCACCCTTCCAGGAGCGGGAACCACCCACGACGATCATCGTCAGGCCGAGCACGATCAGGCCGAAGCCGATGTCCAGCGGGCCGATCGCGCTGCGGACGAGCACGTTCATCGAGCCGGCCAGACCGCCGAGCGCGCCGCTGACCACGAAGGCGGTGAGCCGGTAGCGACGCAGGCTAATGCCCATCGACGAGGCGAGCTCGGGGTCGTCACGCACGGCATCGACCCGGCGCCCGGTGCGACCAACCTCGCTCAGCGCCACGAGCACCAGGGCAATGAGCGTGATCGTGAACAACTGGCTCATCGTGAAGTCGGTGATAACGCCGTACAGGCCGGTCGAACCACCCGTGGTTTTCCCACCGTTGATCGCGATGACCCCGATGATCAGGTCGAACGCGACGGTGGCCATCGCCAGGTAGAGGCCGTTGAGCTTGAAGATCAGGAGGCCCAGCAACAGCCCGATGACGGCAGTGGCCAGCATCGCCGCCCCGATCGCGACGAACGCGGACGCGTCCTGCTTGATGACGAGGATCGCAGCGAGGTATGCACCGATCCCGTACGAACCGGCGCCGGCGAACGAGAAGACGCCCATCCGCAGCGGCACCTGGATCGACAGCGCCAGGATCAGGCCGGTAAATGTGGCCTGGAATAGGACCAGGTGGGAGTCGTAGAAGCTCATCATGTGCGTCGCACCTCCGCGCGACCGAAGACACCAGACGGCCGCACCAGCAGGACTAGGAAGATCAGGCCGAAGCTGACCGCCTCTACCCAGGAGCCGCTGGTCTGGGTGAGCACCACCGTCTCCGCGGCGGCCAGGAAGAAGGCGCCGAACGCGACGCCGCGCATGCTGCCGACGCCCCCGAGGATGATGCACGCGAAGGCCTTCACCAGCAGCGTGTCACCGCTTTCGGGAGTGATCGCGCCGAGGCCGAAGGTGAACAGTACGCCGGACAGGCCGGCCATCCCGCCCGCGACGGCCATCGTGGCCAGCGCCATCTTCCGACGGTCGATGCCCATCAGGGCGGCGGTCTCGGCGTCCACGCCGATGGACCGGAGCGCGAGGCCCTGGCGCGACCGCCGCAGCCACACCGCGGCGGAGACCCATAGGACGACCGCGACCACGATGCTGAGAGCGGCGATGTTGGTGATCCGTAGGTCACCCATCGTCCAGGTGTTCACTTTGAACGTGGACTTGCTGAACCCGAACGGGTTGCTCTTGGTGTAGTGCTGGGCGATCGCCAGGGGGATGATCGCGACGCCGATCCCGCCGATGAGGATCTGCATCTCGGCGGCCCGTTTGTCCTTCGCTCGCTTGATGATCTGCTCGAAGGCGAGCACCTGGATCAGCAGGGACATGAGGGCGCCGACGATCAGGCCGATTAGCATGATCAGCGGCAGGCCGAGTTCGGTCTGCTGCAACACCAGGTACGCCGTGAACGACGAGAACATGAAGATTGCGCCGTGGCCGAAGTTCAAGATGTCGATGGTGCCCCACGTCAGGCTCATGCCCAGGGCGAAGAGCAGGTAGATCGACCCCAGGGTCACCACACTCAGAAGGTCTTGCACGACTTGCTCCCGTCTGCTTCCTTCTCTGCCTAGCCGACCGGGCCGGCTGGTGGGACCAGTGCATCCCACCAGCCGGCACAGGTCACTGTCCGGTGCCCTCGTAGAGGAGCTTCTCGCCCTCGGTGCTGTACTCCACCATCACGCCGGGCACCTGCAGGGTGCCGTCCACCCACTTCAGGTCCTTACCGAGCGCGCCGTCGAAGCTCTTGGCCGCCTCTTTCTTCATGGCGTCCTTGATCGCAACACGGTCGATGGAGCCCGCCGCCGCGATCGAGCGGGCCAGGAAGTGCGCTGCGTCGTACGCCTCGGCCGCGTAGTTCAGCGGGTCCTCGCTGTACGCGGCACGGTAGGCCGCTACGAACTTCTGGCTGCTCGCCGCGCTCTGCTGGAAGTTGAAGTCAGCAGGCCAGACCATGCCGTCGGCGGCCTTGCCCGCGGGCTTGAGGTTGCCGGCGCTCGCACCGGAGTTGCCGAGCACCTTGCCCTCGTAGCCGGCCTGACGCAGCTGCGTCATCACGGTCGGGTTGGACGCGCCCACCTCGAGCGCGGCGACGACGTCGGGCTTCGACGCCAGCAGCTGCGAGATCGGGGCCGCAAAGTCCTGTGTGGTCGCCGACGTCGCGATGCTCTTGGTGATCTTGAAGCCGAGGTTCTCGGCGAGCTGGGGATAGGTCTTCTCACCGATCTCCTGCAGCGTGGGAGTCACGCTGGTGTACATGAGACCGACGGACTTGTAGCCCTGCTCCTTGATGAACTTCGAGATGATCGGGTAGTAGGAGCTCATCAGCGGGGTGGCGCGGTAGGTGTAGTCGCCCACCACCACCCCGTGGCTGCCGGCCTGCGTGTAGACGATCGGCATGCCCTGCTTCTGCGCCAGCGGCGACATCGCCACCGCCTCGGTGCTGGACACCGACCCGAACACGGCCGCGACGTCGCGGTCGCTGATCGCCGACGTCAGCGCGCTCGCCGCGGTCTGCGGCTCGCTCTTGGTGTCCTTGAGCTCGAGCTTGATCTTACTGCCGCCGAGGAGGCCGGAGTCGTTGATCTCCTTCACTGCGAGCTGGTAACCCTTGTTGGCGGAGGCGCCGGCGAAGGCCACCACGCCAGTGGTCGGGTTGACCGACACCAGCTTGATCTCGGCCGGCAGGCCCTTGCCCGAAGCAGGCGCGTGGCTACCTCCGCAGGCTGTCATGCTCAGGAGTACTCCGGCGGTCAGCGCCGCGCCCGCGATCTTGCGCCGTCCCGCCCGGCGTGCGTTCCAGATCATGTGTGTCTCCGATCGTGCATGCATATCATGCACATGATTGGCATGTGATTGGCGTGTGATGGGCACCATACGGTGCGGCAAGGCTCCTGTAAAGCAATTGGGTGCGGCTCCCCTGAAGGGATGATCATTTCGGGATGATGGGTCGAGGTAGCGGCTGGCGTGGGCGCGGTGTTGCTCTTGCTGTAGGTGGTAGGCCCAGTAGGCGTCAAGGTCGCCGTTGGCGGTCAGGGCCGTAGCTTGGGGACGGCTCGGAGGCGGGGTCGCCCTCGGTGTGAAAGCTCCAGACGGCCTTGCAGATGTACCGCAGCACGTCCACGAACTCGGCGCTCGCGCCGCTCGCGGCCGCCGCTGGGCATGCCGATCACATCGTCAGGGTGCAATGTCGTCTGCGGGACAAACCACCGGTCAGGTGAGCAGCGAGGCCAACGCGTCGTGGAAGTCGCGCGCGAACCGCCGCGAAACCGCCGCCTGCGGCGCGAACAGCTCGAAGCCGTGCACCGCACCTCGGTAGACGACCAACTCCGTGGAGACCCCGGCCGCCATCAGCCGCTGCGCGTAGTCGACGTCCTCGTCGACGAACAAATCGAGCTCGGCGGTGCCGATCCACGTCCTCGGCAGGCCCGCCAGGTCGGTGGCCCGGGCCGGAGCGGCGTACGCCGGGACCGGCTTTACGCCGGACAGGTACGCCGTCCACGCGATCGTGTTGCTCTCCTCGTTCCACACCCGTGAGTCGGTCACCGCGGTGCTCGAGGCGGTGACCATCCGATCGTCGAGCATCGGGTAGACCAGCAGCTGTCCGGCCAGCCCTACAACCGCCTCGTCCCGGGCCCGCAGTGCGAGCCCGGCGGCGAGCCCTCCTCCCGAGCTGGCGCCGCCGACAACGATCCGGTCGGGATCGATGCCGAGGTCGCGAGCTTCCGCCTGCAGCCACGTCAGCGTCGCGTAGCAGTCCTCCAGCGCCGCTGGATAGGGATGTTCGGGCGCGTGACGCCAGTCGGGCGCCACCGCCACGCAGCCGTGCGTGGACACGACCCGGTCCAGCAGCGGGTCGTCTTGTTCCGCGTGGCCAAGTACGTGTCCCCCGCCGTGCACCCAGAGCAACGCCGGTCGCAGCGGATCGGCCGGCCCCGCCAGACCGTTCGGGCGGTGTAGCCGCACCGGCACCGAGGAGGCGCCGTCGCGTCCTGGCACGTGCACCACCTCGGTGCGCACCCGTCCGCTCGGCTGCCACCTCGACCGGGCGAGCGCGGCCAGTTCGCGCCGTTCCGCACGCGCGTGCGCGAGATCGCGAAGGTCGAGCCGCGGGATATGGTCGAGCACGGCCGCGATCTCCGGGTCGAGCCGCTGCAGGAAGCGCATCAGGCGACCCGGCCGCGGCGCTTCCCAGGAGTGAAGGTTGCCGGGATCCGTTGGAAGCCGGCGTTGACGCCCTGGTGCGGATAGGTCTCCACGCCGTCCAGGTCGACCCGGTAGTCAGGCATCCGTTCCAAGATCTGGCCAACCAGCTCCCGGGCGATGGCGCGGCCAAGATGGGCGCCGGCGCACCGGTGGATGCCCATTCCGAACGCGGTGTGCCGGTTCGGCCACCGGTGCAGGTCAACCTCGTCGGCGTCCTCGAACTGGGCGGGATCGCGGTTTGCCGAGCTCCAGGCCAGCAGCACCCGGTCGCCGGCCTTTATCGAGCAGCCCCGAAACTCGATGTCCTGGGTCACCGTCCGCGCTAGCGCCTGAGTCGGCGAGAACGCGCGCAGGAACTCCTCGATCGCGCGCTCGAGGAGCTCGGGGTGCTCGATCAGCTCGGCCCGCTGCTCGGGGTGTCGGTGCAGGTGCACCAGCGTCTGGCTGACCAGCGAGGCGGTGGTGCCCACCCCGCCGGAGATCAGCAGCTCGATGATGGAGTACGCTGCGTCGTCGGTGATCGGCTCCCCGTCGACCTCCTGCACCAGCAGGTGACTGATCAGGTCGGCTCGCGGCTCCCTGCGGCGTGCCGCGATCGCCTCGGTGATCTGCCGCTCCATCCATGGGATGTCGACCTCGACCGATCGGTTGTGGGCCGGGCTGCCCGGCGAATCGGCGAGCACCGAGTGCAGAGTGCGCGAGTAGCGCTGCCAGTCGTTGACGTCGAGACCGAGCCAGTCCAAGGTGACCACCGCGGGCACGCCGATCACCGAGGCGAGATCGCACTCACCCTCCTCGATCACCTGGTCGATGAACCACTCGGTCCACTTCGCGATCATCGGCCGCAGCTCCTCGATCGCCGCCGGAGAGGTGACCGGGTTGAGGATCTTTCGGTAACTGCGGTGCTCAGGCAGGTCTAGCTCCACCGGAATGTGCAGGCGGACCGGTGCCTTCGGGATCACGTTGTTCAGGCCCTCCCCACCGTGGGAGCTTCGACCCGATGAGAATACGGCGTCGTTGCGCGCGGCCTCGAACACCGAGGCGTAGTCGGAGAGCACCCAGTAGCCGCCGTGGGCATCGGTCCACGCGACGGGCGCCTCGGCCCGCAGCCGGGCGTACGAGACGACCGGGTCGACCGAGTGCTCCAGGGAGTTGTGGTCGAAATGCACTACCGGGCAACCACCGCGCTTGGTCATCGACCCACCTGCCAGCTTCCATTATTTATGCGTATGATAGCAAGGATCGTGTTGCTGTCTACCTGATGCCCGGAGAAGGAGTGCTGCGGTGCAGATCGGTGTGATTCTCGGAGACGTCCACGCGAGCGTCTCCCCGAAGGACCACCTCGACGGGCTGCTGCGGCAGGTCGAGGCCGCGCAGCGCAACGGCATCTCCTACATCACCATCGGGCACCACTACCTGTACGGCGACCTCCGCTGGTTGCAGCCGATCCCGACGCTCGCCCGGATCGCGGCAGAACTCGACGAGCACGTCACGCTGGCGACCACCGTCATCCAGGTGCCGCTCTACCACCCGATCGCGCTGGCCGAGGAGCTCGCCACCCTCGACATCCTCACCCGGGGCAAGCTCGTGGTGGGCGCGGGCGCCGGCTACCGCCAGGACGAGTTCACCTACTTCGGCATCGACTTCACCAAGCGGTTCGCGATGATGGACGAGTCGCTGCGGCTGATGAAGATGTTGTGGACCCAGGACGTGGTCGACTTCGACGGCAAGTTCTGGAAGCTCGAGGACGGCCACACGCACATCCGGCCGTGGCAGGACCCGCACCCGCCGATCTGGATCGGCGCGATGAAGGACGCCGGTGTCCGCCGCTCGGCGCGTCTCGGCGACGGCTGGCCGGTCACCCCGGAGACGAAGATCCCCGAGATGGTCCGGCTGATGGCGCTCTACGAGGACGAGCGGGACAAGCTCGGCCGGCCCCACGTCAAGCACCCGCTGCGGCGGGAGATCATCCCCGGCCGGACCACCGACGCGGCATTCGAGCGCTTCGAGTCCATGGCCAAGGAGCGCCTGCTGGCATACGCCGCACGCCAACTCGCGACCCGCGACGCCGACGAGCTGACTCGGGAATTCCGCAACGTGGCCGCGAAGGAGACCTTCATCGGTACGCCGGACGAGTGCATCGCGCAGATCCGCGATCTCTCCGCGATCGTTCCGATCGACCCGATCCTGGTCCGTGCGCAGTGGCCACACATGAGCACCGAGCAGGTGGTGGAGTACCTCGACGACCTGGGTCGGGACATCGTCCCGGCCCTGCGCCAGATCGACTCCGTCGACCGCGTCGTGCGCGACGCCGCGGTCTGATCCGAACTCAGTCGGCGACCGCGCCCGACTCGAGCAGCCGCACGACGTGCTCCGCGCCGAACCCGTGCTCGGCGAGGATCTGACGGGTATGCTCCCCCGGCCGGGGCGGCAGCGTCGGCACCGGCGTCGCGGAACGGCTGAAGCGCGGGGCGACCGCCGGCTGCACGTGCCCGGTGTCCCCGATGGGCATGTACGCCTCGCGTTGCCGGGCATGGGGGTGTGCGGCCGCCTCGTCCATGTCCAGCACGGGGGTCACGCAGCAGTCCACGCCGGCGAAGGCGGCCGTCCACTCGTCCCGGGTCCGCGTGGCGAACGCCGCGGTCAACGCCTTGCGCAGCACGGGCCACCTGCTGCGGTCCTTGTGGCTGCCCGTCAGCCGATCGTCGGTATCCAGGCCGAGCACACGCAGCACGTTGACGAAGAACTTTTCCTCGATCGCACCGACCGCGACCCAGCGGCCGTCGGCACAGGTGTAGATGTCGTAGTAGGGGCAGCCGGTGTCGAGCAGGTTCGAGCCACGCTCCAGCGACCAGCGGCCTGCTGCGCGGAGCCCGTGCACCAGCCCCATCAACGCCGAGGTCGCGTCCAGGACGTTGCCGTCCACGACCTGTCCCCTGCCCGACGTCCGTGCCTCTAGGAGGGCGCACACGATTCCGAACGCGAGCGAGGACGCTCCCCCACCGAAGTCACCGACCAGGTTGAGCGGCGGGACCGGCCGCTCACCCGCACGGCCCATCGCGTGCAGGGCGCCGGTCATCGAGATGTAGTTGATGTCGTGGCCGGCGACCGGCGCGAGCTCACCGTCCTGGCCCCACCCGGTCATCCGGCCGAAGACCAGCCTCGGGTTGCGGGCCAGGCAGATGTCCGGACCGACACCGAGCCGCTCGGCGACGCCCGGCCGGTAGCTCTCCACCAGCACGTCGGCCGACTCCACGAGGCGGAGCACGACCTCCACCCCGTCCGGGTGCTTCAGATCGACGGCGATGGAGCGCCGGCCCCGCTCGATGACCGGGTTGGGCGTGTAGTCGTCCGACCCGGCGCCGGGCCGGTCGACCCGCACCACGGTCGCCCCCATGTCGGCCAGCAACATCACGCAGAACGGCCCGGGCCCGATGCCGGCCAGCTCCACAACGGTGACCCCGGCGAGCGGTCCGGCCGGCTCAGGCACCGGAGGCCTCCGCGGAGAGCAGGTCGCGCAGTCTGGACTTGGCGACCTTGTTCAATGTGGACCGGGGCAGGTCGTCGACGATGCGCACTTCGCGCGGCCGCTTGAAGTCGGCGAGCATCTGCGAGCACCGGCCGGCCAGCGCACCGACGGTGACCTCCGCGCCGTCGTGCGTTACGACGAAGGCGACCGGCACCTCACCAAGCATCGGGTCCGGCTTCCCGACCACGGCCGCCTCCCGGACACCGGGCACCCCGAGCAGCACGCGTTCGATCTCCGGGGCGCCGATGTTCTCTCCCCCCACCTTCAGCACGTCCTTGTCCCGCTCGACGAAGGTCAGCGTGCCACCCATGTCGAGGCGGAGGCGGTCACCGGTCACGAACCAGCCATCGTCTGCATAGGTCGCGGCGGTGGCGTCGGAGTCGTGCAGGTACTCCTTGAAGAGCGAGACACCGGGCACCCCGCGCACGTGCAGGTTGCCGGTCTCGCCGGGGGCCACGGAGTGCCCCGAGTCGTCAACGACGCGTACGTCGTACTCCGCGGCCGGCCGGCCTATCGTGCCGGGCGCATCCTGGTGGTGCAGGTCGCCTACCACCGGGTGCGAGACGGTCTCGGTCATCCCGAACCAGCCCACCACCGGCACGCCCCCGGTGACCGGTGAGGGATCGAGGTTTGCGCTGTTGCCCCAGCCGCGGTATGCGTGCCGGTCGGGCACCTCACGGTCGGCGAGGGCGCGCAGCACGAAAGAGACGACGGACGTCCAGGTCACCCGATGGTCCACTGAGACGTCCCAGAAGCGTGAGGCGGAGAACTTCGGCTGCAGCACCAGTGCGGTGCCCGACCACAGGCACGACAGGAAGGAGTAGGACAACGCGTTGGTGTGGAACAGCGGAAGGTGGATCAGGTAGGTGTCGTCGGGGCGCAATCCCTGGTGCGTAGCGCCGACCTTGCCCGCCCACAGGCAGTTCGCCTGGGTCCAGACCACGCCCTTCGGCCGCGCGGTGGTGCCCGAGGTGTACTGCACCGAGGTGGCGGCCGCGCCCGGGACCAACGGGCGACGCTCGACCGGGTCGGCGCGCAGCAAAGCCTCGACCGCGTCCGCACCGGTCCCCTCGCTGACCGCGACCCAGGCCAGGTCCGGCATCGCGCCGGACACGACGTCGGCGACCTCACCGCTCACCACGGCACCGACCGGGCCACAGTGTGAGCCGACGTAGCCGAGCTCGTCAGCGCTCAGCCGCGGGTTCAGGCATACCGCGACCGCCCCCATGGCGGTCAATGCGGTCCAGGCGAGCAGGAAGTCGGGGTGGTTCGACATTACCAGCGCGACCGGATCCCCCTGCCGTACGCCGCGGCGAGCAAACCCGGTCTGCAGGGCCGCGACGTCTCGGGCGAACTCCGACCACGTCCAGCGGCGTACGGGTGCGTCGAACGGCGCCCACGTGAGGAACGTCCGGTCCGGCGCGGTCGCCGCCCACCGGTCGACCAGCCAGCCGACGTCGCGGCCGGCGAACGCCGGCAGTGGGGAAGCGCTCACGCCGGCCATTGCAGGTGCTTTACTGTGAAGAACTCGGCGAACCCGTCCTCGCCCATCTCCGAGCCGGTGCCGGACTGCCGGCGGCCGACCCAGGGGACGTCGGGCCTGGCACCGCCGCCGCCGTTCACGGCCACCGTCCCGGTGTCGAGCCGTCCGGCGATCTCCATCGCCTGCTCCGGGTCACCCCATACCAGGGCGTTGAGCCCGTAGCGGCTGTTGTTGGCGATCTCCACCGCCTCGTCGACACTGTCGTAGGAGAACAGGACGGCGACCGGCGCGAAAAGCTCGTCCTGCGCGATCTCGTCGTCGGGGTGGACGCCGGTGAGCAGCGTGGGTTTCAGGAAGTAGCCGTCCAGGTCTGCGGGACGGCCGCCACCGGCGAGCACGGTCGCGCCCTTGTCCACCGCCCGCTGGAGGTAGCCTTCGACCCGGCTCCGGTGCTCCTCGGTGATTAGCGGGCCGACCTCGGTCGACTCCTGGGTGGGGTCACCGACAGGCAGCGCCGTGAGGAAGGCGGTGGCCTTGGCCACGAATGCGTCGTAGTCGTCGCGGTGCACCAGGATGCGGGTGGTCGCCCCGCACCCCTGCCCCGCGTTGCGGCAGAACCGCAGCATCGACGGGCCAACCGCCCGGTCCAGGTCGGCCCCTGGAAGGACGACCGTGGGTGACTTGCCGCCGAGCTCGAGAACTACGTTCTTGTGGGTCTGCGACGCGGCCGCCATCACCGCGGCGCCGATCTGGTCGGATCCGGTGAAGGAGACCATGTCCACCGCGGGGTGCGAGGCCAGCCGCTCGCCCACCGAGGCGTCCCCGACCACCAGGTTGAGTACACCGGCGGGCACTCCCGCCTCCTCGGCGAGCCGCACGAACGCCACGGTGTTGAGGGCGCCGCGCGGTGAGGGCAGCAGCACGACCGAGCATCCGGCGGCCAGGGCCGGTCCGACCTTCCAGGCGATCAGGTTGATCGGGTAGTTGTACGCCGTGATCGCGGCGACCACGCCGATCGGCTCGCGCAGCAGCACGCTCTTGGAGGCCGGCGGGCCTTGCTGTTCGGGCAGTTCCTCCCGGTACCCGCCCCGTGGGCCGCGCTCCGCGGCGTCGGCGGCCCACCGGAGGTTGACCGCCGGGGTCGCCGTCTGCAGCGTGCGCGCCAGGCTGATCGGGGACCCGACCTCGGCGGTGATCAGCTGTGCCAGTTGCTCCCGGTCGCGGTCCAGCAGGTCCGCCAGCCGGCGCAGCACCGCCGCCCGCTCAGCCGGCGGCTTAGCCCGCCACAGCGCCTGGTCGAAGGTGCGGCGGGCCGCGGCGATCGCGGCGTCCGCCTGGTCCACCGTCGCCATCGACCAGGTGGCCAGCTCGGTTGCGGTGCCCGGCTCGATGCTGATGAACGCCCCGGCGTCCCCTGTGGTCCACTGCCCGTCGATGAAGCAGGTCTGCCGGGCGAGGTCGGTCGCGAGCTCGGACACGCTGGTCACCGCTGGTCCCCTGGAAGGTCGATGTCGAGGATGAGGGACTGGAACGCCTTGCCGTGCGGGTCCACTCGCAGCGTCATCGAGACTCCGCCACCGAGGGCCTTGTCCAGCACGAAGTTGAGGCCGTGCACGTTGGGCAGCTCGTACCGGACCACGTTGCCTTGGACCAGCGCTCCGAAGTGCTCGCGGACGACGTCGGCGGTGAGCTGCTCGACGAGCGTCGGGTAGTCGGCCTGGTCGTAGACGAAGACGCAGATGTTGCTGACGTCTCCCTTGTCGCCGGACCGGCTGTAGGCCATCTCGCGCAGCTTCATGACTCCAGCACCTCGGTCTCCAGCCGGACCTGCTCCCGCGGCACGTAAGCGGGGGTGACACCGAGTGCCGGAACCACGCTCCCGGTCGCGCCACCGCCGCCGGCCGGCCCGAAGTAGAGGAGCTCGACCTCGTGCACGGCGGCGCGGGCAGCCTCCATGTTCGGCGTACGGACCGCGAGGCGGAGGCGCACCTCGGTCGGCTCGCCACCGACCAGGCGGTCACCGAACAGCGATCCCACGCCCTGCAGATCGACCCGCAGGTCGTCGATGTCGCTCCCGAACGCGTCCAGCCTGGCGCGGACGATCTCCTCGGCCCGACGTGCCCGATCGACGCACCCCGGTCCGCCGTAGGACATCTCGCCGACGGCCTTCCAACCCTGGTCCACGCCGACCAGCACCTTCAGGTGGCTGGGCCACTCCCGACCCCGGGCGCCGGAGAGACGGACCCGGTTGTCGCCGAGGTCCTCGATCGTGACGCCGGTGAAGTCCGCGGTCACGTCCGGCGTCAGGTAGCGCGCAGGATCGTGGATCTCGTAGTAGAGCTGGGTCTTCATGGTGAGCTCGTCGACGGCGCCGCCGGTGCCGGGCAGCTTCGTGACCACGACCGACCCGTCCTCGACGTCGGCGAGGGGGTAGCCGAGGTTGTGCGGGTCCGGGACCCGCCGGTACGGCGGATCCTCGAAGTTGCCTCCCGTGGAGTGCACGCCGCACTCGAGCAGGTGGCCCACCATCGTGGCGTGCCCGACGCGGTCCCAGTCCGTGAGGTCCCAACCCAGCTCGTGGCAGATCGGACCGACAAATAGCGACGGATCCGCGAGGCGGCCGCCGAGCACGATCTGCGCGTCCTCGCGCAGGCAGTCGACGATCGGCAGGGCGCCAATGTAGGCGTTGGCCGAGACGATCCGGTCACCGAGCGCGCCCACCGTGGTGCCCAGCTCGGGCAGCGCGCAGTCCAGACGGGTGACCAGGTCGTGCACGTCGTCCCCGCGGATGACACCGATCCGCACACCCAGCAGACCGACCTTGCGCAGGTGCGCCGCGAACTCCTCGTAGGCGGCGTCGGGGTTGGCCGCACCGAAATTGCCGACCACCTTGCCGCCTCGGGACAGGTAGCCACGCAGCAGTGGGACGAGGGCTCCGATGCGCTCGTCCTGCCCGGTCGAGGGGTCCTGCCGACGACGGACGTGGGCGAGTGCCATGGTTCGTTCGGCCAGGCAGTCGAACCCCATGTAGGAGACGCGACCGCTGTCGGCCATGGCCGCGGCCGGCTCCAGCCGGTCGTTGGCGTACGCCGAACCTGACCCGATGCTCAACACCGGAGCCAACGCCTCGGGCATGGTCAGTCGACCTCGATCGCGAGCTCGGGGCAGCTGTCTGCGGCGAGCTGCGCCTCGTCCTCCTTGCCGGCCGGCACGTTCTCGTCCTTCACATACGCGTGCCCGTCCTCCTCACGCGCGTAGAAGAGGTTAGGGCTGCTCAGCCGGCACAGGCCATGGCCCTGGCACTTGTCCTCGACGACGCGTACCTTCATGTGCTCCTCCTCGTTGAAAACTCACCTTGACACCGGCGGGATCGAGTATAACCATGATCAGGGTAGAGGGAACCCTAAGGAGGCGTCGATATGACGGAAACGGCCCGTTGTCCGGTCGTACACTTCGACCACAACTCCGACGAGCACTCCGCTGACCCGGCCGGCTCCTACAAGGCTCTCCGTGAGACGACGCCGGTGGCATGGACCGAGGCCCACGGCGGGTACTGGGTGCTGTCTGACTACAAGGCTGTCTTCGAGGCCGCGCGCGACGACGCGACCTTCTCCTCCGAACGCAACACCTACGGCGGTGAGGGGTTGTCGGTGGTGATCCCGAAGACGCCGGCGCCGTTCCATATCCCGATCGAGATCGACCCGCCGGAGTTCCGGAAGTGGCGCAAGATCATCAACCCGATCACCGCGCCGGCCGCGGTCGAGCGGATGGAGCGGATGGTCAAGCACTACGTCACCGCTTTCATCGACGACATCATCGAGGTCGGGGCAGCCGACATCACCTCGGTCATCGGGGTACCCGCGATCGTGACGGTCGACTGGCTCGGACTGCCGATCGAGCACTGGAAGACCTACGCAAGAGCCTTCCACGCCTTGCTCATCGCGGTGCCGGGCACCGACGAGTTCGACCAGGCCGTCAAGGTTGACCTGCCCCACCTCGAGAAGGTCACGCGACAGGTGATCGCCGACCGGCGGGCAGAGCCGACCGACGACATCATCAGCTACCTGGTGCAGCAGGAGGTCGACGGCCGACCGGTCACCGACGACGAGGTGTTCGCGATGGTCGACCTGCTGCTGTCCGGCGGGGTGGGCACCACCGCGTCGCTGGTCTCGAACACCGTGGTGTGGCTCTACCAGCACCCCGAGGTCCGCTCCGAACTGCAAGCCGACCTCTCACTGCTGAACAAGGCCATTGAGGAGTTCCTTCGCTACTTTTCCCCCACCCAGGCGCTGGCCCGGACCGTCACCGAGGACACCGAAAAGCTCGGCTGCCCGATGAAGAAGGGCGACCGAGTGCTGCTGTCCTGGGCGTCCGCAAACCGCGACCCCAACCAGTTCGAGAACCCCGATGAGGTCGACATCCACCGTTGGCCCAACCGGCATACCGCCTTCGGCATCGGGGTGCACCGGTGCGCAGGGTCCAACCTCGGGCGGGCCATGGCCAAGGAGCTGCTCAGCCAGATCCTCACCCGGCTGCCGGACTACAGGGTCGACCTCGATGCGCTCAAGCCCTACCCGCACCAGGGCACCAACACGGGCTACGTAAGCATCCCTGTCACCTTCACGCCCGGTCCCCGGATCCTCTCGTCGGCGTCCCGCGAGTCCACCCCCTCCTACTGACCAAGGCGGCCCTTGCATGGAGTCATACGACGTCGTCGTCCTCGGCACCGGCGCCTCCGGGCTCACCGCGGCGCTCGCCGCCGCAGACGCCGACGCGTCGGTCGGGCTGTTCGAGAAGGCCGACAAGGTCGGCGGCACCACGGCGCTGGCCAGCGCCGTGGCCTGGATCCCGAACAACAAGTACGCCGCACAGGCCGGCGTCGCGGACTCGCGCGAGGACGCCCTGGCCTACCTGGCGTCACTGTCGCACGGGATGATCCTGCCCGAGCTCGCGGAGACGTTGATCGACACCGGCCCGGAGCTGATCGAGTGGCTGGAGTCCTCGACGCCGCTCAAGCTGCGGCTCGTACCCGGGTTTCCGGATTACCACCCGGAGCACCCGGGCGGAAAGCCCCAAGGCGGTCGCTCCTTGGAACCGGAGCTCTTCTCCTTCGACGAAATCCCTGGTTGGGGCGAACGCATGGTCGGCGTGACCCGACCGATGCGGGTCACCGAGACCCCCATCGGTGGGGGGACGGGCGTCATCGATCCCGAGGTGGAGGCCCAACGGCGATCCCGATCCATCGAGGGCCTCGGCAGGGCGATGGTGGGCGCATTGCTCAAGGGGTGCCTGAACCATAATGTCGTGCCACAGCTCGAGCACCGTGCCGTCGAGCTGCTGATGGAGGACGGCGCCGTGCGCGGTGTCCGCTTTGAGAGCCCGGACGGGGTCCGCGAGGTGCGGACTAAGTCCGTGGTGATCGCCACCGGCGGGTTCGAGTCAGACGAGGCCCTGGTCCGCGACTTCCTTCGTGGCCCGATCAAGTATCCCGCCGGCGTTGCCACCAACACCGGGGACGGCTTGCGGATGGCGATGAGGGTCGGCGCACAGCTCGGCAACATGCGTGAGGCGTGGTGGGTCCCGGTTGCCGCCCTCCCCAAAGCGCATCCCGACGATCGCCAGCCGGTGATGCTGATCCTGCGGGAGCGGACGCTCCCTCGGTCAATCATGGTGAATCGGTTCGGCAAGCGTTTCACCAACGAAGCGGCGAACTACAATGCGCTGGGTGGGGCATTCCACCAGTTCGACCCCACGTCCTTCAGCTATCTCAACCAGCCCTGCTGGCTCGTCTTCGACCAGGGGTTCGTCGAGAGGTACGGCGGGTTTGGCGCCGGCCCTGGGGGACCTGCACCCGGCTGGGCAGTGCGCGGGGACTCGCTGGCCTCGCTGGCCGAGAAGATCGACGTGCCGGCCGATCAGCTGGAGAAGACGGTTGCCCGGTTCAACGAACTGGTCAGCTCAGGGCACGATGACGACTTCAATCGGGGCGACAGCGCGTACGACGGCTGGTGCGGTGACCGGACCAAGTACCCGGGGCCGATGGCGACTCTTGGGCCACTCGACGAAGGCCCGTACTACGCCGTCGAACTGGTCTCGTCGGCGCTGGGCACCAAGGGTGGCCCGCGCACTGACGTCGACGGTGCGGTGCTCGACGTGGACGGCAACGTGATCCCCGGCCTGTTCGCCGCGGGCAACGCGATGGCCGGTGCGACTGGCATGGTCTACGGGGGCGCCGGCGGCACGCTCGGCCCTGCGCTGGTCTTCGGCTACCGGGCCGGTCGGCGGGCAGCGAAGGGCTGCTGACGACCGGCCCGGTAGCGGCAAGATGGAACGAGGGGCTGGGACACTCATGTCCCAGCCCCTCGCTATTGCTCACGCCGCGGGATGCTCCTATGGATGTCAAGCGGAGAGTTCAAGATCGTTTGATGTGATGAGCTGGTCGAGCCCGCGGGCGATGTAGCGTTTGAGGCATCGGACGATCTCTTTCTTGGACAGGCCTTCCTTGGTGCGTCGTTCGGCGTGTGCGCGGGTGCGGGGGTCGTAGCGCAGGCGGCAGAGCACGACACGGTAGAGGGCGGCGTTGGCCTGCCGGTCACCGCCGCGGTGAGCCGGTGCCGGTCCGCTCGCCGGCCAGGGCGGCGGCACGCACCAGCCGGGCAACGCGGACAAGACGGAGATGGGGCCTCTGGCCAGGCGCCTATGAAGTCACAACGCCACGTCCAGTGGAGTGCACAAGCACCTCCCGACCGAGGTCGACAAATCCCATTAAGGACCCGAAGTCAGTCAGTCGCTGGGTCAGACCTCGGCGGGAGGTGCTCATGAACATCATCTCTGTCAGTCGTGGTGTTCCTGGGGCGGCAGCGCGGCGACCATCGGGTGGTCCCGGTCGGTGAAGTCGACTCCCGATGCCCCGCCCGGTGAGCCCAGGTCGGCGAAGAACTCGGCATTGGCTCGGTGGAAGGAGTTGAGGTCCTCGGGCACGTCGTCCTCGTGGGCGATCGCCTCGACCGGGCAGACCGGCTCGCAGGCGCCGCAGTCGACACACTCGTCGGGGTGGATGTAGAGCATCCGCGAACCTTCGTAGATGCAGTCCACCGGGCATTCATCCACGCAGGCGCGGTCCTTGAGGTCCACGCACGGAAGCGCAATGACGTAGGTCATGCTGGATTCTCTTTCAGGTCGGGCACCGGCTCACCGGTCAGCTCGTGGGCCACCAGGTAGGCCAGGGTGAGCCCGCGACCAAGCGCGAAGCCGCTGTTGTAGCCGGATCCTGTTGTCGTAAGCGCTGCGCACGACCCGACGGCATACAGACCGGGCACGATCGATCCGCTCACCGACAGGACATGCCCATCGCGGTCGATGTGCACGCCACTGGAACCAATGCCGGTGCCGACGAACCGCAGCCGGAAGCCGTGGAATGGCGCCTCAGTGATGGGTCCCAGGACCGGGCTCGGCTCGTTGGCCGGATCACCGGCGAACCGGCGCACATAGTCGACGTTGCCCCGCCCGAAGTCCGGGTCCTCTCCTCGGAGCGCGTGCTCGCTGAACTTGGCCGCGGTCTCCTCGAGCCGGATCCCGTCGATGCCCAGCGCCTCGCCGAGTTCCCGCAACGTCGGCGCAGACGTGACCAGTCCTTCGGGATACGTGCCTCCGGGCGGGGTGATGCCCAGCCCGTACTTGCGGTGGTGCTGCTCGTCGAAGATCAAGAAGAACGGCAGGTGCCGGTCGTCCGGGTTCATCGTCTTGTCGACGATGTCGACCCAGTAGGAGTCGTCGCAGTACCGCTTCCCGCTGGCATCGACAATCATGCAGTGGGGCATAGCGTAGTCGGGCCCGTACGCGAAACCCTCGCCGACCGCAGACTGCCAACCGGGGAGCATCGGCACTTTGGTCGCCGGGATCCGCGCGACGGCTCCGCCGACAGAACGGGCGAGCTTGATCCCATCGCCGCGCAGCGTATCGGGGGCGACGCTGCCGAAGTCTTCCGGTCCTAGCCCGACGAGCTCCTCGACCAGTTCCGCGTCCCAGTCGTAGGTGCTCGTCGCGAGCACCACAGGGCCGTGCAGGTCAACAGGCCCGTCGGGACCGATCGCACGTACACCCACAACCGCACCGTTTTCGCCGGTGAGCAGCTCGACCACCCGGTGCGAGGTGTGCAGGGAAACCCGCTCCTCCTGGAGCACACGCGCAAGGAAGCTGGCCACCACGCCGGTACCAAACGTGAGCGGGTCCCCGTCCTTGTGGGCCGTCGGCTCACGGCTCTCGACGATGCCGAAGGCCTGCACCCCCGCCTGGGACTCGCCGGACTCGTTGTCGTCGACGTAGGTGAGCCTCCGCCCCTTTACGAACATGTCGGCGTACGTCGTACCGACGGGGAAGTAGGGGCTGACCCGCAACCTCTGTCGCCACTCGCCCAGGACGCTTCCGTCGATGACCTCGTTGGTGAGGTAGCGCCCGGCAGGCGCCGCACCCTCACATTCGTTGTGGTAGTCCGCTAGGCCAGGAATTACCGTCCATCGGATCGCACCGACGTCCTCCCAGTGCTTCATTGCCGACGGAGACGTGGTGAGCCACCGATACATCGCCGACTCGTCGAGCACCTCCGGATGGTCGTGTGCGATGGCGCGGACGTACTTCTCGGCCTCATCGAGGGTGTCGTGGATGCCTTCACGCTCGGCGACGTGGTTTGCACCCACCCACACCTGACCACCGGAGTACGCCGCAGCCCCACCGACCATGTCGCCGGCCTCGAGAACGATTGCGTCGCGGCCCCTCAGGGCAACGCCGAGGGCGGTGGCGAGACCGGAGAGGCCGGCGCCCACAACGATGACCGGAGCCTCTGACGAGCTTGTGCTCATGGTTATCTCCTTATTATTTCGAGGTTTGTGGATCGGTGTAGAGCGTCGTGCGCTGGCGGGCCGGCCTGCCAGCGAGGGCGGCCATCTCCTCGAGCTCGGCCACGGAACGCCGGGAGCCGTTGGTGGACCCGGCCATCCGGCTGATGGTCTCCTCCATCAGGGTCCCGCCCAGGTCGTTCGCGCCGCCCCGGAGGACCTTGGTGCACACGTCCGGGCCGAGCTTCACCCACGAAGTCTGGATGTTCGGAACCAGCCCGTGGAGCATCACCCTTGCAAGTGCATGCACGGCGCGGTTGTCTCGCTCGGTGGGGCCGGGTCGGGCAACCCCGGCAAGGTAGATAGGTGCCGACTGGTGCACGAACGGAAGCGGGACGAACTCGGTGAACCCTCCGGTATCGCGCTGGATATCCGCGAGGACGCGCAGATGCGCGACCCAATGGCCCGGATGGTCAACATGGCCGTACATCATGGTCGACGTCGTCGGCAGCCCTATCCCATGTGCGGTCCGGATCACCTCGGTCCACTGCGAGGCGGGAAGCTTACCCTTGGTCAACACCCATCGGACATCATCGTCGAGAATCTCCGCTGCCGTTCCGGGTAACGAATCCACGCCGGACTCACGAGCCTTGACCAGGAAGTCACGGATGGATAGCCCGGTACGGGCAACGCCGTTCATCACCTCCATGGGACTGAACGCGTGCACGTGCAGGGACGGTGCCCGTCGCTTCACCTCGGCAGCGATGTCGAAGTACGCCGAACCCGGCAGGTCTGGATGGATGCCGCCCTGCATGCACACTTCGGTCGCCCCGACGGCTACCGCCTCTTCGGCTCGGCTGCCGATCTCGTCCAACGAGAGCGTGTAAGCGTCGGCATCCGTGCGCCGTTGCGCGAACGCGCAGAACCGGCAGCCCGTGTAGCAGACGTTGGTGAAGTTGATGTTCCGGTTCACCACGTAGGTGACGTCGTCACCGACGGCCTCCCGGCGAAGATCATCCGCAAGTCGACACAGCTGTTCGAGGAGCTCGCCTTCGGCGGTGACCAATGTGAGCGCGTGTCGCTCGCTGATGTTGGCGGGGTCCCGTTCCGCCGCTGCGAGCGCGTCCTTCCCGGCCGCGCCTATTCGAGCGGGAGCAATGCCGCGTGGCTCCGGGCCACCGGCGATCCCCTCACGGAGCGCGTCCCAGTCGCCGTAGACGTCATCGAAGTCGTCTCGGCGGTCCGACGTGCGCCCCTCGCTGTCGATGCTCGTGTGCAAGTCGGTGCGTCCAACAGAAGACCAGCCCTGCCCGTCGTACGCTCCGTCCGGCTCCTGCCAGGGGATGCCGCTGGGTGTGACGTCGGTCCGGGCCAGCCCCGCCGGACCGGCCAGCGCAGCGATGTGTGGCTTGAGCCGCGGGTCGAGCCAAGGCTCCCGGAGGTACGGCGGGTGCACGGTGAGCCGTTCCACGAGTCGGAAGCCGACTGATTCGCAGGCTCGACTGAGTTTCTCGATCTCAGGCCACGGACGTTCGGGGTTGACATGGTCCGGTGTCAGGGGGCTGATGCCGCCGAAGTCGTCGATGCCCGCGGCCAGGAGGGTCGTGCACGCTTCGAGGTCGACCAGGTTCGGCGGTGCCTGGAGGCGCATGGCCGGCCCGAGCACGAGTCGTGCCGTGGCGATCGCGGCAAGATGCTCCTCGAGTTCGAGGTCACCGTGCCTGCGCATCGCAGTATCCGGCTTGGCCCGGAAGTTCTGGATGATGACCTCTTGCACGGCCCCGTACTGGCGGCTGATCTGTCGCATCGCGAAGATCGACTCGGCGCGCTCCCGAAGTGTCTCTCCAATGCCGACGAGGATGCCGGTGGTGAAAGGCACGTTCAACCGCCCAGCATCCGTTAGGACCCGCAGTCGGACGGCGGGGTCCTTGTCCGGTGAGCCGTAGTGAGCGGCGCTACGCTCGGTGAAGAGCCTCGTGGAAGTCGACTCGAGCATCATCCCCATCGACGGCGCGACCGGTTTAAGCCGGTTGATCTCCGCCCAGGTCATGACTCCCGGGTTCAGGTGTGGCAGCAGGCCGGTCTCCTCCAGCACCAGCACTGCCATGGCCCGTACGTAGTCGAGGGTCGAGTCGTAGCCCTGTTCGTCGAGCCATTGCTTAGCCTCGGGCCAGCGGTCCTCCGGACGGTCACCGAGGGTGAAGAGAGCTTCCTTGCAGCCGAGCGCCGCGCCCTGAGCGGCGATGGCGCGAACCCCGTCGGGGCTTAGATACGGTGGCTCACCGGCTTGCGCAAGCCGGCTCGGAGTCGCCACGAACGTGCAGTAGTGACAGCGGTCGCGACACAGCCGCGTGAGCGGGATGAACACCTTCCGGCTGTAGGTGACCGTGTCTGGCCGGTCGAGTGCGGCGAGCCCGGCGTCGCGCACTCGGGCGGCGGTGGCCATCAAGTCGGTCAACTGTTCACCGCGAGCCGCCAGCAGCGCTGTCGCCTCCGCGACATCGAGGGACTTGCCGTCTCGAGCGCGCGCCACGGCACGGGACACCTGCCGTGGCGTCGGGCACGAGACGTCGGGGCCTACCGAAGACAAGGCGGAGACTCTCAGATATCCGTAACGCGCAGCGACGCGTGCGCCTTGTAGCGCTTGTTGATGGCGATGAGGTTGGCTGTGAGGGCCTCGACCTGGCCGGCATTGCGGAGTCGCCCGGCGTACACCCCTCTACAGCCGGCGATCCGGCCGGCAAGATCCTGCACCAGATTCGTGGCCTCGCGGTCGTCGCCCACTACCATCACGTCGGCGTCGAGCGACGCGACCTCGTCGTCGAGCAGCACCACTGCCGACAGGTGGTGGAAGGCGGCAACCACGGTGGCGTCGGCGAGCAACATCTGGGCCTGCTCAGCGGCGCTGCCCTCGGGAACGCTCGGCGCAAACGGGCCCATCTTGTCGAAGGCCAGGGGGTTGACGCAGTCGACGACGACCTTGCCCGCCAGCTCCTTGGCCAACGCCTCGACCTGGCTCCGATGCCCTTCCCAGGGCACGGTGACGAGCACGATATCGGCGGTCTCGGCACAGTCCTCGTTGGTCGCCCCACGAACGCTGCTACCCAACTCGGCAGCAGCCGCCTCCGCGCGGTCGGCGGACCGAGATCCGATGACCACCTGCAGTCCACTGTCGGCGAACCGGCGAGCCAGTCCCCTGCCCTGCGGACCCGTGCCACCAATGATCCCGATGATCTTGCCAGCGAGGCGGTCCACGACCTGGTGGTGTTCGTCGACTGCGCTCAATTCTGACTCCTCAGCTTGCCGATTTGGCTTCTAAGGATAATCATATGCATAGAATGGCACAAGGGTGGAGGGTTGAATGACAAGATCGGTCGTGGTGGTCGGCGCCGGACTGGCCGGGCTGCGAGCAGCCGAGCAGCTGCGCGCCGCTGGTTGGGCCGAGCCTGTCACCGTCATCGGCAGCGAGCCCCATCCGCCGTACAATCGTCCACCTCTGACCAAGACCGCCTTGCGCGACGGTGCGGACCCTGAGGGCCTCGCCTTCCGGCAGCGACCGTCCACTGCCGATGTGGAATGGCGTCTCGGCACAACGGTCCGGTCGGCCGACCTGCGCGACCGCACCGTGACCCTTGACGACGGATCCACCCTGCCGTACGACGGTTTGGTCATCGCGACCGGGGTGTCCGCGCGGCGACTGAACCTCGCGGCCCCCCGCTCGTGGCGGCACACCGTGCGGACCATCGAAGACGCCAAGGCGCTCCGCGAGGACCTCGAGGACGGCAGCCGAGTGGTCATCATCGGCGGAGGGTTCATCGGCTGCGAGGTGGCGAGCACGGCGGTGTCGCTCGGCTGCGAAGTATCGGTTGTCGAGCCCTTTTCGGTGCCGCTCGAAGGTCCGGCCGGGTACATCCTCGGAGCCGAGGTACAGCGCCGACATGAGAGTCAGGGCGTCCGGTTCAGGACCAGGCGGACCGTGGCGGCACTGCATCGAGAGGCCGCCGATGGGCCCACGACCGTCGAGCTCGACGATGGCAGCTGGCTCGTCGCCGACGTCGTCGTCGAAGCGGTGGGCTCCACCGCGAACACCGGATGGCTCGAGGGACAGGGCCTCGACCTCACCAACGGGGTCCTGTGTGACGTGGACCTACACCCGCTGACTGCTACCGGCCCGCTCCGCGACGTGGTGGCCATCGGCGACGTCGCCAGGTTCCCGGTACCCATGTTTGGAGGCATGCCCTGCCGCATCGAACACTGGACGATGCCCACGGACATGGCCGGCCACGCGGCACGCTCGCTCATCGCCGGAATCACTGGAAAGCCGATCACCGGTCCTGCGTTCAACCCGCTCCCCACGTTCTGGAGCGACCAGTACGGCACCCGTATCCAGTCCTTCGGAATCCCCGCCCTCGGGCGAGACGACGTCCGCGTTCTGGAGGGCGATCTGACATCCGAGGCCGTGCTCGGCTACCACCGCGACAACACCCTGGTCGGCGTCGTCCTCCTGGGCATGCCGAAGCAGATGATCACCTACCGTCAGGCGCTGATCGATGCCAACACACCGGCACCAGCCGCCGAGCTCGTGAGAGAGGGCACGCGTTGACGTCGAGCACCGGGACCACGCCCGCACGCACAGGCGACCGGCAGGTCGAGAGGCTAGACCGCGTTATCATCCGGTTCGCCGGGGACTCCGGTGACGGAATGCAGCTGACCGGGGATCGGTTCACCCAGGAGACCGCGTCATTCGGCAATGATCTGTCGACGCTGCCCAACTTTCCGGCCGAGATCCGGGCACCTCAGGGCACCATCCCTGGCGTCTCGTCATTCCAGGTGCACTTCGCCAACTACGACATCCTGACGCCGGGCGACCGTCCCGACGTACTGGTGGCGATGAACCCGGCAGCCCTGAAGGCGAACATCACCGACATGCGGGCCGGCAGCACGATCATTGCCGACTCACATGACTTCACCTCCCGCAACTTGAGCAAGGCCGGTTACTCGGACAATCCGCTCGAGGATGGGTCGCTCGACGACTTCAACCTCCACGCGCTGGACCTGACCGGGATGACGGTCGAGGCAGTCAAAGAGTTCGGGCTCTCCCGCAAGGACGCCGCCCGGGCTAAGAACATGTTCGCGCTCGGTTTGCTGTCGTGGATGTACGGCCGGCCGACCCAGGGCACCATCGACTTCATCGAGGCCCGGTTCGCGAAGAAGCCGGCGATCCGAGATGCCAACCTCACCGCGTTCAAGACCGGATGGAACTTCGGTGAGACCACCGAGGCGTTCGCGATCCGGTACGAGGTCAAGCCCGCCAGGATGCCGGAGGGCACCTATCGCAACATCACCGGGAATGTCGCGCTGTCGTACGGGATCGTCGCCGCCGGCCAGCTGAGCGGACTGGACGTCCTGCTCGGCGCCTACCCGATCACCCCGGCCAGCGACATCCTGCACGAGCTGAGCAAGCACAAGAACTTCGGTGTGACCACCTTCCAGGCCGAGGACGAGATTGCCGCCATCGGCGCCGCCATCGGCGCCTCGTTCGGCGGGTCGCTCGGGGTGACCACCACCTCCGGACCCGGCATCGCGTTGAAGTCGGAGACGATCGGCCTAGCCGTGATGCTGGAGCTTCCGCTGCTGGTGGTCGACGTGCAGCGGGGTGGCCCCTCCACGGGTCTGCCGACCAAGACCGAGCAGGCTGACCTGCTGCAGGCGATGTTCGGCCGCAACGGCGAAGCGCCGATCCCGATCGTGGCGCCGCAATCGCCGGCCGACTGCTTCGATGCCGCGGTTGAGGCGGCCCGGATCGCAGTGACCTACCGGACCCCGGTGATGCTGCTGTCGGACGGGATGCTGGCCAACAGCTCCGAGCCGTGGCGGATCCCGGACGTCTCGGAACTGCCGACCATCGACCCCGCGTTCGCGACCAGCCCGAATCACGTCGCCGACGACGGGACCGAGACCTTCCATCCGTACAAGCGTGATCCCGACACGCTTGCCCGGCCCTGGGCACCTCCGGGGATCCCGGGCCTGGAGCACCGGATCGGTGGGATCGAGAAGAAGGACGGCACCGGCGAGATCTCCTACGATCCGGCCAACCACGACCTGATGGTCCGCACCCGGCAGGCCAAGGTCGACGGCGTGGCACGGTCGATCCCTGACCTCGAGGTGGACGACCCTTGCGGCAGGGCCCGCGTCCTGGCGCTCGGCTGGGGCTCCACCTATGGGCCCATCGGGGCAGGAGTACGGCGGGTACGCAAGGCCGGCTACGACATCGCACAGGTTCACCTACGGCATCTGAATCCGTTCCCGTCGAACCTCGGTGACATCCTGCGCTCCTATGACCAGGTGATCGTTCCGGAGATGAACCTCGGACAGCTGTCGATGCTGTTGCGGGCGAAGTACCTCGTCGACGTGCAGAGCTACACATCCGTTCGGGGGGTGCCGTTCGGGGCCGAGGAGCTCTGCAGCGTGTTTATGGACATCGTCAAGAACCTGTCCGCCCCAGACGCGGCCAACCACAGCTGAGCTGGCAACAAGCAAGGAGTTCGTTGACGTGCACAACCTGACTGAACTTCCGTTCCCGGGTCTGCGCGGTGTTCCGGTCGCGGAGTTCCCGGGGAACCGCAAGGAGTACACCTCCGACCAGGAGGTGCGCTGGTGCCCAGGCTGTGGTGACTACGCGGTGCTCTCCGCGGTGCAGGGTTTCCTGCCCCAGCTCGGGCTCAAGCGGGAGAACATCGTGTTCGTCTCCGGCATCGGCTGCTCGTCCCGGTTCCCGTACTACCTCAACACCTACGGGATGCACTCCATCCACGGCCGCGCCCCCGCGATCGCCACCGGCTTGGTGACGAGCCGCGCGGACCTGAGCGTGTGGGTGGTCACCGGCGACGGCGACGCGCTCTCGATCGGCGGCAACCACCTGATTCACGCGCTGCGCCGAAACGTGAACCTGAAGATCCTGCTGTTCAACAACCGGATCTACGGACTCACCAAGGGCCAGTACTCCCCCACCAGCGAGCCCGGCAAGGTCACCAAGTCCACCCCGATGGGATCCCTGGACAACCCGTTCAACCCGGTCTCCCTCGCGCTCGGCGCCGAGGCCACCTTCGTCGCCCGCACCATCGACTCCGACCGCAAGCACCTCACCGAGGTGCTCACCGCCGCCGCCCAGCACCGCGGCACCGCGCTGGTCGAGATCTACCAGAACTGCCCCATCTTCAACGACGGCGCGTTCGACGCGATCAAGTCCAACGACACCAAGGCGGATGCGATCATCCCGCTGGTGCACGGCGAGCCGATCCGGTTCGGCGCCCCCGGCGAGGACGGGCTCGGGTCCAAGGGGATCGTCCTCGACCCGGCTACCGGCGGGGTTCGCGTGGTCCGGGTCGCTGACGTCGACGCCGCGGACGTACTGGTGCACGACGCGCGTGCCGAGGACCCGACCACCGCGTTCGCCCTGTCGAGGCTCACCGACGCCAGCAACCTTGACCAGGCCCCGATCGGCATCTTCCGCTCCGTCGACCGCCCCACCTACGACGACCTCGCCCGCGACCAGATCCGCACCGCCACCGCCGGCCAGGACCGTTTTCAAGCACTCGCCGGGCTTCTCGCTGGAGGAGACACATGGACCGTGGAGTGATCCGTTGACCCAGCCACGGGTCCCTCTGCCATGCGACGTAGACGAAGACGCTGCTCCCCCCGGAAGAGGGCTACTGCCCGCATGGCTCTTCGTGGCGATGGCGACCGTAATCGGGCTCAACCTTCGCGCAGCCCTGGGCTCGGTACCTCCGCTGTTGCCGCCGATCACCGACGAGCTCGGACTGTCGAGCACGACACAAGGCATGCTCACCTCGGTCGCGATCCTCTTCACTGGACTGTGCGCACCGTTGGGGCAGAAGCTGGGCGCCTGGATCGGACCGGAGCGGGCCACCTCCGTGATGCTGGGCACCTTGGCCGTCGGCTGTTCGATCCGACTGGTGGCCAACCACACGTGGATCTTCCTGTTGTCCAGTGCGGTGGCCGGGGTGGGTATGGGCGGTGCGACTGCCCTTCTCCCAAGCCTGATCGCCCATCACGTGCCCAAGATCCGTGGATTCGCGATGGGCCTGTACTCTACGGGGCTTGCCATGGGTGTTGCGGTTGCCGCATGGATCGCGGTGCCGACTGACGCTTGGCTCGGTGGGTGGAAGCCGGCACTTGCGCTGTGGGGCCTCATCGCCCTGGTGACTCTCGCCCTGTGGCTCTGTGCCACTCCCCGTCTCCGCCGCGCACACCCGTCCCGGGAGGTGACCGGACTCGTGGTGAATCACCACCTGCCGTGGCACTCCCGTACGGCCTGGTGGGTCACGTGGTACACGACCGCAGCCATGATCATCGGCTTCAGCGGTCTGGCTTGGGTAACACCGCTGTACGTCGAGCTCGGCGTCCCCGACCAGAGGGCGGCGGGCTACTTCGTGACCTTCCAGGTGGTCCAGCTCGCCGGCATGCTCACCCTGCCCTGGCTGACAGACTACACACGTGATCGTCGTCCGCTCCTGGCGTTGGTCCTGGTCTCCAGCGCATTGGGGATCGCTTGCCTGCTGATCGACCCGCTCGGACTCGTGTGGCCGGCCATGTGCTTGTTCGGAACAGGGGCCGGCGGTGGCTCGACGTTGGCTCTCGTGCTCCTAGTGGACGTGGCGAGCAGCCAAGCGGACGCAGCGAGGCTGAGCGGAATGGTCATGCTGGTCGCCTATGTCGCCGGCGCGTTCGCCCCGGTACTTCTCGGAGTCCTTCACGACCTCACCGGCGGTTTCACCGCCGGTTACTCCGTCATCTTGGCCCTGATCCTGGGCGTGCTGGTGACGATCCCTGCCTTCCGGCCCGACCGCCGGCTGGAGAACCCAGCGCTGGAATCCCCTGCATCCGTGAGCATCAGCAGCGAGTGACATTGCTCTCCCCGCGCAAGCGACTCCTCGTTCCGACCCTGGTCCTGCTGATGATCGTCAACCGGAGTGGTGAGCAGCCGCCCCGCGGGTCAATGACAAGCGCACTGTTGAGACCACGGGCGAGCGGCGACGGTTCGCCTCGGCGATCCTGCTGGCATGGTGCCGCAAGGCCACCTCGTCGAACGATCCAACACCCACGCCGAATCCGTAGCCACAGCGGCCTAATCAAGATCTCTCATCCACAAGTCTTGACTATTGCTCGCCTGACCGGAGCGGTTCTCGTGGGTGCGGTGACGACCTCGCTGCTCGGTCGGCTCAGGAGTGCTCCGCGGCGCCGGCGGTGGTCGCCGACACGAAATCGGCGTGCGGGTTGAGTCGTTCGACGAAGTACTCGACTCCCAGGTCGTGGTAGGCGACATCGCGGCTGAGCATGACCCACACGGCGATCAGGACGGAATGCCCTACCCCGACGAGCGCGCGTTTCTTGCCGCGTCAAGCGGCGATCCGCCGGTATCGGCCGGCCAGGTACGTGCCCTTGGCTCGGGAGGCGGCGACCGCGACCTGTCCCAGGACGGCTTTGAGCCACGCGTCGCCGTGCCGGGTGTGCCCGGGTTTGTTCAGCGCACCGGACTGGTTGTTGCCCGGGCACATGCCTGCCCAGGAGGCCATGCCCCCCAGGGGACCGGCAGCGCGACAGCGTTCAACCATGTGCTGCGGCATCTGGGCTCTTCGGCGCCCTGAACATTGCCGTCTTCGAGAGCTTCCGGCCGCGGATGCAGGTTTCGTCGCCGCCAACCTGGTCGGGTAGCGCTGTGGACTGCAACCGCGGTGAGCACCTTGTCGTCGCCCTACGGATGCGAACGGGTCCTGTCGACCCGGCTTATCGACCGGACCCGTCGGATAAGCTCAGCCAGCTCAGCGATAGTCCTTGAGGAAGGCATTGCCCTGATCGGAGTAGAGCACCTCGGGCCAGTCGGACGGCCTGTGGTCGCCATAGGCCCGGACGCTGTTGCGGTCGCCAAGGTCGGTCGCCAGTTCTGAAAACGGCATGTAGTACATGTAGCCCATCTTCCGGTCGGCGAAGCGCCACCGGCCGTCGACGCGGCGGTAGGCGTCCTTGTACCTCAACGCGACCTGCATCGCGACGCCGTTGCGATCGACCTCGGCGTGGCCCGCGAGAAGCCCGGTCGCCTTGTCGGGATCGGACTCGTCGAACCGGACCACGTGGCCATGCGAGAAATGGTTGGTCGGCCCGAGCGCGGCAAAGCGGCCGAGGTACGTCGTGACGATCTCCTCGATCCCATTGGCGGCGAACACGCCGTCCTCTGAGCGGAGGGTCGCGTCGTCGCAGAAGATCTGACGGATCCCCTCCTCGTCACGCTCATCCATGATGAAACCGTAGAGCACACCGAGCTCCTGGATTGCGAGGCGATCCTCCAGTCGACCGACCCGCGTCTCAAGGGACGTCCATTCACTCATGTGCGGCTCCTTCACAATCTGTCACAGACGAAACTTTCCTGCACATTATATGTATGGATTGGTGGCTGACAACGGTCTCCTCTAGTCATAGCGAAATCGGTGAGGCGGCGTTCGAGCCGCCGCCGTCCCGGAGGTCCTCACCGACACCTCACCCGGCTTCGACAGCTGGTGGGCATGCGTGGTGTTCGCCATCCATGACCGTCTGCCCGGAACACCGGCATACGGCGCATTCGCCCAGCGCTTCACCGGTACGGCAACGGAGTCGGCGGGTGGTGGACACGCGGAGTAACTGGAATGCGGACATCGAACTCGGCTTCGTACACTTCGCCAGTGCAAACGATCTCCACGCAGCCTGATGTGCTATCGGTGGATGCGGCCGCCCTTCGGGACGCGGTCACTCGAGCACGAGCCGGTCTTGTCGACCGGGAGGTGGTCGCCGAAGTCGTCGTGTTGTGCGCCGTCGCCGGCGAGCACCTGCTGGTTATAGGTGCGCCGGGTACCGCCAAGTCCGAGGCGGTACGGCGGACGGCTGGCCAGCTCGGCGGGCGGTACTTCGAGTACCTGCTCGGTCGGTTCACCGAGCCGAACGAGATCTTCGGCTCTGTCGACCTGCGCCGGCTGCGTGACGGCGTGGTGGAGTTCGAGACCGCCGGCATGCTGCCCGAGGCGGAGGTGGCGTTCCTCGATGAGGTGTTCCTCGGCTCGACCGCGGTGCTCAACACTCTGTTGGGCATCTTGAACGAACGGGCATTCCGGCGGGGATCAACTCTCCTGTCGTGCCCGTTGCGGATCTGCGTCGGCGCCGCCAACACCCTGCCCGACGATCCGGCGCTCGCAGCGTTCGCGGACCGTTTCCTGGCCCGCATCTTCGTCACCCCGGTGCCGGACGCGCAACTCGACGAACTCTTGGAGGTGGGCTGGGCTGCGGGCAGCTGCCCGGCGAACCCTCCGGGATCGCTGCTGCCGGCGCTGGATCGGCTCACCGAGGCAGCTCGCGGATGTGACTTGAGCGGTATACGCGGCCTGTTGGGTACCGCGATCCGCCGGCTGCGTCAGGCAGGTGTGCCGCTCAGCGACCGCCGGGTTGTGCGTTCGCAGCGGCTGGTGGCGGCCGCAGCGGCGTTGGATGGGCGCACCGAGGCCAGCAGTGACGACCTCTGGGTACTCCCGCGCTTCGACGGCGCGCTGCTGACCGTGGTCGACGATGACGGCATCGCATTCATCGACCTGGGCGACGCGACCCCACGTATCGCCTGGCGTGAACTGGACTCCACCGTCGAAGTGCTGCACATCGACCGGAGTCCGACAAGCCTCGCCGCCCTGGTCCGGGTCACCGACCCGCTGTCCATCGGTGAGGCAAGTACGCAGGTGTGGCGCTGGGACCTGCCCTCGCTCATGCTGCGGTCCCGGCAACCCGTCAACGTCGACGGAATCGCCGCCGTCGCGGTACTCGCATCGGCGACGCTGCTCACCACCACACACGACCAAAACACCGATACCTACGACGTCACCGGCCACCGCTCGGGCCCATGGACCACGAACACCGAGCCAACATTGCTCGCCAGCGGCGGGGTGTTCGGCCTACGCGTCGAAGAGCCGGATCGCACTACGGTCGAGATCCCCGACAGCAACCTGCGAGTCGTGTTTCCCGCCACCGTCGCCGGTATCGGCGTTCGAAGGCACGCCGACACCCTCACTTTGTGGGACCAGGCCGGCCGGCTGGTCGCCGTCGACCTCTCCCAACGCCAGCCCATCGCGCGTCTGCGGACGCGTCTTTAGGGAGACCGTCAATTGGCGTTACTTGAGGCGGCGGGTGGTTGGCCGGGTCTGCCCGCGGTAGCGGGTCCGGGCTTCGCGGATGAGTGCACGGACGGTGACGAAGGCGGCGGCGAGGTAGAGGAAGAAGTCCACGATCTTGCTGTCGCGGTCGGTGCAGCGGCGCAGCTTGCCATAGCCGTTCATCCAGGCGTGCGTACGCTCGGCTACCCACCGCTTGCCGACCTGGACCGGCGCGGGTACACCTTTGCGGGCGATCGCAGCATGTAAACCCAGCCCGTCGAGCAGGGTCCGGGTGACGCGCGAGTCATAGCCGGCATCCAGGTGCACGGTGACGTCTATCGGCCAGTACGGGCCGACCTGGTCGGTGGCCGCTTGCAGGGTCGGACCCAACAGTGGTGAGTCGTGGCGGTTGGCGCCGGCCGATACGACACCCAGCGGCACCCCGGCCCCCTCGGTGGCCACCGATCGTTTCAGTCCGCCCTTGCGCCTGTCCACCGGCGATGGGCCGGCCTTGTCACCACCGCAGGGGGCCTTGGTGATACATCCGTCGGTCGGAATGTCGGCCAACTGCAGGCCGATGATCCGGTCGTAGGCGGCCAGCGCGACCGCGTGGACCTGTTCGGCGATCCCGGCGCGAGCCCAGTCCTTGAGCCGACGGCGGATGGTGGAGTCCGAACATCCGACCGTGGCGATGCGTTCGTAGCCCGAGCCGTGCACCAGCGCGGCAACCAGGTGTTCGAACACCACCCGATCCGGGATACAACGCCGGTGGCACCTCAACGGATGATCGGGATGGAACTCGTCGCGTTCGGGCAGCAGCGCGGCGAACTCGACCCAGACGGGTTCCAACAGCGATGATGGGATGGCAGGCACGGGCGTCCTTGTCGTTCACGGGGCGTAGAGAACTCACATGATCGACACGCCCGTGCCTGTTTGCTACCCCGAGCCGCTCTCCTGACCGACTTCCACCCAATTGACGGTCTCTCTTAGTCACCCAGCAACGACAAGAGGGCATATCCATCGATCGGATATGCCCTCTGAGCTGCGTCGGGACGGCCGGATTTGAACCGACGACCCCTTGACCCCCAGTCAAGTGCGCTACCAAACTGCGCCACGTCCCGTTGCCACCACAGCTGTGCCGTGGCAGCCGGTACAGCGTAGCGCACCCGTCGACGGTTCCGCGCGCGGCATTCCCCCTCTTCTCGATCGAGTCGCCCAGGGGCCGGGCGCGGGGCCGGAAGACGGACGAAAAGCGGACGATAAGCCGGGTCAGGGACGAGCCTGCCGCCCCGCGTACACCAACGGCCCCACCAGCTCGCGCAGCAGATCGATACCGTGCTCGGTGAGCACCGACTCGGGATGGAACTGCACCCCGGCGAAGGACGCGCCACGCAGCGCGTGAACCTCCCCGGACAACGGATCATGGCTCACCTCGACCCCCGCCAGCGGCGAGTACAGAGCCGTGTACGTCGAATAGAATCCCACCCGCTCCGCGCGCCCGAAGAAGTCGATCTCGCGCTGCATGCCCTGGTACGGAGTGTCCTTGCGGTGCAGCGGCAGGCCGAGCGCACCGGCGAGGATCTGATGCCCGAGGCAGATGGCGAGCATCGGCTGTCGCGCCTCCAGCAGCTGATCGACGATCTCCCGCAACCGGGCGATCTTCGGGTCACCCAGATCCCCCGGATCTCCGGGCCCGGGACCGACGACGACCAGGTCAAACCCTTCACAATCAAAATCTTCACGGTACGACCGGAGCGTCACCGCGAAGCCCAGCGCCCGCAGCTGGTGGGCGAGCATGCCGGTGAACGTGTCCTCGGCGTCGACCACGAGCACCCGCCGACCCGCGAACACCGGCGACAGCACAGAAGAACGCGCTTCCAGCCAGAACCGGGCCAGCGTGCCATTGCGCCGCTCGAGCGCCGCCCGCACGTCGTCGTCCGCGACGAGCAGGGCCGGCGACGAGCCCCCGCCACTCCCCCGCAGCCCCAACGCTGCCATGACCCCGGCGGCCTTGGCGTACGTCTCAGCCACCTCGTGTGCCGGCGTCGAGTGCCTTACCAGGGTCGCTCCGACCGGCACCCGCAGAGAGCCCGCAGCAGAGATCACGGCGGTACGGATCAGGATCGGCGCGTCGAGGGTCTGCCGGCCAGCGGAATCCTGGCCGATCAATGCCAGTACTCCCCCGTAATAGTCCCGTCCGCGCCGCTCGTGGCGGGCGATGACCCGGCACGCGTTCTCGATGGGGCTGCCGACGACGGTCGGGGCGAACATGGTTTCCCGCAGGACCTGCCGGGCGTCGAGTGATCCCCGCCCGACCAGCAGGTACTCGGTGTGCGTCAGGTGCGCCATCTGCTTGAGGTAGGGCCCGACGACCTGACCGCCCACGTCCGCGACGGTCGCCATCATTTTGAGCTCCTCGTCGAGCACCATGTACAGCTCGTCGATCTCCTTGCGGTCGGCGAGGAACGCGAGCAGCCCGTCACGGTCGGGGCCGCCGGCCGGATGCCGGTAGGTGCCGCTGATCGGGTTCATCATGACCAGGCCGTCGTCGACGCTGACATGCCGCTCGGGGCTCGCTCCCACGAAGGTGCGCGTACCGGTGTGGACGAGGAACGTCCAGTACGCCCCGCGCTCGTCGCGCAGCAGCCGGGCGAACGCGGCCAACGCCGCGGTCAACGGGTCACCGTCGACGGAGGCTTCGTACACCCTGTGGATGACGAAGTTCGAGCCTTCCCCGCGGCCGATCTCGTCGCGGAGCACGTCTTCGACCATCTGCGCATACGCATTATCGGGTACGTCGAAGGCGCCGCCGCGCACCCGGGGCGGCGCGGCCGGCAGCGCCGCCAACACCTCGTCGGTGGGCACCTCGGCGCAGCCGTCCACCCGGAGGTACGAAAGCGGCGCTCCGTCGTCGACGGCCTCGAAGCCCCGCTCGCGTACCTGCCGGTACGGCACCACCGCGAGCAGGTCCGGGCCCACCAAAGATGGGCGCAGCGGAAGCGCAGCAAGGGACGGGGCCGTCCCGACCGTACCGGTCAGCACCTCGACGTGCTCGCGCCCTTCGCGGCGCAGCAGCGCGAACGGGCCTGCGGGGATCTCCATGAGCGTTCCTTTCGGCTCGACGAAGCCGCCCGAGGCGAAGAGCCGTGGAAACGCCGGCGGCCGCCTCGTGGGAGGCGGCCGCGGATGGTTACGTCACGCGCGGATGGGGATGGCCGCCGGTCAGGCGGGCCACCAGCAACTCATACGCGCGGACATGGCGAGCACTGTACCAGCCCATCAGCCCCGGCCGCGCCCGTTCTTCTTGCGGGGCCGTACGGACACGTGGATGGGGGTACCGGCGAAGTCGAACTCCTCACGCAGCCGGCGCTCGACGAACCGGACGTACCCGGCGTCGAGCGGCCCGGTGGTGAACAGCACGAACCGGGGCGGGCAGGTGCCCGCCTGGGTGGCGAACAGGATGCGCGGGGACCGTCCACCGCGCGCGGGGTGCGGCGTGGCCTGCACGAGCGCGGTGAGGAACTGGTTGAGCCGGCCGGTGGGTACCCGCCGCGACCAGTTCTCCAGGCCGGTACGCAGGGCCGGGGCGAGCTTGTCGACCGCCCGGCCGGTCTTGGCGGAGACGTTGAGCCGCAGCGCCCACGGCACCCGGCGCAGCTCCCGCTCGATCTCCCGGGCCAGCTGGTAGCGGCGGTCCTCGTCGACCAGGTCCCACTTGTTGAACGCGATGACCAGGGCGCGGCCGGCTTCGGCGACCATGGTGATGATCCGCTGGTCCTGTTCGCTGATCGGCTCGTGGGCGTCCAGCAGCACGACGGCCACCTCGGCGGCCTCGATCGCGGCGGCGGTGCGCAGGCTGGCGTAGTACTCGGTGCCGCTGGCGAACCCGACCCGCTTGCGCAGGCCGGCGGTGTCGACGAGGTTCCACAGCTCGCCGCCGATGGTGACGAGGCTGTCGACCGGGTCGACGGTGGTGCCGGCGACGGAGTCGACGACCGCCCGCTCCTCCTTGGCCAGCCGGTTGAGCAGGCTGGACTTGCCGACGTTGGGCCGGCCGACGAGCGCGACCCGGCGGGGCCCGCGCGGCCGGGCCACCCCGGTCGGCTCCTCCGGGAGTACGTCGAGGACCGCGTCGAGGAGGTCGCCGGAGCCGCGCCCGTGCAGCGCCGACACCGGGTGCGGCTCGCCGAGCCCGAGCGACCACAGCGCGGCAGACTCGGCCTCCAGCCGGGGGTTGTCGACCTTGTTGGCGACCAGCACGACGGGCTTGCCGCCACGGCGCAGCATCCGTACGGCCGCCTCGTCGTCGGCGGTCGGGCCGACGGTCGCGTCGACCACGAACAGCACCACGTCCGAGGTCTGCACAGCGGACTCGGCCTGCGCCGCGATGGCCTTGGCCCGGTCGCGCGCGTCGGGCTCCCAGCCGCCGGTGTCGACGATCGTGAAGCGCCGTCCGGACCACAGGGCGTCGTAGGCGACGCGGTCGCGGGTCACGCCGGGGACGTCCTCGACGACCGCCTGCCGGCGACCGATGATCCGGTTGACCAGGGTGGACTTGCCGACGTTCGGCCGCCCGACGACCGCGACGACCGGCACCGGGCCTTCATCGTCGGTGTCGGAGTAGCCTTCGGCCGCTTCGGCTTCCTCGAAGTCGGACTCGTCGAATTCCGGGAGGTCGACCGAGTCGATGTCGGTCTGGTCCGGCTCGTTCGTGGTCACCGTCGCGTCGCCTCGTCCACCAGTGTCTTCAACCTCGCCACGACCTCGTCGATACCCAGCTCGGTGCTGTCGAGCACCACCGCGTCGTCGGCCCGGCGCAGCGGGTCCGCGGCCCGGGTGGAATCGATCTTGTCACGGCGGGCCAGGTCGGCCACTGTCGCGGCGAGGTCGGCCGCGTTCTCGAGGCTGCGCCGGCGACCCCGTTCGGCCTCCGAGGCGGTCAGGTAGACCTTGAGGTCGGCGTCGGGCGCGACGACCGTACCGATGTCGCGGCCCTCGACGACGATCCGCGGCTCGGCGGCGATGATCTGACGCTGCTGGGCGACCAGCCGGGCCCGTACGGCAGGCACGGCGGCGACCGGCGACACGGCCGCGGTGACCTCGGGCCCCCGGATCGGCCCGTCCACCGGGGTGTCGTCGACGCTGATGTGCGGGTCCCGCGGGTCGGTGCCGACGGTGAGGACGACGTTGTCAGCGATCTTGGCGACCGACTCGGCGTCGGCCGGGTCGATCCCGTCGCGGAGAACCGCCCAGGTCACGGCCCGGTACATCGCACCGGTGTCCAGGTAGCGCCCGTCGAGCGCCACGGCGAGCCGGCGCGAGACGGTGGACTTGCCCGATCCGGATGGACCGTCCACGGCCACCACACAACGCTGTTCGCTCACTCTGCCCGCCTCCGACGCGCTCCCCATGACCCCTCAATAATGCCGGTCGTCACCCGGCCACCTGCCGCCGGCTACCCTTCCACCGCCTTGAACAGGGCGGCGACCTCTGCCGGCGTCAACCGGCGGGTACGCCCGGGCTTGAGGTCGCCGAGGCGGACGGGCCCGATCGAGGTCCGGATGAGGCGGTTGACCGGGTGGCCGACCACGTCGAACATCCGGCGGACGATGTGCTTGCGGCCCTCGTGGATCACGACCTCGACCAGGGCGGTCCGCTGGTAGGCGTCCACCAGCTTGAACGCGTCGACCTTCGCCGGCCCGTCCTCCAGTTCGACGCCCGCGCGCAGCTGGCGGCCGACCGTGCGGGGCACCGGCCCCTCGACCTCGACGAGGTACGTCTTGGCCACCTCGTACGAGGGGTGCATGAGCCGGTGGGCAAGGGTGCCGTCGTTGGTGAGCAGCAGCAGCCCCTCGCTGTCGGCGTCCAGCCGGCCGACGTGGTACACCCGCTGCGGCACGTTGCCGATGTAGTCGGCGATGGCGTCCCGGCCGCGCTCGTCGGCCATGGTCGCCACGACGCCGCGCGGCTTGTTCATGGCAAGGTAGACGAGCTTGGTGTTGGTGACGACGCGTTCGCCGTCGACGTGGATCTCGTCGGTCTCGGCGTCGACCTTGTCGCCCAGCGTCGCGCGCTTGCCGTTGACGGTGACCCGGCCGGCGGCGATCAGCTCCTCGCAGGCGCGACGCGAGCCGACCCCGGCGGCGGCCAGGACCTTCTGCAGCCGTTGTGCGTTTTCGGACTCAACCCTGGGCATTGGCTATCTCATCCACATCGTCGGGTAGGAACGGAGCGAGCGGCGGCAGCTCGTCGACACTGTCGATACCCAGCTTCTCCAGGAACAGCGGCGTCGTACGGTACAGAAACGCGCCGCTGTCGGGCTCGCTGCCGCAGTCCTCGATCAGGCCGCGGGCCACCAGGGTACGTACGACGCCGTCGCAGTTGACGCCGCGGATGGCGGAGATGCGTGAGCGGGTGACCGGCTGCTTGTACGCGATCACGGCGAGCGTTTCGAGCGCCGCCTGGGTCAGCCGGGTCTGCTGGCCGTCCAGGACGAAGCGCTCCACGTACGTGGCGTAGTCGCTGCGGGTGTACAGGCGCCATCCACCGGCGGCCCGGCGCAGCTCGAAGCCGCGCTGGAGCCCGGTGTACTCGGCGGCCAGCTCCTCGAGCGCCTCCCGGACGGGCGCGACGGGCAGCTCCAGCACCTGGGCCAGGGTCACGTCGCTGACCGGCTCGTGCACGACCAGCAGGATCGCTTCGAGGGCGCCACGCAGCTCGGCCGGGTGCTCGAGCAGCGGCGGGCGGTCCGGCTCGGCCGCGGGCGGTTCGACGGGCTCCTCGACCGGCTCCTCGTCGGGCTCGTCGACCGGCACCAGCGCCACGTTGACGTCCGCGGTGCGGGGCGCCTCCGCCATCAGCTCCCGGGACGGGTCGGGCGTCGGCACGTCCGTGGTGACGTCCTCGGGCGGGGAGATCGTGCCGACCCGCTTGCCGAAATCCTCGATCCCGGCCCAGATCCGGGGAAGCTCGGCGGGCTCGTCCGCTTCATCGGGCTCTTCCGGGGGCGCCTCGGCGGAGCCCGGTCGGCGCTCCCACGGCGGCACCCAGCTCGCCGCCTGGTCCGCGAGCGACCGGGTGGCCTCGTCCTCGCCACTCACTGCGACTCCTCTTCCTGGCCTTCCTCATCCTGCTCGGCGGCTGCCCCACCCTCGGGGTCGTCTTCGCCGTACTCGTCGATGTCGAGGCCGGCGCCGGCGTCGTCGCCGGCGGTCCACCGTACGGTCAGCTCGCCGAGCGCCTGTTCCTGCTCGAAGCCGACGAGCCCCTCGCGGTACAGCTCCAGCAGCGCCAGGAACCGGGCGACCAGCTCGAGGGTGCTCTGGCAGTCCGTGCACAGCGTACTGAAGGTGGCGACCCGCAGCCGCAGCAACTGGTCGCGCATGATCTCGGCGTGCTCGCGGACGCTCACCCGGACCATGTGGATGTGGTCGATCGACACGGTCGGGGGCGCCTTGGGGGCGAACGCCTTGGCCGCCAGGGCCGCGAGCCGCTCGGGGCCGATCGTGAGGACGAGGTCGGGCAGCGCCTCGGCGAAGCGCGGTTCGAGCGGTACCGCACGGGGCCAGCGGCGGGCCGCCGAGGCCTCCATCGCGGCGATCGCCGCCGCGGCCTCCTTGAACGCCTTGTACTGCAGCAGCCGCGCGAACAGCAGGTCACGGGCCTCCAGCAGGGCCAGGTCCTCCTCGTTCTCGACGGCCGCCGCCGGGAGCAGGCGGGCCGCCTTCAGGTCGAGCAGGGTCGCCGCGACGACCAGGAACTCGCTCGCCTCGCCGAGGTCCCAGTCGTCGCCCATGGCCCGGATGTAGGCGATGAACTCGTCGGTGACGACGTGCAGCGCCACCTCGGTGACGTCCAGCTTGTGCTTGCCGATCAGCTGCAGCAGCAGGTCGAACGGGCCGGTGAAGTTGGCCAGCCGGACGGTGAAGCCGCCGGCGGCGTCGTCGACGGCTGCCGCGTCGCCGGAGGCGGCATCGGCAAGGGCCTCGTCGGCAACGGGCGCGGTCGGCTCGTCGACAGGCGCGGTCACCGGAAGACCGTAGCTCACGTCCACTCGGTCACCCGCACGCACACCAGCGAAGTCACGCAGTGGTGAACGCGCGTCGGCTACTGCTCGTTACGCTCCGCGTGCGCGGCGATGACCTCGCGGGCGAGCTGCCGGTAGTTGCGCGCTCCGGACGACGCCGGGTCGAGCGTGGTGATCGGGGCGCCGGCGACGGTCGACTCGGGGAACTTCACGGTCTTGGTGATGACCGTCTGGTACACCTTGTCGCCGAACGCCTCGACGACCCGCTGCAGTACCTGCCGGCAGTGGGTGGTGCGGCTGTCGTACATGGTCGCGAGGATGCCCTCGAGATCGAGGTCGAAGTTGAGGCGCTCGCGGACCTTGTCGATGGTGTCGAGCAGCAGCGCGACACCGCGCAGGCTGAAGAACTCGCACTCCAGCGGGATCAGCACGCCGTGCGCGACGGTCAGCGCGTTGATCGCGAGCAGGCCCAGCGACGGCTGGCAGTCGATGAGGATGAAGTCGTAGTCGCGCATCACCGGGCGCAGCGCGCGGGCGAGCGCCATCTCCCGGGCCACCTCGTTGACGAGCTGGATCTCGGCGGCCGACAGGTCGATGTTGGCCGGCAGCAGGTGCAGCCCGTCGACGTCGGTCTTGATCCGGATGTCGTCGATGGTGACCTCGGCGTCCATCAGCAGGTTGTAGACCGACATCTCCAGCTCGTGCGGGTTGACGCCGAGCCCGACCGAGAGCGCGCCCTGCGGGTCGAAGTCGACGAGCAGCACGCGGCGGCCGTACTCCGCCAGTGCCGCACCGAGGTTGATGGTGGTCGTCGTCTTGCCGACGCCGCCCTTCTGGTTGGCCATCGCGATGATGCGCGCGGGCCCGTGCCGGTCGATCGGAACGGGGTCCGGGATCGGTCGGCGCATGGTGTAGGCGGTGGGATCGGCGGGACCCAGCTCCGCGCCGAGGTCCATCGCGGACTGTTGCGCGCGCAGCGTCGAGGTCCAAGCCTCCGCCTGGTGCTCACCAATGCCCATCTGGTTCCCGCCCCTCTCGGCGGCACATGCCCGCCGCCTCGGGTCCGCACCGGCTCGCCGACGCCGGGCTCACGCGGAACATGGCCGTCGCCCGACTGTACGCCACGACCGAGCTAAATCTCCTGACAGGACTCGGCGTGTCGTTACCGCGACAAGCCGAACACCCGTCGTCGATGTCCTGTCAACGCGTGGTTCACACTGGACGATTTACCCCGAAAGGGTGGCTTGTCAGTTTCTGGCGCGGGGGTGGGCCGTCGCGTACACCTCGCGCAGCCGCTCGACCGTCACGAGCGTGTACACCTGGGTCGTGGTCACCGACGCGTGTCCGAGCAGCTCCTGCACCACCCGGATGTCGGCGCCGCCGTCGAGCAGGTGGGTGGCGTACGAGTGGCGCAGCGTGTGCGGTGACACCCCGTGCGCGCCGTCCACCGGCAACCCGGCGTGCTCCGCCGCCCGGCGCAGGATCGCCCAGGCGCTCTGCCGCGACAGCCGCCCGCCCCGGGCGTTGACGAACACCGCTGACGTGCCCCGACCGCCGGCGAGCAGGCCCGGACGGGCACGGACGAGGTACGCGTCGAGCACCTCCCGGGCGTACCCGCCGACCGGCACTAGGCGCTGCTTGCCGCCCTTGCCGTGCAGCAGGACGGCGCCCTCGTCGAGAGCGAGATCGTCGACGGCGCAGCCCACCGCCTCCGAGATGCGCGCGCCGGTCGAGTACAGGAACTCCAGCAGCGCCCGGTTGCGCAGGGCGAGCGGCTCGTCGAGGCCGGCCCCGGCCGCCGCCAGCAGCGCCTCGACCTGGCTGACGTCGAGCGCCTTCGGCAGCCGCTTCGGCAGCGTCGGCGGCTTCACCTCCCGCGCCGGGTCCACCGGGGCGATCCCCTCCCGCACAGCGAACCGGTGCAGGCCGCGTACCGCGCTCGCCGCGCGCGCCGCGGACGCCGCCGACAGCGGCGGATGGTCGCCGCCGCCGGCGCGCAGCGTCGCGAGGTGCGCGGCGACCTCCCGCGGCCCGACGGACGCCAGGTCACGCACGCCCGCCGCCGCGAGGACCTCCAGATAGCGATCAAGATCACGACGGTACGAGCTGAGCGTGTTCGCCGCGAGGCCCCGCTCGACCGTCAGGTGGTCGAGGTACGAACGGACCGCCCGACGCAGCGCGGCAGGCTCCGATCGCTCGGTCCGCCGGTCCGCTGCGTCGGGCTGGTCCGGTTCGGCGTTCTCGGTCAGGCGAGCACCTCGGTGACCGGTACGTGCGTCATGCCGTGCGCCTCGGCCACCGGCCCGTACGTGACCTGGCCGGCGTGGGTGTTCAGGCCCAGGGCGAGCGCCGGGTCGGCCCGCAGCGCGTCCCGCCAGCCCCGGTTGGCCAGCTCCACCGCGTACGGCAGGGTGACGTTGGTCAGCGCGTACGTGGAGGTGTGCGGAACCGCGCCCGGCATGTTCGCCACGCAGTAGAAGACCGAGTTGTGCACCTGGTACACCGGGTCGGCGTGCGTGGTCGGGCGCGAGTCCTCGAAGCAGCCGCCCTGGTCGATGGCGATGTCGACGAGCACGCTGCCCGGCTTCATGGCCTTGACCAGGTCGTTGGAGATCAGCGTGGGCGCTTTCGCGCCCGGCACCAGGACCGCGCCGATGACCAGGTCGGCGTCGACCACGGCCTTCTCGATCTCGTACGCGTTGGACGCGACCGTCTGCAGGTGCCCCTGGTAGATGGCGTCCGCGGCGCGCAGCCGGGCGATGTTCTTGTCCAGCAGCAGCACCTCGGCCTGCATGCCGAGCGCGATCGCGGCGGCGTTCATGCCGGACACGCCGGCGCCGATGACGACGACCTTCGCCGCGTACACGCCGGAGACGCCGCCCATCAGGACGCCGCGGCCGCCGCCCTGGCGCATCAGGTGGTACGCGCCGACCTGCGGCGCGAGCCGCCCGGCGACCTCGGACATGGGGGCGAGCAGCGGCAGCGACCGGTCCGACAGCTCGACGGTCTCGTACGCGATACCGGTCACGCCCGCGTCCAGCAGCGCCCGGGTGCAGTCGGCCGACGCGGCCAGGTGCAGGTACGTGAAGAGCACCTGGCCGGAGCGCATCCGGTGGTACTCCTCGGCGATCGGCTCCTTGACCTTCAGCACCAGCTCGGCGCTGCCCCACACGTCGTCGGCGTCGGCGAGGATCGTCGCGCCGGCGGCGCGGTACTCCTCGTCGGTGATCGACGAACCCTGCCCGGCGCCGGATTCGATGACGACCTCATGCCCATGGCGCACGAACTCGTTCACGCCCGACGGCGTGATCGCGACCCGGTACTCGTGGTTCTTGATTTCGCGCGGGATTCCGACCTTCACTATGCTGACCCCTCAATCGCTTCCCGGTGGCCCCGTTGCCACCTGCGAGGACGCGGAGCCTCGCGGAGGGAGTTTAGGGCCGGCGGACCGGCTGAGGCGCTGATCACACTGGAAGCCACTTCCCCGGTCGGTTGACACCATGTCAGCGCGGCGGCGCCAGCTCCCTCCGGGGTAGCGGGGTGTTCACCGGCCGCAGCGTCGACCAGCCACAGTCGCGCGCCCGGGCCGCGGCCAGCAGCCCCACCAGGCACGCTCCGTTGACGATGTCGCCACGCAGCGCCATCGCCACCGCCTCGTCGAGGTCGACCCGGTGGGTCGTCATACCGGCCTCCTCGTCGCGCCGCTCGTGGCGGCGCTCGGGCGGCACCGGGCTCAGTTCGCGGGCCAGGAACAGCCGGATGACCTCCGTGGAGCAGCCGGGCGACGGGTACAGGTCGACCAGCACGTCCAGCCGGCCGGCCGTGAGGTCGGCCTCCTCCTCCAGCTCGCGCAGCGCGGCGCGGTCGAGCGCCTCGCCGGCGACGTCCATGAGCCCGGCCGGCAGCTCCCACAGCGGCTGCCGGACGGGGTGGCGGTACTGGCGTACCAGCACCACCCGCCCGTCGTCGTCGAGCGCGACCACCCCGACCGCGCCGATGTGGACCATGTAGTCGCGCTTGGCCACGTTCCCGCCCGGCATGTCCACCTCGTCGGTGACGACGCGGAACATCGGGCCGGCGAAGTGCTCGGTGCGCGAGCGGACCTCGTACCGGTGATCGGCCGGGTCGCCGCCCTCGCTCACGAGCGCGCCGACCCGCCCGCCGCCCCGCTGCGGGGCGCGGCCACCTTGGCGGCCTTCTTGCCGCGCTTCTCGGCGGACCCGGCGGCCACCTTCGCCTCGGCCACCTTCGTCTCGGCCACCTTCGTTTCGGCCACCTGGGCGGCATCCGCGGCGACCACGTCGGCCTCGGGCATCTCCACCGGCAGCCGGTCGGCGTCGTTGTACTCGATCGCCGCGCCGATGAACGCCGCGAACAGCGGGTGCGACCGGGTCGGCCGGCTCTTGAGCTCCGGATGGGCCTGCGTGCCGACGAAGAACGGGTGCCGGTCCCGGTCGAGCTCGACGAACTCGACCAGCCGACCGTCCGGCGAGGTACCCGAGATCACCATGCCGGCCTTGGCCAGCGCGTCCCGGTAGGCGTTGTTGACCTCGTAGCGGTGCCGGTGGCGCTCCGAGATCTCGGTCGCACCGTACGCCTCGGCCGTCACCGACCCGGGCAGCAGCTTCGCGTCGTACGCGCCCAGCCGCATCGTGCCGCCCAGGTCACCCTTGCCGGCCACGATGTCCTCCTGGTCGGCCATCGTCGAGATGACCGGGTCGGGGGTGTTCTCGTCGAACTCCGCCGAGTTCGCGTCCGCGATACCCGCCTCGTGCCGCAGCGTCTCGATGACCATGCACTGCAGGCCCAGGCACAGGCCGAGGGTCGGGATGCGGTTCTCCCGGGCGTACCGGATCGCGCCGACCTTGCCCTCGATGCCCCGCACGCCGAAGCCGCCGGGGATCAGCACGCCGTCGACGCCGGCGAGGGCCTGCGCGGCACCGGCGAGGGTGGTGCAGTCGTCGCTGGGCACCCACCGGATGTTGACGCGGGCGCGGTGGGCGAACCCGGCCGCGCGCAGGGCCTCGGTGACCGACAGGTACGCGTCCGGCAGGTCGATGTACTTGCCGACCATGGCGACGGTCACGGCCTGGCGCGGGTGGCGCACCCGGTCGAGCAGGTCGTCCCAGCGCGTCCAGTTGACGTCACGGAAGGACAGGTTGAGCCGGCGCACCACGTACGCGTCGAGCCCTTCGCGGTGCAGCACCTTCGGGATCTCGTAGATACTGGGCGCGTCCGGGGCGCTGACGACCGCCTCGCGGTCGACGTCGCAGTACAGCGCGAGCTTCTCCTTGAGCTTCTGCGGGATCTCCCGGTCGGAGCGGCACACGATCGCGTCCGGCTGGATACCGATGTTGCGCAGCGCCGCCACCGAGTGCTGGGTCGGCTTGGTCTTGAGCTCGCCGCTCGGGGCGAGGTAGGGCACCAGCGACACATGCAGGTAGAAGACGTTGTCGCGGCCGACGTCGTGGCGCACCTGGCGGATGGCCTCCAGGAACGGCAGCGACTCGATGTCGCCGACGGTGCCGCCGACCTCGGTGATCACCACGTCGGGCTTGCGGCCGTCCTCAGCGGGCTCGGCCATCGCCAGGATCCGGTCCTTGATCTCGTTGGTGATGTGCGGGATCACCTGGACGGTGTCACCCAGGTACTCGCCGCGCCGCTCCTTGGCGATCACCGCGGAGTAGATCTGTCCGGTGGTGACGTTGGCCTTCTGCGACAGGTTGCGGTCGAGGAACCGCTCGTAGTGGCCGACGTCGAGGTCGGTCTCGGCCCCGTCCTCGGTGACGAACACCTCGCCGTGCTGGAACGGGTTCATCGTCCCGGGGTCGACGTTGAGGTACGGGTCGAGCTTCTGCATGACCACCCGCAGGCCGCGCGCGGTGAGCAGGTTGCCCAGGCTCGAGGCGGTCAGCCCCTTGCCGAGTGAGGAGGCGACGCCCCCCGTGACGAAGATGTGCTTGGTCGTCTTAGCCGAAGGGGCCAAAGCCTGCTCCCGTGGTCGTTTCCGAGGGCTCTCCTCTGACGGTGTGGGCAAGCGTGCGACGCCCGATCCACGGGACTCCACAGTAACACCCGCACCGGGGATGATCGGAAACCCCTCTCCATGGTCTGCCTGATCCACCCGTCCGTGTCGGCGCGCCGGGCCGGCCGGGATCGCGGGAGTTCCCAGTTCGTGACCGCGTGGGAACTATGGGTAACGCCGACAGAGGTACCCGGACCGCCTGCAAGAGGGCTACCCATGGACTACGCCATCTCGGTACTCGTCGGCCTCGCCGGTGCCGCCGTCGTGATCCTCACCGCGATGTCAGCGGCCATGACCTTCGTCGTGCCCCGTGGCACGCCGCTGCTCATCACCCGTCTGGTCTTCGTCACGGTGCGCGCCGGGTTCCGCCTGAGACTCCGCGGCGTGCACGACTACCGTCGGCGCGACCGGACGATGGCCGTGTTCGCGCCGACCACCCTGCTGGCCCTGCCGCTGGTCTGGGTCATCCTCGTGCTGGTCGGGTTCACCGCCATCTACCACGTCATCGGCGAACGCACCTGGCGCGGCGCATTCCTCGAGAGCGGGTCGTCGATGTTCATGCTCGGCTTCAGGTTCCCGCCGAACCTCCCCGCCGGGCTGGTCGAGATGACGGAGGCGGGGTTCGGACTGTCGCTCATCGCGCTGCTGATCGCCTACCTGCCCACGATCTACACCACCTATTCGCGGCGGGAACTGCTGGTCACCGCGCTGGAGACCGAGGCCGGCACACCACCGTGGGCGGTCACGCTGCTGGTGCGGTTAGCGCGCATCGAGGGGATGCCGCTGCTGGACACCTACTGGCGCGACTGGACCCACTGGTTCAACGACATCGAGGAGACCCACAGCACCACACCCATGCTGGTGTTCTTCCGCTCCCCCGCGCCGGAGCGCAGCTGGGTCAACGCGGCCGGAACGATCCTGGACTCCGCCGCTCTCGTCTCCTCCACCCTCGAATCGCACCGCCACCACCAGGCCCGCGCCGAACTGTGCCTGCGCGCCGGCTACCTCGCGCTGCGGCGCATCGGCGACTACTTCGTCATGCCGTACGACCCCGACCCGCGCCCTGATGACCCGATCTCCGTGCGCCGGGAGGAGTTCGACGCCGCCTGCGCGCGCCTGGTCGACGCGGGCGCCAAGCTCCGGGACGACCGCGACCAGGCCTGGCGTGACTTCGTCGGCTGGCGGGTCACCTACGAGCCGCTTCTGCTGCGGTTCGCGTCGCTGTGCATCGCCCCGTACGCGCCGTGGTCGGGCGACCGCCCGATCGAGTTCCACCGCCTGCCGGTCAGCCGGCGCCGCGCCCGGTCGATGCTGCACGGCCCGCGCCGGCACCACGAATGGTCCGAACCGGACAGCGCTACGCGGACCGATGCGCCGCCGCCCCTTCCGTAGAGCTGCCGCCCCTGCCGTAGCGCCGCCGCCCTCGGAGGGAGCGCCGTCGCCCTCGGAGGGAGCGCCGTCGCCCTCGGAGGGAGCGCCGTCGCCCTCGGAGGGAGCGCCGTCGCCCTCGGAGGGAGCGCCGTCGCCCCCGGTCAGGCCGGGGCGATCTCCGGAGCGCCGGGCCGCGTCGCCGGCCGGCCGCCGCCCGGCGTCGGCTCGCCGCCCGCTGCCGGCTCGCCACCGCCCGCTGCCGGCTCGCCACCCTCGGCCACGGTGGCGCCGGTGGGGTCGACCGTCACGGCCGGCGTGCGCTCATCGGCGTGGCGCTGCACCCGCAGCGCCGCCAGGACGGCCAGCGGCAGCACCGTCGTCGTCGCACCGCCCGCCGTGGTGAGGCCGGCGCCCTGCAGCAGCCCCGCGATCACGGTGGCGACGGCCGTGCCGGCCAGGCTGGCGCGCACCGCGGGGTACAGCCCGAACAGGCGCTTGAGTCCACCCCACGGCCGCAGCAGCGCGAAGAACAGCATGACCGCGGCGCCGAACACCAGCAGCGTGAGCGGGCTGGTCGCCGTCGCGACGACGTTGTCGGACTCGATCGGATGCAGGACGAGCCGGCCGGTGCCGTCGCCCAGGTGGCTCAGGAATCGGCCCACGCTGCCGCGCTGGCTGACCGGCCGATGCATATCGAGCAACGCGAACGCGCTGGTCACGGCGATGCCCGCCAGCAGCGCCCAGGCGATGCGCGGGAACGTCAGCCACCCGCCGGTGGACATCGCCGCCGCCACACAGACGCCGGCGGTGAGCCCCACCGCGCCCGCGGCGTCCGCCCCCAGGTACGGGCTGCCGGCCACGAGCACGGCCGTGCCGCCGATCACCGCGAACACGACCGGCCGCCACTGCCGTACGACGTGTTGGGCCACGCACCCGGCCGCCACCAGCGCCCCGGCGGTGAACACGCCGAAGCCGACGGCCGCGAGCCCGGCGAACTGGCCGCCGGCCGCGGCCGAGTACCCGACGACGCTGTTGAGCTGCAGCCGGGAACCGGTGAGCACGTCCGCCGCCATCACCACGGCGACCAGCCCCGCCACGCCGCCCAGCGGCCCGAGGACCCGCCGCCGGGTGCCGACTACGGTGACCGCGGCGGTGGCCGCCCCGACGACCGCCAGGGTGACGATGCCGAAGAGCACCTCGGGCACCGGAGTGCGCCACCACGGCACCAGCCCGGCCACTAGGGCCCCCGGCACGGCCAGCGCGGCCGCCACCAGCAGCACCTCGACGCCGCGCTCGAACCACGGCGGGTTGGGCACGGGCGCGACCGGCCCGGCCGGCCGCCGGGCGCGACGCAGCAGCGGTATGGCGGCGACGAACAGCGCGAGCTGGAACAGCGCCAGGACGGTGAAGAACCGGCCGGCCATCGGCCGCTGCACGACCACCTTCCGGTCAGCGTCGTCCAGCCGCCGCACCGCGGCCGTCAGCGACGCCGGGCGTCCGCCGGCCACCACCGCCGGGGAGCCGACGAAGAGCGTGCTCGGCGTCGGCCGCCGCAGCGCCGCCAGCGTCGTCGGCGCGAGATCGGTGAGCTGGAGGTAACCGGCGCGGCCCGTGCTGGGCGACGTCAGCAGCCCCCCGGTGTAGCCGGGACCCTGCGCGAGCGCGACGTGCAGCCGCGCGTCGGTCCCGCTGTCGGACACGCCGGCGAGCAGCAGCAGGGACCGCGGCGGGCGGGCCGCCACGACCTGAGCCAGCCGGGCGTCGACCGCCCGGGCCGCCGCCCGTCGCGCGGCCCGGTCACCGGCGACCGTGCCGAGGTCGACGATCGACATCATGCAGCCGGCGAGCAGCTCAGCCGGGTGGTCCGGCAGCGTGTCGCTGTACCAGTCGATGCGGCCGAACGGCCGGGCGGCCGCGAGGGCGGCGCCCGGGCCGATGGTGGTCGTACAGCGCACCGACTCGGCGAGCACGCCCGGCTGGGCGCCCCACGGCAGGTCGCGGTTGAGGCTGACGATGCGCTGCCGCTCCGCGTCGGACAGGAACGCCCCACCCGCGCCCGGATGGTCGAGCCCGACCGCGAGCGGCGGGCAGGCGCCGTCGACACGGCCGCTGGTGCGCGCGGCGTAGGTGCCCGCGCCGACCGTGAGCCACCCGTCGCCGGGGCAGGTCGGGCGGTGCGCCGACCGGACCGAAAGGGCCCCGATCGACCCACTGCCGGCCAGCTTCCACACCGTCGGGGTGTCGGTCGGGTTGACATCGTCCCAGCGCAGCCCGGCGGCGCCGGCGATGATCACGTAGTCGGCGGTGCGGGCCGGCGCGCCGCTGGCCGGCCGGGGCATCAGGCTGAGGACGCTGGCGACCGCGGCGAGCACCGCCACGAGGTACGGCGCCCAGCGTGCCGAACCACCTTCGCCGCGCCCGCTCAACGCGCCTCCTGGCTGGCTCCACGTACCCGTTCGGTGACCTCGTCGTACACCGCGCAGACCTGGGCCAGCGTGTCCGCCTCGGTGGGCCAGGTCGCCGCCCGCTCGGCGCCTCGCCGGCCGTACTCGGCCCGAAGTTGCCGATCATCCAGCAGCAACCGTACCGCTTCGTCGAGCGCGTCGACGTCCCCCGGCGGCACCAGCAGCGCGGCGTCACCGACGAGCTCGGGAAGGCCGCCCACCGAGGTGGCGACCAGCGGCGTGCCCGCCCGCATCGCCTCCTGGGCGAAGAGCTGACGCGCTTCCCAGACGCTGGTCACGACGGCGAGGTCCGCGGCCGCGAGCAGGTCGGGCACGTCGGTGCGGTGCCCGGCGAGGAGCACCGGCGCCCGCTGCTGGGAGATCTGGGCGGCGAGGCTCATGTACGCGGGACCGCTGCCCGCGACCACCACCGCCGGGGCCGGCCGGCACGTACGCCACCGGGACGCGGCGGCGACCAGCACGTCGTACCCCTTCTGCGGGTGCAGCCGGCCCACGGACAGCACCAGCGGCCGGTCCGCGGCGATGCCGAACTCCTCGCGTACCTCGTCGACCGACCGGGTGGCCGGGGCGAGGTCCGGCGCGGCGACGGCACCCAGGCGGGCGTCGCGGGCGCCGAGCGCCACCGCGCGGTTGACCAGGTCGGTCGACGCGCCGAGCGTCACGTCGGCGGCGCGGGCGACGTACCCCTCCAGCTGGCGGTACACCCGCCCGCGCACGCCCTGTGCCAGCACCTGGTTGTGCCAGGTGACCACGAGGGGGCAGCCGGCCGGTCGGGCCAGCGCGGCGACCAGCCCGGCACGCAGGCCGTGCGCGTGTACGACATCCGGCGCGGCCGCCCGCAGGCTGCGCCGCAGCGCGCGGACGGCGGCGGCGTCCCGGGGCTGCGGGGACGCGGGGATCTCCACGGGCACGAAACGCGCGCCCGCCGCGGTGAAGGCGAACTGGCGGTCGGTTTCCGCCGGGCCGCACACGGTGACCTCAGCGCCCACCCCGACCAGTCCACCGGCCAGCGACGCGACGTGCCGGCCGATCCCGCCGGTGCTCGACGCGAGCACGAGCGCGACGCGCCAGCGCGGTTCAGCACCGCTCGCGGCGTCCGCCACCCGACGCTCGCTCACTTCCCAGACCTCCCGTGTCACCTGTCGACCGGCCGCGAGGTGCGGTGCCGGGGCACCCGGCCGGCGACGCGGGCCACCCGGCCCGCCGACCGGGCGAGCAGCGGGCGGACGTCGCGGCGGTCCAGGGCGTACGCCATACCGAGGAAAGCCGCCACCACCACGGCACCGGACAGCATGCCCTGTCCGACCGCCCCGGCGACACCCGGGGTGGCGTCGCCCCACACCAGCCGGCGCGCCACCACGCCCGCGGCGGCGGCGACGACCCCGGCGACGACGGCGACGCACAGGGTCCGGGCCAGCCCCGCCACCGCCTCCCGGCCGGCCCGCCGCGCGACAAGGACGAGCAGCAGCGCGCCGAGCAGCAGCATGCCGGCGGAGTTCGCGACGGCCAGGGCGGCCACCCGGCCGGTACCGGGCAGCGCGGCGGACAGGGCAAGCGACGCGGCGGCGACCCCGGCCCAGCCGACGGCCGTCGCGGCCGCGGCGTGCGGGGTGTCGCCGCGCGCGTACAGCGCCCGCGACAGCAGCGCGAACAGGCCGTACCCGAGCAGGCCGGGCGCGAGCCCGGCGATGCCGGCGGCGACGTGGGCCGGGCTCAAGGTGTGGCGGGCGAGCGTCCACGCCAGCGGCGGGGCGGCCGCGGCGAGCGCCGCCGCGCCGAGGCAGCTCAGCAGCACCACGGCCCGGGTCGCGCCGGCGAGGGTCGCCCCGTACGCCCGCCGGTCGTCGCGCGCCGCCGCCTCCGCCAGCGCCGGGTACGCCGACGTGGCGATCGGCAGCGCGAGGACCGCCCAGGGCAGCAGATAGACCGTCTGTGCCAGCGTGAACTGCACCAGCGTGCCCTCGGTGCCGCCGTTGGCGAGCACGATCGTGAGGGCGACGGTCAACTGCTGGGCGGCGACGGTGACCGCGCCGGCGGCGGCGAGGCGCCGCACCTGAGTGGCCGAGGCGTGCGCGAACGAGTACGTCGGGCGCAGCCGCAGTCGCAGGCCCCGCAGCGGAATCAGCAGGGACAGCGACAGCACCACCACGCCGAGCGTGGTGCCCACCGACAGCACCGCTATGCCGGTGGCGCTGACGTGTACGACGTCAGGGCGGCTGCCGGCCACCACCGCGAAGCACGCGTACGCCCCCATCACGGTCACGCTCGACAGCAGCGGGGCGAGCACCGGCCAGGCGAAGCGCCGGTGCGCCTGGAGCACGCCGGTCAGCACGATCCCGACGCCGTACAGCGGCAGTTGCGGCGCGAACACCCGCAGCATGTCGGCGCCGACGGCGGCGACCCGCACGTCCGCGTGCGGATCGAGCAGGTGCACGATCGGCGTCGCGGCGAACCCGACGAGCACCGCCATCGGCACCAGGATGGTGAGCACCCAGGTCAGCAGCGCCGAGGTGGTCGCGCCGACGGCCCGCCGGTCACCGCGGGCGACCGCGCCGGCCAGCATCGGCACCACCAGGCTGGCCAGGGCGCCGCCGGCCACGATCTCGTAGATGATGTTCGGGACGGTGTTGGCGCTCTGGTAGATGTCGCCGAGGTCGCGGTCGCCGACGGCGTGGACGAACACCAGCGTCCGCGCGAAGCCGGCCAACCGGGCGGCGACGGTGAGCACCGCGATGAGCAGGGCGGCACCGGCCAGCCGGGTGGCCCGCGGCCCCCGCCCGGGTGCGGCGTCCACGCCGCTCACTCCGGGCACGTCGGTGGAGTGGGGCACATCGGTGGTCTCGGACACCTCCGCGCGCCGGCCTTCAGTCCGTCCGCCGGCCCAGCGCGTCCAAGTCGCGCAGCACCGGGGTGCGGTCGATGACCTGGGTGAAGCTGACCTTCTCGCTCGCGGCGGTGAGCGCGGCGATGCCGGCCAGCAGCGCGGCCCGCCCGAGCGGTCCGGTACGGGCGGCCATCGCGGTGCCCAGGAGGGCGCCGAGCGCGTTCGCGCCGGCGTCGCCGAGCATGATCGTTTCGCCGAGGTCGGCGGGCAGCAGTCCGGCCGCGGCGCCGACCGCGCCGGCCGCGACTCCCCCGGCCGGGCCGCCGCCCGCTGCCACGGGCGCGCCGAGGAGCAGCCCCGCCTTGATGGCCCGGCCGGGCCGCAGATCGAGCAGGTTGATCAGGTTGGCGGTCCCGGCGATGACCCCGGCCGACAGCCCGATGTCGAGCACCCGCCGGCCGGCCGGGCGGTCGGCCTCCAGGAGCGCCGCGGCCGCCAGGGCGCTGGCGCCCACTCCGGCGATCTTGACCAGTCCGCTGGTCACCCGCCCCTCGGCCAGGGCACGGAGGTGACCGGAGAACCCCTTCGCCTGCTGTCCCGGGCGGGTGCCGACGAGATCGTCGTAGGTGCCCACCGCGCCCGCGCCGAGGCCGGAAACGACCGCTGCGACCCGTACCCGCCCGCGGCCGGAGCCGAGGGCGGCCGCGATGGTCGCCCCGAGCGCCAGCGCCGGGCCGCCGGCGAGCGTGACGGGCCGGCCCCGAAAGTTCGTACGGGCCAGCGGCGCCGGGTGCACGCTCGTGGCGACCAGGGTGAGCGCCTGGCGGGACACGAGCGCGCCGACCCCGGCGACCAGCAGTCGCCGCACGAGGCTACGAGCCACTGGACTTGCTCGCCGCCGGCTTCGGCATCAGCGCCGTCGCCCCGTCCCCGATGCCGTAGTGGCCGGCGCCGCCGGTGATCTGCTCGGCGAGGGCCAGCGCGGCGATGACCCGCCCCTGCGGCGTGGCGACGTTGTCGACGGTCGAGATGGTCTTGGTCAGCGTGGGATCCCGCCGGATCGCCGTGACCGCGTTGCCGTCGGAGCCGACCCCGTCGCTGGCGAGGACGAGATGCCCGGCGCGGCCGAGCCCGTCGGCGATGTTGACCACGGCCGCGTTGCGCTTGGCCGCGTCGTGGTCGACATACGGCGCGCCGGTGAGCATGACCACCGCGTCCGCGGGCCCGGACGGTGTGCCGGTCGCGATGATCCACCCGCCCGACGTGTACGCGCTGAGCACGGTGCGGCGCTGGTCGTCGGGGATCGCGGCCTGGCCGGCCGGGCGGTCGAGCAGGACCGCGGCGAGCAGCGAGGTCGACGCCTGCACGCCGTCGGTGCTCGGCGACGCGGGCTCGCTGACGCTCACCGGCCGGGTGATCGTGGCAAGGTCCAGCAACTGCGCGTTGTTCGCCGAGTCGGTGAACTTGTCCTCGATCTCGATCTGAGCGGAGATCTTGGCACCCCCGACCTGGAGCGTGTCGACCACGTCCTTGACGTACTTGCTGGCCGACGGCAGCGACACCACCAGGACGCGGCGGTTGCGCAGCTTGTCGGCCAGCATGATGGGCGCGGCCTGCGCGGCGAACTGCTCCTGGGTGTTCGCGTCGGCCTTGAGGTGGTTGACCTGGTCACGCAGCTGCTGGTTCTGCTTGCCGATGCCGGTGACCTGCTCCTGGAGGGCGTCCGCGGCGGGGCCGTTGAGCGCCGCCGTGCCGACGACGAGGCCGATCGCCAACGCGAGGAAGACGGCGGTCAGCGAAACCACGTGGTACCGGAAATTGATCACAGGGTCGCAAACCTTCGGTCAGGAGAAAATCGAGAACAACAGATTGTCCCACCACTCGGCGACCACCCCGAGGTACGCCTTGCCCACGGTGGTGACCGCCATGGCGGAGGCCATCGCCGCGATCGCCGACAGCACCAGCAGGAGCAGCGACGAGCCGGACATGCTCTGCCGGTACAGGCGGCTGACGCCCTTGGCGTCGACCAGCTTGCCGCCCACCTTGAGCCGGGTCAGGAACGTCGAGGCCATGCCGCCGCGGCCCTTGTCGAGAAACTCCACCAGGGTGGCGTGGGTGCCGACCGCCACGATCAGCGACGCGCCCTTCTCATCGGCGATCAGCATCGCGATGTCCTCGCTCGTCGCGGCGGCGGGGAACGGCGTGGCCGGCAGTCCGAGCTGGTGCACCCGGGCGAGGCCCGGCGCCCGGCCGTCCGGGTAGGCGTGCACAACGATCTCGGCGCCGCAGCGCAGCACGTCGTCGGAGACCGAGTCCATGTCGCCGACGATCATGTCGGGCGTGTAACCGGCTTCGACCAGCGCGTCAGCGCCGCCGTCGACCCCGATCAGGACCGGCTTGTACTCCCGGATGTACGGCCGCAGCACGTCCAGGTCGGCCTTGTAGTCGTAGCCGCGGACCACGATGAGGCAGTGCCGGCCGGCGATCTTCGTCTCGACGTCGGGCACGCCGACACCGTCGAGCAGCAGGTCGCGCTCCTGCTTGAGGTACTCCATGGTGTTGGCGGCGAACGCCTCGAGCTGCACCGACAGGCCCTCGCGGGCGTCGGCCATGGCCTGCGCGACCGTCTCGGAGTCCTGCCGTTGCCCCTGCGCCACCAGATTGCCGTCGCAGAAGACGCTGTCACCCTCGATGCGGACCTCGTCGCCTTCGCGAAGCCGGTCGAACAGCTCCTCGCCGAGGTCATCGACGAGCGGGATGCCGGCCGAGACGAGCACCTCGGGGCCGAGGTTGGGGTATCGGCCGGATACCGACGGCTTCGCGTTGAGGACGGCCGCAACACCGGCCGCGACAAGTGAATCGGCCGCGACCCGGTCCAGGTCGACATGGTCGATCACTGCGATCTCGCCGGGCCGCAGCCGGCCGACGAGTCGCTTGGTACGCCGATCGAGTCGCACCGCGCCGGAGATAACACCCGGCTCGGCAGGCCGGGTCCGACGCAACGTTGGCAGTCGCATCGCCACCCATCCTGGCATGCCGATACCCGCTGGGCGGGCGCGACATGCGCGAGCGCGGGCGCTAAAGATGCACAAAAGGCCCGTTTTCGCGCTTTCTGGTGCTCAAGGTCGCCTCCGACGTGCTCCGTCACAGGGCCTCCGCGGCACCGTGACCGTCACAGACCCGGGGAGTGTGACATCGCATACGGGTGTCACACCCCGAAGATCCACGATCACGTGACCGTCAACGCTGCTTCTCGCGGCCGGCGACCGCCAGGAGCTCCTCCGCGTGCGCGATACCCAGGTCGGAGTCGGGCAGCCCGGCCAACATGCGCGCCAGCTCCCTGGCCCGCTCGGTGTCCTCGACCAGCCGGACGCCGCTCGTGGTCACCGCACCACCGGTGTCCTTGGCGACGACCAGGTGACGATCGGCGAACGCCGCCACCTGCGGCAGGTGGGTCACGACGAGCACCTGATGGCCGCGGGCCAACCGGGCGAGGCGCCGGCCGATCTCCACCGCCGCGCGCCCGCCGACTCCCGCGTCGACCTCGTCGAAGACCAGCGTCGGAGGCCCGCCGACACCGGCGAAGACCACCTCGATGGCCAGCATCACCCGCGACAGCTCACCGCCGGAGGCACCCCGCTGCAGCGGCAGCGCGGGCGCGCCCGGATGGGCGTGCAGGCGCAGCTCGACCTCGTCGGCTCCGTCGCTGCCCACACCGGTCGGCGTGCCCGCCACCTCCAGCGTCGGCTCGCCCCGGCCGGCCGGCTTGGGCGACACGACGACCTCGACCCGGGCGTGCGGCATCGCCAGACCCGCCAGCTCCACAGTGACCTTCTCCGAGAACCGACCGGCAGCCTCCCGCCGCGCCGCCGACACCAGCTGCGCCAGCTCGGCGACCTCCCCGGCCAGCCGCCGGCGCTCGCGGTCGAGCTCGTCGAGCAGCTCGTCGGAGGTGTCCAGCTCGGCGAGGCGGGAGCGGGCCCGGTCGGCCCAGGCGATCACCCCGTCGATGTCCTCGGCGTACTTGCGGGTCAGCGCCTTCAACGCCGCACGCCGCTCGTACACCGCTTCCAGCCGCGCCGGGTCCGCGTCCAACCCGTCGAGGTAGCTGGAAAGCTCCGCCGCCACGTCGGTCACCAGCGCCGCGGCCTCGCTCAGCCGGTCGGCGAGATCACCGAGGCTCCGGTCGACATCCGCCTGCGCGATCAACGTGTTCCTGGCGACGCCCAGCATGCCGACCGCGTCGGGCGCCTCGTCGGCGCCGGCGTCCGGGCCACCCGCGATCGCCTGATGCGCCAGCTGCGCCGCGACCCGCAGCCCCTCCGCGTGCTCCAGGCGTTGCGCCTCCTCGCGGAGCGCCTCGTCCTCGCCCGGCTGCGGATCCACCCGGGTGATCTCGTCGAGCCCCAGGCGGAGCAGGTCGGCCTCCTGGTTGCGCTCGCGCGCGTTGCGACGGCGGTCGGCCAGGTCGTCCTCCACGCGCCGCCACCGCGCGTACAGCTCCTGGAAACCGGCCAGCAGTTTCTCGTGCTGCGGGCCGGCGAACCGGTCCAGTGCGGCGCGCTGCTCGGCCGGGCGCAGTAGTCGCAGCTGGTCGGACTGGCCGTGCACCGCCACCACGTGCTCGCCGACCTCGCCGAGCACGGAGACCGGCACGGAACGGCCACCGACGTGCGCCCGGGACCGGCCCTCGCTGGTGACGGTGCGGCTCAACAGCAGCGTCCCGTCCTCGTCAGCCTCGGCGCCGGCCTCGGACACCCGCGCCAGCACGGCCTTACCCGAGTCGCCGGTCATCCGCAGCCGCCCCTCGACGACGGCCCGCCCACGGTCGGCACGCACCCGGCCGGCATCGGCCCGGCCGCCGAAGAGCAGGCCGAGGCTCGTGACGACCATCGTCTTGCCCGCACCCGTCTCGCCGGTGATGACCGTCAGGCCGGGACCGAGGGGAAGGGTGGCATCTTCGATGACGCCGAGTCCGGTGATGCGGAGTTCCTCCAGCACGGACAAGACAGTAGCCGTGCGCGCCGACAGTCTCCAACGTCCCGCGCCGATCTCGTCGGGACGTCGGCCGGCGACCTCACTGCGACATCGGCTCCGGCCACCGGTCGGCGCCGTTGCCGCGCCACCCCTCCACGGGCAGCCCGAACTTCGCCACCAGGCGATCTGTGAACGGCCGGGGACGCAGGCGCACCACGCGTACCGGAAGCTGGCCGCGGGTGATGGTGACGCTGGAGCCGGGCGCGAGATCGAAGGAGCGACGTCCGTCACACGACATGAACGCGAACGTGGTGTACGGGTCGACCGTGATCCTGATCGTCGACGTCGGCGCCGTCACCAACGGCCGGCTGAACAGCGCATGCGCGCTGACCGGCACCAGCAGCAGCGCCTCCAGCTCCGGCCAGACCACCGGGCCACCGGCCGACATCGCGTACGCGGTCGAACCGGTCGGCGTCGCCACCACCACGCCGTCGCAGCCGTAGCGCGACAGCGGCCGGCCGTCGACGTCGACGCGTACCTCCATCATCTTCTCGCGGGCGCCCTTTTCGACACTGATCTCGTTGAGCGCCCACGACCGGGCCACGACCTCGCCGTCGCACTCCGCGGTGACCTCGAGCGTCAGCCGCTCCTCCACCGTGTACTCGCCCGCGACGACGTCCCGGATCGCCAGGTCGAGATCGCTGATCTCGGCTTCGGCGAGGAACCCCACGTGTCCGAGGTTGATCCCGAGCAGCGGGGCGCCGAACGGGCGGGCCAGCTCCGCGGCGCGCAGCACCGTGCCGTCGCCGCCGAGCGCCAGCACGATCTCGGCGCCGTCAGCGGCGTACGGGCCGGTCACCGCCTCGACCCCGGGCAGGCTCAGCTCGGCCGCCTCCTCGGCCAGCACCCGCACGTTGAACCCGGCCTCGAGCAGGTCACGGGTGACCGTACGGGCCGGCGCGAAGTTCGACCGGCGTCCGGTGTGCGTCACCAGCAGCGCCTCGCGACTCATTGGTTACCTCCCCACTCCGCTACGCGTCGCACGGCCTCCGGGTTCACCGGCGGGGCGTCGCGGCGCAGCCAGAGGAAGAACTCAATATTGCCTGACGGACCCGGCAGCGGGCTGTGCACGACCCCGGCCACGCCGAGGCCCAGCTCACCGGCTGCCGCGGCGACGTCTAGCACGGCGTCCGCGCGTACCTGGGGGTCACGCACCACGCCGCCGGCGCCGACCCGCTCGCGGCCGACCTCGAACTGCGGCTTCACCATCGGAACCAGATCGCCATCGGGCGCGGTGCACGCGGCGAGCGCCGGCAGCACGAGCCGCAGCGAGATGAACGACAGGTCGGCGACGGTCAGGTCGACCGTGCCCCCGATCGCCTCGGGGGTCAGCGTACGGACGTTGGTGCGCTCCAGTACGTGTACCCGCTCGTCGGTGCGCAGCGACCAGGCCAGCTGCCCGTACCCGACGTCGACGGCCACGACCCGGGCGGCACCGGCGCGCAGCAGCACGTCGGTGAAACCGCCCGTCGACGCGCCGGCGTCGAGGCAGCGCCGGCCCGCGACGGCCAGCCCGTCGGCCGTGAATGCCTCCAGCGCGCCGACGAGCTTGTGCCCGCCGCGCGAGACGTACTCGTCGAGGGCCTCGCCTCCGGTGACGACCACCGGGTCGGCGGGATCGACCTGCGCGGCGGCCTTGCGGGCGACGGTCCCGCGCACTTCGACCCGGCCGGCTTCGATGAGAGCTGCGGCCTGCTCGCGTGACCGGACGAGCCCTCGGCGGACCAGTTCGGCGTCGAGTCGGATACGACGCGCCATGACGCTGCGCGACTCCCTAGCTCTGCTCGATCGAGCGCAGGGTCTCCTGCAGCGTACGGTGGATGGCCTCGTAGACGGGAATCTGCTGATCCGGTGGCAGTTGCTCGGCCCGCTTGAGCTCGGCGAGAACGGCGTCGATCTGCAGATGCCCGGCCTCCTCGCCGACACCGGCCGGCCGTGGTGCCTCGTCCGCCCCGGTGCCGGGCTGTGACGCCGTCGGTTCGTCCTCCCGCGGCTGCGCGCCCGGCGACTGTGGTGCAGGGGGCGCCGGTCGGGCGGACAGTCGCGACGCCAGGTCTGCCAGGCGTCGCGGGTCGAACGCGGAGGGTGTGGTGGGTCCGGTCACGCGCCTGCTCCCTGGCCGCTGGAGCCCCCGGCCGCTTTACGGGCCGGTGTCTTCTTGGGCGACGCCTTCCTGGCCGGAGCGCTCTGCGCAGTCGCCTTCCGCCCCGGCGCCTTCCTCTGGGGAGCCGACGCCTGCTTCTTCTGCCCCGCGGTAGCGGTCTCCGCGCGGCCCGCGGCCTTGCTGGGGGCCTTCTTGGCAGCCTTCGTCGCGGCGGCCGTCCGGCCGGCCGCAGCCCGGCCGCCTGCCGTCTTGGCCGCCGCAGCCTTCTTCGCCGCAGCCTTCTTCGCCGGCGCGGCCTTCTTCGCCGCCGCGGCCTTCTTGGCCGGCTCAGCCTTCTTCGCCGCCGCGGCCTTCTTGGCCGGCTCAGGCCGCTCGGCCGCAGCCGCCTTCTTCGCGGCGGCCTTCCTGGCAGCCTTCTTCGCCGCTCCCCGGGGCGCGGCCGCGAACTCGGCCTCCCGCTCGGCGGCCGCGATTTCGGCGGCTACGATCTCGGCCTCCCGCTCGGCAGCCAGCAACTGGACCTCACGTTCGGCGGCGGCGGCGCCCAGCACCGCCTCGGCGACGACCGGCTCCGTGATGATGGCCGTTCCGTCGGTCATCGCCGTGTCTTCGATCGGGACGACCGACGCCAACGCTTCGGTAGCGCCGAACTCGTCGACCGGCACCGCCGGCTCCGTGATGTTCCCCTCGACGTCCTCACCGAACGGCTCGGCGGCCGGCACCGGAACGGCGACGGCCACCGCCGGCGTCGCCGCGACCAGGTCGGCGGCCTCGGCCTGCGTGGCGGCGAGCTCGGCCTCCAGCTGCCGTACGCGCGCGGTCAGCTCCGACACTTCCTCGGCGGTGGCCAGGCCGACCCGGTTCAGCGCGCGCTCCAGCTCGGTGCGTACCACCTTCACGATGGTCTCGCGGTTCGACGAACTCATCTTCACCAGGTCGTCGGCGAGCTCCTGCAACTGCTCCGCCGTCGCGCCGCCCTTGCCCAACAGCTGTTTGAGGGCCTTGGTGGCCTTCTTACGCGACGCGTCGGTCAGGCCGAGCGCCAACTCCAGGTAGGCCCGCCACGCTTCCTGTCGCATCGTGCGCTCCCTCCGCCACGTCACCGTCCGCTGAAGCAATCGTGCTGCTGCAACGCTACCGGGACGTCTGCAACGCTACCGGGCAAGGTACGCACGGCTTGCGGTAGCGTCCCCAACGACTCGACAGACATCCGGGAGTTCGTACATGGCAAGCGTTGAGGAGTGCCGCGCGGCGCTCGAGCACCTGAGTCAGCGGATGGCGGCCAACGCCGCACAGACCAGAGAGAAGCTCGACTTCGACCGTACGCTGACCTGCCGCATCCCTGACCTGGATGTCGCCTTCCACGCCCGGCTGACGGGTGGTCAGATCGTCGACATCGGCGACGGCGACGACCCGAAGGCCAAGCTCAAGTTGACGGCCGGCAGCGACGACCTGCTGGCGCTCGTACAGGGCAAGCTCAATGTCGCGTCCGCGTGGGCCGGTGGCCGGATCAAGATCGACGCGAGCCTCATGGACATGATGAAGCTGCGTAAGCTGCTCTAGTCAAAACCACCCGTTCGAGCACAGAAAGTCGACGGTACGGGCACCGCACGATCCAATAGCCGATCTTCGGCCCGGGACGCAGACTTGGTTTCATGCGCGCCTGGCAGGTACACCGCTCCGGCCCGGTCGAGACCGGCCCGCTCCGACTGGTCGACGTCCCGGTCCCGTCACCCGCGCCCTCTGAACTGCTGGTACAGGTCCGCGCCTGCGGCGTCTGCCGGACCGATCTGCACGTCGCCGAGGGTGACCTCCCGGTTCACAAGATCGACGTGGTGCCGGGCCACGAAGTCGTCGGCACCGTCGCGGCCGTAGGCAACGACGTGGAGGGCTTCCTCGTCGGCGAGCGGGTCGGCATCGCGTGGCTGCGGCACACCGACGGGGTGTGCGTGTACTGCCGGCGCGGCCGGGAGAACCTCTGCCCGCAGTCCCGCTACACGGGTTGGGACGCCGACGGCGGCTACGCCGAGTACACATGCGTTCCGGCTGACTTCGCCTACCGGCTCCCCGAGGGCTACGACGACACCGAGGTCGCACCGCTGCTGTGCGCCGGGATCATCGGGTACCGGGCGCTGCGCCGCGCCGACCTGCCGCCGGGCGGCCGGTTGGGCATCTACGGCTTCGGCGGTTCGGCGCACCTGGCCATGCAGGTCGCGCTCGCCCAGGGCGCGACCGTGCACGTCCTGACCCGGTCGCGGGCGCACCAGGAGCTCGCCCTCGAACTGGGCGCCACCTCGGTCGGCGACGCCACCGACGAGCCGCCGGAGCGCCTCGACTCGGCCATCCTGTTCGCCCCGGTCGGCGACCTGGTGCCGGTCGCCCTCGCGGCGCTGGACCGGGGCGGGACGCTCGCCATCGCCGGTATCCACCTCACCGACGTGCCGCCGCTGCACTACGAACGGCATCTGTTCTACGAGCGCAACCTGCGCAGCGTCACCGCCAACACCCGCGACGACGGGCGGGAGTTCCTCGCGTTCGCCGCCGAGCACCCGCTGCGCGTCCGCACGACCGGCTACCCGCTCGACGCCGCCGACCGGGCACTCGTCGACCTGGCCGCCGACCGGGTCAACGGCGCCGCCGTCCTCATCATGTGAGACCGAGCGCGCGCAGCGCCCTTTCGGCATCCGGTCCGTCGGCGACGGGCCCGCCGTCGAGGGTCGCCGACCCCGCGAGTACCCGCAGAGCCGCGACCGGGTCACCGCTGCCGGACAGCCGGCCGTCGCTGACGCGCCAGCCGCCGTCCTTCGGCGGTACCCGCAGCTCGTCGGCCGGCGCGAAAAGACCGCCGAGGTCGGCGGCGAGGTACGTGGGTCTGCGCTGCGGCGGCGCCGTCAGCACGTCCACCGGTCGACCGGCGCCGGTGAGCACCAGAAGGCTGTCCATGCCGGCCCGGTGGGCGCCTTCGATGTCGGTGTCGACCCGGTCGCCGACGACCAGGGGGCGGCGCGCGCCCCGCGCCCGCGCGATCTGCTCGAACAGCGTCGGTTCGGGCTTGCCGACCACGAGGTCCGGCTGCCGCCCGAGCGCGGTGGCCAGCGCCGCGACGAGCGAACCGTTGCCGGGCAACGGCCCGCGGGGCGTCGGCAGGGTACGGTCGGCGTTCGTCGCGACCCACTTCGCCCCGGCCCGGATGGCGACCGACGCCTCGGCCAACTGCTCCCAGCCCACCGTGGGCCCGAATCCTTGCACGACCGCCACCGGCGCGTCCCCGGCTTCGCGTACCGGGCGCAGCCCCACGTCGGCGATCTCGTCGTGCAGGGCGGGTGCCCCCACGATGAGGACCGGGCTGCCGGCGGGCAGCATTTCGGCGAGCACGGCGGCGGAGGCCTGCGCGGCCGTCGTGACCTCGGCGCCGTCCGCCGGTACCTGCAGCGATGTCAGCAGCGCGGCGACCTCGGTGGCCCGCCGGGAGGCGTTGTTCGTCGCGTACGCCCGCGGCACACCCCGCTCGCGCAGCTTCCCCAGCGCCTCGGGTGCTCCGACGACAGCCTGGTCCCCCAGGTAGACCACGCCATCCAGGTCGAAAATGACGAGGTCGTACCCGTCGACGAGCGCACCGCTCACTGGTCGTCGTCCTCCCGGCGTTCCTGGCCGCGCTCGCCGGCCTCGGCTTCGTCCTCGTCCGTGATGTCGGGCGCGTCCTCGACGTCGACGACGTCATCATCGGCTTCGGCTTCCGCGTCGGCTGCGTCGGCGTCGCTGCCGGCCGCCGCGTCGGATTCGCTGTCCTCTTCGAGGTCCTCTTCGAGCATCGCGTCCAGATCCTCGTCGTCGAGCACCACGCCGTCGAGTTCGAGCAGGCGCTCGGCCGCGTCCGTGACGAGATCCTCGTCGATGTCCGCGGCCCTGGCGAACCAGGAGCGCGCCTCGTCACGACGCCCGACGGCGAGCAACGACTCGGCGTACGCGTACCGCAGCCGAGCCACCCACGCCTCGCGGGACGGCGCGGTCAGCTCCCGAACCTGGAGCATCGACACGGCAGCGTCACGCTGACCGAGGTCCCCCCGCGCGGCCGCCGCCACGATGAGCAGCTCGGCCGCCTCGTCGGGCGCGAGCCGAGAGCGGTCGGCGGTGCGGTAGATGTCGATGGCGCGCTCCGGCCGCCCCAGCGCCCGCTCGGAATCCGCGATCACGGCGAGGTGGGTCTGCCGACCGGTCAGCCGGTGGTACGTCCGCAGCTCAGCGATCGCGGACTGCCACTCCCCGTTGCGGTAGGCCGCCAGGCCGAGCGCCTCCCGTACCGCCGCGATGCGCGGCGCGAGGCGCCGGGCGGCCCGGGCATGCGCGAGCGCGACCTCCGGCTCGTCGTCGAGCAGCCGGGCGGTGGCGACCAGGTGGCCGGCGACCTGGTTCGCGTCCGTCGACTTCAGGCTGCGCAACTCGTCACGAATCTCCCGGGCCAGGTCGCGCGGGTTGATGTCGGCCGGCAGCGGGGGCGCCAGATCGGTACCGTCCCGCCGCTCCTCGAAGCGCTCGTGACCGCGGGACGGTCCCCGCCGTCCATGCTCCCGCCGTTCCTCGACGTCGATTCCGGGGTACTCGCCCGTCGCCTCACCCTCGACCGGCTCCGCCTCGGCGACGTCCGTGTCGGTTACCAGGTCCGGTTCCTCGACCGGGCTCGTGACCGAGGAGTCGATGGAGTCCGTCTCAAGGAAGTCGGTGGAGAGTTCGTCGCCTACCTGCTGCGAGGGCGTCGGCTCCGCGGCCGGTCGGGTTTCCCGGTCCGCCGGCGCTGCGCCGTATCCGCGGCGCTGGTACCCGGACTCGCGGTACCCGCGCTCGTCGCGGTGGCCGCGCTCGTCGCGGTGGCCGCGCTCGTCCCGGTGCCCACGCTCGTCCCGGTGCCCACGCTCTTCGCGGAACCCGCCCTGCCTGCGGTCGCGGTCACCGAATCCACGGCCCCGGTCGTCGAATCCCCGGCGCTGGTCGCGGTCGGGCCCGCCATGGCGAGCGCCGAACCCGCGGTCCCGGTCGCCGCGGTAGCCACGGTCGTCCCGACGCTCGGGCCGGTACCCGCGGTCGCGGTCGAATCCACGGTCCCGGTCAGAGCCGCGATCCCGGTCGAACCCACGGTCTCGGTCGCCGCCGTACCCGCGCTCCCGATCCGGACGGTGTCCACGGTCCCGGTCGCCGTAACGGGAACGGTCATCGCGGTCGCGGTACCCGCCACCCTGGCGGCCGCGCTCAGCCCCGCCCCGCTCAGCCCCGCCCCGCTCAGCCCCGCCGCGCTCGTCGCGGCGCGCCGGGCGGTACCCACGGTCCCGATCGAACCCACGGTCCCGGTCAGAGCCGCGATCCCGGTCGAACCCACGGTCGCGGTCATGCCCACGGTCACGGTCATGCCCACGGTCGCGGCCGAACCCACGGTCGCGGCCGAACCCACGGTCGCGGTCGAAGCCGCGCTCGCCACTCGGCCGGGTCGGGCGGCCACCCCGGTCGCCGGTACGTGGACGCTCGCCCTGGTACCGATCCGACCCGTACCCGGATCGCCGCTCGCCGCCTTCCCGCTCACGCCAGTTCGAGCGCTGCTCCTCGCGTGGCTGGCCGCCGGCGCGATCGTCACGCCGGTAGCCGCCCGGGGAACGCTGCGGTCGTCCACCGGCGTCATCGCGGCGCCAGCCACGGTCGTCACGCTCGAACCCTCGCGCACCGCGATCGCCGCGGTCACCGCGATCGAAGCCCCGACCACCGCGGTCGAAGTCCCGACCCCCACGGTCGAAGCCCCGACCGCCACGGTCGAAGTCCCGGCCCCCACGTTCGGAGCCACCCGTCGGTCTGCCGGTGCCACCCGTCGGTCTGCCGGTCCCATCCTCTCGGCCGCCGCGATATCCGCCAGCGTCGCGGTCGCGGCCGTAGCCGGACGAGCCCCCGCGCCCGAAGCCTCCACGGTCCCGGTCGTCGCGGCGTCCCCAGGTGCTGCCGCCGCGGCGCTGATCGTCGCCGCCGCGGCGCTGATCGTCGCCGCCGCGGCGCTGATCGTCGCCGCCGCGGCGCTGATCGTCGCCGCCGCGTCCACCAGTCGGCCGGCCGCGGCCAGCGTCCCTGTCGCCGTAACCTCGCGGGCCGCCACGCTGCGATCTGTCATCGCCGTGCCGGGGCTGGCGCGGACGGTCACCGTCGTCGCGACCACGGCGTTCATATGGCGAAGAGTTCACAGGTCCATCCTTACGTGGTGTACCGGGCGAGTCATAACCGGGGTCTAGAAACGGGTCGAGGGCCGGCCCCAGGTCGGGGGCGACCCTCAATCACGGATTCCGGCGACCATCTAGTCTCCCATACCCACCCGGGTCGGGGATCGATACCCCTACGGGCGAACCGCCACCCAGGCCACGAAGAGCGTCACGTGGCCAAATCCCAGTGGCGGAATTGGGCGGAAATGCGGCGCGGGCCACCCCTTCCGGGGTGGCCCGCGACCACGAAGAATGT
>NZ_JAATVY010000013.1 GCF_011947195.1 Planosporangium thailandense | reverse complement strand
GCTCGTCGACATCCCCGAACGACCCGGCGGCTGTGTGGCCCGCCGCCGCGAGGCCTACTACTCGGCCATCGCCGCCCGCGGCGACCTGCGCACCCGCCTGGAGATGACCAGCCAGCTGGGCATGCCCGTCGCGCACTCCGCCTGACGGAACCCGCCGGCGCCCGCTGCGCCGGCGGTCCGCGACGGCGATCCCGACGGCGTGAAAAAAGTCGGCCAAATGCTCAGGTGCCACACCCGAGCGCCGATAGGACAGTCAGACCGGGCCATGGACGGACCGGCTACGAGACTCAACTCAAGGAGGAAAACCCGTGAGTCTTCGCATCAACACCAACATTGCTGCGATGAACGCCTACCGCAACCTGGGGCAGACCGACAAGTCGATGCAGAACTCGCTGCAGCGCCTGTCGTCCGGTCTCCGGATCAACAAGGCGGCCGACGACGCGGCCGGCCTGGCGATCAGCCAGGGCCTGCAGTCGCAGATCGGCGGCCTGCAGGTGGCGGCGCGTAACGCCCAGGACGGCGTCAACATCGTTCAGATCGCCGACGGCGCCCTGAACGAGACCGAGTCGATCCTGCAGCGCATGCGGGACCTCGCGGTCCAGGCCTCCAACGGCGGTTCGCAGGACACCACCGCCCAGGCGGCGGCCGACACCGAGTTCCAGCAGCTCAACCAGGAGCTGGACCGGATCTCGCAGACCACCAAGTTCGGCAGCCAGGCGCTGCTGAGCGGCTCGTACACCGGTGTGTTCCAGGTGGACTCGGGCGCTGGCACGGGCTCGACCATCGGCGTCGACCTGACCAGCTCCGGCGCGCTCAGCGGTCTGACCGCGGCGTCCTCCACCGCCACGGCGATCACCGGCTTCGACTCCACTGGTCTGGGGACCTCGGGCCTGAGCCTGACGAGCACCACCGGTGCCATCTCCGCCATCGACCAGCTGGACACGGCCATCCAGAACGTGTCCACGGTCCGGGCGACCCTGGGTGCTTACCAGAACCGGTTCGAGCACACGATCAACAACATCAACGTGGCGATCGAGAACCTGTCCGCGTCGAAGTCGGCCATCACCGACACCGACATGGCCCAGGAGATGACGAACTTCACGAAGATGCAGATCCTGCAGCAGGCCGGTACGGCGATGCTCTCGCAGGCCAACTCGGCCAGCCAGAGCGTGCTGAAGCTCCTTGGCTGATCGAGCTAACTGAACAACAACTTCACATCCGTCAGGGGTGGTCAGCGGGACCGCTGACCACCCCTGACGGGCATCTACGCACGAAACCGTACGCGCAGTCGGGAGGAAGGGAGCAGCATGACATCCGGTGTCGGGCCCATCGACGGCCTCATCAGCGGCATGAACACGTCGCAGGTCATCGCCCAGCTCATGCAACTCGCGGCACAGCCACAGGCGAACCTGAAGAAGCAGGTCTCCCAGGAGAACCTGGTCATCTCGGCGTACCAGACGGTCAACACCAAGATGTCCACGCTGATGACCGCGGCACAGGCGTTCACTCCCCCGAACTCGCTGACCCCGGTCAACCCGACCTGGCAGGCGGTCAAGGCGACCTCGTCGGACACGTCGGTGACCGCCACGGCGACGACCGGCGCGACCGCCGGCAGCTTCACGTTCGACGTGACCTCACTGGCCAAGGCGCAGGTGACCACCGCGAGCGTATCCTCGTCCGGACCGGTGACCACCGGTTCCGGCCTGGATGTCACGGCCGCCGGCAAAACGACCCATCTCGACATCACCGACGACACCGCCGATGGCGTGGCCAAAGCGATCAACGCGGCGAAGCTCGGCGTGACCGCGTCCGTCGTCACGACCACGTCGGGCACGGTCCTGCAGTTCAGCGGCAACAGCACCGGAGCGGCGAACTCCTTCAGCATCGCCGGGCTCGCTTCGGCCACGACGAACATCACCGCGGCCTCCGACGCGACGATCGTCGTCGGCAGCGGGACCGCTGGCGCGTATGCCATCTCCAGCCCCACCAACACCTTCGGCAACGTGCTCCCGAACGTCACGCTGACCGTGTCGAAGCTCACGACCGGTGCGACCGTGGACGTGACCAGCGACCAGGACGCGGTCGCCGACAAGATGCAGGCCCTGGTCGACGCCGCCAACGCCGCGCTCGCCCAGATCAACCAGTACACCTCGTACAACGCGAGCACCAAGACCGGCGGGCCGCTGACCGGCGACTTCACCGTCCGGCAGTTGCAGGGCAAAATCCTGTCCGCGGTCAGCAACGGTCTGTCCGGCTACGGCAGCTACAAGCAGTTCGGCGTCGAGCTCACCAAGGACGGCACGCTGACCTTCGACCGCGACAAGTTCCTCGTCGCGTACAACGCCGACCCGTCGGCGGTGCAGAACGCGGTGTCGACCGGCCTGGCCAAGACCATGAACAGCATCGCCGACGGTGCGACGCACTACGGCACCGGCACCCTGACCACCGCGATCCAGTCCGGCCAGAACCAGATCACCGAGCTCAACAAGCGGATCAGCGACTGGGACACCCGCCTGGCGGTCCAGCAGAAGGCGCTGCAGACGCAGTTCGCCAACATGGAGACCGCGCTCGGCACCCTGAAGAACCAGTCCACCTGGCTGGCTGGCCAGATCGCCGGCCTGCCGACGGCGGGCGGCTGAGGAACCTGATGACGAATCCCGCACTTCGCGCCCGCTACCTGGCCCAGTCGGTCACCACGGCCTCCCCGGGACAGCTCCTGGTGATGCTGTACGACCGGCTCGTGGTCGACCTGGCTCAGGCGGAGGAGGCGCTGCGCGCCGGTGACCGGCAGACCGGCTCGGCGCGGCTGATGCACGCCCAGGACATCGTCGCCGAGCTTCGCGGCAGTCTGGACGTCACCGCATGGGACGGTGCGGCCGGCCTCTCGCAGCTCTACGGGTTCCTGCTCACGGAACTGATCAAGGCGAACGTACGGGGTGACGCCGACGTGGCCGCCACCTGCCGTGCCCTGGTCGAGCCGCTACGCGACGCGTGGCGGGAAGCCCTGCTGGCCACGCAGTCCGAAGGTGCGGCCGCCTCAGCGGGGGGTTCCGCCCCGGCCCGGGTCGCGTGACCGCCGTGGCCCGTGAATGGCGCGACGCCTGGACCGCCGCTCTGGACGCGCTCGAGGCCGACGTGACCCGGGTGGAGGCGATGCTCGCGGACGACCACCGCGCACGTGACCTCCCCGTCGTCGACCCGTGGTCGCCGCCGGCCGGGATCGGCCCGCTCCCGCTCGACCTGCGCCCCCGCGCGGACGAGATCCTCAGCCGGCAGCTCGCCGCCGCGCAGGCCCTGGCGCTCGCGATGACGGCCAACCGCCGCCAGCTCGAGATGATGTCCCGCATCGAATCCGGCGAGGCGCCCCGCCGGCCGGCCTACCTCGACTGCGCCATCTGACTACTCGCGCCATCTGACTTGCCGCGCCATCTGACTTATCGTGCGGAGTCGCCCGATGTCCGAATTGGGTAGTTCTCAGAATCGGCCCGAAACTGCCGATACGAACGACGTGAGCCGACTTCCTGTCTCCGTCATCGTCACCGCCAGCGGCAGCGTCAACGACTTCCGCGCGTGCCTGGAATCCCTGCGCCCCACCCTCGGCCTCCGCGACGAGGTCGTCTGCGTCCTGCCGGCCCACCGGGCCGACCTGCGCGACCTGCTCCGCGGCAAGACCTGGCTCACCGTGCTCGACGACGACTCCGGTGACCAGACGGCCCGCTGGTCGGCGGGGGTCTCCGCGACGCGCCACCCGATCGTCGTGCTGCTCGACGGTGACGTCGTGCTCTCCGCGCACTGGCTCGACCCGGTCCTCGACGCGCTGGGCGACCCGGCGGTCGTCGCCGCCGGTCCCCGCTGCCACCTCAGCCTCGGCCCCCAGCACGCCACGGTGCCGAAGGAGTCGGCGGCGAACGTGCCGGCTTTCAAGGCGTACGCCCGGAACTGGCGCCAGGAGAACGCCGGCAGGTTCACCGATGTGGACCGGCTCGGGCCGGTCTGCGTCGCGATTCGCCGGGACGCGCTGGAGCGGGCCGGCGGACCGACCGCGGACCTCCCGTACGACCGACTGCGCGACCAGGGCCGGCTGGTGATCGCCCACGGTGCGCTGGTCGCCCACGTCGGCACCGAGCAGTGCACGCTGCAGCCGCCCGCCATCGCCGACGACGCCCCGCTCGTGTCCGCCTGCATGATCGTCAAGGACGAGGAGGACGTCCTCGCCGAGTCGCTGACCGCGATGTGGGAGTTCGTCGACGAGATCGTCGTCTACGACACCGGCTCCACCGACCGGACCCGCGACATCGCCCGCGAGCACGGCGCCACGGTGATCGAGGGCTACTGGAACGACCACTTCGGCGACGCCCGCAACCGCTCGCTGGCGCACTGCACCGGCAAGTGGATCCTGGGCATCGACGCGGACGAGGTCATCACCGGCGACGCTGCCGCCGCGCGGGAGTGGCTGGCCACCGCGCGCGCCGACCGGTCCGCCTTCGTGATCGGGGTGCAGAGCATCACCGGGCACGGCACCAGCGTGTACGGGCGGCAGTTGTCGCCCCGGTTCTTCCGGCGCAACCGGGTGACCTACTCCGGCCGCATCCACGAGCAGGTGGTCAACCCCGTCAGCGGGAACCCGCTCGTCGGCCCGGAGCTGCCCGGCGTGGACATCGTCCACTCCGGATACACGATCCTGCGCTCCACGGTGAAGAACAAGGGTGAGCGCAACGTGCGACTGTCCCAGCTTGCGGTGGAGGACCAGAAGGACGGCGCGTGGGCCGTGGTCAACCTGGCCCGCTCGCAGTTGTTGGCCGGCCAGGTCGACGCGACGATCGAGACCTGCAAGAAGGGGCTGGAGAACAACCCGCGCGAGCACCACAGGCACCTCCTGCGGCCGCTGATCGAGGCGTACCTGGGATCGGGCCGGATCGCGGAGGCCCGGAGCGCGGTCGCCCAGCTCCGCGAGGCGGGCGGCTCGCCGGCGGCCGCGGACGACCTGGAGGCGCGGCTGTGCATCCTGGACGGCGACTTCGCCGGCGCGCTCGACCTCGTCACCGCGATCCCGGCAACCGCGTTGGACGACATGATGATCGCCGTCGACGACAGCCGGACCGCCGAGATCGAGATTCTGGCCCTGTCCGGCTTGGAGCGCCACCACGAGGCGGCGGACCGGATCCGGGACTGCGTCCGCAAGGGCCGATTGCCGGTAGCCATACCGAAAATGGCGGAGATCCTCACAGCCGACGGCTCCGGTATCGAGGAGCTGGCCACGCTGCTCCCCCGCCACGCCCTGCGCAGCCTGCTGCTCGCCGCCAGCGACGTCCCCACGGACCTCGCCGACCGGGTGTACGAGACGCTGTGGCAGGAGCATCGGGCCCCGATGATCCTCGCCAGCGCGGCCCGGCTGGGCGAGCGGCTGCCCGTCATGCGCGCCATGGAGTGGTCGGCCCGGCTGCGCCAGTACGGGTTCGCGGCGCACTGCACGCTTCTGGCGTTGGCGGCAAGCCCGGCCCGGGCCCCGCGTGACCGGGTGCTGGCCGCGGCGATCGCCGTCGAACTGTTCTCGGAAGAGCGCGCGATGCCCCTGCTGGAGGAGGCGCTCGACGCGGTGCCGGACGCCGAGAACGGGCCGGTGCTCGACGATCTCCGGCGGCTGGCCCCGACGATCGCGGCGGCCATCGAACCGGCGAGCGTCGCCTGAGCCGACGCCCGCACCCGTTCGGCAACCGGCAAACCCGCCATTGGCAACCGCAAACCGGTTCAAGCCGTACGCCGGCTGCCGATGAGACGTATGAGCACGGAGCGCTCGCCTGAGTCGCCATGGATCGGCGATGAGTTTGCTGTCGCCGAAGGGAGCTGCCTCCGATGCTGGACGACGTCACGTCGGTCGCGCTACAAACCGCCCTTTCCGGGCTCAGTCTGAGACAACGCGTCATAGCCGACAACATCGCAAACATCGAGACCCCGAACTTCCACGCCCGCAAGGTCTCCTTCGAGAAGGCCCTGGGCGCTGCGGTAGCCAATGGGGACAACCCGGCAGACGTGACGCCGGAGATCTCGACATCGCTCGAGCCGACCCGTACCGACGGCAACAACGTCAACCTCGACGAGGAGACGGTGTCGAGCATCGACACCGGCCTGCGGTACCAGCTGGCGCTCAACGCGATGAACAGCAAGTTCGGTCTGCTGGGCACCGTCATCAAGGGAAGTGCGTGACATGGCCCTCCCGACCTTCGGCGCGATCGGCATCGCCGGTACCGGCCTGACCGTGTACCGCAAGTGGCTCGACGCGATCTCCGACAACATCTCGAACATGAACGACGCGAGCCCCACCAGCGGGCCCGCGTTCCAGGCCCGCTACGTGCTGGCGCAGGCCCAGGTCGACCCCAACACCGGCGACGGAGCCGGCGTCGCGGTCGGCGGCACGGTGCTGAGCGGGAACGCTCAGGGCCGCGAGGTGTACGAGCCGACCAACCCGCTGGCCGACGCCAACGGCATGGTCCGATACCCGGACATCGATCTCGGTAGCCAGATGGCCCAGATGATCATGGCCCAGCGCGGCTACCAGGCCAACCTCGCCGTCGTCGACCGGGCGAAGACCGCCTACGAGGCCGCTCTCCAGCTTGGGAAGAACTCATGAGCATCGACCCGATCGGCGCGATCAACGGCGCCCTGCCGGCACTCCCGGCGCTCCCCACGCTCGACACGCCTGCGACGGCGCCGGCGACGGCACCGACGACCGGATCCGGCGTCGACTTCGGCGCCGCGCTCAGCAACGGTCTGGAGCGGTTGCAGCAGGTGCAGACCAACGCGGACAACCTCGCCGTGCAGGCGGCCGACGGCACCCTCGCGGACCCGGCCCAGTACATGATCGCCAGTACCCAGGCGTCGCTGGCCACCCAGCTGACCGTCGCCGTGCGTAACAAGGCCGTCGACGCGTTCAACGAGATCATGAGGATGCAGGCCTGATGCGCGACCGGATCACCGCCGTGCTGCGCCGGGTCGTCGACACCTTCCAGTCCTTCACCCCCGGCCAGAAGGCCATGAGCGTATTCGCGGTGCTCGCCCTGACCGTCGGCGGCTACTTCTTCGCCACCTGGGCCGCGCAGCCGACGTACGCTCCCCTGTTCTCCAACCTGGCACCCGCCGACGCGAGCTCGATCGTCGACAAGCTCACCGCCGACGGGGTGCCGTACCAGCTGACCAACGGCGGCCAGACCATCATGGTCCCGCAGGACCAGGTGTACGCCGAGCGCATCAAGCTCAGCGGCGCCGGCCTGCCCGCGCAGTCCGACACCGGGTACGCGCTGCTGGACAAGCAGGGCGTCACCACCAGCGACTTCATGCAGCAGGTCAACTACCAGCGGGCCCTCGAAGGCGAGCTGAACAAGACGATCAAGTCCATGGCCGGCGTGCAGAACGCCGCCGTGCACCTGGCGATCCCGGCCAAGGACGTCTTCGCCGACAGCCAGCAGAAGCCGACCGCGTCGGTGCTGGTCCAGACGGCGCCGAGCGCGAAGCTGAGCTCGGCGCAGGCGCAGGCGATCGTCCACCTCGTCGCGGCGAGCGTACCGGGGCTGGACTCCAACGGGGTCACCCTGGTCGGCGCGGACGGCCACGTGCTGTCCACCGACGACAGTGCCGGCACGGACGGCGCCACGGACTCCCGTACCCAGCAGACCCTGGCGTTCGAGCAGCGCATGACCACGTCGCTGCAGCAGATGCTCGACCAGGTCGTCGGCCCGGGCCACTCGGCCGTCAAGGTCACCGCCGACCTCGACTACGACCAGACCCAGACCACCACCCAGCAGTACATCTCCAACCCGAGCACGCCGCCGCTGGCGGAGAGCCACAAGACCGAGGTGTACACCGGCAGCGGCGCCGCGGGCGCGGGCGTCCTCGGCCCGGACAACATCCAGGTGCCCACCGGCGTCAACCCGTCAAGCGGGTACTCGTCGTCCACCGACACCCGCAACAACGCGGTCGGCATGATGACCGAGGTCCGCAAGTCCGCACCGGGCTCGGTCCGCAAGCTGTCGGTGGCGGTCATGCTCGACAGCGCCACCGCCAACGCCGGCAACCAGGGCCAGATCCAGCAGTTGGTGTCGTCCGCGGTCGGGCTCGACACCACCCGCGGTGACTCCATCGCGGTGTCGGCGCTGCCGTTCGACAAGTCGGTGGCCAACCAGAACGCCAAGGCGCTCGCCGACGCGAACAAGGCCCAACAGCAGGCCCAGCTGTACTCGATGCTCAAGACCGGCGGCATCGTCGCCGCGATCGTGCTCCTCCTCGTCATCGCGTGGTGGCGGTCCCGGCGCCGCAACAAGGGCCTGCGGTCCCTGCAGGCCGAGATCGCGCGCGCCAACGAGGAGCGGCTGGAGCTCGAGCTGGCCGAGGCCCGGGCGGCCCTCGAGGCCGACGGCGGCCTGGACGCGCGGCTGGCGATCGCACCGAGCGGCCCCGACGACGACGTCGTCGTCGCGGAGCGTGAGGCGCGCCAGCAGGAGATCACCGCCCTGGTGGAGCACCAGCCCGAAGAGGTCGCGATGGTGCTGCGCGGCTGGCTCGCCGATCGGAGGAGCTGACCGTGGCAACGGATACCGCTACCAGCCTGACTGGCCTCCGGAAGGCCGCGATCACGCTCGTGCAGATGGGCAAGGAGCAGTCGGCGAAGGTGCTGTCCCAGCTGCGCCCGGCCGAGGTCGAGGAGATCAGCGCCGAGATCATGCGGCTCGGCACGATCGACGCGGAGACCGCCGACACGGTGCTCGCCGAATTCCAGAACATGGCGCTGGCCAACAGGTACGCCCACCAGGGCGGCGTCCAGTTCGCCAAAGAGGTGCTGGAGGCCACCCTCGGCAAGGAAGCCGCCGAGGCGCTGGTCGAGCGACTGTCGGCGTCCTTCGTGGAGATGCCGTTCAGCTTCCTGCAGAAGGCGGACCCGCGCCAGGTGCTGTCGTTCGTCCAGGACGAGCACCCGCAGACCATCGCGCTGGTCCTCGCGCACATGCCGGCCACGATCGCGTCGCAGATCCTCTCCGGCCTCGCCGGCGAGCTGCAGGCCGACGTCGCCCACCGCATCGCGGTCATGGACCGCACCTCGCCGGACATCATCCGGCAGGTCGAGGAGACCCTGGAGCGCAAGCTCTCGTCGGTGCTGCAGCCCAGCGACCTGTCCACCGTCGGTGGCCTGCAACCGCTGGTCGACATCATCAACCGCTCCGACCGCGCCACCGAGCGGCTCATCATGGAGGGCCTGGCCGCCCGCGATCCCGCGCTGGCCGAAGAGGTCCGTTCCAAGATGTTCGTCTTCGAGGACATCACGACCCTCGACGACCGGGCCGTCCAGCTCGTGCTGCGCCAGGTGGAGACCGCCGACCTCGCGACCGCTCTCAAGGGCGTCGGCGAGGACGTACGCGAGAAGGTCACGCGCAACCTGTCCGAGCGCGCCGCCGAGAACCTGATCGAAGAGATCGACCTGCTCGGCGCGGTACGGCTGCGCCAGGTCGAGGAGGCCCAGGCCAAGATCGTCCAGGTCATCCGCGCGCTCGAGGAGTCCGGCCAGATCATGATCAGGCGGGGTGACGATGACGAGTTCGTGGCCTGAGACGGTCGTGCGCGGCCAGCGCGCGGTGACCGCCGCCCGGTTCGACGTCGACCTGCGCGAGCAGCCCACCCTGCCCACCGAGGTGGCCAGCCGGCTGCGCGCGGAGGCGCACGCCGCCGGGTACGCCGCCGGCTGGGCGCAGGGCCGCCAGCAGGCCGAACTGATCGCCGAGGCCGTCCGCAGAGAGATCGCGGCGGAGGCGCGGGACGCGGCTGAGGCCCAGTCCGCTCGGGTCGAGCAGGCGCTGATCGCGATCAGCCGGGCGGTGGCCGACCTGGAACAGCGGATGGTGCCCGTCGTCGACCACCTGGAGAACCTCGTCGTCGAGACCGCGTTCATCCTCGCCGAGGCCGTCCTCGGGCGGGAGCTGACCTGCGCCGAACAGCCCGGCCGGGACGCCCTGGCCAGGGCGCTCGCGCTGGCGCCGACCGGCTGTCCGGTCACGGTACGCCTGCACCCGACCGATCACGAGACGGTGACCGGCGGACAACCGGGCCCTGTCGAAATAGAAGGGCGCACTGTCACCCTTCTGGCCGATCCGGGCCTCCAGCCGGGGGACGCGGTGGCCGAGTGCGACGCGACCACGATCGACGCCCGCATCGCGCCGGCGCTCGCCCGGGCACGGGAGGTACTGGGACTGTGACCGTCACCGTAACTCTGCCGAACGCAGCTCCGCCGAACGCAGCTCTGCCGAACGCAGCTCTGCCGGATTCGCTGCGGCAGCGGCTCGACGCCGCCGTCGCCGCCGCCCGGCCCCTCGCCTACGGTGAGGTCAGCAGGGTGCTGGGCCTCTCGGTAGCCGTCCGCGGCATTCCGGGCCGGGTCGGCGACCTGCTGTCCATCACCGCCGGCGCCGGGGTCGTGCCGGCGGAGGTCGTCGCGGTGAACGGCGACGAGCTGACCTGCCTGCCGCTGGGCGTCCTCGACGGCATCGGCGCCGGCAGTCCGGTCGTATCCACCGGCGGCCCGCTGCGGATCGCCGTCGGCGACCAGCTTCGCGGACGCGTACTCGACGGGCTCGGCCGCCCGATGGACGGTGGCCCGTCGCTGTGCGGCGGCGAGGTCGTCGGCGTCGAGCAGCCCGCACCGAACGCGCTTGCCCGCGGGCGCGTCACCGAACCCCTTTCACTGGGCGTACGCGCGCTCGACACCCTCGTGCCGGCCGGCCGTGGCCAGCGGATGGGCATCTTCGCCGGCTCCGGCGTCGGCAAGTCCAGCCTGCTATCGATGATCACCCGCGGTACCGACGCCGAGATCAGCGTGATCGCGCTGGTCGGCGAGCGTGGCCGCGAGGTACGCGAGTTCCTGGAGAACGACCTCGGCCCCGAGGGCCTGGCCCGCTCGGTGGTCGTGGTCGCCACCTCCGACCAGCCCCCGCTGGTGCGCCTGCGGGCCTGCTTCGTAGCCACCCGCATCGCCGAGTGGTTCCGCGACCAGGGCAGGGACGTGCTGCTGCTGATGGACAGCCTCACCCGCGCGGCGATGGCGCAGCGCGAGGTCGGCCTGTCCGTCGGCGAGCCGCCGGCCACCCGGGGGTACCCGCCGTCGGTCTTCGCCCTGCTCCCCCGGCTGCTGGAGCGCGCCGGGCCGGGCGAGGTCGGCAGCATCACCGGCCTGTACACCGTGCTCGTCGAGGGCGACGACCACAACGAGCCGATCGCGGACTCGGCCAGGTCCATCCTGGACGGTCACGTGGTCCTCGACCGCCGGCTCGCGACCGCCGGCCACTTCCCCAGCATCGACGTCCTGGAGTCCATCTCCCGGGTGTCGGGTGCGGTCACCAGCCGGGAACAGCGCGCCGCCGCCACCGAGCTGCGCAGCCTGCTCGCCGCCCACCGCGACGTCCGCGAGCTGGTCGAGATCGGCGCGTATCTGCCGGGTACCAACCCGGACGCCGACCGGGCCCGCGAGCTGATGCCCGCGATCAACGCGTTCCTGCGCCAGGACCTCGACGAGCGGTGCCCCGCCGACCGGTCGTGGAGCGCGCTCACCAACCTGCTGGCCGGTGGTGACGCATGAGAGGCTTCCGGTTGTCCAGCGTGCTGCGCGCCCGGCGGGCACAGGAGAACTCCGCGCGCGGCCGGCTGCTGCTCGCCCGCCAGGAGGCGGCGGAGGCCGCGGAGCGGGTACGCCGGATGGACGAGGCGATCGCCGCGCGTCCCCGGCCCGACTCGGCCAGCGGCGTGGCCTTCGCGGCCACCATGTGGGCCCGCCACGCGATGGCCTTCGAACTGTCCATGGCGGTCACCGCGGCCGCCGATGCGAACGCCACTGTGGACGAGCGTGCCGCCGACCTGACGGCGGCCGCCACCCGCCGCCGCATCGTCGAACGGCTCGGCGAGCGTCACGCCGAAGCCGAGCGGGTGGCCGAGAACACCGCGGCGCAGTTGGAGGCAGACGATCTCACCGCTGCCCGCCACCGCGGAGAGGACCACACGCGATGAGCTTCGTCGACGTCTCCGACCGCATCCAGCAGATCCGGTCCCAGCTCGGCCTCGACGCGCCGACCACTGCCGCGACCACCAGCGCGACCACCACGGCGGCCGGCACCACGGCGAGCGGCGCCCTGTTCGCCAGCGCGCTCGACTCCGCCCAGTCCGGCTGGCTGGGTGGGCTGAGCGCCAGCGGCGGCATGACCGGTGACGCGGTCGTCGCCGACGCCCGCCGTTACCTGGGCATCCCGTACGTGTACGGCAGCAACGACCCCGCCAAGGGGCTCGACTGTTCGGGGCTGGTGCAGAAGGTCTACGGCGACCTGGGCATCAAGCTGCCCCGCGTCGCCGCCGACCAGGCGAAGGTCGGCCAGCCCGTCGCCAGCCTCGCGCAGGCCCAGCCCGGGGATCTGCTCGCGTTCGGCTCCCCCGTACATCACATCGCGATCTACATCGGCGGCGGCAAGATGATCGCCGCCCCGCAGACCGGCGACGTGGTCAAGGTCCAGGACGTGTACGAGACGCCGACGGCGATCCGGCGCATCCTGCCCGACTCCGCGCCCGCCATCCTGCCGGCCCTGCGCCCGGCAGCGCTCACCGCCGGGATGTCGCTGTCGGCGGCGTCTCTGTCGGCCGTGTCGTCGTCGGGCGCGGGCGCGCTGGCCGGCGTGCCGTACGCCGACATCTTCACGACCACGGCCAACCGGTACGGGCTTCCGCCGACTCTGCTCGCCGCCGTGGCGAAGGTCGAATCCGGGTACAACCCGAGCGCGGTCAGCCCGGCCGGCGCGCAGGGGCTGATGCAGCTCATGCCGTCCACCGCCCGCGGCCTCGGAGTGGACCCGCTCGACCCGACCCAGGCCGTCGACGGCGCCGCCCGGCTGCTGTCGAACAACCTGCGCCAGTTCGGCTCGGTGCCGTTGGCGCTGGCCGCCTACAACGCGGGCGGCGGTGCGGTGCGCCGGTACGGCGGCATCCCTCCGTTCGCGGAGACCCAGGCTTACGTACCCAAGGTGCAGGCGGCGATGGCCGCCCTGCAAGGAATGGGGTCCTCATGACGGTTCTCCCCGTGTACGCTCCGGCGACGCCGCCCCGCGTGCGTAGCGGCAGCGACCAGTCGAACGGACCGGACAGCTTCGGCGCGGTCCTGTCCACACTGGTCGGAGGCGACGCCGACCGTACCGGCGACCGGGTTGTCGGTCCGGCGGCCGGCACTCGGTCCGCCGACGGTGCGACCGCCGACGACGGCGCCGGCAGCGACCGGATCTCCGACAGCCGGCACGCTGCCCGTAGAGCGGGCCGGGCCCGTGTCGCCGACGACGACGCCGACGACAAGGCCACGGACGGCGCTTGCGCCGCAGCGGATGCCACCGCCGAAGTCACGGCGGCCGCCGCCACGGTCGCCACCGCGAGCCCGGTGGGGACCGCGACGTCCGGCGACACCGCGAACGACGCGCACAGCGTGGCCGGTGCGTCCGGAGTGTCCGGCGTGGACGGTGCTGGCCAGGCCGCGGGGGTGACCCCGGGCACCGCGCCATCCGACGGTCAGCCGCCGGCGGCGGTCGCGCCGGCGACAACCGACCCGGGCGGCACGGCAGCCGAGACCGGCGTTGCCGTCCCGTCCGGCCACACCACTCAGGTCGGCATCCCGGGCCGGGCCGGTGATGCCGCTCAGGCTGTCGTCCCGGGTCAGGCCGGTACCGGCGGTCAGCCCGCCACTGCCGATCAGACCACCGTTGCCGGTCAGACGGTGACCACGGCCACGTCACCGGCGACCACGGCCGCTCCGGCGGCTGCCGTCACCGTGCAGACCGGCGGCGCGCCGACCGGCGGCGCGCCGACCGGCGACACCGCGACCGGGCAGACCACATCGCCGACGGGTTCGACATCGACCGCCGCCGCACCGGCGGCGCAGCCGACCGGCGACACCACCACCGGTTCCACCACGACGCGGCCGGCGCAGCCGGCGGGCGTACGGCCGGCTCCCGGCGCTGCGGCGGCCGGCAGGGCCACCGGTACCCCGTCGACGACCGCCGCACCGAACCCCGGCGCTTCGGCGCAGCAGCCCGCGACCGTCGGGCCGGACGGCTCGGCCGGCTCGGCCGGCGCCGGTGCGGCGGACCGCCACCGCTCCGGCGACGACGCCGGCACCGCGCCGACACCGGGCGCCCCGTCCGATGGCGCCGGGTATCCGGCGGCCGCGGCGACCGTCGCACCCACCCCGACCCCGGCGCTCGCGCCGGCCGCCGGTACCGGTGCTGCCGCGCCGGCCACCCCGGCGGCGCACGCCGCCCAACTGGCCCAGGTCCTCGTACCCCTGCATAAGGGGCCGGACGGCGTACATCGTTTGACAATCCACCTCAACCCGGTGGATCTCGGGCCGATCAGTGTGACAGCAGAAGTTCGCGGCGGTGACATTCACGTGCACTTCGCCGGCGCGACCGACGCCGCCCGGGAGGCGCTGCGCGCGGCACTTCCCGAGCTACGCAAGGAGCTGCAGGGGTCCGGCTTCGGATCCAGCTCGCTGGACGTGTCGCACGGCGCGCCCGACCGTGGCGCGTCAGGCCATGGCGGCGCGGCGGGTCAGCAGGCCCGCGGGCACCAGCCCGGTACCCGTACCGACGCCAGGCCCGAGGAGCGCCCGCAGCGCTACCGGAGCCCGGTGGGCGTACGCGCCCCGCGCCTCGGCCGTACCGGCCTCGACCTGCACGTGTAAAGGAGCTAGTTCCATGACCAGCCCGATCACCGACATCGTCAACGCCAGCGGGGCGGGGTCGTCGACGTCCACGTCCACCGCCAAGGCGAACAACGAGCTGGGCAAGGACGACTTCATGAAGCTGCTCGTCGCCCAGCTGCGCTATCAGGACCCCAGCAGCCCGGCGGACCCGAGCGCCTTCATGGCGCAGACCGCCCAGTTCACCATGCTCGAAAAGCTGACCAACCTGGAGACCGCGCAGCAGCAGCTGGTCACCGCGCAGCTCCAGTTCGGCGCGAGCAACCTAATCGGCAAGACCGTCACGTACGTCGACGCCGACGGCAAGGATGCGACCGGTGTCGTCTCCGCAGCCACGTTCACGGGCAGCAACCCGACCGTCAAGGTCGGGAACACGGATGTACCGCTGTCCTCCGTCAAGGAAGTCCGCAACGGCAGCACGGCCGGCTGACGCCGGCCGAAAGCAGCACGCCGGCGCACCGCAACACGCCGGCCCACCGCAGCACGCCGGCTGACCGGCGCACCCTTACCGAGGAAGGCACCATGCTCCGTTCCCTGTTCAGTGGCATCACCGGCCTCCGCGCCCACCAGACGATGATGGACGTGACGGGCAACAACATCGCCAACGTCAACACCGCCGGCTACAAGGCCTCGCAGTCGGTGTTCGAGGACACCCTCAGCCAGATGCTCACCGCGGCCGGCGCGCCCCAGAACGGCAAGGCCGGCACCAACCCGGCCCAGGTCGGCCTGGGCGTGCGGGTCGCCGCCGTCAACACCAACTTCAACCAGGGCGCGCCGCAGAACACCGGGCGCAGCACCGACCTGATGATCAACGGCGACGGCTTCTTCGTGGTCCGCAACGGCGGCGAGAACCTGTACACCCGCGCCGGCTCGTTCTCCTTCGACGCCAACGGCGTCCTGGGCAACGCTGACGGCGGGGTCGTGCAGGGCTGGATGGCCGGCCCCGGTGGCGTCCTCAACACCAACGCCACCCCGACCGACGTGAAGCTCGCCGTCGGCACGCTGCTGCCGCCGACCGAGACCACGAAGATGACGGTCGCCGGCAACCTGCCGGCCGACAGCACGACCGCCACCACGACGCCGATCACGATGTCGGAGACCGTCTTCGACCCGCAGGGCAACAAGATCAGCCTGACCCTGTCGTTCACGAAGGTGGACCCGACGCACTGGGACGTGACCGCCTCCGACGGCACGACGACGACCACGGCGACGAACCTCGCCTTCAACGCGGACGGCAGCGGCCCGGCGACGCCCAGCACCATCTCCTTCGCCGCCGGTGCGCTCAGCGGCATCACCATCGACCTGTCCGGCGTCACCAGCTTCGCCGGCTCGACGACCGCGGGCATCCAGAGCCAGAACGGCTCCGCGCTGGGCGAGCTGCAGTCGTTCACGATCTCGCCGGACGGCACCCTCATCGGCGTGTTCTCCAACGGCAACAAGCAGGCCCTCGCGCAGATCGCCATGGCGAGCTTCAACAACCCGCCCGGCCTGGAGAAGGCCGGCGGCTCGATGTACCGCTCGACGGTCAACTCCGGTATCCCCCAGCTCGGCACGGCCGGCTCCGGCGGCCGGGGCGGCCTGCAGGGCGGCTCGCTGGAGATGTCCAACGTGGACCTGGCCCAGGAGTTCACCAACCTGATCATCGCCCAGCGCGGTTTCCAGGCGAACTCGAAGGTCATCACGACCTCGGACCAGCTGCTCAACGACCTGGTGAACATGAAGCAGTAGCGGTGAGTACGCGGGGGTGGTGGACCGGCTGTCCGTCATCCGGTTCGCCACCCCTGAGCCGCATCAGCCGACAAAACCTCAGCCTCAGCCGTAAACCGCCGATATGGGAGGCGGACCCAAGGACGGGTCCGCAGACCGTACGCGCCCGGCCATGAGCCTGGCCTCGACGGTCACCCGACAACGCTCCAAGGACGGCCACCGTGATACTCCTGACGCGCCTGAACGGCCCGGTCTTCGCGCTCAACCCAGACCTGGTCGAGCGGGCCGACTCCACCCCCGACACCGTCATCACCCTGGTGGACGGCACCAAGTACGTCGTGGGCGAGTCGCTGGCCGAGGTCGTCGCGCTGATCAGGCGGTACCGGGCCTCGGTGGTCGCCGACGCCCAGCAGATGGTCACCCAGCCCGCCGAGGCGCGCCACGACGCCGGAGCCCACGACGTACCGCACACCGGCCCCGACGCCGAGGACCCCGGCAGCACCGGGGGCACGGTCGTCCCGCTTCACCGCAGGGAGCGCTGATGGATCCGGCAAGCCTGATCGGCCTCGGCGTAGCCTTCGGCGCCATCTTGCTGTCCATGACCCTTGAGGGCACTCCGCTCTCGCACATCCTGCTGCCCGCCCCGCTCATCCTGGTCTTCGCCGGAACCATCGGCGTCGGCATGGCCGGCGGCCTGTTCCGCGACGCCACCGGGGCGGTCAATCAGATCAAGCGGGCCCTGCTCGCCAAGCCCGGCAAGCCGGACGAACTGGTCGAGACGATGGTCAAGCTCGCCGAGAAGGCGCGCCGGGAAGGTCTGCTGGCGCTCGAGGACGCGATGCGCGACGTCACCGATCCGTTCCTCAAGCGCGGCCTGCAGCTTGCGATCGACGGCACCGACTCCGAGGAGCTCCGCGAGATCCTCGAAGGCGAGGTCGACGCCAAGCGCAAGGCGGACAAGGCCGCCGCGAAGATCTTCGCCGACATGGGCGGGTACGCCCCGACGATCGGCATCATCGGCACCGTCGTCGGCCTGGTCCATGTGCTGTCCAACCTCAGCCAGCCGGCGACCCTCGGCGAGCTCATCGCGGCCGCGTTCGTCGCGACGCTGTGGGGCATCCTGAGCGCCAACGTCATCTGGCTGCCCATAAACAACCGGCTCAAGCGCCTCTCCGAGGTGGAGTGCGCCCAGATGGATCTGGTGATCGCCGGGATCATCAACATCCAGGCCGGCGCCAACCCGCGCCTGGTCGCCCAGAAGCTGCGCAGCATGATGCCGCCGGGCGCCGAACCCAAGAAGAAGGCGGCCTGATGGACGCCTGGTCGCGGCGCCGCTCCCCGCACCGTGGGAGGGCGCCGATATGAGCAACCACAAGGCCGGCCACGGCAAGCGGCGCGGCGGCGGGCACGAGGAGGAGGAGCACGTCAACCACGAGCGGTGGCTCGTCACGTACGGCGACATGCTCACCCTGCTCATGGTGCTCTTCGTGGTCCTGTTCGCGATGAGCCAGATCGACATGAAGAAGTTCACCGCGCTGCGCGACGGCCTGGCCAAGGGGTTCGGCGCGCCGGCGGTCATGTCGGGCACCAACAACTCCGTCCAGACCGACGGGGGTTCGGGCAACGCCATCGACGTCGCCGCCGGCGTCGGCCAACTGCAGGACCAGCCTCAGACTCAGGACCCTGCGCTGCAGAAGGCGGTACAGGACGCCGACCGGGCCCGCCAGCAGCGCATGCAGGCCGACGCGCAGCAGGAGGCCAGCAACCTCGAAGCGATCAAGAAGAAGATCCAGGACGCCGCCGCCAAACAGGGCGTGCAGAACTCGTTGGGCTTCGCGATCGACGAGCGCGGGCTGGTCGTCACCATCGTCACCAGCGACGTGGTGTTCGCCGGCGACCGCGCCGACCTGCTGCCGGCCGGCCAGCGCATCCTCGACGCGGTGGCGCCGGCGCTGGTGTCGCTGCCCAACCACATCGAGGTGGACGGGCACACCAACCAGTTGCCGGTGCCGACGAAGTACTACCCCAGCGCCTGGGAGCTGTCGACGGCCCGCGCCTCGGACGTGGTGCGGTACCTGATCAACCACGGCCACCTGAGCGCGGACCGGATGTCGGCGGCGGGCTTCGCCGGCGAACGGCCGCTGTACCCGCCCAGCGACCCGAGGGCGCCCACGCTCAACCGGCGCGTCGACATCGTCGTGCTGTCCACGCTGCCGCCCGCGGAGCGGGCGCTGCTGCCCTCGACCGTCAAAGCCGAGTGACCGGCCGCTACCTCAAGGAATGATCATGGCTAAGGAAGAGAAGGCCGCCGCCGAAGAGGCGGAGCCGAAGAAGAATTCGAAGAAGAAGCTCATCATCATCCTCGCCGCGGTGGTCGTGCTGCTCGGTGGCGGCGCTGGCGGGTACTTCGCGTTCTTCAGCGGGCCGAGCACACCGCCGCCGCCGAAGCCGGGCAAGGTCGTATCGCTGGACGCGATCACCCTCAACCTGGCCGACGGGCACTTCCTGAAGTTGAAGCTGTCCCTGCAGGCGACCACCACCGCCAAGGAGGACCCCGACGGCAGCAAGGCGCTGGACATCGCCATCTCCGAGTTCAGCAACCGGGCGGTCGCCGAACTGTCCTCCAACGCCGCCCGCGACAAGGCCAAGGCCCAGCTGCGCGAGAAAATCAACAAGGCGTACGAGGGCGAGGTCATGGACGTGTACTTCACCGAGTTCGTGATGCAGTAGCGGCTCATGACCCGTAGGCGACTGACCCGTTAGGGCACGTCCGGTCACCGGCTACCGGACATCACCCAATCACCCGACACGGTTTTCTCAACCCGGCGGTCGGCCGGCCGATGGATTCGACGTGACCCAGACGTCGTCCCTGGCCGGCCAGACCCGTACCGCTGGCCGCATCAACCGCCGGTCCAAAGGCGCCGGTCCGGAGCCGTACGACTTCCGGCGCCCCACCAAGCTGTCGCGCGAGCACATCCGTACGCTCCAGATCGCGTACGAGACCTTCGCGCGCCAGTTCACCACCATCCTGACGACCAGTCTCCGCGCGGTCTCGCAGGTCACCCTGCTGTCGATCGAGCAGTTCACGTACGACGAGTACATCGCGTCGCTGGCGAGCCCGACGATCATCGCGAAGGTCAGCATGGAACCGCTGCCCGGCACCGCGATCGTCGAGTTCTCGCTGTCGATCGCGATGACCTCCATCGACCACCTGCTCGGCGGCTCCGGCGGCCCCCAGCCCGAGCGTCCGCTGACCGACATCGAGACACCGCTCCTGCAGAGCCTGTTCAGTCGGGTACTGGGCGAGCTGCGCTACGCGTTCGAGGGCATCGCGTCGATCCGCCCCCAGCTGGCGGGCATCGAGTACAACCCGCAGTTCGTACAGGCCGGTGGCGCCTCCGACCCGGTGATCGTCGCGTCGTTCGAGATGCGCGTGGGCGCCGAGGAGTGCGTCGCGACCGTGTGCCTGCCGCTCGGCATGATCTTCCCGAAGCTGCAGGGCGACCGCACCGACGTCCAGCTCAGCCCGGCGCAGCGCGCCGCACGCGAAGCGGCCCACCGCAACCTCGTCGCCGGCCTGGAGAGCGTCCCGCTCGACGTGGCCGTGCGCTTCCAACCGATGCACATGCGGCCCGAGGAGCTCATCAGCCTCCGGCCCGGTGACGTCGTCACACTCAACCACCCGGCGACGCAGCCGCTCGCGGTCACCGCCGCCGGGATCACGTTCGCCCACGCCGTACCCGGCAGCCAGGGATCCCGCCTGGCCTGCCTCGTCGTGGCACCCGCCAAGGAGGAAGACCGCTGATGACCGCTCCCACCGCTACTTCGCAGGATCTCGGCCGGGCGCTCGCGGCGGCCGAGGCCGCGGTGGCCCTGCTTCCCGCCAGCAGCCCGCTGTCGACCGCCACGCCCACTCAGGACACCAGCGAGATCACGCTCGAGGGCCAGGTCATCCGCGCCCGCTTCGCCGGCGCGGCGCAGGGCGAGATCCTCGTCATGGTCGCGCAGGACCTGGTCGACGCGCTCGGCGACACCCCGCTCGGCTCGCTGGACGTCACCCAGGCGGTGCGTCCGGCCATCGAAGCGGCCGCCGGTACGCTCGGCCCGGTCGTCGTCGACCCGGGCAACGTCACCGACACCGCCGACGCGCTCGCCTCGCTCGTCGCCGAAGGCGGCGTGCTCGTGCCGCTGACCGACGGCACCGACGTGCGCGGCGTGGTCGGCCTGCTGGTCAAGGTCGACGCGGCAGCGGCGGTGAACCCGGCCACGCCGTCGACCCCGTCCGCATCGTCCACGCAGGACCCATCGGCCGCCGCGCCGCGTACCGGTCTCGACCTGCTCCACGACGTGGAGATGGAGGTCACCGCGGAGCTCGGCCGTACCCGCATGAGCGTGCGTGAACTGCTCTCGCTCAACCCCGGCAACGTCGTCGAGCTCGACCGCGCCGCCGGCGCGCCAGCCGACCTGCTCGTCAACGGCAGGCTCATCGCCCGCGGCGAGGTCGTCGTGATCGACGAGAACTTCGGCATCCGGATCACCGAGATCATCTCCCCGTCCGAGCAGCGATCCTAGGGGAAGACCGTGATCGAGCTGACCATCCGGATCATCTTCTCGCTGCTCGTCGTCGTCGCCCTGATGTGGGGCATCGCCAAGCTCGCCCGCAAGCCGCTGGGCATCCGCCGCGGCAACGGGCTGATCGAGGTACTCGGCCGCCAGCAGCTCAGCCGCGGCGCCTCGGTCGCGGTGGTGCGTGTGGCGGACAAGGCGATGGTGCTCGGCGTGACCGACGGGCGGGTCAGCCTGATCTCCGAGGCCGATCTCCAGGCGATCGAGGAGTACCAGCCGGAGCCGCAGGTCAAGCGCGAACCGCTGGCCGTGGAATCGCTGGTCGGAGGGTCGCTCGACTCCCCCATCGGCGCGGCGGTCACCGCCCGCCGCAGCGCGCTCGGCGGATCCCTGCTGTCATCCGAAACCTGGAAACAGACCCTGCACTTCATGCGCGAACGGACGGGACACAAGCCGTGAAGCACCGGATCCGCCTGGCCCTCGCCACCGCCGGCGTCGCCGCCGCCGTAGTGGTCGGTACGCCCGGCACCGCCGCGGCCGCGTACGCCCCTGTCGCATTCGTCCCCGCCGCAACCGCGCCTGTCGCGCTCTCCCCCGCGGCCTTCCCGCCGGTCACCGCGCCGGTCGCACCGACCGCCCCCACGGGACCGACGGCACCCGCCGATCCGCAGGGCACGGTCAGCGTCAACGTGGGCAACGGCAAGCCGAGCCAGTCGATCGTCATCCTGCTCGCGCTCACCGTCCTGAGCGTCGCGCCGGCCCTGCTTCTGCTGTGCACCAGCTTCACGAAGATCTTCGTGGTCCTGAGCATCACCCGGAACGCGCTCGGCCTGACCTCGGTGCCACCCAACCAGGTGCTGGCCGGGTTGGCGCTGTTCCTCAGCCTGTTCATCATGGGGCCGGTCATGTCCCAGATGAACCACGACGGAGTGCAGCCCTACCTCAAGGGTGAGAAGACCCAGACGGTGGCGTTCAACGACGGCGTGAAGCCGCTCCGCAACTTCATGCTGGACCACACGCGCAAGGACGAGCTGGCCCTGTTCACCAAGGTCGCCAACAAGCCGATGCCGAAGAACCGCGACTCGGTGCCGCTGTCGACCGTCGTGCCGGCCTTCGCGCTGTCCGAGCTGCGGGCCGCGTTCATCATCGGCTTCGTCATCTACATCCCGTTCCTGGTCATCGACATGATCGTGGCCGCGTCGCTGATGAGCCTGGGCATGATGATGCTGCCCCCGGTCACGGTGTCACTGCCGTTCAAGATGCTGCTCTTCGTCCTCGTCAACGGTTGGGGCCTGATCATCACCGCTCTGGTCGCCAGCTACCACTAGGGGTGAACTCGTGACCGACACCCAGATCATCCACATCGCCCTTCAGACCATGACGGTGGCGGCGGAGCTCGGCGCCCCGGTGCTGCTCACCGCTCTGCTCATCGGCTTCACCATCTCGCTGTTCCAGTCCGCCACCCAGATCCAGGAAGCGACGCTGTCGTTCGTACCGAAGGTGGTCGGGGTCGGGATCGCACTGCTGCTGACCGGTAACTGGATGCTGCACCAGATCGTCTCGTTCACCACGATGCTGTACGCCCAGATTCCAGACCTGGTCAAGGGCGCATGAACCTCGAGCTGCCCCTGGCGGAGCTGACCGCGCTGCTGCTGGCGTCGGTACGGGCCGCCGCGTGGCTGGTCGTCTCGCCGCCGTTCAACTCCCGGACGATCCCGTCGGCGCTCAAGGCGCTGCTGTCGGTGGCCATCGCGCTGCCCGTGGTGCCCACCCTGGTCGGCAAGGTGCCGCAGCTCGACACCGCCGAGATGGTGGTCAGCCTGGCCGAGCAGGTGGTACTCGGGGCCGCGCTCGGCTTCCTGACCTCGCTGCTGTTCTCCGCGGTGCAGGCGGCCGGCAACCTGATCGACCTGTTCGGCGGCTTCTCCGTGGCGTTCGCGTTCGACCCGCTGGACGCCAGCGGCAGCACCGGCAACGGTGTCTTCGGCCGCTTCTACAACGTCACTGCGATCACGCTGCTGTTCGCGACCGGCGCCCACCAGCTCGTCCTGCGCGGCTTCACCATGTCGTACAAGGCCCTGCCCCTCGACGGGGCGATGTCGCTGCACAACCTCCAGCACCTGCTGACCAACGGCCTGGTCGAGATGTTCATGGCGGCGCTGCAGATCGCCGGGCCACTGATCGCCGTACTGTTCTGCGCCGACATCGGGCTGGGGCTGCTGTCGCGCGTCGCGCCGGCGCTGAACGCGTTCGCGCTCGGCTTCCCGGTGAAGATCCTGCTGACCCTCGGCGGGGCGGGCCTGGCGATGACCATGCTCCCGCAGGCCGTCAGCACCGTCGTGGACAAGGCCGTCACCGCGGTGATGCAGGCGATCGGGTCATGAGCAGCGAGAAGACCGAGAAGCCCACCGAGAAGCGCAAGCGGGAAGCGCGCAAGGAGGGGCGCATCCCGCGTACCCCCGACCTCGGCTCCTGGGGCGGGCTGCTCGTCGCGAGCATGCTGCTGCCGATGGCCGTCCGGGGCACCATGCAGACCGCCGAGAAGCTGCTCTACCAGTCGGTCGCCGTCATCGGCGACCCGGACCCGACCAAGGCGATGAAGCTCATGGGTACCGGGCTGCAGGCGGTGGCGACCACCGCCGCGCCGCTCGTACTCGGCATCATGGCGACCGGGATCGTCGCCGCGGCAGCCCAGGGCGGCATCCGCCCTGCCATGAAGCGCCTCAAGCCCAACTTCTCCCGGTTCAACCCGCTGTCCGGGATCAAGCAGACGTTCGGTCCGCGTTCCTGGTGGGAAGCTGCCAAGGCGCTGATCAAGACCGCCGTTCTAGGGATCATGCTGTACGTGCAGCTGAGCAAGATGCTGCCCAACCTGGTCACGGTCGGCTCGGTACCGCTGCCCACCCTGGTCAATCTGATCGCCGGTACGGTGCTGTCCCTGGTACGGACCGCGGCCGCGGCCGGCCTCGTCATGGCGGTCGCGGACTACGCGGTGGCCCGCCGGCGCATCGGCAAGCAGCTCAAGATGACCAGGCACGAGGTCAAGCAGGAGCACAAGCAGCAGGAAGGCGACCCGCTCCTCAAGGGCGCCATCCGCTCGCGCCAGATGGCGATGAGTCGTCAGCGGATGATGAGCGATCTGGTCAAGGCCGACGTCGTACTGGTCAACCCCACCCACGTCGCGGTCGCGCTGCGCTACGACCCGAGCAGGGGCGCACCCCGGGTGGTGGCGAAAGGCGCGGGAGTCGTGGCGGCGCGCATCCGCGCCGTCGCCGCCGAGAAGCGCATCCCGATGGTCCAGGACGTGCCGCTGGCGCGGGCCCTTTACAAGGCGTGCGACCTGGGCAGCGAGATTCCGCCGGACCTGTACGCCGCGGTCGCGCAGGTGCTGGCTTTCGTGATGACGCTCAAGGCCCGCGGTTCGGCCGCAGGTATCCATCGGACTCCCGCCCTCACCCGGTGACAGCCACCGTGCCGCGCGCTGGCCGATGTGTAGGTACCACTGCGCGGGTAGCGGATCGCCTGGGGCGCCTCGCTGAGCGGGTACGCCCCGTCGACGACCGCGTGACGTCGTCGGTGACGACGGTCGGCGGCAAAATTGAGTGGCGGCTGCGAAACGGCGACCAGCAGCATGAGGGGATGCCGGCGCATTCACATATCGCTCGCGTCACCGCCGGGCGTTCCGGTAGTGGTGTCAGTGGTTTCAGCGGTTTCAGCGGTTTCAGTGGTTTCAGTGGTTTCAGTGGTTTCAGCGGTGTCAGTGGCGTCGGCGGTGTCAGCCGTGGCCCTCATGGCTGATCCACAGCGTCCCGCGGCACCCACCTTCGTGGTCCGCGCGGCTCGTGACGACGACTGGCCGCAGATTTGGCCGATCATCCATGACGTCATCACCGAGCAGCAGACGTTCGCCTATGACCCGGCGATGAGCGAGCACGACGCCAAGCGAAGCTGGCTGCTGCCCGCACCGGCAAGAGTGGTCGTCGCCGCCAGCGACAACCTGGTGCTCGGTACGGCGAACATGTACGCCAACCGGCCCGGGCCCGGCAGCCATGTAGCGTCCGGCAGCCTGATGGTCGCCAGGCAGGCACGAGGCAAAGGCGTGGGGCGGGCGCTCGCCACAGACATGATCAGCTGGGCGCGACGAAGCGGATTCGCGGCGATCCAATTCAACGCCGTTGTCGATACGAACTCGGCCGCGGTCCTCCTCTACGAGAGCCTCGGCTTCAGCACAGTTGGCAGAGCCCCTGGCGCCTTCCGCCACCCCACGCTCGGGTGCGTCGACCTCCGCATCATGTGGCTCGACCTGCACAATCCAACAAGCGCCGGCAGGTGACCCGACCAATCGACCCAAAAACCGGTTGCTCCCTCGGCCCCACCATTGCACCGTGACGGGCGTGATCGACCCTGCTTACCTCCTCGCGGCCTATGACGGGCAGCTTCGCACCGATGCCGAGACGCCGAGTGCGATCTCAGTCACCCGACACGGACCGCTGCGCCTCGTCACCTTCGCGGGTGGGCGCGGTTTTGTCACCTACCGCGACCTCGCCGGGGCGGGCGTCGACACGATCCGGCAGCTCGTCCCAGAGGTGCTCGCCCACTACCAGGCGGACCCCGAGATCAGCCGGGTCGAGTGGAAGACCCGTGGGCACGACCATGCGCCGGGGTTGCACGAGGCGTTGCTGGAGAACGGGTTCAGCGCAGGCGAGCCGGAGTCCATCATGCTCGGCGAGGCACGGCTGCTAGCCGTCGACGTTCCGCTGCCCGATGGCGTGACACTGCGTCGAGTCACCGAGGAGGCAGACGTCCGCGCGATGAGTGCGATGCAAGACGAGGTCTTCGGTGACGCTGTCAGCGATGATATGGCGAACGCCCTCCTCCGCCGCCTGGCCTCCGCTGACGGCATGGAGCTGTGGGTTGCCGAAGCTGAGGGGCGAATCGTCAGCGCCGGCCGACTGGATCCCGTGCGCGGGACCAACTTCGCCGGGATCTGGGGCGGCGCGACCCGTGAGGAGTGGCGCGGTCGTGGGATCTACCGCGCGTTGACGGCCGCACGGGCCCGTTCCGCCCTCGGTATGGGCAAGACGCTCATCCACAGCGACTCGACGGAGTACTCGCGCCCGATCCTCGAACGTTCGGGCCTGGTCAAGGTTTCGACGACGACGCCCTACCACTGGCAGCGGTAAGCGCCCTTTCCGCCGCAGAGGTCGCGCAGTCCGCTACCGTCACCAACACCCCGCCGACGGGCTCCCGGAGCTCATCCCACGCGCATAGGTCGACCCGACGCAGCGTCACCGGCACCCAGTCCGGGCATCGTCGCGCCGCTCAGACGACATCCGAGTAGACGTCACCCGAGTAGACGTCACCCGCTCAGACGGCGCCAATCACACGCTGTCGGATGCCCTGAGCACACCGTGGACGGTCCGGACGGACCAGCCGACGGCGCTCAGGTACGCCTTGGCCAGATCGGCGGGTGACACCTTGGGGTGCGTGAGCACCGACGCGTCGGCCTCCTCGTACCCCCGCACCATCGAGAGCACTTCGCCGAGCGAACCGGCACCGTTGACGAGCGCGTCGACCACGTCGTCGGCCAGCGGCAGCGAGGCGACGAGATCCGCCACCGGTACGCCGAGTACATCCGCCACGCCCCACAGCAGACCGACGGTGAACGCGGAATCCGCGGACGCGTCCAGGCGGGGCGCGATCGTCTGACACAGCCGGGCCCGGGCCATGGTCGTCGACAGCTGGTCCTCGGCGGCCTCTGCGATGTCCGAGACCAGCATCAGGGTCACCCACTCACGGATCCGGCGACCGCCGAGCATGACGACCGCCTCGTGTACCGAGGAGACCCGGCGCGTCAGCCCACTTGCGACGGCGTTCGTGGCCCGCAGTACCCGGAACGAAAGCGCCGGGTCGCTGGTGACGATGGACACCACGTGGTCCAGGTCGGCGTCCGGCCCCGTCAGCGCGCCCAGCAGCTCCAGGCGGCGCAGCCGCGACGGCGCGAGGGTGGCGATCGACACCACCTGGGTGCGGCTGAGCGCGTACCCCTGGAATAGCTCGAACCCGAGTTCGTGCGCCAGCATGGTGTGCTCGGGGGTCTCCACCTTCTCGGCGACCAGCTTGATGCCCGGATACTGGCGGCAGGCCGCCACGACCGAGGCGATGCGTTCCATGTCGCTGTCGAGCACATCGATCTTCACGTACGAAGCTATGTCGAGCAGCTTTTCGTGGCCCAGACCGAAGACGAAGTCGTCGAGGGCGATCGGGTACCCCTGCTCCACCAGGCGGGTCACACCCGCGATCGCGTCGTCGTCCATCTCGACGGTCTCGAGGATCTCCAGGACCACCTGTCCCGGTTCGAACGGCAGGGCCAGCTCACCGACGATGAACTCGCGGGTGAGGTTGATGAAGCAGGTGTGGTTTCCCACCAGCTCGCGCAGCCCGAACTCGGTGAACGCGTTGACGATCACCTGACTGGTCGCGTACGCGTTGCGACGCGACGCCTCTATCTCACTACCGCCGCCGCGGAACAGCAGCTCGTAGCCGACGACGTCACCCGCATGGTTGTACAGCGGCTGACGTCCGACATGGACGATCTGCGCGGTCGGTGGCTCGGGTGTGGTGGACACGCCCGAACATTCGGCATCAGACCGCAGGTGCTGAGGGAAAAATCCTCACGCAGCGTACCGGCCGGCCGATGGATCAACTGCCAGGACGGCACACGTACGGCCACGGAGCAGGCTCGCAAGCAATAGTAGCCGCACAGTAGAAGGTGTCGTGTCCGGTCGCAGGCTGAGTCAGTTCGCCGTCCCCATCGGCGTGGTTCTGATCATCATCATGATGGTCGTTCCGCTCCCCACCATGCTCATCGACCTGCTCATCGCGCTGAATATCACCGCAGCGCTGCTGATCGTGCTCGTGAGCATGTACGTGAAACGACCGCTGGACTTCTCCGTGTTCCCGTCGCTGCTGCTGATCGCCACGCTGTTCCGGCTCGCGCTCAACATCAGCGCCACCCGCCTGGTGCTCCTCAACGGCGACGCGGGCAAGGTGATCTCCGCATTCGGCCACTTCGTGGTCGGGGGCCAGCTCGTGATCGGCCTGGTCATCTTCCTGATCCTGGTCGTGATCCAGTTCCTGGTCATCACCAAGGGCGCCGAGCGGGTCGCCGAGGTCGGCGCCCGGTTCACCCTCGACGCCATGCCCGGTAAGCAGATGGCCATCGACGCCGACCTCAACGCCGGCCTGATCGACGAGGTGGAGGCGCGCAAGCGGCGCGCCGAGGTCGCCGCGGAGGCCGACTTCTACGGCGCCATGGACGGTGGCTCGAAGTTCGTCAAGGGCGACGCCATCGCCGCCATCGTCATCACGCTGATCAACCTGATCGGTGGCTTCGCCATCGGCATGATCGGCAAGGGGCTCTCCCCCACCGACGCGATCCAGAAGTACAGCCTCCTCAGTGTCGGCGACGGTCTGGTCTCGCAGATCCCGGCGCTGCTGCTGTCGGTCGCGACCGGCCTCATCGTCACCCGGTCGGCCACCGACGGCGACATGGGCTCCAACGTCGCCCGCCAGCTCGGCCAACACCGGACCGCCCTGCGGATCGCCGGCGGCGCCGCCCTGGTCCTCTGCCTGATCCCCGGCCTACCCAAGATCCCGTTCCTGCTGGCCGGCAGCGCCGTCCTGTTCATCGCGCAGCGGATTCCCAACGCCACGACCGACGAGACCGGCGAGGCGCAGGACGCACTGCCTGCCGCCCCCAACGCCACCGAGGCGCTGCTCGGCGAGATGCGCGTCGACCCACTCGAACTCGCGCTCTCCCCCGACCTCGTCGACCTCGTCGACGGCGCCGGCGGGGACCTGCTGGACCGGGTACGGTCGCTGCGCCGCAAGGTCGCCCTCGACCTGGGCATCGTGATGCCGCCGGTACGCACCCGCGACGACCTCGACCTGCCGCTGTCGACGTACGCGATCCGCATCAGCGGCGTGGACGTCGCCCAGGGCCAGGCGCCTCCCGGCACCGTCCTCGCGATCGGCGAGAACCTCGACTTCCTGCCCGGCCGGGCCGGCGTCGAGCCGGTCTTCGGCCTGCCCGGCAAGTGGGTACCGGCCGAGCTGCGCCACCAGGCGGACCTGTCCGGGGCAACCGTCGTGGACCGGGCATCGGTCATCATCACGCATCTCGCCGAGGTCGTCCGTGCCAACGCGAGCCGCCTGCTCGGGCGCGAGGACGTACGGGCGCTCACCGACGTCGTCAAGTCCACGCACCCGGTGGTCGTCGAAGAGCTCACCCCGGCTCTGCTCAGCCTCGGCCAGATACAGCGGGTCCTGCAGTCCCTCCTCGACGAGGACGTGCCGATCCGCGACCTGGTACGCATCTTCGAGTCGCTCTCGCTGACCGCCAAGACGCTCACCGACCAGGACGCACTGCTGGAGGCGGCCCGGACCGCGCTCGGCCCGGCCATCGCCGCCCGGTACGCAACCGACGGGGCACTGACCGCCATCACGTTCGACCCGCGCCTGGAGCAGTCGCTGCTCGAATCGCTACGCCCCTCCGACAACGGCATGCAGTTGCTGGTCGACACCGTGCGGGCGGAGACCATGGTGGACGAGCTGAACCACCTGATTGAAACCGCCGAGCAACGCGGTGCCACTCCCGTGGTGGTTTGCTCTCCTCAGCTCCGGTTGCCGCTGCGGCGTCTGCTTCAGATGGCGGTACCGCGGCTGCCCGTCCTGTCTTATTCCGAGATAGCCCAGTGCGCGCTGCGCGTGGAGACCGTGGGAGTGGTGAGCGGTGCCTACTCGATTGCTGCTTGAGGGTACTGACATCCAGGAGCTGCTGGCCCGGGTGCGGGCCGAGCACGGCCCCGCGGCCAGGATCGTCTCTGCTGACCGGGTACGCGCGACCGGCGTCGCCGGCATGTTCGCCCGCCAACGCTACGAGCTGACGATCGAGGTCGCCGACGGGCCGACCACCCCGACCGCGACGGCCGCGACTTCGCCAGCTGCAACTCCGACGGCGGCGACTCCGAGAGCGACGACTCCGAGAGCGGCGGCGGAACGGCCGGCGCCCGCGAAGCCGATGACGATCGCGAAACCGACGGTACCCGCGCCGGCCAAGCCGATCGACGTCAAGCCGATCGACGTCAAGCCGGTGACCGCCGCGAAGCCGGTAGTCGCCAAGCCGATGGACGCCAAGCCGGTAGTCGCCACGCCGATCGACGCCAAGCCGCTGACCGCTGCGAAGCCGACGTTGGCCGCGGAGCCTGCCGCGGCCGCGACCATGCCCGCCAGGGCGAACGTCGACCGCGTCAGCCCCGCTGACGCACTGGTCGCCTTGGTCGAGGCCCAGGAGCGCGAGTTTCTGCCGTACCTGGGACCGGACGAGTCGGCTGGCGCGGACAACGCGATGCAGGAGGCGCAGAGAGTCAGCGCCGGCGCGGCGGCGTTCGCCGACGTGCTGTCCGGGTACGGCGTATCGGACTGGAAGGTTCCCGTCCTGTCAACCGGTCTGCAATCGGTCGGGGCGGAAACGACTGAGCCGGAAACGATTGAGCCGAAATCCGTCCAGCCGGAATTCGTCCAGCCGAAAGCCGCCGAGCCCGGGGTCTCCGATTGGCTGGCCGCGGCGTGGAAAGCCACCACACCGGTCGGGTCGGCGCCGACCGAAATCACGCCGCTCGACATCACACCGCTCGAGCCGGCACAGGTCGAGAGCCCGACGGTCGAGAACCTGACCTCCGAGATCCTGACTACCGGGAGCCTGACTACCGAGAGCCTGACAGTCGGCACCCTGGCGGTCGAGACCGTTCCTCAGTACACGACGGACAGCCAGCTGATCCCGCGCTACCAGCCTAAGCGCCTGAACCCCAATACACCGCTGCCGGCCGCGTTGACCCACCTCGGGCTGCCTCGCCAGCTGGCCACGCTGATCACCGGTACCGACTCGTACCGCGAGATCAGCCGGGTCATCAAGCTTCTGCCGACGGCGCCGGAGCTACCGGCCGGTGCGGGCGAACTGCTGGTGATCGTCGGCGAGCGGATCACGTCGATGTCGATCGCCAGCACGGTCGCCCAGTCCCTGAAGCTGCCGCCGTCGCGCATCCTGCTCGCCGCGGTGAACTACGCGGGCACCAGCGTCCACCCGGCCCGGCGGCTGACCGATCCCGCGCAGGCCGCGACGCGCGTCGCCAAACTGCGCCGCGACTCCAACCTGCCGCTCATCGTCGTCGTCGACAGCGAGGCCGACGCGGTCGGGGTGGGCGACATCGCCGCCGTCGCCCGTCCGGCCACCAACGGTCCGGCCAACGGTATCGGGCGCGCCGGCGGGGGTACCCGGTGGGCGCGCTCAATCGTGGAGAGCCTCGACCCCACATGCGTCTGGGGTGTGGTGGACGTCACACGTAAGACTGCCGATAGTGGGGCCTGGCTGGCCGATATCGGACGGGTGGATGCGATCGCGGCACACGGTTGCGCGATCACGGGCGACCCGGCGGCCATCCTCCAACTGGGCATTCCGGTTGCCATGATCGATGGCCGCACGGCCACCCCGGGCATCTGGGCCGAATTGCTGTGTCACCGCTTGGAAGAGGTAAGGGACATTGACCGAGCCGATGCCTGAGGTCAGCTCGTCGATCAACCTCACGGTTGACGGGACCGACTTCGATTCTCGTATCGAGATGATCGACGGGAAGACCGCGATCGTCGCGATTCCCGTGAACGGGACGGTAGAGCCGCCCGAGATCGGCAGCTTCATCCTGCTCGGCTGGGGCGCCGGTGAACGCGGACGCTACGTCGTGGAGACCACGCTGGTGTCGACGTCGCGGGTCGAGGGCGTGCCTGGACGGTGCTGGACGTTGAGCATCGAGTCGGAGCCCATGCTCCACCAGCGACGCCGGTACGTACGCGCGGGCGGCGGCGAGTCGGTCCGGGTACGCGCGAAGGAACACGACGCCGAGATCTCCGGCTTCGCTCTGGACATCAGCGAAGGCGGTGTGCGGTTCAGGATCCCCGGTGTCAAGCCCGGCGAGGACAACTGGACCAGGCTCGCCGATCGTGAGGCCGTCAGCGCGGTGATCCGGCTCGGCGACGACATGCTCGACGCCGACGGGTCGGTGCTGCGCACCATCGAGGATGCCATCTCGCAGACGGTCGACATGATCGTGACCCTGCGGCTGTCCGAGCGCCAGGCGGAAGTGGTGCGACGGTACGTGATGCGCCAGCAGATCCTCGCCCGGCGGGCCGCCGCCGAAGACGACTACTGACGGGGTCCGGAAGCCAGATGGCCAGACTGTCCACGCTCCTGCTCGCCGCGCTGCTGGACAGCCCGGCGCTCTACCACGCCTTCGTAGCGCACGACATGAGCTACACGGAGGCGCTCACCAGGTACCTGATCGCAGCCCTGGTCGCGACGCTGATGCTGTGGATGCTGCGTGGGCTGACGGACGGCTACCGCCGCATGAACGAGGTACAGCTGCGCGCGGCCGCCCGTCGCGCCGCGCAGGAAGCAGCCGACGAAGCCGCATACGAAGCCGCCCAGGAAGCCACCCACGAAGCCGCCCAGGAGAGGACCAACGCCACACCGGCGCGGCGCAGCACCGACCGGGAGCCGGTTGGTGTGACGAGGCTCGACCTGGAGACGGTCAACGAAGCCGCCGAATAGGCCCGGCCCGGAAGCACGGCTACTCAGGAAGCACGGCCCCTCAGGAATCACGGCCCTCAGGAACCACGGCCCCTCAGGAAGCACGGCCGCCAGACGGCAGGGACCTCCGACCACAAGAAGACTCCCCGCGCGACACCGTTGTCACGCGGGGAGTTGTCGTTGGGGATGGGGTGGGTCCGGAGGGCGCAACCCGACTTGAGCGCTACTCGGCCAGCGCCACCGAGACCCTGCCACTGCCGTACCCGGCGACGTCGACGGTCAGGTCGAGGCGGCGGCCGAGCGCCAGCAGGAGCGTGCCGGCGTCGCTCGGCGGCGTCTCACCGGGCAGGAACACCTGGTAGAGCTTGAGATGCGGCCCACCCTCCCGATTGAGCAGGGTGGTCATGATGTTGCAGACCTCGCGGACGTTCTCGGCGACCGCGTCCGTGACGACACCGTCGTCCACGCAGTCCTGGGCGCCGCCGGGAGGAAGCAGACCGATCGCGGCTCCGGCGTACACGGTGAGCGCCAGATCCATGCCGACCACCGCCCACAGCTTCGTGCGGTCATCGGTGTACAGGCTCACGAGCGTCGTCTTCAGGTCTTCGGCGAGAACCGGATTGGCCGGGCCGACCGTGATGGAACGCCCGAGGAGGTCCTCGAAGAGGTCACGGACTTCTTTCGGTTGGGGCAGAAGGCTGGACATCGTTCACTCACCCAAGAATCGGATCCAGCGCGTCGCGGAACGCCTCGGCCGTGAACGGCTTGGTGATCAGGAAGATCGCCCCGGCCTCCTCGGCGGTGTTACGCATCTCCGCGGTCCCCTCGGAGGTAACGAAACCGAAAGGCACCTCGACCCCGTTCGCGCGCAGCATGCGCAGCACCTCGATGCCGGTCATCTCCGGCATGTTCCAGTCGGAAAGCACGAGGTCCGGATTCTCGTTCACCACCGCGTCGAACGCCTGCCGACCATCGGCGGCTTCAATCACGTCGTGGTCGTCGTACCCGGCCTGACGCAGGGTGCGGGTGACGATCTGCCGCATCACCCGGCTGTCATCCGCGATCAGAATCTTCATCGGTACCGTCACTTGTCCTTCTCGGCAGTGCTTTCCAGAACCTGTACAGCGATCGGCTCACCCAGCCACTCCCCGACGAGGCTGCCCACCTCGATGGCCGACGGAAAGCCGACGTTGCCGTCGACCAGGACGACCGGGAGCGACAGCGCCGACGGCTCGGGCATGAGGCTCTTGACGTTGCCGCCAATGATGTTGGCCAGCTCGCCGACCGCGTCGGAGACGTCCTCAGGGGTGACGTCGTCAAGGTCGATACCCAGCAGAGCGCCGGCCACGTTGCGGGCGGCGCCCATGGAGCAGGTCACCAGGATGTGGCCGCGCCAGGCGCCGGTCACCGACACCGACGCGTGCACATCGAGTGCCGGCTCGGCGGAGGACAACGGAACGAACGGGCTCGCACCGTCGAGGTCGAGGTACGAGGCCCAGATCTGCTCTGTTATCGCTAACAGGTCTCCGTCGGCGAGGATGGGACCAGCGGTCATTGTGCAGCTCCATTCGTCAGTACGCCCAGTAGCGCAAGCTTCTCTTCGATGGCATCCGGAGTGAACGGCTTGATCACATACTCGTGCGCGCCGGCGGCCAGGGCCCGGACGATCTGGCTCTGTTCGCTCTCGGTCGTGACCATCATCAGCGCCATCGACCGGTACTTCGGGTCCTCACGGACCGCGCCCACGAACTCCAGTCCGTTCATCTCGGGCATGTTCCAGTCCACGAGCGCGACCCGGGGAACGGTCTCGGCTGCTGCGAGCACGTCCAGGGCCTCCTTGCCGTTTCCTGCCTCCCGCACCTCGAACCCGAGGTTGGCCAGAATTCGACCGAGGATCATTCGGATCGCCCGAGAATCATCGATCACCAATGCCAGCATCGGTGATCACCCCTTTCCCAACTCACCGGTTGACGGCGTGGCTTTACCGCCCCGTAGGCGATACGCGGAGCTGCGACCGGCGGCCACGCGCTCGAACCGGTCGTCGATGCCGATGGTCGTCTCCGCCGACCCGAGAAACAACCATCCGTCGGGGCGCATCACGGCGCTGACCCGGTCCAGAACCTGCCGTTTCGTCTCGACGTTGAAGTAGATGAGGACATTACGCAGAAACACGATGTCGAACTGCGGCAGCGGCGGCAGCGGCGCGGCCAGATTGAGTCGCTTGAACGAGATGTTCCGGCGAAGTCCGCCCGACACGCGCCAGTGCGGACCCTCCCGCTCGAAGTGGCGGACCAGCATGTGCGCCGGCAGACCGCGGTTGATCTCAAGCTGCGTGTAGCGACCGGCCTCCGCGCGGCACAGCATCTCCTGCGAGATGTCGGTGCCGACGATCTCGTAGCTCCAACCCGCCGGCAGCGTCTCCTGCAGGACCATGGCGAGGCTGTACGGCTCCTGCCCGCTCGAGCACGCGGCCGACCAGACGCGAATGATCCGGTTGGCCGACCTGTCCGCGATCAGCTTGGGCAGCACCGCCTCGGCAACCGTCTGGAACGGCTCGCCGTCGCGGAACCACGACGTCTCGTTCGTGGTCAGCGCGTCCACGATCTTGTCGTGCGTGTCCGGCTCCGGTCGCTGCTGCGCCCGGTTGACGTACTCCGAGACGGTCGGGATGCCCGCCTGGCGGGCCAGCGGAAGGAGCCTGGCCTCGACCAGGTACTCCTTGCCGGTCTCCAAGACGATTGCGGAGTGGCGCCGTACCAGCTCACTGACGTACGCGAACTCCTGAGCTGTCAGCGTCATCGCGTTACCTCCTTGCTCCGCGCCGTACCGGTGGCCGTGGCCCGCGAGATGAGATGGTTGGCAATCTCCGGCAGCGGGAGCACGAGGTCGGCGAGGCCGGCCTGGGTGATCGCGCCCGGCATGCCCCAGACCACCGAGGTCGCTTCGTCCTGGGCGACGACCTCCGCGCCCTCGGCGTGGAGCACCTCGGCGCCGCGCCTGCCGTCCTGCCCCATGCCGGTCAGCACCGTCGCGACGACCTTGCCGCCGTACACCTTCGCGACCGACCGGAACAGCACGTCGACGGCGGGCCGGCAGAAGTTCTCGGGTGGACCGCTCTGCAGCTTCGTCACCACCGCGGCGCCGGAACGGACCACCTCGAGGTGGAAGTCACCGGGTGCGATGTAGACGGTGCCGGACCGCACCTGTTCGTTTCCCGCGGCTTCGACGACCTCGAGGGCGCAGATTCGGTTGAGTCGCTCGGCGAACATCTTGGTGAACACCGGCGGCATGTGCTGAACCACCACGACGGGCACCGGCAGGTTTTCGGGAAGGGCCTGCAGGACCTGTGACAGGGCCTCCGGACCGCCCGTCGAGCAGCCGATCGCGAGTACCTCCACCTGTTCGGTACGCCGCCGCTCAGATCGGCTCGACTCACCGCGGGCGGAGTCGAGGCGGGCGACACCGGGGCGGCCTGGTGTGGGCGGCGACGCGCCGGGCGATCCGGGTGCCGACCGCGGCGGACGCGGGATGCCGGCGAGACCGGGGAGGGCGGGTGGGAATGAGAAGCCGCCGGCGGCCGGCGACGTGTTCGGGCGATCGGCCGCCGGATCGCGGCGGAGTCGGCGGCCCCGTTCGCAGAGCGCGTGGATTCGTGGGATGAGCTGTTCCCGGACGCTGCGCCTGGACTCGGCGAAGCTGCCGACGTTGCTGGGCTTGGTGACGTAGTCGCTCGCGCCCGCGGAGAGCGCGTCGAGCGTGGCGCTCGCGCCCGCCGCGGTCAGCGTGCTGAACATGATGACCGGCAACCGGGGGTACCGGGGCCGCAGCTCGCGAAGGGTGCCCAGGCCGTCGAGGACCGGCATTTCGATATCGAGGGTCACCAGGTCGGGCTTGAGCTGTTCGATCTTTGCCAGCGCCACGCGCCCGTTCGGCGCGGTACCCACCACCCGGATCTCGGGATCCTCGGCCAACGCGTCTGTCACCAGGCGTCGGATGACGACCGAGTCGTCAACCACCAGTACCGAGATCACGAAGCGGCCTCCCAATGGCGCAGGGACGACCGCCCGGTCATCCGTCCTGAACCCATATCGGCGCGATCAGGAGCCGGATGAGGAAAGTACGCGGTGAACAGCGCGATTCCGGGAAGCAGGAACCATCGGGGATCAAAGCGCCTTGTCGGCCACAAACACCCGTCGATCAGTACGGTCGCGGCACGGGCGACACAGCCGGGCCGCGACCCGTCCGGGGGCGGCTACTCCCCCGAACCCGCCGGCTCGGCGACCTCGCTCAGATCGAGCGCCGTCATCAGAGGGTCGACGAGGCGGCTCACGGTTTCCGCGGCGAGCATGTCGCGGACCGTCAGGGCCTGCACCGCGCCGCTGAGCAGGTTCCATACCCCACCGGCGCGGTCGGACACCGGGATGCCCGCGCCGTCGACCGCCTGAACGAGCTGGAGCTGCGCGGCAGCGGCGGACCGGATCCGCCCCGAGACGTAGACCGCCCACGAGGCGCCGTGCACCGCAGGTGCCCAGCCACCGACACCGTGGTGGCGGGTCGCCGCGGCGGCGGCCGCCAGCCGGACGTACCGGGTCGGGCCGAGCGCCCGGACCCGGCTCAGCAGCGCGGAGATGTCGTCATGCTGCGGTCCGAGGTGGATCGGGCGTTCCGACAGCCAGCGCGCTGCGGCGAGCCAACCCGCGGCGAGGCTGCGGCGCGTCGGCACGGGCAACAGGTCGCGCAGGTACGCGGCGACGACCGCGTCACAGATCACCGAGGTGGCCTGGGCCGCGATCGGGCTCTGCACCGCCGGCGCCCCCTCGACCGACTCCCAGGTCCAGTCCAGGACATCGTGGCGTAGGCAGTGCAGCAGGCCGTCGATCGTGCCGATCGGCGCCTGTTCGAGCAGGGAGAGGGTCTGGTGAGCCTCGGCCGGGTCGGCCGACAGGTCCCGTACGGTCTGCCGCCGGCGAGCCGCGTCGTCCACGTCCTGCCACAGGTTGAGCCGGTCCCAATCGTCGAGGCGGAAGCTGGCGAGAACATGAAGATCGCTTTCGGTGAGCACGAGGCTACGGAGAAGCACTTCAGCGGTTGCCGCCCCGCCCGGCAGGCGGGTCAGGTCGAATCCGAGGACGGGAGCGCTGACGAGGCTGTACATGGCACCGAGTCTGCAACCGTCTTGCTCCCGGCGCTGTCCCCCGATCGGACATCTGGGTAACTCTGCGTACAAGTACCGCACAACGAGTCTTGGGCGCCCGCGCAACCCTTACCGGTCGCCCGAACGCCCAAGATCGGAGAATACCTACTCGTCGTTGCCGTCTGCCGTCGAGGTCTGCACCGCGCGGGCGGTGTCGAGGGCGAGCATCAGGCGGGTGTCGAGTTTGAACGCCCCGGTGATGAGGTCCCGGCTGGGACCGGTGAGCGTGTCCGGCGGGGGCTCGAACGCCTCGTCGTCGAGCTCGACGACCTCGCCGATGCGGTCGACGAGCAGGCTGACCGACTCCTCCTCGGTACGCACGATCACGTTCATCGCCGGGCCCTCGAAGTCGCGCGGGGGCAGACCGAGCTGGACGCGCAGGTCGACCGCGGCGATGACCTGGCCGCGCAGGTTGAACAGCCCACCGACCGAGCGGGGTGCCAGCGGCACCGGGGTGTACTCGTGAAACGACAGCACTTCCTGCACGTTGGCCACGTCCAGGCCGAACAGCTGGTCGGCCACCTCGAAGGTGGCGTACTGACGACTTGCCATCTGCGTTTACGCTCCCACCATCATCGTCTGCTCGATGTCGTAGCCGGCGTCGGTGTCGGCGTCGGCGTCGAACCGCGGGTCGGCGGCCATGATCGCCCGGCGCACGTCGAGCAGTTCGGTGACCCGCTGCTGGATGACCGCCGAGCCCATCAGCCCGTCGTCGCCGAAGTCGCGCTTGGCGTCGACGACGTCTTCGACGATGTCGACGATCCGGTCCACGGCGAGGGCGACGCTGCGGCCGCGTTCGGTGTAGACGACCACCGGCACCGAGGTCGCCTCGTCCTCCGCGGCGCTGTAGACGCCGAGGAGCTGGGCGAGCCGCAGCACCGGCAGGATCTGGTCGCGGTACTGCACCACCTCGCGGGCGCCGACCCGTTCGAAGCGCTCCAGCGGGAACTCCTCCAGCCGGGTGACCATGTCGAGCGGGATCGCCACCCGCCGGTCGCCGACCCCGGCGATGAGCAGCCGGTCGACGGCGTCGCCGGCGCCACGGGTCTGGGCGTCGATCTCGGCCTGGGCGCGTTCGACCGCACCCACGTTCAGGTGCGCCCGCCGCGCCAGGGCCGGCACGTCCAGGATCAGCGCGACCCGCCCGTCACCGAGCAGGGTCGCCCCGGCGTACATGCCGATCTCCTTGAACCGCGACGACAGCGCCTTGACCACGACCTCTTCGGTGTTGAGTACCCGGTCGACGACCAGGCCGAAGCGGCGGCCGTCGGCCTGCAGCACCGCGACGTAGACGTCGCGGTCGCCACTGCGCGCCGGCAGCCCCAAGGTCTCGTCCAGGCGCACCAGCGGCAGCAGCTTGCCGCGCAGCCGGTACACCTGCGCGCCCATCGCGTGCTCGATCACCCGCCCGTTCTGGCCGTCCAGGTACACCAGCTCGTGCACCGCGACCTGCGGAATGGCGTACCGCTCGGTGCCGCACTCCACGGTGAGCGCCTGGATGATCGCCAGCGTCAGCGGGATCGTCAGCCGCCAGGTCGTACCCTCGCCCTGCGTGGATTCGACGTCGACGGCGCCACCGATCCGCTCGATGTTGGTCTTGACCACGTCCATGCCGACGCCGCGGCCGGAGACGTTGGTGACCTTGTCCGCGGTCGAGAAGCCCGGCTTGAAGACCAGGTTGAGGATCTCCCGGCGCTCCATGTGCGCCACCTGGTCACGGGTCAGCAGCCCCCGCTTGACCGCCACCGCGGCGATCCGGTCGGGGTCCATGCCCTTACCGTCGTCGGCGACCTCCACGATGACGTGCCCACCCTCGTGGTAGGCGCGCAGGGTCAGTACCCCTTCGGCCGCCTTGCCCGCCGCCACCCGGTCGGCCGGCGCCTCGATACCGTGGTCGACGGCGTTGCGCACCAGGTGCGTCAGCGGGTCCTTGACCGCCTCCAGCAGGCTGCGGTCCAGCTCGGTCTCGCGGCCCTCCATCGCCAGCCGGACCTGCTTGCCCACGGAGCTGGACAGGTCGCGCACGACGCGAGGCAGCTTCGACCACAGGTGGTCGATCGCCTGCATCCGCGTCTTCATCACGCCTTCCTGCAGCTCACTGGTGATCAGGTTCAGCCGCTGACCCGTCCGCGCCAACGTCGCGTCCGACGACGCGTTGACCGCCCGCAACATCTGGTTACGCGTGAGCACCAGCTCACCCACTAGATTCATCAACTTGTCGAGCAGATCCACGTCGACCCGGATGGAACTGTCCGCGATACTGCGGCGGGCCTGTCCGGGGCCGTGCTCGTCGTCGACGGATCCGGCCGGGGCCGTGGCTACGGGGGCGTCCGGTGCCGGCTCGGCAACGGCTTCCAGGGGCGAGACCTCGACGGACGACGCCTGCGCCACGGCCTCAATGGCGGCCGGACCGCCCGCGGAGGCCTCCGGGGTGGTCTCCGCACCCGCCTCGGGCGCGGCCCCGGCGCCCACCACAGCGGCGCCCACCACAGCGGCGCCCACCACAGCGGCGGGCGGCTCCGTGATGGCGGGCCCCGCGGCCGGCGCGGTAGCGGCGGCGCCGGCGGACGCGGCGGCCGGGGACGCGGCGGTCGGGGACGCGGGGCCGCCCGGAGCGGCCACCGCCTTGGCGCCTGCGCCGTCGCCGCTGTCGATGCAGCTGGTAACAGCGGCGATCACGCCCTCGACGTCCACCTCGCCCTCGGCGCCGGTCTCCTCGATCGCGGCGAGGAGGGTGCGGACGACGTCGACCATCCGCAGCAGCGTGTCCGTCGTCTCCGGCGTCATCACCTGCGTACCGTCCCGCAGCCGGGCGAGCAGGTTCTCACCGACGTGCGTCACTCGCTCCAGTCGATTGAAAGCGAGGAAGCCGCTCGTGCCCTTGATCGTGTGAATCGTCCGGAAAATGCTTGAAAGCAGTTCTCGTGACCCCGGCTGCTGCTCAAGTGCCACCAGGTCACGGTCAAGCTGGTCCAGGTTCTCGTGACTTTCTACGAGGAACTCCTGGACGATGTCGCCGAGCTCGTCCAACGCCGCCTCCCTTTCTACGAGGCCCACATCGGCAACGCTCGGTCGCAGCTGAGATTTTGGCTGGATCGGACGTTTGGGCGGTTCACGCCTCGTCCGGCCGCCCGACGCTCGTCAGCCCCCGTCAGCCCGTCAGCCCCGCCAGACCGCCAGCCCGTCAGCCCGTCAGCTCCGGCGGGGCGCCGTCGGCTCGCGGCGTGGTCCGTACCAGCACCGCCTGCCGGATCAACCGGCGCAGCGTGGTGAAGACCGGGTCACAGGTGACCAGGGTGAGAAGGTCCCGGGCGCCGGTAGGCGCACCGGCGGGATGTGGAGAAAGCACGTCGACGTCGGACGGGCCGACGGTCATCTCCCGGTCGACGCGGTAGACGTACCAGGACCGGGAGGTCTCCAGGACCACGGGGTCACCGGGGTGGAGCCGGTCCAGGTCCCAGAACACCCCCGGGTACCGGTGACCGGCGATCCCCACGTTGCCCGGCTGTCCGGGCAGCGGAGTGCCCGGGATGTGCCCGGGGCCGCGCAGCAGGTCGGCATCGGCGGAGCCCTCGACGACCACCAGGTCCAGCCGCAGCCGGGGTATGTGGAGCCTGGCGACGGCGCCCGAGGAGTCCTGCCCGGCCGATCCCTGCCCCGCCGCCGTGTCCTGCCCCGCCGGTATCGCTTGGCCGCCGGCGCCCCCACGGCCCGCCGGCCGTACCGGAATCGGCGGCCAGGCGGCGTCGACCGCGTGCACAAGCTTCGCCTGGCTGGCCTCGATGCGGTGCACCCGGGACCAGAGGTTCAGGCCGGCCCCGCCGACCAGGACCAGGCCGCCGGTCACCAGTACCGCCGCGACCGCCCCGAGCAGGCGTTGGACGAGGTCCGGCCGGCGGCGCGCCACCGGAGCAGCGGAAACGGTGGACTCGCCGGACTCGGTGGACTCGGTGGACTCGGTGGTCCCGGCAGCCGCGTCGGTGGAACGAGTGGCGCGCATGAACCGAACTATATCTGTTAATTAGGGTATAAGTACTTAACCGGTCAGGCTCTACCGTCTCGGTCATCTCACTCCTCAGCCCGGCGGTTCACCCCACGTCACCCGGGGTAATTAGCACGGCCTAGGGGGTGATCGAGATGACCCGTGGCAATCCGGACATCGAACAGACCTGGGACGTCTTCCACCGCGTGGTGAACATGCCCTCCCCGGAGCTTCGCGACTGGCTGCTGTCGACCCCCGACGGCGCTGACGCGTACGCCCCGGAGCCCGGCATCGACATCCACGAGCTCGGCGAGCGGGTCCTGCGGATCCTGGAGAAACGGCGCGTCGACCTGACCGACGACGACGTGGCGACGATGCGGCTCGTCACCGAACTGGTGGTCGGGCGCCTGACGAACAAGCCCGACGACGGAGAGATCAACGGACCGTGGCGTGACACCCTGTTGACGCTGGGCCACGATCCGCTGCGACCGGATTCACCGCGCGGCGCGGACGCCGAGGCGCTGCTGCAGGCGCTCACACCCACCACGGCGACCTGACGCCGAACACCCCCGGTCGCGGGCATCCGGCGGATCAGCCAGCCCTCCGGGTGCCCGCGACCGGGGCGGCGATCAGCCCGCCCCACGCCCACCACCACGAGAGCCCCGTGCCGGGAACCGACGCGGCCGGAAGGTACACGGCCGGAAAACCTATGTGCGGCCTTCGCGCTCCTGCGCCTCCCGCAGCGACTCGGCGTACGGCACCCAGTCGGCCAGCCGGACCGGCCACCCCGCTTGCGTCAGCTTCGCGACCACCGCGGGATCGTCGTCGACCACGATGGCGATCTCGCCCGACCGGCCGAGCCGGCGCAGTTGTTCGGCCTTGAACTCGCGCGCCGGCCGGTGATCGGACGTCGGCCGCATCAGAAGCTCGTCGACCGGCAGGTGGTGGCGGGACAGCCAGTGCTCGGTGACCGGGCGCAGGTACTCCGGCCGGCCGGTCAGCCAGATGAGGCGATGGTCGCGGGCGTACTCCCGTGCGAGCGCCACTCCGGGAGCCAGCGGCGGGTCACCCGCGGCGCCGGCGAAGAACCGTCGCCAGTTCTTGGGCCGGCGGGCCACGTGGTGCAGGCGGTGCCGGACATCGGCGACCACGCCGTCCACGTCGAACACGGCCAACGGCCTGCCTGCCGCCACGGCTCAACAGATATCACGTGGATCGCCGACCACCGACACCACTGCCACCACCGCCCCCGCCACCACAACCGCCCCCGCCGGGTCCCTCGATAGCGGCAATCGCGTGACAAGCAGCCGGCTGAGGGTACGAGCGAAAGACGCCAACCAGGGGGTAACTGATGCACCTATCGATGCTTCGTCCGCTGGCCGAACGCCCGGGGCCGTGGGCGTCGGTCCTGCTCGACGCGAGCCACGAGTCCGAGAACGCCACCAAGGCCATCGAGCTGCGCTGGCGGGCCGCCCGCGAGGAGCTGTCCGACCAGGGTGCCGACACGGCCACGCTGGACGCGCTCGAAAACGTCGTCCTCAACCATGATCCGGTGCCTGGCCAGTACTGGCTGGCCGCGTTCGCCAGCCACGGCGAGGTCGCGCTGAGCGTGCCCATCCTCGCCACGCCACTCGACCACGTCGCGACGTTCGGGCCGCTGCCACACGCCATGCCGATGATCTCCGGGTACGGCGAGCAGGTCGCCTGGCTGCGGATCGTCGTCAACCGCGTCGGGGCGGACTTCGAGGGCGCCACCGTCGGCGGCGTGGCGCGCCGCGGGCAGATCAACGGCCACAACCTGTACCCGCTGCACCGGGCCAAGGCGGGCGGCTGGTCGTACTCCCACCACTGGCGGGCGACCCAGATGACCTGGCAGCGCAACGCGCAGGAGATCGCCGAGGCGGTGGCCCAGATGGCCAGCGACATGGCTGCCGAGGCCATCATCGTCGCCGGTGAGGCGCAGGCGCGCCGGCTGCTCATCGGCCAGCTGCCGGAGTGGTGGCAGAAGCGCTACATCGAGACCGACGTCGGCGTACGGGCGCCCGGGGCCGACCCCGACCCGCTCGACGACGTCACACTGCAGGCCGTCGCCGCGCTGGCCGCACAGCACGTGTCCGAGGTCATCGACGCGTTCAAGACGCAGCGCGGCCGCGACGCCGCGGCCGGCGTGGGGCTCGCCGCGACGGTCTCGGCGCTCCAGCGCGCCCAGGTCGACACGGTGCTACTGGTCAACGACCTGTCCTCCACGGCGAAGCTGTGGGTGGGCGAAACGCCGAGCGAGATCGCGATGACCGCCGAGGAGCTCCGGGAGATGGGTACGCAGAACCCGATCCAGGTACGCGCCGACGCGGCCCTGTTGCGCGCCCTCGCCGCGACCGACGCCGACCTGGTCCTCGTCTCGCCCGACGAGGTCGACCTCGACAGCGGGGTGGGAGCGCTGTTGCGCTACGCCGACGCGTCCACCCGCAGACGGTGACCGGGGCTCGTGACCGGGGGCTGCTGGTGGAGGGAGGCCCGGGCTCAGACCCGGACCTCCCCCTGCTCAGCGGCGGCCGGCGCACCGGAGGTCGCCGACACCACGTCGAAGCACTGGACGTCACGGTCGGGAACGGTGGTCGGGGACTCCAGGTGGTAGGCGCCGCTCGGCACGATGCCCGCGCCGCCGTAGGCCGCCTGTAGCCGCAACTGCACCACGACGTCCTCACCCGCGTGCGCCGCCGGCACATCGGGCCAGAAGCCGTACCCGCCGATCGCGAGCAGCTTCGCCCGGTCGTACAGCACACACGCGCCGATCCAGGCGATCTTGTACGCCCGCCACTCCCCCGGCGCGAGGCCCAGCCGCTCGGTGATGTGCAGCAGGTTCGCGGCGTTGTGCACCGTGTGCCGGCCCCACTTCGGGCCGCGCGCGTCGATCCGCTCGGGTCGTACCGGGCCGTCCCACTCCTCGAACGGCGCCTCCTGCTGCGGGCGGTGCTCGTCGGCGTACGAAAGGCCGTGCGGCGCGTTCCCGACGAAGCCGCAGCCGAGCTGCTTGATGGCGGTCAGCAGCCGGGTGACCGCGCCGGGCTCCAGCCAGATGTCGTCGTCGAGGGAGAGCACGTATCTCGCGCGCGACCGCGACAGCAGGTGACCGCGCTGCTCGGCCAGTCCCCGCCGGGGCAGGTGCTGCTCGAGCAGGACCGGGTGCCCGGCGTAGCGCAGCGCGCGCACGATGCCGGCCACGGCGGGGTGCAGCCAGGCGGGCTCGGCGTCCGACTGGTCACTCACCACCACGCCGAACGCGGCGTCCTGGGCGGCCAGCCCGGCGAGGGCGGCGGCCAGCTCGACCGGCCGGTTGCGGGTCGGCACCAGGACGTCCAACTCGCGCTCAGCGGCGAACGCCACCGGGTCACCGGGGTCGAGCGACCGCAACCCCGCGGAACACAAGTAGTGCCGGCTCCCCGGAGCCGGCACACCCTGCTGCGCGCTCACTTCGTCGACTGCGGCCCGTACGGTGACTTCTGGTCCTCGGGCACCTTGTGCAGCGCCCGGTCGTCGCCCTTGGCGCCGCCGGCCGAGGTCGTCGCGGTGTCCTTCACGCTGTCGGTCACCAACGGGTCCTGCCCGCTACGGCGCATCTCCGGCTGCTGAACATTGGGCATGGCTTCTCCCTTTGCGTTCACTGCTCCGCGGGACTGATACCCACCGCACTCATACCCACCGCCCACCCGGGCAACCCACCTCACGGGCGGGTACGCCGACCGCGCGCCCCGTCGAACGCGTGCCCCTGCTTCGGCAGGCGGGTCGCCGGTCGGGCCGCGCCGGCCCGGATCCGGCCGATCAGCTTCGTGGTGGACCGGTCCGGCAGGTAGTCCAGCGTCAGCACCTCGCCGCCGAGCTTGCGCACCAGCGCCGCCTCCGGGATCGTCTCCGGGCGGTAGTCGCCGCCCTTGACGTACAGGTCCGGCTGCACCAACGCGATGAGGTTCGCCGGGCTGTCCTCCTCGAAGATCACGACGTGGTCGACGCAGGCCAGCGCCGCGAGCACCGCGACACGGTCCTCGACCGGGTTGACCGGACGCTCGGGGCCCTTGAGGCGGCGTACGGAGTCGTCGGAGTTGACCGCGACGATCAGCACGTCGCCGAGGCGCTTGGCCTGGTTGAGGTAGCCGACGTGACCGCGGTGCAGCACGTCGAAGCAGCCGTTGGTGAACACGATCCGGCGGCCCTGTTTGCGGTGCGCCGACACGGCCGCGACCAGGTCGGTGACCGACATCGCGACCGGGTCGCCCGCCCCACCGACCTCCAGCAGTCCGCGCGTGTCACAGACCGCGGTGCCCGGCGTACGGCCCCGGGTGGCCGCCGTGGCGGCGAGCTGCGCCACCTCCGCGGCGTCGGCGAGCGGCACGTTCGTGGCGAGCGCCAGCGTGAACGCCGCGACGTATGCGTCACCGGCGCCCGCGGCGTGGCTCGCGGGCGCGGGCTGCGCGTACGTGCGTACCGGCTCGACCTGCCCGGTCAGCACGACCGCCCCCTCCACGTCGAGCGTCACCGCCACGGCGGGCGCGCCGGCGAGCGCGAGCAGCCGGTCGGCGGCGTCGGTGACCCACTCGGCCCGGCGCCCGTCGACCGCGGCGGCGTCGCAGTCCAGCAGCCGGCAGGCTTCGGCGAAGCTCGGCGTGACGAGGTCCGGACGGACGCTCGCCCAGGGCCGGGGGTCGTGCGCGTCGACCACCAGCAGCGGGATGTGCGCGCGCCGCTGCGCCAGCAGCGCGTGTACCGCGTCGTCGACTCCACCGGCGCCGTAGTCACCCACGATCACCGCGTCGACGCCCTCGTCGAGCGCGGCGCCGACCTTCTCGACCAGCGCCGCCGTCGCTTCCTCGGGCAGCGGGCCGCTGTCGCCCTCGTCGAAGCGCAGCACGATCTGGTCGTCAGCGACCAGCCGCCGCTTGGCGATGGTGCGCCTGCCCCGTACGGACACCAGCCGGTGGTCGACGCCCGCCGCGTCCAGTCTGCGCCGCAGCCGGCCACCGTCCGGGTCCTCGCCGATCGCGCCCACGAGCACGGCCCGCCCGCCGAGCGCGGCGACGTTGCACGCGGCGTTGGCCGCCCCACCGCCGGCGTAGGTCGTACGCTCCACTTCGAGGACCGGCGCCGGCGCCTCTCGGCAGAGCCGGCGCGGCGAGCCTACGAGCCAGCCGTCGAGCAGCGCGTCGCCCACGACGAGCACGGTGGTGCCGCACCACCGGTCGGGTAGGTCGCTCAGCGTCATCGACGCCCTCCTGTCCTTGCCGGGTCGCATCGGGCATACCCCGTTCGGGATCCGTGAATCCTCGTGCTGGGTACGTGCGCCGCAGCGCGACCGCGGCAGCCGGCAGCAGGGCGGCCGCGCCCGACAGCGGGAATGAGACACAGCGCGGATGACACACGGCGCGAATGAGACAGGTGCCCTGGGGTTGACCGCTTCACGCCGCAAGGGCGTACAGCAAGTCGTGGCGCCGCAGATCGTGGCGCTGCGGCCGGCGCCGAGGCCGCATGATCAGTGAGCCGGTGCTCAGACCGGGCCGGACTTGCCCTCGAACGACGGCCGGGCCCGACGGCCGGCCTCGGTGTCCGGGTCCGGATCCCGCTTGGTGTTCAACTCGACAAACCGCTCCTCGTCGCCGAACTCCTGCTCGGAGCTGGCGTCACCGCCGGTCGGGTCGTCGATCTGCCCGTCGAAGGAGTACTGCGCCAGCGCCTTGCCGAGCTCCGACAAGGGCAACCGCTCGTCGTCACGCCATACGCCGGATTGATCACGCGGCGCGCTCACGTTGTCCTCACGCGGTGCACTCATCGGATGCTCCCTTCGTAACGATCCGTGTTCGTCTACCCAGCGACGGGAGCGCCAAAACGGCTACTCCACCTCGGGGTGGTACCACCGGCGCCACGATTGGAGCTCCGAGCGGCGGGTAGCACTCGGACATGAAGCCACGGACCGGACACCGAGGTACGGAGGAGCTCCGTCGACCGCTCACCTGCGCGGTGGCGTCCGAGTACCCGGTGACTGTCCTCCACCTGGCCGGCCGGCTGGACCCGGCAGGCGTGCCCGATCTGCGGGCGTGCGTAGGGTGCTGCCTCGCCGCCGAGCCGGACGCCGTGGTTCTCGACGTGACCGACCTGTCCGTACGGGCCGACGATGGCGCCCAGCTCTTCGCCGACCTCCGGCGCCAGGCGATGACGTGGCCCGGCAGTACCGTCGTGTTCGCCGGCGCCTCTCCGACCCTGCTCGCCGCAGTCCGCCGCAGCGGCTGCGACATCGCGTCCTACCCCTCCGTGGACGCCGCCTGTGCCCGGCTCGACACCGGGGGGCCGCGGTACCGGCTGCGCGAAGCGCTACCCGCGTCCCCGGTCGCCGCGCCGGTGGCCCGCCGGCTGCTCGGCCGGGCCTGCCGCTCCTGGTCGGTACAGGATTCGCTCGAGCCCGCGGAACTGGTCGCCACCGAACTGGTCGCCAACGCGGTCCGGCACGCCGGCAGCCGCGTCACGTTCACCGTCTCGCTGCGCCAGGACGACCTTCAGATCTCGGTCGGCGACGACAGTCCGGTGCTGCCGACGCGGCGCGCGGCCAGCGCCCTCGACGAGCACGGCCGAGGCCTGCTCATGCTGGATGCCCTGTGTCGGGACTGGGGCATGACCTGCGTCGGCGACGGGAAGGTGGTGTGGGCGAAAGTACCGACAGCGCGTGCATGAGGTGTCCCCCACGTCACACATGTGTTTCCCGCAGGCCCGCTGGGTAGGCGTCAGGCCGGCGTGCCGGGGCACGCTGACGCGCCGAGGGGAGAAACAGGAATGGGTGAGGGAACCGGTCAGCTCCATGTGGTGGAGATCGCCTCCTTGCTACGGGAGCTGACTGCCAGCCTCATCACGAGCGATGACCTCGACGAGGCTCTGGAGTCGCTGGTCGCGACGACCGCACAGGCGGTGCCCGGTGAATCATGGTGTGGGATCACCCTGATCCGTGCCGGGGCGCCGACCACCCAGGTCGCATCGAGCCCGCTGACCGCCCGGATCGACGACATCCAGTACAAGATCGGCGACGGTCCCGCGCTCACCGCGATCCGCACCCGCGAGATGGTCGTCGCCGGTGATCTGGCCGCGGACGACCGCTGGCAGCAGTGGCGGGAGGCCGCGATCGAGGACGGCATCGTGGGTGTGCTGTCGATGCCGCTCGACATCGACGACCACGTGATCGGGGCGCTGAATCTGTACGTCGGCGAGCCGAACGCGTTCTCGCCCGATGTCCAGTTGGCGGCCATGCTGGTCGCCGAGCACGCCGGTCTGCTGCTCGCGGCCGTGCTCGACCGCGGCCGCCTCGCCGGCCTGGCCGCCGACCTGTCCGAGGCGCTGGCGAGCGGGGAGACCGTCAACCGGGCCATCGGCATCGTGATGGCCCAGCGGGGCTGCCGCGCCGAGGAAGCGCTCGAGGTACTGCAGCAGGCCTCGGTGAACGTCGGCGTGCCACTGCACGAGGTGGCCGACCGGCTGGTCACCGCCATCGGCAACCGATCGGCCTGAGCGGCCCGCTGACCTGCGACGCTGCGGCGCGGTGGCTGCGCGCGCCGGATCATGGGCACGTATGCTCACGCCAACCATCGGAAGGGCGAGCAATGGAACTGGGCATCGCGACCGTGGACGACACGGATCCGGCGATCACGGCATTGACCGGCGAGCTGGACATCGCCTCCGCCCCCAAGCTGGAGGACCACCTCCGCGACCTGATCGACGCCGGCTGCACCCGCCTCATCGTCGACCTCTCCGACCTGTCCTTCTGCGACTCGACGGGCATCGGAACGCTCGTACGTGCCAACAACGAGCGCCTCAGCCGTGGCGGCTACCTGCGGCTGGCCGCCCCCAACCGCCATGTGGCCCGGGTACTGGCCGTCGTCGGGCTGCTCGACGCGTTCCCCACCTACCGCAGCGTCGACGCCGCACGACACGCCGACGTGGCCGGACTCGTGGTCGTCCGGCTGTGACCGCCGGCGCGGTCACCCGAACGTGAGTGAGGGCCCGCAATCGTGAGTGAGGTCTCGCTCGATACGCCCAGGCCACCTAGGCTGATAAACCGTGGGTGACGAATGCGTCACAGTCGTCGAGATGTCGGTCGGGGCCATCGAGGCCGCCGATCGGGCCGACGCGGTGATCCGGTGGCTCCTCGATACCGGGGTCATCGCGCCCAACCCCGTACGGGGTGACGCCCGGCAGCCGAGCGGGTACCTGCCCGGTCCACGGGCCGAGGCCGCCGCGCCCGGCTTCCGCGACACCCGCCGTGCCGGCGCCGAAGACCGCACCCGCCGCACCGACGATGCCGCGACCGGCAACGAGCTCACCGACAACGAGCTCACCGACAACGGCGTCGAGATCCTCGTCGAGCGCGAGCTCTACCGGGACACCTCCGAACACGACGCACCGGCCTGCCCCGACTGCGGGTACGAGCTGCCCGAGGCGACCCTGGAGACGTTGATCCGCCCGTGGCTCGACGGCGACGAGCCACGGGTCACCTGCTCGGGCTGCGGCGCGGCCCGCCCGCTCGGTGAGTGGCCCGACGGGTACCTGGTGGGCGAGCTGGCGGTGCGGTTCGTCAACTGGCCGCCGCTGTCAGAGGCGTTCCTGGCCGACCTCGGCTCCCGGATGGGTCCGCGCTGGCGGACCATCCGCGAGCAGTACTAGACGCAGGAAGTACTAGACGCAGGAAGTACTAGACGCAGGAAGTACTAGACGCAGGAAGTACTAGACGCAGGAAGTACTAGACGCAGGCAGTATTGAAACACCGATGACCGCGATAAGACTGCTGCTGACCTCCGACACCCACGTACCGAAGCGGGCCCGTGACCTTCCCGGGCCGCTGTGGCACGCGATCGAGGCGGCCGACGTGGTGGTGCACGCCGGCGACTGGGTCGACGTGGCGCTGCTCGACCGGATGGAGGCCCGGGCCGCCCGGCTCATCGGGGTGTACGGCAACAACGACGGCCCGCCGCTGCGCGCGCGGCTGCCCGAGGTGGCCCGCGCCGAGCTGGCCGGCCTCCGGCTGGCAGTGATCCACGAGACCGGTCCCGCCGCCGGCCGCGAGCGCCGCTGCGCGGCCCGGTTTCCCGATGTCGACCTGCTCGTCTTCGGTCACAGCCACATCCCGTGGGACAGCGTCGCGCCCGGCGGCCTGCGGCTGCTGAATCCGGGGTCACCGACCGACCGGCGGCGGCAGCCGGTGGCCACGTACCTGACCGCCGAGATCCGCGACGGCAAGCTGGTGGAGGTCGCCCTCCATCCGCTGCCCCGACTATGATCGTCTTCGGCTGACGCCCGACCGATGCGCGACCCCTTAACAGTCCTTACCGGACGGTGTTACCGTACGGCCGCGGGTGTCGGTGGGGCGCCTACGAAGGAGCGATCCCGTTGGCCAATGCGGACGTGCTCAGCGAGATCAACCGCGACGTCTGGATCCCGTTCTCCGACGCGTACGCGCTCGGCGACGTGGAGGCCTTCATCGCGCTGCACTCCCCCGAGGTGATCCGGGTGGAAGGCAACGGCGGATGGGTCGGCGGATTCGAGGAGTACGCCGGGCGGCTGCGCGAGTGGTTCCAATGGGTCGCCGTCCAGGAGGGCCGGCTCGACATCCGGTTCCGCTTCCTTGAGCGGCACACCGGCGACGACGCCTCGTCCGAGCGTGGGGTCTACCGGCTCGGGCTGACCTACCCCGACACCGACGAGTACCTCTGGTACGGGATGTTCCACACGATCTGCCGCAAACGCGACGGGGTCTGGCGGATCGTGCTGGACTACGACTCCGACGAGGGCGGGACGGTCGACGAGGAGACGTTCGCGCGCGGCCGGGAGATGGACGAGTTCGACACGTCGAACGTCCTGCGCTGAACGCGCGCCCCGGCAGGGGCGGTAGCTCGGGCCGGGCCCCGTCCCAGCGGCGAGCGGTCCGGCAGGCGAAGGGGCCCGGCACGATGACCATCGGAGGGTTTTCCCTCGCGCTGAGGAATTCTTCGAGAAGATGTGACCCTCGCGAACTCTCCGGCTGGTTTGCCATCGACCGCGAACGGGCACCCCTGGACGCGGCAGTGTAGCGTAGCGGCAACCAACCTCTTCTGTCGCGTCATGGGTCGATGTCCGAGCCGGGCGCGGCTGATGGCGAGGGGCCAGAACATGCAGGTGACCGTCAAACTGAGCTTACCCAGAGACACGTCAAGTGTCTCCATCAGTCGCCGGGTCGTGCGGTCGGCGCTGAACGCGCTGGGTGTCGTCGAGGACATCCGCTACGACGTCGAGCTCGCGCTGACCGAGGCGTGCGCCAACGTCGTGCAGCACGCTGCGTTCTCCGACGAGTATGAGGTGAGCATCTCGATCGAGGGCGCCACCTGCAGCATCGACGTGGTCGACAGCGGGCACGGCTACGACGAGGCGTCGCTGCAGGCCTCCATGCCGCACCCGAGCGCCGAAGAGGGCCGCGGACTACACCTGATCCGCATGTTGACCGAGAACGTCCAGCTGGGCCATCACCCGAAGCAGGGCACGATCATGCACTTCGAGAAGAAGCTGGAGTGGGAGCCCAACTCCCTCATCTCGCAGCTGTCTTGACCGGCTCCGCGGCGGTCGCGGCGAGGGCCGCCCGCACCCGGTGGGTCACCTTGCGCTCCGCGACGAACGACAGAAACGGGATCGTCCCCGCGAGCAGCACCCCCAGCGTGTACGTGAAGGGCCACCGCGCCCGCATCGACAGGTCGAACGCGACCACCAGGTAGACCATGTACAGGAAGCCGTGGATCGGTCCCACGATCGCCACCAGGGTCGCGTTGTGCGGCGGCAGGTACTTCAGCGGCATCGCGATCAACGTGAGGATCAGCAGGAAGACGCCGACGACGTAGGCGGCGATGCGGTAACGCTTGAGAGCGGACTCCACTGCTGTCATCCTTCCGAACTCGGATACTCGCTGGGCCGGCGACCGGGGTTGGCGGCCAACCATTCCAGGTACCGGTTGTACGCGACCAGGTCCGGGTCGCCGTCGTCGACCCCCTGTTCCGGCCGCACCGTGCCCCGCTGCACCGCGGTCGCCCGGAACGGCACGTAACCGGGCAGCCCTTCCAGCTCGTCCGCCACGGCCGGGCTCGGCGCCGGCTCGGCGGCGGGCTGCCCCTTGCGCAGTGTCGTGCGGATCTCCTTGAGCCACACGAAGACGACGAAGCCCGCGAACAGCGGCCATTCGAACGCGTACCCGAAGCTGAGCAGGTTGCCGCCGCGCGCCCGGCCGACCTGCCACCAGCCGAGCCCGAGGAACGTGATGACCAGCACCAACATCAGCACATGACGCGCCAACCACGACGGCGTCAGAAACCGGGCCACGTCTGCGAGCGTACCCGGCCGGGCCCATGTCCCCGGACCGCCGGGAGTTTGTGACGTTCGCGCCACGCGGGGTGTGAAGGCGATCGACGGTTGAGTAGGGTGATCGGCGCCTACCGGCGGTTCGTCCGAGGGAGCATATGACCGAGAAGCGACCATCGTCCGAGACGATGGCAACGGCCGCACTGACCCTGATCAGCCTGGTGGGCGGGCTGGCGGTGGCCTTAACGGCCGGCGTGGGCATGCGGCCGATCCACCCGGTCGCGGCCAGGCCCTCCGCCCCGGTCGCCGCCCCGGCAGCGCCTAGCACCCCCACGTCGCCCGACCCTGAGCCGGCGCCGACCGGCAACCTGGCCCTCGACAGCCCCCGGCTGCGCTTCCCGGCCGACGCCGTGGTCGACGTCAAGACGGTGTACGGGGCCAAGGGCGACGGCAGCAGCGACGACACCGCGGCGCTGCAGAAGGCCATCACCGACAACCCGGGCCGCACGATCTACCTGCCCGCCGGCACCTACCTTGTGAGCAAGCCGTTGGAGGCCCGGAACAAGGCCGGGCGCAGCCAGTCCGGCCTGCGGCTGGTCGGCGAGGAGCGCAACAGCACGATCATCAAGCTGGCCGACCACGCTGCCGGGTTCGGCAACCACTGGAGCCCCCGGCCGCTGCTGCGGACCGGCACGTCGAGCATCGACGGGGTCGGCCGCCCGGACGCCATCAGCGGGTACGGCAACCAGCTCGAGAATCTCACCGTCGACACCGGCGCCAACCCGGGCGCCGTCGCCGTGGACTACACGGGCAGCTCGGTGGCGTCGGTCCGGCGGGTCACGCTGACCGGCGCGGGCCCGACCGGCCTGTCCATCACGCGGAGCCTGCCCGGCCCCGCGCTGATCTCCAGCGTCGCCGTGAAGGGCTTCGACTACGGCATCCGCGTCGCCCAGGGTCAGTACGGCCTGACCCTGGAGCACCTCGACCTGTCCGGGCAGAAGATCGCCGGGATCGACAACGGCGGCAACATCCTCGCCATCCGCGACCTGACCAGCAGCAACACGGTTCCAGCGATCCGCAGTGACCGGGACGGCTTCGTCTCCCTCGTCGACGCGAAGCTGACCGGCGGCACCGTCGACTTCAGCGCGATCCAGAGCAACGGCGACCTGATGACCCGCCGGGTGAGCACGGCCGGGTACCGGTCGGCGGTGACCCAGAGCGGACGGATCATCAAAGGCGACGACGTGACCGCGTACGTGTCGAAGCCGGAGGTCACGCCGTTCCCGGACGCGCCGAGCCCGGCCGCCGACCTGCCGGTACGCGAGACCCCCGACTACGTACCCGCCCAGCCGACCGACTGGGTCAGCGCCGCGGCGTACGGAGCGAAGCCAGACGACAACGGAGACGACGCGGCCGCGATCCAGAAGGCCCTCGACTCCGGCAAGCCGGCGGTGTACCTGCCCACGGGCCGGTACGTGATCTCCAAGCCGCTGCGCGTCTCCGGCGCGGTACGGCTGCTCGCCGGCTTCGGCTCGACCCTGGTCGCGACCGGCCCGGCCTGGGGCAACGCGAGCGCGCCGGCCGCCGTCGTCGGAGTCGGCGACGGCACCGGACGGGACGTGACGGTTTCGGGCCTGCGCATCACCGACGGCGCCGGCAGCAGTTCCCCCGCCGCCGGCCTGGTCGGGTTCACCCAGCACACCGCCCGGCCCCTCGTGCTCACCGACGTCGACGCCGTCAACGTCGCGACCAGCTACCAGGCCCAGGCCGGGGCGGGGCCGCTGTACCTGGAGGACGTCTCCGCCTCCGGCTGGCGGTTCGACCAGCCGCAGCAGGTCTGGGCCCGGCAGTTCAACCACCTCGACCGGGGTACCGGCGCGGAGAACATCTCCCCGCTGCTGGTCAACGCCGGGGCGACGGTGTGGGTGCTCGGCCTCGAGACGGAGCGCAGCGGGCCGCTGCTGCGGACCGAGCGGGGCGGCCGCACGGAGGTGCTCGGCGGTGCGGTGTACGAGGCGCCGAGCGGCAATGCCGTGGCCTTCGAATGCCTCGACGGCGCGTCGATGGTGCTGTCGTTCGCGACCATGGCTCCCGGCAACGGCACCTACCGGGTGCTGGCCCGCGACCATCGCGGCGCCACGACGAAGGACCTGCCCCGGCAGCAGGCGTACTGGCGCGACGACGGACGCGCGGTTCCGCTGTACAACGGCTGACCGCCCGCCGGGCCGCGTGTTCAGGTGGCGCGGCGGCTCAGCGCGTCCCGGATCCGGTCGACGAGCCCGAGCGCCGGTTCCAGCAGCGTGCTCGCCGGCGGGCGGCTCGGCGCCGACGGGTGTGGCCGGGTCGGGGCAAGCCGCTTGACCTGCTGCGTCTTGCGGGCCAGCTCCCGCAGTTCGGCCGGGTCGGCCGCCGCCCGCAACCGGGGGAAGAGCTCGACCTCTTCTTCGAGGATGTGCTGGCGCATCTCCCCCATCAGCTTGGTGAGCGTGAACTCGAAGTCGGGCGTGGTCGGGTCGAGGCCCTCGATGCTCTTCATGTCCCGCTCGGCCTCATTGTGATCATGAATCTCATGGTCGGCGACCCGGTCGCCCTCGGGAAGGACCTTGCGGACCGTCGGATACAGGTACCGCTCCTCGGCGACGGTGTGCCGCACCAGTTCGGCCACGACCTCGTTCGCGAGCCGGCGCCGCTCGTCCGCGCCCGGGTCACCGGTCTCCAGCTCACCGAACAGCTCTTCGATCATGCGGTGGTCATGGATGAGAACGTCCACCAGATCCTCGGCGCGGCCCTGGGGACTGCTCACGGCCGGATCACTCACGGCGCCCTCCCGCCGAATCGGGTCGTCCGCGCGGCTACCCGCCCGCCCGGGTGCGCTAACCCGGGCCGGCGTCCAGGCTCACCCGCGCGACCGCGTTCTCGGTCAGGCTGCCCAGCCACAGCGTCGATCCGTGCTGCCGGACACCAGTGATCATCAGGTAGCGGCCGGCGGGACCGTGCAGGGTCCGCAGCACCCGCCCGGCACCGTCGACGAGCGCCGCCAGCCCGTACCGTTTCGGCTGCGGCTGCAGCCGCTCCGGCACCTTGGCCACCAGTTGCCGCACCCTCGGGTACGGCAGCAGCCGTTCGAGGGCGGCCACCCGGGGGCTGGGCAGCGCGATCCAGTAGGTGCCGTCGCCGACCGGCGCCATGTTGTCCGGGTACGCGGGCAGGTCCGCGAGCCGGGTCGGCGACCCGCCGTCGAGCGGCAGCCGCATCAGCCGGTGCATGCTCGTCTCGACGAACAGCAGCGCCGACTCGTCCGGGGTGAGCGCCACCCCGTTGGGGAAGTACAGCCCGCCGGCGACCACGTCGGTGTCGCCGCTGGCCGGGTCGTAGCGCAGCAGCCTGCCGTTGGGCCGGTGTTCCAGCAGGTCGAGCCGCCAGTCGGCGAACCCGTACCGGTCGGAGCTGTCGGAGAAGTAGACCGTGCCGTCACGGGCGACCGCCGCGTTGTCGCAGAGCCGGATCGGCTTGCCGGCGGCGCGGTCGGCCAGCGGCGTCACCGCGCCGTCTCCGGTGACCCGCAGCAGCCCACGCTCGGCGTCGCAGACGACGAGGCTGCCGTCGCGCGGGTCGACCTCGATGCCGAGCGGCCGGCCGCCGGTGTCCGCGACGAGTTCGGGCGCCGGCACGGGGCGCTGCCCGTCGTGCACCGGCCAGCGCCACAGCCGGCCGTCGTCGGTACCGGTGACCAGCCGGCCTTCGGCGTCGACGACGACGTCCTCGGGCCCGTGGCCGCTCGGCAGCGGGTACCGCTGGAGGTCGTCGAGCCGGGTGTCGGCGGGGGCCCACTCCCCCTCCAGCGGGGGCGGCGTGCTCGCCGGCGCTTTCGCGGCGTCGATCCAGCGCGGTGCGGTCGGGGTGGCCATGCGCCATTGTGCGCACACCGCGCGGGATGTCTAGTCGAGCCCCTCCCGCCCCTCGGGCTCGTCGGGGTCGCGGGCGTGCTCGGGGCCGTCGGCCACCTCGTCGGCGAACGTGGTGTCGCTGTGCTCGTCGGCGAAGTCTCCAGCGGCACCGGGATCGGCGTCCTCGGAGAAGCCGGTCTTGTCCACGTCGGCGCGTTCGGGCTCGGTCATCACATCCACGCCCCCTCATGTGTCCTGGTGGGACAGGTACCCAGGACACGCGTCGACTACCGGACCAATCGGGCCGGTCAGGGCCACATTGCCCCTACAGTGATCACATGTCACCTGCTGTCCTGCGTCTGGCCAGCGTCCTACTGGTCAACCAGGACGGGGCCATCCTGCTGCAGCTGCGCGAACCTGACGCCCGGATGGACCCGGACCGCTGGGGCCTGCCGGGCGGGCACGTGGAGGCGGGCGAGGATCCGGCCGTCGCGGCGCGGCGCGAACTGTACGAGGAGACCGGCCTCGGGGTCCACGGCGACCTGACGCTCTTCGCGCACGAGAGCTTCCCGGCCCGCCTGACTCCCGGCATGCGCATCGACTGGCACGTGTTCTACGGCGCGGCGCGCGCTAGCCAGGAGGACCTGGTCCTCGGCGAGGGGGCGGCGCTGCGGTTCTTCGCCCCGTCGGAGGCCCTCGCGCTGCCGCTGGCCAGCCGCGTCGACCGGGTGGTGCCGACGTTCCTCCGCTCCGCGGAGCACCGCGCGATACTCCGCGATCTTGGACACTTGTGAGACCTATAGGTCTCACAAGTGTCCAAGATCGGCGGAAGGTTCAGTACACCTCGAACTCGTAGATCCGCGTGGCGTCGTCGCCGTTGTTCGTCGGCGTCGTGACCGTCAACCGCACGTACCGGGCGCTGCGCGCCGCGACCGGATGGAACGTACGGCTGGCCCGCGACCCGGTCACGCTGACCGCGGGCTGCCAGGTCGTACCGTCGAGGCTGGTCTCGATCGTGAAGGCGCCGGTGTTCCACCCGGTCGTCTCCCCGCCGAGGCCGGCGTGCTTGACCACGAACGACGACACGTTGCGCGCCGAGCCGAGATCCACCTGCAGGACCCCGGGCGAGGCGTGCGAGCACCATTTGCTGTTGCCCGCAAGGCTGCCGTCGACCGCCCTGCCGAGAGTCTCGGTCGCCGCGCAGGTCGCCGACCCGGTGACCGGACGGTTCAGCGCGAGGTCGGGGCCGAGCCGCGGCGCGGCCGGCGGCTGGACGGCGCCGTCGGTGAACGACGGGGGCACGTCACCGTCGCCGGTCCCCCAGTCGCCCGGCGTGCCACCCATCGTGTACGCCAGCGTCACGCCGTTCGCCACGTCGCCGTAGCGCAGGTAGTTGTGGCTCGTGGGCACGCCGTTGACCGACAGGCCCCGCACGTACGGCGCGGTCGCGCTGCCGCCGGTGATCCGCACGTCGCCGCCGGGCCGCCGGATGACGATCTCCGGGAACTGCGGGCCGTGCAGGGCGAGCGTGTCGGCCCCGGGGGTCGCCGGGTACATCCCGAGCGCCGCCCACACGTACCACGCCGACGTCGCGCCCAGGTCGTCGTTGCCGGGAAGGCCGCCGGCCCCGGTCGTGAACGACTCGGTCATCACCCGGCGCACCGCGGCTGACGTGCCCGCCGGGTCACCGGCGAAGTTGTACACCCACGGCACGCCGTGCTCGGGCTCGTTGCCGATGTAGAAGTACGGCCGGGACAGGCCGCCGTTGAGCTGGGTGAAGTGGTGGTCGAGCCGCTGGATCGCCGTCGGCGCGCCGCCCATCGCGTCGATCAGGCCGCCGAGGTTGTACGGGACCATCCAGGTGTACTGGGAGGCGTTGCCCTCGGTGTACCCGGACGGGCTGGCCGGGTCGAGCGGCCAGGGCCAGGTGCCGTCGGCGTGGCGGGGGTGGATGTACCCCGATTCGGGGTTGAACACGTTGCGCCACCACTGGGCGCGGGCCATGGCCGCCTGGTACGTGCCGGTGTCGCCGAGCGCGTGCGCGAACTGGGCGATCGCGAAGTCCGAGGCGGAGTACTCCAGGGAGTCCGACGGGTCCTCGGCGATGAAATGCTTCGACTCGTACCCGCTCTCCCGGCCGCGGATCGCCTTGCCCTGCGTGGTGCCGCCGGCCGCGCTCTTGCGCATCAGCGCGAGGGCGGCCGCCGTGTCGAACCCGCGCACGCCGAACGCGTACGCGCTGGCCACGATGATCGGCCCCGGGTCGCCGGTCATGATGAAGTCCTCGTTGGTCGCCTGCGACCACTTGGGCAGCAGCCCGCCCTGCTGCCCGTCGAGCACCATCGACCTGACGACGTCGGTCATCACGTCCGGGGCGACGAACGCCATCAACGCCGCCCACGACCGGTAGATGTCCCAGCCGGAGTAGTTCTGGTAGACCGGGTGTCCGGCCGTGTGCACGGCGTTGTCGAAGCCCATGTACTGGCCGTTGATGTCGCTGGCCACGTTGGGGCTCTGCATCACGTGGTAGAGCGCGGTGTAGAACTTCTGCAGGTCGGCCGGGTCCCCGCCGCTCACCTGCACCCGGCTCAGGGCGGCGTTCCACGCGGCGTCGGCGCCGGCGCGTACGCCTGTGAAGTCGAAGCCCGGGTTCTCCGCCGCCAGGTTCGCGGTCGCGTTGGCGGCGCTCACGTACGACAACGCCACCGTCATCGTGACCGTCGGATTCGTGCTGGTGTCGAAGGTGACGTACCCGCCGGTGTCGACTCCGCTGACGCTCGCCGAGCCGGGCGAGACCGCGCCGCCCTGCCAGGTGCCGGACCCGGTCGGCGCGCGGTCGAACCGGATGGCGAAGTAGATCTTGTACGTCTTGCTCGATCCGCAGAAGCCGCCGGCCGTCACGCTGCCGGTGAGCTGCGATCCGTTGATCGTCAGGTCTCCGCGCCGGTTACCGGTGGCGCTGCGACTGGTGTTGACCAGGACCCGGGCGGAGGTCGTGTTCGGGTACGTCAGCTTGGCCATGCCGGTACGCGTGGTCGCGGTCAGTTCGACCGTCGTGGCGTACCGGTCGAGCCGGTTGCGGTAGTACCCGGGCGAGGCGGCCTCGTTCGCCTTGGTGTAGCCGGAGGCGTAGCTCGTCCAGTTCGCGCCGGGCGACCCGCCGAGGTCTCCGGTGACCGGCAGGATGCCGAGATCCTCGTTGTTGGGGCAGCCGGCGCCGTCGAAGTGGGTGAGGCTGAACTCCTCGATCGTGCGGTCGCGGTCGCGGTATCCCGACGGCGACGCGGTCGGGGTGTCCGGGCTGAACTGGACCATGCCGAACGGCACGACCGCGCCCGGGTAGGTGCTTCCGCCGGCGCCGCCGCCGACCGGGTCCGGCGAGTTGCTGTCGTCGGTGCCGATGAAGGGATTGATGTACGGGGTCACGCTGGCCATCGCGGGCCGTCCGATGCGGACATTTGGCTGGGCGGCGGCCGCGGTCGGGACCGCGACCGCGCCTACCAGCATGACGCTACCGGCCAGAAAGCCGGCGAGGGAACGTGGGGGTACCGGGGCAAGGGACATACTGCCGTCTCCCGTTCTCGTGATGGGAGCGATTGACAACGTTGCCAGTACGCCGTGCGGTAATAGATACTCATCGATGTAACACGGTGTCAAGTACCCGCCACGATGAGATAGGGGGTTTGGCGGGAGGCCCGCGCCGTGATCGAATCGCGGGACGTCGATGGAAACCGGATCGGAGGTGGCATGGCGAAGCGAACAGACCCGGCCACCGAGCCCGAGGCGGCGGCGCCGGGCCGGCCGGCGCGCCGCCCGACCATGGTCGACGTCGCCGACCGCGCCGGCGTCAGCGTCAAGACCGTGTCACGGGTGGTCAACAACGCCCCGTACGTACGGCAGGATCTCGTCGACCGGGTACTCGCGGCCGTCACCGAACTCGGCTACCGCAGCAACGGCCTCGCGCGGACGCTGCGCTCGGGCGGGGCGACATCCACGATCGGGCTCGTCATCGAAGAGATCGGCAACCCGTTCTACGCGACCGTCGCGGCGGCCGTCGCCGAGGTGGCGAGCACCCACGGCACCATGCTGCTCACCGCCAGCTCGGAAGAGGACCCGCAGCGCGAGCAGGACCTGCTGCTCGACCTGTGTTCCCGGCGGGTCGACGGGCTACTGGTCGTACCCGCCGGTTTCGACCACACCTTCCTGCGGGTCGAGGTCGAGATGGGCACACCGGTGGTGTTCCTCGACCGCCCCGCCGGCGGCCTGCTCGCCGACACGGTCCTGCTCGACAACCGGGGCGGCGCGGAGGCCGGCATACGGCACCTCCTCGCGCGGGGGCATCGGCGGATCGCCACACTGCTCGACTCCACCGCCGTCTACACGATGGCCGAACGCCTCGGCGGCGCGCAGCACGCACTGGCCGAGGCCGGCATCACCGGCGATCCCGCGCTGATCCGCGACGGCGTGGCGGACCCGGACACCGCCGCACACGTCACCGCCGACCTGCTCGACTCGGCCGACCCGCCCACCGCCTTCTTCAGTACGAACAACCGCATCACCGTCGGCGTGGTACGCGAACTGTGGCGGCGCGGCAGCGACGCGGCGCTGGTCGGGTTCGACGATTTCGAGCTGTCGCATCTCATGCCACGACCGTTCACCGTGATCAGATACGACACCCGCGAGCTCGGACGGCAGGCGGCTCGGCTGCTGTTTCAGCGGATCGACGGCGACGACTCCCCGCCGACCACCACCGTCCTGCCCACACGGCTCGTCGAACGCGGACTTTAGCATTGATCGGTACCGATTCTCAGCAAACTCCCAATGCCACCGAAGGTTTCTCGTACCTTCGTCCGGCAGAGTCACCGTGTGAGCGCGACCGCTGCACCATCCGTCGGCATCCCGCCCAACGCCACCACCTCCGGCACCCCACCCGTCGCGCGCAGCCGTCGACTGCCCTGGCTGTCCCCCGCCGGCCAGCCGCGATGGGCCCGACCGGCGCTGCTCCTGCTGGCCGTCGTCGCCGGCGCGTTCTACGCCTGGGGTGTGCGCCTCGGTGAACTGCACGGGTTCTACGCCCCGGCCGTCAAGAGCATGGCCGAGAACTGGAAGGCGTTCCTCTACGGCGGGTACGACCCGGCAGCGTCGATCACGCTCGACAAGCTGCCCGGCGCGTTCATGGTCGAGGCGCTGTCGGCCCGGATCTTCGGCTTCTCGACCTGGTCGGTCCTGCTGCCGCAGGTGGTCGAAACCGTGGTCACCCTGCTCGTGCTGTACGGGGTCGTACGCCGCTGGATCGGCCCGACCGCCGGCATCCTGGCCGCGGCGGCGTTCGCCACGACGCCGATCGTCGCGGCGCTCTCCCACGCCGAGATCTCCGACACGTTACTGACGATGCTGCTGGTCCTCGCCGCCGATGCGACGCAACGCGCGGTCGCGGGCGGCCGGCTGCGCTGGCTGTTGCTGGCCGGAGTCTGGGTGGGGCTGGCCTTCCAGGCCAAGATGGTCGAGGCGTGGGGCATCCTGCCCGCGCTGGCCCTTGCCTACCTGGTCGCCGCGCCCGGTACGGTGCGCCGCCCGCTCGGACACGTCGGGCTCGCCGGGCTCGTCACGCTCGCGGTGTCCCTGTCGTGGATCGTCATGGTGCTGCTCACGCCGGCGTCGGCGCGCCCGTACATCGACGGCTCGACCGACAACTCCCCGCTGTCGATGGTGTTCGACTACAACCTGTTCAACCGGTACGGGCTGAACACCGACACGGCGGTCGGCTTCGGTCGACACGGCGGCGCCGTCGCCTCGTACATGCTCGGCGCCGACGTCGCGTCCCAGGTCGGCTGGCTGTACCCGCTCGCTGTCATCGGCCTGGTGTGCGGGATCTGGTGGCGCGGGCGGACCCCGCGCACCGACGCCGTCCGGGCCGGCTTCCTCCTGTTTGGAGGATGGCTGGCGGTCTACACGGCCGCGTTCTCGACCGGCCGCGTAGCGCACACGTACTACGTGGTCGCCGTGGCTCCAGCCGTCGCGGCGCTGGCCGGCGGCGGCACGGTGACGCTCTGGCAGGCCTACCGACGGCCGGGCCGGCGACGTTGGCTCCTGCCGGCAACGGTCGCCGTCTCGATCGGATGGGCCGCCTACCTGTCCGGGCAGTACCCCTCCTTCCTGCCCTGGCTCACCCCGCTGCTCGTGTCGCTCGGCGCGGTCGGTGTGATCCTGCTCGTGGTCACCACCCTGATGCAGGGCGTTGCGGGGCACGGAACTCCGAGAGGCGGTCGAAGAGCCCGGATCGCCGCCGTCGCGATGGCCGCCACGGTCGGTGCGCTGGCCGTCGCGCCGACGGCCTGGGCCGCGTCGACCGACGACAGCCGGTACGCGGGATCGGGCGGTGGCCCGTCGGCCGGGCCCGCCCGGGGGTTCGGCTTCGGCCCGGCCCGAGGTGGTACCGGCGGCGCGGATCGGGATCGCCGCTACGGCCTCGCAGCCGGGGCCGGTGGTGCCGGCGGCTTCGACGGTGACCGGAGGGGCGGCACGTTCGAGCGGTCCGGGATGTGGGGCACGCCGGACGGTGGCCGGGCCGCCGGCCGTGGTCAGGCACCCGGCGCCTGGTCGGGACGCAGTGGACGCGGTGGCTTCGGCGGTGTCAGCGACCGGCCGAGCGCACAGACCGAGCGGCTCGTCGCATATCTGAAGAGCCACCAGCCGGGCAGCCGGTACCTGGTCGCCACGCAGGGCTCGATGCAGGCGGGACCGCTCATCCTGGCCGGGGCCTCGGTCCTTCCGATGGGCGGGTTCTCCGGACAGGTCCCGTTCCCGACCACCGACCAACTGGCGAAGCTCGTCGCCGCTGGGCAGGCCCGGTACGTGCTGGAAGGAGGGGGCTTCGGGCGGCGCGGCAACAGCGCGACGACCACGTGGGTGACCGGCAACTGCAAGCCCGTCAACGCCCCCGCGCTCGACGTGTCCGGCCTGTATGACTGCGCCCGGGCCGGATGACCCGCGGCTCAGGCGGACAGTTCCCGCTCCAGCGGCGTGCGGAAGCGCGGCACCACCCGTACGTCCCCGATCCACTTGGCGAGCCGGTCGACGGCCGCCTCCACCCCGGAGGCCACGTCGCTGCCGACATCCTCGAGCAGCCGGTACACGATCTCGCCGTCGGCGCGCTGCGCCCAGCCGCCCACGATCCGGCCGTCGGCCCACACCGTCGGCCCCACGTTGCCCGACCGGTCGAACAGCGCCGGGCCGTGCGGCCCGAGATACCAGGACCGTTCCTGCCAGCCCATCGCGGTCGGGTCGAGCGCGGGTAGCAGCGCGACCCACGGCTCCGGTCGGGGCGCCGGCTCCAGGTCGTCGGGGAGCACCAGCCCGGTCTCCCCGTCGAGATCCACCTCTACCGGCCTGATCGCCGCCAGCGCCTGCTTGACCTGGGTCGCCGTCCATCCGGTCCACCACCGGAGATCGGCGACGGTGGCCGGGCCGAAGGCTGCCAGCCACCGGCGCGCCAGCTCCACCCGGGCATCCTCGACCGCCAGCTCGGCCATGCCGTCCGGCAGCCACCGCTCGATCGGCGACCACCGCCACTGCGTACTCGTCCACGAGCCGTTCGGCCGACCGCGGACGATCCGGCCGTCGGCGGCGAGCAGGAACAGCACCCAGGTGGTGATGGCGGTGTCGCGCGCGTACGACTTGCCTTCCGCCATCCGCACCTGGCTGCGCAGGCGCGGCTCGGCGGCGGACAGCTGCGCCCCGGTCGCCTCGCCGAGCCGGGCCAGCGCCCGCGCCGTCGCGTCCTCGACGTCGGCGAGCCAGGCCCCGTCGCCCAGCCCGGCGTCCGAAATGAACTGCGTGTACTTGCGGCGCTGCACCGCTGCGATCGCCCGGGCGCAGGCAGCCTGGATGACCGGCGCCGACTCGGACGGCACCACGAACATGGTCCGGCGCATGCCGAGCATGCGGATCAGCGTCCGCTCCTCGTAGAGCGCACGCTCGATCGCCTCGACGTCCACGGCCGCCGTCCGCGCCTGTACGGAGAGGAAGACCGATGCCGGGTCGGTGGCGTGCAGCGCCACGACGCCCGCGGCCGCCTCGGCAGGGCTCGACGCCGTGGCCGAGGCGGCGAGGTGGTGCCGGGCCCCCAGCCGTGCCCGGCGTTCGTCGATGCCAATCCGCCGCATAGATGCCTTCCTACCAGTTGACGGAAGACGACGGTGGCGGCACCCCGAAACCGGGGTGCCGCCACCGTCAGACGGTCGGCTCAGATCAGGCGGTGAACTTCACCCGGCGGCGCCGCAGGAGCACCACCAGCACTCCCCCGCCGAGGAGCAGGGCGACACCACCGACGGCGGCGCCGACAGCCGACGCGCCGGTGACCGGCAGCGACGGGGTCGCCGGGGCCGGCGCGGCCTTCGGGAGGAAGGTGCCGCTGGCGTGCGCGACCAGGCTGGTCGGCACCTTGCCGGCCAGGATCACCTTCTGGGCCTTGTCCTGCCCGCCCTTGTACGTGAACACCCGCCCGGTCGGCACCAAGCCGGTGGCGCTCGCGTCGACGGTCACCTTGCCGGCCGTGTCACTGGTCAGCCAGAACTTCGTGCCGCCCTCGACGGACTCGGTCAGCGGCGCCCCGTTGGCGTCGACGATCGTGCCGCCCTTCGCGGTCAGCGTCGCCTTCGACGACGAGTTGACCGTGTACGGGCCCAGCTTCGACCCCAGCTCACCCGTCGCCTCCGGCGGGGTGATGCTCAGCGTGGGAGCGGGCTCCTCGGTGTCCACAGCGTTGTTGACGAGGTAGTCGTACACGCCCTGGACCATCGGGTAGGTGGCGGCGCCGTCCCCGCCCTTGAAGTCACCGAGGTCGAACCCGTCACTGAAGTGCCAGATGGCGGCCTGGGTCGCGGCGTACACCGGCAGTTCGGCGTCGCCGCCCGTCGGCGTGACCTTCGCCTTGGCGAGAACCGCCTCGGGGGTGACGTTGGGGAAGCTGTTGACCAGGATCCACTGCACCTTCCCGAGGTTGTTGACCTTCGACGAATCCCACTTCGTCTCCTGGTACGTGTCCCGCTTGAGCTGAGTGTGCAGGTCGATGCAGTAGGCGTCGACGGTCTTGTCGCCGATGGTGAGCGTGATCCGGGCCGCGCCCTCGAAATGACCGGTCTTGCTGAACAGCGGGTAGACGACATCCTTGCCGTGGTCTGCCCTGACCCCGGTCTTCCCCTCGACCGGCGTCGTCGTCGCGTCAGCGGCGGCTGCGACTCCGGCGGCGGCGAACGACATCAGGCCGCCCAACACCGCGACCGCCCCCAGCCGGCCCCACCTACCTACACTTGTCCGTCCCACGCGCGGATTCCCTTCCATTGCGTCAAAAGCGGAGAACCCAGTCCCACGTCGCCACGGTCATGATCGCGAGCCGTCAATGCATCGCTGCCGTCACTGGGCCCTGAGCACAATGCTTCATTGAGCCGGGTCGCGCAATACGAGAGCGAGGTACGTCCGAAAGATTGTGCAAGTGCGCAAAAGCGCGTACCCGTACGTTAATGCGCCGTAATGAGCCACTGACTCATCGTTATGAATTGCATCGGTTCGGCATCAATCGAACGGGAGCCGTCGTCCATTAAGGACGTTTTAATGCAGCACCCTCTGCTGCGTCCCTCTCTGCTGCGGCTCCCTCTCGGTGCGGATCTCTCCGCTGCGGCTCCCTCTCGGTGCGGCTCCGTCAGCGATCGGCCAGCGGAAGCATCCAGCCGCGCAGGTCCGGCCCTGCCGGCACGATGCCGCTCGGGTTGATCGCGTCGTGCGTGCCGTAGTAGTGCCGCTTGATGTGGTCGAAGTCGACCGTTTCCCCGAATCCGGGCGTCTGGAACAGCCGCCGGGCGTACTCCCAGAGCACCGGCATCTCCGTGAGCTTGTTCCGGTTGCACTTGAAGTGGTTGTGGTAGACGGCGTCGAAGCGCACCAGCGTGGTGAACAGCCGCACGTCCGCCTCCGTGAGCGCGTCGCCCATCAGGTAACGCCGGGTGGCCAGCCGGTCCGACAGCGCGTCGAGCCGCGCGAACAGCCCGCGGTACGCGGTCTCGTACGCCTCCTGCGAGGTGGCGAAGCCGCACTTGTACACCCCGTTGTTGACGTCGGTGAAGATCTCCGACATCAGCTCGTCCATCTCCGGCCGAAGCGGCTCCGGGTAGAGATCCGGCGCGCCCTCAGCCTGGAACGCCGTCCATTCGGTGGAAAAGTCGAGGGTCAGCTGCGGGTAGTCGTTGGTGACCACCCGGCCGGTGAGCGTGTCGACCAGCGCCGGCACCGTGACCCGTCCGGCGTACTCCGAGTCGGTGGCCCGGTAGACCTCGGCGAGGAACTCGGCCCCGAGGACCGGGTCGCGCCCGTCGGAGTCGAGGGTGAAGCGCCAGCCGCGCTCGTCGCGGATCGGGTCGACGGTGCCCAGCGAGATGACGTCGTCTAGGCCGAGGAGCCGGCGCACGATCACCGCCCGGTGCGCCCACGGGCAGGCGCGCGACCAGATCAACCGGTACCGGCCAGGCTCGACCGGCCATCGCCCCTGGTCGTCAGGTCCCTCGCCCGGCCGCGACGTGGACGCGGCGCTCACCCGGCCGGTGAACCGGTTGGCCTGCCGGACGAACTCGCCCCGGCCGGAGGTCTCCTGACTGAACTGCGCCACCGTCATGGTGCCGACCCTAACGCCTGCCCGAGACCCATCGCCCACGCGGGAGGACCCGCCCCCGCTCATGATCCTGAAGGATTTTCCGTGCTCGGAGACGGAAAATCCTTCAGGATCATGGCGTGCCGCCGGCGCCGACGGCGATCGCCTCCGGCTCCGCAGCCGGCGCGTCTGCCGGGGCGTCCGGGCGACGCCGCGTCACCAGGATCGCCAGCAGCGCCACCACCGCTCCCACAGCGCCGGCGAGCGCGAACGCCCAGACCGGCCCGTACCGGTCGAGGACGAACCCGACCACCGGAGCGCCCAGGGAGGTACCGGTGGTCAGCGCCGAGCCGTGCCAGCCCATCGCCTCCCCCCGGACCGAGGCCGGCACCAGCCGGCTGACCGCGTCCGAACTCGAGGCGATCACCGGCGCGCACAGGAAGCCGGCCGGGGCCATCAGCAGGGACAGCCACTGCCAGTTGGTGGCGAGCCCGACCGGCATCGTGCACAGCCCGACCAGCACCATGATCACGAAGGTGGGCCACGGGCGCGGCAGGGCCCCGTACACGAAACCGCCGAGTATCGAGTAGGCGCCCCAGGCGATGAACACCATCCCGGTCCAGTTCAGCTGGTGCGCCGTCCGAAGGATCGCGACGATGCCGACATCGGTGCCGGCGAATACGAACGTCGCGCCGGCTATCGCCACCAGCACGGTCACCAGTCGGGGGCTGAGTACGCGGTGCCGCTCGGCCGGGCGACCCGCGGCCCGCTCCTCGTCGCTGCGAGTGGGCGGGTTGAACCCGTAGAGCCCGAGACCGGCGAGGGTCAGCGCGACGCCGACCGCCCACATCGTGATCGTCGCCGAGGTGGTGGTCAGGACGATCACGGCCAGCGCCGGACCGACCATGAAGGAGAGCTCCACCGACATGGAGTCGATCGAGAAGGCGGCCCGGCGGTGCTCCTCGGGGACCAGCGCGGCCAGCGACTGCCGCACCACCGAGAACACGGGCAGGGTCAGCGCCCCACCGACGAACGCCACGGGCAGCAGCACCTGGTAGGGCAGTTCGGGCGCGACGGCCCAGAAGACCGCGGACGCCACGGTCGTCAGCAGCAGCATCGGCCGCAGCCCGCGCCGGTCGACCAGGCGCCCCAGGGCCGGACTGCCGAGCGCCATCCCGATGGTGGACAGGGCGCCGACCAGGCCGGCCGCCCCGTACCCGCGGTGCAGGTCGCCCACGACGTGCAGGGTGAGCGTGATGCCGACCGCCGTCGCCGGTACCCGGGCGAGCAGCGCAACCAGGACAAGCGGCAGCACTCCGGGACGGGTGAGGACATGACGGTACGGCTCGAGACGCATGATCTCCATGGTGCGGTAAGGAGCCGACGATTCCGAGCCAATTACGCCGCCGTTTGCTCCGGATCACACCGCAGCGCGACTTGACTTCGAGCACACTCGAACGCCGAAGGTGGAGCTCGACGGAAAAACAGCGACTCACGAACGGAAATGACCATGAAGTACCGCACCCTCGGCGCCGGCGGACCCGCGCTCTCCGCGCTCGGCCTCGGCTGCATGGGTATGTCGGAGTTCTACGGGCCGGCCGACGAGGCCGACTCGATCAGGACCATCCACCGCGCCGTCGAGCTGGGCGTGAATCTCCTCGACACGGCCGACATGTACGGCCTGGGCCACAACGAGCGCCTGGTGGGCCGGGCCATCGCCGACCGCCGCGACAAGGTCGTCCTGGCCACCAAGTTCGGCATCGTGCGCGAGGGAAACGGCGGGTCGTCACGCCGGATCGACTCCAGCCCCGAGTACGCCCGCCGGGCCATCGACGCGTCGCTGCGGCGGCTCGGCGTCGACCACGTCGACCTGTACTACCTGCACCGGCGCAACCCGGACGTGCCGATCGAGGACACCGTCGGCGCGATGGCGGACCTGGTACGGGCCGGCAAGGTCAGGTACCTCGGCCTGTCCGAGGTGACCGGCGAGACGCTGCGCCGCGCCCACGCCGTACACCCGATCGCGGCCCTGCAGAGCGAGTACTCGCTGTGGAGCCGGGACGTGGCCGCCGACGCGCTGCCGGTCGCGCGCGAGCTGGGCACGACGCTGGTCGCGTACTCCCCGGTGGGTCGCGGCTTCCTCACCGGCCGCATTGAGTCGACCGACACACTGGCCCCGGACGACTTCCGCCGGACCAACCCCCGGTTCCGCGGCGAGAACCTCGCACGGAACCTGGCGCTGCTCGACACGGTCAAGCGGCTGGCCGGCGAGGTCGGCTGCACGCCCGTGCAGCTGGCGCTGGCCTGGCTGCTCGCCAAGGGCGACGACATCGTGCCGATCCCCGGCACGAAGCGGGTGACCTACCTGGAGGAGAACGTCGCCGCCGTCGACGTCACGCTCACCGACGACCAGGTACGCGTACTCGACGAGTCGCTGCCGGCCGCGGCGGGTGACCGCTACGAAGAAGGCGGCATGCGTACCGTGAATCTCTGACCCCTAAACGGATCTTGGACACTTGTGCGACGTATAGGTCACACAAGTGTCCAAGATCGTCAGAAGCGGCGCTCAGCCGCGGAAGCCGGCGAAGATCTTGCTGAACTCGAACGGCTGCTGCGGCACGTTGGTGCACTGGAACAGCGCGCCGTTGCAGGCGTTCTTGTCGCGGTTGGTCTCCCAGAACGACAGGTACCCGACGTGGTTGGCGCTGGCGAAGGCGACCAGGTCGCGTGCGTCGCTCTGGTCGAACACGCCCTGGTCGTCGTTCTTACCCAGCATCGGGGTCACCCCGAGCATCCGGAACGCCTGGGCGTCGGAGATCCCGAACAAGCCCTTGAGCTGGGCCTCGGTCGACTTCGCCGCCTGGATCGCGAGATCGCCGTAGTCCTGGCCGGCGCGCTGGTAGTCCATCGCCATGATGTTGACCAGGTCGAGCTTCACCCCGGCGTCCTTCGCGGACTTCACGACGTTGAGGCCGTCGGCGGTGAGCCCCTCGGGCAGCACCGGCAGCGTCAGGGACACCTTCAGGCCCGGGTCGCGCTTCTGCAGGGCGGCCAGCGCCGCCGAGCGCCGGTCGACGGAGGCCTTGTCGGCGACCGCCGCGCCCTCCACGTCCAGGTCGATGAACTTCAGCTTGTACGCGTCGACCACGGCCTGGTACTCCGCCGTCAGCGCGTTCACGTCGGTGCAGGCCTGCGCCAGCTCGATCCCGGTGGCCCCGCCGAATGAGATCTTCACGTCGCCGCCGGCCTGGCGGAGCGCGTCGATCTGGTCGCCGAAGGCCCGCGCCCGCGGGTCGAAGGCGTTGAACCAGCTCGCCTTGCAGCCGGCGCTGTTGACGAACGCCATGGTGAACGACTTGATCCCGCTGCTCGCGGCAAGCTGGGCGAGGGTCGGGCTACCGGGGTTGGACAGCAGACCCATGTCGACGTACGGAGCGACCGTGATGGCGCCGCTCGCCGGCGGCGGTACGGGCTGGCCGGTGCTGCTCTTCGTCGCGGTCGGCGTGGTCGCGGTCGGCTTCGGCGCCGGCGGCGACGAGGTCTGCGTCGGGCTCGGCGCGGCGGTCGGGGTGCCCGTCCCCGGCTGGGCGCCGCCGGTACACGGCGCGCCGTTGATGGTGCAGGAGGTCGGCGCACCGCTGCCGGCGACGATGAAGCCGAAGCTCGTCGCCGCGCCCGCGCCGACGCTGGCGTTGTACCCGCGGTCGGTCGCCACGAAGGTGTTACCGCTGCGGGTGATCGTGGCGTCCCAGAAGCTGCCGAGCGATGCGCCCGCCGGCAGCGTGAACTCCAGCCGCCAGCCCGTGGCGGCGGCGCCACCGGTGTTGGTGATGGTGAACTTGCCCTGGTACCCGGAGCCCCAGTCGGAGTCCTTGCTGAAGGCGGCCGTGAGACCTGACGCGCTGGCCGGGGCCGGACTCGTGGCCGCTAACGCGGCTCCGACTCCGCCGCCGGCGGCGAGCAACGCCGACACGGTGTAGATCGCGAGTCTGAGACGATTGCGCCGCAAGAGGGGCCTCCGTTCACATCGGTTACGGTCGATCGAGTCTGACCGACACCGACTTAGCCCCTACTGCAAACTTTCTTAAGTGTACGTGAAAAAACGCTGCTCAGGCCGGCCCAGGTCGCGAAAGCGCGCCGATTACCGACGGGTAGTGACGCGAGCGATACGCTCGCGAATCACAGGGCGCTCCCCCGCGGCGGCGCTACCGTCCCGCCGCGTTCATCCGGCACCCCGGCCGCTACAGCGGCTCGTGGAACCGCGGAGCGAGATCGTCCGAGCCTTCCTCGGGCACCGGGAAGCCAGGCGCCGTCGTGTCGTCCTCGACCGCTTCGAGGACGTCGGCGCGCTCCTCGATCGGGTGCACGTCGGCTCGCTGCTCGTACTCGGGCAGCGGCTCGGGTTCCTGTATCGGCTGCTGCGTCACACCGGGGTGATACCCCGCCGTCGCGGCCTCACACCCGCGCCGAGCACGGGCGACCCGCCGAATCGCACTCCTGCCGACACTGGCTCCTCAGGTGCCGCTCGGCCCGACCGTCGCCAACCGCTGATCCTCACGCGGCTCGGCGCAGGCCGGACAGAAATGCCGCCCCATCAGGCTCGATCCGGTCGAAGTCCACCCGCACGCGCTCGCGGCCGCCCAGATCGCCGACCGTATCGGCGGAGTACCGGCCCCCGGAGAAAACAACACGTCACAGGAGTCGCACAAAAGATCCACCCGCACACCCGCATCGCAGCTCATCGTCTTGATCAACACTGCGCCCTCCTCGGCCGCGAGGCTCTCCAACCTCGCATGTGCAGTGTTTCGTGCGAAAGTGACGTTCCGCCGTTGGTTTTGCGCCAGTTCACAGGCTCTTAACAAAATCATTAAGGAGGGGGTGCCGAGCCTGGACCGATCAGCTCGCGAATCGTTAGAGTGGAATGTCGGGCATCGATGTCATTTGTGATCCGGTCGCCACTCGTAGCGACCATACCCCACACCGTCCGATATGGACGCTACACCGTACGGGCCGAAGGAGCGCCCGCCCGTCTCCGGGTCGCGCCGTGACGTCAGCCGGCGAGAGCCAGCGGCTGCTGCGGCGCGGGCTCCGGGCGCAGCGCGGGCTCCGGGCACAGCGCGGGCTCCGGGCGCAGCGCGGCAGGGTCCACCGGAGCCGGGTACACCGTACGGATCACGTTGAGGGCCCACTCCATGCGGCTGACCGCGGTCTCCGGGTGCTCGCCGAACTCACCTGCGACCCGTACCGCGCAGCCCCGCGCGCCGAACCGGCGCAGCGCGGTGGCCACCGCCCGCAGGACCTGATCGGGCTTGGGCTGATCCGACGACTGAAGAGGCGACACGAACAGCGCCTCCGCGCGGACGGCCTCGACATTTACCGGCATCGCATCCCCCTGGAGCCAGTTCCTCTGGTGTGATTTAGCTAACGGGACGGGCGGTGCGGCCCGGTACGCGTGCGGGTGCCAGTCGGTTGCGCATCACGCGTTCCCGTACCGCATGTGACGCCCGGCCGCCGCGTACAGTGCTCGGGTGCATCCGCCCACGGGCCCGGTCCCGACCTCGGACTTCGTTCGCTCCCACACACGCCTCGGCGCACCCTCCGCGGTACCGGAGGTGCTGCTCCATCTCGCCGACGAGCCGATCGACCTGTGGGAACGCACCGAGCAGGCGCGTGGCCACGAGCTCCCACCGCCGTTCTGGGCCTTCGCGTGGGCCGGCGGGCAGGCGCTCGCCCGGCACCTCCTCGACCACCCCGATCTCGTGCGCGACCGCGTCGTGTTCGATCTCGCCGCCGGCTCCGGCCTGGTTGCCATCGCGGCGGCCCGTGCCGGGGCGTCCCACGTGACCGCGGTCGAGATCGATCCGCTCGCCGGTTCCGCCATCACGGTCAACGCCACCGCCAACGGTGTCGACGTGGCCGTCGTCCTCGGCGACGTGCTCGACGGTGACGCCGGCGGCGCCGAGGTCGTACTCGCCGGCGACGTCTTCTACAGCCGCCCCATGACCGAGCGGGTGCTGCCCTTCCTCCAGCGGGCCCGGGCCACCGGCGCCCGGGTCCTGGTGGGCGACCCGGGCCGGGCCTACCTGCCCCGCGGTCTGTTCACCGCGGTCGCCACGTACGACATCCCGGTGACGCAGGCGCTCGAGAGCGCCGAATCGAAGCTGACCACCGTATGGGAGCTGCCGTGAGGTGCCCGCCGGCGGTGTAGGCGACGCCGGGCCGGGTAGTCGACACCGATGCGTACGCTCTCCCGGGGCCTGATCGCCGGCGCGGCGGGCACGATCACCCTCGACACGGTGAGCTATCTCGACATGGCGCTGCGCGGTCGTCCCGCCAGCACGACACCGCAGCGGACCGTACGGCGGCTGTGCGATCTCCTCGGCGTGGATCTCGGCGAAGGCGAGGAGGCCGACAATCGCGGCGCCGGGCTCGGGGCGCTGCTCGGCTACGCGACCGGGCTGGGCGCGACGCTCGTCTACGCCGCCACGGTGCGCCGGACCCCGTCGTGGCCCCGGGCCGCCACCCTGCTGACGACCATGGCGATGCTCGGGTCGAACACGCCGATGACCATCCTCGGCATCACCGACCCACGCCGGTGGAGCGCCGCCGACTGGGCCGCCGACGTACTGCCCCACCTGGCGTACGGCGCGGTCGCCGCCGCCGTCGACAACTCGCTCAGGTCACCCTGATGAACAGGGCGGCCCCCCACATCCTCGTCATCGGCGGCGGCGCGGTCGGCCTCTTCGCCGCGAAGCGGCTGGAGGACCGGCTGGACCCGGGCGAGGCGGACCTCTGCCTCGTCGATCCCCTGTCCTACACGACCTATCACCCGCTGCTGGCCGAGGTCGCCGCCAGCACCGTCGAGCCGCGGCACGTAGCCGTCCCGCTGCGCCGGATCCTCAGCCGGTTCTACATCTGCAACAGCCAGGTCGTCGGGATCCGACACGCCGACCGTACGGCGCGGGTACGGCTCGTCAACGGCGAGGAGCGCGACATCCCCTACGACCATGTGGTGATCGCCCCCGGCTCGGTCTCGAAGACGGCCCCGGTACCCGGGCTCGCCGAGCTGGCCGTCGGTTTCAAGACTCTCGGAGAGGCTGTCTTCCTGCGCAACCGCGTGATCACCCAGCTGTCGCTGGCCGCGTCCACGACCGACCCGCATTCACGCCGGCGCTCCCTGACGTTCGTGCTCGTCGGCGCCAGCTTCGCCGGCGTCGAGGCGCTCGGCGAACTGTCGGACCTGTCACACCAGGCCATCCGGGCGTTCCGGGGGCTGCGCCGCGAGGAGCTGCGCTGGATCCTCGTCGAGCCCGGCGACCGCATCCTGCCGGAGGTCACCCCTGACCTCAGCGAATACATCGCGAACGTGCTGCGCGAGCGAGGCGTGGAGATCCGCCTCGACACGACCATCGCCTCGTGCGTCGGCGGCCGGATCAGGTTCGGCGGCCGGTACGCCCACGACATCGTCGAAGCCAACACGCTGATCTGGACGGCGGGTCAACAGCCCAACCCGGTAGTCGAAGACACCGACCTGCCCCGCGACGACCAGGGCCGCCTACTCGCCGACGCCTATCTGCGGGTGCGAGGCCTGCGGGGCGCGTGGACAGGCGGCGACTGCGCCGCCGTGCCCGACCTGACCAGCGACGATCCGAACGCGCTGTGTGCTCCCACGGCCCAGCACGCGATCCGACAGGGCCGGCGGATCGCCGACAACCTGATCTCCGAGCTCCGCGGCCGGCACAGTGCCCCTCCCGAGCCGTACCGGCACCGCTTCATCGGCGTCGTCGCCGGCCTCGGGCGGCTCGAAGGGGTGGCCCAGGTGTACGACATCCACCTGCGTGGGCTGCCTGCGTGGGTGCTGCACCGCGGGTATCACCTGATGATGCTGCCGAGCACGCACCGCAAGATGCGGGTGCTCACCGATTGGATCATCGATGCCGTGTTCCCGCGGGACATCACCGCCCTGGGCGAGCTGGAGGAGCCGCGCAAGCCGCTGCAGACCGCGGCGCGGGCGCCGTCGCTGGTGACCCAGTCGCCACGCGTACCCGAACCGGCGTAGCCGGCGGACCCGCCCGCGTCAGGCGCCCGGGATCGATGATCCCGATTGTCCCGGGCTCGACTGTTCCGGGCTCGATTGTCCCGGGCCCGACTGTTCCGGGCCCGACTGTTCCGGCCCCGACTCGAGCAGCGGGAACAGGCGGGCCACGACCGCGACGGGTGCGGCGCCCGGCGGCCGGGTGGCCGGTCGATCCTCGCGCTGCCGGTACCCGGCGATCAGCCGCCGGATCGCGTCCCCCATCTCGGTCAGCTCCTCAGGCGTGAGGTAGAGGACCTGGCTGAACGCCTCGTCACGCCGCCAGCAGGCGGGTACGCGGTCGCGTTGGGCGAGCCAGCGCCGGTAGCTCTCGTCTTCCAGCCCGCGGGCCAGCCCGTCCAGGTCCGCCCCGACGGCCGGGTCCGGAGCGGTCGGGGCGGACGCCACCCGCCAGGGGCGTACCCGCCCGCGGACGGCCGGCGCTTCTTCGATCAGCCCGTACCGGGCCAGCTGCCGCAGGTGGAACGAGTAGAGCCCGGTATTGCCGCCAAGCTCCCGCGCCGCCTCGGCCGAGGTCAGGGTGCCGCGCGCGGTGACCAGCTCCATGAGCGCCGCGCGGACCGGGTGGGCCAGCGCCGCTTCGGCTGCTTCGGCTGACCCCGCGTGTCGCTGCCCGGCAGGCGGCCTCCCGGTCTCCCCCGGCCGCTCCGTCCCCCCCGGCCGCTCCGTCCCCCCCGGCCGCTCCGTCTCCCCCGGTCGCACTGTCGCTCGCTGTCGCCCCTTCATTTTGCAAACTATGCTGCTTTGCAAAGAGGTCGTCAACCACCCGAGGAGCGCCATGGCAGTCCTACCCGTACGCCTTTTCGGAGACCCGGTCCTCACGACGCCGGCCGACGAGGTGACGACGTTCGACCGCGAGCTGCGGACTCTGGTCAACGATCTCCGTGACACGCTGCGCGACGCGGAGGGCGCCGGGCTGGCCGCTCCCCAGCTCGGGGTCGGCCTGCGGGTCTTCGTGTTCCATGTGGACGGTGTGGACGGCCACCTGGTCAACCCGACGCTGCGCTTCCCCGACGACGAGGAGCAGGACGGCCCGGAGGGCTGCCTGTCCCTGCCCGGGTTGTACTTCGACACCATGCGACGGATGAACGTCGTCGCCAAGGGCTTCTCCATGCACGGCGATCCGGTCCAGATCGTCGGTTCCGGGATGATGGCGCGCTGCCTGCAGCACGAGACCGACCACCTCGACGGGGTGCTGTTCATCGACCGGATGGACGCCGCCCGGCGCAAGGCCGCGATGAAAGAGATCCGTAAGGCGCCGTGGAACGGCGGGGCCGCGCCGCGCGTCAAGCTCAGTCCGCACCCCATCTTCGGACCGCTGGGCTGACTCTTCGGCCGGCCGGGGCGCCCGCCGATATCGCGACCCCTCTGTACATCCGGGCCGACCTCCGGTATCCATTGACGAACACGAATCTGTGCCACTCCCCGTGGCCGTCGTGGCATCTCGTCGTGGACATCCCGGAGGGGACGAGCGTGTCGATACTTCCAGGGCGCCGGCTGCTCGTCGCGACCGGCACGGTGGTCGTCGCCGTGCCGGTCGCGTTCGCCGCGGGCGCCTTCCTGGCTCCGGGCAACCAGACCCGCTGGCAGAGCCCGGTCCTCACCGCCGCGACCAGTCCCGCACCGGTCACGGCGGTCGCGCGCGCCGCCGCCACCCCTACCGGCGGGGTGCAGCGCCTGTCCGCGCGGGACCTGCGCATCGCCTCCTACGACCGCGCCAGCGGCCGAGCGAAGCTCACCGCCGCCGCGCCCGCCGGCAATGCTCCCTCCAAGGCTCCCTCCAAGGCTCCCTCCAAGGCTCCCTCCAAGGCTCCCTCGGCACCCGCCTCCCCGCCGGCGGTGAAGGCCGGCGACATCATCGCCAGCGCGAGCACACCGCAACTGCCGCAGGGAGCGCTGATCAAAGTTGTGGACCCCACGCCGGACCGTACCGGCGCGGTGGCGGTACAGCCGGCCACCCTTCCCGACCTGCTCGGCGACGCGACCGTCAACTCGACGACTCCGGTGCGGCCGACGGACCTGACGGTGAAGCCGCTCCGCCAGGGCGTCTCCGCGAGGGTCGACCCGGCGCGGCCGGCAGCGAACCCGTCGGCACCGACGGCAACGCCGGCGCCGACACCGGCCCCACCGTCGACGCGCCCGCCGGCGGCCGGCGCCCCCGCCGCCGAGCCGGGCCGGGCCCTGCCCGCCGCCGACGTGATCGCGCCCGCGCCGTTGCCGACCACTGCCGGCGACGGCCGGTTCCCCGTGGGCGGGCAGGTCGCACTCGACCTCGACCTCCCGCTGGGCGACCTGGGGTACACCGGCACGTCGCAGGGCGGGCCCACCCTCGCGGGGTGGATCCGCTTCCAGCCCCAGGTGATCTTCAAGTACCAGCGGGACCCGGCCGCCGGGGCGGCGCCGTCACAGGCGGCGATCGGCATCGGCGGCGCGTACGACCAGGGCTTCAAGGTGCACGCCACGTTCGCCGGCAAGGCCGACTCCGGCCGGCAGCCGGTGCGGCTGCCGTTCGCCGAGGTCCACGTGCAGACCACGGTGTTCGTCCTGGGGTTCCCCGTCGTGGTCGGCGCCGACCTGACGTACTTCTACCAGGTCACCGCGACCGGTCAGGTCAGCATCGACGCCGAGGAGAAGACCGCCGGTGAGATGTCGCTGGGCGCCGAGTACCGCGACGGCGAGTGGAGCCGGCTGCCGGTGGCGACCGCGACCACCACCCCCGGCACGCACCTGACCCTCAGCGGATCCGCCGAGGCGACGGCGACGGTCGGGGCGCAGCTCACGGTGGCGCTGTACGGATCGGCCGGCGCCACCCTGGAGTGGGCGCCGTACCTGCGAGCCACGATCGGGGCCGTGATCCCGTCCGTCAACTGGGCCGTCTACGCCGGGTACGACCTGCGCCCGTCGCTGTTCGTACAGTTGCAGATCTTCGGCATCCCCATCGTCGGCGCGAAGCGGGACCTCCCCGCTCTGCACGGTGAATGGAGGCTCGCCAACGGCGTCCTCCGGCCCCATGCCCCATGATCGGCCCCGCCTCCCATGATCGCGGAAACTTTTCCGCGCCGGAGCACGGAGAAGTTTCCGCGATCATGAGGGTGCGGCTACCGCCTGACGACCGCCGCGGCCCCGCCGCCCCGCCTGGTCGGCTCCGCGGCCGCGAGCATGCGGCCGTGCCGCTCGAACTCGATCCCGGTCGCCGCACCGATCTCCGGGGTCGTCGTGAAGGTGTGGCCCAACCGCGTGAGCGCCGCAGCCTCCGGTGCCGCCAGGAACGCCGGCTCGGCCTGCACGCTCGCGGTGTTGCGCTGGCTGGCGCGTGGCGCGGCGATCGCGTCCGGAAGCGACAGGCCGAGGTCGAGCCGGCCGACCAGGATCTGCAGGACCGTGGTGATGATCGTCGAGCCGCCGGGCGATCCGACCGCCAGGAACGGCTTCCCGTCCTGCAGGACGATCGTCGGCGACATCGAGCTGCGCGGACGCTTACCCGGCGCGGGCAGGTTCGGGTCGGGCGCGTCCCCCTGCGTCGGCGTGAAGTTGAAGTCGGTCAGCTCGTTGTTGAGCAGGAACCCGCGGCCGGGCACCACCATCGCGTTGCCACCGGTCTGCTCGATGGTCAGGGTGTACTCGACGACGTTGCCCCACCGGTCGGCGACCGTCAGGTTCGTCGTGTGCGTACCCTGCGTGTTGGCCGCCCCCGCCGGCGCCTGCGCGCAGCCGCCGTACGAGCCGTCCGGCACGCCCGGGGCGACCGGCTTGGGCAGCGCGTGCGCCGGGTCGATGAGGCAGGCCCGCTCCGCCGCGAACCCGTCACTGAGCAACTGGTCGAGCGTGGCGCGTGGGGTGTAGTCGCCGATGTACCGGTTGCGGTCGGCGAACGCGAGCGCGCTCGCTTCCAGGTACCGGTGGAGCGCCTGCGCCAACGGCTGCGACCGCAGGTCGGACCGCTCGAGGATGTTGAGCGCCTCACCGACGGTCGTGCCACCACTGGACGGGGTGGCCATGCCGTACACGTCGAGGCCCCGGTACTCCGACCGCGTCGGGGCCGGGAATCGCACGCGGTAGTTCTCCAGGTCCGACAGCACCATGGCGCCGGGGCGGATCGGGTACTGCCACGCCACCGCCGGGTTCGCCGCGACCGGCGGGTGCTGGACGGTGTTGACGATGTCGCGCCCCAGCCGGCCACGATAGAACGCGTCGACGCCCTCCCGGGCGATCAGCCGGTACGTGGCGGCCAGGTCGGGGTTGCGGAACGTGGAGCCGACCGCCGGCGCCTGTCCGCCCGGCAGGTACAGCGCGCGGGTCGAGCTGAACTGCGCGAACGAGGTGTCGTTGTGGTTGGCCGGATCGGCGATCTGATCGTGGAACGTCTGGTCCACCGGGAAGCCCCGCTGCGCCACGGCGGCCGCCGGCGCGAGCGACGCCGCCAGCGACCGGGTACCCCAGCGCCGCAGCGCCTCCTGCCACGTCAGCAGCGTGCCCGGCACCCCGACGGAGATACCGCTGATGCGGGCCTCCTGGAAGTCGTACGGCTTGCCGGTCGCCGGGTCGACGAAAGCGTCGGCCCCCATCGCCATCGGCGCTGCCTCCCGGCCGTCGATGGTGTAGACGGTCCGCTTCCGGGCGTCGTAGTAGACGAGGAAACCGCCGCCACCGATGCCCGCGGAGAACGGCTCGGTCACGCCGAGCGTCGCGGCTGCCGCGACGGCGGCGTCGACGGCGTTTCCACCCCGGCGCAGCACGTCGAGGCCGACGCTCGTGGCGGTGGCATCCACGGTGGAGATAGCTCCGCCGTAGCCTTCCGCCACCGGCGCGGCCCGGATCCGGCCGACGTCGGCCCGGCCGGCGTCGGCCCGGTCGGCGGCGGCGCTGGCCGGGCTCGACGGGGCGAACAGCGGGATCGACAGCGTGAGAGTGGTCAGGGCGGTCAGGACGGTCGCTCGGCGAACTCGCATGCGCGCTCCTCGAATGGACCAGCTTCGCTGTCCGCGCGTACCAGTATGACGCGGAACACACCGCGAAGTACCGCCGAGCGTATCCAGGCCATCGACCCGTGTCACCGCCGAGGGAAACTGTTTCCCCGGAACGGGGTACCCGGCCGGTCAGTGCCCCTGGTAGTACCGGCGCGCTGCCGGATGCAGCGGGACCGGTTGGGTGTACTGCCCGTCCGCGCGGCGGAAGTCGGCCCCCTCCGGGTGCGCCTTCGCCAGCTCTGACTGGTGCTGGAAAAGCACCCTGGTCAGGTCGTACGCCAGCCCGTCGGGCAGGTCGGCGGCGGCCAGCAGCAGGGTCGGGACCGCGACCGTGTCGATGTCGCTGGCCGTGCCGTACACGTTCGCGCGGATGGACGCTCTGGCGTAGATCGACCCGTACTTGGTGAGCAGCGGGTCGGCCACGTAGCCGGTCGACAGCAGCGTGAACCGGCCGGGTGCGCTGGCGAGCAGGTCGGCGACGCCCGGCGTGGGCAGGCCGTCCGCGGCGAACAGCGCGTCGACGGTACCGTCCCGCATCCCGTTCACCGTGTCGGGCAGGGACAGCCGCAGCCGCTGGACGTCGGTGTCCGGATTAAGCCCGGCGGCGTCCAGCATGCGCCCGGCGAGCAGGTCGGAACCCGAGTTCAGAGTGCCGGTGGAGACCCGCTTGCCGCGCAGGTCGGCAAGCGTCCGGATCTTCGCGTCGCTGCGGACGACCACGTTCATCGTGTTCGGGTACAGCCGGGCCAGGGCCACCAGCGGCTGCGGCTTGTCGGCGTACGGGCCACGCCCCTCGACCGCGTCGGCCGCGGAGTCCGTGGTGCACAACGCGAGCTCCATGTCGCCGCTGAGCACCCGCGCGATGTTGTCACCGGACGCGCCGCTGGGCTCGGCCCGCAGCTCGTACCCGGGCACGTACTTGCTGACCAGGTCGGCGTAGCCACCGCCGAGCTGGTAGAAGGTGCCGGTCGTGTTGCCGGTGGCGAGGAAGATCCGACCGTCGTGCCAGCGCCGCGGCGAGGCCGCCGCGCTGGCACAGCCGGCCAGCCCGAGCGCGCCCCCGATCAGCGCCAGGCCGAACGTACGCCGTTTCATGTCAGCCCCTCGGCCTGCCGCGGGGCCGGCTCCAGCGCATCGGCGACCCGGTGTACGAGCATCGCCGTCTCGTAGCCGACCTGCCCCAGGTCGCAGCCGGGTACGGCCAGCACTCCGATCAACGCCCGGTCGCCGACGTTCATGACCAGCATGACGCCGCCGTCCATGTCGACGATCGTCTGCCGCACGCTGCCGGCCGACATGAGGCGCGCGGTGCCGGCGCACAGGCTTGCCAGCCCACTGATCACCGCGGACAGCTGGTCAGCCATGTCGACCGGAAGGTCAGCCGAGGCCGCCAGGCGCAGCCCGTCGTCGGAGACGGCCACGGCGTGGGCCACGTCCGGCACCTGCCGGGCGAAGCTCGCCAGCAACCAGTCGAGGCCGGCGGTCTGCTGCTGTTGTTGCATATGGTTCATCGATCCTTTGTGGGCGTGGATGGTTCGGTCGTATTGCGCTTGGCGGCGGCGACCCCCTCCGCCAGTGCGGACAGTCGGGTGCGGACACTGTGGGGGTCGACCGGCGCACGGGGCGCCGGCGCGGGAGCGGGTCGCGGGTCCCCGGCGAGCTGGGTACCGGGTCGGCGGCGCGGCAACAGCGACCCGCCGGAACGGTCCGGTACGACGGCGGCCGACGCCCGGATGGGCGCCGCCGGCGGCGGAGGCGTGGCCGATGCCGGAGCCGTGGCCGGCACCGGCGCCGCCGGCGTCACGTCCGCCGCCGGGACCGCGGCCTGAGCTGGCACCGCCGGCACCGCGGCCGGCGGTGCCGTTGGCCGTGTCGCTGGCGCCTGCGCTCGCGCGGCCGGGACCTTCGGCGCACCCAGGGAAGCTGCCGCCGAAACGGTCGCGGGCACCCGCAGGGCGCCATCGCCGTGCACGGCGGGCACGGCAGGCACGGCAGGCACGGCAGGCCCCACCGGCGCGGGCGACACCGGCACGGCGGGCGCCGCGGCCAAGGGCACCGCTTCCTCGCGCTCCGCACGGGGCAGCGCCGTCATAGGCACGGACGCGGGCCGGGCCGGACGAGCTGCCGCCCGCTCCAGAACAGGCTCGGCAGCCGCCTGCTCCGCGGGCGCCGACCGTACCGGGGCCGGCGAGTCGAGGACGCTCAACGGCAGTAGCACGTACGCGACGGTGCCGCTGCCGGTCGTGTGCAACTGCACCCTGATGCCGTGCCGGGCCGCCAGTCGCGCCACGACGTGGAGCCCCATGGTGCCGGTGGCGGCGCTCGACAGCCTCGCCGTCCGCTCCGTCAGGCGCCGGTTGACCTCCGCCAGCCTGGCCTCGGTCAGCCCGATCCCGCTGTCGTGCACCCGCAGCACCACGCCATCGACGGTGCGCCGCGCGTCGACGCGTACCGGTGTGTCGGGCGGCGAGAACGAGGTCGCGTTCTCGAGCAGCTCAGCCAGCAGGTGTACCAGGTCACCCACGACCGGGCCGACGACCGCCACGTCCATCGGCTGGGCCTCGACGCGCTTGAAATCCTCGATCTCGGACGCCGCGGCGGTGACCACGCCGGCGAGCGGGAACGCGCCGCTGACCGGCCGGCCCGGCTCGCCCCCGGCGAGTACGAGCAGGTTCTCGCCGTTGCGCCGGAGGCGGGTGGCGAGGTGGTCCAGCGCGAAGAAGCGCTCCAGGGCGTCCGGGTCGGTCTCGTCCTGTTCGAACTCGTCGAGCAGCCGCAGCTGCCGGGTGATGAGGGTACGGATCCTGCGGGCGAAGGTCTCCGCCATGCGCGCCATGTCGGCGTGCAGTTGCGCCTGATCGCCCGCCAGCCGCAGCGCGGTGCGGTGGACCGACGAGAACGCGTCGGCCACCTCACCAACCTCGTCTCCGCTGGCCGCGATGCCGCGGGTGATGCCGGCCGCCGCCGAGTCGAGGCCCCGACTGGCGTCGATCACGGCGCCCGCCATCGCCCGGTCGGCGATCGCCGGCAGTTCGTGCCGGGCGACCGTGAGCGCGGCGGCACGCAGTCGCCGCAGCCGCCGGCTGGTGCGTACGGCCAGCGCCAGCGCGGCGCCGAGCGCGATGAGGCCGATCCCGACCGAACCGCCACCGGTGAGCCAGGCGCGCCGGGTCGCGGACGTCGCTACCTGGGACGCGTCGCGGTCGAGCTGGTCGGACAGCGCCAGCCCGACGAGATTGACCTTCCGGATCGTGCTGCTCTGCGCCACGTACCAGGCGTCGGCGTCGACTTCCAGCGCACCGGGCTCGCCGGCGAACACCGCGTCCCGCATCCGGGCCGCCGCCTCGACGTCCGGTCCCTTGACGACCTTGTCGTAGCGGGCCCGGGCCGCGGCGTCGGCCACCCGCGTGAACTCCGCTTCGCGCTCCTGCCGCGCGGAGTCGATCCTGGCCAGGTCGACCAGGTCGTTGCCCTGGAGCGAACCGCGGCTGAAGGCGGCGTGGAGCAGGTCGCGTTCGAGGGCGTGGTAGTGCTCGACGGCGGCGAGCGCGGCGACGTCGCGTGCGGTGCCCGACAGCTTCGGGTCACGCAGCTGGGACGGCAGGGCGTCGGCGACGGCGAGCAGGGCGGTCGTGATGTCGTGGTACACCGGGTCGGGCAGTTTGTCGGTCGGACCGCCCGGGTCGCTCAACGTCCGGGCGGTCGTCAACTTACCCAGCTCGACATCGGCGGCGTGGAACTCCGCGTCAAGCGCCGGAGTGGTACGCGAGGCCGCCGTCAGCGCGGCGCGGTACCGCTTGACCGCGTCGTCGGTCCGCGCCCGCTGGGCCGTGACGAGCTGCTCGCCGGCGTGCCCGCCCCGCTCGCGTAGCGCCGCCGTCTCCGCCAGCTCGCGTTCGAGCTCGTGGGTCAACCGGACGGTGGCCGTCGCGGTCGACGACACCACCTGCGCGCGGGTGGCGTCGCTCGCACTGGCGATCGAGTCGGCGGTCTGTACGACGCCGAGCACGACGAGGCCGAGCGTGGTGACGAGAATCGGGGCGAGTAGCTGGGTGCGTACCGACCAGAACCAGGAGTGCCCGACGCCCCGCCGGTGGCCGGCGACCGCACGGTCGGCGGTGGAGGGGCGCGGTTGGTCGCCCGCCGGCGGCGTTGTCACTGTCGCGATCGCCATTGCTCTCCTGCACAGAAGCGACCGGGCCCGCTCGTGACGGACCCGATGGCCGGTTCACCTGCTACGCGGCGCCGGGTTCGTGGAACAGTCGGCAGCACCGCGCGCAGCGGGACTCATCGGCCGTCCGGGTGGTCGCCGGGCCGATGCCGTTCGCCGGGGAAATTGTCCTTGATCAGTTCGCCGTGCGTGTCGGGCAGGTCCGGGCCGATGCACCGGCGACGATGGCGTCAAGGTTCGCCTTCACGGGTACCACATTCGGGGACCGCGAAAGCCGATACGACGACTGACGCCGGAGCCGTCAGTTTTGCATTGGCAGTCCCCGATACGACTGATTGACCTCCCACGCCCTCCTTAACGCCCCGTAACGTCGACAAACCTAACCCCGTCCGATGGGCCCGTAAAGAGATCGCCGATACCAGGGTTCGGAAGGCCACGCAGCTAAACCGAACCGTCGATACCGCCATCCTTCATACCGTCGATGCACCGACGACGCCCGGTGGACACAAGTCCGCAGGCATTGCCGAAATGGCGGAAATCAGCGCTCCCCCGTTCCGGATGAATCGCACCAATACGGAACAAGGAGCCATATCCATTCGGTACTGCGGTGCCGCAGGGGAATGCCCCTACAGTCCGCCACGCGTCAATCGCTAACCGTAATTCACATAGACCGTGATTACTGTGAGTGCGCGCGTACACATTTTCCGTCAGGCGGGGGACTCCTGTGGCGCGGCGGCCGGTACGGTGGCGGCCCGCCGCGCGCCGCCACCCGTCACCGCGACGACCACCAGCGCGACCGCGACCGGGAAGACCAGGAAGACACCGCACGAGGCGAGAACGACCACGGCGAACGCGGTCGCCGCCATCGCCACCCGACGGCCGGCCGTGCGCGGCGGCAGGATCCGCACGGCAGCGGCGGTGCCGACGATGGTCACAGCCGCCAGACAGGCCGCGGTCGCGCGCATGAGCGCGTCGAGATCAACGTGGAAGACCAACGTCACCGCGGTCACCAGACCGGCGAGCAGGGCCAGCAGGGTCAGGCTGCGCCGGGGCACCTCGCCCGCCGCGCCGCCCTTCGCGAGCAGTCGCGGCAGCGCGCCGTGGCTGGCGAGAGCCGCGCCGAGGCGCGCGCCGCCGGCGAGGTACGTGTTGAGCGCGCCGAAGGTCAGGAAGACCGCCGCACCCGCGGTGATGGCGTCCGCCGCTCCCCCGATGCCCCGTTCGAGCAGCGAGGCGAGCGGGACCGGCGAGGTGGCCGCCCGATCGCCGAGCACGCCGACCGTCGTGACGGCCAGGCCGAGGTAGAGCACCCCGACGACGATCAGCGTCATGACGGTCGCCCAGGGAAGGTGCTTGCGGGGATTGCGGAACTCGGCCGACAGCGTGCTCGCGGCCTCCCAGCCGGCGAAGGCGAAGAACAGCACGCCCGCCGCGCTGGCGACGCCGGTCCAGCCATGCGGCGCGAACGGCACGAAATGGCGGACCTCGACGTCCGGCGCGGCGGCGGCGACGGCCGCGACGAGCAACCCGATGAGCACGACCACGAACAACAACTGCACCGCGCCGGACAGCCGAAGGCCGATGTAGTTGGCGACGAACACCGCGAGCACCAGCGCGCAGGCGACCCGGGCGGTCGCCGTCCCGTCGAGGCCGAGGGCGGCACCGACGTACTCTCCGCCGATCAGCGCGCCGGCCGGCACTCCGATCGGGACGGCGAGGAAGAACCACCAGCCGACGACCGCGGCGGCGTGCCGGCCGAAAGCGGAGGCGGCGAAGGTGGCGACCCCGCCGTTACCGGGAAAGCGGGCGCCGAGCGCGGCGAAGGTCAGCGAGACCGGCACGCTCAGGGCCAGCAGCGTGCCCCAGGCCACGAGCGAAGCGGGGCCGGCGGCAGCCGCCGCGAGCCGGGGCAGCGCGAGGACACCGGGGCCGAGTACGGCGCCGACGAACAGGGCCGTCCCCTGGCCGAGCCCCAGCCGATGGATGCGCCGATGGCGGGCCACCCCCGCCCACATCGGTACGACGTTCAGATCGGCCATGCTCGTCAGACCCGGGCGATGAGCGTGACGGCGGTACGGGCCGCCGGGGCGGGCCTGGGCGACGGCGGCATCTGGCTCCCCTCCACTGGACGTGTGATCTGCGGAACGATAGCCGACCCGTGGCTCATTGGCGGGCGTCAGTGGAAAACGTGGGAAAAGTTGACAGCACACAACGACGGCGTCACACAGCGCGCAGGACAGCCACCCGCCCGTTGTGTCCTGGGTCACATCGGGAACACCGGATGCCTCACCAGACTTGAGTCGAGAAGACTCATGATTACGTCATTACAGAGGTGCGATGTGGCTACCCTTCCGGTCCTCCCCCTGGCCGACGCCGTCCTCCTGCCCGGCATGGTCATCCCGGTCACCCTGGACGCCGCCACCCAGGCGGCGGTCGACGCGGCCCGCACGGCAGGCGACAACACCCTCATCGCCGTACCCCGCCCGGACGGCGAGTACGGCTCCGTCGGCACGACGGCGGTGATCGAAAAGGTCGGCCGGCTGCCCAGCGGCGAACCGGCCGCCGTGATCCGTGGCCTCGCCCGCGCCCACATCGGCTCCGGCGTCGCCGGCCCGGGTGCCGCGCTGTGGGTGGAGACCTCGCCGTTCGACGAGCCGGCGGTCACCGGCCGGACCCGCGAGCTGGCCCGCGAGTACAAGACCCTGGTCACCTCGGTGCTGCAGCGGCGCGGCGCCTGGCAGGTCATCGACGCCGTCGAGCGGATGGAGGGCCCGTCCGAGCTCGCCGACTCCGCCGGGTACGCGCCCTGGCTGTCGACCGCCCAGAAGGCCGAGATCCTCACCGCCGCCACGGTGGACGCGCGGCTGACGCTGCTCGTCGACTGGATCCGCCAGCACCTCGCCGAGCTCGACGTGGCCGAGCGGATCAGCGAGGACGTCCGCGAGGGCATGGAGAAGAGCCAGCGGGAGTTCCTGCTGCGCCAGCAGCTCGCCGCCATCCGCAAGGAGCTGGGCGAGGACGAACCCGACGGCGCCGGCGACTACCGGTCCCGCGTCGAGGCCGCCGACCTGCCGGAGAAGGTACGCGAGGCGGCGCTGCGCGAGGTCGGCAAGCTGGAGCGCGCCAGCGACTCCACCCCGGAGGCCGGCTGGATCCGCACCTGGCTGGACACCGTGCTCGAGCTGCCGTGGAACACCCGTACCGAGGACAACACCGACCTGACCGCGGCGCGCGCGGTGCTCGACGCCGACCACGCCGGCCTCGACGACGTCAAGGACCGGATCCTGGAGTACCTCGCCGTCCGCAACCGGCGGGCCACCCGCGGCCTGCACGTGGTCGGTGGTCGTGGCTCGGGCGCGGTGCTGGCGCTCGTCGGTCCGCCCGGTGTGGGCAAGACCAGCCTCGGCGAGTCGGTCGCGCGGGCACTGGGCCGCAAATTCGTCCGGGTGGCGCTCGGCGGCGTCCGTGACGAGGCGGAGATCCGCGGTCACCGGCGCACCTACGTGGGCGCACTCCCCGGCCGCATCGTGCGCGCCATCCGCGAAGCCGGCTCGATGAACCCGGTCGTGCTGCTCGACGAGGTGGACAAGCTGTCGGCCGGGTACGCCGGCGACCCGGCCGCCGCGCTGCTGGAGGTGCTCGACCCGGCCCAGAACCACACGTTCCGCGACCACTACCTGGAGGTCGATCTCGACCTGTCGGACGTGCTGTTCCTGGCGACCGCGAACGTCGCCGACACCGTGCCCGGTCCACTGCTGGACCGCATGGAGGTGGTGGCGCTCGACGGGTACACCGAGGCGGAGAAGGTCGCGATCGCCCGCGACCACCTGCTGCCCCGGCAACTGGAGCGCGCCGGCCTCACGCCGGCCGAGGTGACCGTCGACGACGAGGTGCTGCGCCGGATCGCCACCGAGTACACCCGGGAAGCCGGCGTGCGACAGCTGGAGCGGGCGCTGACCCGGATCCTGCGCAAGGCCGCCGTGAAGCTGGCGTCCGACCCGTCGCCGATCCGCGTCGGCGCGGCTGACCTGCGGGCGTACCTGGGTCGGCCGCGGTTCACGCCGGAGTCGGCGGAGCGCACCGCCGTGCCCGGCGTGGCGACCGGGCTGGCGGTAACCGGTACCGGCGGCGACGTGCTGTTCATCGAGGCCACCGCGATGCCCGGGGAGTCCGGTTTGACATTGACCGGTCAGCTCGGTGACGTGATGAAGGAGTCGGCGCAGATCGCGCTGTCGTACCTTCGCTCGCACGGCACGGAGCTGGGCATCGACCCGGCGACGCTGGCGGGCCGCCGGCTGCACCTGCACGTACCCGCGGGCGCGATCCCCAAGGACGGCCCGAGCGCGGGCATCACGATGGCGACCGCGCTGGCGTCGCTGGCGACGGGCCGCCCCGTACGCCCGGAGATCGGTATGACCGGCGAGCTGACGCTGTCGGGCCGGGTACTGCCCATCGGCGGGGTCAAGCAGAAGCTCCTCGCAGCGGCTCGGGCCGGCCTGACCGAGGTCGTCATCCCGGCGCGCAACGAGCCGGACCTCGACGACGTACCCGCCGAGGTGCGCGAGGCGCTCACGATCCACCCGGTGAGCGACGTGACCGACGTGCTGGAGCTGGCCCTGCGCCCGGCGGCTGAGGCAGCGCTAGCCGCCTGAACGATCTTGGACACTTGGGCCGGCTATGACCAGCCCAAGTGTCCAAGATCCGGTGAAAATTTTCCGACGACATTGTCGATTCGCTGCGGGGCCGTTCGTCGTGGTGGTGAAGGCTGGCGCGGGGCCGAGGTCGAGGTCGGTCCGATGCCAGGCGAACGAAACCGATAGAAAGGCAAGCACGATGGCTCAGTACCTGATCCTGATCTACGAGAGCGAGACCGGCTGGCAGGACGCCCCGCCGGAAGCCTGGCAGCAGGCGATGGAGGCGCACAACCGGTTCGCCCAGCAGGTGGGTGAGCTGGGCGGCAGCCTGCTCGGTGGCAACGCCCTGCAGCCGACCACGACGGCGACGACGATCCGGGACGACATCGTGACCGACGGCCCGTTCGTCGAGACAAAGGAGGCCCTGGGCGGCTACTACCTGATCGAGGCGAAGGATCTCGACCAGGCCCTGGCCATCGCCAAACTGTGCCCGGCGCCGTACGGCGGGGTCGAGGTGCGGCCAGTCATGACCTTCGACGAGTGACAGGCGCCAGGTGAACGCAGCCGCCGCGGAGATCAAGCGGGCGGTTGCCGACGCGCACCGTCGCGAGTGGGCATTCGTGCTCGCCGCGACGGCGCGCGTCGCCGGCGACATCGAACTCGCCGAAGAGTGCGTCCAGGACGCGTACCTAAGGGCGCTGGACACCTGGGCTCGCGACGGCGTACCCGGAAACCCCGGCGCGTGGCTCACCACGACCGCGCGCCGGCTCGCCCTGGACGCGCACCGCCGCGACCGTACGCTCCGCTCCAAGCTGCCGCTACTGGTCGAGCCGGACGCCGCGCCGGACGCCGAAGACGTGGAAGCCGACGTGGTCCCCGACGACCGACTTCGGCTGGTCTTCACCTGCTGCCACCCCGCCCTGGCCAGGGAGGCGCAGGTGGCGCTGACGCTGCGCCTGGTGTGCGGGGTGAGCACCGGTGACATCGCCCAGGCGTTCCTGGTATCCGAGCCGACAATGGCCGCGCGCGTCACCCGGGCCAAGAAGAAGATCTCGGCGGCGCGCATCGCCTATCGCGTGCCGGAAGCGCACGAGCTACCCGACCGCCTGGACGCGGTGCTGACCGTGGTCCACCTCCTCTACACGACCGGTCACACCGCTCCCACCGGCCGGGATCTCGTCCGCGTCGACCTGGTGGAGCGGGCGCTGGACCTGGCGCGCATGCTGCACAGCCTCATGCCCGACGAGCGGGAGGTACGCGGCCTGCTCGCCCTGCTGCTGCTCGCCGACGCCCGCCGGGCGACCCGGATCGCGCCCGACGGCCGCCTGCTGCTGCTGGCGGAGCAGGACCGTTCGCGGTGGGACCGGGCCGCCATCGACGAGGGCGTCGGGCTCGTGTTCGACGCGCTGCGTGGCGGGCGCCCGGGCCGGTTCGCGCTGCAGGCGGCCATCGCGGCGCTGCACGCCGAAGCGCCCAGCTACGCCGAGACCGACTGGCGGCAGGTAGTGGGTCTGTACGACGAACTGCTGCGGGTGTGGCCGTCGCCGGTGGTCGCGCTCAACCGCACCGCGGCCGTCGCGATGGTGGACGGCCCGGCCGCGGCACTCGTCGAGGTCGAAGCACTCGAACGCGACGGCCGGCTGGCCGGTTATCGGTACCTGACGGCCACGAAGGCGGACCTGCTGCGGCGCCTCGGCCGCAACAAGGAGGCGATCGCCGCCTACCGCGCGGCGCTGGAACTCGCCGACAACGCCACCGAACGGGCGTTCCTCGCCGGCCGGATCACCGAACTCTCTGCCGGCTGAGGTGCCGGTTCGCCCCGGAACAGCCGTCGGGCCCACCTCGTAGTCGAGGACCGCTGAAGTGGCCCGAATTGTGACATTACGCCCTTTTCCAACGGGGCGAGATATAGTCCTGATGGCCGACTTCACTCCGTACTTACGGTCACCCACCGCCATGATTACGACCAACCGCTATCGGGCAAACGGAGGACACTCGGACAGCCGTCCGGCGGCCGGACGTCAGGGGCAGGAGCAGCGACAGATGCAGGTATGGCCGGGGCGTCAGTACCCACTCGGCGCCAGCTACGACGGGACAGGAACCAACTTCGCGCTCTTCTCGCAAGCCGCCGAACGGGTCGAGCTGTGCCTGTTCGACGACGACAACGAAACCCGCGTCGACCTCACCGAGGTCGACGGCTTCGTCTGGCACGGCTACCTGCCGGGCATCGAGCCCGGGCAGCGCTACGGCTACCGGGTGCACGGCCCGTACGACCCGGCGCGCGGCCAGCGCTGCAACCCCCACAAGCTGCTGATCGACCCGTACGCGAAGGCGATCGACGGGGACGTGAAGTGGGATCCCGCCGTCTACGCGTACGAGTTCGGCGCCCCCGACCGCATGTCGGAGGCCGACTCCGCGCCGTTCATGCCGAAGTCCGTCGTGACCAACCCGTACTTCGACTGGGGCAACGACCGCTCGCCCCAGATCCCCTACCACGAGACGGTGTTCTACGAGGCCCACGTCAAGGGCCTCACCTGGCTGCACCCGGACATCCCCGAGGAGCTGCGCGGCACCTACGCGGGGATCGCGCACCCGGCGATGATCGAGCACCTCACCAGGCTCGGGGTCACGGCGATCGAGCTGATGCCGGTGCACCAGTTCGTCAACGACCACCACCTCACCGACCGGGGCCTGCGCAACTACTGGGGCTACAACACCATCGGCTACTTCGCGCCGCACCACGCGTACTCGTCCATGGGCCGGGCGGGCCAGCAGGTGCAGGAGTTCCGCTCGATGGTCAAGTCGCTGCACGAGGCCGGCATCGAGGTGATCCTCGACGTGGTCTACAACCACACCGCCGAGGGCAACCACCTGGGCCCGACGCTGAGCTTCCGCGGGATCGACAACGCCTCGTACTACCGGCTCGTCGACGACGATCCGCAGTACTACATGGACTACACCGGCTGCGGAAACAGCCTGAACGTGCGCGGCCCGCACACCCTCCAGCTGATCATGGATTCGCTGCGGTACTGGGTGCAGGAGATGCACGTCGACGGCTTCCGCTTCGACCTCGCCGCCACGCTGGCCCGCGAGTTCTACGAGGTCGACCGGCTGTCCACCTTCTTCGAAGTCGTGCAGCAGGACCCGATCGTCGGCAACGTCAAGCTGATCGCCGAGCCGTGGGACGTCGGCCCCGGCGGGTACCAGGTCGGCAACTTCCCCCCACTGTGGACGGAGTGGAACGGCAAGTTCCGCGACACCGTACGCGACTTCTGGCGCGGGGAGCCGGCGACCCTGGGCGAGTTCGCCAGCCGGATCTCCGGGTCGGCCGACCTGTACGCCGACGACGGCAGGCGACCGATCGCCAGCGTCAACTTCGTGACCGTGCACGACGGGTTCACGTTGACCGACCTGGTCTCGTACAACGAGAAGCACAACGAGGCCAACGGCGAGGACAACCGCGACGGGGAGAGCCACAACCGGTCGTGGAACTGCGGCGTCGAGGGGCCGACCGACGACCCGGAGATCCTCGAACTGCGCGCCCGCCAGCGGCGCAACCTGCTCGCCACCGTGCTGCTGTCGCAGGGCGTGCCACTCATCGGCCACGGCGACGAACTGGGCCGCACCCAGCAGGGCAACAACAACGTGTACTGCCAGGACAACGAGCTGAGCTGGGTCAACTGGGCCGAGGCCGACGAGCAGCTGCTGAAGTTCACCCGCACCCTGATCGCCTTCCGGGCCGAGCACCCCGTCTTCCGCCGCCGCCGGTTCTTCACCGGCCGTCCGGTACGCCGGGTCAGCGGCACGCCCATCCGGGACATGGAGTGGTTCACCCCCGACGCCCGGGAGATGAGCGAGGAGGACTGGGACTTCGACCTCGGCCGCGCGGTCATGCTGTTCCTCAACGGCGAGGGCATCCGGGAGACCGGGCCGCGCGGCGAGCGGGTCGCCGACGACTCCTTCCTCATCTGCTTCAACGCGCACAACGACTGGCTGGAGTTCGTGCTCCCGCCGGCCGAGTTCGGCCAGAAGTGGGAGCTGGTCATCGATACCGGCGAGTTCCCCAGCGCCGACGTCAAGAACGGGCGGGTGGTCGAGGCCGGCGGGAAGCTGTTCGTCCGCGACCGTTCGTTCTGCGTCCTCCAGCGGCGGACCGCCTGACATGCGGCCGGTCTCCACGTATCGGGTGCAGGTACGCCCGGGCTTCGACCTGGCAGCCACCGCTGAACTGGCCGGCTACCTGGACGCGCTCGGCGTCACGCACCTCTACACCGCTCCCCTGCTCACCGCCGCTCCGGGCTCCGAGCACGGGTACGACGTCGTCGACCACGCCCGTGTGAACCCGCAGCTCGGCGGCGAGGACGGCCGGCGGCGGCTGGTGGCGGCGCTGCGCGCGGCGGGCCTGGGCCTCGTCGTCGACATCGTGCCCAACCACGTCGGGGTGGCGGTGCCGGCCGCGAACCCGGCGTGGTGGGACGTGCTGCGCCACGGTCGCGCGTCGCGGTACGCCGACTGGTTCGACATCGACTGGAGCCGGCCGCGCATCCTGCTGCCGGTGCTGTCCGACTCCCCCGACGCGCTGTCCGACCTGAAGGTCGTCGGTGACGAGCTGCACTACTACGACAAGCGGTTCCCGCTTCGGCCGGGTACGGCGGGCGGCAGCCCGACCGAGGTGCACGACCGCCAGCACTACGAACTGGTGTCGTGGCGGCGGGGCAACGCCGAGCTCAACTACCGGCGCTTCTTCGCCATCGCCGAACTCGCCGGCCTCCGCGTGGAAGACCCGGCCGTGTTCGACGCGACCCACCGGGAGGTGCTGCGCTGGTACGCCGCCGGCGAGCTCGACGGCATCCGGATCGACCACCCGGACGGGCTGCGCGACCCGGCCGGCTACCTGCGGCGGCTGGCCGAGGCGGCGCCGGACGCGTGGCTGGTCGTGGAGAAGATCCTGGAAGTCGGCGAGGAGCTGCCGGACTGGCCGGTCGCCGGCACGACCGGGTACGACGCCCTGCGCGAGGTCTCGGGACTGTTCATCGACCCGGCGGCCGAGGCCGCGTTCACCCGGCTCGACCCTTCCGATTGGGCGACCCTTGCGCACCAGGGCAAGCGGGAAGCCGCGACACAGCTGCTCGCGGCGGAGCTGACCCGCTTGAGCCGGCTCGTGCCGGATCTGCCCGCCGCGAAACCCGACGCGGAAGAGGCACTGGTCGAGATCGCCGTGCAGTTCCCGGTGTACCGCTCGTACCTGCCGGTCGGGGCCGAGCACCTCACGCAGGCCCTCGCGGCGGCCGAGCGGTCCCGCCCCGACCTGACCGCGACGGTCGAGGCGCTGCGGCCCCGGCTGTCGCACCCCGACGACGAGCTGGCCGTACGGTTCCAGCAGTACACCGGCGCGGTGATGGCCAAAGGCGTCGAGGACACGGCGTTCTACCGGTACAGCCGGTTCACCGCAGCCAACGAGGTCGGCAACGATCCGGGCCACTTCGGCGTCCCGGTCGCGGACTTCCACGCGGCGGCCGCGGCCCGGCAGGCCCGCTGGCCCTCCGGGATGACCGCACTGTCCACCCACGACACCAAGCGGTCGGAGGACGTACGCGCACGGCTGGCCGTACTCTCCGAGGTTCCGCAGGAGTGGGCCGACGCCGTGCGGCGGTGGACGGCCCGCGCACCGCTGCCCGACGTGGCGCTGGCCCACCTGCTGTGGCAGGCGACGGTCGGCGCCTGGCCGATCGAGCGGGAACGGCTGCACGCGTACGCGGAGAAGGCCGCCCGCGAGGCGTCGACGTCGACGTCGTGGGCTGACCCGGACCCCGACTTCGAGCGCGCGATGCACGGGGTCGTCGACGCGGTCTACGACGACCCGGCGCTGCACGCCGACCTGTCGGACTTCGTCGCGTCGATCCGCGCCGCCGGCTGGTCCAACTCGCTCGGGCAGAAGCTGGTCCAGCTCACGATGCCCGGCGTACCGGACGTGTACCAGGGCACCGAGCTCTGGGACTTCTCGCTGGTCGACCCGGACAACCGGCGTCCGGTCGACTTCGCCGCGCGCCGCGACCTGCTCGCGCGGCTCGACGACGGCTGGCAGCCGGACGTCGACGCGACCGGAGCCGCGAAGCTGCTGGTGACCAGCCGCGCGCTGCGCCTGCGCCGGCAGCACCCGGAGCTGTTCACCGGTTACCGGCAGCTGGACGCCGAGGGCCCGGCGGCGTCGCATCTGGTCGCGTTCGATCGGGCTTCTGACGGTCGCGGTGGTGCCCTTACCGTCGCCACCCGGCTGCCGGTCGGCCTGCGCCGGCGCGGCGGCTGGGGTGACACCCGGCTGTCCCTGCCCGACGACCTGGTCGACGTGCTCACGGGCCGGCAGTTCGCCGGCGGCGCGGTGGCGCTGGTCGACCTGCTGGACCCGTACCCCGTCGCGCTGCTGGCCCCGAGGAGAACAGTGTCATGACCGAGTTCCGGGTCTGGGCGCCGAAGGCGTCCCGGGTACGGCTGCGGGCGCTGGACGCCGACCACGACATGGAGGCCGCCGAGGAGTCGGGCTGGTGGCGGGTCGACGTACCGGCCGCCGGGCCCGGCACCGACTACGCGTACCTGCTCGACGACTCGGACCGGCCGCTGCCCGACCCGCGGTCGGCCTGGCAGCCGCACGGCGTGCACGGGCCGAGCCGGCTCTACGACCACGGCGCGTTCGGCTGGACCGACGACGGCTGGACCGGCCGTTTCCTGCCGGGCAGCGTCATCTACGAACTGCACGTCGGCACGTTCACGCCAGCGGGCACCTTTGATTCAGCTGTCGAACGCCTCGACCACCTCGTCGACCTCGGCATCGACCTCGTCGAGCTGCTGCCGGTGAACGCCTTCAACGGCGAGTACAACTGGGGCTACGACGGGGTCTGCTGGTACGCGCCGCACGAGCCGTACGGCGGACCCGACGGCCTGAAGCGCTTCGTGGACGCCTGCCACGCCCGCGGCCTCGGGGTGATCATCGACGCGGTCTACAACCACTTCGGGCCCTCCGGCGCGTACGCCCCCGCGTTCGGCCCGTACCTGGGCGAGGCGTCGAACCCCTGGGGCGCGGCGCTCAACCTCGACGGCCCCGGTAGCGAGGAGGTCCGCCGGTACATCATCGACAGCGCCCTGACCTGGCTGCGCGACTACCACGTCGACGGCCTGCGCCTGGACGCGGTGCACGCGCTCGTCGACCACGGCGCGGTCCACCTGCTCGAACAGCTCGCGGTCGAGGTCGAGTCGCTGGCGACGCATCTCGGCCGACCGCTGTCGCTCATCGCCGAGTCCGACCTCAACGACCCTCGGATGGTGACGCCGCGCGAGGCCGGCGGGTACGGCCTGCAGGCGCAGTGGGACGACGACGTCCACCACGCGCTGCACGCCGTCCTCAGCGGTGAGCGGCAGGGCTACTACGCCGACTTCGGCTCGACCGACTGCCTCGCGACCGTACTGGAGGGCGCGTTCTTCCACGCCAGCACCTGGTCGAGCTTCCGCGGTCGCCGCCACGGCCGTCCGGTGGACCGGTCCCGGACACCCGGCCACCGCTTCGTCGCGTACCTGCAGAACCACGACCAGATCGGCAACCGGGCGCTCGGCGACCGGCTACCGGCGATCATGTCCAGCGGGCTGCTGAAGGTGGGCGCGACCCTGCTGCTGACCGGCCCGTTCACGCCGATGCTGTTCATGGGTGAGGAGTGGGCCGCCAGCACGCCCTGGCAGTTCTTCACCAGCCACCCCGAGCCCGACCTCGCGGCGGCCGTCGCAAGTGGACGGCGACGGGAGTTCGCCGCGCACGGCTGGACGGCCGACGAGGTGCCCGACCCGCAGGCGCCCGAGACGTACCAGCGCTCCAAGCTCGACTGGTCGGAGCTGGACAAGCCTGAGCACGCAGGCGTGGCGGAGCTGTACCGGCGGCTGATCGCGCTGCGCAAGGCGGTGCCCGACCTGTCGGACCCGTGGCTGGACCGGGTGAAGGTCACCACCGGCGACCGGTTCCTGACCGTCGCGCGGGGCGGCTGCCTGGTGGTGGCCAACCTCGCCGGCCAGCGCCAGCGCATCGCGATCCCCGGCCGGGCGGACGCCGTACTGCTGGCCACGGAGGCCGGCGTGACGGTGCGCCCGAACGCGGTGGAGCTGCCGGCCGAGTCCGCGGCGGTCATTACCGTGTCATGATCCTGAAGGGTTTTCCGTGTCGGGACACGGAAAACCCTTCAGGATCATGGGAGGTGCGGTCACGTCCGCTTCGCGACCGCCTCCTTGAGGTCGTCCGGCAGGGCGTCGGCCGCGAGTAGCCGGGGCAGCAGTTCCGGCTCGCGGGTCAAGGCCCGGAACGTCAGACCGACCGTCACGTCGTGCTCCGGGCGGCTGACCACCTCGATCGGATCGCCGGCACGGATCTCGCCGGGCACGATGATCCGCAGGTAGGCCCCGGGCACCGCGCGGACGGTGAAGCGCTTGACCCACCCATGTTCGGCCATCCAGTCGGCGAACGTGCGGCACGGGATCCGCACGTCGGCGACCTCGAGGACGACCTGCTCGCCGACGCGCCAGCGCTCCCCGACCAGGGCGCCGGTGACGTCCAGCCCCGAGGTGGTGAGGTTCTCGCCGAAGGCGCCGTTGGGCAGTGTCCGCCCCAGCTCGGCCTCCCAGGCGTCGAGGTCCTCCCGGGCGTACGCGTAGACCGCCTGGTCGTCGCCGCCGTGGTTGACCCGGTCGAAGATCCCGTCGCCGACCAGGCCGCTGCCCAGCCCGCCGTCCTTCGGACCGGGGGCGCGCACCAGCACCGGGCCCGCGACCGGCCGCTTGTCGATGCCGGTCACCCCGGACTCCTTGGCCGGGTTCGGCCGGGGCACCGCCAGGTTCACCGAGATCAGCTCCGCCACGCCGGCAGCTTATGCGCCGGCGCGCGGGGGTGACGAGCGGTTTACCCGACCAGCGGGGACTCACCCGTTCGGGCGATCCGGTGCGGCACGAACGGCGAGCGCGTTACACCCGGACGGCTACAGCGATAAACATTCACACCGGTAAACGCGGCCGTCGGCCGTGAAAGGTAGGGATGCCATGAGACCACCCCGGAAGGCCGCGCGGGCGCCGCGGCCGATCATCGCTGCCGCCGCCCTGCTCCTCGCCGTGGCCGCCGGCGCCACCCCCGCGCAGGCCGCGACCCCCGCGAGCGGCACCGTGTCGTCGACCAGCACGTCCGTCACGTGGAACGGCGGCCCGTTCCTCGTGCCGAACGCGACCGCGACCGCCGGCAGCCTGCTGTGCAACCAGGCGACGGTCTGCGACGACTACGCCCTCACCGTCGACGTGCCGGCCGGTTACGACGCCGGCAACGACCTGAAGATCGCGGTCGGTTGGTCGGCCGGCAACGCGGACTTCGACGTGTACCTGTACGACAGCGCCGGCAACGAGGTCGCCGAGGCGGCTACGACCGCCGACCCGGAGATCCTCGTCGTGCCGCCGGTGGCCGGGAAGTACACCGTCCGGGTCGTGCCGTTCAACCCGCTCGGCCAGAGCTACTGGGCGATGGCCTCGCTGACGGCGAAGCCGGCGGCCCCGGCACCCGGCCCGACCGGCGCGACGTCGTTCACCAACTACCCGGCGCCCGAAACACTCCCGCAGGCCCACAGTGCCGGCGAGCCGTCGATCGGCGTCAACTGGAAGACCGGCAAGGCCATGTACCAGGCCTACACCGACACGTACCGGGTCACGTTCGACGACTCGGCCAACCCGGCCACGGCCGCCTGGGAGAACGCCAGCGCCGGCCCACCGAACTGCACCGCGGTCACGTCGCTCGACCCTATCCTGTACACCGACCACGACACCGGCCGTACGTTCGAGTCGCAGTTGGCCGGCAAGGCGGCGCTGACCTGCTACACCGACGACGACGGCAGGACGTGGGTCCCCACGCAGGGCAGCGGCATCAACTCCGGCGTCGACCACCAGACCATCGGCGGCGGAAAGTACTCGGCGAGCGGCCTCGGCGGCACCCCGCTGTACCCGGACGCCGTGTACTACTGCTCGCAGGACATCGCTGACGCGTCCTGCGCGGTCAGCCGGGACGGCGGCCTCACGTACGGCCCGGCGGTCCCGATGTACACCCTGCTCGACTGCGGCGGCCTGCACGGCCACGTGAAGGTCGCCCCGAACGACGGCACGGTGTACGTGCCGAACAAGGGGTGCGGGGCCAACCAGGCGGTCGCGGTCTCCGCGGACAACGGGCTGACCTGGCAGGTACGCAAGGTGCCGACCAGCGCGCCGGGCGACAGCGACCCGTCGGTCGGCGTCGGCGCGGACGGCACCGTCTACTTCGGCTACCAGAACGCCGACGGCCACCCGCACGTCGCGGTCTCCCACGACAAGGGCCAGACCTGGGAGAACGACCAGGACGTCGGCGCGGCGCTGGGGATTGCGAACACGGTGTTCCCGGCCATGGTCGCCGGTGATGCCGACCGGGCGGCGTTCGCCTTCCTCGGCACCCCGACCGGCGGCAACTACCAGGACACCGCCAACTTCAAGGGTGAGTGGCACCTGTACGTGGCGACCACGTACGACTCCGGCAGGACCTGGTCGTTGACCGACGCCACCCCGAACGACCCGGTACAGAAGGGCTCCATCTGCACCGGTGGTACCACCTGTGGCAACGACCGCAACCTGCTCGACTTCATCGACGTGCAGATCGACAAGCAGGGCCGGGTCCTCGTGGCCTACGCCGACGGGTGCACCGGCGCCTGCTCAGGCGGCGGCGCGCAGAATTTCGACGCCCTGGCGACGATCGCCCGCCAGAGCGGCGGGAAGACGCTGTTCGCCGCGTACGACGCCCAGTTCCTCGCCGACCTGCAGGTTCCCGCAGTCGATCCGCAGGTGGCGCCGAACGGGAAATCGACCCTCACCGCGACGGTCCGCAACACCGGGCACGCCGTCGCGAAGGCGGTCACCGTACGGTTCACCACCCCGGACGGGTTCTCCGCCACCAGCGCACCGGTCGACCTGCTCCCCGGCCAGTCGGCGCAGGTGAGCGTGGCCTGGCCGACGCGGGGCGAGCACGGCGCGGAGACCGTGACCGCCACGGCCGACCCGAACAACACGATCAGCGAGAGCGACGAGTCCAACAACGTCGACAGCGTCACGGTGCGATTGCCGAAATGAGCCGGCTGTCCATCCCTTCCCTCCTCGCGGTGGTCGCCGTCGCAGCCCTGGTGGGCTGTGACGGCACCGCGAAGGGCGCCGCCCTGCCCGCCGAGGCGGCGGGCTCCGGCAACGTCGAATGCGCCGACGGGGCCGCGGCTCTACCCGCGCCCACCGCGTTCCCCCGGGAGGTACCGCTGCCGCCGAAGGCCGTCGTCACCGGCTACGAGGAGCGCTCGGGCGGTCGGCAGATCGTCACGGCGGTCGTACCGGGCACCTTTCAGGGCACCCTCGGCTTCATGCAGAAGGCCTACCCGTCAGCCGGGCTGGAACTGAAGCAGGGCGAGGTCGAGGCCCACGACGCCGAGTCCAACTTCGCCGGTCAGGGCCTGGTCGGCCGTTGGACGCTGAAGGAGATCTCCGGCTGTCACGGCGACACGCTCGTCACGGTCCTGGCGGCCAAGGGCTGACTGGCGTGGGGCTGTCCGGGCACCGGAGTCGACCGGACAGCCTCTCGCCAGCAGCCTGCGTCGATGTCTACGATCCGGCGGACAGTCGATCATGTGGGGGTGACGATGAGCCGGTCACGGACACGCTTGGCTGCCGCCGTGCTCGCCGGCGGCCTGCTCGCCCTGGCCGGGTGCGCCCTTCCCCCCGGTGTCGACGGCGACCTCACCAACAACTGGTCCGCCTTCCCGGCGGCGAAGGTGGCCGCGCCGACGGTGGGCCAGTGCCTACAGGGAGACCTCCTCGCCGGAACTGTCGACGACTCCCCCCGGGTGCCGATCGACTGTGCCCGCGCGCACACCTTGGAGGTGGTGTACGTGGGGCACTTCACCGGCCCGGCGGCAGCCGCCGCGGCCCCACCTACCCGGGACAGTGCGGACGCCCGGGCAGCGTTCGCCGAGTGCGGCCGGGCCGCCAACGACTATCTCGGGGGCGACTGGCACGACGGTCGGCTGTACCTGCACTACGCCGAGCCCACGACGACACAGTGGCAGGGCGGCGCCCGCTTCTTCTCGTGCTCGGTATTCGAGGTGGGAAGCCTCGTCGGTGGATCGCTCGGCCGCACCGGCTCCCTCAAGGGCGGTCTCAGCGGCGACCAACCGCTGGCCATGCGCTGTTTCGACCAGCAGGGCGAGATCGACGCCGACGGTTTCTACACGGACGCCGACGCCGTCGCCATCGGCTGCGACCAGCAACACACCGTGGAGTACGCCGGAAAGTACGTGCCGCCTGACGGACCGTACCCGGCGACCGAGGAAGCCATGAACCGGTTGGCCTTCGCCGGCTGCGTCCCGGTCCTCGCCGGCTTCCTCGGCCAATCGGTGAACGCGTTGACCCGTCGCACCGACGTTCGCGAGGTGACGTGGTCGCCGACCGAGGACCAGTGGCGCCTGGGCGACCGCACGGTCAGCTGCTTCGTAACAGTCCCGGCGAAACACCCCGTACGCGGCTCGCTCAAGCTGCTCGGCGGGAGACCGCTACCGGCCTGACCGGACGCTGACCTTCAGGATCAGGCGGTCGGGCTGGGCTGCGGGCGACCGGTCGGGCGCAGCGGCTCACACACCTTCATCGCCGCCGCGACCTTCGGATCGCTGGTCGCCAGCCCGTTCGGGCCGGCCGACATCGTCACGCCGTGGTCGGCGAGGCAGTTGCGGTACGCGGTGAAGGCCCCGCTGTTGGCACCGTTGCGCGGGCCACCGCTCGGCCGCAGCGACGAGCACGCCTGCTGCGCGTTCTGCCAGGTCTGCGCGTCGACGCCGGCCGGTGGCTGGTTTCCGAAACCGAACCTGCCACCGAAACCGCCGGACGGACGGTCGCTGGGCCGGTCGGTCGGCCGGACGCTCGGCCTTCCGCTCGGGCGGTTTCCGCGCGGGAAGGCGGAGGGAAGCGTGACGCCGTGCTGGCTCAGGCAGGTCATGTACGCCTGGAACCCGCCCTGGCCGGGCGCGCTGCTCGCGGCGGTCGCGCCCCCCGACGCCTTCGCTGACGACCCGCACGCGGTGACCGTCCCCGCCGCGGCGACCAGGGCCAACATCGTGGCGGTAGCACGCACCCGGTTTCGCACTGCAATCCTCCGAATCGCCCACGGCGTCCGTCATCACGCCGACGCCGACATCAAAGCCGGAACCGCTGAGTGTTGTGTCAGACCAACCTCGGAATCGGCTGGGAGCGGCGAGCGGGTGCGGCTTTGAGCTATCTCCCAGGTACGCCCGAGCCAACAGGGAGCCAGGCTGGCCACACTGGCGCACCATGAGATCCCGGCTACCGGTACGCCTGCCTTGGCGCGGGCCAGCGCTGTGGGCGACGTTGGTCCTGGTGGTCGTCGGCGCGACCGCGGGCACCGCGATCGCGTACGCAGGACGCCAGACACCGGTCGCGAACCGGCAGACGACGGTGCGCGTGCAGCGGGGCGTGGTCGAGCTGACCGCGTCGGCCGCGGGCACCGTGCAGGCCGCGCAGAGCCGGGGCCTGAGCTTCAGCGTCGGCGGCGTGGTCACCGAGGTGGACGTCACGCCCGGAGATTCGGTGACCGCCGGCCAGGTGCTCGCCCGCATCGACAGCACGAGCGCCCAGGACGACGTGAACACCGCCCAGGCGAACGTCAACTCCGCCAGCGACGCCCTCACCCGCGTACAGCAGACCACGGCTCCCGCGGCGCCGACCGGCTCGAACTGCCAGGGTGCGGCCGTGCAGGCCGCGCCCGCGGCGTACCGCGTCACCGGCGCCACCGCCCCGTCCTCAGCGGGTCCGTCGACGTCCACGTCGTCGACACCGTCGGCGTCCGCGTCGTCGACACCGTCGGCGTCCGCGTCGTCGACACCGTCGGCGTCCGCGTCGTCGACACCGTCGGCGAAGCCGTCGCGGACCGGCGCGCCGAGCGCGTCCGCGACGACCCGCCCCGGCCCGAGCCGGGGGGCGGGATCCGGCGGGACGCCGCAGTCCGGCTCCGGCGGACGCGGCGGTACGGGCGGCTGTGCCGGCAGCGGCGGCGGATCCAACGGCAGCGGATCGGGCGGCGCCCGGTCCGGCTCGGGCGACAGCCTCATGTCGGCCGAGCAGCAACTGACCAACGCGCAGCTTTCGCTCCAACTCGCGCAGGACAGGCTCGCGGGTACGACGATCACGGCCGCGGTCGCCGGCAAGGTGCTGTCCGTGGCCGGCACGGTCGGCACCCAGGAGACTCCGGGCGGCAGCGGCTTCATCGTCCTCGGCGACGTCGCGGACACGATCGTGCAGGCCGAGTTCTCGGAGGCCGACGTCGCGCACCTGGCCGTCGGCCAGACCGCGACCATCACGCTGCCCGACCGGGACGGCGCCCAGTTCAAGGGCAAGGTCTCCCAGATCGACCCGGCCGGCACGACCTCGGGACGGCTGGTGCGCTACGGCGTACAGATCACGTTCGACCAGGTACCCGCCGATCTGCTCCTCGGCCAGAGCGCCAACGTGGCCGTGGTGACGGCGTCGGCGGCCGACGCGCGGTACGCCTCCTCGGCCGCGGTGCGCTCGGTGTCGGGCGGCAAGGGCGTGGTCACGGTACTGTCGGGCGGGCGCACTGAGCAGCGCACGGTGCAGGTGGGGCTGCGCGGCGACCAGTACACCGAGATCCGCTCCGGGGTGCAGGAGGGTGACGAACTGGTGGTCCCCGGCTCACGTTGACGGACGGCGATCAGCTCTTTCCCAGATTACTGTCAGCCGGCGCACAGGTCGTGCCGGTACAACTTCGAGAGTGTCAGGCACTAGGCAACCAGCGTTACAGGCTTCCGCACCGTTCACGGCGTCGGCCGAGCACGCGGGCCGGGTCCTCGTCGTCGACGACGAGCCCAACATCTGCGCGCTGCTGTCGGCGACCCTGCGGCTGACCGGCTACGACGTACGCGTGGCGACCGGCGGCAACGAGGCGCTCGTGGCCGCCGCGGAGTACGAGCCCGACCTGGTCGTCCTCGACGTGATGCTGCCCGACCTCGACGGCTTCGAGGTGGCGCAGCGGCTGCGGGCCTCCGGCCAGCACGTACCCGTGCTGTTCCTGACCGCGCGCGACGCGGTGGAGGACCGGATCTCCGGCCTCGCGGTCGGCGGCGACGACTACGTCACCAAGCCGTTCAACCTGGAAGAGGTCGTGCTGCGCATCCGGGCGATCCTGCGGCGCAGCGGGCGTGGCTCGCAGGGTCCGGACACCGGCGGCACGCTGACCTACGCCGACCTGGAGCTCGATGACGAGGCGCACGAGGTGCGCCGGGCCGGCAAGCTCATCGAGCTGTCCCCCACCGAGTTCAACCTGCTGCGGTACCTGATGACGAACGCCGGGCGGGTGGTCTCCAAGAGCCAGATCCTGGACCGGGTGTGGCACTACGACTTCGGTGGCGACGGCCGGATCGTGGAGTCGTACGTCTACTACCTCCGACGCAAGATCGACAAGGTCGGTCCGCCGCTGATCCACACGGTTCGCGGCGTCGGCTACTCGCTGCGGCTGCCCCGCGCCGATGAGGCGTAGCGCGTCGATCCCCTTTCGGCCGTGGCGACAGTGGACGCTGCGCAGCCGCATGGTGGTCACCACCGCGATCCTGGCCGCGGTCGCCCTGGTCATCGCCGACGTCGCCGGTCTGACGCTGCTGCGATCGGGGCTCGTAAGCAGGGTGGACGCGCAGCTCGAGGCGCAGGCGCGGGGCCTGTCCCGAGTGGGCCAGCGCCCGCCGCCGGGCATCCCCCGTACCCCGCGTCCGAGCCCGGGATTCGGCAGCGGTTCGCGGGTCTACCTGTACGCCAGCGACGGCACCCGGCTCTACGCCTCGCCGAGCAGCACCGCCGACGAGCCCCGGCTCGACAACGTCGCCGCGCTCGAGGCCCGGGCCGGCGACCGCCCCTTCACCGTCGACGGCACCGAAGGCGCCTGGCGGGTGAAGGTCGTCGAGGTCCCCAGCGGCCGGGACGCCACCGGCCACGAGTACGCGGTGCACGCGGTCTCGCTGCACGCCATCGACGTGACCGCGCAGACGCTCCTGCTCGTCGACGCGGCGGTCACCGCCCTGGTCATCGTGCTGATCGCGGTCGCCGCCGGTTCGGTCGTACGCATCGGCCTGCGCCCGCTCACGAGCATGGAGAAGATCGCCACCGAGATCGCGGGCGGCGACCTGTCCCGCCGGGTCCCCGACGCCGACCCGCACACCGAATCCGGCCGGCTCGGAACCGCGCTGAACACGATGCTCGTGCGCATCGAGGCGGCCCTCGCCGACCGCACCGCCTCCGAGCGGCGCCTGCGGCAGTTCCTCGCCGACGCCTCCCACGAGCTGCGCACCCCACTGACCTCGATCCAGGGCTTCGCCGAGCTGTACCGCCGCGGCGGCGCCCCACCCGGACCCGCCCTCGACGAAGCCATGGGCCGCATCGAAGCCGAGGTCGGCCGCATGCGCCTGCTCGTCAACGACCTGCTGCTGCTGGCCCGCCTCGACGAGGAACGCCCTCTCGAACGCAGCCCCGTCGACCTGCTCGCCGTCGCCGCCGACGCCGTCCGCGACGCCCACGTCCGCGTACCCTCCCGCTTCGTCCAGCTCGCCGCCCTCGACGACACCAGCGACACCTTCGAAGCCGTCACCGTCCTCGGCGACGAATCCCGCATCCGGCAGGTCGTGACGAACCTCCTCGCGAACGCCCTCCAGCACACGCCCGACAGCGCGTCCGTGGCCGTACGGGTGGGGCGGGCCACCACCGGCGGCGCGGACCCCGCTCCGCTCGCCGTGGTCGGCGCGGACCTGCCCGCCGGCGTACCCGCCGCGGCCGTCGAGGTCAGCGACACCGGTCCCGGGATGAACGCCGAGGACGCCCGGCACGTCTTCGAACGCCTCTACCGCGCGGACGCCAGCCGCTCGCGCCGGCACGGCGGCGCCGGGCTCGGCCTGGCCATCGTGGCCGCGATCGTGCAGGCGCACGGCGGCCGGGTCGAGCTGTACACCGCGCCCGGCGCCGGCGCCCGCTTCCGGGTGCTCCTGCCTACGGACGTCTCGCGACTCCCAGCCAGCTCTGAGGAAATGCCAATCGCGCTCTGAGCGCCCCCCGGCACGATTTCGGCCATGTCCCTCTGGCCACGCCGACCGACCCTGCCGTCTGCGCTGCGGCTGCCGCAGCGGCCGACCCTGGTCGTCAACGCGGTCCTGGCGCTGTTGCTCGCGCTCGGCGCGTTCCTGTCCTACCGCACCGTCGCGGTCGCGGACACCACACCGACCACGAGGTCGACGAGCCGGACCGTCCCGGTCACCCAGGGACAGGTGATCTCGTCGGTCTCGGCGACCGGCAGCGTGCAGAGCGCGTCGACCGCGGGGGTCAACTTCATCACGGCCGGCACGGTCACCGAGATCGACGTCAAGGTCGGCGACACCGTGAAGGCCGGCCAGGTACTGGCCAAGGTCAGCCCGACCGCGGCGCAGGAGCAGCTGAACGCCGCCGAGGCCAACCTGACCTCCGCGCAAGCGAGCCTGAGCCGCGCCCAGTCCGCCGCCCAGCCCGACTCGGCCACCATCGCGGCCACCCAGGCCCAGGTCACGAACGCCCAGAACAGCGTCAACTCGGCCCAGCGGGCGCTGGACGGCACGACCCTCACCGCCCCGATGGCGGGCACGGTGGTCGCCGTCAACGGTACTGTCGGCAGCCCGTCCAGCGGCTCGTCGTCCTCGGGCGGCGGCTCGGGGTCGGGCTCGTCCGGCGGCAGCGGCGCGGCCGGCGGCGGGAACGGCGGTAACAGCGGCGGTGGTGGCAGCGCCACGGGTGGCGGTAGCTCGTCCAACTCCAGCACCGGCTCGTCGACCTCGACAACGGGCGGCTTCATCCGGCTCGCCGACCTGACCAGGATGCAGGTCGCCGCCTCGTTCGCGGAGGCCGACGCCACCAAGCTGAAGGTCGGCCAGGACGCGACGGCGACCTGGGCGGCGCTATCGGGCGCCCGGACGACCGGCAAGGTCTCGGCGATCTCCCCCACCGCCACCACCCAGAACGGCGTGAACTCCTACGCGGTGACCGTCGATCTCGACTCGCTGCCCGACGGGATCCGCATCGGCCAGACCGTTTCCGTCACCGTGACGGTCGCCCAGGTCGACAGCGCGGTACGGGTACCCGCGGCGGCGGTGCGCGGCACCGGGCAGCGCCACACGGTCGACGTCGTGACCGCCAACGGGACGCACGAGACCCGACCGGTCCAGGTCGGCGTCCAGGGCGACCAGTTCGTGGAGATCACCTCCGGCCTGCAGCCCGGCGAGCAGGTCGCCCTCAACCTCCCGACCAGCACGGGCACCGGGACCAACGGCCGGACCGGCGGCGCCGGCTTCGGCGGTAACGGCTTCGGCGGTGGCGGGTTCGGCGGTGCCGGCGGCCGTAACGGCGGCGGTGGCTTCTCCGGCGGTGGCGGGTTCTCCGGCGGCGGCGCGCGGGGCGGTGCCGGCGGATGACGAACCACCCGGTGCTCGAGGTGCGGAACCTGGTCAAGGTGTACGGCGAGGGCGAGGCACAGGTACGTGCCCTGCGCGGCGTCAGCCTGACCGTGGAGCGCGGCGACTACGTGGCGATCATGGGCTCGTCCGGATCCGGCAAGTCGACACTGATGAACATCCTCGGCTGCCTCGACACCCCGACGTCGGGCCGGTACCTGCTCGACGGCGTGGACGTCAGCCGCCTGGACGACCGGCAGCTCGCGCTGGTGCGCAACCGGCGGATCGGGTTCGTGTTCCAGGCGTTCAACCTCATTCCCCGCACCAGCGCGGTGTCCAACGTGGAGCTTCCGCTGGCGTACGCCGGGATGAAGGCCGCCGAGCGGCGCCGCCGCGCGCTCGCCGCGCTCGGCATGGTGGGGCTGGCCGACCGCGCCGACCACGAGCCCAACCAACTGTCCGGCGGGCAGCAGCAGCGGGTCGCGGTGGCGCGGGCACTCGTCACCGCGCCGGCGCTGGTACTGGCCGACGAGCCGACCGGCAACCTGGACACCCGCTCGACCGCGGACGTCCTCGCGGTGCTGGACCGGCTCAACCGCAGCGGCCGGACCATCGTGCTCATCACCCACGAAGACGACGTGGCCCGGCACGCCAAGCGGCTGATCCGGCTCGTCGACGGGCAGATCGTGCATGACGAGGTGCTCCACCACTCAGGCAACACGGCGGTGCTGACATGAGCATCTTCGAGACCATCCGCTTCGCCGTCCGTGGCGTACTCGCCAACAAGCTGCGCTCGGGGCTGACCGTCCTCGGCATCCTCATCGGTGTCGCGGCGGTCATCCTGCTGGTGGCCGTCGGCAACGGGTCGGCGAAGGCGATCCAGGCCAGCATCGAACGGTTGGGCACCAACACGTTGACCGTAAGCAGCGGCGGCGTCCGGCAGTCGGCGAGCGCGACCCAGAACACGTCGCTGACGACCGATCTGGTGAGCGCGCTGAGCGACCGGAACGCCGCGCCCGACGTCAAGAGCGCCTCCCCCGTCGTGACGACCGCGCCGGACGCCACGTACGACGGGGTCGACCACACCATCGCGCAGTTCGTCGGCACCACCCCGACCTACCTGCCGGCCGCGAACGACACCGTGTCCCGCGGCACCGGATTCACCGACGACGACGTCAAGGACGCCCGGCGGGTCATGGTGATCGGCTCGACCGTGGCCCAGGCGCTGTTCGACCGGACCGACCCGGTCGGCAAGCAGATCACCGTCAACGGCACCCTGTTCACGGTCACCGGGGTACTCGCCGACAAGGGCGGCTCCGGGTTCAACGACCCGAACGACATCGCGATCGCGCCGGTCACCGCCGTACAGGAGTCGCTGACCGGGTACGGGCCGCTCAACCAGCTGCTGGTCCAGGCCACCGCCCCCGACTCGGTCGACGCCGCGCAGGCCGAGGTCACGGCGATCCTCAACCAGAAGCTGCACGTGGCCAACGCGGCGAGCCCGCCCTACCGCATCCTCAACCAGTCGCAGCTGCTGTCGGCCCGCCAGGACAGCGCCAAGACGTTCACCGTCCTGCTCGGTGCGGTCGCGGCGATCAGCCTGCTCGTCGGCGGCATCGGCATCACGAACATCATGATGGTGACGGTCACCGAACGCACCCGCGAGATCGGCATCCGCAAGGCGCTCGGCGCGCCGAAGCGTACGGTCCTCACGCAGTTCCTGGTCGAGGCGACGGTACTGAGCCTCATCGGCGGGCTGCTCGGCGTCGCCGCCGCCGTCATCGGCAGCCAGTTCACGATCGTCGGTATCAAGCCGGTCATCGTGCCGGCCTCGGTGGCGCTCGCGCTCGGCGTCTCCGTCGCCATCGGACTGTTCTTCGGCAGCTACCCCGCCAGCCGCGCGGCCGGGCTGCGGCCCATCGAAGCGCTCCGCTACGAGTGAGGACTTTCAACCGGATGAACACGAGTGGACGGCACGCCGAGTACGAGACGGTGCAGTTGGAGCCGGTCCCGCAGGCGCTCCTCGATACCGCCCCCGACGTGGATCTGGACAGCGATCCGTTCGCCGACGACCTGAGCGCGCAGCTGGCCGCCCGGGCACCGCGCCGCTACGCCACGCGTACCACGATGGTGCTCGCCGCGCTGGTCCTCCTGGTCATCGGGTTCTTCGCCGGCGCCCAGGTGCAGAAGCGCTACGGCACCCCGGCGGCGGGCAGCCAGGCCTCGGCCCGCTCCGCCTTGGCGGGCGGCGGAAACTTCGGCGCTGGCGGCTTCGGCGGCTTCGGCGGGCAGCGCCAGGGCGGTCAGACCGGTGCCGGCGGCCAGACCGGTGCCGGCGCGCCGCGGCCCAGCGCCACCGCCTCGAACGTCACCACGGGGACGGTCAAGCTCGTCGACGGCACGACCCTGTACGTGCAGACCGCCGACGGCAACGTGGTGACGGTACGCACCAGCGGCGCGACGACGATCCAGGGCACCCAGAACGGCAAGCTGGCCGACCTGACCCCCGGCGCCCAGGTCACCGTCACCGGCCCGGCCAGCGGCGACGGCGTGGTCACCGCGAGCAAGGTCACCAAGGGCTAGCAGCCATGCGCATCCTGGTGGTCGACGACGAGCCCGGCGTACGGGAGTCGGTGTCGCGCGGGCTGGGCCTCGCCGGCTTCGACGTCCGCACCGCGCCGGACGGCGCCGCCGCCCTGGACCTGGTACGTGACGCCGTGGCGCACGGCGAGCCGCCGGACGCGGTCGTGCTCGACGTGATGATGCCCGGCATGGACGGCATCGAGACCTGCCGCGCCCTGCGCGCCGAGGGCCACCGCATGCCGGTACTGATGATGACGGCGCGCGACAGCGGGTGGCTCCGGTCGGCGGGCCTGCGCGCCGGCGCCGACGACTATCTGGTCAAGCCGGTCCCGTTGCCGGAGCTGACGGCGCACCTGCGGGCCCTGCTGCCCGGCCCCGGCCCGGCCGGCGGCCTGACCCTCGGCCCCGGCGGCCGGCTGCTGGCCGGCGACGGCCGGGAGATCACGCTCAGCTCGATCGAGTACCGCCTCGCCGAGGCGTTCCTGGACCACCGGGACGCGCCGCTGGGCAAGGCCGCCCTGTTCGAGCACGTGTGGCACTACGACTTCGGCGGCGGGTCGAAGGTGCTCGACCCGTACCTGGAGTCGCTGGCCGCGAAGCTCGCGACGGTCGGCTGGTGCCTGGTCGCCGCGCCCGACGGGTACCGGGTGATCCGCGCGGAACGCACCGCTCAGCCGCCGTTGGCCTCCTGACGGACCGCCTGGATCTCCAGCTCGATGCGCAACGTCGGGCCGACGAGGACGAACCCGCCGGGCAGCCCCATGTTCCAGTTCATCTCGTAGTCCTTGCGCGCCAACTGGGTGGTGGCGTTCAGCGCGATGCGGGTGCCGCCCCACGGATCCGCTCCGGTGCCCAGGTACGTCAGGTCGAGCGGGACCGGCCGGGTGATGTCCCGGATGGTCAGCTGACCGTCGACGCGCCAGCGCTCGTCGGTGAGCCGGACCACCCGCTCACTGCGGTAGGTCAGCACCGGGAACCGGTCCACCGCGAGGAAGTCCGGTGAGCGCAGGTGCGCGTCCCGCTCCGCGTTGCCCGTGTCGATGCTCGCCGCGTCGATGGTCGCCTCGACGCTCGAGCGTTCGATCGGGTCGGCGATGGTGATGTGCCCGGAGAACGACATGAACCGTCCCTCGACAAGGGACAGCGCCAGGTGCCGGGCCCGGGCCCGCACGATGGAGTGCGCCGGGTCGATGTCCCACCGGCCCGGCGCCGGCAACGACGCGCGCTTGGCGCTGCCGAGCACGACCGAGCCGAGGTCGGTGGCGCCGTGCGGGTTGATCGAGACGGTACGGGCCAGCGGGTCCACGCCGGGCGCGGCGACGACGACGGTGGCCAGGCCCGCGGCCGAGACCGGCATGGCGAACGCGCCGGCCTCGTTCGCGGCGGCCCGCCCCAACTGCTGTCCGGTGGGCCCGATGGCGGTGACCGTCGCGCCGGGCATCGGCCACCCGTCACCGGTCACGACCGTGCCCCGCAGCACGGGGGTCGGCGCCGACCCGTCAGCCGGCGCGCCGGCACCATGTTCCAACTGTGACACCTTGATCAGCTCTCAACCTGGTCCGAGGGGGAAACCGTCACCGGCGTCGCCGGTCCGGGCTCGCCGAGCACGATGTCGCGGTCGGTGTGCTCACCGGCGAGGTCCACCCGCGCCGCCACCGGCGCGTACCCGCTCGCCGTCAACGTGTACGCCCCCGGCACCAGCCCGACGAACTCGTACCGGCCGTCCTCAGCCGTCACCGCCGTCCCCGCCACATTGCCGAACGCGTCCAACAACATCACCGACGCATCCGCCACCGGCTGACCCGACCGCGCCGACCGCACCGTCCCCGCCACCGTCGCATTCGACCGCACCACCACATCGAACCGGTGCGACCCGGCCCCGTCCACCACGACCGCCTGCGCCACCGGCAACGTGTTCTCCGCCGTGGCCGTCAACGTGTACTCCCCCGGATACAGATCCGCCAGCACATACCCGCCGTCCGGACCCGACACCGCCGCACCCACGACCTCACCACGCGCGTCGGTCAACGTCACCGTCGCACCATGCACCGGCTCACCACCGACACCCGACACCCGGCCCTCCACCACACAGGCCCCCGCCAACGCGATGTCCCGGTACGTCTCCCCCAGCCCCACCGACAACATCGTCGCCATCGGCTGGTGCTGCTCCGCCGCACAGATCAACAGGTACGACCCACCACTGGGCAGGTTCAACCGGAAACCGCCGTCGGCCGCGCTCACCTCACGCGCCACCTGATGCCCCGGATAATCCGTCACCGTCAACAACGCACCCGCCACCGGCCGCCGGTCCGGACCCTCCACCCGACCGATCACCACGGCGCCACTGACCGGCGCCGCGGACACCGGCTCGGCCTGGATCCGGTCCGCGGCGTGCGCGCCCTGGTACGGCTCGTCGTCGGCGCGGTGGTCGCCGGCCGTGGGCTGCGGCTCGGCGACCGGCCCCGGCTCGTCCTCAGCGGCCTCGTCCTTGGGTGCCGCGAGGTCGACGCTCGTGCGCAGGGTGATGCGCGGCAGCACCAGGGCGGCGAGGAAACCGACGATGGCGATGATCGCGGAGATCAGGAAGATGTGCGCGGTGGCGTCGCCGTAGGCGGCGCGGACGATGGCCGCGATCGGCGCCGGCATGTCCTTCAGGTCCAGCGTGCCGATCCCGCCGCTGCTGCCGCCGGCCGGGACGGGGATGCCGGCTTCGGCCATCCGACGTGGGATGTCCGCGGTGATCCGGTCGGCCAGGACCGCCCCGAGCACCGACACGCCGATGGTGCCGCCCAGCGACCGGAAGAACGTGACCGTGCCGCTGGCCGAACCGATGTCGCGCAGGGCGACGGTGTTCTGCACCGCGAGGACCAGGTTCTGCATCGTCATGCCGACCCCGATGCCGACCAGCGCCATGGCGGCGCCGACGTAGACCAGCTTGGTGGCGTGGTCGATGCTCGCCAGCGCCGCGAAGCCGCCCATCAGCACGACGGTGCCGGTGACGATGTACGGCTTGATCTTTCCGCTCCTGGTGATGAGCTGCCCGGCGATCGTGGAAGAGATCAGGACGCCGGCCATCAGCGGGATCGTCATGAGGCCGGCCTTGGTCGGGCTGTAGCCCCGGCCGATCTGAAAGTACTGGCCGAGGAAGACCGAGCCACCGAACATGGCCATACCGACCGCCACACTGGCCAGGATCGCCAGGGCCGGCGTGCGCTGCACGACGATGCGCAGCGGCACGATCGGCTCCTTGACCCGCGCCTCCACCAGGATGGCAAGCGCGAGGAGCACCACACCGCCGCCGACCATCGCCGCGGTCTGCCACGACAGCCAGGCGAAGGAGTTGTGCACGAAGGTGACCCAGATGAGGATGACACTGACGCCGGCCGCGATCAGCGTGGCGCCGAGGTAGTCGATCTGCGCCTCCGCCCGGCGGACGGTGTGCAGGTGCAGGGTCTTCTGCAACAGGAAGAATGCGACGACGGCGAACGGCACGCACACGTAGAAGCACCAGCGCCAGCCCAGCCACGAGGTGTCGACGATGACGCCGCCGAGCAGCGGGCCGCCCACGGTGGCCAGCGCCATCACGCCGCCGAGGTAGCCGTTGTAGCGGCCGCGCTCCCGCGGCGGGATCATCGCGGCGATGACGACCTGGACCAGCGCCTGCAGGCCGCCCATGCCCAGCCCCTGGAACGCGCGGGCGGCGATGAGCTGAGGCGTGTTCTGTGCGATGCCGCAGATCATCGAACCGATGACGAAGATGACGATCGCGACCTGGACCAGGACCTTCTTGCTGAACAGGTCGGCGAGCTTGCCCCAGATCGGGGTCGCGGCGGTCGCCGTGAGCAGGGACGCGGTGACCACCCAGGTGTACTGGCTCTGGGTACCCTTGAGCGCCTGGATGATCTGCGGCAGGGCGTTCGACACCACCGTGGCGCTGATCATGGCGACGAACAGCACCAGCAGCAGACCGCTGAGGGCCTCCATCACCTGCCGGTGGCTCATCTCCGCGGTATCGGGTGGTGCGGCCGTCGCCGCGCTCGGTGCGGTGGTCGCTGCGCTCACAGCGCTGCCTCCAACTTGCTTGTCTCGGGTTGGGATCGGTCGTCGGATGACTCGGGCGCCGCGTCGGGGGGCGCTCCGGTCGCCGGGGATGTCACGGCTGGGGGCGCGGCCCTGGCGTACATGCCATCCGGGTGCGCGGCGTCGAGGTGGGCGGTCAGGCCCGCGACGAACCGGCCGAGGGCGACAGCGAACGCGTCAACCTCCTCGGCGGTCCAATCACGCAACGCTTCGGCGAGATGCACGCTCTGTAGCTGCTCGACCTTAGCCAGGGCGGTTCGACCGTCGGGAGTCAGGGTCAGCAGCCGGGCCCGCCCGTCGGCCGGGTCCGGGCTGCGCCGAACCAGCCCGCGTTCCACCAGGGCGGCAACCGCACGGCTGATGGTGGACGCGTCGAGCGCGCACCGCGCCGCCAGCTCCTTGGGGTGGCAGCCGCCGCCCTCCCCGGCGCACGCGATCGCCGCGAGGATTCCGACCATTCCCGGGTGCACCGGTGCGTCCTGGATGGTCAGTCGTTGACGGGCGACCCTCAGCGCCTTGACGAAGGCGCGCAACTGCTCGTCCAGTCGCGGTGGTGAATCCCCGGCCGGGAAATCTGCGCCCGACGTCGTGACCGGCTTATCTGCTTGACGCACGCAACGAAGCGTACATGCACATTGAGAAAGTTTTCACGTTGAGTATTCTTTCTCACTGAGCTAACTTCTGATCAATGAACACCAGTACTGGCCTCCGTGAGCGCAAGAAGGTCGCCACCCGACAGGCTCTCCACGAGGCCGCCGTGCGCCTGGCGGTGGAGCGGGGTCTGAGCAACGTCACCGTCGAGGCGATCGCCGACGCGGTCGACCTGTCCCGCCGCACCTTCTCCAACTACTTCGACGGCAAGGAGGACGCCGTCCTCTACGGCTACGAGCAGGGCCTGCGTACGCTCCTCGACCTGCTCCGGGTCCGACCGGCCGAGGAGTCCCCGTGGACGGCGCTGCGGCAGGCCTTCCACGGCCTGCACTCCGACCCCGACGAGCCGGATCCGCACTGGTTGGCGGAGTACCGGCTCGTACGCGAGAACCCCTCGCTCCTGGCCCGCCAACTCGCCGCACTGGCCCGGGTGGAGCGCGAGCTCACCGAGGTGATCGCCGAACGGATCGGCGACCAGCCCGGCGGATCGACCCGCGCCCGCGTCATGGCCGCCACGTTCCTGACCGGTCTACGGCTCGCCATGCAGCTGTGGCTCGACGAGCCGCGGGCCCGGCCGCTGTCCGAGGTCGCCGACACCGTGTTCGACCAGATCAGCGCGCGGTTCGAATAGGCCGTCGCGGCCCCGACGTCACGGCCGCAGCAGCGGCTTGATCGTGCGCCGCTCGTCCATCGCCGCGTACGCCTCGGCGACCTGGTCCAGCGGGAGTTCGAGGTCGAAGACGCGCCCCGGGTCGATAGCGCCCTTGAGCACGTCACCGAGCAGCTCGGGCAGGTACGTACGGACCGGCGCCACCCCGCCCGCGACGTTGACGTTCGACCTGAACATCTTCTGGATCGGCAGCTCCGGGCCGCCCGCCGGCACGCCCACGTACCCGACGAAGCCACCCGGCCGGGTCGAGTTGAGCGCCTGGTCCATCGACTCCTTGGTGCCGACGCACTCCAGCACCGCGTCCGCGCCGATCCCGCCGAGCAGCTCCTTGACCGCCGCCACTCCCTCGTCGCCGCGCTCGGCGACGATGTCGGTCGCGCCGAAGTAGCGGGCCACCTCCTGCCGCTTGGCGTGCCGGGACATCGCGATGATCCGCTCCGCGCCCAGCCGGCGCGACGCGAGGACCGCGCACAGGCCGACGGCGCCGTCGCCGACCACCACGACGTTGCTTCCCGCCGTCACGCCGGCCGACACGGCCGCGTGGTGCCCGGTACCCATCACGTCGGACAGGGTCAACAGGCTGGGTACGAGCGCCGGCTCCGGCTGTCCCGGCGTCGCCACCAGCGTTCCGTCGGCCAGCGGCACCCGCACGTACTCCCCCTGGCCGCCGTCGATCGGCTGCCCGTGCCGGTCCGTGGAGCCCCACCACTCCACCCGCTCACAGGAGGTGGTGATGCCGTGCCGGCAGATCCGGCACGTACCGTCGCTGATCGTGAACGGCGCGATCACGAAGTCACCGGGCGAGACCGTCCGGACCTCGGATCCGACCTCCTCGACGACGCCCACGAACTCGTGCCCGATCCGGTGCGGCTCGGCGGTTGGCCGTACCCCCCGGTACGGCCACAGGTCGGAGCCGCACACGCAGGACGCCACGACCTTCACGACCGCGTCGGTCGGAAAATGGATCGCGGGATCAGGGACCTCCTCCAAGCGGATGTCGCGAGTCCCGTAGATCAAAGTCGCACGCATGTGCCCGGATCTCCTGTTCGCTTCGCATAGCCTCGACGGTCGTTCGCTCGTCGGATAAGGATCTTCTACCCACAGCCGGCGGCCCCCTACCGGCGGGGTCTCCACCAATTGCGCCGGCCGACCGATGGATTCCCGGTCCGGCGGTGGTCTGTTCCAGCGCGCCGGACCCGACCGGCGGGTCCGGCCGCCCGCTCTCGAGGAGGAACGCGTGACCAGCATTCAGCCCGTCATCATCACCCCTGACGTCAACCGCCTGCGGAGCTTCTACGAACGCGTGCTGGGGGCGGTGGAGTTCAGCCGGGTACCGGCCGAGGGGCCGGCTTTCTACCTCGGTCTGAAGGCGGGCGACGCGGAACTGGGACTGGTCGCCGACGCTGACGTCGAGCCCGGCACACCGCAACGGATCCTGTTGAGCGTGGCCGTCGATGACGTCGACGCCCTCCTCGAGCGGGTCGAGCCGGCCGGCGGACGCGTACTCGGCCCGCCCAACGACATGCCGTGGGGGCAGCGGGTCGCCCACATCCAGGACCCCGACGGCAACGCGGTCAACCTCACCCAGCCGATCTGAGACCGCATCCGTTCGATCCGGGTACAGGCGATCACGGGCAGCGCACTTTGGCCGTCCGTGGCACGCTGACGCGGTGTCCCGCTCCCGCCTGGCCCTGATCTGCGGCATCGTCCTGGTTGCGGCAGCCTTCGTGATCCCGTGCAGGCTGTTCGGCGACTATGCCGGGGCGTCGATGCCCTACCAGGACCCCACGTCAGAAATGCTGCGTAAGCAGGCCGCCGAGGTCGCCGCGCTCAGGCACGAGCTCGTGACCCGGCTCGAGATCAGCGCCCTGGTCGGGGTCGTCGGAATGACGGCGCTCGGCTGGGGCCTGTGGACCCGGCGCCAGGAGCGGCGCAACCCTCGCCCAGAGGTTGGTCGCTGAACGTCCACCGACCCCTGCATGGCACGATCTTCGCTCCGCGCCCGGTCGATGTCCCGGGTTTTCGGTCATCCGCACCGGCGGTCGTGCGCCGCTGCTCCCCCGTCCATCCCTTCACGAGTCGTGTGACCGGAGTTGTCCGCGAGCTTCAGTCGAGCTGCGGCTTGGTGTCGTTGAGCCCTGCTTCGTAGAGCAGTCGGCGTGCCTGGCGGTTGTTGAGTCGTCGCAGCCCGCTGGCTGCCCACGAACGCAGTGACTCATCCGGGCTGTACAGCTGTTCGGCAAGCAATGGCAGTGCGCGTTCGTCGCGGGCGGCGCCGATGAGTTCTAGCAGCCAGCAGCGCAGGCCTTGGTCGTGCTCCTGGCGGAACTCGGCGACGAGTTGGTCGAGATGTTCTCCGGCGTGGGCCCGGAGCAGAGCGAAGCCGTCTTCCCGCAATTGCGGGGCGTGGCGTCGCATGAGCCGCATCGCGTGACGGAAGCGGTCGGTCACGCCGGAGACGGTACTGCATCGCCGCTCTCTCACTGGCCAGTGCGTCGCGCGGCGCGCTTGATCCAAGTACAGGCGAATTCGGCGACAACGCGCGCTCGCGGCGGCTTGGTGGAGAAGGCGCTCCCCCTGCTCAGAACGTCTGCCGGTGTCCGGCGATGTCGGCCCGGGTCGAGCGGCGTGGCTGTACCGCTGGCTGTACAGCCAGTCTCTTGCGACCGCCGCCGCTACCTTCCCCGCCAGGCCGATTGCGGCCGACCGACAGCCAGGTCGAGAGCATTGCGTACGGCCTGACCGAGTTGTCCGTCTGTAATCTCCCGTTCCAGGCGTATCGCCAGCTCGTCGAGCCGCACCCAACCCTCCTGCGCTCCCCCATTTCGGGTCGGCGTAATGAGGAAGCCGGGAGCCTCGTCGTCCAGGTCGATGCAGACCTCGCGCGCGCTCAGTGCGTAGCCGTTGTAGGACTTGACCCCGGCCACGGCCAGCAGCGCATTGGTCGGGGACTCAGACGACCGGAAGTTGGGCATCGGCACGTTGGTCTTGGACTGAGCGAGTGCCTGTCTGACCAGCCCACCCAATGCGGCGTGCGGGACGTCCTGGTCGACGGCTTCCACCCATCCGTTCATCACGCTTCCGTGGACCATGGCTGACCAACTCATCACGTACAGTCGGCGCTTGCGAGCGCCGACAACTGCCCAACCCGGCATGGGTGCTCCCGATCAATCAGGTCCGTACGTGCTTCAGAGATCAAGGATGGCGTACCGCCCGCCCCATCAAACGCCCGACCGGCACCTTCAGGTTGGAACGACTCCCGCCCGGTCGTCGTCAGGACGCCTGACCTCAGGTTGACCAAACGCGTCGCCGTGCTGGCAGTGTCCCGCTTGCACGGCGTTGGGGTCACGCAGGGGTCATGACTCCCGACAGAGTTGGCTCGACGATGACGGCCGGACGCAGCCTCCAGCCGCCCGGGTAGCACTACACCTATTGGCCGCCATTGGCGATGCCGCCGACGACGATTGCAGCGCCGAAGCCGCACCAGATGATGAGGACGAGTCCCTGAAACGCACTAAAGATCCAGCCGCAGATCACACCAGCATTGGCGAGTTCGATACCCCGCTCGCCGCGCTCGGCGATCTGCCGCTTGGCCTTGTTCCCGAAATAGATGCCCAGTGGCGGGAAGACAGCGATCGCGAAGACCAGCGACAGGATCGCATATGTGTTCATTGGCGGGTACCACCCATAGGGCGGCGGTGCTGGTGCTTGCGTCGGCGGCGGGTACCAGCCGTAGGGTGACGATGCCGATACCTGTTCTGGCGGCGTCGGCGGCGGTGTCTGCGACGGTGGTACCTCAGGGGTCGTCATTTTGGCTCCGGTAGACACTGGTCAATGTGCTCTCAGTGTCGCCGGCCCCAGCCCCTTCCGCGTCAGCCGATCGGCGCACTGAACGCGATCTTCAGCCGACCCTCGTTACGGGCAGAATCGGCCGTCTGCGTCGCCTCCTCGACGTCCTGGCGTGGCCCAGTCGATGGGCCGCGTCGGGTGCGCCCTGGACAACGCCGCCGCAGAGGCCTTCAACTCCACCATCAAGGTCGAGTACATCCACCGGCAACGCTTCCGCACGCGAGCTGAGGCTCGCGCCAAGATCGCCACCTGGGCCGTCGACTTCTACAACACCCGCAGACGCCACAGCGCCTGCGACGGCATGTCGCCGATCGACTACGAACGCTTCATGGCCGAGGTCCGAGGAGCTCAGGGCCGAGGCCAAGTGACGCTGGAGTACTAGGCTGTCGTCGGAAAGCAAGGGGAGACGATGACTGACGACCGCAAGGCGATCGTTCCGGTGTGGGCGCTGTCTACCGGTGACGTCCGGGTGCCCGCATTGGCCGGAGACGAGCCGATGACGGCTGAGCGCTTGGCTGAACTGCGCAGTGTGCTGGCAGTCCTGGCCGACGAGCCGATTGCCACACTTGAGGTACATCCCTTACCCGACAAGCTCGACCGCAGCCTAGGTATCCCGCTCGATGCCGCGAGTCCCTTGGCACATCACCTGTCTCAGCTCATCTCGCAATCAGCGCGAAGTTCGTCTGTGGCGGCTACGGCGACCACTGCCGGCGAAGGCCTGTATCGCATGGTGGTTCCGGCGAAGGTTGCCGCCCAGCTCGGCCAGGGCATCGTTCGCCCGATGGCATCGAGGGCGGCGGCTGGTGGCATCCACAGTGCGCTCGTGAACTCAACGGGCATCGCCGCCCAGGCGACGTTCGTGCCAGTCGGTAAAGCGGCGGCAGGGGGCGCAGTCGGTGGAGCCGCTGCAACAGCCGGCGTCGCGGTGGCCGGCAGCGCTGCGCTCACGGTGGCCGCGCCGCTCGTGCTCATGGCCGTAGCGGTGGGGGTGAGCGCGAATGCCGACTATAAGCGCCAGCAGGCTATCGAACACATCACAGAACTGCTGGAGCAACTGCACGAACAGAAGCTTGATGACGAGCGCAACGAGCTCGACGGCTGCCGCGATGCCATTGACAAAGCCACCGCTATCCTGCTCGACCAGGGCAAGCTCGGTGTCTCACTTGGACTGGACTCGGCAGTGCATGCCATCAGCAAGGCGCTGGCCGCCGCTGACCGCCGCCTTGCCCGGTGGCAGAGCGCACTGGACGAGCTGCCCGACGGCAAGGCCGTCGAGATCGGCACGCTGACCAAGTCGTTCCCCGGCGTCGATGACCACGGCGGCACGTTCCGCACCCACCTCGAACTCGCCGCCTTGGCCATTGCGCTGAAGCGGCGGGTCATCGTCCTGCAGGCTGTCGAGCATGCACAGATCGACCCTGGCAACTTGTTCGAGAACTTCGCCCGCGCACTTAAGGCCGACCAGCAGCGCCTCGACAAACTGGAGTCGAGCATCGCCGGTGTCCTAGAACGCCTGTCGGCGCTGGAGCTGGCACGCCCGCAAGGTTTGCGGCCCGTCTTTACGGCCGGTGAAGTCGATCGCCTGATGCGCGCGGCAGACCGGATTCATAAGCTGCGCGACGGCGTCATGGTCAACAGCCGCGCGACAGATGTGGCGATTGAGATTGCCCGCAACAAGGACGGCTCGGTGGTCGTGTTCCCCGCGCTTCCCGCGTAAGCGTAGGAGTGCTCGCACTCACTTGCCGAGTGGTGCGGGGTTACCCGAAACCGAGGGCACCCTCGGTAACTGGGTGAACCAGAACAAGCGGGCCCGCGGTCGAACATGCGTGAGGCGTGGCGGGCCTACCTTGCTCATCCCTCAGCGCAACACACGTACCTTGTGACCGGGCCCGCTTTGTGGTCCACCGGCCATGAGAGCACTGGTTGCCGGTTGGTGATCCACTGCTGGCGGAAGGCGTCGGGGCTGAGCCAGTCCAGCGAGCCGTGGGGTCTGTAGGTGTTGTACTCGATCCGCCAGTCTTTGGTCAGTACCTGGACCTCCAGCAGGGTGTCGAACTGTTCGCAGGCCAGGAACTCGTCGCGGAAGCGGCCGTTGAACGACTTGCAGACTCCGTTCTGCCACGGCGATGCGGGATCGATGCACGACACCCCGACATCGACAGCGGCCGCCACGAACCCTAGGCACACCGAGCGCGGAGGCCCCCTGGCATGAGAGATCACTTAGCCGTGCCGGGTGACAGACGAGCGGCCCGGCGGCGGCATCTCGGGCTCCGGTCAACTGCCCACACACGCCGAGCCGGAGATCGACCCGCCAGCCGCTCACACCCCGAGCGCGCCGGATATTCCCGGGCCAACCCAGCCGATCCAACCGTTCCTGAGCGCCCAGCGAGCACGCAGCCAGAGCCGGCAAAAACAAAACAGGCCCCGATCCGGCGTGAAACGCCAGCTCAGGGCCTGCTTCCTGTGGTGCGCCGCCAGGGACTCGAACCCCGAACCCGCGGATTAAGAGTCCGCTGCTCTGCCAGTTGAGCTAGCGGCGCTCACCGGAACGCAGAGAACCATAGCACGCCCCTTCCACCGTCTCCCAACCCGTTCCCACATAAGCCGTGACGTGTCGGCGGACACACCACAAGCGCACACTCTCCCCCGGTCGCCGGATCCGATCAGCCCGCGTGCGGGCGGCCGACGAGCGGGTACGGGCGGCGCCCGGCCCCGCTCTCCCGGCGTACGATTTGATCCGGTCTCCCCTGCTCAGGCCGCCCGGAACCGGCCGCCTGGGCCCTCCGGTACCGACCGTCTGAGCCGTGGGCTCTGCCACCGTTTTGGCCGGCGGCGAGCGCACCTGGTAACCTGGCTCTTCGCGTATTGCCGAGGGCCACCTCAGATACGCACTCGACTCCAACCCGAACTACCTTGACGAGGCTGTCGCGTGGCGAACATCAAGTCCCAGATCAAGCGCAACCGGCAGAACGAGAAGCGCCGGCTGCGTAACAAGTCGGTCAAGTCTGCGCTGAAGACGTCTGTCCGCAAGTTCAACGAGGCCGCCGCGGCCGGTGACGCCGAGCAGGCGACCGCGCTGCTGCGCGCGGCTACCCGCCAGCTCGACAAGGCCGCGAGCAAGGGCATCATCCACAAGAACCAGGCGGCCAACCGCAAGTCGGCCATCGCCAAGCGGCTGTCGTCGCTGGCGGCCTGAGCCCCGCCCGTACAGACGCCTCGCGACGCCCGCCAGGCCACCCCGGCCCGGCGGGCGTTTTGGCGTGCCTGAGCCGCTCCAATCTTGGGGATTGCGACACCGTATTCGGTGTCAAGCTCCCCAAGGTCCAGAACGCCAGCTCCCGCTCAGCGCGCTCTCGCGCCGTTGCGCGCCGCGGCAACCGCGAAGATCGCCCGTTCCAGGGCGTACCCGCGGTCATCCGCGCCGCCCTTGACCTCGGCGTTGCAGTCGGCCGCCACGCGCATGGCGGCGACGAGCCCTTCCGGCGTCCAGCCACGCGCGAGCCGCTGGGCACGCTCGATCTTCCAGGCCGGCATGCCCAGGGCACTCGCCAGCTGGTACGCGTTGCCGCGCCCGGCGGAAGCCACCCGGGCCACCGTACGGACCCCGTCGGCGAGCGCGTCGGCGATGGGGACGGGATCGACGCCGATGTGCAGCGCCCAGCGCAGCGCCTCCAGTGCGGCCGGCACGTCGCCCACCATGGCGGCGTCGGCCACCGTGAAGCCACTGACCTCGGCGCGACCGCGGTAGTAACGGGCGACGGTGTCGGCGCCGATACGGCCTCCGGTGTCGGCGACCAGCTGGGAACAGGCGGCGACCAGTTCCCGTAGATCGCTGCCGACCGCCGCGATCAGCGCCTCGGCCGCGTCCTCGGCACACTTGCCGCCAAGCCTGCGCACCTCGGCGCGGACGAAGTCGACACGTTCGCGGTGGCGGGTGATGCGCGCGGCGGGGATGACCCGGACGCCCGCGCCGCGCAGCCCGTCGGCCAGCGCCTTGCCCTTCGCGCCGCCCGCGTGCGTGATCACCAAGGACACGTCCGGATCGGGGTCACGGACGTACTGGAGAAGCGCGGCAGCCAGATCCTTCTTGGCGTCCTGGCCACCCCGGATGACAAGCACCCGCCGCCCGCCGAACAGCGACGGGCTGGTCATCTCGGCCAGCTCCCCCGGCACCAGCTCGCTGGCCGCGTACTGGCGGACCTCCGCGTCGGGTTCGACGGCGCGCGCGGCGTCGATCGCCTCGCTCACCGCTCTGGCGACGAGGAGTTCCTCGTCGCCGAGGACGAGTCTCAGGTCGGCGGAAAGCTGTGGGGGCACGGCTGCAATCGTCGCACGGACCGGCATGTCCACGGACGGTCCTACCGGCGACGGCGGTCACCGGTAGGCACGCCCCGGACCGCCACCCCCAGCCGCCCACCCACGTCGACGGCGGCCAGGTCGCCGGACAGGTCGGTGCGTAGCACCCGGGCGCCGCCACGGGAGAGCCGGCCGAGTACGCCCATGTTCGGGTGCCCGTACACGTTGCCGGCGCCGACCGAGACGAGCGCCACCGACGGATGCACCGCGTCCAGAAACTGCGGGCTCTGGAAAGCACTTCCGTGGTGCGCCACCTTCAGCACCTCCACGGCCACCGGAGCGGCCAGGAGCGTCTGCTGCTCGTCCTCCTCGGCATCTCCGGCCAGCAGGATCGAGTGCCCGCGCTCGGTGACGCGCAGGACCACCGAGTTGTTGTTCGGATCCGACCTGGTGTTGACCAGTGGACGGCTCGGTCCGAGTACGGCCAGCCGCAGCCCGGCGCTGGCGTAGACCTCGCCGGCCACCGCCACCCGTACAGGAGTGCGGCACGCGGCGGAGACGTCGAGCACCTGCCGGTGCCCGAGGGCCGGCTCGGGGTGGGCCGTCGTCACCACCGCCCCCACCGAGCGGCCCCGGAACACGCCCTCCACCCCGCCCGCGTGGTCGGCGTGGAAGTGAGTGATGACCAGCAACGGCACGTGGCGGACGCCGAGGCGGCGCAGGCACCCGTCGACGGCGGTCGGGTCCGGCCCGGCGTCGACGACGACGGCCTGGCCGGACCCGACCGGCAGCACCACGGCGTCGCCCTGCCCCACGTCGCACACAACCATCAGCCACCCGCGCGGCGGCCAGCCCGGCGCGACCATCCGTACAGGCAGCGCGCCGACGACGGCCGCCACGGTGACGACAGCGGCCAACCGGCGCACCAGCCGGTGCCGGGCGGCGACGAGCAGCGCCGCGAGGACGGCAGCCAGCAGGACGCCGCCGACCGCGCCAGCCGGCCACGGCGCGACGCCCGCGGGGGTCTGCGCGCCGTAGTGGCCGACGAGGACGAGCCACCGCGCCGGCCACGCGGCGAGCCACGCCACCATCTCCGCGCCGGTTGGCCACACCGGGGACAGCAGCGCCGCGACGACCCCGAGCACGGTGGCCGGCGGGACGGCCGGTACGGCGAGCAGGTTGGCGGGCACCGCGGCGAGCCCCACGGTGCCTGACAGGGCGGCGATGACAGGCGCGCACGTGAGCTGGGCCGCCGCCGGTACCGCGACCGCCTCGGCCAACCCGGCCGGTACCCGCCGGCGCCGCAGCGCGTCCCGCCAGCCGGGTGCGACCAGCAGCAGACCCGCCGTGGCGAGCACCGACAGCGCGAAGCCCGGATCGCCGGCAAGCTGCGGGTCGGCGAGGACCAGGACGACCACCACGGCGGCGAGCCCCGGAACCGCGGAGCGCGGCCGGCCGCTCGCGAGCGCGACGAGGGCGAGCCCGCCGAGCGCGGCGGCGCGCAGCACGCTGGGCGACGGGCGTACCAGGATCACGAACCCGACCAGCGCGACGGCGCAGACGGCGGCGGCGAGCCGGGGGCCCGCACGACACCAGCGCGCCAGCCCGAGCACGAGCCCTAGGACGATGGCGACGTTGGATCCGCTGACCGCGAGCAGATGCGTCATCCCGGTCGTACGGAAGTCGTCGGCGACGGCCGGCTCCAGCCGCGTGGTGTCGCCGACGACCAGGCCCGGCAGCAGCCCACCGGGCTCCGACGGCAGCGGTGCGCAGGCTTGCCGCAGCCCGGCTCGTAGCCGCCCGGCCGCCCGCTGCGCCCAGGAGGCGCGCCCGACGAGCCGGGGCGCGCCGGGCACCGTCAGCACGGCTGAGCGCAGGTCTCCCCCGCGCGGCGCTCCGATCCGGCCGTCTACCACCACCCGCTGTCCGGGCAGGAGGCCCTGCCAGGCAGGGTTCTGGGCGAGTACCAGTACCCGTACCGACAGGCGGAGCGCGGGACGACCGGTCGCCCGCACTCGCGTGAGGTCGGCCGCGACGGCGTACTGCGCCGGCCGACCCGCCACGCCCCGCGTCGGGCGGGGATCGTCGGTGACCGTCAGCTCGGCGTGCACGCCGGCCCGTTGGTGGGCGAGGACCGCCACCGGGCCGGAGTCGCGCAGCGCCACCCGACATGCCGTGGCGGCGCCGCCCGCGACGACGCCGATGAGGACGCCGATGACAACGGTGCGAACCGGAAGGCGGCCGACGGCGGTCCGAGCCGGAAGCCCTGCGGCCGCGATCAGTGCTGCGGCGACCGCCGCGACTGCGGCGATCACCGCTCCGCCCGACCACGGGAGGCGGAGCGCCACGAGCGCGGCCACCCAGGTGCCACCGGCGACGCCGGCGAGTCGCAGATCCGGGTACTCCGCCGCGCTCACACTGTCACCAGCGGCTTGAGCTGGTTGAACCGGGCAGTGCCCAGACCCTCCACCTGCCGTAGCTCGTCGACCGAGCGGAACTGTCCGTGCCGGGTGCGGTAGTCGACGATGTGCTGGGCGAGCACAGGTCCGATGCCTGGCAGCGCCTCGAGCTGGGCGGCGGTCGCGGTGTTGAGGTTCAGCGGACCCGCAGCCGGTCCCCCGCCCGGCGCCCCGCCGCCCGCGGGTGCGGCGACGCCCGGTGGTGGGGTGACCCCGATCGTCACGAGTTCTCCGTCGGTGAGCTTCCGGGCCAGGTTGACGAACGACAGGTCGGTGTCGGGTAGCGCGCCGCCCGCCGCGTCGACGGCGTCGGCGACCCTGGCCCCGCTCGGTAGCCGGATCAACCCGGGATGGTGTACGCGGCCGGTCACGGCGACCACGACGGCACCCGACGGGCCGCTCGACGCGCTCGGCGCCACGGCCGGTTCGGTGTGCGCGGCGACCTGCTCCACCTGCGGCCGGGCCCGCCACGCCAGGAAGGCGGCGATGGCGATGCCGATCGCAGCCACGGCGGCGAGCGCCCGCAGACCGCGCCGCCCCGGGTCCAGCGCGCTCACCACCCCGCGCAGCCCACCTGCGTCCGCGAAGCCCGATCCCGCCTGGGGATCGATCACCACCCCTTCGTCTGCCGACGGATGAAGGGCTGGCGGTGGGACCGCCGACGGATCGAGCGCCGGCGGCAGCCTCGTAGGCGGATCCGATGACGGATCGGTGGGCGGATCGGTCGCGGCCCGGGTCGGCCCGGCGCCGATGTCCTCGACCTCCGGCAGGCCGACGACCCGAATGAACCGCTCCCGCACCGCATCGTCGGCGGCGTCTCGACGTGATGCGAACATGCGGCGAAAGCTAGAGCGACGCCCCTGGACTGCGCGGCCCTCGGCGGCGGCGCTGTGGACAGCGAGGGTGCCTGTGGACAGGCCAAGGCGTTCCCTGCGACTGTGTTATAAGCGACTGATCACTGCGCACACCAGCCCCGGGCCGGTGTGCGCGGCGACGGCGGCGCCCACCTCGGTCGTGTACACCCGGCGTACCCGGTCTCCCAGCCGAGAGGTGATCGACTGGCGCAGCCCCTCGGCCCGCTCGGCGGCCACGAGATGGTGTACGGCGACGTCGACCTCGGCATCGCCGGCCGCGTCGACCGCGAGGTCCACGAGCCGGGCCAGGGCACGGCTGGCGGTCCGTACCTTGTCGCTCACAGCGATCCGGCCGTCGCCCAGGCGCAGGATCGGCTTGACCGACAGGGCCGTCCCCAGCAGCGCGGACGCCGCCCCGATGCGTCCGCCCCGGCGCAGGAACTCCAGCGTGTCGACGTAGAACAGGGCGGTCGTACGGTCGGCCGCCGCGATCGCGGCGTCGCGTACCTCGGAAAGGGGTTTGCCGTCGGCCGCGGCCGACGCCGCGGCGAGGGCCGGAAAGCCGAGGCCCATGCCGGTGGAACGGGAGTCGACCACCTCGACGCGGTCGCCGAACTGTTCGGCCGCCATGCATGCGGCGTCGAAGGTACCGGAGAGCTGGGCCGACAGGTGTACCGAGACGACGCCGGGCGCACCGGCGTCGAGCAGGTCGGAGTAGGTCTCGGCGAAGACGTCGGGGGCCGGCCGCGAGGTCGTCACGTGGGTCCGCCTGCTCTCCAGGGCCTTGGCGACGTCGGCCGGCGTGATGTCGACGCCCTCCAGGCCCGGCACCCCGGCAATGACGACGGTCAGCGGGACGACGGTGAGGCCGGCCTCCGCCGCGACCGAATCGGGCAGGTATGTGGTGCTGTCGGTGACCACAGCGACGCGCTCAGATCGGCCGGCCATGTCGGCACCGTAACCGATGACGGTCGGATCAGAAACGGCTCCTCGTCATGCCGCCCGCGCGTGGGTCACCATGAACGGCACCCCCTGCATGCAGTGGCTCATCACGCCCTTGACGACATGGCCCTGTACGACCACGTTGTTGCCGGCCTTCACGACGGCGGTGTCGCCGTTCAGGAGGTGGTAGAGGTGGCCACCGCTGCGCAGCATCAGGCAGCTGGGCTCGGCTCCCGTGTCGACCTGCCCCTGCAGTGTGATCTCACCGGCGACCGTGGACGGGCCACCGGTCGGAGGCGGGACCGGAGCACCCGTCGGCCCGCCACCGGTCGGCCCGGTAGCGGGCGTCGACGGGGAACCGGACGCGACGGCCGACGCCGACGGCGATGGAGCGATCGAACTGCCCGCGGACCTGCTGCCGTCTGCCGCCGACGGCGTTCCGGCGGGTCCGCCGCAACCGGTCAGCAGGCCGGCCGCGGCCAGCGAGACGAGCAGGGTGGTGACAGCGCGCTGACGAGAACCCATGGACATGGGACGCCAGCCCACGCCGTCCGGTTCCGGAACGAAGCCGCCGGGTCGGTTCAGCCGGCGTTGTACGCCCGCAGCTGCCAGCCTCGGCGCGTGTCGAGGCGTAGCTCGACCCAGTGGCAGTTGTCCATGATGCCGAGGGTGCGCAGGACCGAGTCCGGCCAGCCCAGCAGCGTGACGACGCCGCGCCGGATGGCGCTGCCGTGGCTGGCCACGACGATCGTCGCGCCCGCGTTCGCGGCGCACACGTCCTGCAGCGCAGCCGTCACCCGCTTACCGACCTCGTCGAGGTCCTCGATGCCGAACTCGGGCACCGGAAGCCCGGCCCGCCAGCGCTCGCTCTCTTCCGGCCAGCGGGCGGTGATCTCCGGGTTGGTGAGGCCCTGCCACTCGCCGTAGTGGCGCTCGCGAAGCCGGGCGTCGTAGGTGACGTCCAGCCCGGTGACGGCGGCGAGCGCGGCGGCGGTGTCCGCGGCTCGGCGCAGGTCACTGGCGACGATCAGATCGGGATGCAGCTCGGCGAGGCGCGCGGCGGCAGCCTGCGCCTGGGCGCGTCCGGCCGCGCTGAGATCGACGTCGAGCTGCCCCTGTACCCGGTTGGCGGCGTTCCAGGCGGTCTGACCGTGCCGCCACAGCAGAAGGCGCGTCACGCCGACGCTTCGGTGTCGCCGCTCGCACCGGCGCCACCTCCGGCGCCACCACGGCCGCCTTCGGCCGCGACCAGGTCACGGTCGACGAAGGGGATCCTCGGGCAGTCCTTCCACAGCCGGTCGAGTGCGTAGAACTCGCGCTCCTCCGTGTGCTGGACGTGTACGACCAGGTCGACGTAGTCCAGCAGCACCCAGCGACCGGCGCGCTCACCCTCGCGGCGAACCGGCTTCGCCTTGTCCGGCAGTTCGAGCAGCTTCTCCTCGATCGCGTCCACGATCGCGAGCACCTGGCGCTCATTCGGCGCCGACGCGAGCAGGAACGCATCGGTGATTACGAGTTGGTCGCCCACGTCGAGGATGACGATGTCCTGTGCCTTCTTGTCAGCGGCCGCCTGCGCGGCGGCAAGGGCCAGTTCGCGGGCGCGCTCGTTTGCGGGCACCGGACTCCTCTCGTCGTTACGTTCATACCGATACGGCCGGCCGTCCGGCCGTCCGAGATTCAAGCCTCTCACGCGTACGGGCGAAGTGCCGCTCCGATATCAAGGAGCTATCGGTACAAATGCCGTTTCGCGATGTATTGCACCACTCCGTCCGGCACCAGATACCAGATCGGCTTGCCCGCGGCGACACGCTGCCGGCAGTCGGTCGACGAGATCGCCATGGCGGGGACCTGCACCAGACTCACCGTGTCGGCGGGCAGATGGGCGTCGCTGAGCTCGAACCCCGGCCTGGTGACCCCCACGAAATGGGCGAGCGTGAAGATCTGGTCGGCGTCCTTCCACGACAGGATCCGCGCGAGCGCGTCGGCGCCCGTGATGAAGTACAGCTCCGCCTCCGGCCCGTACACCCGGCGCAGATCGCGCAGCGTGTCGACGGTGTACGTCGGGCCGTTGCGGTCGATGTCGACCCGGCTGACGTGGAACCGCGGGTTGGACGCCGTCGCGATCACGGTCATGAGGTACCGGTCCTCGGCCGGGGCCACCTTCACGTCGTCCTTCTGCCACGGCTGCCCGGTCGGCACGAAAACGACCTCGTCGAGGGAGAACAGGTCGGCCACCTCGCTGGCGGCGACAAGGTGGCCGTTGTGGATCGGGTCGAACGTGCCGCCCATGATCCCGATACGGCGGTGAGGCGCTTCCATCCGCGGCATGGTAATGGCTGGGCCTCACTTGTCGATCAGCGACCGTACGGCCAGCGCGCGGCGCAGGTCGTCGGTGCGGTCCGCGACGACCCGCCGCAGCACGGCGGGCAGGTCCGCGCGGTCGAGCAGGCGCTGGGCCGCGTCGACCGTCGCCGGCCGGACCGCGTACCTCGGGTAGACGGCGCCCGCCACCTGGTTGACCACCTGGGCGCTGCGCCGGGCAGCCAGGTCGGGCATCTCGTCGAAGTACCGCGACACGTACCGCCCGGTCAGCTCCTCCTGCTCGGGGTGCCAGAAGCCTTCCGCGAGCGCGAGCGCCAGCCGGTTGGACAGCGTGTCGTCGCCCACGATCGCGTCCCAGGCCCACGCCTTCGCGGCCGCGTCGGGCAGCGCCGACCGGCAGCGTGCCGCGTGCTGCTCGCCGTGCGCGCTGCGGTCCCGCCCGCTCTCGGCGTCGATGTCGGCCGCGCCGGCCGCCCCCAGGACGACCAGCCGCCGCAGCACCGCCCAGCGCAGTTCGGCGTCGACGGGGAGGCCCGCGGGCACGCTCGTACCGTCCAGCCAGCCGCGCAGCACGTCGACCTCGGCGGCCCCCGCACACCGGACAAGGCCCCGGGCGGCGGCGAGTTGCCGGTCGCTGCCCGCGGCCGCCGACCCGACGACCCGGGCGCACACCGAGGCCAGCGCGGCGCTCGCGCCCGCCCGGAGTTCGGGTGTCAGGTACTGGCCCACCGTGATGGCGGCCGCGAACCCGATCACCTCGGTGAACAACGTCGAATCGGGCTCGGTCGGGAGCCCGGCCACGGCCAGGTCGACGAAGGTGGTCGGGGCGATCTCGGCGTCCCGGGTGGCGTCCCACGCGGCGCTCCACAGCAGCGCCCGGGCCACCGGGTCGACGACCGCCGGCAACAGCTCGGGGAGCGCCGCGAGCTCGGCGTCGGACAGCCGCACCTTCGCGTACGTGAGGTCGTCGTCGTTGGCCAGCAGCAGCGCGGCAGCCGGCCGGCCCGCGAGGGCAGGTACGGGCGTGCGCCCCTGATCGGCCGGGTCGACGTCCACCTCGACGCGCTCCCGCCGTACCACCCGCCCGTCGGCGGCCCGGTCGTACAGTCCGAGCGCGAGCCGGTGCGGGCGCAGCACCGGACGGCTCGGCGGCGCGCTCTGGACGACCGTGACGCTCTTGTAGCGACCGCCCGCGTCGACCTCGGCGACCGGCCGCACCGTGGTGACACCGCTCTCACGCAGCCAGAGCGCGGCCCAGCCCGACAGGTCCTGGTCGCTGGCCTCGCCGAGCGCCGCGATCAGGTCGGCCAGGGTCGCGTTGCCGTGCTCGTGGGCGACGAAGTACTTCCGCAGGCCGGCGAAGAAGGCGTCATCGCCCACGTACGCGCCGAGTTGGCGCAACGCGGCGGCGCCCTTGGCGTACGAGATGCCGTCGAAGTTGAGCAGCGCCGCCGCGACGTCGTCGACCCGCTCGGGCGCGACCGGATGGGTGGAGGGGCGCTGATCGGCCGCGTACCCCCAGGTCTTGCGGCTGATGGCGAAGTCGGTCCAGGTGCCGGTGAAGCGGGTCGCCTCGGCCGCGACCCGCACCCCCATGTACTCGGCGAATGACTCATTGAGCCACAGGTCGTCCCACCAGCGCATGGTGACCAGGTCGCCGAACCACATGTGCGCCATCTCGTGCGCGATGACGATCGCCCGCTCCATGCGCTGCGCCTCGGTCACCGCGGACCGGAACACGAACTCGTCGCGGAACGCCACGCAGCCCGGGTTCTCGACGGCGCCCCAGTTGAACTCCGGCACGAACGCCTGGTCGTACTTGCCGAACGGGTACCGGCTGTCGAACAGCTCGTGGTACCGGTCGAAGCACCGCGCCGTCACCTCGAACAGTTCGTCGGCGTCCCGGTCGAGGTGTTCGGCCAGCGCCGCCCGGCAGTGCAGGCCCAGCGGGATGCCGTCATGGTCGGCGTACCGGGAGTGGAGTGGCCCGGCGACGAGCGTCATCAGGTACGTCGAGATCGGCGGCGTGGGCACGAACCGCCACCGCCCCGGCTCCACCTGCTCCCCCACGCCGTTGGCCAGTACCGTCCATTGCGGCGGGGCCGTGACGGTGAGCGTGACGGGCGCCTTCAGGTCGGGCTGGTCGAAGCAGGCGAAGATGCGGTCAGCGTTGTCCGGACCCGCCATGGCGTACAGGTACACCTCGCCGTCGGCCGGGTCGACGAAGCGGTGGAGCCCCTCCCCGCTGTTCGAGTACGCCATCGTGGCTTCCACCACGAGCTCGTTGTCGGCCGCGAGGTCGGTGAGCGGCAGCCGGTTGTCGTCGAGGTCGGCGACGTCGAGCGCCCGGCCGTTGAGGGTGACGGAGCGCAGCGCGGCCGGGCGGAGCTCCACGAACGTGTCCTCCCCGGGGTGCGCGCACCGGAACCGCACGACCGTCGTCGAGGCGAACCCGTCGCCGTGGGCGGTCAGGTCCAGGTCGATCGCGTACTCGTCGACGGACAGCAGTGCGGCCCGCTCGGCCGCCTCGGCTCTGGTGAGGCTCGGCATGCAGGTCATCCTGCCTTCTCCCGGATCCGTGCGTGGGCCCGCACCCCGGTCACCCGCCCCTCCTCCGTGTCATCCGGCTGTGAGTGCTGTCGTCATCCGGCTATGAGTGGGCTGTCGTCATCCGGCTATGAGGGCCCGGATGGCGGCCATCCGGGACACTCGGGGAGCCAACTCCCGAAGCTGCAGCGCCAGGTTGACGGCGGCCAGCGCCGGATCCGGATCGGCTGCGTCCACCCCCATCCGATCCCGGAGCCAGGTCACCACCTCGCTCCACCGGTAGTACGCCGTGCCGGACCGGGTCTCGGCCGGCTCCGGGAAGGAGCCTGCGCCGGTCCGGCCGACGACCCAGAGCCGGACCGCCTCCGGGGAACGGCCCACGCGTTCGGCGACGGTGTCGGTCGTCACCAGGCCGTCGTCGCGCACGCTGGCCGCCCTGAGGCCGACGGCGTCGAGATCGCGCACCGCTGTCACGACGCCGTCGATCAACGTGGGCGCGTCCCGCTCGAAGCTGATGACGACTCCGCGCTGATGCGGGATACCGGTGACCGTGGCGTCCCGGCACCGCTCGGCCAGCGCGTCTCGCGCCACCTCGTCGAATGGCTGTTCGACCACGATGCTGAACCGCTGGGATCTCATCGCCGCCGCTCCCCCGCAGCCCGGCCGGGTCGGCCGTCCGCATGCGCCGAGGTGCTCCGGATGAAGGTGATCTCGTTCATGCCGCCGAGCCAACCAATGACGCAGGCTGCCGGGAGTGGCCAGAAGAGGGGGCCATTCGGGGACCAGCGAAATGGCCCCCGGGGCCAGAAGGGGGCCATTTCGGGGGCCATTCGGGGGCCGGGGCCATTCGGGGGCCGGGGCCATTCGGGGGGCCAGACGGCGCGGATTCCAGGGAGCCAGCACAAGCCGGACGGAGCCAGCCGAGCGTCCGGACCGGTCGGTGCCGACGCGGCCGGTCCGTGGCCGACACGGCCGGGCGGCGGCGACGCGGCCGGGTGTTGGCGACGCGGCCGGGCGACGGCGGCGAAACCGCGCTACGAGCGCACGATGATCCGGTCGATGTCGGGGGCGTAATTGACCGGGTTGCTGAACTGGATGCTGTTGGAGCCCTTGTCGAGCCTGATCCGCAGAACGAGCGAGCCGACGGTCTCCCCATCGCCGGTAGCCGGGAACTTCACCGTCACGAAGCGCCCGTCGTTGACGCTGACAGCGGCGCTGCGGTCAACAGCGGAGATGTAACGGATGTCGACGGTGAAGACGCCACCGAACGGAACGACGATCCGGTTGAAGCGCAGCGAGTTCTCCGGATCGCCACCGATGTGCTCGATCACCTGGCCACCGGATGCTCCTGCCACCGGGCGGATACGCGTTTCACCGGTCAGGTCGTTCGCGGCCGACTCGGCCTCGACGCTGACCGGCGCGATCGGCGGCTGGGTGGGCGGCGGCGGCGCGGGTCGCGTGGTGGTAGGTGGCGGCACGCGACCGGACGCGCTGCCGGTGGGGATCGCGGACGGATACCCGGGCGGGGCGCTCGGCAGCGGGTTCGGCACCTGCCCCATGGGCAGTGGGCTCATCCGGGCGGGTAGGGGCGGCAGCGACCGGGACGTGTTGTTACCGGTGACCGCCAGGGCGGCGACGGTGCCCACCAGCCCGAGCGCGGCGACCCCTGCGATGACGAAGGTGATACGGGCCCGCCGGCCACCGGCGTGCTGACCGCGGTATGCCGGCACAGGGATCCAGGCCGGCAGGTTCCTTCCGTCCGCCATCGCTCTCCTCCTTCCACGGCCGATCCGGGCGTCGCTGCCGGGCCGAGCCCGGAAACCGGCTCTCTGGCGCCTCTCAAGAAAGCCCGCGGCGGCGCGGCCATGTATTCACAATCGACTATGAGGACGGGGTATGGCAAGGGAGTGACGGGACGATGGCCGGCCATTTGCAATCGGACCCGAAACGTCGACGGCAACGTTTCTAGCTGGGGAAACAAACAGTAAAGACTGTTTAGTAACTGACCGCAGTCAAGCCGTACCGTAACGCACGCATTTGAACGCGATATTACTGACGGGTACCCCGGTTATAGATGTGCGATATCGCGCAGACAACCCGACAACCGCTGCGACCGAGGAGCGACCGAACTCCAGACACCCGGCTCCGCGTACGTCGCGCGGTTCGACTCCGGCCACGATGCCCAGCCGCATACGCCCGCCCTGGCGCCCCCCACAGCACACGCCGAGCCCTGATCCGCGCGACCAAACCGATCTTGTCCCACCCCACCGATAGGGTTGGACCGCTCAAAACACACGGGGGAACCACAGCATCGCCCGGCCGGTGATCTGGTGGACCCGGCACCGAAGGAGACAACCGCATGACGACGCCACAGCCGGGCGCCGCCGCCAGCCCGCCCTCCGGCACTGGTGCCCCGACCGCCGATTCGAAGCCGAGCCACAGCCCCTGGCTGGTGCTCTTCGTGCTGTGCCTCGGCTTTTTCATGATCCTGCTGGACACCACGATCGTGAACATCGCGATCCCGAACATGATCGACCGACTGCACGCCTCGCTGGACCAGATCCTGTGGGTGCTCAACGCCTACATCCTGGTCTACGCGGTGCTGCTGATCACCGCCGGTCGGCTCGGCGACCTGTACGGCCCGAAACAACTGTTCATGGCCGGCCTGCTCATCTTCACGCTGGCCTCGGCCGCCTGCGGCATCGCCCACAACCCGGGCCAGCTCATCGCGGCCCGGGTGGCGCAGGGCCTGGGCGGCGCGCTGCTGACCCCGCAGACGCTGTCGGTGCTCACGGTGATCTTCCCACCGCAGAAGCGCGGCGCGGCGTTCGGCATCTGGGGCGCCGTCGCCGGCGTGGCGACGATCGCCGGCCCGACCCTGGGTGGGTTCATCGTCACGCACTGGGGCTGGAGCTGGATCTTCTTCGTCAACGTGCCCATCGGTGTGCTGGCCCTGGCGCTCGCCGCGGCCGTGATGCCCAACCTCAAGCTCAACCGTCGCCACCGCCTCGACCTGCCCGGCACGGTGCTCGCGACGGTCGGACTGTTCCTGGTCACGTACGGCCTGATCGAGGGGCAGCCGCACGACTGGGGCAAGGTCTGGGGCTCGATCACGATCACCGAGGTCATCGTCGCCGGGATCGTCGTGCTGGCGCTGTTCATGATCCAGCAGTACCGCCAGCGGGACGGTGAGCCGCTCGTGCCGATGGCGATCTTCCGTGACCGCAACTTCTCGGTGATGAACTTCGTCGGCGCGACGCTGGGCTTCGGCATGCTGGGCCTGTTCCTGCCGATCGTGATCTTCCTGCAGTCGGTCCTCGGGCTCAGCGCCCTGCAGGCCGGTCTGACGACCGCGCCGATGTCGGTGGTGTCGATGGTCGTCGCGCCGTTCGCCGGCCGGATGGCCGACCGTATCGGCGGCAAGTTCATCCTGATGGCGGGGCTCGCCCTGTTCGCCGTCGGCACGGGACTCATGACGGCGGCCGCGCACCCCGACATGAACCGGTGGCACCTGCTCCCCGGGCTCCTGGTGAGCGGGCTCGGCATGGGCCTGACCTTCGCCCCGCTGCAGACCGTGGCGATGCGCAACATCGAGCCGCGGATGGCGGGCGCCGCGTCCGGGTTGATCAACACCACCCGCCAGCTGGGTTCGGTCATCGGCTCGGCGGCGGCCGGGGCGCTGCTGCAAAACCAGCTCGCGACGAAGCTGAGCGCGTCCGCCAAGGCCCACGCTTCGGCGCTGCCGCCGCAGTTCCGCGACCGGTTCGTGGCGGGCTTCAGCCACGCCTCGGGCGGCAGCCTCGAAGTCGGCGCCGGCCAGAACGGCGTGAACTTCGGTGGCCAGGTGCCGGACGCCGTTCGGAAGATCATCGTGGACACGTTCCACGAGGGCTACACCAACGCGATGCGGGTATCCCTGATCCTGCCGTTCGCGGTCCTCGCCCTCGCCTCCCTGTCCTGCCTGCTGGTCAAGCGCAGAAGCCGGTCGGGGCAGGCCGACACGCCGGCGGGAGCCGGCGCCCCCGAACGCGTCGGCGCCTGATCCGCCGCCTGCGCCTGGCCCGACACACAGCCAGGCGCAGGCGCCCGCCGCGACCAGCCGCGCAACGACAGCACAAAGCACAACGACAGCAAGGCACTACGACAGCGCGAAGTCGGTTGAGCCGGTCAGCGGGGCACCGGGCGACCCAGATCGATCGGGACGGCCCGCTCCCGCAGATATCCGTACGCGGCCGGCGCCGGCCAGACCTCCCCGCGATACCGGGCCGGCCGATACTCCGGCAGCTCGGTCAGCACGTCGGCCTCCACGACCACGTCCCACGGCACGAAGAACGTGTTGCCGGCGGCGACGTTGAACGCCACGAAATCGACCCGCGGTAGCAGCACGCTCATGCCCCGGGTCCAGGCGGCCACCGAGAACGTCCCGCCCTCGGGGCTGCTGAACAGCGCGTACGACGCGACGTAGTCGTCCACCGCGTCACGCAGGATGTTCTGCTGTGCGCCGTACTCGGTGGCGGCCAGCACCCGCGCCGACCGCTCCACCACGCCGGCGGCCGGGTGACCGGCCCCGACGGTCAGCGGCACCACCCGGCCGGCGTGGTCGACCGTGTACGCCATCGGCGACAGCGGCCGGGCCGACTCCGTGAAGTGCCGCTCCACCAGTTCGAACAGCTCGGTCAGCGGCTGCGGGTCGGAATCGACCACGACCAGGGAACGCACGTCCGGCATGAACGCGACCGGGGTGCCGCCGACGTGCTCGGCCAGCGTGGCCAGCCAGCCGTCCAGCAGGATGTGCGACACCCAGTACGCGTCGCCGTCGTCGACGAACCGCAGCATCACCCGGCCGCCCGGTGACTCGGCCCGCGGAAGGCCGGCCGCGGTCGCGAGGTTGGCCCGGGCGGCGGCGAACACCTCCTCCGCCGACACCCCCCAGGCCGCGCACGTCATCTCGGAGACGTAAGCCATGGAGGTCGGCTGGTCGATCACGACCATCTCGTCGAGGAACGGGAACGCCGGTCGACGCAGCGGCGCCGGGCGCCCCGAATCGCCACCGCGGGCGAACGTGGCGCTGCGCAGCACCGGTCGCAGGCGGTCGCGCGCCGAATCCCAGTCCTCGGGGACGTCGGGAATCCTGGTGAAGGTGGTCACGAACCGGCGGATCCGCGCCTCGCGCGTATGCGGCTCCCGCTGACACTCCACGTAGACGTTGTGCAGGTAGAGCCAGGTCGGCTCGGCGCCGGGCGCACGACGGTACTCGATGGAGAACTCGCGGCGGTGGTAGCGGGCGTCGGAGATGCCGGCGGCGCGCAGCGCGGCCAGGACCTCGCCGGCGAACCGGTCGGGTCCGCTCCGTCGGCGCAGCCGGTCGAAGATACCCACGTCACCTCCCGGTCGCTAGACCGACGAGGTTACCCGGAGCGGACCAACGGCAGCTGACCGGTCCGTGCGGGCTGTGAGCAGGCAGGCTAGTCCTCGCCGTCACCGGCGGCATCGACGCTGCCGGTCGACGGCGCGCCGCCGGCCTCCCGCGACGCCGCCTCCGCTTCTTCGTACGGCTGCCGGCGGGCCTTGCGGGCGGCCTTGCGCTCGGCGGCGGGCACCCGCGTCGACGGCCCCTCGATCCGGTAGTCGGTACCCCGGTGACCGGGGACGAACTCCTCCCCCGCGTACAGGGTGGGCTGCCAGTCGAACTCGTGGGTGCCGATACGGACGGTGACGCCCGGTTCGGCGCCGGCCTTGGCGAGGGCCTCCTCGACACCGAGGCGGGCGAGCCGGTCGGCGAGGTAGCCCACGGCCTCGTCGTTGTCGAAGTTGGTCTGGCGGACCCACCGCTCGGGCTTGCCCCGGACGACGTACGCGCCGTCGGGGGCCTTCTCCAGGGTGAAGCCGGTGTCGTCGACGGCCGTCGGGCGGATGACGATCCGGGTGCGCTCCGGCGGCGGCGCCGCCTTGCGCTGCTGCTCGACGAGTTCGGCGAGGGCGTACGTCAGCTCCCGCAGCCCCTGCCTGGTGACGGCGCTGACCTCGAACACCCGGTACCCCCGGGCCTCGAGGTCCGGCCGCACGATGTCGGCGAGATCCTGCCCGTCGGGAACGTCGATCTTGTTGAGTACGACGATCCGGGGCCGGTCCTCCAGCCCGCCGTACGCGGCCAGCTCGGCCTCGATGGCGTCGATGTCGGCGACCGGGTCACGGCCCGGCTCCAGGGTGGCGGTGTCGACGACGTGCACCAGGACGGCCGTACGTTCGATGTGCCGCAGGAACTGCAGCCCGAGCCCCTTGCCGGTGGCCGCGCCGGGGATCAGTCCGGGTACGTCGGCGATGGTGAAGGTGTGGTCGTCGGCGCGCACGACGCCGAGGTTCGGCACGAGCGTGGTGAACGGGTAGTCAGCGATCTTGGGGCGCGCCGCGGAGAGCACGGAGATCAGCGACGACTTGCCGGCGCTGGGGAAGCCCACGAGGCCGACGTCGGCAACGCTCTTGAGCTCCAGGACGATGTCACGCAGCTCACCGGGCTCGCCGAGCTCGGCGAAGCCGGGCGCCTTGCGCTTGGTGTTGGCCAGCGCGGCGTTGCCGCGGCCGCCCCGGCCGCCCTGCGCGATGACGACCGTCGTCCCTTCACCGACGAGGTCGGCGATCACTTCGCCGTCCGGCGTGGAGACGACCGTGCCGTCCGGTACGCGCAGTACGAGATCCTCGCCGTTGGCGCCGTCGCGGTTGGAGCCCGCTCCGCCCTTGCCGTTCTCGGCCTTGACCCGGGGCCGGAAGTGGAAGTCGAGGAGCGTGTGCACCTGCGGGTCGACGACGAGGGCGACGCTGCCGCCGTGGCCGCCGTTGCCACCGTCCGGGCCGCCCAGCGGCTTGAACTTCTCGCGGTGGATCGACACGCAGCCGTGGCCACCGTCACCAGCCTGCACGTGCAATACGACCCGGTCGACGAATGTAGCCACGTTTTGTTCCTTTCCTCCCGATCACGGGCCAAACCCGGACCACGTCAAACGCAAAGCGGACCGGCGGCGCTCACGCGCCAACCGGTCCGCCGCTCAGTCCTGGATTCAGACCCCAGCCGGAACGATGCTGACGGTCTTGCGGCCACGCCTGGTGCCGAACTGGACCGCGCCGGCAGCCAGGGCGAACAGCGTGTCGTCGCCACCGCGGCCGACCAGGTCGCCCGGGTGGAACTTGGTGCCGCGCTGACGCAGGATGATCTCGCCGGCCTTGACCTGCTGTCCACCGAAGCGCTTCACGCCCAGGCGCTTGGCCTCGGAATCGCGGCCGTTCCGCGAGCTGGACGCACCTTTTTTGTGTGCCATCGCTTACACGCCTACTTTCCGGTGGAGATGCCGGTCACCTTGACCTGGGTCAGCGGCTGACGGTGCCCCTGGCGCTTGTGGTAGCCGGTCTTGTTCTTGAACTTGTGGATCCGGATCTTCGGACCCTTGGTGTGGGCGACGACCTCACCGGTCACCGCGACATTGGCAAGCTGGGCCGCGTCGGTCACCAGGTCGTCACCGTCGACGAGGAGCACCGCGGGGAGGGTGACCGCGTCACCGGCGTCACCGGCGAGCTTCTCGACCTCGATCACGTCGCCCTCGGCGACCTTGTACTGCTTGCCGCCGGTCTTGACGATCGCGTACATCGGAGGCGGACTCCTGTCGTAGCTACTGGCGGTTGATTCGCTCCTCATCGCGCCGGCGACGCGGGCACACGAGCGAGGCGTGCACACGCAGGGCGCGCGAGGATGTGACGCACGTACGTGCGCCGCAGGCAAGAGTACGTCATGAGGGGCCGTTGTTCCAAAACCGGGTGGTCATCCGCTGCAATAGTCGGCAACGTCACCCAGCGCGGCGGCGAATTTCCCCGTCGTCTTGCTGACCGCGTCCAGCGAGTCGAGCCCGGTGAGCGCGCCGGTGTCGGCGCCGAGCCGATCCAGGTTGCCGGCTGACGCGTTCAGGGCGGTCCGCAGCCGCGGATCACCGGCCTGGGCGGCATGCGTACGCAGCTTGCCGGCGATCTCGGCCAGTTTGGCGGTGGCGGCCTGCTGTGCGCGCTGCTCCGCGGCTCTGTCCTGCTGCGCCCGGAACGCCATCATCCGGCCCAGCTCCGCACCGAACGCCTTGGCGTCGGCGCCGAGCACGTTGTCACGCACGTCGTCACAGATCGCCTTCGCCTGGCCGTCCGGCGCGGCGCCCACCGGGCCGGACGGACCCGCGCCCGGCCGCACGAACCGTACGGACTCCACCGAAGACGCCCCCCGCCGGGCCCGCCCTTGCCGGTGGCGGCGCCGCAGCCGGTGGACAACAGCGTCATCCCGCACAGGGCCGTCACGGCGATCAGAGCGCGCATCCGATCTCCCTCATGACAGTGGGCTCGGTGCCACCGTACGCGGCACCGAGCCCACCGATCGTCATCGACGCGGGTTCTCAGCGGCGACGGCGTCCGCGACGCCGCGGGCCGACCGGCTCCTCCTCCGCTTCCTCGTCGAACTCGACCGCGGGTACGGGGTCGAGCCCGGCGAACGCCGCCTCGTGCCCGTCGAGATCGTCGGCTGCCGCGTCGTTCACGGCGGCCTCCGCCTCGAGGTCCTCCCCCACCTCTATGGCGGCACCGGGCTCGACCGTCTCCTCCGCACCGGACTCGTCGGTCGAGGCAGCCTCCGCCGCCTCAGCCGCCGCGGTGGCCTTGCGACGACGCCGGCCGCTGCGGCCGTTCTCGCTGGGCTCCGCCGGCTTGGCCGGCGCGGCCTTCGACTGGGCAGCGCCGCCGGAGCCGCGCTTCTCGGGTACGGGCTCGTGGTGAATGATCACGCCCCGGCCCTTGCACACCTCGCAGGTCTCGCTGAACGCTTCGAGCAACCCCTGGCCCACCCGCTTACGGGTCATCTGCACCAGCCCGAGCGAGGTGATCTCGGTGACCTGGTGCTTGGTGCGGTCCCGTCCGAGGCACTCGGTGAGCCGGCGCAGCACCAGCTCGCGGTTGGACTCCAGCACCATGTCGATGAAGTCGATGACGATGATGCCGCCCAGGTCGCGCAGGCGCAGCTGCCGCACGATCTCCTCAGCGGCCTCCAGGTTGTTGCGGGTGACCGTCTCCTCCAGGTTGCCCCCGGAGCCGGTGTACTTGCCGGTGTTGACGTCGATGACGGTCATCGCCTCGGTCCGGTCGATCACCAGCGAGCCGCCGGAGGGCAGGAAGACCTTGCGGTCGAGCGCCTTGAGGAGCTGCTCGTCGACGCGCAGGTCGTGGAACACGTCCCCGGTGCCGGTGTGCCGGCGGACGCGGTCCACCAGGTCGGGCGAGACGTGCTGGAGGTAGGCCTCCACCATCTCGTACGCCCCGTCGCCCTGGATGACGACCTCGCGGAAGTCCTCGTTGAACAGGTCCCGGACCACCCGGACCAGCAGGTCGGGCTCCTCGTACAGCAGCTTCGGGGCGCCCGACTCGCCGGAGCGGGCCTGGATGTCCTCCCACTGCGCCTGCAGCCGCTTGACGTCGCGCGCCAGCTCGTCCTCGGACGCGCCCTCGGCGGCCGTGCGCACGATCACGCCGGCGCCTTCCGGCACCAGGTGCTTGAGCACGTCGCGCAGCCGCTTGCGTTCGACGTCGGGCAGCTTGCGGCTGATGCCGGAGGCGTTACCGCCCGGCACGTAGACCAGGTGCCGACCGGACAGGGCGATGTGGCTGGTCAGACGGGCGCCCTTGGTGCCGATCGGGTCCTTGGTGACCTGTACCAGCACCGAGTCGCCGGACTTGAGCGCCTGCTCGATGGTGCGGGTACGCCCTTCCAGGCCGGTGGCCTCCCAGTTGACCTCGCCGGCGTACAGGACGGCGTTGCGGCCGCGCCCGATGTCGACGAAGGCCGCCTCCATGCTGGGCAGCACGTTCTGGACCCGGCCGAGGTAGACGTTGCCGACCATCGTCGAGGCGCTGGCCCGGGAGACGTAGTGCTCCACGAGGATGCCGTCCTCGAGCACCGCGATCTGGGTACGGTCGCCCTTCTGGCGTACGACCATCACCCGGTCGACGGCCTCGCGGCGGGCCAGGAACTCCGACTCGGTCAGGATCGGCGGACGGGTGCGCCGCTGTTCACGGCCGTCACGGCGGCGCTGGCGCTTGGCTTCGAGCCGGGTCGAGCCGGACACGCCCTGCACCTCGTCGCGGGCCGGCCGCGGCTCACGGATCTTGACAACGGTGTTCGCCGGGTCGTCCGGAGCGGGCTCGACGTCACCGGCGCCCTTGCGGCGGCGCCGCCGCCGGCGACGGGTCACGCCCTCGTCGGCCTCGGCGTCGTCGTGCTCGTCGGCCTCGTCGTGCTCGTCGGCCTCCGCGGCCTCGTCGTGCTCGTCCGCCTCGTCGTGTTCGGCGTCGTCGTTGGCCTCGTCGTACCCGCCCTTGCCCCGGCCGCGGCCACGGCGGCCGCGCCGCCGGCGCCGCCGGGTGGCGGTGGCTTCGTCCTCTTCGTCGCCGACCTCGTCGTCGGCCTCTTCGACCTCGGGCTCCGGTTCGGCCGCCACGGGCTCGGGCTCGGCGACCTCGTCCCGCCGGCCCCGGCGCCGCCGGGAGGCGCGAGCGGCCTCCGCCTCGGCTTCGGCCTCGATCTCGGCTGCGGTGGGCGGCATGAACAGGACCGTGGTGGCCGGAGCGACGCGCCGCCGGGACGGCCGCTCGGCCGGCTGCTGCTCGGCGGGCTGCTCCGTCTGCTGCGGCCCGGTCTGGCGGGTCGCCGCCCGCTGCTCGGCCTGCTGGGGCGCGGCCTGCTGCGACCCGCCGGCCTGCGCCGAGGGCTCGGCGACGCTCGGGGCGGCCGGCGACGGCTCGGCGGTCTCGTTTCCAGGCTCCGCTGCGGCAGGCTCGGCCTTGGCCACCGGCGCGGCCTTGGCAGTGCGCCGCCGGGTACGCGTGGTGCGAGCGGCGGGGGCGCCGGCGGTGTCCTCGCCGGCCTGGCCCGAGGCGGCCTGGCTGGAGGCGGCCTGGCCGGAGGCGCTCTGGCCGGTGGCGGCCGCAGCGCCGGCGTCGCCGGAAGCGGTGACAGCGCCGGCCTGGTCGGCCGTACCTCCCTGGGCGGGCTCAACGGCCGCTTCGGCCGATCCCGCGGCAGGCCGTCGCCTACGGCGCGCCGGTTTGGCCGGCTCCTCCGCGGGAGCCGTCACGCCGTCGCCGGCCGGCTCAGCCTGCGCGGCCGGCGTGTCACCCGCGGCTGCCGCCGGGGTCGACTTCGTGGCACGGCGCCGGGTACGGCGGGCAGGCGCGGCCTCCGCCGGCTGTCCGGCCTGCGGCTCCGCGGTCGGCGCGTCCGTGTGACTCGGGTTCGCCGCGCCCGCGGCGCTTGTCAGGGCATCAAATCCTGGTGCGTTGGTGTTCGCCGCTCCAGGCTCGTTGTCGAGCATTCGGATGTTCTCCAGTTCTGGCACCCCCGGGCGCGTGCAAACGCTGCCACGCAGGGGCACCTGTACGTGCCGACGGCCCGCCCGGGAATCCGGGCCAACCGCCGAAGTCTGCAACTCCGTCAGGGCGGCGGAGCTCCGATGACAGCCGCATCGCGATCCGCGGCCAGCGGATCGACCAGCTCGCCCTGCGGCGTGAGCACTCCCTGGGCGAGCCGGGTCGCGCGGGGCGGCACCGGCAGCTCCAGATCGGCCGCCACGCGCAGGCCGGACAGGACGTCATCGGGTCGTACGGACGGGGTGACCTGCCTAACGACAAGGTCGAGTATCGCACACGGTACGCCACTGACCTCGGAAGGTGTGGCATCCGAAGTTTGTGGCGCGTCGAGCCGTACCACGGGACCGCGGGCGTCCAGCGTGCGCCTGCCCTGCTTGGTCAGGCGTTCCACCGGCACCTCGGTCGCCGCGAGGAATACATCGACGGCGTGGCGCGCGGCATTAGCGGTCACTCCCGGCAATTCTATCCGCCACGCCGACGCGTCGATCCGCTCGGCGAGGCTGCCGCCCGTGGCCTCCACCGCCTCGAGGATGTCCAGCCCCGGCGACAGCGCGGCGTCGAGCGCCCAGACCAGCTCCCGCGGGTCGGCCCGCTCCCGCAGCCCGATCTCCACGTACTCCGCCTCGCTGGCCACGCCGGTGGGCGCCGCCGAGGCGTACGAGACCTTCGGGTGCGGGGTGAATCCCTGCGAGTACGCGATCGGGACGTTGGCCCGCAGGATGGCCCGCTCGAACGCCCGGGCGAAGTCGCGGTGCGACGTGAACCGCATGGGCCCGCGCTTGGCGTAGCGCAGCCGGACGCGCTGCACGACCGGCGCCTGGCCGCCTTCCGGCTGCGGCTTCGTACGGCTCATGACGGCACCTCGCTGCGCTCGGCGAACTGTCCGGGCCGCACCGCGCAGCCGCGCGGGCCGGACAGTTCGTAGGCGCCCTTCGCGCCAACACTGAGCCTGCTGATGACCCCGCTTCGCTCGCTCATGACGGCACCCGCAGGCCCGTGTTGACCGGCGTGAGGGGCAGCAACTTCTTCCCCGTCGGCCCGATCTGGATCTCGGTGTCCATGCTCGGGCAGACCCCACAGTCGAAGCACGGAGTCCACCGGCAGTCGGGCTGCTCGTACTCCGACAGCGCGTCCTGCCAGTCCTGCCAGAGCCACTCCTTGTCCAGCCCGGAGTCCAGGTGGTCCCAGGGCAGCACCTCGTTCTCGTCGCGCTCACGCGTCGTGTACCAGTCGAGGTCGACGCCGAACTGCGGCAGCACCTCGGCGGCGGCGTCCACCCAACGCTGGAACGAGAAGTGCTCCGACCAGCCGTCGAAACGGCCGCCGTCCTCCCAGACCCGCCGGATGACCGCGCCGACGCGCCGGTCGCCGCGGCTGAGCAGGCCCTCGATCAGCGACGGCTGGCCGTCGTGGTAGCGGTACCCGATGGCCCGGCCGAGCGAGCGGTCGGAGTTGATCGCCTGTTTGAGCAGCTTGAGGCGGTTGTCGATCACCTCCGGTGAGCACATCGCCGCCCACTGGAACGGCGTGTGCGGCTTGGGCACGAAGCCCCCGATGGAGACCGTGCAGCGGATGTCCTTGGAGCCGGTGGCCGCCCGGCCGGCCTTGATGACCTCGTGCGCCAGGCGCGCGATCTGCAGGACGTCCTCGTCGGTCTCGGTGGGCAGCCCGCACATGAAGTACAGCTTCACCTGCCGCCAACCGTTCGAGTACGCCGTGACGACGGTGCGGATCAGGTCCTCCTCCGACACCATCTTGTTGATGACGCGACGGATCCGCTCCGAACCACCCTCCGGCGCGAAGGTCAGTCCGGTACGCCGGCCGCCCCGCGACAACTCCTCGGCGAGTGTGATGTTGAACGCGTCCACCCGGGTGCTCGGCAGCGACAGGGACACGTTGCTGCCCTGGTACTGGTCGGCCAGGCCGGAGCAGATGTTGCCGATCTCGGAGTGGTCCGCCGAGCTCAGCGACAGCAGGCCCACCTCGCCGAACCCGCTGAACTCCAGCCCTTCGGCGACCATCTCCCCGATCGTCGTGATCGACCGCTCCCGGACCGGCCGCGTGATCATGCCGGCCTGGCAGAACCGGCAGCCCCGGGTGCAGCCCCGGAAGATCTCCACCGCGTACCGCTCATGCACCGTCTCGGCGAGCGGCACCAGCGGCTTCTTCGGGTACGGCCAGGCGTCGAGGTCCATGGTCGTGCGCTTGTGCACCCGGAACGGCACGTCCGCCCGGTTGGGCACGACCCGCTGGATCCGGCCGTCGGGCAGGTAGTCGACGTCGTAGAAGCGCGGCACGTACACGCTCTCGGTCCGAGCCAGGCGCAGCAGCAGCTCGTCGCGGCCGCCCGGGCACCCCTCGGCCTTCCAGTCCCGCACGATCGCGGTGATCTCGAGTACCGCCTCCTCGCCGTCGCCCAGTACGGCGGCGTCGATGAAGTCGGCGATCGGCTCCGGATTGAACGCCGCGTGCCCGCCGGCGATCACGATCGGGTGGGTTTCGTCCCGGTCACGGCTGTCGAGCGGAATCCCGGCCAGGTCGAGCATGGTGAGCATGTTGGTGTAGCCCAGCTCGGTCGCGAACGAGATCCCGAACAGGTCGAAGGCGCGGACCGGCCGGTGCGTGTCGACGGTGAACTGAGGCACCGCGTGCTTGCGCATGAGAGCCTCTAGGTCGGGCCACACCGCGTAGGTGCGCTCGGCAAGCACGTCGGCCTGCTCGTTGAGCACCTCGTACAGGATCTGCACGCCCTGGTTGGGCAGACCGACCTCATAGGCGTCGGGGTAGGACAGCACCCACCGCACGGTCGCGGCGTCCCAGTCCTTGACGACCGCGCCCAGCTCACCACCGACGTACTGGATCGGCTTACTCACCTCGGGCAGCAACCGCTCGAGCTTGGGGAAGACGGACGCGACGCTCATAGCGAACCAGCCTACGCGGCCGGCTCGGCAGCTCCGAAAACACGCCCCGCCGTCAACTACACACCGTGCTCACCGCTCCCCCACCACTGGTAGCTCCCGCTCATCGCCATCGAGACCCTGGATGGGAAGGACCGCTATGAGACCGAGGTCAGCCCGTATTCTCCTGGCGGCCGGCGCGGCGACGCTCGTCGCCGGCGCGGCCGCCCTGCTGACGGAGACCGTGACGCGGACCGCGTTCGCCACGACCGACGCGACCGTCACGTTCAGCAAGGCCGGCTCGAGCAACGGGTACACCGGGATCTACACCATCAAGAACAGCGGCAGCGACAAGATCAAGGGCTGGACGCTCACCTTCGACCTTCCAGCCGGCACCAGGCTCGGCGCGTACCGGGACGCCCACATCACCTCCAACGGCGTCCACCACACCGCCCGCAACCGCGAGTACAACGCGACGATCACGCCCGGCGCCTCGGTGTCGTTCAGCTTCGTGGCCAGCGGCACCGGCGAGCCCACCAACTGCGGCCTGAACGGCGACACCTGCGTCGACACCAGAGGCAGCTACCCGTCGCCCTCACCCGCGCTCTCACCTCGGCCGGCTGGCGGCGACCGCGTCGCGAAGCTCCCCGCGGCGCCCTACCTGTATCTGGGCTGGGGCGATCCACCGAGCGCCACCTCGGTCATGTCGGCGTCCGGTATCAAGGCCTTCACGATGGCGTTCATGCTCTCCGGCGGCGGCTGCAACCCCATGTGGGACGGCTCGCGTCCCCTGACCGGCGGCGTCGACCAGCAGACGATCAACGCCGTCCGGGCGGCCGGCGGCGACGTCGAGGTCTCGTTCGGCGGCTGGTCGGGCAACAAGCTGGGCCCCAGCTGCCCCGACGACGCCGCCCTCGCGGGCGCGTACCAGAAGGTGATCGACGCGTACCGGTTGAAGGTCGTCGACATCGACATCGAGAATTCCGACGAGTTCGGCGATCCGGCGGTGCAGGACCGGATCCTCGGTGCCCTGAAGATCGTCAAGGAGCGCAACCCGGGCGTGACGACGGTCCTGACGTTCGGAACCGGCCGGACCGGCCCGACCGATGCGGGGGTGCGTCTGATCAACCGGTCGAAGGCGCTCAGCGCGGACGTCGACGTGTACACGATCATGCCATTCGACTTCGACGGTACGGACATGTACACCGACACCGTCAACGCCACGGAAGGCTTGAAGGACCAGCTCAAGCGCACGTTCGGCTGGCCGGACGCGACCGCGTACGGTCACATGGGCATCTCGGGCCGCACCGGCGTCACCGCCGAGGACGAGCGGATCCCGCCGCAGACCTGGACCGACATCCGCGACTACGCCAAGAACAAGGGCCTGGTCCGGTTGGCGTTCTGGTCGGCCAACCGCGACCGCCCCTGCCCGGGCGGCGGCGCCTCCGACAGCTGCAGCGGCATGGACCAGTCCGACTGGGAGTTCACGCGGATCAGCGCCGGCTTCTGAGTCCTACATCATCCGCGCAAGGTGTCACATATTGCGGCCTCACGCGGCGCCGAAGCAGCAAAGCGTGACACCTTGCGCGGGGCTGACTCGCGAGCTAACTCGCGGAGCTAACTCGCCGCGCTAACTCGCCGCGCTAACTCGCGGAGCTAACTGTCGCGGCGGGGCGCGTACCGGCCCACGTACTCCTGGCCGGTCAGCGCCCGGATCTCGGCCATGATGGCCGCGGTGATCTCCCGCAGTACGCGGCTGTCGACGGTGACGTCGCGCCACTGCGACAGGTCCAGCGGCTTACCGACGCGCATCTCCACCGGCACGCCGACGCGCGGCAGGCGCGCCCCGACCGGCTGGATCTTCTCGGTACCCAGGAGCCCGACCGGCACCACGGCGGCCTCCGCGTCGAGCGCGAGCTTGGCCACGCCGGGGCGACCACGGTACAGCCGCCCGTCCGGCGAGCGGGTGCCCTCGGGGTAGATGCCGAGCACGTTGCCGGTGCGCAGTACCGGAAGGGCCGCGTCCAGCGCCATGAGGCTGGCCCGGCCGCCGGAACGGTCGACCGGGATCTGGTTGAGCCCGGTCATGATCGTTCGCATCAGGGGCTGGCGAAAGTACTCGTCCTTGGCCAGGAAGTAGACCGGCCGAGCCACCGTGATCGGAATGATGAGCGAGTCGACCACCGACAGGTGGTTGCTGGCCAGGATCACCGGCCCGGTGCGCGGGATGTGCTCCAGGCCCGTGACCTTCGGCCGCCAGACGGCGCGCAGCGCCGGGGCGACCGTGGCCTTCCCAATCGAGTACAGCGCGGACACGGCCGTCACGTTACGGCAGGTGGCATGATCGTGAGCACTTTGCGGGGCCCTCCGACCCCGCAAAGTGCTCATGATCTCAAACCGGCGTGACGGCTACGCGTACCTTGTCGCCTTCGCCCGCCTCGCCTTCGAACCCGCGGTCCCCGGTGTCCCCGAACGTCACCGAGTCGGCGAGCGTCTCCGCGGCGAGGAAGTCGCGGTGCGCCTCGACCGCCGCGGCCACCTGGGCCGGCGCGTCGACCACGAGCGCGATCCGGTCGGTCACCTCCAGCCCCGCCTCCCGGCGGGCCAGCTGCACGACGCGTACGACGTCGCGGGCCAGCCCCTCGGCCGCCAGCTCCGGCGTGACGGCCGTGTCGAGCACGACCACGCCCTCACCGCCCGGCAGCGGCGCCGAGTTCTCGGCGTCCGCGGCCACCAGCTTCAGCTCGTACTCCCCGGGCTGCAGGGTCACCCCGGCCGCGACCGGCGCGCCGTCGACCAGCTCCCACTGGCCGGCCTTGACCGCCTTGATGACGTGCTGCACCTGACCGCCCACGCGCGGCCCGAGCGCCCGCGGCACGACGGTCAGCACCTGCTCGCAGTACCGGCTCAGATCGTCGGCGAAGCCGACCTCCTTGACGTTGACCTCGTCGGCGACCAGGTCGGCGAACGGCCGCAGCCGCGCCGCGTCGGGCGTCGCCACGGTCAGCGCCGGCAGCGGCAGCCGCACCCGCAGGCCCCGGGCCTTGCGCAGGGACAGCCCCGCCGAGCAGACGTCCCGGACGGAGTCCATCGCCGCGACGAGGTCGTGATCCGCCGGGAACTCCTCAGCGGATGGCCAGTCGGTCAGGTGCACCGAGCGGCCACCGGTCAGCCCCCGCCAGATCTCCTCCGCGACCATCGGCGCCAGCGGCGCCATGACCCGTGTCAGCGTCTCCAGCACCGTGTACAGGGTGTCGAACGCGTCCCGGTCCCCGGTCCAGAACCGGTTGCGCGAGCGGCGGACGTACCAGTTGGTCAGCGCGTCGAGGTACGAGCGGACCGCCGTGCAGGCGCCGGTCAGGTCGAACGCGTCCAGCGCCTTCGTCACGTCGGCGACCAGCTCGCCGGTCTTCGCGAGCACGTACCGGTCGAGCAGGTGCGGCGAGTCCGTACGCCGCTTCGCCTCGTATCCTTCGGCGTTGGCGTACAGGCTGAAGAAGTACCAGACGTTCCACAGCGGCAGCAGCACCTGCCGCACCGAGTCCCGGATGCCGGCCTCGGTCACCGACATGTCCCCGCCGCGCAGCACCGGCGACGACACCAGGAACCAGCGCATGGCGTCCGCGCCGTACGAGTCGAAGACGCCGTACACGTCCGGGTAGTTGCGCAGGCTCTTGGACATCTTGCGGCCGTCCTCGCCCAGCAGGATGCCGTGGCTGACGCAGTTGCGGAACGCCGGCCGGTCGAACAGCGCCGTCGCGAGCACGTGCAGCGTGTAGAACCAGCCGCGGGTCTGCCCGATGTACTCGACGATGAAGTCGCCCGGGTAGTGGTGCTCGAACCAGTCGCGGTTCTCGAACGGGTAGTGCACCTGGGCGAACGGCATCGAGCCGGACTCGAACCAGCAGTCCAGCACCTCCGGCACCCGGCGCATCGTCGACTTACCCGTCGGGTCGTCGGGGTTGGGCCGGGTCAGCTCGTCGATGCCGGGCCGGTGCAGGTCCGCCGGGCGTACCCCGAAGTCCCGCTCCAGCTCGTCGAGCGAGCCGTAGACGTCGACCCGCGGGTACTCCGGGTTGTCGGACTTCCACACCGGGATCGGCGAGCCCCAGAACCGGTTCCGGCTGATCGACCAGTCCCGGGCGTTGGCCAGCCACTTGCCGAACGAGCCGTCCTTGACGTGCTCGGGCGCCCAGGTGATCTGCTGGTTGAGCTCGACCATCCGATCACGGAACTGGGTCACCGCCACGAACCACGACGACACCGCCTTGTACACCAGCGGGGTGTCACAGCGCCAGCAGTGCGGGTACGAGTGGGTGTAGGTGTCGTGGCGCACCACCACGCCGCGCTCCTTGAGGTCGCGCAGCACCGGCTTGTTCGCCTCGAAGACCTGCAGCCCCTCGTACGTGGGCACCAGCGACGTGAACCGGGTGTGTTCGTCGACGGTCACCACGGTCGGGATGCCGTTGGCGTTGCAGGTGTTCTGGTCGTCCTCACCGAAGGCGGGCGCCATGTGCACGGCGCCGGTACCGTCCTCGGTGGTGACGAAGTCGCCCGACAGCACCCGGAACGCGTTCGGGCCGGCCTGCTCGACGAGGAAGTCGAACAGCGGCGTGTACCGGCGGCCGACCAGGTCCCGGCCGTACACCGTGCCCACCTGGGTCGCGTTGGCCAGCTCGTTGGCGTACGCGCCGACCCGCGCCGCGCCGACGACGTGGCGCTGCCCGTTCTCGTCCTCGAAGACGGCGTACTCGATGTCCGGCCCTACCGCCACCGCCAGGTTGGACGGCAGCGTCCACGGCGTGGTGGTCCACACCCACAGGTCCTCACCGGTCTCCAGGCGGAACTTGACGGTGACCGCCGGGTCCTGCCGGTCGCGGTACACGTCGTCCATGCGGGTCTCGGTGTTCGACAGCGGCGTCTCGCAGCGCCAGCAGTACGCCAGGACCCGGAAGCCCTCGTAGATCAGGCCCTTGTCGTGGAGCGTCCTGAACGCCCACATGACGCTCTCCATGTACGGCAGGTCGAGCGTCTTGTAGTCGTTGGTGAAGTCGACCCAGCGGGCCTGGCGGGTGACGTAGCGCTCCCACTCGTTGGTGTAGCGCAGCACCGAGTCGCGGCAGGCGGCGTTGAACTTGTCCACGCCGAGCGCGAGGATCTCCGCCTTGGTGGAGATGTCGAGCTGCTTCTCGGCCTCGACCTCCGCGGGCAGGCCGTGGGTGTCCCAGCCGAAGCGGCGCTCGACCCGGCGGCCGCGCATCGTCTGGTAGCGCGGCACCACGTCCTTGACGTAGCCGGTCAGCAGGTGACCGTAGTGCGGCAGGCCGTTGGCGAACGGCGGCCCGTCGTAGAAGACGAACTCGTTGGCTCCGTTCTCCCCGGCCGGTCGGTTCTCGACGCTCGCCTCGAAAGTCCGGTCGGACTTCCAGAAGTCGAGGACGTTCCGCTCCACCTCGGGCAGGTCGGGGCTCGCCGGTACGCCGGCGGGGGCGTTCTTCGGATAGGCCATGGTGGCGTCTCTCCTCGCTCCGGTATGTACTGCTGCCGGTGCGAGGACGAGCCGAAGCCCGCGGTACCACCCCGCTTGACACCCGAGATCGGATGCCCGCTCGTTCATCGGCTGTAACGGGCCGCCCCGTCCGGTTCTACTCGGGCCCCGAGGCCCTTTCTTCCGGAGGCTCACCGGTGATGGCCGGGTCGTCGCCTGTGGTCGTCAAGAGTACCCGAACGGTCGGGCACTCTTCACGGTGTTTACAACGTGCCGCGCGCCCGCCGTGTTCCCCGATCTTGGACAGTTGTGCGACCTATAGGTCGCACAACTGTCCAAGATCCACGAGTTTGGCGCGCTCGGGGAACCAGAGGGCGATCTCCCGCTTGGCGCTCTCCGGCGAGTCCGAGGCGTGTACGAGGTTCTCGCGGTTGGACAGCGAGAAGTCGCCACGGATCGTCCCGGGAGCCGCCTTGCGCCCGTCGGTCGCGCCGGTCAGCGCCCGCACCACCTCGATCGCCTGGTCGCCGGAGAGGATCATCGCAACCAGCGGGCCGCTGGTCATGAACTCCTTCAACGGCGGGTAGAACGGTTTGTCCACGTGCTCGGCGTAGTGCTCGTCGGCCAGCGCGGCATCCATGGTGCGCAGACGCATCTCCTCGATGGTCAGGCCCTTGCGCTCGAACCTGCCAATCACCTCACCGACCAGCCCGCGACGGACCGCGTCCGGCTTGACCAGTACGAGCGTGCGCTCGGCCACGTGTGCCCTCCTCCAGCGTTACGTTCCGCTACCGACGCAGCCTAGCGGGCGCTGTACAAGGGCCGGCGAGGACCGGCACGCTAGGTCAGCGGATATCGAGCAGAGCGCTTAATCTTTCTTTCGTCACTCGACGCGGCCTAGCCTGGCTTTCCCAGCCCCGTGGAGGTCAACGTGGCGAATGCCAGTCGTTGGTCACTGTCGTCACGTCAGGGCTTCCTGGTGTGCGGCCTGGTGACGGTAGGTCTGTTCATCCTGCCCTGTGGCGCCGGCATGGGCAGCGTGCCCATCGCGGTCCTCGGCGTCGTGATCGGGCTGCTCGGCCCCGCCGTGATCGTGCTGTCCAGCGTCCGGGCCAACCGCCCCGACGTCTACGGCACGGCGCACGTCAGCCAGTCGTCCGCGCCGCCGCCGACCGGCCTCACCGGCCCGGCCGACCTCCACCTGCTGGTCAACGCCCACGGCGTCCACAACGTGGTGGTGCGCGTCCGCGACGCCAACGTGCCCGTGAGCAAGTGGCCCGACATCGGCGCGACCCTGCCGGTGCTGATCCCCAACAGCAATCCGCGGCGGCTGCGCGTGCTCTGGGACCAGGTACCCGCCCATCGCGACCTCGCCGCCGACGACCTCAGCTACTCGCCCCACGTCGAAGAGGAGTACGTCGACGAGGGCGCGGACTACGAGGGGTACCCGATCGAGACGATGGTGCCGGCCGAGCACCGGTTCGAGCCGGACCCGTTCCTGGAGCCGGACCCGTTCATCGACGACACGCCCACGGCCGTCATCGAGCCGGTCGCCGCGGCGGAGCCTGTCCCCGCCGCACAGCCGGCCGCCACGGCGTCGCCCGCGGGCGTCGCGACCCAGGCGGGCGTCGCAACCCAGGCGGGCATCGCGACCGCCGGCGGCCGGCGTCGCCCCAGTCCCCGGCCGCGGCCCGAAGCGCCGCCGCCCGGGTCGGTCGAGGCCGTCGTGCCGATGGAAAGCGTCGTGTTTCCGACGCCCGGCGCGTCACCGGTCACCCCGGACGCGGCGCCGACTGACGAGTTCCTGTCGGCCGGCGATGTCGCCGGCGGCGAGCCGGACGTGGTGGACGCCAGGCCGGCGGCCCCGGCCGCCGTCGAACCGGCCGGGCCGGTCGTCCCGGCCGGCGGTCTCTTCATCGGCAACGCCGAGCCGCCCGCCGAGGACGCGAACGGGCGGGCGGGTACCGCCGCGCCGGCCGGAGCCGGAGCGGGTACGGCCCCACCGGCCGGCGCCGCAGCGACCCCACCTGATCCGTACGTCGCGCCGTACCTGGCCGACGCCCCCGACGACGAGCCGCAGGGCCTGGACGGCGTCCACAACGTCGGCGTCACGGTGATCGTGTCCGACCTGGGGCGCTCCCTGACCTTCTACCGCGACCTGCTGGGGCTCACCGAGATCGACGGTGGCCAGGGAAGCGCGATCCTCGCCTCCGGCAACGCCCGGATCCTGCTGCGCCAGGTCGCCGACACCCCACCGGTCGACCGTCGGGTCGTGCACCTCAACCTCGAGGTCGACGACGTGCACGAGGCGTACGAGCGGCTACGCCGCCACGGCGTCGAGTTCATGCACCCGCCGCGGGTGGTCAACAAGGGCGAACAGTTGGAGCAGTGGGCGGCGACGCTCCGCGATCCGGACGGTCACGCGATCGCCCTGACCCACTGGGAGGACCGCGTCTGACGGGGTCAGACGTCGGACGGGCGGTTGGCGAGGATCGTCCGCCGCACGTTGAGCATGTACCCCCACAGCAGCCCGAACACGACGCCGAGCACGCCGAGCGACCAGTGCAGCGCGCCACCGGCCAGCAGCGCGACCGGGATGACCAGGCCGGCCCACCAGGCCCACGGGTGGCGCAGCAGCCCGCACAGCAGGCCGGCAACGACGGCGAGGGCGACGACGAGCCCGATCGCGGGGCCGCGCTCCGCGCCGCCGATGCGCGCCAGCGGGGCGATCGCGAGCAGCAGGACGAGCGCCTCGACCACGAGCGCCCCCGCGCCGGCGCCGCGCACCGCGGCCAGCGGGTTACGAAGACCGGGCCGGGCTGGTTCACTCATCGCGTTTCAGCATCCTTCGCGCGTCCGCCACGGTGACCACGGAGCCGGTGATGAGCACCCCTACCCCGCTGATCTCCGCGTCCATGTCCGCCTCGGCCAGCGTGACCGCCGCCTCGATGGCGTCGGGCAGCGCCGGCTCCACCTGTACCCGGTCCTCGCCGAAGATCTCGACGGCGATCCTGGCCAGCTCGGCCGTGGGCGTCGCCCGCGGCGAGGTGTTACGGGTGACCACCACCGCGTCGACCACAGGTTCGAGCAGCTCGAGGATGCCCTGCGAGTCCTTGTCCGTGAGGGTGGCGACCACCGCCACCAGGCGCCGGAAATCGAACTCCTCGCCCAGCGCGGTGACCGTGGCTGCCATGCCGTGCGGGTTGTGCGCGGCGTCGAGCAGGATCGTCGGCGAGGTGCGTACCCGCTCCAGCCGGCCCGGCGAACTGGCGGCCGCGAAGCCGGCGCGCACCGTCTCCACGTCGAGGGCCTTGTCGGCCCCGGCGCCCAGGAACGCCTCCACCGCGGCGAGCGCGACGGCGGCGTTCTCGGCCTGATGGGCGCCGTGCAGCGGCAGGTACACGTCGCCGTACACCCCCGACAGGCCCTGCAGCGTCAGTACCTGGCCGCCGACCGCGAGGGAGCGGTGCAGGACGCCGAACTCGCTGCCCTCGCGGGCGATCGTGGCGTCGACCTCGGCGCAGTGCTCCAGGATCGGCCGCATCGCCTCGTCCGGCTGGGCGGCGCAGACCAACGTCGCGCCCTTGTGCACGATGCCCGCCTTGGCCAGCGCGATGTCCTCGAGGGTGTCCCCGAGCCACTCCTGGTGGTCGAGGCCGATCGGGGTGATCACGCAGACGCCGGCGTGCACCACGTTGGTCGAGTCGTCGACGCCGCCGAGCCCGACCTCGATCACGGCCACGTCGACCGGCGCGTCGGCGAACGCCGCGAACGCCATCGCCGTGGTCATGTCGAAGTAGGTCAGGCTCTCGCCGGCACGCTCGTCGAGAAGCTTCGCGACCGGCGCGACCTCGTCGTACACATCGACGAAGCGCTCCTCTCCGATCGGCTGCGCCTCGATCGTGATGCGCTCACGCACCGTCGTCAGATGGGGGCTGGTGTAACGCCCGGTGCGCAGCCCGTGCGCCCGCAGGAGGGCGTCGATCATCCGCGCCGTCGACGTCTTGCCGTTCGTGCCGGTGACGTGGATCGACGGGTACGCCTTCTGCGGGTCGCCGAGCATCTCGAGCAACCCCTCGATCCGCCCCAGCTCGAACACCATGCGGCTGGTGCCGCGCTGCTCCAGCTCGCGCTCGGCTTCGGCGAACCGCTCGGACGTCGACCGTTCCGCGGTCGACCTGTCAGACGTCATGTCACACCGCCCTGTCAGACGTCACGTCACGCCGCCGGAAGCGCGTCGAGTTGCCGGGCGATCCGCTCCAGCTCGGCCTCGGCGGCCGTGAGCCGGTCCCGGATCTTGCTCACGACCGGCTCCGGCGCCTTGCCCACGAACGCCGGGTTGTCGAGCTTGGCGCGGCACTGCGCCGCCTCCTTCTCCGCTGCCGCCCGGTCCTTCTCCAGGCGGGCCCGCTCGGCCGCCACGTCGATCGAGCCGCGCGTGTCGAGCTCGACGCTCACTCCCCCGCTTACGGCCAGCGTCGCGGTGGCGGTGAAGTCGTCACCGGCGGCGTCGAGACGCGCCAGCGAGCGGATCAGCGGCTCGTGCCCGCTGAGCCCACCGAGACCGGTGAGCCGGGCGCTGACCCGCTGCCCCGGCTTGAGCCCCTGGTCCGAGCGGAAACGCCGCACCTCGGTCACGACCCGTTGGAGGGCGGCAAGCTCCGCCTCGGCCGCGTCGTCCAGGTACGAGGGGTCGGCCGCCGGCCAGGCGGCGGCCATGATCGAGCGCGCCCCGGCCGGCTCGATCGTCTCGATCGGACCGATGCCCGGGGCGGGCATCTCGACGACGACCGGGGCCGGCGCGGTCAACGCCTGCCAGAGCTCCTCGGTCACGAACGGGATGACCGGGTGCAGCAGGCGCAGCAGCTGGTCGAGGACGTGGCCGAGGACCCGCCGCGTCCGGGCGGCGGCCTGCTCGTCGGCCGAGCTCAGGATCGGCTTGGTCAGCTCGACGTACCAGTCGCAGACGTCGTCCCACGCGAAGTGGTAGAGCGTGTCGCAGACCTTCGCGAACTCGTACGCCTCGAAGTACTCGTCGACCTGGGCGGTGACGTGCTGCAGGCGGGACAGGATCCACCGGTCGACGCTGCCCAGCTCGGACGCCGGCGGCAGGTCGCCCTCGACCGTCGCGCCGCTGATCAGCGCGTACCGGGTCGCGTTCCACAGCTTGTTGCAGAAGTTGCGCGAGCCCTGGGCCCACTCGTCGCTGACCGGCACGTCGGAGCCCGGATTGGCGCCGCGGGCCAGGGTGAACCGGGTCGCGTCGGCGCCGAACCGGTCGATCCAGTCCAACGGGTCCACGACGTTGCCGAACGACTTCGACATCTTCTTGCCGTGCTGGTCGCGGACCATGCCGTGCAGCGCCACCACGTCGAACGGCTGCTCGCCGTCCATCGCGTACAGCCCGAACATCATCATCCGGGCCACCCAGAAGAACAGGATGTCGTACCCGGTCACCAGCACGCTGGTCGGGTAGAACTTCTGCAGGTCGAGGGTCTCGTCCGGCCAGCCGAGCGTGGAGAACGGCCACAGGCCGCTGGAGAACCACGTGTCCAGAACGTCCTCGTCCTGGCGCCAGCCCTGCTCCTCGGTGCCCGGCGGCTTCTCGTCCGGGCCGACGCAGACCACCTCGCCGTTCGGCCCGTACCAGACCGGGATGCGGTGGCCCCACCACAGCTGGCGCGAGATGCACCAGTCGTGCATGTTGTCGACCCAGGCGAAGTACCGCTTGGCCAGCTCCGGCGGCTCGATGCGCACGCGACCGTCGCGCACGGCCTCGCCCGCCGCCCGCGCCAGCGGTTCGGTGTTGACGAACCACTGCAGCGACAGGCGCGGCTCGACCGTGGTGCGGCAGCGGGAGCAGTGCCCGACGGCGTGCACGTACGGCCGCTTCTCCGCCACGATCCGGCCCTGCTCGCGCAGGGCCTCGACGATCGCCGGTCGTGCCTCGTACCGGTCGAGCCCCTCGAACGGGCCGTGCACGGTGATGACGCCACGCTCGTCCATGATCGTCAGGCTCGGCAGGCCGTGGCGCTGGCCGATCTCGAAGTCGTTGGGGTCGTGCGCCGGCGTCACCTTGACCATGCCGGTGCCGAAGGTCGGGTCGACGTGCGCGTCGGCGACGATCGGGATCCGTCGGCCGGTCAGCGGCAGCTCGACCTCGGTGCCCACCAGGTGCTTGTAGCGCTCGTCGTCGGGGTGCACCGCGACCGCGGTGTCGCCGAGCATCGTCTCCGCCCGGGTCGTCGCGACGACGACCTCGTCGCTGTACCGGATCGAGATCAGCTCGCCCTCGTCGTCGGAGTGCTCCACCTCGATGTCGCTGAGCGCGGTGAGGCAGCGGGGGCACCAGTTGATGATGCGCTCGGCGCGGTAGATGAGGCCCTCGTCGAAGAGCCGCTTGAAGATCGTCTGGACCGCCCGGGACAGGCCCTCGTCCATGGTGAACCGCTCGCGACTCCAGTCGACGGAGTCACCGAGCCGACGCATCTGGCCGAGGATCTTGCCCCCGGACTCCGCCTTCCACTGCCAGACCCGCTCGATGAACTTCTCCCGGCCCAGGTCATGGCGGGACAGGCCCTCGCCGGCCAGCTGCCGCTCCACGACGTTCTGGGTGGCGATGCCCGCGTGGTCCATGCCCGGCAGCCACAGCGCCTCGTACCCCTGCATGCGCTTGCGGCGAATGAGGGCGTCCTGGATGGTGTGGTCGAGGGCGTGGCCGATGTGCAATGACCCGGTCACGTTCGGTGGCGGGATGACGATGCAGAACGGCGGCCTGTCACTGCTGGCGTCCGCCCGGAACAGACCGGCCGCTACCCACTGCTCGTACAGTCGCTGCTCTACCTGGGCAGGAGAGTACTGAGCCGGCAGAGAGGTGCCCTGCCGCGGGTGGGCGCTGTCACGCTCGTCGTACGCGTTGGTCTGCACGGTTTCGGTCACGTAGCGAGTCTACGGCGACCGACCGAGACCGCGACGCTGGCCAACCCACCTGTGGACAAGGCCGACGACGTGACCCTGACCGATCTGATGTGGCTCCGACCGCTACCCTGACCGGAGCCGAAACACGCCGGGCAACCGCCCAACCAGACGCCGCCGGGGACCCTCTGCAGGAGGTGCGATGAGCGAGGCAGAAACGCCCTCGGCCGGCTCGGGCGACGGGCTCGCTCCGGCGCCGTCCGCCCCGGTACCCACCGGCGAAGCGGCGGAACCGACACGAGCCGACGCCGCTGATACCGACGCTGCCGCTGACACCGACGCTGTCGCCGAGATCCTCTTCGGGGCCGGCACGGCGGACGTGCCCGATCGTGGGAGCGACACACCCCCGGTCGGCCGGTCCGCGCTGCTACGCCCGCGCAACCTCGCGCTGATCAGTACCGGGGTGGCTGTCCTCGTCCTCACGGCGGTCTTCGGACCTGTCGCCTGCGAGATGTGGGGCCGCGACGACGTGCAGATAACCACTCCGCCTCGCGTCGCCGGCCTGGAGCTCGACGACAGCCAGGGCGCCCACGACACCATCGACTACCTGCGCACCGCCGTGCAGACCGCGGTGTCGCTACAGAAGAGCACCGGCGCCGTGTACGCCGACGAGGCCGGCGAGTCGCGATCGGTGCTGTTCGTCGGCGGTACCGGAGAAATCGGTTCCGCAGAGAACGCGCTCACCAAGACGTTCCAGCTGATCAGCGATGACAACGGCGGGGTCGACCACGTCAAAACGGTGCCGGCCGGCCCCCTGGGCGGTGTCATGAAGTGCGGTTCGACCCAGACCGACGGCGCCACCATGGCTGTCTGCGGGTGGGCCGATCGCCACACCCTGGGTGTCGCGATGTTTCCGAACCGTCCGGTCGATCAGTCGGCAGAGCTGTTGCGAACGATGCGGGCGAGCATGCAAGAGGGCAACTGACAGCAAAGAATTGCCAGCCGAACGTATCCCCGGCATCGGGGGCGCTCTTTTCGTGTCGGGCCGCA